>NZ_JAGSPK010000003.1 GCF_018139565.1 Cognatundibacterium rivi
GACTATGCTTGCTGCATTTTTAACTGCAGCGCTTCACTTTCTACCCCCGCTTCTCAGCGGGAGCCGAACTATAGCAAAACCACTCCGCATTCGCAAGAAACCACGAAAATTATTTTAATGAATATTCGAATGGCTGCAACGCGGGTATTCGATGTAACGACTGATGTTCTGGGCAACAATTAACTGCTGCCTTTACGGTAACAGGTAAAATATTACTTTTACGCAGAATTAAACTACTAAACAGTTTTACTGATTAGTTTTACGGACACCATCTATGTTACGCATCACCGACTTAAAACTTCCTCTAGATCACCCCGAATCAGCATTAAAAAGGGCGATACTGGAACAATTAGCGATTCCTGAATCGGATCTTGTTGACTTCAATATATTTAAGCGAAGCTACGATGCGCGAAAGAAAACAGCAATTATTCTGATCTACACCATCGACGTCGAATTAAAAAATGAATCCGAGGTATTAGCTCGTCTGAGCAAGCAACCAAATATTGGCGCCACACCGGACACCAGCTATAAGTTCGTTGCACATGCTCAAGATAGCGACTTTAAACGTCCGATTGTTATTGGCTTCGGACCTTGCGGCCTGTTCGCGGCATTGTTACTGGCAGAGATGGGATACCGCCCGATCGTTCTCGAACGAGGAAAAACCGTCAGGGAACGGACAAAGGACACCTGGGGATTATGGCGCAAACGTGAATTACAACCGGAATCCAATGTGCAATTTGGTGAAGGTGGCGCGGGAACGTTTTCAGATGGAAAACTGTACAGTCAGATCAAAGACCCAAAACATTACGGCAGAAAAGTCATCACAGAATTTGTAAAAGCTGGTGCTCCGAAAGAAATTTTGTACGTCAGCAAGCCCCACATAGGAACCTTCCGCCTGGTGAAGATGATAGAAGAGATGCGACATAACATTGAAGCACTCGGCGGCGAGATTCGTTTTGAGCAAAAAGTAACGGATATCGATATCAAAAATGGTGAGGTCCACGGAGTACGTGTGAATGACGGTGAATACACTGAGTCAAACCACGTTGTTCTTGCGATCGGCCATAGCGCCCGTGACACATTCCAGATGCTCTACGATAAGGGCGTTTACATTGAAGCCAAACCATTTTCAATCGGCTTCCGTATCGAACACCCGCAATCCGTTATCGACAAAGCGCGCTTTGGCCCTAACGCAGGGAATGAAATTCTGGGCGCGGCAGATTACAAACTGGTTCATCACGCAAAAAATGGCCGCTCCGTGTATAGCTTCTGTATGTGCCCCGGAGGGACGGTCGTCGCTGCGACATCAGAGCCCGGTCGCGTAGTAACCAATGGAATGAGTCAGTATTCACGCAATGAACGTAATGCAAACAGCGCCATCGTCGTTGGCATTTCTCCGGAAGATTACCCTGGGAATCCTCTTGCAGGGATTGATTTGCAGCGCAAACTCGAAGAACGCGCTTACAAAATGGGCGGTGAAAACTACAATGCACCAGGGCAGCTTATCGGCGATTTCATTAAAGGTATCAAATCAACAGAACTGGGTAATGTAACTCCATCATACAAACCCGGCGTCACCCTTTGTGATCTGGCAGAAGCTTTACCTGAATATGCGATTAACGCGATACGAGAAGCAATTCCTGAATTCGATAAAAAGATCAAAGGCTTTGCGATGAACGATGGCATCCTGACGGGTATAGAAACCCGGACGTCATCACCGATCCGCATTAAGAGAACCGACGATGGCTTGCAAAGTCTGAATACGAAAGGACTTTACCCTGCTGGCGAAGGAGCAGGATATGCGGGAGGCATTCTTTCAGCAGGTGTTGACGGTATCAAAATTGCGGAAGCAGTAGCCCTGTCCATTAACGCTGACAGTTAACGCAATATACAACGAACGCAAAGCAGACCAAGTAAGAGCGGGCAATTTCAAGGTGAATCTGATTCATCTTGAAATTGCCCGCATCTCGTTAACATCAAAAATATCAGAGCTGTATCACTTCAACATCGTAGCGAAATTCAGATGGTTAATTTTATGGGACTGGTTAACGGTTCAATCATCTTTTGCGCCGTCGATACCCAACTCATGTATTTTGCGCGTGATCGTGTTGCGTCCAATTCCCAGTCTGACGGCGGCATCATTTTTCCGTCCATGAGTATATTTGAGCGCAGCCTTAATCACGATTGCTTCAAACTTATCGCCTAATTTCACGATGACTTCAGGCTGGCCTTGCGACAGCATCGTCATTGCCTCTTCCTCTAAAAGCTCAATCCAGCTTTGTGCAGGATGAAGTTGGCGATCAGAAAAAGAAACATGGGCTTGATGGGAAGAGTTTCCCTCCGTACCGCTACTGACACTAAGCTCAGCCTCCGGCCTCAGTGCGCTCGTCGCTACCATCCCATTACCCTGCTCCCCAGATGGCAACAGATCCTGCGGTAAATCCAACACCTCCACCGTCTGACCTGGAGCCATAACGGTAATCCAGTTACACAGGTTTTCCAATTGCCGGACATTTCCAGGGAAATCCAATCCCGACAAAAACTGCAATGCCGATTCTGATAAACGCTTGACCTCGACACCTAGTTGCTTTGCACTTTGAGCCAAGAAAAATTTCGCCAGTACAGGAATATCTTCACGACGTTCACGCAAACTAGGCAAACGCAAGCGAATAACATTTAAGCGATGGTATAAGTCCTCGCGAAACAAACCTTCACGGACTCTGGTTTCAAGATTTTGATGAGTCGCAGCAATGACGCGTACATTCGCCTTCATCGGCTGATGCCCACCGACCCGATAAAAATGACCATCCGACAGGACTCTCAATAATCTCGTCTGCAAATCGAATGGCATGTCGCCAATTTCATCGAGAAATAAAGTACCGCCCTCTGCCTGTTCAAAACGACCACGTCGGGTCGTCTGCGCGCCAGTAAATGCGCCACGCTCATGACCAAATAATTCCGACTCTAATAAGTCTTTAGGAATCGCGGCAGTATTGAGCGCAATAAAAGGCTGAGATGAACGTGGGCTATGTTTGTGCAAAGCGCGGGCAACCAACTCTTTACCACTTCCCGATTCACCGGTAATTAATACCGTCACATTCGATTGAGACAAGCGCCCTATCGCACGAAAAACATCTTGCATCGCCGGTGCATGACCAAGAATTTCCGGCGCTTCAGAAATCGTTTGCTCAACACTGGATTCACGCAGACTTTCATCCAGCGCACGGCGGATTAATTCAACCGCTTTATCAAGATCGAATGGTTTGGCTAAGTATTCAAATGCCCCGCCTTGAAAAGCGGCAACAGCAGAATCCAGATCCGAGAACGCGGTCATGATAATCACTGGCAAACCGGGGTGTTTGGCTTTAACGGTTTGCAATAACTCCAGGCCAGAGGCACCGTGCATGCGAATATCGGAAACCAATACCTGTGGCGTGTCCGACTGCAAAGCAGTCATAGCATCGCGCGCATTTGTAAAACTCTTGGTCGTCAGATTTTCTCTTGCAAGCGCCTTCTCAAGCACCCAGCGAATTGAATCATCGTCATCCACTATCCAAATAGGTTTCATATTTTTTTTAGTTCCAGGTTTGAACATATTGATTAGCAAAGGCGCTAACTTGCACTAATAAAGCGTTTCCTCGTCCGGCTTTAAGGCAGAGGAATAAGGATTCTGAAATCAGTACAACCGGGACGGCTCTCGCATTCAATTACACCTAAGTGCTGATCAACAAAGGTTTGCGCTAAAGTCAGCCCAAGTCCGCTGCCACCATCTCTTCCTGAAACTAAAGGATAAAAAATGCGGTGAAAAATTTCAGGCGGGATTCCAGGACCGTTATCAATGATATGCAAGTCTAATGCCAACCTGTATCTGACCTTAGCCAAAGTAATCTGCCTGACGACACGGGTTTTAAAAGTCAGTTCGGCATCACCGTGACGAATGCGTTCGGCCAATGCCTGCGCAGCGTTGTGGGCAATATTCAGTACTGACTGTATCAACTGCTCCTTATCGCCACGGAATTCCGGTATCGACAAATCGTAATCCCTGTGAATTGTCAGTCCCTGCGGAAATTCCGCCACAATCAGACTGCGAACCCGCTCGCATACCTCATGAATATTGACATCGCCAACAATGTGAGGGAGGCGGTGCGGAGCAAGCAAGCGATCGACCAGCGTCTGCAAGCGATCTGCTTCTTTGATGATAACTTGCGTGTACTCACGCAACTCTTTGAGCTGGCGCTCCGGTAATTCCAACTCGAGCAACTGCGCCGCGCCGCGGATGCCGCCAAGTGGATTTTTAATTTCATGCGCGAGGTTACGGATCAGTTCCTTGTTTGCCTTACTCTGATCGAGCATGCGCTCTTCCCGATCGAGCTTGAGTTGCTGAACGTTTTCGCGAAACTCAATCAACACAGGTGTTTCAGGATTATCCAATGCCGTGACGATGCTATGCACGTGCAAAGGCTCTCTGCCTGCACGCTCCAGGGTTAAATCCTGACGCTTATCAGCAAAATGATGGGCAACTGCCTGATGAAACACCGCCAGCAAAGCATCGCCATTTAAAAATAAAGCATTGAGTTTTTGGTCGATCAGGGATTTCGCTGAACAATCCAGCAATATCTCCGCCGCTGGATTAGCGAACTTGATACTACCGTCAGCGTTAAACACGATGACAGCAGAGCTGAGCAGCTCAAGCCCGGCGAATGCCGGCAGAATAGAGAGAGAATTTTTCACCATAATCCATAAAAAAAGGCCGCATAGTGCGACCTTATTATGCAAGCATCATGCCCGCCGATTCAATTTCTTGCCTGGAAAGCAGAGATTTTGCATTATTTTAGGTTGGAAATTTCACGCCGTAACGCCTCGATGTTCTTTTCGGTGCGGCTGATATTATCTTTCATCATTCCGGTGCGTTCCTGATATTTTGCGTAATTCCGCTCGTCGCCACGGCGCTCAGGTTCACCATTGTTGTACTCTTTTTTCAAATCAGCCAGCTTTTGCTCTTCCGCTTTAAGCTCATCCAACAAAATTTGCCGACGATCTGAATCTCTGGCCTTTTGAGTTCCTTCATCAACCTTAGGAAAATCTGCAGGACTAGAAGCGGATTTTGCCTGTGTTTTCTTGGGAGCGGAAGGTAAAGCCGGGGCAGGAACAACTGTAATACCGGGCAACTCGACTCTCTTACAGCCTTTCGTTGCACCCGTATTTTTATACTCTTTCTTGCCATTATCATCGACGCATAAAAACACGTCGGCCTGCGCGTGGGCAATATTTTGGATGGCGATTAACGAAATAAAACCAATCAATAGTCGCTTCATATTCAATCACTAGTCAAAAACAGAGGTGTAGTGTATGCGAAGCTGCGCATATTCACAATTCCACGTTACGCGCAGTAACAAAACAAAAAAAGCGGGGTTACCCCCGCTTTTATAGCATCCCTTGCAATTACAGGGAATAGTACATATCAAATTCAACTGGATGCGTCGTCATGCGCATACGTTGAACTTCTTGCATTTTCAGTTCAATGTAAGCGTCGAGCATACTGTCGCTGAACACACCGCCACGAGTCAGGAATTCGCGATCTTTATTCAGTGCATCCAATGCTTCTTCCAGAGACGCACACACTGTTGGAACCAATGCGTCTTCCTCTGGTGGCAAATGGTACAAATCTTTAGACGCTGCTTCACCTGGGTGAATCTTGTTCTGTACACCATCCAGACCTGCCATCATCAGTGCAGAGAAGCACAGATATGGGTTGGCCAGTGGATCTGGGAAGCGCGCCTCAACGCGACGACCTTTTGGATTCGCGACATAAGGAATACGGATAGATGCAGAACGGTTTTTAGCAGAGTACGCCAGTTTTACCGGTGCTTCATAGCCTGGAACCAGACGTTTGTACGAGTTAGTACCTGGATTAGTGATCGCGTTCAGTGCTTTTGCATGCTTGATGATACCGCCGATGTAGTACAAGGCGAAGTCAGACAAGCCAGCATAGCCGTCGCCTGCGAACAGGTTTTTGCCATCTTTCCAGATAGATTGATGCACGTGCATACCAGAACCGTTATCGCCAACGATAGGTTTAGGCATGAAAGTCGCTGTTTTGCCATAGGTATGCGCCACATTCCAGACTACGTATTTCAGATTTTGTGTCCAGTCAGCACGCTCTACCAATGTAGAGAATTTTGTACCGATTTCATTTTGACCAGCGCCAGCCACTTCATGGTGATGCACTTCGACTGGGATGCCCAAAGATTCCAGAATCAGGCACATTTCAGAGCGCATATCCTGGAAACTGTCGACCGGAGGAACTGGGAAATAACCGCCCTTGACTGTAGGACGATGACCAGTATTGCCACCTTCCAGTTTTTCACCTGTAGTCCAGGAAGCTTCTTCAGAATCAATCTTAACGAAGCAACCGGACATGTCGATCTTCCAGCGTACACCATCAAAAATAAAGAATTCTGGTTCCGGACCAAAATAAGCTGTATCGCCGATACCGGAAGATTTCAGATAAGCTTCCGCGCGTTTTGCGATAGAACGTGGATCACGGTCGTAACCTTTGCCATCGGAAGGCTCGATGACGTCACATTGCATGAACAATGTGGTTTCTTCCATGAATGGATCGATATTCGCTGTGTTTGGATCTGGCATCAACAACATGTCAGAAGCTTCGATACCTTTCCAGCCCGCAATAGAAGAGCCATCAAATGCATGGCCAGATTCGAACTTATCGATATCGAAGTGAGAAACAGGCACAGTCACGTGCTGTTCTTTACCGCGTGTATCTGCGAAACGAAAATCAACGAATTTTACTTCGTTATCTTTCGCCATCTTCAAAACTTCTGCAGCTGTCATTGCCATGTGAAACTCCTCAAGTAGCGCTAAAAATAAATCGGGGATTACTGAGCCTTCGTTCTGCCATCCTGACAAAAGAAACCTGTCGTTAATTCTCTTTCTGCATAATCATATGACTGCTCAACTCCGTGAGCAATAATAGCAGAAACTATGCCATATTCCAGAATCTGCACAATGGCAAAAAATGATCGCTAACACTTTGTTTTTAAAACGTTTAATCTAAATCAAGAATCAACGACTACTGGTAGTGCACCAAAAAAAACAAAATAAGTAATTGAAAAAAATGATCGCACTTTTTAGGTGCAATTGATCGCACCATTAATGTGCATCACAAAATGAACACCCTATTCGCGACATCCATCTTCGCCACTATCGTGTGCACTCTCACATAAATACTGACTCGGATGCAGATGATCCATCCCTGACACAGAGCCCGCTAACAACTCAATTTCAGACTCACCGCCAATCAAACCACACGGAAGCGATGCATACGCATGTCGCTTCATGCATAATTCAATGAAAACCCACACAAACTGCCCGCACTGGATTAACTATGTCTAGCAACACCACGCTCGCAACTGCCCGCCAACGCGCACAAGAACAATCGCTTCCGTATGCCGGCGCAGTTACTCCTGCTGAAGCCTTTGAATTATTGCAGTCAAATCCCGATTGCATTCTGGTTGATGTCCGCACTAACGCTGAACGTGATTGGGTAGGCAAAGTCGTGATTCACGACGCCCAGCATTTTTCGGCACAGTGGAGTCTGTATCCGGGTGGCACGCCAAATCCTGATTTTTTACAGCAACTCGCCGCCATTACTACAAACAAAAATACCGTTATTCTTTTTCTGTGCCGCTCCGGTGTGCGCTCACGCCACGCCGCAAAACTCGCCACCGAAAACGGCTACCCCCAATGTTTTGACATCCTTCAAGGCTTTGAGGGAGACAGAGACGCACATGGACACAGAAAAACCATCGGAGGCTGGTGCGCAAATGATTTGCCGTGGCTTGGCGCATGATTTTCAAATACATCAAAAACATACTTCCATCCGCAGCAATACTTTGCTAGAATAGCGAGCTTCGCTGATCTAGCATTAGCGAAAAGCAGGAGAGGTGGATGAGTGGTTTAAGTCACACGCCTGGAAAGCGTGCGTAGGTTTATCCCTACCGGGGGTTCGAATCCCCCCTTCTCCGCCAAGAATTAGTTTTTTAAGATTCAAAGATATTCAAAAACCCGCTTCTAGCCCAGTGCTGATGCGGGTTTTTTGTTTATTTGGCGTTTTTAGTGTTTATTGGCATCCTAAGTTTTTAAAGCCCCCCTTAGAGCCATGAAGTAAGCCCTTAACTTCCATGACTCCAAAACGCCCAAATTAGCGCCCCTCTTAATGATGTGCAGGTTCAACGCGAAAGACAAACCTTTTAAGTTATCGGATGTCGGCGGGATATATCTGGAGGTGATGCCGTCCGGTATCCGCGCGAGAAAATCATCACTTTTACGGCACGAAAGATGGAGCTGAAAGAACGCCAACTGAAGCACAATAAGGTAGCCGCGACAAAAAAAATAATTTTGCGAAATCACTTGGATAGCCTGGTCACCTAGCCAACTTGTTCGGGTCGACTGGATAGATTGGCTAAAAAATTGGTGGATCTAAGAAATGAGCTCCGCTGGAGCGATGAGCTGATTCATGTAGCAACTTTTCGGCCTTAGCGGACAAAAATCGTCTACAACTCTAGCGTCGATTAAGTAACACCAGTTTGGAGCGTACTCACAAGACACCATCCGATTCAAATAACTTTGCCATGACAGCAATGGGATTTACTGAGTGGGTGTCATAATATGAGTCAACGGGTATTTGCGGGAAACATGAAAAATCCCTTGGGGTGACACCTCTCGCAATGAGTATGAGCAATTAAATATGTGAGCATATTACCTTATGACACTTGATATACGTGGAGGCCGAAAGAATACGGCCATTAATCATAGCGATTACGTTGTATTCGAAGAAATGCTCTCGAATGCGATCGACTCCTATTTGATCCGCAAGAGCCGAGTTAACACCGCCCCGCCTTTTTCGATGAAGATCGAAATTAAGGTGTTTCCTGACGACTTATTGGGCACGCAGTGGGGCGTCGAGATCGGTAGCAAGGATAACGGCGTTGGTTTTGGGGATGATGAAGTTAAGGCCTTCATTACTAAGGACTCAACATACAAAGACCAACTGCAAATTCCGGGTATTGGTAAGTGCAAGGGGGCTGGACGCATTCAGTTTTTCCATCACTTCGACCGGCTAGCGATTGATAGTACCTTTGAGCAGTCTGGTGAGATTTTCAGGCGAACTTTGCTGGTAGATGAGTCGACCCGGGAGATTTCCGATAACTCGTTTGATAAGACCCCAGCAGATAACAAAGAAATCCAGACCTCTTTTGTTTTAAAGAATCGGCGACAGAGTGCACTGACAGTTGAACAAAAGGCTGAGCAAGCGTTAATACCTGAAATCTTTTCCGCACTCGCTGTCTCTGCCCATCTCTACACAGCACATCTTCAGCGACTCATAGTGTTGAAGACGTTGATTGGAGATTTCAAAATCGAAGTCTCGTCGATCATTGGAGATGATTCCTCCACTGAAACGATTGAGAGCAAAGATTTGCCAGAACCGGTCGGGGACGTCGCTGAAATTCCCCTCATATGCTCCCACTCGAAGAATATACGAACTGGGGCGACATTGAGGGTGACTCGGTACTCGTTTCCAGAAAGTGAGTTTCCGAATTTTCAGCATGAGGTCGCGCTCTGTGCCAATTCGGCGGTGGTGTTGCCGATTACGAAACGCTACTTGCGCCACAGCAACGATCGAAAGCGTGCAACTGAAGGAAACTTTGAGTTTCTTCTTGTCGAGAGTGATCTCCTCGAGGAGAAGGTCAACCAACAAAGAGACGGGTTCGACATTCCCCTTACTTGTACTGATGACGATACACTAACCGAGGAGTTTTCGTTGGATGATGTCGTCGATTCTCTTGAAGATTATGTTTTTAAAATCATTACTCCAAGCGACTTTGATAAGGAAATCTTAGTTAAGTCCACAGAGCAACAATTCGGTATCACCCGCCAGATGATCGAGGGGGCAAACGTCAAGATACATTATGGTGATAACGAAGAAAACATAGCGCGTCGAGTTCTAAAGAAGTTGCAAAATGATATCGTTAGCGACACTTCAAAGCTATTCAAAATTAAGGATGAACTCATTAAGCTAGACCCGCGCACCAAAGATTTTCGAAGCAAGGTCAACGAACTTTCTTGGAAGTACGCTAGCTCTATTAAAAAGATGGACATGACCAACCTATCTCAGTTGGTTGTCCGTCGGAGTGCGATGATTGAAGTGCTTAAGCTAGCTGTGGAAAAAATGTTGGACTGCCAAGTAGAAGAGCCAGGGAAGAGAAATGAAAATGAACGCATCATTCATAACATTTTTTTTCCAATGGGAAAGGACTCTACAGAGACCGCTGATCACGACATCTGGCTGCTAAACGAGGAATACCAATATTTTGAGTACATCTCCTCTGATAAGTCTCTGAAGGCTATCAAATGGTCAGAGACAGAAAACCTATTCGAGCCAGATGTAGATGAAAGTTTAGGAAAGCTATTCGCATTTAATAATAAAGCTCATGAAGATAAGCGTCCCGACATAGCTGTTTTCACGAGAGAGGGGGCGGCAATAATTATCGAGTTCAAAACGCCAGAGGTTGGCCTTCAAGAACACATTCCTGATCTTGCGCAGTATGCTCGCCTTTTAGCCGCAAAATCCAACGGGCGCCTCAAAAAATTTTTCGGATATTTGATTGGCTGCACATTAGACCCTTCCAGAATGATGCCTGGGTACACTCGATTTGCTAACGGCAAGGGGTATTTCAACAGTGCCAAGTTGGTTGATGATGAAACCGATCGTGTTTATGGAGAGTTATATAGTGAGGTATTACTATATGATCACTTCATTGATCGTGCTGCCCTTCGCTTGCGTATATTTAAGGAAAAATTGAAAGTGGAGTTGAACTGATCGCCCGTTTAGGAGCGCTTATGAGAATTAGACCAACCTCGATTTGCGCAATGGCAATAACATGTTGTTACTTCACCCGCCTCATGCCGGGAGGTGTATGGACACTATTGAATACGTCACGGATTTCATAAGCATTTTTCTTGATAAACGCAACTCATCCAGACTTGTCTCAACCTATCGGAGGCATGGAAGCCCCAATTTTCAACTACAACCGTCGATATTCCGTAAACGTAGTATAAGGGAGGATAAACACACCCTTCTTCGGAAACTGATCGCAGTTATCCATCACGCCGCTGGTTCGCGAACTCATTCTTCATCTTTCTGGCAGTGAGCCCGCGTATCAGCCCGACACGCCAACGGCAAGGTTGGCAGCAGTGTTGCTGGAGCAATTGGAAAAATCGACGATCGAAAAACTGTATCTGCCAACTTCGGACAACAAAAAAATCAGGAAAATTGTTGATACGCTGATCGCCCATCCACATGACCGTTCCACGCTCCGTCAATGGGCTGCTCGTCTTGCGACCAACGAACGTTCACTCGGCAGGCTCATTGAACGAGAGACCGGCCTGAGCTTCGGGCGATGGCGTCAGCAGCTTCATCTGATGCTGGCATTAAGTCAGCTGGCTGAGGGACGGCCAGTACAAGCGATTGCCGGACATCTGGGATACGCATCGGTTAACGCGTTTATTACGATGTTCAAAAAGGCGCTGGGCAAATCACCGACGCAGTATTTTGCGAGCATCTGTCCGCCTTCTCCTGAGTGAAAAACGGTTCGGGTTGAGAGAGATGCCTGCCAATCCATCCGAGTCACATTCCTTATGTCAGTATGCCTGCATATCGCTCGCCTCGATCCGGATCATGTGCCGCAAATAATCACGGAAAAATTCCCATGTTTTGATAAAAAATGGGGAGTATGTGCCAAAAATGCCTTATTCTCAGCAGAAAATAAGGGGCTTTAAATATACTCCCCCCCAGTATTTTCAGGCGTGCTAAGCACAAAAAATGCATGTCGCAGGCATTTCACGATACCGGCGACCTGAATGCAGCGACCGAACAAACGATACGGTGCGGTGAAACTGCGGGTGCAGCAGTGCCTGCGATGTGCAATCTGGCTTACAACATGGCAGCGCCAACTGCCTGCCGCACGGGGATGCCTGCCGGATCAAAATCTTCGAGGCAATGAACGTTGATGCCGAGATTATCTGGCGTCACGCGCTTGCGGTGAAATGGATAAATGCCGCAGACTTTGCAAAAGAAGTGTCGCGCGGTTTTGGTGTGAAACTGATATTCGGTGAGCGACTCTTCACCTGCCAGCAATTGAAATTGACTTTCATGCACTTTGACCATCAGCGCATTTTTACGGCGACAGATGCTGCAATCACACATCGTCAGTTCCGGAAAATCTGTTTCAATCTGAAAGCGCACGGCACCGCAGTGGCAACTTCCAAAATATTTTTGCATAGGGCGTATGTTCATTTCAATCTGACTCCTTGATGGCAAAGGATTACCTGCATTGCATCTTGCTGTGACTACCAGACGCTGACCGTTGGTGCGGCACCAGCTGCGGATGAAGTGCGTAAGTATTTCACAGCACGATCAATCTGGCGACCATTGCCTTCTGTAGGCACATCGGATGCAAACGACAGTGAGAAATGCGCCGCCATTTTTATAAACTTTCAAATTAATGCGCCGCGGAACTCGCAGGAAAAGGTGGCGCAAACTGTAAAGCGCCAGCGATACGATTCCACGCGTTAATCGCACCTATCGCGGCAGTCAGAAAAGCAATTTCCGCCGGGCTGAACGAGGCCTCCAATTCAGCATACGCCGCAGTTGCAATGTGCTGTTGCGACATCAAGGTCAGCGCTTCAGTCCAAGCCAGTGCGGCACGTTCACGGGCAGAATAAATTTCCGTATCCCGCCACGCTGCCAGTAAATCAATTTTGTGCTGAGGCAGCTGTATTTTGCGCGCCAGATTTAAATGAAACTGCAGACAAAACGCGCAGCCATTCATCTGCGAGGCTCGTAGTTTGATTAGTTCAGTCAGTGATTTTTCCAGGCCGGATTCATCAATGGCTTTACCTAACTGACTCAGCGCGGCGATCACGCCCGGCGCTGTTTTTTCATAGGATGACCAGTCAAATCCACGCTGCATGAGTGTTGTCATATAGAGAGCAAAAGAGTTAATATCATAATTCGAACAATATATACGAATTCTAACATTATGCGCAAGACGCGAAACCTCGGCACAATGATTCCAGCCATCGGCGAAGGCAAACGCGGTGAAGACGGCCATATTGGTTACCTGCTCAGACAGGCACATGCGGCTCACAGAATCAGGATGGAGAAAATCTTACTAGACATGGGCGTGACGCTGCCGCAGTTTTCGGTACTGACGATGCTGGCGGCGTATCCCAATGCGTCGGGTGCCGAGCTTGCGCGGCTGTCGTTACTGACACCACAAACAATGAGTGTGATTATCAATAATCTGGAACGGGCAGAAATCGTTTCTCGATCGCCCCATGCCGAACACGGACGGATACAAATTATTCAGATGACCCCAACTGGCCGGCGTTTACTAAAGCGCTGCAAAACAGCCGTCAGCACCGCTGAACAAGAATTACTGGCCGACGTTTGCGTGGAAGATGAAACCGTTATCCGTCAATGGCTGGTCGCGGTCGCCAAGCGTCTGGAAAATATGACGTGATCTGGCTTCGGGCATTCGGGCTTGACTGATGTCACCGCCCAAATCTCACTCATATCAATTCATCTGCATTCGTCGTAGTTCGTGATAGTTCATCGCACGCCTCAGATTTCACTGCAGATTGCGCCGTAAGCGTCTGTCAGCACAGCAAATTTTTATGTCACGCTGGTAATGCTGCACTATTCAGCGCCGCTTTACATATAATCGCTGTTTCGCAGCCCCACCGTTTTACGATTGCCTATTCCGGATTAATACATGCCTAATTCCCCTTCTGTTGCACGCTCAACCGCGACGTCACTGGTCAGCCTTATCTGCGTTCTGGCTCTGCTGCATTTTGGACGCGAGGTGCTGGAACCTATCGTATTGGCGTCGATACTGAGCCTGATCATCGCGCCGCTGATCCGCAGCCTGCGACGATTCGGACTGGGGCGTATCACCGCGACCTTCAGTGCGGTGCTTTTCGTCGCTGCTGTCCTCGTCGGTATCGGTGTGATTCTGACCGCGCAATTAGTCAGCGTGACGACAGAAATTCCGCAATATCGCGCGGCGATTCAATCCAAGCTGGCCATGGTGAGGCAAATCACTGAGCGTCCTTTCGCGCATATCGAGGCGGAAATGAAGGCTGTCTCATCGAATAATTTTCCGGCGGCAGAACCCACAACACCAGAAGAAAAGGTTTTACCTGCAGGACAAAGCCAGCCAATTCCGGTCGTCATCCGTACGCCGCAACCAAGCACGACAGAGACGATTACGCGTTTGCTGTCATCCATTTCCGGCCCCGTCGGCGAGGCGTTTCTGGTTTTTGTGCTGCTGATATTTATTCTGCTTGACCATGAATCGCTGCGTGATCGGGCGATACGTCTGACTGGGCAAAGCGAAGTTGGCCGCACGATCAAGGCGCTGGGCGATGCAACCGAAGGCGTCTCGCGCTTTTTCTTTTCGCAATTTCTGGTCAACACTGCATTCGCGATCATCATCTCTATTGCCTTGTGGGCGGTGGGTGTACCGCATGCATTTTTATTCGGCACCTTGAGCGGCTTATTACGTTTTATTCCCTATCTGGGGGCATTAATTGCGGGGGGCTTGATTACGCTGTTTGTCGCAGCGATTGACCCCGGCTGGACTCTGGCGATCGTCTGCATGTCCTTTTTTGCTGCGACCGAAGTGCTGGTCGCAAACTGGGTAGAGCCCAAAGTGTATGGGCACAGTTCAGGATTATCACCGCTAGCTGTCATGGTATCCGCCTTATTCTGGGGTGCCTTATGGGGGCCTGTCGGACTGCTGCTGTCAACACCACTGACTCTGTGTCTGGTGGTCGCCGGTCGTCATGTCAGCGCACTGGAACCAATCACGATATTGTTTGCAGACACGCCTAACGTCGATGAAGCACACCGTTTTTTTCATCGTTTACTGGCCGCGGATACCGACGCTATCGTCAGCGATGCGCAGGTGTTTATGCGTAAATTCAGTTTTGCTAAATACTGTGATCACATCCTGATTCCGGGCTTGTCTCTCGGAGCGCATGATTTTGAAAATGGCTTACTGGAGAAAACGCAGCAAAATAAAATTCGCGCAACGATTGCCACACTGGCAGAAACGGTCAGCCAGACCTCCGACGACAGCGACAAAAAACGTAAGCGACGTTCCGTTTCCATGCTGGATGCGAATGTCGGGGCGCATTTACGTCAGATGCGTAAAAAACGCCTGGGGCGTTGGCAAGGCTCACTGAATGTGCCATCGCGTTCAGTGGTTTTATGTGCGGGATTTGACAGCGAACGCGATGATTTACTGAGCGAGCTGTTCGTGCTGGCGCTAAGAGAAGTGAACATCGATGCGCGTAGTTTTTCTTTCGGCGACCATCAGGAAAATCCGGGGGAAGATGGCGCAAATATCGTATCAACGGTATTTATCACCTATCCGCTGGTTTCCACTCTGGCGGAATGGATACCCATCGTGCAGGAGCTTCGCAGCAATCTTCCACATGCGCTGATCGTGACGATTCGTCTTTTCTCTGAAGAAAATCTGGCAGAACAATCGGTGGTGAATAAACATGTCGATATGGTGCTGCGCTCGTTTGAAGAAGGCCTGGCATTCGTCGCACCGGACAGAGCACCTTTACATTAAGTAGTCATTAAGCAGCTATCTGGCGTCAGCATTGACGCTGACATCAGCGCTTGTCTTTGTATTTGCGTTTGTATTCAGAACGCGAATGCTCACTACTGATATCGATTTCCCATAGAAAAACCCTGAAAACTGCCAAGCAATTTTCAGGGTTTATTTTATGAACTTACTGTGTCTGGTGAGCATCAGGCTCACCAGCCCGTTTTATCAGAACTGATTCATTGTGTTGTCTTTACCAGCTGCTTTCAACGCTGCTTCACCACTGAAATAATCTTTGTGATCGTCACCGATATCGGAACCGGACATGTTCTGATGTTTCACGCAAGCGATACCCTGACGGATTTCTTTACGCTGAACGCCAGCAACATAACCCAGCATACCTTGGTCGCCGAAGTATTCTTTCGCCAGATTGTCGGTTGACAAGGCGGCAGTATGGTAAGTCGGCAAAGTGATCAGGTGATGGAAAATACCTGCTTCACGGGCTGCATCAGCCTGGAATGTACGGATTTTTTCATCTGCAGTGATCGCCAGTTCTGTATTGTCATACTCAACACTCATCAACTTAGCGCGATCGTAGGCAGAAACGTCTTTGCCTGCGGCTTGCATGCTGTCAAATACTTGTTGACGGAAATTCAGCGTCCAGTTGAACGATGGGCTGTTGTTGTAAACCAGTTTTGCATTTGGAATGACTTTACGGATTTCGCTGACCATGCCACCGATTTGAGCGATATGTGGTTTTTCAGTTTCGATCCACAACAAGTCTGCGCCGTTTTGCAGAGAGGTAATGCAATCGAGTACGCAACGCTCTTCGCCTGTACCAGCACGGAACTGGAACAAGTTACTTGGCAGACGCTTAGGACGCAGCAGTTTGCCATCACGTTTGATCACAACATCACCATTCGCCATGGAATCAGTCGATACTTCTTCAACGTCAAGGAAGGAGTTGTATTTATCGCCCAGATCGCCAGGTTCACGTGTCACAGCGATTTGTTTCGTCAGGCCAGCGCCCAGAGAATCGGTACGTGCAACGATAATGCCGTCATCCACGCCAAGTTCCAGGAATGCGTAACGGATCGCGCGGATCTTCGCGAGGAAGTCTTCGTGAGGAACAGTCACTTTACCATCCTGGTGACCGCATTGTTTTTCATCCGAAACCTGATTTTCAACCTGGATACAGCATGCACCGGCTTCAATGAATTGTTTGGCCAACAGATATGTCGCTTCCGCATTACCGAAACCTGCGTCGATATCAGCGATGATAGGTACTACGTGCGTTACATGGTTATCGATCTGGTCTTGAATCGCTTGTTTCGCAGCGCCTTCAGCAGCATCGAGTTGACGGAACAAGCCGCCCAGTTCACGTGCGTCAGCCTGACGCAAGAATGTGTACAGTTCTCTGATCAGATCAGAAACGGCTGTTTTTTCATGCATGGATTGATCTGGCAAAGGGCCAAATTCAGAACGCAATGCAGCCACCATCCAGCCAGACAGATACAAGTAACGGCGATCAGTGCTGTTGAAGTGCTTCTTGATAGAAATCATCTTCTGTTGACCGATGAAACCGTGCCAGCACCCCAGAGACTGAGTGTATTTGGAAGGATCGGCATCGTAGTTAGCCATATCCTGACGCATGATTTTCGCAGTGTAGCGTGCGATATCCAGGCCAGTTTTGAATTTGTTCTGAGCGCGCATACGTGCAGCGGATTCAGGGTTGATCGCGTTCCAGGCACTACCTTGTTTGTCTTTGAGTCCGGCAACGGCTTTGATGTCGTCTTGATACTGTGACATGTGAATCTCCTAGAGAGGTAAAAAAAATTAATGAAGCAATATCGTGTGCCGCCCTAACTGTTCAGAATCGAACCGGTAAAACAGCAGGTTGAAGCAAAACTGTATGGGTTAATGATAGACCATTTCGAAAAGCAAGCCAACTCTTATATAAGACACATAACTTAATTTTTTTCTTTTATATTCAATGAGTTAAATTCATATTTTTGCTATATGAAATACACTTTCAGAAAATGAGATAAAATATTCGTCGCAATTACAACGATAATTTCACACTATGGAATTCGATTTCGCATTAGATGCTTCGCCACTTAAGCACAATCGTGAATATGTTTTCCTGTCAGCAACGGAACCAATTTTCTGTATCTGTGTCAAACTGTAACCAAGTCAGTACAATTCCATCTTCTGAAAAGCACCACCCTTTCATGTCCACGCAACAAATTCCCGCTGATTTACTCAAAAAAACAAAAAAAATATTATTCATCGCACCGCTCGCCATCGGTGATTTCAGCTATTTACAAAATTCTTTTAAGGCGTTTTCACAGACATATCCGCATATCGAAATGCATTTGTGGGTGGATGAGTTGCGTCGCACCCGTGATGAGCGCCAATGGCCATTTCTGGAAAAATATGCGCTGTATGACTGGGTCAGCGACTGCGATTTGTTCAGCAAGGTCTATCGCCGCACTTACAGCCCGGCATTGCTGGCAGAAAGTATTCAGGAAGCGAAGGATGAGGAATATCCCATCGTTGTTTCACTCTCGATTCTGCGTCCTCAGCAATATGCGTCGTTGGCGCGCAAACTCAGTCCGCATGGATACGTCGCTGGAATCAAACATCCGGTCAGCCTGTTGAAACTGCATCATCTTGTGGCCTACAAAAAATTAGATGCGGCTATTCAGGAAAATCGCTTTCAAGGTCAGCAAGTCCACATCAGTACTATCTACGCAGACTGGTTTAATCAGGCGTTTGGAATCGAGAGCAAAGAAGCAGACTTATTCCCGTATGTGAACATTCCAAAACAGTGGCTGCAGCAAGCGCGCTTTCAATTGGAAGAATGGGGCTTCGATAAAACTAAAAGCAAAGTGGTATTCATTAATCCGTTTGCGAAGATTAATAAACGTTGCTGGCCGCTGTCCAAAGTAGCCGAATTAATTAAGGCCATGCAAGGGATGAAGGCCTGGCGTGGCGCCTGCTTCGTCGTCAGCGCTCCGCCAGAAAAGCTGGCACAGACCCAGGCAAGCTTAAAAGAATACAAGCTAAAAAATACTCAGTTTTTTTCGGCGCAGGACAATTTCTTTGAATTACCGGCCATGCTGAGCTGGTGCGACTTAATCATTTCCGTTGAGACCGCTGTGATGCATCTTGCCAATGCAGTCCATGTGCCCGTGATTGCACTGATGCGTCAAAAAAATCCCGAATGGGCACCGTTCGATCAGGTTCACAGCAAAGTGATTACCTCAACTCACCGGCATGACTGGGTCGATGCCATCAGTGTCGACAATGTGATTGCGCAATTGAGTCACTGCGTAAAACCTGAGATACAAGAAGAAGCACTCGCTTTCTGATAGGTGATGACAATCCTCTGACAGAATCTGATCAAATCAGATCTGATCAGATAACGTTTAACCTCATTCATTTTTCTAAATCGCTCTCATCCAGAGAGCGAGATGAGGAATATTAGCCCGGCACTGTTACAATCTCAGACCTTTTTTATCTCTGTCTGTTATGAAATCTCCGGAACTGCGTAAAGAGTTGTCAGAACTGACGCTGCACAAACGTGGCATACGCATCAATCTGCAATTACCGCTCATCGAGAGTGAAGATGAAATTAAACTGCGCAGCAATAAAGACGTTTTTCAACGTCTGCTCGCACTGACTGCCATCTGGCGCTTACAACAAGCATCACAAAGGGCAGAGGTCATCGACGTCATTCGTACGCAGCAGCTCGATTCTTATTTTTCCGCAGGCGAACGCCAACTGATGCGGGAGCATGCAGATGCCCCCGCAATACCAGCACCGGCGCTGTCGGCAGACGCATTGCATTTTCTGGCATGGTGTTGCGGCCTACAAAAAACCATAGGTATGCCTGATGGTTGTTATAAAGAGGCGATCGCAGAACCGTTGTGGCAACAAATTGCCAGTGATCCGGACAAGCTACGATCACAAATACATTTGCAATCTAAATCGGTGTTACTTGACTGGGCCGATCTGCTGTATCGCATGCACTGGGCGGTACGCCACGCACATATCACCGGTAAGCCAACGCCAGGCCGTTTGGATGCCGTGGCCGTGCATGAATGGCACAAAGTGGTGAACTGGCTGATTCAATACGATGATGAAAATGACTGGGATAAGGTCAGTACAGAAACGGCAGGCTGAATTCAGGATGAGCTCAGATCGTGTGAAGAATATTCAAATCGGGTCGCAAAGCCAAAATAAAACCGACTAAAATAGCTCAATCCTTATCTGCTATTGTCTCCGTTACCTCAAGGCTTGCATATGAATTCGCGCCCTTTCAAGCACCTCGTTGCTTTCTCCCTCCTCACCTTATCCGGATTCACTTTGCAAAGTGTTTGTGCTGGTGATTTTGAAGATGGAGTCGCTTTGTATGAGCAACAGGAATTTACCGATGCCGCCAAGTTATTTCAGGCAGCGGCAAATAAAGGCAACGCGGATGCCCAGTTTAACCTTGGACTGATGTATCTGAATGGCGAAGGTATTGAGCAAGACTATCAGAAAGCGCGCGCACTGTTTCTGCAATCGGCGGAACAAAATAACGTGCGGGCACAAGTCAATCTGGGGCGTATGTATGCGAAAGCCAAAGGCGTTGCACCAGACTACAAGACCGCCGTTATCTGGTTCACAAAAGCAGCGGAACTCGGTTACGCCGATGCCCAATACAGCCTTGGTGTTTTGTATGTGAATGGGCAGGGCACACCGCTCAATTACGCAAAAGCCCGCGAACTGTTTGAACTCGCCGCAGAGCAGAACAATGCGAGTGCGCAGTACCAGCTCGGCCTCATGTATTTTAAGGGAAAAGGCGTGCGCATTGATCTGACGGAAGCCTATAAATGGCTGACGCTCGCCGGGGACTACGATGACGCTGCGCTCTATCGCGACTATATCGCAAAAAAAATGAGTAAAGATCAGATCGACGAAGCGCAAGCGTTGGCTGACGATTGGAAACCAAAAGACGACGCGAAAAAGTAAGCATCGCCAGAGACTAACTTATTGCTACGGCAATCCGTGTTTGCTTTACATTGTCTGGCTTCGTTGTTCGTGACATTGTCGAGCTGAAGTACACCATGCCGCGCCATTAATCTCAACGTTGCCCTTAGCATTAAAGATGCCGATCATTATTGTGTGACGGGGTCAAACACAATCACAGCATCATCGTTCCAACTCTGCTCATGCAATGGCGGCGAATAACGCAGACCATCCGGGGCTAACGTCAGCGCCATCTTGCGCTCGCCGGAGACGAGTGTGACAGCACTGCTTTTAAACGGTGAAAAATAAATGACCGTGATCATTGATGAATGACATGGGCCACCAGCCGCACGAAACATATTTCGCCGCAGAAATGGTAAATCATCGTATTCGACTGCCCAGCGTATTTCACACTCAAGGCGCAGGTCGCCAAGGCGGCGCGTGTTTGCAGCCAATTCGGCACTGCGAACTTCCGGCCGCCAACGAAAACTCCCCTTCTTCTGATTCGTGAGCAAATCGGCATTATCGGTTTCCGCTTTTTTATCACGCGGCAAGGTGAAACCTCCATCGCTCGCAACTGGAATCGGAATTGAACTGTCGTCGCTGACGATACGCAGGCCAACATCATGCAGACTGACATCCGGCTTCTGAGGAATTAGCAGGAAACGAAAGACAGAATCGGGGGCTCTTGCGATGTGAGCTTCGTAAGCGTTTAAACCCTTGAGTAATTGCCGGTAAGATTTCAGCTCTGGGTCGCGGGTAGCCGATATCTGCACCGATGCAGCAGCGACTTCATCAGGATTTATCGCAGAATTTGTCGCCGGTTCTGAGGCCTGCACCGACGCTATAACCGACCCGACACAAACTCCCGTCATCCATACAAATAATTGACGCATTGCTTACCCTGGGCAAAAGAAAAAATGAGTGTAATGCAATTCCGTCTGATCCATTGCACGAAACACAAGGTATTAACTTTTGCATCCAAAGGTGTCGTCAGATCAAAACACTATGTTTTATTCTCTGATTTTTTCAACTGCGTGTAATTCCTGCGCCCGATCTTTAAACTGGTCAGCAGCGATGAATCCTTCCGTATCCGGCACCTGCAATTCAACGGTAGAAATCGTGGCGATTTTTGCCTTGCCTGCCGTCAGCTGCAAGGCAAGCACATGTCCGCCAGAACTGAGATCGGAGGATAAATAATGCCAGTGATAACCCGGCACATTAAAGCCTTTGACAAATGCAGGACTGCGAAAGCCTATCAATTGCCCTGAAGTGCTGCCCAGTTTAAAAATGGATTGGGTCTTAGTGACTTCAGCCAAAGGTTTGTAAGGTTTCACTTGCGGATCGATGGCCCGCGTCGTCATCCCGGTAAAATTTCCCTGTATGCGTATCGCATAGAAAGCGTTTTTATTACTCAGACTGGCATCGAGTTGCGCTTCCAGTTCTGCCAGTGTCGCTACACCGGCCAGGCTGATCTCTTTCGTCGGCTGAAAATGAGTAACGATCGCCAACGGAGAAAGTTCTTGCGGTGGCACGATTTCGACTTTGCCATTGCCCTTTGCTTTATAGAACACCCCATCTATCAGTATCATCTCGCCATCGACACGGTTATATGTACCTAACCCGAAATCACCGTGTCTGGCTAATTCAGCCACGGAAATATTGCCGTCATACGCACCGGCAAGCAAAGCATCGATCGTTGAATACTGAAACAGCCGCGCATCAGCCGCATACGCGACAGAGGTGGAAAAAGATAAAGCCAGAACAAGAGGGCGCAGAAATCGTAAAGGCATGATAGTCAGGGAGAGTAGTAGTGTGAGAAGTAATTGTCGGCAAAGTTGAGCATGCCGCCAGCACAAATGCTGACGAGTGCGATGCTCATTATGCGCATGAAGATAATAAAATCACAATCACTTTCGCAGTTACGACAGCCTGCTCGTCCGGTTACAAAGCGCGCAAAGCGCCGAGTAGCGGTATGCAGGCGTCCGCTACTCGATCAATGCTCTGTTCGCGCAATGCAGACAAATCAACGACCGCATCACTTTGCAAACCCGCCCATGCCAGTAAGGCACTACATGCCTCAGGATGGTCGAATAATCCATGCAGATAGGTGCCGAGTATCAGATCATCCGCCGAGCGGGCGCCCTCATCCTCGCCATCCAGATGAAATGCGGGCAAAGTTTCATTGCTGGCGTAGGTCAGCCCCATGTGAATTTCATAGCCCTGCACTGCTGCTGGTACGCCGCCTGCGGCAAAACCGAAAGCACAGCGGCCGCTGACCTGTTGCAGGCGTTTTTCCTGCGTCAGCTCGGTTGTGATATCCAGCAAACCCAAACCATCCGAATCGCCTGCAGCACCTTCGACCCCATGCGGGTCACTGATGATTTCTCCCAACATCTGATAGCCTCCGCAAATGCCTATCACTTTGCCGCCGTAACGCAGATGTTTTTCCAATGCTTGTTGCCATCCCTGTTGCTGCAGAAACGCCAGATCGGCACGGGTATTTTTACTGCCGGGCAAAATAATCAGATCAGCAGGCGGGATCGCATGATCAGGACCGATAAACTGTAAATCCACATCGGGATGCGCACGCAAGGCATCAAAATCTGTGTGATTAGAAATACGCGGTATCGCAGGTACGATGATGCGGAATTTTCCGCTACTTTGTTGTGCCGGCTGTATCGCGTCTTCCGCGTCAAGCTGTAAGCCATGCAGATACGGTAAAACAGCAAGCACAGGTTTGCCTGTCTTTTGTTCCAGCCACGCCAGCCCCGGTTCCAGCAAGCGGATATCGCCCCGAAAACGATTAATAACAAAGCCGACAATGCGCTGTTGCTCGGATTCAGATAAGCACGCCAGCGTACCGATGAAATGGGCAAAGACACCGCCGCGATCAATATCCGCCACCAGTATCACCGGGCAATCGACCGCTTCGGCAAATCCCATGTTGGCAATATCACGATCACGCAGATTCACCTCAGCCGGGCTGCCAGCGCCCTCAACAATGATTGCATCATATTGATGTTGCAGACGCTGATACGATTCCAGCACGGCTCCCATCGCAATCGTTTTGTACTGATGGTAATCACGTGCATCCATGTCTGCCCGAACCTTGCCATGAATGATGACTTGCGCTCCGGTATCGGAAGATGGTTTCAACAACACAGGATTCATATCGGTATGCGCAGGCACACCGGCAGCGATGGCCTGCAAGGCCTGAGCACGCCCGATCTCGCCGCCATCGACCGTCACCGCGCTGTTCAGTGCCATGTTTTGCGGCTTCATCGGCGCGACACGCACACCGTCTCGCTGTAACAAACGACAAAGCGCAGCAACCACTGTACTTTTTCCCGCATCCGAGGTCGTGCCCTGTACCATTAAAGTAGAAATCTGCATGCGACTATGCTTTCTCAAAAAGTTAAGGCAGACACAAAGAAAAACAACAAGATGAAACAACCGCTCTGTTCATTTCCACGACGTTAAGTCTCGACCGCCGGGATAAGTGGCGAACGTGTTACAGACAATGTTTGCGAGGCCTGCCACTCCGCAATCAGTACATGCAATTGCAGAAGTCCATGCTGGATCGCCGATGGCCCCGGCGAGAGTATGTCGGCCGATTTGATCTCCAATACCCGCCCATGACGGACAGCCGGGATCGTATCCCAGCCCTCGCGTGCAACCACGCTGTCAGGACGGAATTTCTTACCGCACCACGAGCCGATAATGATATCCGGCGCGCGTCGAACCACTTCGGCTGGGTCTGCTATGATGCGCTGTTTCGCGCTGTGAAAACCGGCCAGATCGGTAAACACATCGTCGCCACCGGCAATCTGTATCAACTCAGAAACCCAGCCGATACCAGACATCAGCGGCTCGTTCCATTCTTCAAAATAAACCTTCGGCCTGTGCGTCCACTGTGCAGCCTGATGGCGGATAACATTGATCTGCGCCTGCAATTCTGCGATCAACTGCGTACCCTGCTCCTGTTTCCCTACCAGCACAGCTAACACTTTGATCATGTGCAGAATACCTGCAACATGATGCTGATTGAACGCATGGACTTCAATGCCTGCGCCGATCAGTTCACGCACAATCTCGGATTGCATATTGGAATACGCAATCACCAGATCGGGTTTCACCGCCAGTATTCGCTCAATCTGTGCAGAAGAAAAACCACTGACCTTGGGCTTTTCGTCGCGGGCACGCGCGGGTCTTGTGGTGTAGCCGGAAATGCCTGCGATGCAATCTTCTGCGCCCAGCGCATACAGCACCTCGACGGCTTCGGTAGATAAACAGGCGATACGCTCAAACAATGGGGTGGTATTCATTTTTTACCTTGTGCTGAAGTCGCAGATTTCCCGCGTTTTTGCCGCGCTTGCTCCAGCGCTTCACATATCGCTTTAGCGCCATCAATAATCCGTGGGCCGGACCGGTTCACCAGATCGCCATCAATCAGTACCAGATTATTGTTTTTTGCCGCTAGCAACGACGTCATGTTTTTCCATTGATCGATACCATTTGAAGCCTGATTACGACTTTCCGCACTGATCAGCACTTCCGGGTTTTCCTGCAACACGGCCTCAATACTGACGACAGGTGCGGTCACATTCAGTTTGCCAAAAATATTTTCACCACCGCAGACACGTATCGCATCGCTGACAATATGCTTATCGTTGAGCGTGTACAAAGGCTTGTGCCATACCTGATAAAACGTCCGCACTTTCGCTTTGCTCTGATACTGCGCATTTAGCTGATGCAACTGCTGACGGAAATCATTCGCTGAAAGTTGGGCGGCTTTTTCGGTGCCAAGCAAACTCCCGAGTTTGAGGATGGTCTCAGGAATCTGTTCCAGCTTTTGCGGATCGCTGAAAAAAAATGGGACGCCCGATTGTTTCAACACTTCCAACTGGCGCTCAAAAGCGCCATGCATCCAGATCACCAGCAAATCTGGCTTCATCGCCATAATGCGTTCCAGATCAAACTGGCGGTTATCGCCGATGCGCGGAATCTCTTTTGCTGCTGCGGGATAATCGCTGTATTTAACTGTGCCTATAATCTTGTCACCTGCACCTGCAGCAAAAATCAATTCAGTCACATGCGGTGACAGGCTGATCACGCGCTGTGCTGGCTTGGCTAAACTGACGGTATGACCAAGATCATCCGTCACACTGATCGCCGCCTGCGCCGACGTGGACAACAGCAGGGTAACGATACCCGATACAAAAAAACGGCAGAAAGATACGTTCATGTTGTTACCCTCTTTTTTACTTTCTTTTTTCTCATTGTTGCGACTGACATGGGCGCTCATATCTGACTCGTCCATTCGGCGCAGGCCAGCTGCAAACGCTGCCACCCGGCTTCATTTGCAGGTAAGCCAAAACGCACGCCATGCGGCCTGTGTACTCCCGCCTCAAACCAGCGTAGCCAGATGCCGCGTTCTGCCATGAAATGACACAGCGCCTCGCTTTGCTGTTGTAAGTGCTGGTCACTGATCCACTGAAATAAATCCGTACCGGAAGAATGCCAGTTCTGTTGCATCAACAGGCAGCGCAGGCGTTCACCTTCATGCTGTAAAAGCAGCCGTTGATCTTGCTGCCATCTCGTATCAGATAAAGCTGCAAGCGCAATTTGTTGTGCCGGGCCACTGATAGTCCACGGGCCCAGGAAATTCGCCAGACGTTCCAGCAAAGAATCGCAGGCTGCGACGAAACCAAGCCGGATACCAGCCAGCCCAAAAAACTTGCCGACGGACCGCAAGACAATCAAACCCTCACGCTGGGTGTGTGCTGCGACACTGATGTCCGGCAAGGTGTCAGCGAACGCCTCGTCCACAATCAGCCAACCACCACGCTGTGCCAACTGATCAGCCCAGAGCAGCAGTTGTGCTGGGACGATTACCTCACCGGTAGGATTATTCGGATTACACAAGACGACCACATCGGCATTTGCCACTGCGTTGTGCAAATCCTGATAACGGGTTTCGCTGACTGTATGTCCGGCCTGTCGCCATTGATAGGCGTGTTCGGCGTAAGACGGCGCAGACACCACCACCCGCGAGAGTGAACGCAATCGCGGCAAGGCCTGAATTGCGGCCTGGCTGCCAGCTACCGCTAACATGCGCTGTGCACCGTAAAAGTTTTGCGCTGCGTTGATTAAGTCGTCGGAATACTCAGGCAACCTGTGCCAGGCGTTCGGCGCAAGCATAGGTGCCGGATAGAAATGAGGATTAATGCCGGTCGATAAATCCAGCCAGTCACTAAGCGGGCGAGAAAACATCCGTGCTGCATCACGTAAATTGCCGCCGTGTTTAAGCATATAAAATCCCGCTTAAAAACAATCCGATCAGGATGACGATGCCTAGCCACAACAGAGTGCCACCAAAAACCAATTGCCATGCACGTTGAATATCTGATGCCACCGCCAGTTTACCTTTACCTAACAGCGGACGGCTTTCATTTTCCCCATCGTAGCGGGCGTTACCACCCAATGTCAGATGCAAGGCGCCAGCGCCCGCTGCCATGACAGGACCCGCATTCGGACTGGGCCAGCGTGGCGCCTGCTGCTGCCAGCATTGCAAAGCCAGCCGTGTGTTGCCGAGAACGGCATAAGTCAGCGCAGTCAGGCGTGCGGGCAGCCAGTTCAAGCCATCGTCAATACGTGCCGCGACGCAGCCAAAGCGTAAAAAACGGCTAGTACGATAACCCCACATAGCATCCAGCGTATTTGCCAGACGATATAAAACGGCACCAGCGCCACCCAGCACCATAAACCAGAACAAGGTACCGAATACCGCATCACAACCGTTTTCCAACACCGATTCAACGCTGGCTTTGGCCAGATATTCTTCATCCGCATCATCGGTATCTCGGCTGACGATATACGATGTCAGCCTTTGTGCGCTTGCGATATCGCCATCCAGCAGTGCTTGTTGTATTGGTAAATTGTGGTCGCGTAAGCTACGCAGGCCGAGACAAACATACAGCAAAATGCCATGCAAAATAGGAGCCAACCAGATCGTGTAATGATGGGCGAGCCACAATGCCAGCAGGGTCAACAACACGAACGGCAGCACGACCAACAACCAGGCAACAGCCCCAGTCCAACGGCTTGCCGATGCGCGGTTCAGGCCTTGTTCCACCCGATTTGCCAGATAACCAAAACCCACTAGCGGATGCCATTTTCTGACTTCGCCGAATGCCATATCCAGCGCGACACCGAACAGCAAACACAAAGCGGTCGTCAAACCGGTCATCATCAGCATGCTGTGCCCTTTAAAAATAAAGGTAAGCCCGCCGCGACCCAGACGACGTTGTCACAACTGGCGGCCACGGCCTGATTCAAACGCCCGGCCTCATCCACAAACCAGCGCGAAATCGCCCCCATCGGAACAATGCCCATACCTACCTCATTCGATACCAGAATAACGTCGCCCTCTGCCTGCTCAAGTGCGTTAAGCATGTCGCTCCTTTGTTCAGCGAATAATGCTGGCGGTGTAATCTGACCGACCTCAGGAAATTCGGTATTGTCCGAAAATAGTAAATTCGATAACCAGACGGTCAGGCAATCAATCAGCAAGACGGTTCCGGGCTGACTGTATTTCCGTATCGCCCTACCCAGTGCTGTTGTCTGCTCGACGGTGAGCCAATCAGCCGGACGGCGGCTTTGGTGATGCGCAATCCGTTGTTGCATCTCACTGTCAGCCGCCGCTGCCGTTGCGAGGTAAATAACCTGCTTGCCGCCATTCGCGGATAGACGATGCGCCAGTTGTTCTGCATACGCACTTTTACCTGAACGGGCGCCGCCAAAAATCAAGCTGAGACTCATCTCAACTCCTTAAAAACAAGCGCGCGGCGGCGATCGGGTTTGAAGCAAAGTAGGCGTGGAAATACGAGGCATACAAATGCCCGCAGTGATAAATCGCTTCACCCTGATCGCTATCGGAGTAATGCGCATTTTTGATGGTGTGCGCGACTGGATGCAGCGACGTGTCGAAGCGCGAATAATGAAAAGTATGGCCGCGTAAATCGCCGTCAGAAAAATGCCATGCCTGCGCGCCGAGCGCTGCCAGCTTTTTCTGCATGTGCACTTCGCCACTCAGTAAACCCGCCATCGTCCAATGCTGCCCTTCCTGATCGACCAATCCGTCGGTCAGCGCCATCATGCCGCCGCACTCGGCCAGTATCGGCATACCGGCAGCATGTGCGGCCCTGACCGATGCTGTCCAGCGCTGTGCAGTGCTCAGGGTGGCCGCGTGTAGTTCAGGATAACCACCGGGCAGATACAAGGCGTCGGCTTGCGCAGGAACAGGCTGATCGGCGAGCGGAGAAAAAAACAGTAATTCAGCGCCAAGCATGCGCAGCGTATCCAGATTGGCGGCATAGATAAAAGCAAATGCGGCATCACGGGCAACCGCAATTTTTTTGCCCGCCAACAAGCGAGGAATCGCAACAGGATTAGTCTGTTCAAACTGTGTCTCAGGCAAGGCATCCCATGCCTGCATATCGAGCTCCAGCTGTTCTGCCATGGTATCGAGCATGGCATCGATTTGTCCGACTTCCTCCGGCAATACCAGCCCCAGATGTCGCTCGGGCAGCACTTCAGCCTGGCGTGGCAGACATCCGAGCAACGGAATGTCACGCATCGCGGCTGCCACCATTTTTCCATGTCCGGCAGAGGCAACCCGGTTAGCGATCACGCCTGCCAGATGAACCGGGCCGAAGTCGCGCAAGCCCAGCGCCAGTGCCCCCACGGTTTGCGCCATTGCAGCAACGTCCAGCACCGCAAGTACCGGCACACCGAAAGCACGTGCCAGATCAGCGGAAGATGGTCGGCCATCATACAAACCCATCACGCCCTCAATCAAAATCACATCAGCTTCCAGCGCCGCCTGCGTCAGCATCGCCTGCGATGCCGATTGGCCGACCATCCACAAATCAAGTGAATAAACCGGGGCACCACTGGCACGCTCCAGTATCATCGGATCAATAAAATCCGGCCCGGTTTTAAAAACTCTGACGACCTTGCCCTGCCCCCGCAATTTGCGGGCAAGCGCTGCCGTTGTTGTTGTTTTTCCTTGTCCGGACGCAATCGCCGATACCAAAACCACTTTCGCCTGCGCTATCACCATTCGACTCCTGCTTGCGCGACGATGCCATCTTTAAACGCATGTTTCACGACACTCATTTCGGTCACGGTATCTGCAATCGCTATCAGTTCCGGTAATGCACCGCGACCGGTAACAACCACGTGCTGCATTTCAGGACGTGCATCCAGATCGGCAATCACGGTATCAAGATCCAGATAATGATATTTCAACGCAATATTGAGTTCATCAAACACCACCAGACCGATGTTTGGATCACGCAGAAACTTCTTTGCCTGCGCCCATGCCGCTGTCGCTTTTTCAATATCGCGATCACGATTCTGCGTTTCCCAGGTATAGCCTTCGCCCATCGCATAGAACTCAACTTCATCAGGAAAACGACGTAAGAAAATTTCTTCTCCGGTCGACATTGCGCCTTTAATGAATTGCACAACGCCGACCTTCATACCATGTCCTAATGCGCGCATCACCATCCCAAATGCGCTGGAACTCTTACCCTTGCCATTGCCGGTATGAATCAGCAATACACCTGTCGTGCGCTGAGCCTGCTGAATTTTCTCATCCATCAGCGCCTTCTTGCGCTCCATGCGGCGCTGATGACGGGTGTTGATATTGTCGCTATCGATGGCTGATGCAATCGTGGTAGTGGGAGTCTCGCTCATATTTATTTAATTTTTCGGGATAAAAAGTATCTGACCATGATGCTCAAAGCGCTCAATCGGATAACCGAGACAAGCGCCGAGTTGTGCGGCAGTCAGCATGTCGGCCGCACTGCCAGCCAACCATTGGCCATCGCCCATCAACAGCAAAGCATGACTGGCAATGCGTTGGGCCAGATTCAGATCATGACTGACCATGACGACGGACTTATTTTTTTCGCGGCAACAACGCGACAGCAATTGCATGACACTGACCTGATGCGCAAGATCTAGCGCGTTTGCAGGCTCATCCAGTAACATCAGTTGCGCGTCCTGCGCCAGCAAAGCAGCAATCGCGACGCGCTGACGCTCGCCACCAGACAAGCTACGGACATCACGTTGCGCAAGATCGGCAACGTCCAGTTCACGCATCGTATCTAAAGCAATCTGCATGTCATCACCAGATTCCCAGTAATGGGCATCATGGTAAGGATGACGTGCGCTCAATACCGTTTCGATCGCTGAATAACCGAATGCATCAGTGCGGGATTGCGATAAAAAAGCCCGTTCACGCGCAAGCTCTGCCAGTGGCCAGGCCGACAGCGATTTGCCATCTAAAAAAATGTCACCGGATTCCACCGGACGCAAGCCCGCCAGTGTGCGTAACAAAGTACTTTTACCGGCACCGTTGCGGCCAATAATGCACCAGCATTCGCCTGCATTCACTTGCCAATTCAAGTCCTGTACCAGCAGACGTTTACCTGCCGTTAAATTCAGATGATGGATTTTCATCGTTATCGTCCCATTCTCGTTAGCGGCGGCGCAACTGATGCAACTGCAACAAAAACACCGGTACGCCGATGACGGCGGTAATCACTCCCACCGGCAACTGCTGCGGTGCGACCACAGTACGTGCAATCGTATCGGCTAAAACCAGAAAGCTGCCACCTGTCAGCGTTGCAGCTGGAATCAATAAACGGTGGTCCGGCCCCAGCGCAAAGCGACACGCATGCGGCATAATCAGGCCGACAAAGCCTATGCTGCCGGCAGTGCTGACCGCGCTAGCGGTCAGTAAGGCAGAACATAAAAATAAGAGCTGGCGCAAACGTCCGATATTCACGCCCAGCGTACTGGCGACATCGGCATGCATCGCTGCAATATTGATTGCACGCGCATTGCGCATCGCAAACACAAATACGCCAGCACCGACCAGCCACGGTAAATAGCGCGACTGCGCCCCGGACAAATCGCCTATCATCCAGAACACCATACCTCGTAATCGACTATCGGGTGCCACCGACAGCATCAAGGTAATCAATGCGCCGCAACCGGATGCGACAATCACACCGGTCAGCAACAACACGGGTGCGCTGCCATCGCTGCTGCCACTGCCGCGTAAATCGCGATAAGCAAGACCAAACAAGAGCAAAGCAACTGCGAGCGCCCCGCCGAACGCCGCCAGATCAACCATCCAGAACGCGCCATACAATAAGATGGTCGCCAGAGCGCCGACCGATGCGCCACCGGAAATGCCGAGTACATAAGGGTCTGCGAGGGGATTGCGCAATAAGGCCTGCATCATGACGCCAGACAAGGCAAGCGTGGCACCGGTAATGAATCCTGTGAATGCGCGCGAAAGGCGCAATTCGAGCAAACTTGCGGCAAGTGAAGTCGCTGGACCACGTGTTAATTCCAACGCGGCATCGCCCAGTTCAGAAAGACTCAGCGCGACAGAACCAGTCAGTCCGGCAAATACAATACTGGTAAAGGTAAATAACAACAAAAAACCAAAGATCAGGCTGGCATGCCGCTTCGCTCTGTTCGCAGGCGCTACGCTATCCTGTGCCAGCGGCGAGCTAAATAAAAAAAACTTGTTGCGCATGTACAGCCCGATCAATTTAAATTAGGACTGACGCAAAATTGTCCCAGCAAGGCATGGCGACGAAGACAGTACGAATAGTACGACTAGGCGCCATAACACCGCTGGGGCGGTTTTGCGTAAGTTCTATAAATAAAATCTGTGCCCGCATTCGGACACAGATTCTTCTTCATGTTGAATACCGCTTTAATGCATGATTCAATTTTTGCTTTGATTATTTAAAGCCGTAATTCAATCCAACAAAGATGTTTGATCCCGCTGTTGCGTAGTTTTTGGCGAGCTCATAGTCTTTGTTCAGCGCATTATTCCAGCGACCGATCAGCGACAGATTTTTCATGACTTCATACGTGCCGTAGATATTCAGCAAGCCATATCCCGCCAGCGTTTTTTTGTTTGCGACATCATCGAAACGGTTACCGGAAAATACGGTTTCAACACCGATTTTGGCTTTCGCAATTGTGTACTCTGCCGCCAGTGAACCATGCTTTTTGGAGCGACGGGCAAGACGCAAGCCGGTGGTATCGTCTTTCGGATCCTGAATATCGACAGAGCCACGCAGACTCCAGTCACCCAGACGAGTGTTTGCGCCGACAGTCAGACCGGACATCGTGGCTTTGTTCACGTTGTACGCACAACCGTAAGGATGACCCTTTACATCCACAGGACAAGTATTCGTGCTGACGAGCAAATCAGTTGCCTTGTTTTGATAATAAACGGCACTCAGCTGCGTATCGCCGAACTCATAATAAATACCTGCTTCGGCATTTTTTGCCTGCTCTGGCTTATTTGAGGCAACGCCATAACCCGGGTAATACAACTCGTTAAACGTCGGTGCGCGGAAGCTGCTGCCATAACTGGCATTCACACGCCACGAGTCATTCAGCTTATAACCGTATGCGACACTGCCCGTGGTGTGCGAACCGTAAACCGAACTACGGTCATAACGCACGCTTGCACTTGCCAGATGGGCCTGATGTTTCAGGACATAGGATGCCGCCAGAGAATCAGTTTTGCGATCACCGTTGAGTCCGGCAGTCGTGGTGTCCACCGTTTCTTCACGGCGTTCAGCCAATAATTGCAGTACGTCTTTACCTATACGGATATCGTTCTGGAACGTAATCAGATTCTGTACCGTATCGATCTGGCTCGGATCATAAGAACCTGCAGTAAAGGTTTTGTCGGTTGATTGTGCAAACTGCAAAGAGGTGGTCCAGATATCGTTAATACGAGCCTTACCAAAAGCAGAGATGGTTTCTAAGTTCTGGACGCTGTAATCATTCTTAGCGCCTGAATCAAACTGGGCATTCAAACGACTTTGTAAAAACTTGGTGCCGAACTGCAGATCTTTGCTGACTTCGTAGTCGGCACGCAGACTGACGCTATCAAGTTTGTAGCCGTCTTTATCGGGGTTACCTGTCTTGGTTGCAGAAAATCCTTCATCTTCGTCATGCGCGACATTCAGCGCCAGACTCAGATTACTGCTGACCGATCCGGAAACTCCGGCCTGTACTTTACGCGCACCGTAACTGCCGGCACCAACCGACGCCGTTGTATTTAACGCACCCGGTGTTTTTTTAGTAAAGATATGGATCACGCCACTCATGGCATCTGCGCCATACAAGCTGGACAAGGGGCCATAAACGATTTCGATATGGTCGATCTGACTCAATGGAATTGTCGCCCAGGTTGCGCCGCCGGTAGTTGAAGAACCGACACGGACACCATCGATCAACACCAGATTTTGCGTGTTGTTACCGCCACGCATAAATACAGAAGAATTATTGCCAGGACCGCCATTGCGACTGATTTCTATGCCGCGTTGTTGTTGCAGCAGATCGACGACGGATGCCGCGCCAGATTGTTGAATTTGCTCAGCAGTGATCACAACATTGTCGGCGAGAACATCAATCGCGGCCTGTGGCTGACGACCAGCGGTAATAATCACGCTGGATGCGGTCGAAACAGAAATCGATTGCGCGAACGCAGAAGATGCAGGAAATGCGGCAGCCACGGCGAGACCGAGGGCAAGAGGTTTGAATACAGAGTTCATGATGTAGAAAATAAGCGAGGCATACAGCCAACGTCCCCGTAGGCTGTATTCAACAAAGCGAACGTCAAAGATTTCTACACAGCGTATGCCATTGCAGAAAATGCCTGCCGTATCACTTCACTTATTCTGGCCGGTATCCGGGCTGACAAATATCACCATCTGACCTTCCCATGCATCAACGCACAGTGGTATTGGAAAATGGCTGGCTGCATCCATCGTATTTATCGTAACAAGGTCGTGACAATTAACAGAAAGAAACAGCAACTTGTACACCGTTGCGGGGGCAGCACACTCTTGCTTTTCATCGTGAAATCCAGAGATCTGTCTTTTGACGCGCCGATTGCGCGCACAGACTTCTGGAGATTTACGGAATTACATCGTGTTTCCCGTTTAACTGCAGACATGAACATGTCCGCGAGCACCAAAACCCCGCCATTCTATCGGCAGATGACAAGTCGGGCAAGGATGGGGATGAAAACAACATTACTGCAAATGCAAGATACGCTTATCAGGAAGCGAACTTATTCGCTCTGGAAATCCAGGCATTGACCAGCTCTGAATGTAAATCGGACATATTTGTCAGATGCATACCAGCATGATAGTGATCGCCACTCAGAATGATATGCCGGACAGATCCTTTGCATGCAACACGGAAAATGTCATCGCTATTTGCGATACCGGGAATTTCTATCATCATCGGATAGCTTTGCGTGAGTTGCAAACTTTCAGGGCACTGCACTAACACGCCCTCACCGGAAATATTCACGGCCCGGCACAACAACAAATGGCCATCCGGCATTCTGATGCCGCAACGCCAGCTCACATTGATACGCGGGGCTCGTCTGAGTTCTATCATGAGAATAATGTCACCGGTTAGCGCGCCAAAGGTTTTCCGCACTGGGCTCAGAACGAAAAACTAACCTTCATATCCTACATGACAATATTAATATCAATACAACAACCATAAGAAAATTCATTCTTACTCTGCGCCGCCCGTTGCGCGATACCGACACTTCCAAGACCATTTTCCCAGGCGGAGATCATTTTAATGACGCCAGCATGGCAAACAATCACCGCTTCCGGTTCTGCTGTCGCATGTAAATCATGCAGAAATGCACTCACTCTGCCTGCCATCTGCACAAGGTTTTCCTGTTGTCCCGGATGATAATGAACGACATCAGCAGCCCAGGCATCAATTTCTGTACGGGGAATCTGTTCCCACGCCTGCATTTCCCAATGGCCAAAATTCAGCTCCATGATACGAGTATCCATACGCGGCGTGGAACTCAACAAATTGGCCAACTGTGTGCAACGCTGCAAAGGACTGGAATACACAGGGATATGGGCTGGCCAGCATGATTTCAAACTGGCAGCCAGAGAACTGCAATCAGATAAAGCAACGGCAAGGTCTGACTGACCATAGCAAATACCGGGCGCGATGACGGGTTTGGTATGACGTATCAAATGCAAGAGCATCGCGTCTGTATCCACACAAGGCTAAGGATTTACACTGACAACGCGTGCCAGTACGCCAAGATAAAATGCAAGCTCCGACAATTGTTGTACGGCACCCAAACAATCGCCGGTATAGCCACCGATTTTTTTGAAAAATACGCGGGCAAGCCAGAAACTCGCCAGCAGCATTAAAACCAGCGCAGGTAACAGACGATCAATCATCAAAGGTTGCCACAGCAAGAGGACTCCGGCAGGCAATAAGACAGACAGACAAGCGATACCGAACTCATTCGACGTCATCTGTTGCGCAAGTGGCTTCGCTTTCCCTTCCTGTCTCGCGTAACTGAGCAGCCAGATCAGGCTGCAGGAGAACAAACGCGACAGTGGATGTGCAAGCAGTAAAGCGGGGATGACCAACACGGTCGGCAAGCTCACCAGTACGATAAATTTGCTCAATAACATGAGGCAGATACCAATCGCACCATACGCGCCTATGCGTGAGTCTTTCATGATTTCCAGTACCCGCACCGGTGTCATCCCGCCACCAAACCCATCGCAGACGTCGGCAAACCCGTCTTCGTGAAATGCGCCTGTCAATAAAATACTGATCACCATAGACATCAGGATAGCGACGGCGGCTGGCCACCATAACGATGCAATCGCATAGGTGCTTGCCGCGACAGCGCCGACCACCCAACCAACTGCCGGAAAATAACGCGAGGCATGGTGCAGCCAGGCAGGATCAAACCCCACCCAGCCCGGAATAGGAATGCGCGTAAAAAACTGCAGCGCAATAAAAAACAAGCGCAACTGATGCAGCGCTTGCTGTCCTAACAGCGTCATCAGTCAGCACTCTTTTCACTGACTTGCGCAGAACCAAATGTCGCCATCTGATTCAGAAAGTTAACTGCCGCCTGCACCATAGGATAGACCAGTGCAGCCCCTGTACCCTCGCCTAAACGCAGATCGAGTTTCAGTACAGGGTTCACCTGCAACGCTTGCAGTAAGCGAGCATGACCGCTTTCGTCAGATTGATGAGAAAACACACAGTAATCAAGAATATCCGGTTGCAATCTTGCCGCAACAAGCAAGGCGCTGCTGACGATAAATCCATCAATCAGCAAGACTTTGCGGCGTGCAGCTGCTTCCAGCATCGCTCCGGCCATCGTCGCAATTTCAAAACCGCCAAAACAAGCCAACACATCAAGAGGCTCGCTTACACCGGCATGTAAAGCAACGGCTGCCTCAATGACCTTTTGCTTATGTCGTATGCCATCAGCAGATAATCCGGTACCGGCTCCGACACAATCAGCGACTGGCAGCGCTGTCAATTTATGCATCAGCGCCGCGGCGGCCGTTGTGTTGCCGATACCCATTTCGCCAAAGCCAAGCACGTTACCGGATAAGGCTGCAACCAGTTCCCGCCCATTCTGTATCGCCAACTGACATTGCGCCGCTGTCATCGCTGGCTGCTGAGCAAAATTACGCGTACCGGAGGCGACTTTACGGTGAATCAAACCATTTCTCTCGCCAAACTCATGATTCACGCCCGCATCGACAATCTGCAGCGCAATATTATTTTGTCTGGCAAACACATTAATTGCCGCACCGCCGCAGAGGAAATTTTCGACCATCTGCCAGGTGACATCTTGCGGAAAAGCGGAGATTCCCTCTGCAACAACACCGTGATCGGCGGCAAACACGATAATGGCAGGGTCATGCAACACCGGTTTCGTGGTTTGCTGCATCAAGCCGATTTGCAAAGCCAGTTGCTCAAGACGCCCCAGACTTCCCAATGGTTTGGTTTTGTTATTGATTGCATTGCTGAGCGCGCTGGCAAGCGTGGTGTCGTTCGTCGTTAAAATTGTAGGTAACATGTTTTTCTTATGGGTAAAAGCGATTCACTAAAATGACAGTCCAGGTACCGACTGCGATAAAAAATGTCAGTAATACAGCGGCACTGCCAAAATCCTTGGCATTTTTTGATAGGGTATGCCGTTCAAGGGAAACTCTGTCCACCACGGCTTCGACGGCGGAATTCAATAATTCAACAACGAGTATCAGTAATAACACCGAAATCATCATCAATTTCTCGATTGCGGATACCGGCAAACTTAACGCGACAATGACGCCGACAATAACGAGTACTAATTCCTGACGGAATGCATGTTCGTTGATCCAGGCTGAACGAAAACCATCAATCGAATAAAAAAATGCCGAAAAAATACGTCGCAAACCACTTTTACTTTTGAACTCGCTGATCGGTTGTTCCTGATCTGACATCGTTATCCCTTGTGAGAAAAAAACGGAGGAGCCATATCCGGCGTCCACCTTGCCGCCGGATTTTACATGACAAAGCTTCACACTCCATTTCAAAATGATGACGAAAATCATTTTTCAGAGACATGACCTGAAATAAACATGCACCCCGGTTCAAGTCACGCAGAATTACACTTCTAACAAAACACGCATATCGTTTGCAGCGAATTTGCATCGTTTTTTACTAAATTTGCGGCTCAGCTTGTCTTTTCATGGTCGAGTCAATGACGATTTTTTCACATTGTGGTATAACTTATATATTGCACTGCACCACCGAGATTATGAAAAACGACGCTCCAGCTTCAGAAAAAACCTCCATACAAGTCATAGAACGCATGGTTTCTCTGCTTGATGCGCTTGCGCATTATCAGGATCCGGTCAGTCTGAAAGAACTGGCATCTGAAACGGGCTTGCATCCGTCTACCGCTCACCGGATTTTGAACGATCTGGTCAAAACACGCTTCGTTGATCGCGCCGATACAGGTTATTACCAGTTAGGTATGCGTCTGCTTGAGCTTGGCAATATCGTCAAAAGTCATTTGAACGTACGTGAAACCGCGCTTGAGTTTATGCGCACTCTGCACCGGCAAACCAATCAGACGATCAATCTCTCAGTCCGTCAGGGCGACGATATCGTTTATATCGACCGCGCTTTCTCTGAACGCTCCGGCATGCAAGTCGTCAGGGCCATCGGCGGCCGTGCACCATTGCATCTGACATCAACCGGTAAATTATTTCTGTCTTTGGATGAGCCGAAAGCGATACGGGCTTATGCAACGCGTACCGGGTTGTCTGGACACAATAAAAATTCCATTACGGATCTTTCCAAACTGGAAAAGGAACTTGCAGAAGTTCGTCAGACTGGCTATGCCAAAGATAACGAAGAACTGGAATTGGGTGTGCGCTGCATGGCTGCCGGCATTCACGATGACAGCGGGAAAATGATCGCTGGTCTGTCGATTTCAGCGCCAGCTGATCGTTTGCAGGAAGATTGGAAAAACAATTTAATGGAAACGGCACACCAGATTTCTGCCGCGCTGGGATATAAAGGACCGCGCTGAGCAGTGTCAGATCAGCATTAAAGAACTGATAGAACGAAAAAAAACAGCGCTGATCCAGCGCTGTTTTTTATTGATGGCGAACAGATGAGCCGCCGATTCGATGCCTTATTTATACGCTCCACACCCAAGAAAGTAATCCTCATTTTTTTCAAAATAACTGGATTTTGTTTCCAAGCCTTTCGTTACAGGATTCGGCCATTGATAATCAATCCAGCCATCATTCTTCGTTTTAAGAGCCGCAATCATTTCCTTGATAATCGGTTTTCCCTCAACTTTCAAATCCAGTAAATTTTTGCCTATCATCTTTGGATTCGCGCCATGAGAAAGGCTGATACCGTTCATATCGTAGACAAAGAGATACAGATCCCGGTCGTGGAAATCTTTGTTGGAGGCATCATTGAAATCGGCAAACGCTTTTTCTTTTCCAACTTTTTTAATATGGGCAATACCTTTTTTGACCAAGGCCTGTGCCTCCGCCGTCGAGCCACGCTCGTCTTTTGCCATGACCGTGCTCATAAAAAAGCCCATTATGGCCAGCAAAAATAACTTACTCATTAATTTCATGTCTTATCTCCTGATAACGCCCGACTTGATGCCGATGCATGGTTGTTATGTCGCCTTACCGTTCAAATGATTAATGAGTTGTTGCTTGCAGTCCAGTATTAGTCGCTGTGCAGCGCAATAAATCTGTCGTACTTTTGATTGTTTTCACAAAAATATACATTCCCAAACAAAACCGAAGCACAACGTCAACAGCGCGTCAGAAAATCCGGCGTCAACGTTAATATCAGACCGACACCACTTACTACAGTTTTGCGCCAAAGCGCTCGATGCGTGGCAAATAATAATCGTCGCCGTTCAGAGAAAACATTAAACGCTTCACTTGCCCGGTGATCAGTTCACGTTTGACAAAGCCGATATAACGAGAATCTTTGCTGTTATCGCGATTATCGCCCAGCATCAGGTACTCACCGTCAGGCACACGTACCGGGCCAAAGTTACGCATGGATACACGTTCAGGCATCACAATGATGTGATGATTGAGGCTACCGAGCTGCTCTTTATACACTTGTTGCAGACCGTTATATTCGCGTTGAGGAGTCAGATGATCCGAAGTGGCAACCTGCGCCGCTTCGTAATTGGCAGCCTGACCGTTGATCAATAAATGTTCATCACGCATCTCAACCACGTCACCCGGAACAGCAATCAGGCGTTTCACCAGCCGGGTGCCGTCTTCAGGCGAAGAAAAAGTGACGACGTCGCCACGCTGAGGATCAGACACGTGCTTGAGAATGACATCCGTTAAAGGCAGCTTAATATCGTAAGCGATACGGTCACAAATCACTCGGTCGCCTTCAAGCAAAGTCGGATACATGGAGCTTGACGGTACGAGGTAATAATCAGCAAGAGCACCACGTACCAGTGCCATACCTAACATGAAAACGATAAAACCCTTGTTCTGTGAAAACAGTTTCTTCAATTTCATCATATGGCTCCTGTTATGTATCGATTGCTGTGTTGTGTCGTATTTCAATAGCGTAGGCAGTCGTTAATCAAGACTGCTCCAGCCATCTTGCATTGAACTTTGATAATTCAAGTGTCAGAACTCTTTGGACAAAAAAATACCCCGAAAGTTCGGGGTATTTTTTGAGACCAAAACGCAGAATTATTTTGCGCTCATCAGTGCCACAGTCGTGTCGAGCATACGGTTGGAGAAACCCCACTCGTTGTCGTACCAGCTGGATACTTTCACCAGACGGCCGCCGTTAACTTTTGTCAAAGTTTCATCGTAAGTCGATGATGCTGGATTGTGGTTGAAATCAACAGACACCAATGGTGCTTTGTTGTAATCCAGAATACCTTTCAACGCACCTTCGGATGCTTCTTTCAATACTTTATTGATTTCTTCCACCGTTGTATCGCGCTTAGCGATGAACGTCAGGTCAACGACAGAAACGTTGATCGTTGGAACGCGCATTGCGTAACCGTCCAATTTACCGTTCAACTCTGGCAAGACCAAACCAACTGCAGCAGCTGCACCTGTTTTAGTTGGGATCATGCTCATGGTTGCAGAACGCGCACGACGCAAGTCTTCATGCATCACGTCAGTCAACACTTGGTCATTCGTGTAAGCGTGGATGGTTGTCATCAAACCGCTTTCGATACCGATCGCGTCGTTCAATGGTTTTGCCAATGGTGCGAGGCAGTTCGTTGTGCAAGATGCGTTAGAAATAACTGTGTCAGTTGCTTTCAAGACGCCGTGGTTCACGCCATAAACAACCGTTGCGTCAACATCTTTACCGCCTGGTGCGGAGATGATGACTTTCTTTGCACCGCCAGCCAGATGGGCAGAGGCTTTTTCTTTGGTTGTGAAGAAACCTGTGCATTCCAGTACGACGTCAACATTCAGTTCGCCCCAAGGAATGTTCGCAGGATTGCGCTCTGCAAATACTTTGATCTTGTCGCCATTGACGATCATGGAGTCGCCTTCAACCACGACGGTGCCAGGAAACTTGCCGTGGGCTGTGTCATAGCGTGTCAGGTGGGCATTAGATTCTGCATTACCGAGGTCGTTGATCGCGACGATCTGGATCTCGTTCTTGAACTTACCACCTTCATAGTGAGCGCGAAGGATGTTGCGGCCGATACGGCCGTAGCCGTTAATTGCGACGCGAATCGTCATGGTTTTATCTCCAAAGGACTAAACAACAATAAAAGAACAATAAAAATCAAACTATTTTGCAAAAATCTCAGTGTACTGCACCCGATGTTGGCATCGCGTTTACCGATGCCATCAGCACCGATAGATCACGCCAGCCGTAACCGACTTCTTTCAAATCGATGCCATCCCAGGTAAACGCCTGTTCATGCATTAAAACAGCACCCAGATCTTCGTAAAAATTACGGGCAATTGCATTACCTGAAATCACCCAGACCAGCAAATTATCAGCACCCTGTGCTTGCAATGTACGCGCGACCTTTTGCAGCAAACGACGACCAATGCCGGAACGCTGCCACGCCGGACGCAAATAAATCGCGGTCAATTCTGCGCGCATGCCCAGCTTAGGTTCTGGTAACAACATGCCAGAAGCAAAGCCGATAATGTGTCCTTCGCTTTCAGCAACGTACACGCACACGCGGTCACCTGCAGCAGGCAAGGCTTCCAGTATCTGCTTCCAATGCAGGAAGCTATCCTCAATGCGCATCTGATCCAGATAGGTATCCGGAATCATCCCGCGATACGTGGTTTGCCAGCTTTCCACACGCACGGCGGCGATCGCTTCTGCGTCGGCGACTGTAGCACGACGCAGACTGACTTCTTTGATAAGGCTCACAGTGCTGTCAACTAAATCTGTCATCGTGCTCAAGCCAGTGTCGCCTTGACCTTGGCGACCACATTTTCAACTGTAAAGCCAAAATACTTAAACAAGACGCCAGCCGGAGCGGATTCGCCAAACGTGTCAATACCGACCACCGCACCTTCCAGACCAACATATTTGTACCAGAAGTCCGTTACGCCAGCTTCAATCGCAATGCGTGGTAAGCCTTTGCCCAATACCGCAGTTTTGTACGCAGCATCCTGACGATCGAATACATCCGTTGATGGCATGGACACCACGCGCACTGCGATACCCTGCTCAGCCAATGCGGCTGCGGATTTCACCGCCAGCTCAATTTCAGAACCAGTCGCAATCAGCACCGCTTTCGCATCGGCTGCATCTTGCAGAACATAGCCACCACGCTGAATGTCAGCGATTTGCTGCGCAGTACGTTCCTGATATGGCAGGTTTTGACGCGAGAAAATCAGGGTCGATGGGCCATCGTTACGTTTAACAGCATGCGCCCAGGCCGCAGCAGATTCCACGGTATCGCATGGACGCCAGTTATCCAGATTCGGGATAAGACGCATGCTGGCAACGTGCTCAACCGATTGATGGGTAGGACCATCTTCACCAAGGCCGATAGAATCATGTGTGAACACAAACAGCGTGCGGATTTTCATCAGCGCTGCCATGCGGATCGCATTGCGGCTGTAATCTGAGAAAGTCAGGAAAGTCGCGCCGAAAGGAATGTAGCCGCCATGCAAAGCGATACCATTCATGATCGCGCTCATACCAAATTCGCGCACACCGTAATTGATATGATTACCAGCCTGATTACCGCGAACCGCCACACATTCTTTCCAGTTCGTCAGATTGGAACCGGTGAGATCAGCTGAACCGCCGAGGAATTCTGGCAACGACGGTGCAAATGCCTGAATTGCGTTCTGACTCGCTTTACGTGTCGCGATATTTTCTTTTTTCTCGACGCAGGCAGCGATAGCATTTGCGACGACTTCGTCAAAATTCGCTGGCAAATCACCCTTCATGCGGCGTGTCAGTTCAGCGGCTTTTTGCGGGAATTTTGCGCTGTAAGCAGCAAATGCGGTATTCCATTCGGCTTCAGCTTTGGCGCCGTCAGCTTTCGCATCCCATGCGGCATAAACGTCTGCAGGAATTTCAAATGGTGCGTATTCCCAGCCGATATGAGCGCGTACGGCGGCAATTTCTTTGTCGCCCAACGCAGCACCATGCACATTGTGCGTGCCTTCCATATTTGGAGAGCCTTTACCGATCACGGTTTTGCAGCAGATCAGCGTTGGTTTGGCCGATGTTTTTGCGGCTGCAATCGCAGCATCCACGGCTTTGGCGTCGTGACCATCGACTGCGCGAATGACGTTCCAGCCATACGCTTCAAAACGCTTAGGCGTATCGTCAGTGAACCAGCCTTCGACGTGACCATCAATTGAAATGCCATTGTCATCCCAGAAAGCAATCAGTTTACTCAGTTGCAGAGTACCGGCCAGCGAGCAGGCTTCGTGCGAAATGCCTTCCATCAGGCAGCCATCGCCCATAAAAGCGTAAGTGTAATGATCAACAATCTTCAGATCGCCCTGATTGAATTCTGCTGCCAATAATTTTTCAGCCAGCGCCATCCCGACTGCGTTGGTAATGCCTTGTCCCAACGGGCCAGTTGTGGTTTCCACACCAGGAGTGACATGCACCTCTGGGTGGCCTGCCGTTTTCGAATGCAGTTGACGGAAATTTTTAATTTCATCCATAGACAAGTCGTAACCTGTCAGGTGCAGCAAGGAGTAATGCAACATCGAACCGTGGCCGTTCGACAGCACAAAACGGTCGCGGTTAATCCATTGCGGATTCGAAGGATTATGACGATAGTGGCCTTTCCACAATGCCACAGCAATATCTGCCATGCCCATAGGCGCGCCCGGGTGACCGGAATTAGCTTTTTGTACTGCATCCATAGACAAGGCACGAATTGCGCTTGCCATCTTAGTGATTATTGCTGGCTGGAGAGATGAAATCATGGCGATAGAAGGTATAGATGAGGAAACTGGTCAGTGGGCATGTTAGCGAGCGTCTTTGAATAAACGACATTCAAGGCTCTGCAAAGCCCGTTATTTTAACAGAGCACAGCGTCACACAATAGAATTGTGACTTTCACATTACGTGCAAAACGATGGATAGCTTGCATCTGCATCCAATTACGCCAGACGAGCTGGAGTGAGTGTGTCTCTGATTTATAATTCTTTTCTTTTGCACCAGCCTGCTTAGCCATTCATTTATGCCACGTTTCTTCTGCCCTGTTCCGCTTACCGTTGGTGCTGTGATCGATTTGCCGGAAACGGTAGCACATCATGTTTTTGTTTTGCGTCTGCAAAACGGAGACACCATACAACTGTTCAATGGCGAAGGCGGATGCTATGTCGCCAGCATCGTCGACATCGCTAAAAAAAGGGCAAGCGCAGAACTGAAAGTATTTTTACCTGAAGAAGTTGAACTGCCTTACAGCCTGACGCTGGCACAAGCCTTACCCGAAGGCAGCAAGATGGACTGGATCATAGAAAAAGCAATGGAACTAGGCGTCTCGACGATACAACCACTGGCTTCTCAACGTTGCGTTGTGCGCTTATCTGCAGAACGGGCAGAAAAAAAACTCGGTCACTGGCAAGGCATCATCGTCGCGGCTGCCGAGCAATCCGGTCGCAACCGGCTTGCACATCTTTCAGTACCGCTGGATCTGGGAAAATGGCTGTCTCAACAGGATATACATCAGCGGATCATGCTTTCGCCGCGCGCCGATCAATCGCTGGCCGAATGGACAAAACATCGCGCCCCGCAGGCAGTCAGCTTGCTGATAGGTCCTGAGGGTGGATTGACTGAAGAGGAAGAAGACATGGCGATCAGACAAGGTGTGATCGCGCTGTCAATGGGGCCACGGATTCTGCGCACAGAAACGGCTGGTCTGGCCGCCATCGCGGCGATCAATGCCGCGTGGGGCGGAATGTAACGTTAATCATAAGAGCAAGACCAGCCAATACTGTTCTCAAACGCGAGTGCGGGTATCAGCATTCACAGTGGCATCGGCTTTATCGATCTTGTCCGCAGGAACAATCTCTATCACCACCTTAGGTTCCCACGCCTGCCAGTCATCGCCAAATAATTCAGCAGGATGAGCAGTGCGATCGGCACCATTTCCGCAACGCATCGCGTCGGCTGGGCAATACTCATCGCAACCCCAGCAGATACGCTCAGGATTCTTAGGTTGCACAGGAAACTTTTTTGCCATCGTCGCCACCGTTTCAATGCCTTTGCTACATCTTACCCTGTCCGGTAAGACACTTCCTTGATCCAGGACTAGTTTTGACAGCCTCTACCATCTGCTCACAACAAACCTCTTATTTATCTTAGCAATCGGAAAAACAGGATCGTCTGTGCGCAGGAGGTAACGCGGAGACGATGCACGTTGACACAACACAAAGTTGCTGAAAAATAAGTCACAAGAAAGTTATAGAAACGGCGTTTTCTGTCGTTAAGCAAAGACAGAGCTATTCGTCTCTGAACTTATTCTGAGGAGCGCAACATGGATCTGAGTGTATCGGGCATCAACACAACCACTCCGGCAACACTGACAAAACCATCGGCTGGCGTCAAACGAACGGATGGCAATAACGACAATGCGGGCAATGCAGGGAATACAGTAGCGGGCGACAAAGTCAGCCTCGATTCCAGCTCCGGCGTCAAAGATTCGCCAGTCTATGGTGATCCGAGAACCAAGGTATCCTCAAGCTCGGATGTCGCAAGTGCGGTCGAAGAAGCCAATCGCAAGGCACAACAAATCACGGATTTAATTAAATCTGCAGTGCAGCAGCAAGGTTTGCAGTTATCCAAAGTTGTCAGTGGTGAACAAAAAATCACTGCGTCTGCCGACGACATCAAGGCGGCGCAGGCAGCGGTTGCCGACGGTGGTGAGTTCAGCGCACAAAAAACCGCAGAGCGCATTCTGACCTTTGCTAAAGCCGCCATCGGTGGCGATCCGGCGAAATTGCAGAAAATTCGCGATGCCGTAGAAAAGGGCTTCAAGGAAGCCGCCGATATCCTTGGCGGCAGCCTGCCAGACATCAGTCAGCAGACCTTAAAAGCGGTTCGCGCAGAATTTGATCGCTGGCAGACACAAGGCTTGCCGACTGGCGATACGGTCAGTTTATCGTCCCCGACACAAGCATCGTCGGACATTAAAAAGTAGCATTCAATCGCATTCATTATTTAAAAAAGCCGTTGCCGTCGATATGACGGCAACGGCTTTTTTTATGTCAACACAGCCTCAGGTATAGATTCACATTGAACATGCCAGATGCGCTGCAAGCGCTACCTGCAATTTCCTTATTTCTATTTCCAGATACTGGGAGGGAGTATCTTTAAAAACAGGCTGTTTGTCCTATTAAAATAGCGGTCATTCAAATATACCCCCACCTTTTAGCTACCAAACTACCTGCAGTAATGCTGTACGCAGCGTCCGTGCGGTCGCATCGAACCTGGGTTGTTGACGAGAATGCACTGACAGCGACACTTTGTTTGCTACACTCCCAGCTCAGGTACAATCGCGCCCCGGCACGCGATCCAGCGCGCAACATCATTATTCAGAAAACAACAGGCTCAGCATGAATTCACCTTCTCCACAATTGCAATGGACAGAAAACGACGAAGTACGCAGTTGTCGCTGGCATGCAGAGAATGGCGCGCCGCCGCCAAAGCGGGTGCAGATCGCTGATGACCGCATGAGCACAGAAGTCGCCTACAAGCTGGCTTGCGAAGGAACCGCCTTGTTGTGGCGCGGCGATTTTCAGAATGCCAAACAATTGTTGCAGGCGCTCGCCCGTCGTATCGACAAAAAACCGGCTGGTAAAAAAAAGAACGTCGCGACGACTGCTGCTGAAGCCTTCCATTTACACCGGCAGACTCAGTCTCAGCGCGCGCGGGTACTGGCCATGGTATTAATTCCATTCGAGGCGAATTACCGTATTCCGCTGCGCCGCGCGCCAGATGTTGTTACTGCCTGCACTGAAGCCTATGGCGCACCTGGCACCGCATTTATAACTTCATTACGTGAGTTGCTCGGCATCATCGGCGCCCATGAATGGCGTAAAAATGGCGTAGAGATTGCAGCGCTTGGCGCAAAAATCCATCCGCATTACGGCGTGTTTTCTCCGGTACGTGGCGAATATCTCGATCTGCTGGCCAAAGCGCCACTGCCGTCCAAAGAACTCGCATTCGACATCGGCACAGGTACCGGGGTCGTCTCAGCATTGCTGGCAAAACGTGGCGTCAGAAAAATCATCGCAACCGACCTCGACCCGCGCGCCTTGCGTTGCGCCAGCGACAATGTCGAGCGGCTTGGACTAACAACACAAGTTGAATTGCAGCAGACTGATTTATTCCCCGACGGTAAAGCACCGTTGATCGTCTGTAACCCGCCTTGGTTGCCAGCACGTCCAAATTCGGCCATAGAACACGCCATTTATGATCCAGAAAGCCGCATGTTACGTGGCTTTCTGGCCGGTGTTGCCGATCATCTGGAAACCAACGGCGAAGCCTGGCTGATCATGTCTGATTTTGCAGAACATCTGGGCTTACGTACCCAGACTGAACTGTGGGACTGGATAAATGCGGCGGGTCTCGTCGTCGCAGGCAAAATGGATATCAAGCCACGTCATCCAAAATCCACAGACAGCACTGATCCCTTGCATGCGGCACGGGTCAAAGAAGTGACTTCGCTGTGGCGTCTGAAATTAAAATAAACTTCAACATCATCACTCATTAATAATTCAGCATCAGACTTAACTTAAATTTCGTCCGCATATTAACCAATCATCATGAATAAACCAGCCCGCATCCTCACTTTCAAATGTAAAAAATGCAGTAAATCTGTTCAGGTATTTTTGCAGAAAGTCTCTGCCTGCTCGCACATACAACCATACCAAGGCATCTGCACCTGCGGTGAAGTCATGAAACACGCGACCGGCAACAAAGAAGCGGTCGAGTCCTACCTGAGTTCGAATGACGTCACCTGGTCACATCACCACTAACACCAATTAACTCTGAAAAAAGCAACGATTGCTTCGCTGCCAAAATCCTTCAGTATTTGCAATATCAGAGATTCATTTGCGTAAAATCAGTCCACGCAATGACAGAAATCGCGCAGAAACGCACTGAATCCATCCGGAATTCGCGTTTTACACGGCTGCTGAGAGCGAAAGCATTTATAATCTACCGCTTTGCAGCAGTTTTCTGGACACAATGAAGGTATTCCGCGGACTTCCGAATGCAGCCTCCCGTGCCGCTTGTGCATTGGCGATAGGCAACTTTGATGGGGTGCATCTTGGCCATCAGACTTTGCTCGCCCATCTGCGCGAAGCTGCTGATCGTCTCGGTATCGAGGCCGCGGTAATGACGTTTGAACCACATCCCCGCGCATTCTTTGCCAAACTGGCTGGCGATTTATCGAAAGCCCCTGCTCGCATTGCCAATCTGCGCGACAACCTGACTTCGCTGCAAAACGCGAATGTCGATCGCGTAATCGTGGAGCATTTCAATGCCTATTTTGCCTCTTTGTCACCACAAGACTTTATAGAAAAAGTGCTGGTTGAAGGTTTGCATGTGAAATGGCTGATGGTTGGCGAAGATTTCTGCTTCGGCGCCAAACGCGCTGGCAGTATCGCAATGCTGGAAGCCGCAGGCAAAATCCACGGTTTTGAAGTCGTGACCTTAGCCTCAGTGCAAAATAATGGCGTCAGAATTTCGTCTTCGGCCGTACGCGCTGCGTTGGTGCAAGGTGATTTTGCCGAAGCGCAGGCTTTGCTGGGTCACCCTTACCGCATTTCTGGCCACGTCACACACGGACAAAAACTGGGTCGTACTATCGGTTTTCCGACACTGAATTTGCAGATCGCGCATCATCGCCCTGCCCTGACCGGTATTTTTATTGTCCAAGTGCACGGCCTCGCAAATCAGCCGCTGCCTGCTGTCGCCAGCCTGGGCGTGCGCCCTACCGTGGATGACAGCGGACGTGTGCTGCTAGAAACGCATGTGTTCGACTACAGCGGCAACGCTTACGGCAAAATCGTACAAATCGAGTTTTTACAGAAACTGCGTGACGAAGAGAAATACAGTGATCTGGAAACACTGACCGCTGCGATTCAGCGTGATGCCGATCAGGCCCGCGCTTATTTTGGTATCACAACGCGCATCCCCGCCAGTAACGCTACTGACCGAATTTGAAGAAACAATTTCTCGTTGTTTCTTCTCTCAATATCCTTACAAGAAAATTCATCATGTCTGAAAACAAAGCGGCTAAATCTGCCAGTAAATATCCGGTTAATATGACCGAAACTGCCTTTCCTATGCGTGGCGACCTCGCCAAACGTGAACCTAAATGGGTCAAGGAATGGCAAGACAGACAAATTTATCAGCGCATCCGTAAAGCCAGTGCCGGTCGTCCTAAATTTATTCTGCACGATGGTCCTCCTTATGCCAACGGCGATATCCATCTGGGTCATGCCGTCAACAAGATACTGAAAGACATGATCATTAAAGCCCGCACCATGGCTGGCTTTGATGCACCGTATGTCCCTGGCTGGGATTGCCACGGCATGCCGATTGAAATTCAGGTAGAAAAATTATTTGGCAAAAACCTGCCTGTGGCTGAAGTACATGCCAAAGCACGCGTGTATGCGAATGAACAGATAGAAAAGCAAAAAGCCGGTTTCATCCGTCTGGGTGTTCTGGGTGAATGGGACAATCCTTATAAAACCATGGCCTTTGGCAATGAAGCCGATGAGTTGCGTGCCCTCGGTAAATTACTGGAAAAAGGCTATGTCTATCGCGGCCTGAAACCAGTCAACTGGTGTTTTGATTGCGGCTCTGCACTGGCAGAAGCTGAAGTCGAATACGAAAACAAACGCGATCCATCCATCGATGTTGGTTTCCCGTTTGCAGGGGCTGAAGAAAACGACAAACTGGCGGTGGCGTTCAAGCTGGGCAAGCTGCCACTGGACAAAGGCTATTGCGTGATCTGGACCACAACGCCGTGGACCATCCCGTCGAATCAGGCATTGAATATGCATCCTGAAATCACTTACGCACTGGTCAAGACCCAGCGCGAAGGTGACGATGTCCTGCTGATCCTCGCAAAAGACCTGGTCGAAACCTGCCTGACTAACTACGGCCTGACTGGCGAAATCATTGCCACCTGTCTGGGTGCAGATTTATCCGAAATTAAATTTAAACATCCGTTGGCCGCAATGGATGTGGGCTATGACCGTTTCTCTCCGGTCTATCTGGGTGATTACGTCAGTACCGAAACCGGTACCGGCGTGGTTCACTCCGCACCAGCCTACGGTATAGAAGATTTCCAGTCATGCAAGGCACATGGCATGAAGGACGACGACATCATCGCTCCTGTGATGGGTGATGGCCGGTTCGCGTCCAGCCTGCCTTTCTTTGCCGGTATGACGATCTGGGAGGCGTCCAAGCCTATCTGCGAAAAACTGAAAGAAGCGGGTACATTGTTCTCGTTGAAAATGTTTGATCATAGCTATATGCATTGCTGGCGTCATAAAACGCCGATCATCTATCGCGCCACCTCACAGTGGTTTGCCAGCATGGATAACACGCCCACAGCGGGCGGCGACAGCCTGCGTCAGACGGCATTGAAAGCCATTGATGAAACAGCCTTCTTCCCCGCGTGGGGTAAGGCACGTTTGCATGGCATGATCGCCAACCGCCCTGACTGGACCTTGTCACGTCAGCGTCAATGGGGCGTGCCTATGGCATTCTTCCTGCATAAAGAAACCGGTCAGCTGCATCCACGCACACCAGAATTGCTGGAACAGATCGCGCTGCGCATGGAAAAAGAAGGCATCGAAGCCTGGCAAAAAATCGAAGTCGCTGATTTGCTTGGCGATGAAGCAGATATGTATGTGAAAAACCGCGACACGTTGGATGTCTGGTTTGATTCCGGCGTTACACATCAGACTGTCTTGCGTGGTTCACACAAACAACAGCTGCAGTTCCCGGCCGATTTGTATCTCGAAGGTTCTGATCAGCATCGCGGCTGGTTCCACTCTTCGCTGCTGACCGCATCGATGCTGGATGGCCGTGCGCCTTATAAAGCCTTGCTGACGCATGGTTTTACCGTCGATGGCGAAGGTAAAAAGATGTCCAAATCTTTGGGCAATACCTTAGCACCGCAAAAAATATCCGACACACTCGGCGCAGACATCCTGCGTCTGTGGGTCGCGTCGTCTGATTATTCCGGCGAACTGTCTATTTCTGACGAAATCCTGAAACGTGTGACGGAAGCTTATCGCCGCATCCGTAATACTTTGCGCTTCTTGCTGGCCAATACGTCTGATTTTGATGCCGCCAAAGATGCAGTTGCTATCAATGAGCTGCTGGAAATCGACCGCTATGCGATCGCCAATACGGCGGCGTTGCAGAAAGATATTCTGGCGCATTTTGATGCATTTGAATTCCATCCTGTGGTCAGCAAATTGCAGTCTTTCTGCTCAGAAGATCTCGGTGGTTTCTACCTCGATATTCTGAAAGACCGTCTGTACACCAGCGGCACGACCTCACACGCGCGCCGTTCGGCTCAAACAGCGATCTGGCATATCACCCAATCGCTGCTGCGTCTGATGGCGCCGATGCTGTCGTTCACTGCCGAAGAAGCATGGCAATTCTTTGCCGCTGCCGATGCCTACAAAGACAGTGATGAAACCATCTTCACGCAAACTTATTACCAGTTGCCAGAAATCGCCGATGCAGCTGCCTTGCTTGCCAAATTCAATGCATTACGCACAGTACGTGCAGATGTGACCAAACAATTGGAAGAAGTCCGGGTATCCGGTGCGATTGGCTCATCATTGCAGGCAGAAGTAGCAATCAAAGCTGCAGGCGATAAATTTGCGGTGCTGAATAGTCTGGCAGACGATTTGAAATTTACGCTGATCACCTCTGCCGCTACAGTGGAACAAGTTGCGACAGAAGCAGAAGAAGCCGTCGTTGTGACACCATCCAAATACGAGAAATGTGAGCGTTGCTGGCATTATCGTGCTGACGTTGGCAGCAATGCTGAACACAAAGGTTTGTGTGGCCGCTGTGTCAGCAATTTGTTTGGTGCGGGTGAAACGCGTCGTTTCGCGTAATTTTCAATACTGAGAAACAAGGTGGGTGAACATCGTCTGCCCGCCTTGTTTTAACGACGAACAGACGCAAAATTGTTGCGGTGAGGCTTGGTGATGCAGGCATCATGCCAGTGCTGCGATTTTACGTCAGTCTGCAGCAAATGAAATTGCTTTAACTTTCTGACATCGCCTGCTTTCAGGTAAGGTTACGCCCATTCTCTTCTTTTCAGACTATCCATGGCTACCAAAAAACGTTCGAATTTCTCTGCTGGCTCAGCTACTTCGGGTTCTTCCCTGATCCCGTGGCTGTGTCTGGCGACGATCATTATTTTGTTTGATCAGGTCAGTAAAATCACCATCACCAAATTATTCGCCTATGCTGAATCGCTGAGCGTTACCTCGTTTTTTAATCTGACGCTGGTCTATAACAAAGGGGCAGCATTCAGCTTTCTGGCAGCAGAATCTGGCTGGCAGCGCTATTTCTTTACGGCGATCGGGCTGATTGCTGCGGCGTACATTACCTATCTTCTGAAGCGTCATGCAACGCAAAAACTGTTTTGTGCTGCACTGGCAATGATTATGGGCGGTGCACTGGGAAATGTAATTGACCGCCTGTTGTACGGTCATGTGATTGATTTTCTGGATTTCCACTACCAAGAGATCTATCACTTCCCGGCCTTCAATATTGCCGACAGTGCGATCTGTATCGGTGCGGCGTTGTTCATTCTGGATGAATTGCGTCGCGTCAAAAAATAAGGAGTGCTGAACATGAGTCTGCGACTGGCTGGAAAAAAAATTGTACTTGGCATGACCGGTGGTGTCGCCTGCTACAAGGTCGCTGAATTAACGCGAGCCTTAGGTAAAGCAGGTGCTCACGTACAAGTGGTGATGACGCAGGCAGCAACCCAGTTCATCACACCAGTGACGATGCAAGCCTTGTCAGGCAATACCGTCTTTACCGATCAGTGGGACGCGCGCATTCATAACAATATGCCGCATATTGATCTGACACGCGATGCTGATGCCATCATCATTGCCCCCTGCAGCACCGATTTCATGTTCAAACTCGCGCATGGTGCTTGTGACGATTTACTCTCCACGCTGTGCGTTGCGCGCCCTCGTCACGTTCCTTTGCTGATCGCCCCGGCCATGAACGTCGAGATGTGGCAAAACCCGGCAACGCAGCGTAATCTCGCTCAGATTGAAGAGGACGGCATACAGGTACTGGGGCCTGCTGCCGGCGACCAGGCATGTGGTGAAACCGGCATGGGACGCATGCTGGAACCGGAGCAATTACTCACTGAAATCATCGCCGCATTCCAGCCCAAAATACTGGCTGGTAAGCACCTGCTGATCACCGCAGGACCAACCTTCGAACCAATTGATCCGGTGCGCGGCATTACCAATTTATCGTCCGGAAAAATGGGTTACGCGATTGCGCTTGCCGCCTGGGAAGCCGGTGCGCAAGTGACGCTGGTGTCCGGCCCGACGGCCCTAGAAGCGCCGCATGGCGTGCGCCGCATTCACGTGCAGACCGCGCAGCAAATGCATGATGCAGTGCTGAAAAGCCTGGCACAACACAAGCAGGATATTTTTGTTGCTGTCGCCGCCGTGGCCGATTGGCGCGTTGCCAATGCGAGTGAGCACAAACTGAAAAAAACGCAGCACGATGACACGCCACAACTGGTGTTTGCGCAAAACCCGGATATTCTGGCCACCGTCGCTGCGATGACTGGCGCACCGTACTGTGTTGGCTTTGCGGCGGAGTCAGAAAATCTGCTCGAATACGGTGCCGCGAAACGCATCAAAAAAAATATACCGCTGTTAGTGGGTAACATCGGTCACCACACGTTCGGCAAAGACGACAATGAACTCGTCTTATTTGACGAACACGGTCACACCGCGCTGCCGCGTGCAGACAAGCAAACACTGGCGATTCAATTGTTAGGCGAAATCGCGCGACGCCTGCCACACTAAAGAACAAACTGTTCGCTCATTTCCATTTTCTTTTTCTGAGTTTTTATGAAAAATATCGACCTCAAAATTCTTGATCCACGCATGAAAGACTTGTTGCCAAGTTATGGCACACCCGGCAGCGCAGGGCTGGACTTACGCGCTTGTCTGGATGAGTCGGTCACGATACAACCGGGCGAAACAGTATTGATTCCGACCGGGCTGGCAATCCATATTGCGGACCCGGCTTATGCCGCAATGATTCTGCCACGCAGCGGCATGGGCCACAAAAACGGCATAGTACTGGGTAATCTGGTGGGATTAATCGACTCTGATTACCAAGGTCAGCTGATGGTCTCGACCTGGAATCGTGGACACAGCGCATTCACGTTGAATCCTATGGAACGACTGGCGCAATTAATTATCGTTCCAGTGGTGCAGGTTGGATTTAACATCGTGGAAGAGTTTGGCGACAGCGAACGCGGTGACGGTGGCTTTGGCAGCACTGGCAAACATTAAGCAACAGGACCCAGAAATAAATATACTCCCCCCTGTTTTTTATATTTTTACCTTTATCCCCGCAGAAAATAAGGGCTCTGAAATATACTCCCGGGAGTATATAAATAGCTAAATACGAAGTTTTGCACGTGCAAACAGCATAAGCAGCGTCCCTGCCCTCAGCGGCAGCGCAAAAAAAAAGCCGGAGCAAGCTCCGGTTTTTATTTTTTCATTTTACGGCTGCGACCTGCTGATTCGCGCAGTAAGGTGTAATTCCAGGTGTCTTCATGTGGCCCGGTGTCCAAAGTGACACAGATCAGAAATGTGTCATCTTCACCTTTAATCCGGCGACCGATTGCAGTATATTTTTTCCCTGCATCACGTCGGTCATATACATCTACTTCAACTTCTTTACCTTCTAATGCGGCAGGTGACAATACTGCATTAATCGTTTTGGTTGTGTAATCCAACACATACAATGGTGCGACAAAACTACCCATTCTGATCTCCCGAGTGTGAACACCGCACGTTAGTTATACGCACAGCGATCAGTACGATAGCTGTGCACTTTTTTATTTATTCCACTTCAACGATTTCCTGCGAAGCCTCTGGCGGCGTTGCATCACCTTCGCTGAAGTCCAGTGTAATCTGATCTTTATCATCGAGATCGACAACAACGCGCCCGCCAGACACCAGACGACCAAACAACAACTCATCGGCCAGCGCTTTGCGGATCATGTCCTGGATCAGACGAGCCATAGGACGTGCGCCCATCAACGGATCAAAACCTTTCTTGGCGAGGAATTTACGCAAGTGATCAGTGAAAGTCGCTTCCACTTTTTTCTCATGCAATTGTTCTTCCAATTGCATCAGGAATTTATCCACCACGCGCAGAATAATTTCTTCATCCAAGGCACGGAAACTGATGATCGCATCAAGACGATTACGGAATTCCGGCGTGAACATGCGCTTGATATCCGCCATTTCATCACCGGCTTCACGACTGTCATTAAAGCCAATCGAGCGTTTCTGCAAGCTCTCGGCACCGGCATTCGTGGTCATGATAATGATCACGTTACGGAAATCCGCTTTACGGCCATTGTTATCAGTCAGCGTGCCATGATCCATGACTTGCAACAGAATATTGAAGACATCAGGATGCGCTTTTTCTATCTCATCCAGCAGCAATACTGCATGCGGCTTCTTGTTAATCGCCTCCGTCAGCAAACCGCCCTGATCAAAACCGACATACCCCGGCGGCGCACCGATCAAGCGACTGACCGCATGACGCTCCATGTATTCAGACATGTCGAAACGAATCAGTTCTATACCTAAGGTGAAGGCCAACTGTTTTGCCACCTCGGTTTTACCAACTCCAGTAGGACCAGAAAACAGGAAAGAACCGATAGGCTTGTCCGTTTTACCCAAACCGGCACGAGCCATTTTGATTGCGGAAGCCAGCGCTTCAATCGCAGGTTCCTGACCAAACACGACATTTTTCAGATCGCGATCGATGGTCTGCAATTTGCTGCGATCATCCTGATTGACGGTTTGCGGCGGAATGCGGGCAATCTTGGAAATAATTTCCTCAATATCTGCTTTGCCTATCGTTTTCTTTTGCTTCGATTTCGGCAGAATGCGTTGCGCTGCACCGGCCTCATCAATCACGTCAATCGCCTTATCCGGCAGGTGACGATCGTTAATAAAGCGGGCAGACAATTCCGCTGCTGTCGTCAATGCCGATGCTGAATACTTCACATTGTGATGTTCTTCAAACTTCGATTTCAGGCCGCGCAGAATCTGCACAGTTTGTTCAACCGTCGGCTCATTTACATCAATTTTCTGGAAGCGGCGTGACAGTGCATGATCTTTTTCGAATACACCGCGATACTCGGTGTAGGTCGTCGCACCGATGCATTTCAGTTGCCCGCTCGACAAAGCCGGTTTCAACAGATTGGATGCGTCCAACGTTCCACCCGATGCCGAACCGGCACCGATGATGGTATGAATTTCATCAATAAATAAAATACCGTTCGGTGTCTCTTTTAACTGTTTGAGCACACCTTTGAGACGCTGCTCAAAATCGCCGCGATATTTGGTTCCGGCCAGCAATGCGCCCATATCGAGTGAATACACCACTGCATTTTGCAAGATATCTGGCACTTCAGATTTGACGATACGTAAAGCCAGGCCTTCGGCAATCGCCGTTTTTCCGACACCGGCCTCACCAACCAGTAAGGGGTTGTTTTTACGACGACGGCACAAAATCTGAATCACACGCTCGACTTCACTGTCGCGCCCGATCAAGGGATCAATCTTGCCATCCGCTGCCGACTTATTCAGATTTTGAGTGAACTGATCCAGTGGATTTTCTTTCGCCTGCGCATCTGCCTGCCCCTCATCACCACCTTCAGGAGATTTTTGCGGCTCGTTCAGATTATCTTTACGGACACCATGAGAAATAAAATTCACGACGTCCAGACGGGTGACGCCTTGCTGATGCAGATAATAGACGGCATGCGAGTCTTTCTCGCCGAAAATAGCCACCAGTACATTCGCGCCAGTGACTTCTTTTTTGCCATTTGACGACGACTGCACATGCATAATCGCACGTTGAATCACGCGCTGAAAACCCAGGGTCGGCTGCGTATCGACTTCTGTCGTACCGGGCACGGTCGGCGTGTTATCAGTAATGAAGTTACTCAGGGTTTTGCGTAAGTCATCGATGTTGACCGCGCATGCGCGCATCACCTCGGCTGCCGAAGGATTATCCAGCAGAGCCAGCAATAAATGCTCGACTGTGATGAACTCATAACGAGCTTGTCTGGCCTCAACAAAGGCCATATGCAAACTGACTTCTAATTCTTGCGCAATCATACTTCCTCCATCACACATTGCAGGGGGTGTCCTGCCTTACGAGCGTGTGTCAAAACGAGTTCCACTTTAGTCAGTGCAATATCTTTCGAATATACGCCACAAATTCCTTTACCGTCTCTATGTACTTTGAGCATGATCTGCATCGCCGTCTCACGGTCTTTATGAAAGTATTCCTGAACGACCGCCACCACGAATTCCATAGGGGTATAGTCGTCGTTCAATAATATTACCTGATACATCGATGGCGGTTTGAGCTGTTGTGTCTGCCGCTCCAGTATCGTACCGTTTTCTTGCTTGTTTCCCATGCGTCTATTCTAGTACGTTGATTCGTTCCAAAGGCAAATAATAAACAGGTAAAACTACCTTATTTCTGCTATCAGCAGATGTTACCTGCTTTCGGACAAACTCACAGATGGTGATCATTTCTCACAGATCAAGTTTTAAGTGAAAAGTCGACATTTCACTTAAATGTATAAAGGAATTTGCTGACATTACTTAAAAATACAACAATAGGATACAAGTAAATAAAAGTTTCTTGACTTTAGTTTTTTTTCCGCCAAGAATGACATTTATTGACTGCATTAGTAGTAATTAGTCAATATGAAGTGGGCAAGTTTAGGGGGGGCTGGCATATCGCCAGGTTTCTTGCTTTTACGGCTCGTGTGATTAGTTTTTATTTGAAAGACGCATTATGGCAACAGGTACCGTCAAGTGGTTCAATGATTCCAAAGGCTTCGGCTTTATCACTCCGGACGACGGTGGTGAGGATTTGTTCGCCCACTTTTCCGCAATCCAAATGAACGGCTTTAAGACACTGAAAGAAGGTCAAAAAGTAGCGTTCGAAGTCACGCAAGGCCCTAAAGGCAAGCAAGCTTCTAACATCCAAAATCCTTAATATCCGGATTTAGGACTTTCTGAAAAACCCCGCTTTTGCGGGGTTTTTTATTTTTCTGGAATAACGGTATAAATACAAAATAGCAGATCGTACATCCCATAAGACGCAACGACTAAATGAAACTTCGCTATAAATTTATATTGCTGGCCATCATCCCTCTTTTGCTTTCGCTGGCAGGTATTTCTGCGGCAGTTTTCTATCAGGCGACAAATTTGGCGAAGCAACAGCGAAACACCGTCGAGCAAGCGTATCTGGCAAGTAAGGAGGCGGAGCTGAAGCACTACGTCAGTCTGGGAAAAGCAGCAATTCAACATTTTTACAACAATGGCAAAGACGTTGCCCAAAATCAGGAAAACGCCAAGAAAATGCTATCTACCTTAGATTTTGGTGATGATGGCTATTTCTATGTTTATGACATGAATGGCAATAATCTGATGCACCCAAGGCAACCAGAACTGATGGGAAAAGACCTGTGGAACCTGAAAGATCCGGAAGGAAATTTTACGATTCAGAATCTGATCAACAAAGCCAAAAACGGTGGTGGCGCAGTACGCTATTTGTGGGAAAAGCCGTCCAGCGGTCAGATTGCGCCAAAACTCGGTTACGTCATTCTGCTTGATCGCTGGGGTTGGATGCTTGGCACCGGCATATATCTCGATGATGTCGATGCAGCACTGAATAAAATTGATGTACAGGTAGAAAAGAATATACGTGGCACCTTAATCTGGATTGCCGTCATCGCTCTGGTTTGTGCGCTATTGATTGCACTGTCAGGCCTGGTGTTGAATATCAGTGAATCCAGAATCGCCGAAGCCAAACTGAAAGTTCTGGCAAGAAGTGTCGTTCGTTCTCAGGAGGATGAGCGCGCCCGCTTATCACGTGACTTACACGATGGCTTAAGTCAGTTACTGGTCTCGATTAAGCTGCAGATAGAATCTGGCCTGGCAAAGCTGGATAGTACCCACAAAGCACAGGAGTCGACCAGATTGCCATTTCACCGCGCAACACAACAACTCAATGAAGCGCTCAACGAAGTACGCAGAATTTCACACGATCTGCGTCCTGCCATGCTGGATGATCTCGGCTTAGTCGCGGCATTTGAACATCTTGCCGGCGAATTTGAAAATGCCTGTGGCTTACCGGTACGAGTCACAGCAACAGGGAATTTCAGCAAATTGTCAGAAATCAGTAATACAGTTCTGTTCAGGATTGCGCAGGAAGCACTGACCAATATCCACAAACATGCACACAACGTCAGCCACGTGGATATACAGCTCGTTGAGGCCGGAGAAATCATCACCTTGACAATCGAGGACGACGGAACCGGCTTTGATATTCAGGGCATAGAGAATCACCCCAAACGTGGTATAGGACTCAGTAATATGCACGAGCGCATGGCGACTGTGAATGGCAGCCTGGATATACTCTCAGGCGCAGGCGGCACCAGTGTGATAGCAAAAATTCCGAATGGAGAAATATGATGACGGATAAAAAGACAATCAACCTGCTATTAGTCGACGACCACCCTCTGGTCAGAGATGGATTAAGAGCCAGGCTGGAAACCATTCCTCATTTCCACATCGTTGGCGAGGCTGGTAACGCGGCAGACGCGCTCAAAATGGTGACGCTGCACGCGACCGACTTGATATTGATGGACATTAATCTGGGTGGTACCAATGGCATCAGTCTGACAGCAAAATTTACACAGGATTACCCGCAGATCGCGATCATCATGCTCTCTATGCACGATAAAGCCGAGTACGTGAATCAGGCGATACAAGCAGGTGCTCGCGCATACGTACTGAAGGATGCACCCGCAGAAGATATTATCAACGCGATAGAAACCGTGCGGGCTGGCGGGGTGTATTTCAGCTCAGGCCTCAAGCAAAATAATACGAACAACGCAACGCAGATACTGACTCAGCGCGAACAGTGCGTTCTGAATAGCATTGCGACCGGCAAATCGAACAAACACATTGCGCTGGATTTAGGCTTGAGTGTCAGGACGGTTGAGACCCACAGACTCAATATCAAGCGCAAGCTGAATATTGAAGGTCAGGCAGATCTCATCCGCTACGCTCTGAATAATATAACTCAGTAACGCAAATATAAAAAAAGCCAGCTGACGCTGGCTTTTTTAGACTCTGCTCGAGACAGTCACATGTAAATTACATGTTCTCAATCATGACGTCACCGAAACCTGAGCAAGATACTTGAGTCGCACCTTCCATCAGACGGGCGAAATCATAAGTGACTTTTTTCACTGTGATTGCTTTTTCTGTCGAAGAAATCAACAAATCAGCAGCTTCAGTCCAGCCCATATGGCGCAACATCATTTCAGCCGACAAAATCAATGAACCTGGGTTCACATAATCTTTACCAGCGTATTTAGGAGCCGTACCGTGTGTTGCCTCGAACATAGCAACAGAATCAGACAAGTTAGCACCTGGAGCGATACCGATACCACCAACCTGAGCTGCCAGCGCATCAGAAATATAATCGCCGTTCAGGTTCAGAGTAGCGATCACGCTGTACTCATTCGGACGCAACAGAATTTGCTGCAGGAATGCGTCAGCGATGGAATCCTTAACAGTAATTTCTTTACCTGTTTTTGGATTTTTGAATTTGCACCATGGACCACCATCGATCAATTCTGCACCGAATTCTTTTTGTGCCAATGCATAAGCCCAATCACGGAAGCCACCTTCGGTGTACTTCATGATGTTACCTTTGTGAACGATAGTCACAGATGGCTTGTCATTGTCGATTGCGTATTGAATCGCTTTGCGAACCAGGCGCTCAGTACCTTCGATAGAAACTGGTTTGATACCAATGCCTGAAGTTTCAGGGAAGCGGATTTTTTTCACGCCCATTTCGTCTTGCAGGAACTTAATCAGTTTTTTAACCTGATCGGAACCCTGCGCAAATTCGATGCCTGCATAGATGTCTTCCGAGTTTTCACGGAAGATCACCATGTCTGTTTTTTCAGGTTCACGTACTGGTGAAGGCACACCTTTGAAATAACGCACAGGACGCAGACAGACATACAGATCAAGTTCCTGACGCAGAGCCACGTTCAGGGAACGGATGCCGCCGCCAACTGGCGTCGTCAATGGGCCTTTGATAGAAACTACGTAGTCTTTCAGTACTTTCAGTGTTTCTTCTGGCAACCAGACGTCAGGGCCGTATACTTTTGTGGATTTTTCACCAGCATAGATTTCCATCCAGCTGATTTTGCGCTTGCCTGCGTAGGCTTTCGCTACGGCCGCATCAACGACCTTGATCATGACCGGGCTGATATCAACACCAGTACCATCGCCTTCGATAAAAGGAATGATAGGATTATCAGGAACATTCAATGAAAAGTCAGCATTGACGGTAATTTTTTTACCTTCAGCAGGTACTTTAATATGTTGATACATCGTTTTCTCCGTAGTTAGGCGATCAAGCGGGTCACGCTTTTCTCGTAATATGCCTTGCTTGCTAACATAGCGGTCAATATCGCTATTAACTCTTCTATAAGACACAAGACCTTCATTTCGTATTATGCACTAGTATTTTACTGGATGCCATCTGTTTACAAAATTGCGGTTACCATATTGCCATGAAACTCATCTTATTCAACAAACCTTTCAACGTCATGTGCCAGTTTTCCGCTCATCCGGACAGGCCAACTCTGGCGGACTATTTGCACATTCCTAATATATACCCGGCGGGACGTCTTGATGCAGATAGTGAGGGCTTAATTTTACTGACAGATGACGGCAAACTTCAGAATCGCATCAGTCATCCCGATCACAAACAAGCGAAAACCTATCTGGTGCAAGTAGAAGGTATACCGGATAAAGAAACGCTGGAGCGTTTGCGCAATCCTTTAGATCTGGGGGATTTTGTGACTCAGGCATGCACTGTCATGCACGTACAAACACCTGAATGGCTATGGGAAAGAACGCCGCCAATTCGGCACCGGAACAATATTCCGACCAGTTGGCTGTGCATTATTCTGTCGGAAGGAAAAAACCGCCAGGTTCGAAGAATGACGGCAGCAGTCGGACTTCCCACTTTGCGCTTGGTACGTACTGCAATTGGAGGATTTTCATTAGAAACACATCCCTTATTGCCCGGAGAATGGCAGGAAGTGAACGTCTGAGTTGTTTTATTGCCTTGCAGCAGAATTAATTACGATTTCGGCCATGCGCTGCAATATCATGTCAACTTATCTGGGTTTGAGTGCGTTATCCAGATGATTCCTATTGAATCACCCTCCCAAATTACTCACGCAAAGGAAGTTAACATGAAAAAATTGATCGCCTCTCTGATTGCTGGTCTGTTTGCTTCAGCCGCTTTCGCACAAGCACCTGCACCGGCAGCTTCCACCCCGGCATCTGCTTCCGCTTCGGCTGAAGTTGCTAAACCAGCTAAAAAAGTTAAAAAAACGAAGAAAGCAAAAAAGGCTGCAGCAGAAGCCGCAGCTTCAGCATCAATGACAAAGTAATTACTGCAAATCAATTATCTGATCGCAAATAAAAAAGGCAGGATGCATTCCTGCCTTTTTTATTTGCGGTAGCATACCTGTTGTTATTTTTTTTAACCTGATTCCAACCATGATGAACCTTTTTCCGAATATCAAACTGAAAGCGACAAGTATTGTTCTGCTCAGCCTGCTGATGCCTCTTGCGCATGCTGAAAGAAAACTACCTGTCAAACAACTCTCTGCTGGAATTTATGTCATCCAGGCCGAAGTAGCTGCCAGCGATGCCGATCGGGAACAAGGCCTGATGTTGAGAAGCAAAATGGGTATCAACGAAGGCATGGTGTTTGATTTTGGGGCCCCGGCCGGCGTTTGCATGTGGATGAAAAATACACTGATTCCATTGTCCGTTGCATTTATCGACGGCGAAGGGAAAATCGTGAATATTGAAGACATGCAGCCAGAAACGACCGACTCTCACTGTGCGAAAAAGACGGTGCGCTACGCACTGGAAATGAATCAGGGCTGGTTCAAACAAAAAAATATTAAACCAGGCAGCAAAATTGAAGGTCTGCCACTGCGCTGATCAACTTCGCATCAGATACCCAACAAACTTGTGTATCTGATGAAATCTGAAGAAGAAAACAAAAAAACCGCAAAAAAATGCGGTTTTTTTACATCTGAAATTGCCTGCACTTATCTGCAGGCGAAATAGCAATTAAGCTAAAGCTTTCAGAGCGGAAGCCAGGCGGCTTTTATGACGAGCAGCCTTGTTTTTGTGAATAATTTTCTTGTCAGCGATGCGATCGATAGTCGATACGGAAGCTTGAAAAATTGTTGCAGCAGCAGCTTTATCACCAGCTTCGATTGCTTTACGAACAGCTTTGATTGCTGTACGCAGAGTCGAGCGTTGGCTGGAATTGTGTGCGTTTTGTTTTACTGCTTGACGAGCACGTTTGCGTGCTTGTGCGGTATTTGCCATGAGATTTCCTAAACGTGGTCAAAGCGACGAGGTCAAAACATTTGATTAAATGCCACGCCGCAAAATTCTATACAGCTTTGCAGTATAACGGCTTTTATTTTCGTTAGCAAGCATTGCTGTTGTTTTGAGTGAATAGAAGATTATAACCCGTGAAACCATCTTTATTCACCCAATTTTTCATTATTGTTACTGATATTCACAGACTTTTTGTGCAACAGTCTTAAAAAATAACTACCGCGAGGAATCAGTATGGAATGTCACCCACTACATTTACAGGGAACAAGTGTCAGTCTGGAGCCTTTAGAGCAAGCACACATTGCGGATATCCGCAATGCAGCCGCCGATGGTGAACTGTGGAAGCTGTTCTTTACTTCAGTGCCAGCGCCAGAACAAACACAACAGTGGCTTGATGCAGCGCTCGCCATGCAATCCCAGCAAAAGGCAATTCCGTTTGTCGTCCGCGAGAAATCTGGTGGCAAAATTGTAGGATCTACCCGCTTTTGCAATATAGATCACCAACATCAGCGGCTGGAGATCGGTTACACCTGGTATTCACAATCGGTGCAACGCTCGGCAATCAACACGGAATGTAAATTATTGCTGCTGACCCATGCATTTGAAGTGCTGAACTGCATCGCGGTAGAATTCCGTACCGACTGGTTTAACCGACGTTCGCAAGCGGCGATTGAGCGGCTTGGCGCCAAACGTGACGGCGTTTTGCGCAATCACATGATATTACCCGACGGACGTATCCGTGATACGGTTGTGTATAGCATTCTGCAAAATGAATGGCCGGGCTTAAAAAAGAATTTGCAATATATGCAAAATAAATACTGAGAGATAAACAAGTGCTGATTGATTTTTTCTTTACCTTAAAAGACGCCAAAATTCCTGTCTCGATCAAAGAATTTCTGATGCTGCTTGAAGCATTGGATAAAGGTCTGATCAACATGTCACTCGACGATTTTTATTTTCTGTCGCGCACAATCATGGTGAAGGATGAGGCACATTACGACAAGTTCGATAAAGCGTTCGGCATGTATTTCAAGGGGATAGACACGATCTTTGAGCAACGCCCAGACATCCCTCTCGATTGGCTGACCAAGCGACTGCAACGCGAACTGAGCGATGAGCAAAAAGCAGCGATCGAAAAGTTCGGCTACGACAAGCTCATGGACAGACTCAAAGAGCTGCTGAATGAGCAAAAAGAACGGCATGAAGGCGGCAATAAATGGATAGGTACCGGTGGTACCTCGCCCTTCGGTAATGGCGGCACGAATCCCGAGGGAATACGCATCGGCGGCAAGGGTGGCAACCGCAGTGCGGTCAAAGTATGGGAAGAGCGCGCATTCAAAGATTACGACGCTGAACGTGAACTCGGCACACGCAATATCAAAGTCGCGCTGCGCCGTTTGCGTAAATTCGCGCGTCAGGGTGCCGAAGAAGAACTGGCGCTGGACGCTACCATCAAAGCAACGGCCAACAACGCTGGCTACCTCGATATCAAGATGCAACCCGAGCGTAAAAACAATATCAAAGTACTGATGCTGCTGGACGTCGGAGGTACGATGGATGATCACATACAGCAAACGGAAGAACTATTTTCAGCAGCAAAAACTGAATTTAAAAATATGGAATTCTTTTATTTCCATAATTGCGTGTACGACTATCTTTGGAAAAATAACCGTCGCCGTCATGCAGAAAAATTCCCGACCTGGGATGTTTTGCGCAAATATCCGCCAGATACCAAGCTCATCTTTGTTGGCGATGCCACCATGAGTCCGTATGAAATTCTGCAACCGGGCGGCTCGGTCGAATACAACAACGAAGAAGCTGGTGCTGTCTGGCTACAACGTTTTGCAACGACATTTCCCAAATATATCTGGCTCAATCCCGAACCGGAAGGCTTGTGGCAATACCGGCAATCTATTTCGGTTATTCGTCAGGTCATGAGTAACCGCATGTTTCCGGTCACCATAGAAGGGTTGGAACGGGGAATGCGCTTACTCAGCAAGTAAGCGCCGGGCTTATTTAAATAAGTGTAAGTACTTTCTAATCGTACTGAGTAGAACACGACGGGACAATGGCTTTACCAGAAAACCGTCGCAACGCACCCGCTCCGCCAGCCCGAGTTTGTAATCAAAAGATTGATCGATTAAAAAAATCACGGAAGTCTTTAAACCATGATTTTGTTTTTTCAGCCCATCACACAGGTGATAAGGGTCGACATCCGGGGTGGATGTATTGATTAAGGTCAGTGCATGCTGGTTGTTCCTATCCAGCATCAGTGCGCTGCGTTCATCGGCAGCCAGCGTCACAGTAATGCCGTAATGATCCATAATGGCCGCCACGTATTCACGAAATTGCGTATCCTTATCGACGATCAGAATACCGCCCTTCGCCATCGGCGTATCACGCATTTTTTGATACACCTGTGGATCGGTAAGATCAAAATCGATGCGTTTATGCGCCCGCCGCTCATGTACCGTTAAATTGATGGTGTGCGCGGCTAACGTATGCAGCAACAGCTCACGTTTATTGATCAGCTCGTCGAGAATGCCGAAAATATTGCGCCAGCGGATAGGCCTTGGCATCACTTGATAAGGTAAATCAATATCGGTTTTACCAATTAACAACACCGGCATCGCATCGCCGGGATTAAGGTCAGACAGTGTCGCAATCGCTTTGATATTACTGGCATTGACGATATACATGTCCGGATCCTGGACGCACCCGGTCCTCAGACACGTATAGCTGTAACCGGTCTCGCGCGCTACGGCGAGTACTGCAGAAAAAGTTTCTTCCTCTTTAGCGGAAAATCCAAGCAGTCGGATCGCGATCGTTGGAGTTTTTATTGACATCGTTTATCCATCTACCTATTACAGCTACAATAGCTGCCAAAACGTATGCAAGAATACATCTAAAATCATGTATTCCGTATTTAAAAATTGCAAAATATTATTGCACTTTAACCAAAACAACAGATTTCTATTTGCATGGCCACTAAAAAAAATACGACTCCGTCCGACTATAGCGAATCATCCATCCGCGTCCTCAAAGGATTGGAACCGGTTAAACAAAGACCGGGCATGTATACCCGCACCGAAAACCCTCTGCACATCATTCAGGAAGTCATCGACAATGCTTCCGATGAAGCCCTGGGCGGTCATTGCAAACATATACAAGTCACTCTGAACACCGATGGCAGCATCAGCGTTGAAGATGATGGCCGCGGCATTCCGGTTGGTCTGCATCCGGACGAGGGTGTTCCTACTGTCGAAATTGTATTCACACGTTTGCATGCCGGCGGCAAATTCGACAAAGGTTCCGGCGGAGCTTATGCGTTTTCCGGTGGTCTGCACGGCGTTGGTGTCTCTGTCACTAATGCATTATCCAAACGTCTGGAAATTACCGTCTGGCGCGAAGCTGGCTTGCATCAGCTGACCTTTGCTGATGGCGATGTGATTGAGCCGCTGCGCAGCCAGCCGATTCCGCGTGGCGATAAAAAGAGCGGCACCCGCGTCAGTATCTGGCCCGATGCAAAATATTTCGATTCCGCGAATATACCGCAAGGTGAGTTACAGCGTTTGCTGCGCTCAAAAGCGGTCTTGCTGCCAGGCGTAAAAGTCACGCTGAGCAATGCCAAAACCGGTGAATCGCAAACCTGGCAATACGATCAGGGCTTACGCGGTTATCTGACCGAAGCGCTGGCCCAGTATTCGCATGGCGAACCGCTGATCCCGCTGTTTGAAGGCGAGCAATTCGCCAGCGCAGACACCGAAGGCTTTGCCGAAGGCGAAGGCGCATCATGGGTGGTGGCCTGGACCGAAGAAGGCAATGTGGTACGTGAATCGTATGTGAATCTGATTCCGACACCGGCTGGCGGTACGCATGAATCCGGTCTGCGCGAAGGCTTATTCGGCGCGGTCAAGAGCTTTGCGGAAATGCATTCGCTGCTGCCGAAAGGCGTCAAGCTGTTGCCGGAAGATGTGTTTGCGCGCGTCTCATTTGTGTTGTCAGCAAAAGTGCTGGACCCGCAATTTCAGGGGCAGATTAAAGAGCGTCTGAATTCGCGTGATGCGGTGCGGCTGGTCTCTTCATTCACCAAACCACCGCTGGAATTGTGGCTCAATTCGCATGTCGATTACGGCAAAAAACTCGCGGAACTGGTCATCAAACAAGCGCAGTCGCGTTTGCGTTCAGCGCAAAAAGTGGAAAAGAAAAAATCCTCCGGCGTGGCCGTTTTGCCGGGCAAGCTGACCGACTGCGAATCCAGCGACATCACCCGCAATGAATTGTTTTTAGTCGAAGGTGATTCCGCTGGTGGCTCCGCAAAAATGGGGCGTGACAAAGAGTTTCAGGCGATTCTGCCCTTACGCGGCAAGGTACTCAACACCTGGGAATCGGAACGTGACCGTTTGTTTGCGAATAACGAAATTCACGATATTTCGGTCGCCATCGGCGTCGATCCGCATGGGGCTAACGATAACGTTGATCTGTCGAATCTGCGTTACGGCAAGATCTGTATTTTGTCGGATGCGGACGTCGACGGCTCACATATTCAGGTGCTGTTGCTGACGCTGTTTTTCAAACATTTTCCACAACTCATCGCCCGTGGTCACATCTGCGTTGCGCGTCCGCCGCTGTTCCGCGTTGACGCTCCGGCACGTGGCAAAAAGCAGGCGCAAAAAATCTATGCACTGGATGCTGCCGAACTGACATCCATCGAAGACAAGTTACGCAAGGAAGGCGTCAAAGACGGCGCATGGAATATTTCCCGCTTCAAAGGTCTGGGTGAAATGAATGCAGAACAGTTATGGGAAACCACGATGAATCCTGACACCCGCCGCTTGTTACCGGTCAGCCTCGGTGAATTCGATCAGGATTTTTCCGAAGGTCGCTTCAATATGCTGATGGGAAAAGGCGAAGCCGCGGCCCGTCGCGCCTGGATAGAAGAACACGGCAATGCTGTCGAAGCCGATATTTAAGGCGCTGGAATGCTTTTTAAAGTCTGAAAATACTCCCCCCAGTATATGTAAACACCCCAATGAATATGCGGACATAAGGTGTATTTTCAGACATACTCCCCGAAAATTACAGATGACGGCAAACAGAACGGCGTTTTGCCGGATGCCACGAAGAATAAAAAACTATGAGCGAACAAGCGAATTTATTTGAACAAACACCGCCGCCGGGCGATGGCGAAGCACTGACGCTGGCGAGTTTCGCCGAACGTGCTTATCTTGATTACGCAATTTCCGTCGTCAAAGGACGCGCCTTACCGGACGTCTGCGATGGTCAGAAACCGGTGCAGCGCCGCATCCTGTTTGCGATGAACGAACTCGGTCTGAATTCGTCGGCCAAACCGCGTAAATCCGCTGCGGTAGTCGGTGATGTGCTCGGTAAGCTGCATCCGCATGGCGATCAGTCGGTGTATGACGCGCTGGTGCGGATGGCGCAGGATTTTTCGCTGCGTTATCCACTGATTGATGGGCAAGGTAACTTCGGCTCACGTGATGGCGACGGCGCGGCGGCGATGCGTTACACCGAAGCGCGCCTGACGCCGATCGCCAAATTACTGATGGATGAAATCGATCAGGGTACCGTCGATTTTCAGCCGAATTATGACGGCACCACCGAAGAGCCGAAGCTACTGCCAGCGCGCTTGCCTATGGTGTTACTGAATGGCGCATCCGGTATTGCGGTCGGTCTGGCCACCGAAATTCCTTCGCATAATCTGACCGAAGTTGCGAAGGCTGCTGTCGCGCTGATCCGCAACCCGGCCATGAAACAGGCCGAGCTGATGGAATATATCCCCGGCCCGGATTTCCCCGGCGGCGGACAAATCATTACACCGGCATCGGCAATTGCCGAGATGTATGCCAGTGGTCGCGGCAGCATGAAAGTGCGGGCACGCTGGAAGATAGAAGACATGGCGCGCGGTCAGTGGCAAGCGGTCGTGACCGAATTGCCGCCGGGCGTGTCGTCGCAAAAAGTGCTGGAAGAAATCGAAGAGCTGACCAATCCAAAAATCAAAACCGGTAAAAAAACCTTGTCGCCGGAACAGGTCGCGTTAAAACAAGTGATCTTATCGGTGCTCGATACTGTGCGTGACGAATCGGGCAAAGATGCGCCTGTGCGTCTGGTGCTGGAACCAAAATCGAAAAATCAGGATCAGGCCGAGTTCATGCAGATGTTGCTCGCGCATACGTCACTGGAAACGTCGGCGTCGATGAACCTGGTGATGATCGGTGGCGATGGCCGTCCGCGTCAGAAAGGTCTGCTCGATATCCTCAGCGAATGGATTGCGTTCCGTTTCACGACCGTCACACGTCGCACGCAATTCCGTCTGAAAAAAGTCGATGACCGTATTCATATACTCGAAGGTCGCGAAGCCGTTTTACTGAATATTGATGAAGTGATCCGCATCATCCGCGAGTCAGATGAGCCGAAACCCGCACTGATACAGGCTTTCCGCTTATCTGACCGGCAGGCGGAAGATATCCTGGAAATCCGTTTGCGTCAGTTAGCGAGGCTGGAAGCGATTAAAATTCAACAAGAGCTGGCAGAATTGCGTAAAGAAAAAGCAGGCTTGCATGACTTGCTGGACAATCCGGCGTCGATGAAGAAAACGCTGATAAAAGAAATCGAAGCGGATGCAAAACAATACGGTGATACACGCCGCACGCTGATCGAAGAAGCAGTCCGTGCGTCGGTAGAGCAGAAAGTCGTCGATGAGCCGGTCACGGTCGTCATCTCAGAAAAAGGCTGGGTACGCGCCCGCACTGGTCACGGGCATGAAGCCAGTCAGTTCACTTTCAAGGCGGGCGACAGCCTGTATGGCACGTTTGAATGTCGTACGGTCGATCATTTACTGGTGTTCGGCTCGAATGGCAGAGTCTATTCTGTCCCTGTCTCCGCCCTGCCCGGCGCGCGTGGCGATGGCGTACCGATTACCACCCTGATCGATCTCGCAGCCGGCACCAAGATTCTGCATTACTTCGCCGGTAACAATGAAATCGGTTTATTACTGGCATCGGATGCTGGTTATGGCTTCACCGCCAAAGTGGGCGACATGGTTGGTCGTATGAAGGCTGGCAAAGCCTTTATGACGCTGGAAGAAAAGGATTTACCGCTGCCGCCCGCGGTCATCAGCGAAGATGCCAGCGCGATTGCCTGTTTATCTGGCAATGGCCGTTTGCTGGTCTTTGGTCTGAATGAAATCAAGCAATTATCGAGCGGTGGACGTGGCGTAATTCTGATGGAACTCGAAGACAAAGAGGTGCTGCTCGCAGCACAGGCAATCAGCCAGAAAGGTGTCAGAGTAACGGGAACCGGACGCGGCGGCAAAGCGCAGGAAGTGAATCTGAGCGCTAACGCCCTGTCTGTCCACATCAACAAACGCGCCCGTAAAGGTAAGCCGCTGGAGGTAAAAATTAAGGCCAGCAGTCTGCAGAAACTGAGTTAAGCGCCTTAAATTAAGTTAGCTTAATGTAGACGAATAAAAAGCCTGAAGCATCTTCAGGCTTTTTTATTGCGCGTTCGTTTAGCTGTAATGCCGCATCCGCTATGCGTGTCTCAGGCGATCGTGATGCAATTGCGTCCGCTTTGTTTGGAGACATACATCGCCGCATCCGCTGCATCAAACAAGGTATCAACATCGCCAGATAACTCAAGACCAGCAATTCCCGCAGAAAACGTTGAAGAAAACTCCCTGTTTTCTGAATGCTGAAGAATTTTCGCAAATGCGATACGAACCTGATCCAGCACCTTGCGTGCAGTACTCGCATCGGTATTCGGAAAAATAACAGCAAACTCTTCACCACCATAACGCCCGACGATATCGGTGCGGCGCAGACGCTGGCGCAACAAACGCGCCAACATACGTAATACATGGTCGCCGGCAGCATGCCCATGCTGGTCATTCACCTGTTTGAAATAATCGAGATCAATCATGGCTAATGCCAGCGGCGTCGCATTGCGGTGTGCCTGCAAAATCTCGGCGGCAAGATGTTCTTTGATCGCTGTATGGTTATATAAGCCAGTCAGACCATCGCGCATAATCAGCGCACGCAGGGAACGGTAGCGCTCGGCGCGCGTTGCCAACGATGAGACCAGATAATCCGGCGCCACCGGTTTGGTAATGAAATCATCCGCACCAGCGCGCACGGCTTCTAACTGCTTTTGCGGGTCAGCTTCGCTGGATAAAAACACGATAGGCACATCCACATACGAATTGTCCTGCCGGATCAGTTGCGACAACTCTATCCCGCTGCACAGCGGCATGTAGACATCCAGCAGCAGCAACTCAGGGCGGAAATCTGTCATGACAGATAATATCCGGGACGGCTCATTCAGCAATTGCACGATCATGCCGGCATTGCGCAAAATCGCGCCGTAATAGTTCGCCGTCACCACATCATCATCGACGATCAGTATCCGGTAGCCTTTGGTTTCATCCCGCTGCAATATCGTATCGATTCTTTCGGTCAGCTCAACAACATCCACTGGCTTAGTAAAATAGCCGTCGCCCTTGGCGTGCACCGCCATCAGGCGCGAATCAAAACTACTCGATTTCGAAATAAAAATCGTTGGAATACGCAAGCGTTGCAGTTGTTCTACTTTCTTTATTTCTTCGACTCCGCCAGTGCCATCTTCGACAGATCCCATATCGATCACAATCACATCCGGGCGACGTCGCGCCACTGCCAGAGCCAGATTTTTCGATTGTTCCACGCTGACGGTCTCGTAACCGAAATGCTCAAGTTGGGTCGTAATTTCCTGATTTTGCCGACAATCCTGATTGACCAGATAAATCAGCCGTGACTGATTACCGGGCAAGGCCGCTTCGCCCGCGTCTGCGGATGCGATATCACCCGGCGCATGTTCCTTGTTGAGATTGTTTAGCGCGGCAGCAAAGTAATCGCGAATATCACGGGCGTAATCTTCCAGCTCAGTCTGGCTCCACTCGGTGCCGCTGAGTAATGGCTTCAGACGCGACTCAAACACCCGCGCCTGCACACCCAGATCTTCAAAGCCGAAAGTACCTGCCGAACCGGCCATCGTATGCAGATGACGATGTAAAGCCGTCAGTGATTCTTTGTCCTGTGGGTTGTGCAAATACTGCCCTAATGCGCCAGTAATCTCATCAAACCGGGAGGGTAATTTCTGCAAAAAAAGTGCTTCCAACTTACGCAGTTTTTCTTGCAGGTTATCCATTTTTTCGGACATCTATTTTCTTTCCTGCCAGAGTTTAACGACCTGTGCGGATAACTCCATAGGATCGAAAGGCTTCGCGATCACGCCGATGGCACCTAAAGAATAATACAGCTCCAATTCAGATGCCTGCACTTTCGCCGTCATAAAAACGACCGGCGTCGTCGCCGTCACGGATAATTGGCGTAACTCAGCCAGTGTCGTTGGCCCATCCATATTCGGCATCATGACATCGAGCAATAGCAAATCCGGCACAAAACCCGCTTTCACCTCAGACAATGCCTGACTGCCTGAGCTGCAGGTCTTCAGAACAAAGCCGCCAACAACTTCAAGGGCAATCTGTGCCACCGTCTGTATATCGGAGTCGTCCTCAACATATAAAATGTTGACCAGGTTTGCAGATGTCATTCTCAGTCCTTAAACAAAATTGTTACACCGTACAGATCAGCTTATTTCAATGAAAAATCAACGCGGTTTGGAGCTCCCTTATCTTTGATGCCATCCGCATTCAGTTTGGGGGCAATCAGGAACATGCGTTCGCGGCTCACCAACGCCACATCTTCAAGATAATCGCGCACAGTATCTGCACGTCTTTGCGCCAGGTCCCGTAAATCATCAGTGTCCACCGTCAGATTTTGCAATAACAACTGTTCCGCTTCTGCGTCTGGCAGAGTTTTAGCCAGCCCCAGCACATTCCGTGGTTTATTGAATTTTGCCGCATCGTATAAGGATTGCAGAAATTTATGTCGTTCGTCTGCCGTCAGTGTCAGCGACTCCGCTTTGATACCGCGATTTTTACGCCCAAGCTCACGCCATTTAGCTTCACGCAAACGATTTTCCAGCATTTCATGACGTACGCCCTCAGTATCGCTTTTGACATCGACGCGGCCGATAATATCGAGATGCAGGCTGGTGCGTTCTTTCAATGCTTTCGCCAGATTGTCGAGTTTTTCGGTTGCTGCCGGGGTCAGAACTGCACTGCCAGGATTAAATTCGAGATAAGCGAGCTCTTCACCACCACCGAACATCGATCCCAGTAAAGCAAACGGCGACGTCACGGCCTTGGTAATGATGTTCACGAACACTTTAAAAATAATGCTGCTCACAGAAAACTGCGGGTCGGCTAATGAGCCTGAGATGGGTAAATTGATCGTTATCCGGCCTTGATTGTCACGCAACAGCGCCACTGCCAGCATCACTGGTAATCTGGTTGCACTCGGGCTATCTACTTTTTCACCGAATGTCAGTTGATCCAGCCTGACCTCATTCTCTGCAGTCAATTGCTGGTTTTCTATCTTATAACTGGCTTGCGCTGATAATTTTCCTTTTTCAATCGCGTAACCCGCGTATTTGGCCGCATACGGCGTCAGCTTGGTCAGCTCGATACCGTTCGCGCTGCCTTTAATATCCAGAAACACCGGCGTTGATAATGGGTTCATGCTACCTGAAATCAACAGCGGAGCATCGTCATCCACCTTACCATTCAGTTCCACCGTCGCCACTTGTGGATTATCGGATGAAATCGCGCCTATGCTGCCGCTGATGCCAGTCAGATTGGCATGGTAATTCGGCTGTATAAAATTATCGGTAAAGTTAACGTTGCCACCGGTGATAACGGTTTGACCTATGCGCATGACGACAGAAGATGGCGTACCGGTGACCGGCACTTTCTGCGTCACGGTGGTGCTACCGGCAAGGCCTGCACTGGTTTTCGGCGTCATTTCTTTCGACGTCGGCACTGCGATTGCAGGTGTGTCCTTCGCGGTTTGGCTGACCACAATATTCTGCAAATTCAAGCGCGCCTTGTCAGACAACACCAGACGCGCAAAAAAATCATTCAGACTCAGTTTTTTTACATCAATCAGTTGTTTGGTTTTTCCTATGTTCGCGTGTATGCCTTCAGCGGAAATCGCTTTCCAATCCAGAAAATCTTCCTCTGTACCATTTTCAAATATCTGAAAATTATTCAGACTCAGCGTGCCGTCGTAATCAAACTGACGATCGGCTTCCAGGATATTCGTCAGCACCAGCTTACCTTTGGCAGTGCCGCCACCTTTAACAATCTGCACATTCAGAAATTGTGAAAAATACGAAGACAGTCGCGCGATCGGCAAACTCTCGGTATCCAGATTCACGTTGACTTTTTTCATGCCGGCGGAACTGCTGCCATCCAGATTCAGCTTAGAACGCCGGTTCAGCTTCGATTGCAGACGGAAGCTGATATCTTTAGAAAAATCACTGCTCAGTTGACCCAGATTCAGGCTGATGCTGTTCAGGTTTAATTTCACTTCCGGAGTAACAGACTGATCGAGAAAGTCGATTTCGCTGTTTTTCAGATCAAATTGATTCAGGCTGATTTTCCACGGCGCAGCTCCTTTGCTGGCCGCGACAGCCTGGTCAGTCTTACCGGCTACGACTGTTTTACTTGCAGGCGCAGAAGCCATCGGCTCAGGCAACCAGCTCTGCATCAGCATCGCCGCCGATTTATCGCGCCGGATATCGCCCCGCAAGCCATCAAATTCCGCAGTTCCCATCTGTATGGCGCGGTTCGCGGAATCAAACAATGTTTTGTTCAGCGTAAAAGATTTCAGTGCAACGCTGCCGTCGCTGGCTTTTCCCTTCAGCAGCAGATCACGCAGTCTGAGCGATAAATCACTGAGCTGAAATTCGCCAGCCTTCAGGCTGACGCCGGATTCCGCATCCAGTTTGCCACTCAAGTTCGCCTTCAAAAACGGGTTCAGAAAAGCCTGATAATTAGCAAGCGCCACATCACTGATCGCAAGCTTGCCATTCAGCGCAGAGGAAAAAATCTGCAATTGTCCGTCAAACCCGATTTTTTCATCGGCTTTTGTTTCCAGACTCAGTTTGAATTGCGCTGGTTTGACGTCTTTCGCAGTCGATAACTGCTGCGCCTTCAAACTGATGTTTTGCAATTCCAGTTTTTGTTCTGGTCTGGCGTGCACGGCGTCAGAAAAGTGTATCTGTCCATTCGCCACCTGCAGATCGTGCACCTGCACGAGGGGCGAAGCTGCCGGGGTTGCTGTCGCTGCTGCCGCTGTCGATGCGGATGTTACAGGGGATGTCTTTCCGGCTGCTGCAGTCGTTACCGCACTTGATTTAGCAACGGGCGCGGCTTGCAGATTCGCCCAATTCAGCCCATTTTTCGCATCAAAATCCAGCCATACCTGTGGTGCGCTCAGGCTTAATTGCTGCAACTCTGTCGCCGCCGTCATCAGATTCATCTGGCGGATCTGCGCCTGCAAACCTTCCAGCTTCAGCAAAGGCTGGCTTTGTTTATCTTTCAGGAAAACGTCATGCAAACGCAAATCACCGGACAGAAAAATCTCCATCTGCTTTTTCTGGCTGAATGTCAGATTGAGCTTGCTGCTCAGTCTGGCACTGGCGACCTGCACCGGCAAAGCCACGGGCACATAGGGAGTCAGCTGCGCCAGATCTAATTGATCGAAATCGATCGCCAGCGTGCTTTCATGGGTTTCAGAAAATGGCTTGGCGCGCGCCTGCAAAGAAAAATCCGCACCGTTGATATGGGCAGATAATCGGGGTTCGACAAAACTGTCTATCTGTTTCGGGAAATTAGAAATGAAAGGTAAGCCTACCTGTAAGTCTGTCAGTTTAAATTGCTTACCGAAGACCTGATCATCAAAGACGATAGTGCCTTTGCTGATCTGTATGTTTGCAACAGAAAAACGCAGCGGCGCATCACTTTTGGGTGCTGCAGCAATTTTATCCAGCACGTCACTGACGTTATAGCGACTATGCTGAGCCGCACTGTAACGTACCAGATGCACATCCGGCGCGGTCAGATAAAACTCATCGAGTACCAGTGCGCGATGAAACACGGATGTCATTGACAGATTGACTCTCAGCTCTTGTACCGCTAAAGCTGACGTCTTCTGATCAGCTTCATAGAGGCGCACATTCGTCGCCGTCAGGGCAAGTGAAAATGGAGAAAAACTGACCTCGCCGATATCCAGTTTGCGGCCAGTTTGTTGTTGCACCTGCTCTATCGCCATGCGTTTTACAAACACCGGCAGAAATAAGTAGCTGAGCAACATCAGCAGCACGACCAAGAGCAGCCCCCCGGCAAGCCAGCGCACCGGTCTCCAGCGTTGAAAACGAATAGGAAAAGAAATAACCGGTAATGCCACTGTGAACCTCTGAGCGTAGGTGAAATGAAGCAGAAAACCGCTGCAGGCTTCATTTTTGAATTGAATATTATTTTTCCAGCATTATACGTCTCGCGCTACCTCAAAGCGGGGAAAACCCGGGCTGTGCGGGTTAAATAATGTGTCAAAAGATTACCAGAGTTCATTCGGTACCAATCAACACTCATTCGAACAGAAGCGCGTAAGGATTAAACAAACCATGAATAAGCGCCCGCTCGGGCACGGCTTCATGTTGGTCAGTGTCAGTCAGGAGCAACAGCGGCTAGTCTTCGTTTCCAGTTCTTGCGCTTCAGGAGAGAAAACCGCGCCGGTCAAGATAGGTCATGCAAGCAGTGCAGCAGGCGGTCGGGCTGACTGCCGACTTAAACGCATCCGACCTTGGCTGCTAAGCGTGCACCTCAACTAGAAAAAACCACCGTCGTTATTCTGGTCGCCCGCCGAAAACCCGGCTCCAGAGCGGATTCGCACCGATGTGGTAGGCCAGATCAGCTGGTCGCTGTATTTTCCACAAAATAAAATCGGCTACTTTGCCCACTTCCAAGGTGCCGCTGATGCCATCCGTTCCCAATGCCAGCGCTGCATGGCAAGTCACGCCCTGCAATGCTTCGAGTGGCGTCAATCGGAACAGGGTGCAGCCCATATTCATCGTCAGTAACAGTGAGGTCAGTGGCGATGTGCCGGGATTACAATCGGTCGCCAGGGCAATCTTCACACCGGCAGCACGTAATGCCTGCACCGGAGGCAATTGCGTTTCACGTAAAAAATAATAAGCGCCGGGCAATAACACGGCGACCGTACCGCTGGCGGCCATCGCAGCGATCCCGGCGTCCGTCAGATATTCCAGATGATCCGCCGATAAGCCTTGATAACGCGCGGTTAACGCCGCCCCACCCTGATCTGATAATTGTTCTGCATGGAGTTTTACCGGTAAACCAAGTGCTTGCGCAGCCATAAATACCCGCTCAGTCTGAGCCGGAGAAAAACCGATTTTTTCGCAAAACACATCGACTGCATCCACCAAATCTTTCGCCACCAGCGCCGGCAACATTTGCTCGCACACCAGCGTGATGTAATCGTCTGGTCGCCCGACGTATTCCGGTGGCAAGGCATGCGCGCCCAGAAATGCGGTCTTGACGCGTACCGGAAATTCCCGCCCTATGCGCCGTGCAACACGCAACAGACGCGCTTCGCTAGGCAAATCAAGACCGTAACCGGACTTAATTTCTAGCGTGGTCACACCCTCACTGAGCAGCGCGCGCAGACGTGGCAGGGTCGCTTGCAATAATTCATCTTCGGTCGCTGCTCTGGTCGCCCTGACGGTGGATAGAATACCGCCCCCCTGCCTTGCAATGGTTTCATAACTGACGCCATTCAGACGCGCCTCAAACTCATCACTGCGGTTACCTGCGTACACCAGATGTGTATGGCAATCGGTCAGCCCCGGCGTGACCCAACAGCCCGCGCCATCATGCTGAGCTGTGACCAAATAATTTGCAGGCAAGGCATTGCGCTCACCTAACCAGACGATCTTGCCGTCACGCACAGCAAGCGCCGCGTCATTGATCTCGCCATAGCCATCGACCATCGTCGCGAGGTGGATGTTGGTCCACAAGCTGTCCCAGTGCAACATCAGTCTGCTCCTTTGTCGAAAAATTGCAGCGCAATCAGATATAGGATGGCGCCCTGATCAGCAATCAACTCCAGTGCTATGCCGGAAGCAGGACGTGCTTCACTCAGCAGCATAAGCTCACCACTGCTGAATGTTTCACCGCTCGTCATACGGGCATTGCCAGCAACGCAGTACAGCAAGATTTGCCGAGCTCCCAGCGCATCAATATGATGATGGCCGCTTAATAGCTTACGCATCGTATGAGTACAAACATCGCGGCGCGTCATGATGTTCAGATCTAACACGCATCCGTCTGACAATTCGGCATCCAAAGCCAGCTCGCCGGGAAAGCGATACGGCGGACTATCTTGCGTCAGATGTACCACACCCGGCGGCGTAGTTCCCGGCTCCGCCTTCGTATGCAAAATCAGGCCAGCGTCCGATAGCACCGCCAGCGTTCTGTCTATGCCGTGAAAATGGGAGAATGGTCCGTCCGTCGCGACTTGTGCCGTACTCAGGCGCCAGATAAAATTATCCAGATTGGCACCAGCCGGAAAAATCGCCAGCTCCGTCGTGCTGCCGCCGCCATTTTTCCAGGGCATCGTCTGATAATCGCTCACCGACCAACGCTGCATCAACATACGCGGCATCAACATACGTCAAGCCAGATATAAATGCTGATACAGATGCTGGCATTCAGCGCTGATGCGGCCAGAGACCACCAGTTCTTTGGCCGCCTCGATGTCTGGTGCAAAAAAACGGTCTTTGTCATAGAACGCAACTTGATCCCGCAAGGTCTGATGCACCTGCGCCAGCATAGACGAGGTTTTCAGTGGTGCATGAAAATCCACACCTTGCGCCGCTGCCAGTAATTCGATACCAACGATGGTCGCGGTATTCTGCGCCATTTCATGCAGGCGGCGCGCACCATAGGTCGCCATACTGACGTGATCTTCCTGATTGGCTGAGGTCGGAATCGAATCAACGCTGGATGGATGCGCGTGCGATTTATTTTCGGAAGCCAGCGCTGCCGCTGTCACATGCGCGATCATGAAACCGGAATTCAGACCTGATGATGGCACCAGAAATGGCGGCAAACCAGACAAGGAAGCATCGATCAGCAAGGCAATCCGACGTTCGGAAATAGCACCGATTTCAGCAATTGCGAGCGCCAGCGTATCGGCCGCAAATGCAACTGGCTCAGCATGAAAATTACCACCGGAGATGACTTCGCCGGTTTCTACAAACACCAGCGGATTATCGGTCACGGCATTGGCTTCGATCAGCAAAGTGCGCGCTGCATTATTGATGATATCGAGGCAGGCACCCATAACCTGAGGCTGGCAGCGCAGGCAATACGGATCCTGCACGCGCTCATCATTCACCAGATGCGATTGACGGATTTCACTGCCGACCAAAAGCTTACGGTAAATTTCTGCCGTGGCAATCTGCCCCGGCTGACCACGACTGCTATGTATCCGCGGATCAAATGGCGCATCGCTGCCTTTAGCGGCATCGACCGACAAAGCACCGGTAATGGTCGCCGCTTCCAGCAAACGTTCCGCCATGAATAAGCCATGCAAAGCCAACGCGGTTGATACCTGCGTACCGTTAATCAGCGCCAATCCCTCTTTTGCGGCCAGCACCACCGGCGTGATGCCGGCATCCGCCAGCGCCTGTTTGGCTGGAATCAGTGCGCCGTTAACACGCACATCACCTTCGCCCAGCAGCGCCAGCGTCATGTGTGATAACGGTGCCAGATCACCCGAAGCACCGACCGATCCCTTGACCGGGATGGTTGGCATAATGCCCGCGTTGAGCATCGCGATCATGGTATCGATCACCACTGCGCGGATGCCGGAGACACCGCGTGCCAGGCTGGCTATTTTCATCGCCAATATCAAGCGCACGACCTCATCGGCAATCAATTCGCCCGAACCAACCGAGTGCGACAAAATCAGATTGCGTTGCAAGAGCTCAAGCTGGTCATCCGGTATACGGGTTTTTGCGAGCTTACCAAAGCCGGTATTAATGCCATACGCGGCATCACCTTTGGCAACGATTTTTTGTATCATTTCTGATGATGCATGTATCGCCGGATACGCAGACGCGACCAGTTTTAGCGGCGTCGGACTGATCCAGATGCGACGCAAATCCGACAAGGTGAATTCGTCAGGATGTATCTCAAGATGCTTGCTCATATTTTTTACTTTCTAATAAGGTGTCGCAATGGTTTTTTGCAATGGTGTGTCGCAATACCTGCGCGCCTCTTCAGGCATTTTTGCGCCATGAAGCCCATATTACGCGGGCATTCTCATATCAACTCAAACGGTCTGCTTATTTAATCATCGGTAAGTTCAGACCTTCGCGCTTGGCACAGGCGATAGCCTGTTCGTAGCCAGCATCGGCATGCCGCATCACGCCGGAGCCACAATCGTTGACCAGTACACGTGCCAGACGTTTCGCAGCGGCATCCGTTCCATCAGCCACAATCACCATCCCGGAATGCTGGGAATAGCCCATGCCTACACCGCCGCCATGATGCAAAGAGACCCAGCTGGCGCCACCGGCGGTATTCAGCAAGGCGTTCAGCAAAGGCCAGTCAGAGACGGCATCGGTGCCATCAAGCATCCCCTCGGTTTCGCGATTCGGGCTAGCCACTGAGCCGGTATCGAGGTGATCGCGGCCAATCACGACCGGTGCTTTCAGTTCGCCGTTTTTGACCATTTCATTGAATGCGAGTCCGGCGATATGGCGTTCGCCCAGACCCAGCCAGCAGATACGTGCCGGCAAGCCCTGGAAAGCGATGCGCTCACCCGCCATGTCCAGCCATTTATGCACGCCTTTATTGTGTGGGAATAATTCCTTGATTTTGGCATCAGTCTTACGGATATCTTCCGGGTCCCCCGACAAAGCCACCCAGCGGAATGGGCCTTTACCATCGCAGAACAGCGGACGGATGTAAGCTGGGACAAAACCGGGGAAATCGAAGGCATTTTTTACGCCGGTATCAAACGCGACCTGGCGGATATTATTGCCGTAGTCGACAGTAGGGATGCCCATCGCATGGAAGTCCAGCATTGCCTGTACATGCACCGCACAAGCCTGAGCTGCATCCGCAGTCAGCTTTGCATGTTGTGTCGAATCGTGCTGGGCAGCCTTCCACTGTTCCACGCTCCAGCCTATAGGCAGATAGCCATTGATCAGATCATGAGCCGAAGTCTGGTCAGTCACCAGATCCGGTTTCATGCCGCCCGCTTTGGCGCGCTTGACCAGCTCAGGCAGGATCTCAGCCGCATTGCCGAGCAAGGCGATGGAAACCGCTTCTTTGCGTGCGCAATGCTGCTGTATCAGCGCCAGCGCATCGTCCAGGTCTTTCGCTTGTTTATCGACATAGCGGGTACGCAGACGGAAGTTGATACTGCTTTGCTGGCATTCGATATTCAGTGATACCGCACCGGCAAAGCTGGCCGCCAATGGCTGCGCACCGCCCATACCACCGAGTCCGGCGGTCAGTATCCAGCGCCCGCCCCAGTCGCCGTTGTAATGCTGGCGTCCGGCTTCGGCGAAGGTTTCGTATGTGCCCTGCACAATGCCCTGGGTGCCGATGTAAATCCAGCTGCCTGCGGTCATCTGGCCATACATAAACAAGCCCTTGCGGTCGAGTTCATTGAAGTGTTCCCAGTTGGCCCATTTCGGCACCAGATTGGAATTCGCGATCAGCACGCGCGGCGCATCTTCATGCGTCTGGAATACCCCTACCGGTTTGCCTGACTGTATCAACAGGGTTTCATTGGTTTCCAGCGCCTTGAGCGAAGCCAGAATCTGGTCGTAGCATTCCCAGTTACGTGCCGCGCGGCCTATGCCGCCATACACCACCAGATGCTTAGGATTTTCAGCGACGGCCGGGTCCAGGTTGTTTTGTATCATGCGATAGGCTGCCTCAGCCACCCAGGTTTTACAAACCTTCTCTGCACCATGCGGTGCGTGAATAACACGGCTGGCATCCCAGCGTGGGTCGTTTTGAAGAATCTCTGACATATGGTGTCTCCTGATCTCAGATGATGTGCGGAAAATAGCGCTGGTCATTTAGCTGGAAATTTACTGCAGGTCGCACAAATACCAGCCTTGCCCTGAACATTTTTTGAGTTTAAGTTGTATATACAACTTTTGCAAGCGGATTTTTAGTGAGACAATAACGTATACATTTCAGCAGGAATCCCGTGCCAAAAGTACAAGTTAATGCTCCCGCTTTTCAAACCATCAAGAATTACTTACTGAAAGAAATTCAGTCCGGCACCTGGAAAGAAGGCGACGCAATCCCATCTGAAGCGATGCTGGCAGAACAATTCAAGGTTTCGCGCATGACAGTCAATCGCGCAGTGCGCGAGCTGACCAGCGAACAGATCCTGCACAGAATTCAGGGCTCGGGCACGTATGTCGCGCAGCAGAAATATCAGGCGACGCTGGTGGAAATCAAAAGCATTGCCGAAGAAATCCGTTCACGTGGGCACGTGCATCGAAGTGAATTACATCTGCTGGCAGAGCATCCTGCGAGTGAGCAACTTTCTCAGGAGTTTATGGTCAAACCAGGGCATCGCCTGTTTCACTCAGTGATTGTTCACTTTGAAGACAATGTCGCGATTCAGGTGGAGGACCGCTGGGTCAACTCCAGTGTCACGCCTGATTATCTGCAACAGGATTTCAGCAGCATGACGCCGAATGAGTATCTGGTCGCGGTGGCACCGCTGCAAGGCGTTGATTACCGGATAGAAGCGATGATGCCGCCAAAACACATCGCTGCAATGTTGCAGATTGCCGTGAAGGATACGTGCCTAGTATTGCACAGAAAAACCCGCTCAAAGGGGAAGATCGCCACTGTTGTGACCATGTGGCACCCGGGAAAACGCTACCAGTTTGCTGGCAGTTTTTAATAACAAAATAACTGAGCACGTCATCGAAAAACGTCGCTGACACGTTGCAACAACCAGTCTGATACGTTACGACATAATCTGGTAACAGTCTTGTAACAACGTTCATCCTGTCAAACAGTTAAAATGCAGTCTGAATGAAGGAAATGACCATGGCAAAAAAGAACGAACTTGATCCGGAAACTGAAGCACTGATCGCATGGTGCACAGAAGTCGAAGGTTTTTTAGTCGCCGGTGGTGCGACCGTCGCACAGGCGCAGGATCACATAGAAGAACAAATCGAATGGTTCACCGATTTATTTTTTGATGGTCTGAGTCCCGAAGAAGCAGCAAAAGAGGCGCTTGCTTGAGGATGAATCGTAGTAAAACCAGCCTCTGTTCACATGAAGTTTAGATTAAAAATGCGCCGTTTATTTTTGTACTTATCAGTCGCACTTTCTTTGAGTCTGGTCAGTGCCTGTTCCACGACCAAATCCCCTTCGCAGCAACATGAGGAATTTGGTGCCAGCGGTGTATTTACGCGCAGTTTTCCCGGGACGGAGCAATCCGCCTGTGAAGCAGCGCGACGTGCATTGCTGAGCCAGGGATATGTTATCAACGACTGGAAACCTTCCATCCTCAAAGGTCGCCGCAAATACCAGCACGATGCCGAAGTCCATGCAGAAATCGAGTTTAATGTCGTCTGCGTCGCAAACAGCCAGGGCAGCAACAGCACCACTATATTCGCGAATGCAGTCCGCGATCGCTACTCGCTGAAAAAGAGCAACACTTCTGCCAGTATCGGTGTGAGCGCCATTGGCTCGGTTTCTTTGCCATTTGGCACAACGGATGATGCGCTCGTCAAAGTCGCCAGCGAAACGATACCAACCGGTCAGTTTTATAACCAGTTTTTTGATCTGGTTGAACGCTATCTCGATAGTGTGCAAATGCCGAATGATCCCGATACAGAAAAAAAAGAAAGTGCGTCTGTAAAGGCACCGCCGGTTGAACAAGCAGCCGCGCCAGATCAGGCGGGTAAAGAAATAAGTAAGTCGAATGCCGATAACTAAGCTGCCATTTGAAAAAGCCATGCAAGCAGATGATTTGCAGCGATTGCTGACACTGAAAATGCCTTACGGTAAATACGAAGGCAGATACATCGCCGATTTACCGGGGCATTATCTGGGCTGGTTTGCGCGTGAAGGCTTTCCCAAAGGAGAGATAGGCAGATTATTGGAGCTGATGTACGAGATTGACCATAATAATCTGCGGGAACTGCTGAATCCTCTGCGGCAAGCGTCGAACTAAACTACACGCTCCCTACCCTGTCAGCCTCAGAGAAGAAGTGAAAACTGACGAAAAAAAGCAGCACAAAAAAATTGTGCTGCTTTTTTATTTCAGTAAAACCTGTACAAGTAAAGGCCATGCCACCCGGGAATCGGATAAGGCTCTTAACTGATCGACGATTTCCTGATCAATCTGCATCTTGTTTGCCGCCGGAATCACCAGTGTGGTGATCTGTTTGAGTGCCGCCTGCGGCAATTCACAGAGACGGATTTTATCCGCTCTGGTCTGCTCCAACGGGTGCGTCGCGGCCTCATACAAAATCACCTCATGATCAGGTGAATATGTTTTCATGAGCTTATTCACGATAATCTGTAAATGCGCTGGTTCTGTCTCAAAACGTTTGAGTGTCAGATCGCCAGCAATACCGATCTGCCACAAAACCAGCAAAGCCGTCGGATCGATCTGACGCTGATAAATCATAAATTGCGTAGCTTCCATCGACTGCATACCGAAAGTACCTGGGTCTATTCCCAGATCGGCGACCAGACTATCCAAGGCAGAAATCCCCGGCTCCATATGCGCTTCAAAGCCTTCTTGCCGTGCATCCGCAATCGCCATGTGAGAAATGCAGGCAAAAATACCGGGATGCCCGTAAAAAGCGGCGCAGACTTTTTTCCCTTGCCGGACTTCATGCAAAATCGTATCAGCCATACGCCGGTAAGTATCCCGCCGGGTCTTACCGTCAACTTTCGTGTCGTCGTAGTGATCTAATAAACAGACATACTCTTTTGCCACACCTTGCAGCCATTTGCGTGTGAACATGTTAGGGACGGCAGCGATCACCACATCAAATGATTCGATATAACTTTTGGCCAAGGGCGTCAATTGTCCCGCCATACGCATGCCAGTGCCGACACAAACTAATTTCCCTGCTTTTTTATTTAACATTGAATTCTATGAAAATACGGAAACGCGATTACGTCCATCTGCTTTGGATTGATACAGCGCTTTATCCGCCGCTTGCATCAGTTCCTGGAAATTAGTGATGCCGGTAGTGTTCATCGTCATTGTCGCGAGGCCAAAACTTGCACTTAAAGGAAAATGGATGCCACGGGATTCGGTATCAATCGTAGCAATGGCATGTCGACAACGTTCTGCAAGTTGCAAACCGATTTCCTGTTCCGCCGCGGGCAAAAAAATAGCAAACTCCTCGCCGCCAATACGCCCAAAAACATCACCTTTACGCAATACACCGGCAACAGCCTGACTCACAGTTTTCAATACCCAGTCACCAGTCGGGTGACCAAAACTGTCATTCACATTTTTGAAAAAATCCATATCAAACATGATCAGGCTGACGGCTGAGGTACGATATTTAACGCCAGCCTCAGCTGAACTCATGAAGTGCGAACGATTGCTGATCTGCGTCAGCCCATCTAGTTCTGCATGGCGTTGAAAAATATTTTTCTGTCTGATAACTTTCCACAACCAGAGGCCAAGCACACAAATAAAACACAGCACCAAGGCGATGATCAGCAATAGATTCTGATTGCTCTTCTTCTCTAATTTTTTTTCAACATCGAGAATTTTGTTCTTTTGTTCGAGTAAAACCATTTGATTGGCTTTATCCTGAATCTCGAACTTAACACGCTGGTAGGCCAGGTTTTTCTGCAACTGTTGATCAAGCAGCTTATTTTTTAAAGTCAGCGCCGTATCGGCATACTCCAGTGCTGAGAAATACTGCCCCTGTGATCGCTTGATATCTGCCATAATTTCACTGGCTTTTTCCAATAACAAAACGACATTTTCTTTTTTTGCCCGGGCATATGCCAGTAAACCATATGACTCAGCCTGCTGTGTATTTCCCATTTTTAGGTAAGCTTTGGCAAGTGCCGTTTCCAGCTGTATCAAGTAACCAGAACTCTGACTATTTTTTTTCAACTCTTCAAGCAAAGGTATTCCAGCTTTGATACCCAGAGCATAATTACCTGATTCAATCACATCAATATTGGCGATGGTTTTAATCAAAAGCGAAATAAAAAATCGCCCTTGAGCATCACAGGTCGTAATAGCAACGTTTAACAACTCATTGGCTTTTTGACTACGACCCATTAAAAAATTGATTTCAAGCTGATTGCCAATCCCAAGACAAGTCGCTGGCCCCGGAATTTCATCACGATCCAGTTCCGGCAAGCGGCGTGCATATTCCATCGATTCATCATACGCGCGCAATGAATTCAGAATAGTAATTGCTGATTGCAAAACATCAATCTTGGCATTTTTATTTTTCAGACCGGGTAGCATTACTATGCTCTGATTCATATAACTCAGCGCATTTTCATACTCACCCAAATTGATGTAGCCATCCGATAGCTGATATAAAAATCGGGCGCGATAGTCGATATCAGAAATATCTGAGATGACAGACTGAACAAATTCCACCCGCTCGCGGTGTTTTCCGAGAAAACCGAGCGCCGATGCACGTAAAAGCAGAAATTTATTTTTTTGTTCGGTAGAGAATGTCGCCTGCTGCAACACCAGCTCATCTAACTTCCTGAGCGATTCATCTGGAGAATTGAGTAAACTCCGCGAGACATTTTTTAAAAGCGCATCGTTTTTTTCATCCGTACCAGCCTGACTGTATTGAGGCAGAAATGCGATGAGCAGCATTGCGCATAATAACAAAAACTTTTTGAATGCCTTCATTATTACGCGCACAACGTTAAACACATCAGTGGGTTGTCTCAGTAGACTGGAGCGTGGGCAGGTTTGCCTCATCAATACCAATTAAATTTGCCACCCTCGATTTATCGCCTGAAATCAGGGCATTTTTTTCTTCCTCATTCAGACCAAAACTATCCATTGCAGCGACAGGGTTGGCTGCAAATGCTTCACGTGCGTCAGCGTTTTGATCCAGATAATTCAGATAGTCCAACAGTTTTGACATAGTGTTTCTCAGGTAAAAGTTGATGACATTACTTCGAAGAAAACATTCTATTCGGTTTCATCTTAAATGTAAGCAAAAGTTACCGACATTAGATTATCCGCAACACCGGATAACAACGCCATTCTGGTTCTCTGAAGCGCTCGCAATGCGTGAAAATAAAATCGAGTACCGCTTCCTGATTGTTCAGCAACTCAGGATGATTGCTTTTCCATGTCTCAAATAAGGCGCGGGTTACGGGTTCATCGCGCAGAATTTCTGCTGCGGTATCTTCGAAGACGTAATCGGAATAGGCTTCTTTTTTCTCCAGCACACTGTTAAAGAAACCCCAGCGGAAGAAGCTGTCATGCGCTTGTGGCTCCAGCGTTTCCATCACATACCGTGCCTGTGGCTGATTAAGATCAATCAGGTAGTCACCAGGTACAGCCTGCACTGTCTGCTGACGGCTGACGAGCGTCAACTGGTCATAAAACATGTGCCCCTCATACGCATGTGGACGCGACTGCACAGATTCAATCTGGTAAGTCTGCACCTCAAACACCTGCGCTTTTTCGATGCGCAGCATCTGCACACCATTCCATTGCAGTCGCTCGATCACGGCGCGCCATGCTTGTGGCAACAGATAGGCTTTGGGCCGCGTAACAGTTACATCACTGACAAAGTGATTGAAATACGGAATCGCTTTTTCCCACGGCTGACTGCGGTCATAGCCTAAACGTGTGTAATGACCAATCACGCTGGGACGATATACCGCCTGATAACCTTTAAAGAGAAAGCTGGAAGCACGGTTACGATCGACCTTCCAGCTGACTGCCGTATGAGTGCTGCTTGCTGCAGCCTGTCTGGCCTGTGCCCTCAGCGTTTGTATCTGTGCGGCATTTGCAATGGTGAAGTCCAGCACGGTTTCGACCAGTGCCCGCATCGATGCGTAGCGGTCAGCGAACGGTTTCAGCATGTGCGTCTCTGGCATAAAACCTATCGTGTGATGCAGCGCGGCGTAACCTGTGGAAAAGCGCGGCGTTTCCAAAAAATCTTCTATGCCGTGATCCGGAATATCCTGCACAGGGTTCACATACGGGCATGTTGGCCAGCCGCGTTCGTTCATCTGTGTATAAATTGCAGGTAACATCGTCTCGCGCAAAAAGCCGCCGAGCGCACTCCCCAGCTTATCGGCCTGAGTCTGTATCAGTGTCATGGTGTACTGGTAATCTGCGCCGTTCGACGTATGCGTATCGACCATCACATCCGGGCTCCAGGCACTGAAGAAACGGTTAAAGGCCTGCGCATTCAGGCTGTCGCATTTGATGAAATCACGATTCAGATCAAGATGCAGGCTGTTACCGCGAAAGCCGAACATTTCCGGGCCATCCTGATTTACGCGCGATGTATTCTGACGATTGACGCAGCCATCAACGTTATATACGGGGATAAACAAAAACACCGTTCGTCCTAATGCTGCCAGACGCTCCGGCTGCAGACAAAAGTCACGCACCAACGCCATACAACCGTCAATGCCTTCCGGCTCTCCGGGATGAATACCATTGTTATTAAAAAAGACGGGGCGGCCTTCACTTTGTAATTGTTTACGATCAAACACGCCATCCGCCGTCACGACACCCGCATGAATAGGTCTTCCTGCATCGGATCTACCGATCTCAAAAAACTGTAAGGTTCGGGGAAATTCAACAGCAAGTCGCTGATAGAATTGTATGCACTCATCCCAACTGGCTGTCTGATTCTGATTACCAGTTTCATAGGGAGTTAAGAACTGCGGTGCAAGCGTAGGCGTCGTGCTCATGTTCAGGGCTTCTGCAAAGTGGAGTGAGGCAACAATTTTAGCTCACATTCAGTTTTACAAAAACCCGCAGCATACTTCGTCAGCGACGTACTGAACGATACCTCAGCAAAAAACTAAGCAGAAAACCGACCGGAGAAAAATGTGAATAACGCCGACACTCTCGCCCTGAAAAACACTTGTCATACCATCCTGCCCGGTCATAAAGCCTTGACCCCGGCGCAGAGTTTTGCACAGATGGCGAGCTGGTGCGAAGCGAATAATATTGAGCATGACGTGTATGGTGAGGGCGATTTTCTACAGTCATTTGAGAAAAAAATTGCCGGGCTATTGGGAATGGAATCCGCGATGTTTTGCATCAGCGGCACCATGGCTCAGGTGATTGCATTAAAACTGGCCTGCGAAGAACGCGGTAGTGCGCTGGTCGCGCTGCATCCGACCTCGCACATACTTTTGCACGAACGCAGTAACTTTCAGGCTCTGCATTATTTCACTGCATTGAACATCGGTAATCCTCACCGTCCGTGGACACTGCAAGACCTGCAAGCCCAGCCCGAACACATCGCCGCCACACAATATGAATTACCGATGCGCGAGATCGGCGGGCAATTACCGGGTTGGGAAGAACTCAATGCGATAAAAATCTATTGCCGTCAGCAAGACATTCACCTGCACATGGATGGCGCAAGATTATGGGAAGCGGCCAGCGGTTTCAATAAGCCCCTGAACGACATCGCAGCAGGCTTCGATAGTGTCTATGTGTCGTTTTACAAAGGCATAGGCGGATTTGCCGGCGCCATGCTTGCCGGTCGCACTGATTTCATTTCGAAAGCCAGAGTCTGGATGCACAGGCAAGGTGGTAACGTTTTCCGCCGTACACCGTATGCGGTTGCCGCGACGATGCAGTTCGATCAGCGCATTGCGGCAATGCCGGCGTATTTTCAGCGTACCAGAGAAATCTATGAAGTATTAAAAGACTATCCGGTATTCATCGCGAATCCGGCATCGCCACACTGCAATATGCTGCATCTGCATTTACCGACAGACAAAGACACAGCAATACAGTTGCGCAACCGCATCGCCAGCGAACACGGCATCTGGCTATTTAACAACGCAGTGCATACAGCGCTGCCGGGCTATTGCATGTTTGAATGGTATGTCGGCGATCAAATGCTGAACATTGATAACAACACTCTGCGACAGGCTCTGGATTTGCTGGCAGCAGGCATACAGTCACCAGTTGCTCCACTGTGATGGATGGTACGCAGAATTTATCTGCTTTTTAGTAAAGACTGCACCCGGGTTCGTACAAACTGGATATGACTGCGCAGACCATATAATTCTTCTGCATACGACAAGGGAACGCTGATGCGGTTCACCTTGTCTTCAATTTCATCAAGATAATTCAACTGCTTTTCCAGCGTCGCTCTTTTATCTGAGTTGCTCAGGTTATCGATGATCTGCTCGACCGTACGTAACTGACCATACCAGCGATAAATTCTGGAGCGGATACGCCAGACGTATAAAGGGGGAATAATTTTGGATAAGGGCAAAAATAAAGCGCCCAGTGCAACGATCACTACCCACATGCGCTCGATAAAATTTGCGACCCAGAAAGTCAGATAACGTTGCAGCACCGGTGCACCGTTCTTATAGAATTTTTCAGCTTCGCCGGACACCGGAATTTCGGTGTAACGATCGGAAGGAAATTCCCCCTGCTTACTCAGCCAGTCAGCGCGGCTATGGATTTTAGCCGCTGCCTGCAACAACAAACCGGTCAATGCAGGATGCAGACTTTCGTGCGCCACCAGCGTTGCTGTCGGTGAGATCAGGTGATAATCGCGGGCGGGCAAATCCAAACCGATATCGACAATGCCGCGCGGTAGCGTCACTTGCGAAAGATAAGGGAAACGCCGGGTATAGGCTTCGGCCTGTACAAAGTCAAACAAACGCACACCGGGTGTCTGCAACAACATCTGTACCAGCGGCGCATCGCTGGCGGTGCTGAATACCAGCACATCCAACTGTCCAGCCAGAAACGCCACTGTCGCCGGCGTATCATCAAGATGCTGGAAACTGACATCATCAGCACTCATGCTATTGACCGATAAAATCTGCTCGAAAATACGGCCAACACCAGTCCCATCAGGGCCGACATTTATACGACGCCCTCTGAACTGGCTGATGGTCGTCAATTCTTTTTTATCTCGGTAAAAAATCCAGATCGGTTCGTAAAATAAACTGCCCAGCGATACCAATCCTTTTTCTGCGGCATCCGCGCGATCAGTCGAGCCGCTACGCACGAAACCCACTTCGATTTCAGAATCAGGGTCGCTGATGCGCTGCAAATTTTCCTGCGAACCCTGTGAAGTTTTAAAGCGTAGTTGAATCTGGTTTTTCGCCAGCTCCGCCGCGTATAACTTGGCAAAACGTTCGTAAGCACTGTTTTCCGGACCGGTGGAAATGTCGATAATGCGCGGCGGCGCCGGATCGACCAGCCAGAACCCGAGGCCGCAGACGATCAGCACCATCAGTGTCACCGGCCCAAACGCGATGATCAGGTCGCGCAGCGAAAACAGGGTGAACTTGATCTTTTGCATCAGGCGTCAGAACTCAGCGGTACCGGCACATATTCAGAGTGAAAATGATCGAGCCCTGCGAGCATTTTTATAAATGCAGCCTCGACCTGTTCCGGATCACCTTTGACACCCAGCTCGATATGTCGCCGCTGCGTCGTAGTGCCAACACTAGGCAGGCTGAAGACTTTAATCAGTGGAAATTCCGCTTCCAAAGCTTCCATTAACGGTGTCAATACAGACTCTATCGCTTCGTACACCAACACCGCTTTTTCTGCTCTTGCCTGCTGATGGAACAGATGGGAATAATGCGTATCCAGTACCCACTCTATCATCGGCCAGGCCATCACGGGAAAGCCCGGAACGAAATAATGCTGGCGTATCGCAAAGCCGGGAATCTTGTTGTAAGGATTCGGAATCAGGGCTGCGCCTTGCGGAAACTCGCCCATCTTCAGGCGCTGCAAATGATCGGGGCTGTTCAGATCCACGGTCTTACCGGCCTCTGCCGCCATGTCCAGTACCCGTTGCTGTATCAGCGTTTTGGCTTCAGTATGCAATTCCAGCGGCAGATTCAGCGCAGCGGCAGCGCACTGACGGGTATGGTCATCCGGTGTCGCACCGATGCCGCCAGTCGAAAAAACGATATCGCCGCTGGCAAAACTACGCTGTAAGGTCGCGGTAATCCGTTCGCGGTTATCACCGACGTATTCTGCCCAATCCAGTTGTAAGCCTCGCGCATTCAGCGCAGAAATCACTTGCGGCAAATGCTTATCCTGCCGTTTTCCTGAAAGAATTTCGTCACCGATGATGATCAGACCGATAGCCATGTGCGTTCCTTAGTTGAAATTCGCGATGTGCTTATTGTACAAGAGCAGACGATGACGCTGCTGCCGCACGCTGTTGCGCCAGCGCCGCCAGGCAATAGTGCTGAAACCACAGACCGGAAAAAACAAAGACCAGCACATACAGCCAGATCGCAAATCCGGCGATCACCGGCAAGAACATCACCGCCATCACGCCCCCCAGCCACAACAAGCCCGGTGCAGCGCCAAATATACCGGCGATGGTTCCCATCAATAATAAAGACCAGCGATGCTGTTTCATCAACGCATGCCGCTCATCGGCATCGGCGTGTTCAGCCAGCGCATCGTAGACAATCACGCGGTAAGTCAGCCAGCCCCAAAGCAACGGCTGCAAGACCAGGCTCACAGGCGGAAATAAAGTCAGCGGCAACGTCAGCAGCCAGACGACAGCAAAAATCACAAATGAACTGAGTGAATACCCTAGGCTGCCGAGCAAGGAACCACCGTGGAGTTGTTCCAACTGCGGATAATGGCGGGATCCCACATGTTTGCTGATCGCAGGCATCGCAAACAAGCCTATACATAACAACGCAGTAAACACCATCAGCGGTAACAGCAGCCACATCGCGACCAGTGGCACCACCATCGCTTTTAATGTGAATAAACCTATCATGCCCAGAACGTCGCCAGCAGTCTGAAAACTGTTATGTTCGGCAAACCACAACTGCAAATAATCAATCAGCGCCTGCAGACCAAACCACATAGCGACGCTCCAGATCAGCATTGCAACCAGAAACGGTGCGAACGTCAGCAACAGCATGCGAACATGTAATTGGGCGGCAACCGCTCGCCCCCATGCGATACCAACCGCAGCAATACTCATGAATGGGTTTCCTTTTCCATACCGGTCATGCGTTTGAGCCCCAGCCATTGCTGTGACCAGAATCCGCGCCCGTACTCGCGGGAACATCCTTCCGGCGCAGGCAGCTGATCTCGGATGCCAGTCTCGGCATATTCTTTACTGAATAAGGCTGTGCCAAACAACACATCCCATACCGGAAACAACACGGCAAAATTGTGCCCGCCCAAAGTGCCCTTACCCTGCGTTTCATGCCCGAGTCCAATCGCATGATGCATGCGGTGATAGCGCGGCGACACCAGCAGATAATCACCAAACCAGCCGAAATGAATACGCACATTCGCATGCTGCAGACTCTGTAACATCTGCGATGCCATCACCAGCATCACATACTGCCCAGGCTCCACGCCTATCACAATCGCAATCATGCCCATGTAAATATCGCGCAGAAAATCGTCGAGCAAATGATTACGGTTATCGCTCCACAGATTCATATTGCGCTGACTGTGATGCAGACTGTGCAAACCCCACCACCAGTTGAACTGATGGCTGGCACGGTGATACCAGTAATCAAAAAAATCCAGCACAAACAGGTAAGCAATAAACAGCAAGGCCGGATATTGCAAGAAACCTGACCACAGATCTTCAAGATTAAACGGGTTGACGCCCTGTAAATGCAAGACCGCTGTCAGATAATCAAATACCGGTGTCAGCAGAAAAAACACCACCATCGAAAACGCGCCCAGGCGATGCAAGGCGGTATAAATAAAATCGTTCCAGCGGGCATAACGATCAGTGATTTTATGTACGGGGATCCACGATTCCAGCGGTCGTAAAATCAGGAACAGAATAATCAGTTGTAAAACGCCAAAGATAAACCACTCAACACCCTCAAATGAATCTTCCACATATTCCCCCAGCCCGACATAAAACATCGTCGGCTGCACGATGGCTTGAAAAATCCAGGATTGCAGATTCGTCAGCAGATCAGAAAAGTAGGCAATAACATTCATTATTTAACGGGAGTAGCGGAGAGATAAGAAGGATGCTCGCGTAGCGTAGCAAAACAAAAAGATTTCTGCTCAAGGCCGGCAATTAAAGGTTCCAGATTTTCCGGTGCCCAAGCCTGTTTGCGCGACCAGATGCCAAGGTGCGCCATGAAAATATCACCATCCCGCAAATGATCCAGTGCGCGTTTCAACAACACGGCATTACTGAATTTTTCGCTGGATAATTCATCGCCGGAAAAACCGGCAGGCGCCCATGCGACATGACGATAGCCGCAAGCTTCGCCAGCCTTTAATAAATTCGGCGTCAGTTTACCGCCAGGAGCGCGCCAGTAGGGATCAAGTTGCTTACCGGTCAGCTGCAGAAAGCGCTGGTTCACACGGCGCAATTCACTGCAGTATTGTTGCGGTGTCCACGCCAGTTTTTTTCCGGCATCAGCACCGAACTGCGGGCGCACTTCTATTCTGCCATCCGGCAGATCACCAATCACATAAACGTGATCGAAAGTGTGCGACCCAAACGCATGGCCTTCGTTTGCCAGCGTTTTCCAATAGGGTGCCCAGGATGGATCGAGAGAATAATCGTCACGCACCGTTTTTTCGTTCGCCAGAAAAAAGGTGGCTTTGATCTGATGGCGACGCAGGGTTGTCGCAATCAATTCCGCCTGCGACTGACTGCCAGTGTCAAATGTCAGATAAATTGTTCCCTTACATGCGACAGAATGATTCGCAGCGGCCGCTGCGGTAGCGCTGATCTGCACTGGCAGAATCAAGGCTGCCAGTGCGGCTACAATGTAAGGACGGTGCTTAGATGTTGCCGGCACGATTGGCAAAGAAAACACCATGCGGGGAACGGCCGACAGGAATCAGCTTGATGACTTTTCTGGAAGGAATATCCACGACCGCTACTTTTTTAATCCAGCGCAGAGTCGCCCATAAGGTCTTACCGTCTTCACTGACTTCCATGCAATCAGGACCACCGGGGACAGGAATACTGCCGACCATTTCCAACGTTTGCTGATCCAGAATATTGATTTCGTTGGAAGTGCGGTTCGACACAAACACATGGCGCTTATCACCCAGCGCACGGAAATTATGTGTGCCGACACCAGCTTTAATACGCTTGACGGTTTTTTGTGTGCGCCAGTCAATCACTTCAACGTAATCTTTGCCCATGATGCCGACCAGCAGATATTTATCATCCGGCGTCATCACGATACCCGCCGGCAGCTTACCGACAGGAATCGTCCATTTCACTTTCTGGGTTGCCAGATCAATTGCTGACACCTGATCACTGCCCTGCTGGGTAATAAACACCGTCGTGCTGGCGGCATCAAATGCCATGTGACTAGGTAATTTCGCCAGCGGAACACGGTTCACCAGTTTCAGATCCTGACCATCGAATTTATAAAAATCGACGCGATCAAGGCGCAACGAATTTGAGACAAACCATTTCTGATCCGGTGAAAAACCGATCTGGTACGGATCGGCAATATCCTTGATACGACGCTGAATCTGACCACTCTTGGGATCCAGAAACACCAGTTCATCGCCTATCGCATTCGCCACAATCAGAGATTTATTATCTGGCGTCGCCATCAGATGATGCGGTTCTTTGCCGATAGGAAAGGTACTGATTTCTTTGTAGGTCTGCTGATCCAGCAAACTGACCGTCGCGTCACGTGAATTCAGCACGACCACCACATTTGACTGTGCTGCCGGTACAACCGCAGGAACCAATAAACCAAACAACAAAGATGCCAACAAAGAACGACTACGCATGAAAGAAGACCGCCAATAAATGAATTAAGTCTGCATTTTACCGTGCATAGTCATCAACGGCTCAGATCAGGCTTGCTGTTTTTTTACTTTTCAGCCGATATTGAGCAAAATCAAGGCAACAACTTTCATACAGGAAACTCCTTACAACCAGGAAAAAAGCGCGCGCTGGGCAGATTACAGCGCCGGACTCTGTTTTTGCTCTACAATTGCGCCACTTTTTTGACAAATGAAGGGGAAACCATGAGCACCATTACTACCGTCAGCGGTCTGCAATACGAAGATAAAGTCGTCGGTGAAGGCGCCGAAGCGCAAGCAGGCAATCACGTCGTCGTTCATTACACAGGCTGGCTGCAAAATGCCGATGGCAGCGCTGGCGCGAAATTCGACTCCAGCAAAGACCGCAATGATCCTTTCTCTTTCCCACTCGGCGCTGGTCACGTGATTAAAGGCTGGGATGAAGGCGTACAAGGCATGAAAATCGGCGGCACACGTATCCTGACAATCCCATCCAGCCTCGGCTACGGCCCACGCGGCGCAGGCGGCGTGATTCCACCGAATGCAACTTTGATTTTTGAAGTTGAACTGCTGGGCGTTTAAGCTTCTGGTTGCGCAGAAAATGGCCTGAAAACAGTCTTTTTTGCCCTGTTTTTGCCATTTTTCAGGGAGTATCTTATTTAATTGCGGACATCTCCTTATAAACAAAGGAGGTTAGCGACACCAAAATTGATACTCCCTGGGAGTATATGGAAAATCAGGCAATAAAAAAGCGACGGTTATTTCACCGTCGCTTTTTTATTGCCTGCTGCTGCCTGCTCACGTCCGAAACTCCACAACTACGCAGGAACAGCACCGCACTCAGCTTATTCTTTGATGAAATGCTCGCGGTAATATTTGAGTTCTTCGATCGATTCAACGATGTCGGCCAGCGCGGTGTGTTTCTGATGTTTCTTAAAGCCTGTCGATAATTCCGGTTTCCAGCGGCGGCATAATTCTTTCAGCGTCGAGACATCCAGATTGCGGTAATGGAAGAAGGCTTCCAGCTTAGGCATGCCGCGCGCCATGAAACGGCGATCCTGACAAATCGAGTTACCGCACATCGGCGATTTACCGGCTGGCACATACGGTTTCAGAAACGCGATCAAGGCTTCCTCTGCGTCGGCTTCGCTGAACGTTGATGCTTTAACTTTATCGATCAGGCCGGAGCGGCCATGCGTGCCTTTATTCCAGGCGTCCATTTTGTTCAGCGTTTCATCCGACTGATGAATGGCGAACACCGGGCCTTCAGCCAGCACATTCAATTGCGAATCCGTAACGACCACGGCCACTTCGATAATGCGGTCATTATCAGGGTCAAGGCCAGTCATTTCCATGTCCACCCAGATCAGATTCATTTCATTTGGGCGTGCAGGTGGTGTGTTTGCTTGAATGTCGGTCGCTTGTGACATAATTCTTCCTTAGCGTTTTTTACGAATGTCACATTTTCCCATGATTTCAGTCGCCTTTTCGGTTTTCTTCATTTCCTTTCTGCTGCTCACACTGCTGGTGCAGTTCTGGCTGGGCTCGCGCCACATTCGTCACATACTGCAACACCGTTCACAGGTGCCAGCGCAATTTGCCGAAAAAATCCCGCTGGCAGCACATCAGAAAGCCGCTGACTACACCATTGCGAAGACGAAACTGGGTCTGGTTTTACTGATATTTAACGCACTGGTACTGATCGGCTTCACCTTGTTTGGTGGTTTGCAGTGGCTGTCTGTCACACTGGTCAAGGTCACTGGCCCGGGCATGGTGTATCAGATCAGCCTGATCGCCGCATTTGCTGTGATCAGCAGCCTGCTGGAGCTACCGTTTTCGTATTACTCGCAATTCGTGCTCGAACAGAAGTTTGGCTTTAACAAAATGACGCCAGGCCTGTTCTTCGGCGATCTGCTAAAAAGCACCTTGCTGGGCGCGGTGATTGGTCTGCCGCTGATCTGGGTCGTGCTGACGCTGATGGATAAATCCGGTGCCTTGTGGTGGCTGTATGCATGGTTATTCTGGAGCGGTTTTCAGTTATTGATGATGCTGATTTACCCCAGCGTGATCGCACCGCTGTTCAATAAATTCACCCCGTTGGAAGATGATGGTTTGCGTACACGCATCGAAGGTCTGATGCAGCGCGTCGGCTTTGCATCGAAAGGTTTGTTCGTGATGGACGGTTCAAAACGCAGCGCCCACGGCAATGCTTATTTTTCGGGTTTCGGCGCATCCAAGCGCATCGTCTTTTTTGATACTTTGTTGTCGCGTCTGGCACCGGCCGAAATTGAAGCGGTACTCGCGCATGAACTCGGTCACTTCAAATTAAAACATATCGTCAAACGTATGATCGTGATCTTTGGTCTGTCACTGGTTTTTCTGGGCTTACTGGGCTATCTGAAAGAGCAGATCTGGTTTTATACCGGCCTTGGTGTTGAACCTATGCTGCTGGCGAAAAATGATGCAATGGCCCTGATTTTGTTTATGTTGAGTGTGCCGGTATTCACCTTCCTGTTTTCACCGCTGACTTCGATCAGCTCGCGCAAACATGAATTTGAGGCTGATGCTTTCGCCGCCAAACATACCGATGCCAATGATCTGGTGGCGGCGCTGGTGAAACTGTATGAAGACAATGCATCTACCCTGACGCCGGATCCGTTGCATTCTGCTTTTTATGATTCGCATCCGCCAGCGACCGTAAGAATTAACAAATTGTTGGCGGCATCGCCTGCCGCGTAATTTCAGAAATAACGTCAAAAATAATCTCAGGAATGACCATGATTAAAACCGCCGACCTGCTCGCTAAAAAATCACAGGAAACCTTCACCGGATTACCGGAATCGGAATTGCCAGCTTATCTGGCCGCCACGCCGGGCTGGGCAGTCGATGGTGCGCGTATCGCCAAAACCTATCAGTTCAAAAATTATTATGAAACGCTGTCGTTCATCAATGCGATTGCGTATGTGATTCACGCCGAAGACCATCACCCGGAACTGGTCGTCACTTATAACCGTTGTGTGGTGCGTTTTGACACGCACACGGTGAATGGCGGCAAAGGCGGCATCTCGGAAAACGACTTCATCTGCGCCGCTAAAATCGACGCCATTTTTGAGCAAAGTTTTTCCTGATGGCGCATCTACAAGGTCTGGTTATCGCTGCACATGGCCGTCATTACCTGATACAGGCGACGATCAACGGCGAACTGCTAAAACTGCATTGCGTCACACGTGGCAAGAAAAGCGATGTCTCTGTCGGTGACGTGGTTGAATTTGCGCTGACATCAAAAAATCAGGGCGTGATCGAAGCGATTACGCCACGTCAAACCTTGCTGTACCGCTCGGATCAGTACAAATCAAAAATGCTGGCAGCGAATCTCACGCAACTGTTGATTGTGGTGGCAACAGAGCCCAGCTTTACTGACGATCTGGTTTCGCGGGCGCTGGTTGCGGCAGAATCTTCCGGCATCAAACCACATCTGATTCTGAACAAAGTGGATGTCACCGAATCACTGCCGAAAGCGCGTGAACGTGTCGGACTCTACGCGAAGCTAGGCTATCCGGTGCATGAAGTTTCTGCCAAGGCCGATCCTGAAGGCACACGGATGACGATGGAAAACCTGATGCGCGGCCAAAGCACGATATTGATAGGCCAATCAGGGATGGGGAAATCCTCGCTGATCAATCTGCTGATTCCCGATGCGGAAATCGCCACTCGTGAAATCTCGGCCGCGCTGGATACCGGCAAGCACACCACCACGTTCACCCGTCTGTATCAGATGGATGAAAATTCGTATGTGATTGATTCACCGGGCTTTCAGGAATTTGGTTTGCATCATCTGAGTGAAGGCATGCTGGAACGGGCGTTCCCGGAATTTTTACCGTATCTGGGACACTGCAAATTCTACAATTGCCACCATCACGCCGAGCCTGGCTGCGCGATACTGGCCGCAGTCAAAGATGGCAGCATCGCCGCTATGCGGCACGAGCTGTTTGAACAACTCGTGCATGAATCCGCACAAACGGTCGGTTACTGATCGCTGATTTTCAGCGCTGATTTTTGTGCATTAAAAAATCAGCGCTGCAATTACAGCTTGCCTTGCTTCAGGCTTTCCAGCCAAGCGCGCTCGGAGGGCTTGAACGGCTTTTGCAACATACGTTCTGGTATCTCCCACACTACGACTTTTGGCGGCTCCTGCAGTAATGCTTTGCTATGCAGATAGGCTGTGGCGGAACCGTCAAAATCGCCGCCATCTTTGGCGAGATTCGCTACCGGTGCCGCCAGATGTTGACTCAGAAATGGCACAAAATTACCGCGCAAACTGAATGAGGTACCGATTAAAGCCACCGCAGGCAATCCGGCATCACCAAACAAATCGTCGCTGTTATTCGCAACGGGTGCCACGGTACTGGTCGCCGTTTTTTCAATAGCGGGACGTAACGCAGCCGGCAATCCATCCAGATTGGCAACACGGAATAAATCCCCCATACGCTCTGCGATCACGGTTTTCACTGCACCTGCAGGAAGATCGGCAGTGAACTTATCAACCAGACCTGCACTTTGCAAATGCCTCGCAATCGCTGCCGCAGCCACATTCGCACCCGCCTCACTCCAGTGCGAATCGGTCCGGTAATAACGCTCACCACTGAAACTGTTCAGCGCTGGATACAGGTCGATCACATCGACCTGTTTTGCACGTAAAGCCTTAATCCAGTCATCGCCACGCTGGGCAAAGCCCGCTGGCCGGTGCAGACCACAGAGGTGCTGCTGTTCCACCCGGGATTTATCCGGAACGACCGCCACCACCAGTTGCACGCCTTGTTTTTTCAGGCTCTGCGCAATCTGTCCGACCATGTATGCACGCGCATTGGCGTTCTGTGCACCACCATCAAATGTCGTCAGCTCTTCCTGTAAAAAGAACCAACCATCACAACCAACACGGACATTCGGACCAGCATCGCGCGCAAGATTCCATCGAACCGCGCGCTCAAATTTAGCAAATGTTTTACTCCATGAAAAATGTTCATTGAGCTGCGTCGTAAACATACGCGTCGCCTCACCCTGAACAATTTTCTGCCCGTCCCCCATCTCTCGCCACTTCTGCAGTGGCACCTCTTGCAAAGACGATACCGTCGCAACCAGGCCAGCGGCAAGTATCGCGGCAAATGACAAGGCCGGCACATAGCGCCATGCCCCGGCTTTTTTTGCATCAAAGGAAAAAGATTCGCTCATGTTTTCCTCTTAAAACTGGAAGTACAAAAATGGAATTGCCTTTTGCCCTGCCAGCACAATCACGGCATAAGCGAATGTGAGCACAGGCCAGACCATACTCCAGCTCATCACACCAAGACCACCTTGCTTCGCGATCCGGGTCGCGGGATAAACCACGCAAATCAGGCCAATGACGAAGGTCAGTAAAATGCCGGGGCGCAAAGCCAGAATAATTTCATCGCCGATACTCATACCGTTGAAACCAAGTTGTCCCGCCCACATGTCGAGCGCATTGTCGAAACCTGCGGCACGGAAGATGGTCCAGGCAAACATCACCGCCAACAAAGTCAGACTGCGCGACGCGAAATTGGGCATGGACCAACCTCGCTGAGTAAAGGCGCGGTCACAGCACAATGCACTACCGTGAATGATGCCCCAGATCAGATAATTCCAGTTATCACCACCATGCCATAATCCGCCGATCGCCATCGTCAGCATCAGATTCACATAGGTGCGGACTTTTCCCTGACGATTACCGCCAAGGCTGATGTAGAGATAGTCCCGTAACCATGACGACAAGGTCATGTGCCAGCGCCGCCAGAAATCCTGTATTGACACCGCCAGATAAGGATTATTGAAGTTTTCCTCAAAATGAAAACCCAGCATCAACCCAAGGCCAATTGCCATCGCGCTGTAACCGGCAAAATCAAAATACAACTGGAATGTGTAGGCGATACAACCAACCCAGGCATCACCGAATCCGGGATTTTTCAAGCCGAAAGCCAGTGCAACAACTGGTGCCAGCGTATCGGCAATCAGGACCTTCATCGAAAAACCGATCATGAAGCGACGCGCACCAAGCGTGAATTTTTCAAATGAAAAAACACGTTCGCGCAGTTCTTTGTCGATCACTTTATAACGGACGATAGGGCCAGCGATCAGATGCGGGAACATCGCCATATACGCACTGAAAGAAATAAAGCTGTACTGTGCTGGTACGGTCTTGCGACGCACATCGACGACGTAGGAAATCGCATGCAACACGGTAAACGACAAACCGATCGGCAGCATCAGATTTTCCCACGGTATGACGGGCATCTGCCGCCCCGTGAGTATCGTGTTGAGCGACGACACGACCATGTTGGTGTATTTGTACCAAACCAGCGATGCCAGATTCAGCACGATGGTTGCCACCATCACCCGTGTTTTCAGGCGTTCATCATTGGTTCTGTCAATCAGGATCGCAGCGCCCCACGCTAGGATGGTCAGCGCAATAATCAACAGCAGGAATTTCGGCGTCCACCATGCATAAAACAGCCAGCTGCCAAACAACAAAGTGTGATTGCGATACTGCTGCGGTGTGACCAGATACAGCGCAAAAAACAGAGGCAGAAACAGCGTCAGAAACTCAAGAGAAGCGAATACCATGAGAAAAGTCCTGAATCAGATCAGGAAGTCGAATCACGTACAAAAAAAGTCTGACGACCTTTTTTCGCAGGAATCACGATAATGCTGTAACGTTCACCTGCTTGCAATTGCGACATATCTACCGCTGCACCGGCAGCGTCAGTGCCACAATTCGCCTGCACTGTCAGCGCCACAGGATTCACCAGGCGACGTTGTGTTGTGGCTGGTTTCACGCCTTCAAAAATCATCGCAGACTTGGCACCACCCGTCAGCGAGGCGGCAGCGCAACTGCTATCAACATTCATCAGAGAAATAGAAGAACGCATCGCATTGAAATCGGTCGGCGCTTCGCGCACCAGCATACTTTCAAGCGCAGCTCCTTTATTCAGGATGGTGACAGTAATAAATTCACCCGGCTTCGCCACAACTTCCACATTGGTTTTAGCGGCACCGACTTGCACACTGGCTTTCAGTTTATCGCCAGCCTTGACCGGATAAAACCGCGAAACACGACTCTCATTTTTAACATCCAGACTCACTTTAGCGGCGCCGTTGACGACAAGCGCCTTATCGCTGCTGGCATTCAGAAAACGCACGAAGGATGAATCCTGACCAGGGCCGGTTTCATACAAAGGATTATCTGCGTAAGCACTCAGAGACAAGACAGAAGCCAGGCAAGTAAGGATAATTTTTTTCATTTTGATGAATCAGTCTATGCGGTCAAAGACAAAGCCGACAATACAAACAGGATCATGCCAGCCAAAAACACCCGTGCGCCACAGATAGGAATCTGGTGGCGCACGGCCGGACAATCTGGATATTAACGTTTGATCGAATTCAGAATCGCAGGTGTGGCAATCGCATTACCAATCGCACTGCCCCAGGATTTATAGCCAGCGCCATCAAAATGCTGACCATCTATCGTGCCCCATTCGCCAGGTTTAGACAGGCTGAGTGAATCGATATAAGTGCATGGCGCCACGATCTCAGACAGATAACCGGACATTTCTTTGGCACGGGCATAGGTTTTATTGAATTTGCCGCCTTCAGTACCCCAGGCCGGGCCAACCCAGACGCAACTCACATTGTTATTTTTGACGCCTTTGGTCAGACGGGAAACCTGTTGCCAGACCCAGTTTTTTTGCAGCTCTGGCTGAGAATACGACGCCATCGTATCGCCATTCACCACAACCACCAGATTTGGTTTGTAGGTTTTCACCAGTTCATTGAACGGGCGCGTCATTGCATCCTGCCCGGTTTTCACTTCGACCGGACCATCTTTCAGACGAACCGCACCGCCGCAAGAAGACTGGCTCTTTACCATCCAGTCGCCAGCAGCGACACCGCAGGCACCGAAAGAATAAACGACGGCACCTTTATTCATCAGATCATCGTGTAAAGTCGTGATCAGATAATCTGGTGTGGACATATGGCTATCGCCAATAATCAGGACGGTCAGTCCGGCTAACAGTGCGCTCATAATAATTAATCCGGTAAATGTTGTTCAATACAAACAATCTGCCAGCTCGAACGCCAGTCAGATTAAGACGAATTCTCTGAAGAAATAAATTCTGCAATCAGCGGCATTATAAATAGCTTACCGAGAACCAATGATGTCAGATCAATAAGATTATCAAGCTGAGTTACTTTTTTTTACTAATTCACGAAAATTAACAATTCCGGACACAATCAAACAACATTTCAATATCACGACAACAAAGCTGATTTTTCGCAAATAAATGTCAAAAGCACCCACAAATTAATTTTCAAACCCGTCATCTTCTGAATTTAATATGGGAAAGCCGCTTTAATCCTTTATAATGAAGCAGTTATAACAGGCGGCGGCAAGCTCAACTTGCTGCCGGTTTTATTTATGGCTATCAAACATTTCCTGCAATTTTCCGATTTTACGCTGACCGAATTTGAATATGTGATGCAACGTGCGCGCATCATCAAACAACGGTTCAAAGCTTATCAGACCTATCACCCTCTGCTCGACAGAACGCTGGTGATGGTTTTCGAGAAAAATTCCACCCGTACCCGTTTGTCATTTGAAGCTGGCATGCATCAGCTCGGCGGTGCTGCAATTTATCTGAACACGCGTGACAGTCAGCTTGGCCGCGGCGAACCTGTCGAAGACGCAGGTCAGGTCATGTCCCGCATGTGCGACATCATCATGATCCGCACATTCGAGCAAGAGATGATAGAAAAATTCGCCGCCAATTCGCGCGTACCCGTCATCAATGGTTTAACCAACCAACATCATCCGTGTCAGGTACTGGCCGACGTGTTCACCTATATCGAACATCGTGGCTCCATCACCGGCAAAAAAGTGGCGTGGATAGGCGACGCGAACAATATGCTGTATTCGTGGCTGCAGGCCGCCCAGATATTCAATTTCCATCTGCATATTTCCACCCCTAAAGGCTATGACATGGATATGTCACTGGTCAGCGCAGATCCATCGCAGTACACCTTGTTCGACAATCCATCCGATGCCTGTGCCGGTGTTGATCTGGTGAATACCGATGTCTGGACCAGTATGGGTTACGAAGCCGAAAATCAGGCCCGTCTGCAAGCATTTGACGGCTGGATTGTGGATGAAGAAAAAATGGCGCGCGCCAATCCGGATGCGCTGTTTATGCATTGTCTGCCAGCCCATCGCGGCGAAGAAGTCTCGGCTGGCGTCATTGATGGCCCACAGTCTGTCGTCTGGGATGAAGCAGAAAACCGCCTGCACGTACAAAAAGCTTTATTAGAATATCTGGTTGTCGGCGAAATCAGCTGAACCGGATTGAGCACACACGTTTTAACTCGAAATAATAGACACTTTGAAAGCACACTATGAGCGATATTAAAAAAGTCGTCCTCGCCTATTCCGGCGGTCTGGATACCTCAGTCATTCTGAAATGGCTGCAAGACAATTATCAATGCGAAATCGTGACCTTCACTGCCGATCTGGGCCAGGGTGAAGAGCTGGAACCGGCACGCGCCAAAGCCATCAAATTCGGCATCAAACCGGAAAACATTTATATCGATGACGTGCGTGAAGAATTCGTCCGCGATTTCGTTTTCCCTATGTTCCGCGCCAATACGATTTACGAAGGTGAATACCTGCTCGGCACGTCGATTGCGCGTCCGCTGATCGCCAAACGCCTGATCGAAATCGCCAAAGAAACCGGTGCCGATGCGATCTCGCACGGTGCAACTGGTAAAGGTAACGACCAGGTACGTTTTGAACTCGGTGCTTATGCGCTGATGCCAGGCGTGAAAATCATTGCACCGTGGCGTGAATGGGATTTGTTGTCACGCGAAAAACTGATGAAATACGCCCAAGATGCCGGCATAGAAATCGACCAGAAACACAAAAACGGCGGCGCGCCGTATTCCATGGATGCGAATCTGCTGCACATCAGTTTTGAAGGCCGCCACCTGGAAAACCCAAGTGCCGAAGCAGAAGAATCGATGTGGCGCTGGACCGTCAGTCCGGAACAGGCACCAGATGCACCTGAATATCTGGATATCGAATTTGAACGCGGTGACATCGTGTCCCTGAATGGCAAACGCTTGTCACCTGCAGCGGTGCTGACTGAACTGAACCGTCTGGGTGGTAAGCACGGTATCGGTCGTCTCGATCTGGTGGAAAACCGCTATGTCGGTATGAAATCCCGCGGTTGCTATGAAACGCCAGGCGGTACCATCATGCTGCGCGCGCACCGTGCAATTGAATCGATCACGCTGGATCGCGAAGTCGCGCATCTGAAAGATGATCTGATGCCACGTTACGCCAGCATGATTTACAACGGCTACTGGTGGGCACCAGAGCGCATCGCTCTGCAAACACTGATCGATCAGACACAACAAACGGTCAATGGCTGGGTACGCGTCAAGCTGTACAAAGGCAATGTGATCACCGTATCGCGTGATTCCAAAACAGATTCTCTGTTCGACATGAACATTGCTACTTTTGATGAAGACGGCGGCGCTTACAACCAGGCGGATGCCGGTGGTTTCATCAAGCTCAACGCATTGCGTATGCGTATTGCAGCAAATGCCCGCGCAAAACGCGGTCAGTAATCAGGAAATACACCCGCTTTTATCAATGCAACTCAGCCCGCTTTTTACGCGGGCTGTTTTTTTGGAATAAAACAAGATGACAACTCAATTCGACCAGGTCAGCGTCGTAAAAAAAGCGAATATTTACTTCGACGGCAAATGCGTTTCCCACACAGTATTGCTGGCTGACGGCACAAAAAAAACCATAGGCGTGATCTTCCCATCCAGCCTGGTATTCAATACCGGTGCAGCTGAAATCATGGAGCTGAACGCAGGCAAATGCCGCATCCGCGTCAAAGGCGACAGTGAATGGTCAACCTACGAAGGCGGCCAGCAATTCCAGGTACCCGCCAATTCCAGCTTCGAAATCGAAACGCTGGAAACCCTGGATTACGTTTGCCATTTCGTCGTCTGAATTATTTCATCACCTCAGAGTCAGTTGAGGTTTCGCAGCAGTAGCCATAAAAACCGCAAGCGATGGCAAACATGCTTTCGTCTTTCCTTTTCAGTTTGCTCTGTTGCACAGCGATTGCCCGGTCTTTTTTGGCTGGGCAATTGCATTTTTTACCGTATGTTGTGGAATACTGGACAGACACAAAGAAAAATCAGGTTCCCAAAAATCTTAGCCTTCAACTTTTCAAACTGAAAATGAAAAAATCATCGTTCGCAAAATACATGTTGGCTACTATTTTTACACTACTTGGTAACGCAGCATGGTCAGCGCAAAACCTCGCAGTATGTGTCAATAGCAAAGGTATAGCCGAGGAGGCGGAGTGCCTCTCTAAGGAAATTGATTTGAAGGTCGCCAAGTTTCAGAAATATTTTTTGGCGGCGCAGAAACAGGAAAGTTTATCCGGGCGCTCCGCTGAAAAATTAATCGAAGCTCAGCAAACCTGGGAGAAATATCTGCGGCAGCATTGTGATTATCTGTATAGCCGCGAGCAAGGTAGCGCTCGTTTTCGCGACTCTGCAGAATGTCAGTTACGGCTCTACGATGAGCGTATCAATGAAATCTGGATTTCCTATCTGACTTTTTTCGGTTCTGCAGAACCGGTACTCCCAGATCCTAAAAAATAATTGCGCGTAATCCAAGTTGGGATGTATTGTTTTCTGAACTTAATTCAGCGACTCAGGAACTAAAATCAGGCGCTAAAACACTTGTTCACTCACGGTGACATCCCTTTTTATTACAGTAAACAACATCAGACTTTCGCTGTTTTCCTGAAATCTTTCGGGCGGAAGCCCATTACCGCCAGCGCACCGAAATACGCCGCAGCCGATATCAGTATCAGTACGAACAATGCGCCTGCGCGCAGCAATGGTGTATGTTTCATCGCAAGCCAGTGTATCTGATCTGACATCCAAGACGATACCGCAGCCATCAGCATTAAAGCCGCAGCCAGTTTAATCAGGAACATCAGCCAGCCTTTTTGCGGCTGAAAAATACCGCGGCGGCGCAATCCAACAAACAGCAACAGTGCGTTGATGCAAGCGCCCAGACCGACCGACAAAGCCAGACCGGCATGCGCAAACAAAGGCACAAACACCAGATTCAGTAATTGCGTTGCGATCATTACGGTCAGCGCGATTTTGACTGGCGTGCGTATATCCTGCCGCGCATAAAAACCCGGTGCCAGAATTTTCACCACGATCAGACCGATCAGACCAATGCCATAAGAAATCAGGGCATGCGAGGTCATCTGCACCGCATGATCATCGAATTTACCATGATGAAACAAGGTAGCGGTCAGCGCTTCGGGAATCGTCGCAAGCGCCACAGCAGCAGGCATCGCTAACAGGAAAGTCAGACGCAAGCCCCAATCGAGCAATGCCGAATACTCCGTTGTGTCGCCGTCAGCATTCGCCTTGGACAAACCCGGTAGCAAGATCGTGCCTAAAGCGACGCCCAGCAGCGCGGTTGGGAATTCCATTAGCCTATCTGCACTGGCCAGCCAGCTGGTACTGCCTGCCACCATTTTGGAAGCCAGACTAGTGTTGATCAGAATACTGATCTGCGACGCCGAAACGGCCAGGATCGCTGGCAGCATATTGCGCACAATGCGGCGCACGCCTTCGTCCTGCCAGGCAGTATGCGGCCGCCAGCCTATGCGTGGCAACATGCCAATTTTGACCAGAGCCGGAATCTGGATCGCCATTTGCAGCACACCCCCAACGAAAACGGCAATCGCCAGCGCATAAATCGGTTGCTCCAGATAGCGTGACAGCCACAAAGATCCGGCTATCGAGGTCAGGTTATAAATCACCGGCGTAAAAGCCGGTATTTTGAATTCGCGCCAGGTATTTAAAATACCGCCAGCCAGCGCCACCATCGACATAAAACCGATGTAAGGGAACATGATGCGAGTCATCACCACGCTGGCATTAAATACATCAGGCCGGTCTAACAGACCGTTCGCGGCCACATACAAAATCACCGGTGCACCGACGATACCGGCGGCGCAGGTCAGCAGCAAAGCCCAGGTCAGCAAGGTCGCGACATGATCGACCAGTGCCTTCGTCGCTTCTTCGCCCTGTCTGACTTTATATTCGGCCAGAATCGGTACAAAGGCCTGCGCGAACGCGCCTTCGGCAAATAAACGACGTAAAAGATTCGGGATACGGAACGCGATATTGAATGCATCGGACAGTGCATTCGCGCCGAACTGGCTGTTAATCAGAATGTCGCGCGCCAGGCCTGTAATGCGCGACAACATCGTCATGCCGCTGATAGAAGCAAGAGTTTTCAGTAAATTCATGGTGCGGCATTATATCGCGAGCGCCTTCATGCACTGCACAATCTTCCGCTTTTACCGTGATTTGTTACACTGCGGTTTCTGATCTGTTCCCGGAGTAGAGCCATGCCCCGCCTCTGTCATCTCATTAAGTTTCTGCGCAGCAGCACCCTCATCGTTCTGAGCCTGTTGAGTGCGCTATCCGCCCAGAATGTCGCGGCAAAACAGCCTGATCCGCTGGAAACCGCCGCCAGCCAGTTGTTTGCCAGCGGTTTCCGCGGTGCGCTACTTGCGGCGCGCGGCGATAAGATTTTGCTGCAAAAAAGCAGCGCCGACTTTGGTGATCTGCAACGCCCTTTCCGTTTCGCCTCGATCACCAAGCAAATGACCGCGATCCTGATAATGCAGGAAGTCGATGCCGGGCGTTTGCAACTCGATCAGCCGCTGGGAAAGTATTGGCCCGATTATCCGAATCCGCAGGCGCGCCAGATCACGCTGCGGCAACTGTTGACGCATTATTCCAGCCTTTACAATGAAAACGCCGAGCCTACGTTTCACATGCGTAATGCCAATCAGGGCGACAATATGCAGGCCTTCGCAAGCGGCATCTGCGCAGGGCCAATGAAAAGTGCGCCGGGCAGCACATTCGACTACAACAACTGCGACTATCTTGTGCTGGGTGCTCTGCTGGAAAAAATCAGCGGTCAGCCTTTTGCCCAATTACTCCAAAGACGCCTGTTCCAGCCTTCCGGCATGAAAAGCGCTGGCATGTACAACGCCGCGATGCCGGACAACCCGGCGCATGTGCACGGCACACTGGGTGGGAAAGCTGAACCGGAAGTGAATTTCGCCAGTTACGGCGCGGCCGGTTCGTCGTATGGCACGCTGCAAGACTTACTCGCCTTTGACCGCGCCTTCATTGCGGGCAAGCTGCTGACGCCCGCCGCCCGCGCTGACATGCTGAAACCGAATGCCACCGGCGGTGCGCTCGGCGTCTGGGTCTATCCATTCAAAGGCGCTGACGAACGCAAACCGACCACCATCGTCGAACGTCAGGGCTGGATCGCCGGTGTGCGCATCCTGAATCTGCTCGATATCCAAAACGGTCATATCCTGATCCTCGTCAGCACCAACGGCGACCTTGATCTGACCCAGACCTGGAACAATCAGGGCCCGGCAGCAGGAATACTGAAAGCGCTGTTACAGAGTAAATAAGCCTGTAAAACAGCTTCCAGAGGCAAAAATATACTCCCCGGGGTATATTTAAAAGCCCTTTGTTTATGCTGAGAATAAGGCGAAAATCGAAGATACTCCCCTGAAATTGCCTTATTCCTCGAGTAAAGCAGTATCAATCTGCTGGGTATCTTTCAACGTCTGCAAGACAATATTCGAGCGGATATCGAGCACGCCGGCGGTTTTGTAGAGGCGTTCCAGAACGAAGCTGGAGTAATGCTTGAGATTGCGGGCACGCACACGCAGCAGGTAATTGGCGTCGCCGGTGATGATGTAGGAACCGGTCACTTCCGGCCACTGCTGCAAGGCTTGCGAAAAATTCTCATGCCATTGTTCGACATCGCGCCGCATCGTCACCTGCACAAACGCATCCACCTCCAGCCCGACTTTTTCGGTATCAATCACGGCGCAATAATGATGAATCACGCCGGCCTCTTCCAGCATACGCACCCGCCGCAGGCAGGATGAGGGCGATAAAAATACTTTGTCCGCCAATTCCTGATTGCTGATACGGCCATCGGTTTGCAGGTAATCGAGAATTTTCAGATCGGTCGCATCGAGTTGCATGGTTTTCCTGTTTTCTGGTGTATTTGCGCAATGCAAAAAAACACCTTCACATTTTCCGTCAAATAACACTTATTTATTCGCAGCATATTCTACCAATGCCGTTTTTAATAATGTGATTTGCAACAATTATTCAGGCAATCCAGCATAAAATCTCTGCCTGTTCTGTTAAGGAGTTTGCCATGTCTGATCTGTCTAAGCTGCCTGAAATGCCGCGTTTGTGGGACATCACACCGGCGATACAACCGGGGATTCCGGTCTGGCCGGGCGACAGTGCTTACAGCGCTGAAACCACTTGGCAAATTGCCGACGGCTGCCCGGTCAAAGTCAGCAAGATCACGATGTCCACCCATACCGGCGCACATTGCGACGCGCCTTCGCATTACGATGTTGACGGTAAATCCATCGATCAGGTCGCGCTGGAGACCTATATCGGTACCTGCCGCGTGATTCATTGTGTCGGCGTGGCGCAGGTTTTACCAGAACACGTCAGCGACTGTTTGCACAACCTGCCGCCCCGCGTGCTGTTCCGCACCTATCGGCAAGCGCCGCAAATGCAATGGGATGCAGATTTTCCGAGTATTGCCCCGGCAACCATCGATCTGCTGGCGCAGCACGGCGTCAGGCTGATTGGCATCGACAGCCCGTCTTTCGACCCGCAGGAATCCAAAACGCTGGATGCACATCTGCGCATGAAGCAGCATCAGATGGCGATTCTGGAAGGCATTGTTCTTGATGATGTGCCTGAGGGCGATTACGAATTAATCTGTCTGCCCTTAAAACTCGCCGGACTCGATGCCAGCCCGGTGCGGGCGATACTCAGAGCGCTGCCGACAATCAAAACCGCATCAGCGTACAACCATATACACCACGATAATATTTTCAGGAGATCACGATGACCACGCCCAACAGCCGCGCCGCCTGCGAGCAACTCGATCAGCAAGACCCGCTGGCCGCTTTACGCGATGAATTTCTTTTGCCCGACGGCGTTATTTATCTCGACGGTAATTCACTGGGTGCGCGCCCGAAAGCCTCGCTGCAAAGGGCGCAGGAAGTGATCGCGCAGGAATGGGGCACCGATCTGATCAAAAGCTGGAATAAGGCTGGCTGGTTCGATCTGCCGTCCACACTGGGAAATCAGCTCGCACCGCTGATCGGCGCGCAGGCAGACGAAGTGGTCGTCACCGACTCGACCTCCATTAATTTGTTCAAAGCCATCAGCGCGGCCTTGCAGATGCAATCCGGCGATGCGCAACGCAAAGTCATCATCACCGAGCGCAGCAATTTCCCTACCGATATTTACATGGCGGAAGGCATCACCCGCTGGCTGGATCGCGACTATCAGATACAACTGATCGATACTCCTGACGAGCTGCCGCAGGTCATCAATGAAAAAACGGCGCTGGTGATGTTGACGCATGTGAACTACCGCACCGGCTATCTGCACGATATGGCAGCGGTGACCGCCCTGATTCATCAGCACGGTGCGCTGGCCTTATGGGATCTGGCACATTCCGCCGGCGCGGTGCCTGTGGAATTGAATGCGGCGCAGGCCGATTTCGCAGTTGGCTGCACTTATAAATATCTGAATGGCGGCCCCGGTGCGCCCGCATTCATCTGGGTACCGCGACGCCATCAGGCTGCATTTCAGCATCCGCTGTCGGGCTGGTGGGGGCATGCAAGCCCATTCGCGATGCAGCCGCATTTTGAGCCAACGGCCAGTATCCGCCGCGCCTTGTGCGGCACGCAACCGATGGTGTCGCTGGCGCTGGTCGGCTGCGGTCTCGATATCTTCGGTAAAACCACGATGCAGGCGATACGCGAAAAATCACTGGCATTAACTGATTTATTTATCGCGCTGGTTGAAAGCCAGTGCGCCGCACATCCGCTGGAACTGGTCACGCCACGTCAACACCAGCAACGCGGCAGCCAGGCCAGTTTCCATCATCCGCATGCTTACGCGATTATCCAGGCCTTGATAGAACGCGGCGTGATCGGCGATTACCGCGAGCCCGGCATCATGCGTTTTGGTTTCACCCCTTTATACGTGCGTTATGTCGATGTCTGGGATGCCGTTGCCAATCTGCGCGACATACTCGACCGCGAAGATTACGATCTGCATGCAAAGCGTCATGCCGTGACCTGATCACAGCGGCGATAAAGACAAATGAGCAGATAAGTCAGCAGACAAAGCAACAGCAACGATAAAAAAGAGGAACACAATGAGCAACGACAATACACCCGCTGGCAAATGCCCGATGGCATGGCATGGCGCACAGATGGATTTTTCGAATGACATGAGTTACGGCGATTATCTGGGTCTGGATCAGATACTGACGGCGCAACATCCGCGCTCGCCAAATCACAACGAGATGCTGTTTATCGTACAGCACCAGACCAGCGAACTCTGGATTAAGCTGATGCTGCATGAGCTGCATGCGGTGCGGGTACAGATACGCAATAATGATTTGCCGCCTGCGTTCAAAATGCTGTCACGCGTGGCACGCATCATGGATCAGCTGGTGCACGCCTGGGATGTGCTGGCAACCATGACGCCGAGTGAATACACCGCGATCCGCCCTTACCTCGGAGCCTCGTCCGGCTTTCAATCGCATCAGTACCGCGAACTGGAATACCTGCTCGGCAATAAGAATGCGGCCTTACTGAGCGTGCATGAAAGCAAACCGGCAATCCATGCCACGCTCAGCGATGCGTTGCACACGCCATCGATTTACGATGAAGCGATCATGCTGATGGCACGGCAGGGTCTGGCGATTGATGCTGAGCGCTTGCAAGCAGACTGGACACAATCGACGACCGCCAATGAATCCGTTAAAGCCGCATGGCTGCAAGTGTACCGCGCGCCGGAACAACACTGGTCTTTGTATGAGCTGGCAGAAAAACTGGTGGATATGGAAACCGCTTTCCGCATCTGGCGCTTCCGTCATGTGACCACCGTAGAACGCATCATCGGCTTTAAAACCGGTACCGGCGGCACGGCTGGCGTCAGTTACCTGCGCAAGATGCTGGATGTGGTGCTGTTTCCGGAATTATTCGCCCTGCGCACCGCGCTGTAAGCATGAGTGCCTGTCAAACCTGACTCAAGAAGCTAGTCACAACATCCTCGCAGCCCGTCCGTCCCGGCAGCGGCTTGGCGGGATGTTGACGCCGCGCAATCTTTCTGCCCTTGATGGATTTATAATGTGAGGGTGTTTCACGGATACCCACTTATTGATTATCCACCCCGCCACAGCAACCTTATGACCATCACCAGTTGCATGATGAGTGTCCGTAGCAGTAAGAGGGCATAAGAACGATGTCGCGGCTGGTTTGATTATGGAGTCTGACATGCACCGCCACGGTATTACCGCTATTCCTGATTTCCCCGCTTCTGCCACACCGCTGACCGATATCGCCCATATTGACGCGCAGCGCCACGATCTGCGCACTGCAGCGTATGTGGAAACCGCGATCCGCCTGCAACAAAGCCACGGCACCAGTTGCGCGCTGGAATACCTGCAGGCGAATGATGTTGATCCAGTCACTAGCGGGCGAGTCCTGAGCCATCCGGAAAAACGCCGCCACTCACTGTAATTTAAGCACAGCGGACGATACCCGCTTGAAGGCAAATCGCAGATAATGTTGGTTTGCTTTTCTGGGTGATGCCATGCTGACTTTACAAACTGCGCTGACTTTCTTTGGTATTTCAATTTTGCTGGGACTGACGCCCGGCCCCGATAACCTGTTCGTGCTGATGCAATCGGCAACGCAGGGACGCAAAGCGGGCATGCTGGTCGTCTTTGGTCTCAGTACCGGCATCATCGTCCACACCAGCGCCATTGCGATGGGGCTGGCCACACTGTTTGCCGCCTCGGCGACCGCATTTCTTGTTCTCAAATTCGTCGGCGCAGCTTATCTTGCGTATCTGGCGTGGGGCGCGTTTCATGCTCCGGTCGGCGATACGGCAGGTAACAGCGCACTGATCATGCGTCCGGCGCAGCTGTATTTGCGCGGCATTATCATGAATCTGACGAATCCTAAGGTCGTGTTATTTTTCCTCGCGTTGCTGCCGCAGTTTGTCTCCGCAGAACGTGGTGCGATTGCACCGCAGTTTTTTCAGCTTGGTGCCATTTTCATCATCTCAACCTTGATCACCTTTGGTGGTATCGCCTGGTTCGCCGCCAGTGTCGGTCAGCGTTTGCGCCGCTCGGCACAAGCACAGCGCTGGCTCAATCGCAGCGCGGCGACTGTGTTTGCCTTACTGGCCGCCAAACTCGCATTCGCGCAACGCTGAGAAAGTTCTTTACATCAATTCAACTGGTCGCTTTCGCGACAGAAATTCAGGAGTCAACATGCATACCGTGATACGCGAAAATCAGGCCGTCGTGCCATCCAAAATCGTCTGTGCTGGCCGCAATTATGTCGAACATATCGCCGAACTCGATAACGAAGTTCCGACAGAACCGGTGATTTTTGTCAAACCAAATTCGGCTCTGTCTGAGGAACTGCGCTCGGATGGCGACGATATCCATTTCGAAGGTGAAATCAGCTTCCTGTTGCAGAATGGCCAGATCGATGCGGTCGGTTTCGGTCTCGATCTGACCCGCCGTGCGGTGCAGACCAACCTGAAAAAACAAGGATTACCGTGGGAACGCGCCAAAGCGTTTGATGGCTCGGCAGTATTCAGCCAGTTTGTGCGCTTCGACGGCAATCTGGAAGCGCTACGGCTGGAATTACTGATTAACGGACAGCTCGCACAACATGGCGGCACACCGCTGATGCTGTTTAAACCTGCACAATTACTGGCATCGATACAGAGTTTTATGAGCCTCAATGATGGCGACATCCTGATGACAGGCACACCGAAAGGCGTGGGACCAGTTCAAAGCGGTGCAATTTTCACCGGCAGGATTTATTCCGGCGACCACCTGCTGGTCGAGCAGCAATGGACGGCGTTGTGATCAAGTAAAAAATAAACCATCACTTTGTAACAGATATTTTACAATACCCCTCGATAAAATCTTTGTCTCCCGCCGCTGCATTGCTGGTCAGAAAAAAGCGCGGGAACAATTCATTACCTTTATTTTTGACTGGAGTATTCATGCTCAACCCGGTTGTCTGTTTTTCTGTTGTGCTTATCCTGCTTGCACCGCTATCGGCACACGCTGATTTAAAAAAATGTGTCAGCAGTACCGGTACGGTTACCTACACAGATCAACCTTGCGCCAGCAAAGCAGGCGAATCAGTCAAGGAAGTCCGTGACGACGCAGCATTAAAGAAAATCAGCTCTCGCATCAAAGAGCAGGATGTAGGAAAAAGCTGCTGGCAACTGTCGCATCGCTATTCACAATGCAGCGTCGCCGTGGAGCAGTTGCTGATGTCGAATTTCCGCGAAAACTGCGCTATCCCTATGAATCAGTTCGAGCGCGAACGGGCAAATGAGAATTCACGATCAAGAAATTATCGTGAAGAACAAGAAGGAAATGATCTCGAATACAACCATCGCTATACCCGTAAAAGCCGCGATGTACTTGAATGTGATGGTCTGCAAAGAAATATGTGGGACTTTCTGAAATCCACATTCAACGACAAGATCAGCCAGCAAGACGCAAAAGCCATCGATTACAAACTGCAAGTAGCTCCCGCGGACGGTCGCGATCCCGTCATTCTGAAACGTAATAAACATTAATCGTCACAGCTACTACTGCAAACAAACTGGGAATAGTGCCGAAAGAGCTTTATACACAGCCATTAACGCGTATGAAGCTATTTTTTATGCTTTTTTTCACAGCCGTCGATTTTTACAGACGGTCAATCACACTCACATTGCGATAGCGGTAATTGTCACGCGCTTCGATGGCGAGATCTTTCGGCGTATTACCATCTTCATCTCTGACTGTGACCGGAGCACCGGCGGCCAGCAAGGTATCCACCACATTATTTGACTGTGCCGTCATCGCCGCAAAATGCAGCGCGGTTCTGCCCTTTTTGTCAGTCAGATAAACCGAGGCCGAATTGCGCAATAACTCGGCAACGATATCGTTCTTCCCTTCTTTGGCAGCGTAATGCAAAGGCGTCATTCCCAGCGGATCTTTCGCATCGATATCGGCACCGGCACCGGCCAGCACACTGATCGCTTTGACGCTGGCGTAATGTATGGGAAAGCGCCCGACATTATCCGGCTCATTCATGTTCAGGCCTTTGCTCACCAACAGCGCCAGCACTTTATTATCCATACCACCTTGCGCAGCGATATGCATCAGGGTTTTACCGTCACGACTGCGTTCGGCAGGATTTAATCCCAACCCCAGAAAATATTCTATCCGGTCGCCCTGCGCCCGCATCGCCACTGATTGCAGCAAAGTCATATCACGCATGATGCCAATGTTTTTCGGTTCGGCACCATTGGCCACGATCCATTTCAGGCTATCCAGTGAAGCGCTGCCTGCCACATCGTACAGGAGACGGTTCATGCGGGCGGTTCCGGCTTTTCTGGCGACGTCCGCGAGATTACTGCGCTCGTTGTTGTTATCGATTAAGCCTTGCTCAAGAAAGATGGATTGCAACTCCATGCGCAGCGGCGCTGATTGCGCCATCCTGCGATTATTAGTCGTACACCATGCCATCAAGCTGACCAGAATCAAAACGATGACGATTCTTGCCCACGTCATGCCACGAGAAGTCTTACCACTCATTCGTACTCCGTCACGAAAATTACAAAATAGATATGGTCTATTTTACTGAGTTTTATTTTTTACGAAGATATTTTCAGGCACATCGCAATGCTGCGACGGTTTTCATCCTTGTTTCAGGCGAGCCAACTAGCGATGACAGATTGCCCTTACGGGCAGTAAATGAAGGCTTTTTAATGAAAAGATACTGGGGGGGAGTATTTTTAAAGCCCCTTATTTCATGCCGACAATCCGCATGAAATAGCAGATACTCCCCATTTTTCAGTGAGCAGAAGATGTCAGCGCCTGCTGCAACGGCAAATATTCGGCCGAATTCAGAATGCTGTAGCTTTTTTCCTGATCCTGATCGCGGACGGTGATGATGTGCGTGACGCCGCTCTGACGTCGCCCGAATGCTGCAAGTTTGCCGGTTCTGGCGGGTAGCAGGATCAGCAACTGCTCAACCGCAAGCCCGACCAGCGCACCGCCGATACGCGTGATCAGCACGCGGCGTTCCTGGCTATCCGGCGTTGGTGTTTGATTGGTCAGCATACGCAAATCCCACAAGGGTATGGTCTGCTGATTCCAGATAAAGTTACCCAACTGTGCCGGGTTTCCCGCTGTATTTTTATCGAGCTGCAACGGGAAAAGAATGATGGACTCCAGCCAGCGCATGCCGATTGCCCAGGCGTGTCCGCCCAGCACCACCACATGCGCTTGTAACGCCGCATCCTGATCCGCCTGACTCTGTTGATCTGACTGCTGGTTTTGCGGGCCTTGTTCGGCACTCGCGGTTTTCTGGCTCAGCGCACTCAAAGAGCAGGTATTCACCAGCGCTGCCCCATCGACCAGCAACAGACGTTCCTCCGCATTCAGATGCAATACGCCACTTAATACCGCGTTGACAGGTAAACCAGCGCTGGCAGCCGTTTGCGCTGCGCTGGTATCGAGTGGCGTGACCGCACGGGCGGCCCGCACCGGTAAGCCGGCATAACGCCCTTCGCTGCCCAGTATCACCAGCAAATTTTCTTGCGCGGATGCCGTCGTTTTGTGCGCAGGTTCATCCGCTGTTGGCGGTGGTAAGCCTAAAGCCGCCATCGTGCGCAAGACCGGCACATCACGTTCGCGCCAGAGGGTCATACCGAGCCACGCCGGATGTCGTCCAAATATCGTGGTCACGACAGGCATGGAAATCACGGCGGCAACATCGCTGGCGGGAATTGCCAGCACCTGTCCGGCAAGCTCAAACAATGCATGCGGCACTGTGCTGATTGAGGCAGCAGCAGTTGCGGCCAATCCGCTATCGGCTGCTGCGATGGAAGCCGCGAACTCTTCATCCGCTGCGCTCCATACTTGTGACAGCCGGATCAGCGCATCGACATCAAGCAAACCCAGAGCCTGCGACTCTTGTTCGCCAGCGGCAATACTGACGGTGGAGTGAAATAATTCTTCGTCATCCTCTCGCTGAATCACGCGCTGAATCTGACTGCCAGGGACGCGCTGCAAACCTTCAACCTGATCAATCACCACACCGACCAGATGCGCATTCTGGCGCAACAATAATATCTGTCCCGGTAATTCGTCACGCTCATCCGGCCACGGTAACCAGCGCCGCAAATCGAGCAATGGTATGGTCTGCTGCCGATACACAAACACGCCGACAATCGCCTGATCGCGACGTGGCAACAGCGTCAGTTGAGGTGGCTGCCGGATCGCCTGCACCACATCGTTCAGCGGCACAGCAAAACGCAATTCACCAAGCCGGCAGAATGTCATGCTCAGACTGCTGTCGTTGCGACGCGCGCCGTTTAACGCGACCGGTGCGGTGGCGAGGGTCACAGGCGCTCCGTCGATTGATTCAATTCGTTGAGCAAGTTCACGACGTTGCGGGTCGCATCGGCCTGCTCAGTGGTTGCACCGTGAATCGCAGCGATTGATTGCGTGGTGTTATTCATGGAATCGAGAATCCGCGCAAACGAATCACCGACCTGTTCCGACAAACGCCCGCCTTCGTCCACCCGCGTCACGGTTTGCGTGATCAGCTTGGCGATCTCGCGCGCTGCCAACGTCGACTTTTCTGCCAGCTTACGCACCTCGTCAGCCACCACGGAAAAGCCCAGCCCTTGCTCGCCTGCGCGCGCCGCTTCAATCGCCGCATTAAACGCCAGCAAATTGGTCTGACTGGCAATATCAGCAATCGTATTGATAATTTCGTTGATATCGTTTGACGATTTCTGTATCGCCTGTATCGCTTCTTGCGAACGCTTCAGCACACCGCTGCCATCGGCCGCATGTTGCTGGGTTTTCTGCGCCAGATCATTCGAGTGTTCAGAACTTTTGGAAATGCTGTCGATGGATGCTGACAGTTCGTCGAGTATGCGCGTGATCGATTCAACTTTTTCTGAAATCAGGTTTTCCCTATCGACTTGCTCGGTGATATCCACCGCATATTTCACAACCTTATACGGCTTGCCTTCCAGATCAAGAATAGGATTGTAGGTTGCCTGTATCCAGACTTCGGCATCGTGTTTGCCTATCCGTTTATAGCGCCCGCTTTTAAACTGGCCATCTGCCAGATCGGCCCAGAAATGCCGGTATTCCAGTGATTTGACCAGCGCGGCTTCGCAAAACATTTTATGGTGCTGGCCGATGATTTCCTGTTCGGTAAAACCGAAAGTACGTAAAAAATTAGCGTTCGCCGCCAGGATATTGCCCTGCAAATCGAATTCAATCACCGCTTGCGAACGGGAAATCGCATTCTGCTTGCCCTCAGATTCCGCCTGTCTGGTACGCAATTCTGTAATGTCAGTCGCAAACTTCACGATCTTGTATGGCTTACCATCGGGATCGAACACTGGGTTATACGATGCCTGTATCCAGACATCCTTGCCATGCACATCAAGCCGCCGATAAACACCAGCATCAAATTCACCACGCCCGAGGCGTTCCCAGAAATTCAGATATTCAACAGAACGCGCTTCGTCCTGCGTGCAAAAAAGGCGATGATGTTGTCCGGTTATCTGTTCGATGTCGTAGCCAAAAATCTGCAGAAAATTCTGATTCGCCACTAACACTCTGCCATCCAGAGAAAATTCGATCACCGCCTGCGCCCGGTCTATTGCATTGATTTTCCCTTCATCGTTAGCGCGTCGTAATTTTTCTGCGGTGATGTCGGTCGCAAATTTGACGATGCGTGCGGGCTTGCCATCGTCGTCCATAATGGGGTTGTAGGACGCGTGCAACCAGACTGTTTTGCCGTCTTTACCGTAACGATGAAACTCGCCAGTATACGTTTCGCCCTTAGCTAACTTACTCCAGAACTGGCTATATCCTATGCCATTGACATAAGACGGCTCACAAAAAATTTTATGATGCTGGCCGACCACTTCGTCGAGCGTGTAGCCCATCGTTGTAAGAAACAATTCATTCGCGTGCAGGATATTGCCTTGCAGGTCAAATTCGATAATCGCCTGCACACGGTTGAGCGCTTCGATCAAGGCATTCTGGCGGGAGATACTGGACTGGTTCATGACGGTGCTCTTTATGTTTGATACTCAGTGAGGCTGAATCTGCCCACTGCTGTGGAAACGTGAAGGAATGTTTGGCCGACACTCTCGTGCTGAAAGTGCGCATGCGTTGAAAGCTGAAAAAGCTGCAGGGATAACATCGCTAAAATTGACAGATGATTAAAAATCAGCGTTGTATTGTTTTTGTGTATATCGGTGCAATCGCTTGATTCTATAGGATATTCATCTGTAGTAATGCCTGATTGCCAGTAGGAAATAATATTTAACGAATCAGCCACGCATCATGTGTGGTCAAAGCTGACCGCTAATCACAAAACAGAGGGAAAAGTACGTCGATTACGTTGAGGAATGAGATGTGCCAGGACTGGTCCCGCCGACAGGAATCGAACCTGTATCTTACGCTTAGGAGGCATACGTTCTATCCATTGAACTACGGCGAGACACGGTGTGAACAGCGGCAGGCGCGGTTCAGCAAGCCCGCCATCTTACCTGAGCAGCCCCTAACAATCAATCAATGGCACATCAACACTGTGCATCAAGATCGCTAAGCGCCGGGCTGCCTGTCGTACAATACGGGTTTTCTCCAATGTAGTCCGGCATGATCTGCCGTACTGATCTCACAGGTATTTATGGCAGTTATCTCATTAAGCGATGCCCAATTGGCATTCGGACACGTAGCTCTGCTCGATCATGCAGAGTTTTCTCTTGAAACCGGCGAGCGCGTCGGTCTGATCGGCCGTAACGGCACCGGCAAATCTTCTTTGCTGAAAATTATCGCCCGCACTTCAAAAATCGACGATGGTCTGCTGGTGCAGCAACAAGGTCTGAAAATCGCGTATGTGGAACAGGAACCGCAATTTGACCAGAACATCAGCGTGTTTGACGCAGTGGCTTCGGGCCTCGGTGAATTACCGGCGCTGTTGCAGGAATATGAAAGCCTGACCGGCCAATTCGGTGGCGACAATGATGATGCGCTGATGGAGCGCATGCATGACATTCAGGTCAAGCTGGATGCAGCCGATGCCTGGAGTCTCGGCAATAAAGTCGAAACCACGCTGGACAAACTCAATCTCGGCAAAGACGCGATTATGGGCACCTTATCGGGCGGGATGAAAAAGCGCGTGGCGCTGGCCTGTGCGCTAGTCAGTGCACCGGATGTATTGTTGCTCGATGAACCGACCAACCATCTGGATTTCTCTTCGATTCAATGGCTGGAAGGTTTGCTGAAAGATTTCAAAGGCAGTGTGCTGTTCATTACGCATGACCGTAGTTTCCTCGACAATGTGGCAACGCGCATCGTTGAACTCGATCGCGGCAAGCTGACTTCGTATCCCGGCAATTTCACCACCTATCAGACCCGCAAAGCAGAGCAGCTGGAAAATGAAGAAGTCGAAAATGCGAAGTTTGATAAATTTTTGGCGCAGGAAGAAATCTGGATACGCAAGGGCGTGAAAGCGCGCCGCGTGCGCGATGAAGGTCGCGTCAAACGTCTGGAACAATTGCGTCTGGCACGCAGCGCACGACGCGAATTGCAAGGCCAGGTCAAACTCGATGTCACCACCGGCGAGCGTTCCGGCAAGATCGTGGCGGAACTGGAAAACGTCAGCAAATCGTTTGGCGAGAAAGTCATTGTCAAAGATTTTTCCAGCATCATTATGCGTGGCGATAAGATCGGTCTGATCGGTCAGAACGGCGCAGGTAAAACCACCTTGCTGAAACTGATACTCGGGCAGGAAACACCGGATAGCGGCACCATCAAACAAGGCAGTAAATTGCAGATCGCATATTTCGATCAGATGCGCGCGCAGTTAAATGATGAAATGAGTCTGGCTGAAACGATTGCACCGGGTAGTGATTTCGTTGAAATCAACGGCCAGCGCAAGCATGTGATGTCGTATCTGGGCGATTTCCTGTTTGCGCCGGAACGCGCCCGTTCACCGGTCAAATCTTTGTCTGGCGGCGAGCGTAACCGCCTGTTGCTGGCGCGCCTGTTTGCCAAACCAGCGAACGTCTTGGTGCTCGATGAACCGACGAATGATCTGGATATCGACACGCTGGAATTACTCGAAGAATTGCTCGAAGAATATACCGGCACCGTGTTCCTGGTCAGCCATGATCGTACTTTCCTCGACAACGTTGTGACACAGGTGATCGTCTCTGAAGGCGCAGGCCAGTGGCGCGAATATATCGGCGGTTACAGCGACTGGGAACGTTACAGCAATTCCGTCGCTAAATCTGCAGTGAAAGCAGATAACAAGCCAGCCGCGAATGCTGCCAATTCTGCAGCAACGGCGACGGCCACTGCAAAAGCAAAAAAACTCAGCTACAAAGAGCAACGCGAGCTGGAAGAATTGCCTAAGCTGATCGCGCAACTGGAAGCAGAACAAGCTGCGATTACCGCGAAACTCGCTGATGCTGATTTGTATAAAAATGGCCCGGATGAAGCGAATAAATTGAATGCGCGCTTTGCCGACATCGACGAGGAATTGCTGACCGCGCTGGATAAATGGGAAACCATCGAAGCCAGAAGCAAAGGCTGAATCCAACCGCAGTAAAACAAAGAGAGGTGCACAGATGGCACCTCTCTGCATTTGGACGACAGGAGTCACTATGAAGACGCGACGCGAAATATTCTCAACATCCACAGCTCTCGGCAGCTTGCTGCTGGTTCTCAGTATGGCGACGGGTGCGCAGGCGCAAACCCTGTATCGCTGCGGAAATTCGTATCAGGACAAGCCCTGCGACAAAGGCCAGAAAGAGCAGATCTTAGGCAAGCTCGCGGCCACGGACAATGCGAACAAACCGGTGGTCGATGCATCGTGCCGTTTGCGTGGTGAAGACGCTAAAAAAATTATCTGGATGCGTGAAGCCGGTGCAACGCAGGAACGTGTTTTGTCCGAAGCCGGCACCGAAGAGCGCAAGAAACTGATCAATGAAATTTACGCGCAACGTGGCAATGCTGCGGATGTGCGGGCAGCGGTTGAAAAAGAATGCATGGATGAAAAACAGCGTGCAATGAATGCCGCAAGGCCTGCAGCGCCAGCCACGCCAGCGTCTGCCTCTGCACCGGCTGCCAACGAAAAAGCCGCATCGGCAAGTGCACCCGACAATGGCGAAGCAGCGCGTAAAAAAGCGATGTGCGATAAGGTGCGTGAAGCACTGACCAGCCTGCGTCAGGGCGGTAATGCTGGCAATGCGGACAAGGATTTAAAAGGCATGGGTTGCGATCGCTGACCCGTGTTTGAAACGCATGGCTGTGCTGCCAGCATGGCTGACATTTTTACGATAGTGCCCAATACGGCCAAAGACGTGCCAAAAGACCTTAAATATACTCCCCCCAGTATATTTTGAAGCCCTTTATTTATGCTGAGATAAAGGCGATTTCATTAAAAAAGAGGGGGAGTATCTGTCTTGACAGAAAAAAACGACGCATATGTCAGAGCGCCGGCCAACGCGACCGGCAGAGAAATAAATCAGACAAACACCGGTTCAACTTCCAGCGTGACCGCAAACTTCGCCAGCACATCAGCCTGCACCGCCTGCGCCAGCGCGCGCACTTCTGCGCCACTCGCGCCGCCGCGATTCACCAGCACCAGCGCCTGTTTTTCATAAACACCGGCACGTCCCAGATTTTTTCCTTTCCAGCCGCAACGCTCGATCAGCCAGCCTGCCGCCAGTTTGTACTCGCCGGATGCCTGCGGATAACTGACCAGATCGGGATAGTTCAGCAACAGCGCATCACGTTCCGCCGCACTGACCAGCGGATTTTTGAAAAAACTACCGGCATTACCGATCACCTGCGGATCAGGTAACTTCGCCTGACGTATCGCGATAATCGCATCGCTGACTGCGCGTGGCGAAGGTGCGCTGATCGCTTGCAGTTGCAAATATCTGGCGACATCGGCATAAGCGATTTTAGGCTGCCATTGTTTAGGCAAAGCAAACTGCACGCTGGTAATTGCCACGCGGTCTTTCAACGCATGTTTGAAAATACTGTCGCGATAGGCAAACTGACACGCCGCCTTATCCAGCACCCGCATCTCGCCGCTTGCAAAATCAAACGCTTCGAGTTGAAACAAGGCGTCTTGCACTTCCATGCCATACGCGCCGATATTCTGTATCGGCGCGGCGCCAACGGTACCGGGAATCAGGGACAAATTTTCCAGTCCGCCCAGCCCCAGCGCCAGCGTCCATTGCACGAACGCATGCCAGTTTTCACCGGCCTGCGCCTGCACATAAACAAATTCCGCATCTTCACCAACGATGGATTTGCCGAGTAAATCCATCTTCAGGACCAGCGCATCGACCTGATCTGACAACACCAGATTGCTGCCGCCACCCAAGATCAGACGTGGCATGGCAGCGAGTGCAGGATCGGCACGCAGCGCGCGCAACTGATCGACGTCGGTAATGGATAAGAAGTAATTCGCCTGCGCCGCAATGCCAAAAGTATTGTACGGTTGCAGCGAAACGTCGCGGGAAAAAGAAAGATTCGTCGTCATAGGGTGCAAATTATAGCTGCTGCGCTTTGTGACAGCCGCGCATTTGATAAAATGGCGCACGTTTATTTATTTCACCAAGGAAGCACTATGCCCTCATTTGATACCGTCTCTGAAGCAAACATGGAAGAAGTGAAGAATGCGGTCACGCAATCGAACAAAGTTGTCACCAATCGCTTCGACATGAAAGGCACCAGCGCTAAAATCGAACTCAAAGAAAAAGAGCGCGAAGTCGTGATTTTTGGCGATACAGAATTCCATCTGGATCAGATCATTACCGAGCTGACACAAACCATGGGGAAACGTAAAGTTGACGTGCGCTTCCTCGATTTCGGCAAAGTCGAAAAAATCAGTGGCGACAAAGTCAAACAAGTCATCAAGGTCAAAAATGGCATTGAGACTGAAGATGCGAAGAAAATCGTCAAAGTGCTGAAAGACAGCAAAATGAAAGTGCAAGCTAGCATACAAGGCGATGCCGTGCGCGTTCAGGGTGCCAAGCGTGATGATCTGCAGGCGGCGATGGCTTTACTGCGCAAGGAAATCAAAGATCTGCCGCTGGAATTTAATAATTTCCGCGACTGATTGCTGATGGACATATCGCGCCGTTTGGTGCGATATGCTGCGCTCCCCGCTTCATTCCGCATGCCGTACTTCATACCGAAAGTCACCATGAAACGCTTTGCCCTGCTGCCACTTTTCCTGTATTCACTGTCATCATTCGCAACGGATGTCGGCGTAGTCGGTTTATTTCCGGGCAAGGCGATACTGGTGATCGATGGCGCACCGCCTAAGACTTATGCGGTAGGCAGCGCGCTGAGCAGCGACACCAAACTGGTTGATGCAGATAGGGAATCCGCCACCATCGTCAGCAACGGCAAACGCTACGTGTTGGTGATGGGACAAACTGTTCACCGCTCTGCCGCCAGCAGCGGTAACAGCGTGGTGCTGAAAGCCGGCGACCGCGGACATTTTATGGCACCGGCGATGATCAACGGCGTCGGTGTGAATATGATGGTCGATACCGGTGCCAGCCTGATCGCCCTGCCCGCAGCCGATGCGACGCGCATCGGTCTGAATTACAAAGCTGGCCGCATGGGCCGCGCCAATACCGCTGGTGGCGTCGTCAATACGTATCTGATCAAGCTCGACACCATCAAGATCGGTGATATCGAATTACATCAGGTGGATGCTTCGGTCATCGAAGCAGGCCTGACGATGCCTTTGCTGGGTATGTCGTTTCTGAACCGCATGGAAATGCGGCGTGAAGGCGATCAGATGACCCTGAGCAAACGTTTCTGATCAGGGTCACAGACACCAATAAGGCAGCACACTTACGCTGGTTGCGCCTCAACGACGCGACGCTGTTTGACCGCCGCTGCCAGACCTTCTAACACCTTGACGCTGGAATCCCAGTCGATACAACCATCGGTCACAGACTGACCATACACCAGCTCCTGTCCCGGCACCAGATCCTGACGTCCGGCCACCAGATGTGACTCAACCATCACCCCAACAATACGCGTGTCACCAGCAGCAACCTGAGCGCCGATATCGGCACAGACCGGAATCTGGTTCGCCGGATTTTTCGAGCTGTTAGCATGGGACGCATCGATCATCAGGCGCGCCGCCAGACCGGCTTTCGCGATATCTTTGCAGGCCGCATCGACACTCGCCGCATCGTAATTCGGTGTTTTTCCGCCGCGCAGAATAATGTGGCAATCTTCGTTACCGTTGGTCGAAACAATCGCTGAATGGCCGCCTTTAGTCACTGATAAAAAATGATGTGACTGCGATGATGCCTTGATCGCATCGACCGCAATTTTGACGTTGCCATCAGTGCCATTCTTAAAGCCGACAGGGCAAGACAAACCTGATGCCAGCTCGCGGTGAACCTGCGATTCTGTGGTGCGGGCACCGATCGCGCCCCAGCTGATCAGGTCAGCAATGTACTGCGGGCTGATTACATCGAGAAATTCTGTCCCCGCTGGCAAGCCGAGTTCATTGATGTTCAGCAGCAATTCACGCGCAATACGCAGGCCATCGTTGATGCGGAAGCTGTTATCCATGTAGGGATCGTTAATCAGACCTTTCCAGCCAACGGTGGTACGCGGTTTTTCGAAATACACGCGCATGACGATTTCTAACTCACCGGCAAAACGTGTGCGCTGTTCCGCCAGGCGACGTGCATATTCCATCGCGGCTTTGGTATCGTGAATCGAACAAGGACCAATCACCACCATCAGGCGATCATCTTTACCATGCAGAATATCGTGCAAGGCGGTGCGTGCGTGTGCAGCGGTTTCAGATGCTTTGGCAGAACAGGCAAATTCACGGATCAAATGTGAAGGTGGGACCAGTTCTTTCATTTCGCGTATGCGTAAATCGTCGGTACGGTGCATGTTCTCTCCTGTGTCTTTCAAATATAAATAAGTGCAAATGGCTGAATTCGTGGGCTAAATTCGTGGCAAAAAAAAACCGCCATGACTGGCGGTTTTTTCAGAAATCTGGTTGAGCTTTTTTTCTTTGTGCGCTTACCTTCTTCCGACCGCCTGTGGCTTGGAATAGCTAAAGTAAAAAAAGAAAAAGAAGTGCGCAAGTTTCATAAATTAGGCGTTTATCTTAAATCGCTATATTAAATTTTGATAAAACTTAAAAAGTTCGGGATTGATATTGCATCAAAAATCAGCAATTGGCAAGCCCAATCCCGCCAATTCGTATTTATTTTTTCCAAAGCGCTGGTGGTTCCGGCGGAATATCGCCATCCGGATACACATTCATGATGGGTTTGCTCTGCTCTTTCAATTTCACTTGTGGTACGTTGCGCGCCATCCATTGCCGCATGCTGGTCAGGTTGGTCGCAATATCACGACGCTCGGGATTAAGCCGGACGGCGCGCTCCAGCAAATTCAGTGCGTTTTCATAATCGCCCTGCGCTGCCAGCGATACCGCCTGATTATTTAACGCAGATGCATCAAATGGATTTACTTTCGCTGCTTCAGCAAATTTTTTACTCGCCGCAGCTGCGTCCCCTTCAGCCAGATGTACCCGTCCTTCTGACTGTAAATCCGCAGCACTTACCACGGTTGTTAACAGCAGCGCTGCCGATGTGACGATCAGTGTCTTCATGATAGTTTTCATCGGTCAATTTCCCAAATAGTAAGGCTTAGGCGCAATCGGCGGGAACGCAACCTGACCCCGCCGCGGCTCGAACGTGTAACGGATATACAGCATGCCGCTGGCATCGGTAAAGTCACCCGAGTTATCGGCAGAGAATCTGCCGCCCAACGTGAAATGCGGTGACAGCAAATACTCTAAGGCGCCGGAAATTTTATACTGCAATCCGGTATGCGACTGCCCCGCATAGCTGCTGGCAATATTCAACGCAGGATTCGCCGCTGCAAATAACTCAAGCTCGGTCTGATCCGCGCTGATCAAAGGGTAATACGGTGTCGCATCTTCACGGAAATGCTGAACACCGACCGATGCACCAGCCTGATACGACAATTTGCCATAACGTCCGCTGATCTCCAGCGGCACATTCAGCGCGATATATGATTGCGGGCTGAAATAGCCACCGTGACCGTAAGTGAAATAACGCAGATTCTTTTTATAGAAACTTGAATTTAAACCCAGCCCGGTCGTGACTGTGGTGTCTTTGGTGCGGTAAGCCCGCCAGTAAATGCCGGCACCCGCATCAACCTGCGTGTTTTTGACGACGTTTTTACCATTGATGCCATACACGCCGAGAGCACCGTAAACACCGCCGTCCTCGCCATCGTAAGATGTATCCAGACGTAAGCCATTTCTGGTAACGCCGCCCCAGTTCAGTCCGTACAGGCTGTCTTTTGCTCCCGCATACGACAGATAACTATCCGTCACAGAACGACGGGACACTTCTGCACTGAAATTGAGACCGTCCGACTGCGTGCTCCAGCGAAGTCCACCAACAACATTCTGGATAGGAAAGTTCAGTGGACTGGAACCGACATCAAGCTTCACACCTGCCAACTCATAACTCAGATTCAGCGCCACACCTTTCGCCACTTGCTCGATGGAAGAAGCATCCGATAAGCCACGTGTTCTGGCTTGAGTTGAAAAAGCGACTTTGGCGAATTTTGCCTGTTCATTGAGTATAGTATTGCGCCCGAACTGACCTGCGACATTCGCATCATTCAGTTGCAAAGTTCCGGCATCAATCACGACAGGAATCACCTTCAAGCCAAACTGGCCGTAACCCAATGTCGTGATATGCGCTTCTATCGGTGTTTCCAGATCTTTTAACTGAGATAAACCGCTTTGACCACTGCGTGCTCTGGCAGAAAACCCGGCGGTGACTTCAGAACGATTAAGCTCATTGAGTGCATCAATCTCTTTGATCAGTGCAGCCTCTTCGGCGCTGACAGGCGCCGTTGACGCGGCTGAATCTGTTTTGCGCCCGGTGACTGATGAAAACGGTGAGGCTTTTTTTACATCAGCGCCGCTGACTGCATTTCCAGCCACAGGCTTCGCTACTGGCAAAGGGTTGCTGCGTATCACCGCAGAGCTTTGTGATACTGGTGGCACAGCAGGCACGCTGAGTAATGCTGGTGCGTTAACTGATTTGTTGCTGACATTGCCAGCAACAGCGACGCCAGTTGAGTTACTGACGGCTGCCGGTACAACTATCGTATTTGTTGTACCTGATGTACTTGTCGCGCCGGGTGCAGATCCATTCGCAACAAGCGGTGTTGCTGAGACCGGCGTGACTACTGCGGACGTTGTGCTTGCAGGCTTCGCCGCGGCAGCATATTGCGGCGCAAGCTGTGGCACCTCTTTTAATACTGGTGGTGTGCGCGTCGCTGCCGCAGTCACTAACGCCGCTGGTGCGGCGACTTGCGTCACCGCGGCAACAGGATCCTCCTTACGTTCAGCAAAAGGATTGACTTTGAAATTGTTGAGGTTGTTAGCAACCGAACCCGGTGTGACCAGGCGCAAACCGTCGACACCAGCGCCGGACAATGGTCGCTGCGCCTGCTCCAGTGCCAGGGCTTTTTTGAAGTAACCCAGCGCCTTGCTATTGTGTCCCTGCGCGCGCGCAACATTACCCGCCAGCGCAATAAAGCGTGGATTCTCCGGCTGCATGCGCATTAACTTCTCAAGATAATTTTCGGCACCGCTGAAATCTTTGATTTGTATCGCCGCAAAGACCAGGCCTTGTAATACCTCGGGATTATCCGGATCGGTTTCCAGTACTTTGGTATACAACTCTTTTGCCGGTTCGCTATCACCGGCGGACGAATAAATACGCGCCAGGGTCAGCAGCAATAAATTATCGTCCGGCGTCTCGATCAGATAAGGCTGGATATAAGCGTAAGCCGCCGCGTAGTCTTTCGCCTCTCTGGCACGCTCGGAGTAACGCATGGACAAAGCCTTTTGCAATTGCTTGAAGGATTTTACTTCGTCCTCCTGCAATTTCGGCATCGCGGCGACCTTACGCATCACGGCGTCCAGCTCAGCTTCCTGATTCGCCTGCATCAAGGTGCTGGCGTATTGCAGCAAAAGGCTGGCAGACGGTTGCTGCGTATTTTGCACTGCCTGCCGTATCATGGCAAAACCGCGTTCGGTATCGCCTAACTTGATGTACAAGGCTGCAAGGGTGCCAATATACTCACTATCCGTTCCTGCAGCCGCTTCAATCTCTGCTAGGATGCCCCTGACCTGATCGACGTAGCCACGTTTGTTCAAAAGATCAATCCGGTCAAGCTGGACGCGTATCCACAATTGCTTTTGCAGAGCAAACATTTCCGGCTTGCGCGCATTGGCAGGAATGCGCTCCAGTGTTTGCAAACCTTCCCACCACAGTTGCTGCATCTGACTGAGCAAGGCACTGACGTAGAGCGCCTCTGCATCGGGTTTTTCAACATTCGTCAGCGCATCTAACAATGCCTGCGCCTGCGGTGCCATATCCCGTTTCAGATAAATTTTGGCCAGCGACATTCTTAACCAGGCATCGTCCGGCTTGATCAGTACCGCGTCTTCCAACACCCTTTGTGCACCAACGATGTCGCCCGCGGCTTCAAGTTGTTTTGCCTGCGCCGCCATTTGCTCCGACTTCAGATTCGCGACGATCGCCAGATGACGAGGCAATAAATATTCACCCAGCGCCTCCAGATCACTAAGCCGTTTTTGTAAAACATAGATGCCGATCAGGCCATCGAGCGCGCGCATTTCTTTTTTATCTGCATTAAAAACACGTTTAAAGTTTTCTTCTGCGCCTGCCATATCGTTTTCAGCCTGCAACGCGTCGGCGAGTTGTAAAAGCCCGGATGGTTCAGTGCCGTTGATCTCAACCGCTTTACGCAATAAAGCAATGCCTTTTACGCTGTCAGCATCTTCAAAAGCGGTGCGTGCATCTTCGATCAGCGCCCAGTAATTGGCACCGTCAAATGCCTGCTTCCAATTCGATTTCGCTTTTGCGGATGAAAAATCTAAGGCTTTTTGCAGGAATTTACGTGCCTCAATAAATTCTTCCTGTCGCATTTTGACCAGCCCCATGCCACCATAACCAACAGGATCTTTAGGATGAGACTTGATCAGTGACTGGAATTCTTTCTCTGCAGTCGGCACATCATTGGCATCCAGTGCCTTAAAGCCGAGTGCAGATCCTTTTGCTAACGGGCTTTCGGGTTTTGGCTTACTGACGGGACGGCGCTCTTCCGGCACCTCATTCCTGACCGGACGATTCACGCTCGCGAGTTTGTCTTGTATGGTTTTATCCTGCGGATGTTTTTCCAGATAATTTCTGAAATACTTACTGTTGCTGCTTTGCAGCCCCATCCAGGTCAAAGCCTGACGCCATGCCTCTTCCGCCTGTCTGGATACGTCAGCTTTACTGGTCAGACTTTCCAGTAAGGCGATTCCTTCTGGTCTGCTGGCATCGCGGTAAGTCAGTACCTGCGCGTAAGCCAACGCATATTTATGATTGGAGGGATTTTCTTTCGCCAGCTTTTCAAGGCCGCGTTTTGCCTCGGCATAACCAGATTTAGTACCGGCCAGCACCTGATAATATTCAAGTGCCGCATCGCCTTTCAGGCGGGATGCATCACCGATCATACGATAACTGTCGGCTGCGGCTTCGGTATCGCCTTGTTGCGCCAGTCGTCTGGCATTTTCAAGCTGAGACTTCCCCCCGGCAGTACCGAGACTGAGCGCTTTTTCTACCAAACGAATTTGCGCACTGCCTGCTTTGATCTCTCTCAGCTTATCAAGGTGATTTTTCGCTAAATCCGCATTGCCGCTGTGAGCGTCGAAGATACCCAGTGCAACCAATGCCTCGATATTATTCGCATCGACTTTCAGTACCTTGCGCCAGGCATCGGCTGCATTATCGTCACGACCGCGCTGCTCCCAAAAATGTGCCTGTTCCACTAATTTCTGGGTCAGAGGAGAGTTTGCAAAAGCAGTGCTGCATTCCACACACATCGCTAAAAGCGCCAACGCCATCGCTTTTCTTTTGAAAACCATTACCATCCCCTATTCAACACTTTAATGAAGCGATCTCTACCTCAATTGGAGATTTTGAAATCTGCTTTAAAACTGGCATTAAATTATAAACAGGCAGACCACAATGATGTGGTCTGCCTGTGTAAATTTACTCTTTTATTCAGTTATTTTTGATGCATCAATGTTGATCTTTGGGCTCATTCGCTTTCAAGCGCTGGGCTGCCTTTTTACGTAAATAGCGGAACAGTAAAGCGGCGGCAATCAATGACGCTAACATCAGGAAAGCAATCAGCAAAACAGGTTTCGTTGACAGATTCCACTTCAGCCAGGTCCATAAAGGCAGATGACCGGAATAATAGGTATTACCGATCAATGCATTGATGACCTTATCACCTTTAATCAACACCAGATCGCCCTGGAATTGGCTGCGAAGATCAGCTTTGTTCAAACCATCTGTCACATCCAGTAAGCCGCGGGGGCTGCCCGAAGTCACAACGACAACGCTGTGACCGGCAGACAGTGGCGATTCAAACTGCATGACGGTGCCAAATGCACTTCCGGTACTGGCTAACATTTCGCCGGATTTACGCTCCAGCTCATCCAGATCTTTACCAGCCCAACGCGCTAGAACACGTAAAAATCCGGTCGGCAATTGCAAACGATTCCCTGTTTCATCAATGGTCAGTGGCATATATTTCGACCATTGTTTCAGAAGCGGCTGGTTACCGTTAGTCGCAATCACGAGCAAATCTTTATTGCTGTGTTTTTCGACATCGCTACCGTAGATCACAGTATTGTTGGTGACCGGATAGCCGGTTGATTCTCCCATGCGTCCCATCAGATTGAAAAAGACTTCCAGCTCCTGATTACTGGCACGCTCAGGAAGAATGACTGCCGTTTCAGATAAGTCTGCCAATTTGGTAAAGGGAAACCCGGCATTCGCAATGTAGGCGAGGTTGGGGTAAGTCGCGTAATGCGGCATGTGTGAAAAATCGATGGTCGAATCTGGGTCAATCGTGGAGCGCACGTTATCCAGATACACATCTTTACAAGCGCCTTGCTTAGGATAGTCGTAGAAGAAGTGAAATTGCAGCTGATTTTCAGCACCGATTCGGAATGTCGGTACTTGGATTTCCTCCTGAGCGTAACGCAGGCCCGACTTAAAGAAAAGCATCACAGATTCTTTGATCTTGCCTTTTTCCGGTTCTGCACCAGACAAAGACAATGCGCGGACAAAACCATCGTTAATACCGATATTTAACGTTGACTTGTCTATCGTTGGTCTGGGCGTGAAGCGATAACGCAGATCCATAGGAACGCCCTCGGTCTGCCAGGTGAACAAATCAGGTGCCACCCGCATGTTAATCCGGATCAGATCGGGCGTCAGGCCATTCACCTGCAAACTTTGCAGCGGAGTCAGTTCGCCGAATTTAACCGGCCGCGAAGTTGGCAGCCATTTAGGGGCATCATAGGCTTTACGCAGCGCTGGCTCTTTAAAGTTACGGATAATCGCTGTCTGTCCCGCCAATGCCGTTTGTCCCAGTGTCAACGCTTGCGTCGCAATTTTCAGCTCTGCATTGTCACGCCCTAAAACTAACAACAACTTTGTTTTCGGGTTTTGCGGATTTGGTACCACCATCAAGGTCGGACCATTAATCACAGGTAATTGCACACCGGCGGGGGCTTCTTTCGTCGTTGCGAATACGATCGCATGCGATTTAGGCATGCCGTCAGCGACCGGAAAACGAGCACCGCGATAGGACGCCAACTGACCGAACCAGGAAGCAACAACACCCGCATTGCGCAACAGTTCCAATGATGCGCCATTGGGCAACACAAACGGCAACTCCAGCAATTTGGAGTCACGCTTGTCAAAAAATGGCCCAGGCAGCAGCGCCAGATCATTCGCCAGATCGATTGTGCTGACGGTCAGTTCCAATTGTGTCGTATTACTGATTTTTGCCCACAAGCTGGAATGATAGGGATCTTCACATTCTCTGGTGTAATGCCCTATCAGTTTGAAACTGAGCTGATTAAAATCCGCAAAAAATCGCGGATCGATATTGTCTTCGCGGACGATACCCTTAGGATTATCTTTAGGCAGAGGTACAACGCTGACCAGCTCATTGTTAACCGAAACTTTGATATGCGACAAATCCGGCAACAGCGCTGGCGAATACGCAATGCCATAACGTATTTTTGCAGAGGTAATCACTTCGTCACTGCGGACGGTGAAAGGAAATGTACGCTCACCTTCAACGCCACGCAATTCGATATTCGAGCCCTGCCCCATCTGCTTGAGGCTGATGGTATACACTTTCTGGCCAGGAACCGGTGTTGAGGCACCGACAGCAACGTCGCTTGCCGATGTTTTTTCCGATTCTTCCGTTTGCGTTTCAGCAGATTTTGCGCGCTTCGATTTCGCAAAAACGTCATCATGCGCAATCACACTCATACCAAATGCAATTGCCAGGGCAAGCGTGGTTTTGACAGTTTTTTTCCAAGGCAATGTTGATTTCATGTTTTTCACAATGTTCGCTTCAGTAAGTGTATTCATGTGCTAAGCGCTTTTTCCTAAGTATTGCCTCAACCCGGCTCCGAACCGGATAAAACCACGCATACTATGAAAGGCAATTTCTTTTAAACCATTCAAAGGATGATCCAGATCGCGCTCCTCAGACCAATTCAACCAGACATCAGCGCGACCAATTGTGCAACTGATCAGATCCATCTGTTGCTGTAAACTCAGATCCAAAAATTGCAGACTCAATAAATTCTCTTTTGAGAAAATGACTTTCGATGGAAATAAACATTCCCCATTCGTGCCATACAGCGAAATCATTGCCTCTTGGCCTTTCTCCATTTTGAAACCTTCAGGTACTTTGAGGGACATGCCACCCATAGAAAAATCCTCGGTCTGACAAACAAAGGAGTGTCCATTTGGCAAGCGCAATGTGGCGCTCAATTCTGCACGGACGCGGTGGGAGCGCCGTACCTGTTTGGACTCGGTTGCCACGGCAAGAGTCGCGCCAAGAATAACCAGGTTATAAATCGTCCATAACATGTTCAGCAAAACCGTATCGAGCTCATAGCTATTCCACCAGATAGCCCGCCCGATACCAACGATGAAACCTAAAATATTCAAGGCCAGCATCACCAGATAGGGTTTAGAAATCACCCAGTCAAAGTGTTCCTCTTCAACTAAACCACCTTTGGCAGTAACGTTGAACTTACCTAATTTAGGATTAATCAACGCCACCATCGTTGGCCGGAAGATATACCAGGCAAGGGTTGCCTCATAGACTTCTGCCCAGAATGAATGCCGGTGAGCGCCCTGAATACGGGAGTTGGTCAAGTTGGCGTGCAGCAAATGCGGCAACGAATATGCCGCAATAGAAATCGCCGACGCCTTGATGATATGAACTTCAAAAAACAGATACGAAATGGGCGCCAACAGGAACACCATGCGCGGCAGGCCGTAGAAAAAATGCAGCATCGCATTGCTGTAGCAAAGTCGCTGCCCAAAAGTCAGCCCCTTACCTAACAAAGGATTATCCACCCTGAAAATCTGTGCCATTCCACGCGCCCAGCGTATGCGCTGCCCCACGTGCGCGGACAAACTTTCGGTTGCCAGCCCCGCCGCTTGCGGCAGTGCCAGATACGCCGTGTTATACCCGAGCCTTTGCATTTTTAATGCGGTGTGCGCATCTTCAGTCACGGTTTCAACGGCGATACCACCAATCTCTTCGAGATAAGTACGCCGCAAAATTGCGCACGAACCGCAAAAAAAAGTCGCGTTCCATAAATCATTTCCATCCTGAATCAAGCCGTAAAACAGCTCGCCTTCGTTGGGTACATGTCGGAACGTATGCAGATTTCTTTCAAATGGATCTGGTGATAAAAAATGATGGGGCGTCTGTATCATCGCCAGTTTCGGATCAACCAGAAACCATCCCATCGTGTATTGCAAAAACGAACGGGTCGGCATGTGATCGCAGTCAAAAATCGCGACAAATTCACCGGTAGTGCGCTTCAGCGCAGCGTTAATATTGCCCGCCTTGGCGTGGTTATTATCGGAGCGCGTAAAACACTGGACACCGATAGTCTCAGCGAACTCAGCAAATTCGGGGCGCCGTCCATCGTCCAGAATAATGATATTCAGTTTGTCTTTAGGCCAGTCTATGCCCATCGCCGCCATGACAGTAGGTTTGACCACAGCCAAATCTTCGTTATAAGTCGGGATAAACAGATCAACAACCGGCCAGCTTGATGTATCGGTCGGCAAGATGACCGGTTTGCGCCGCAAAGGCCAGGCAGTTTGCAAATATCCCAGCAGCAGCACCAGCCACGCGTAAACTTCTGCGAGGATCAGTACCAACGCAAAAAACAAATCGACCAGATTTTCAGTATCGATTGTGTAGTTAACCCGCCAGTAAATATAACGGCTGGTTGCGCTGACAGAAAACATCACCATGATCAGTGAAATCAGCGTTCCCGTGTATCGGCGTAAATACATCGCAGTGGAAAATATCACTGCCGAGAAAAAGGTCTGGTATGGTAACTCCATTGGAATACTGATCGAAATCCAGAACAGCACGGCGGCAACAATCAGCGCCAACACGCGCGGCAACTTCGAATTCCACCCGGACCAGTTAACCATCAATCGTCCAAATTCATTGAGCCGGCCGTATAAATATCTGGAGTTCAGTATTGAGCGCATTAATCGATCAGTCCAAAATTTTCCTGCAGCCATGCAGCAAGTTGCTGCACATCATGTGTTGCTGAACTGTGTTGCGCATAGTAAGAAACCGGCATCTGGCACGCCAGTGCCTCACTCACGGCTTCATCCTTATGAATCGTGGAAGGCACAAATTTGTCGCCCAAGGTTGTCCGCAGCATGCCATGGACATCACGACATAATTGTCTTGATGCATCCATTTGATTCAAGACGTAACAGTAGCCGAGAAAATCTTTTCTTCCTGCTGTGTAATATTGAATCAGGGACTCAATAGAAGGGATAGTCGAATAGGAAGCAGCGTCGGGCTTCAGCACAACCAGCCCGATATGTGCAACGCTGAGCACTTGCTGCAAATAAATGCTTGGACCCGGCGGTGTGTCAATTAAAACGATGGTCTCTGGCCCCAGAAATAAATTCTGTAAATGAGAAAGCAACCAATCCGGATTTCCCCTGACCGCATCTTCAAATACCGCGCGCTGATCTTCCTCCACCGTTCCGTATGGTAAAAAATCAACGCCATAAGTGCTTTGGTACAACACGTGCGACCAGCGATCATCAGCCAGATTGCGGATTGCAATGCCAGAAGCATCCTCGTAGGGTATTCCGAAATGCAATCTCAGCGCATTCTGAGGATCGAGATCCAACACAACCACCTTAGCCCCCATGCGCGCAAGCGATGCCGCGAGGTTAGCCGTGACCGTTGTCTTTCCTACCCCTCCTTTGGGAGAAATGACCGCAACTATCCTCATGATTTGAAGATTTTTTTGAAAAAGGAATTCACTGAAGTATCGACGGTTTTAGCTGGCTCCGGTTGCTTAGCCAGTCGTTTAAAAATGTCAGAGACAGCTTGGTCTTTATCTGCATGAACAGGTAAAACTGCTACTTTTTCCTGAGAGGCCGATCCGTACCCTTTCGCACTCATTGTATCCACAGGCAAAGGGCGAAACAAACTGCTGCTTTGTTGCAGTTGCTCATCCGTATGAGGTAACGTAACTTTTGGCTGACGCTCAGATCTGAATAAGCTTGCAGAACCGTTGATCTGTTCAGGGGCAGCAACGACTGCCCCTGTCGGTGTCAGGTCTTTTTTTCTGCCGAAAATATCACTCGTTCCTTGATAACTGCTACCGATACTTTCTTTTAACACTGGCTTACGATCAATTCCGGGCATAATTTCTGGCCTTATTGATGGCGGGACTTGCGGTGCCGGGAGTGGCTCCATGTCTTCGGACATCGAGTTATCAGGAATTGCGTGTACCCTGACATCGCGCAAAAGCGGCCAGCGCATTTTAGCCTGCTCGCTTTCGACATCACGATTTATCTCTTGGTATGCTGTCGCTGGTTGCCCAAACTTTTGAAAAAGATTTTTAACGTCATCATCCATAATCTTTACAGCCCTTTTCAATACTTAATACTTCTTTATCCGACAATCAACGACGTGTGAAATATGTCGGCTCATCGAGCTGTTTCTTTAATTCAAAAACAAACAACTGACCATCTTCTAAAGCATCACCGCGCTGCCTCAAGCAAAGCGATTTATCCATCCCGAGGTTATCAAACAGCTGCGCATAAACACCTTCGAGTAGCGCAGATGACCATACCAGTGCGTCCTCACCAAAAGCCACTTTTAACGGAGAAGCATGGTGTTCAACAACGAGACTCTCCGCTTGCTCTATCAGTGCCACCCAGCCCCAATCAATTTGCGACCAGTGAGAATTAATACTATCCTCAAGTGCTTGCAAACTACTGCCATTGGGCGCAGGAAAAGCCGCTGCCATCGTCCGTCCCATCTGATACATAAACGCACGTAAATCAGACACCTCGCCTTTAGAGGCAAACTCAGCAGAAAACGCAGCAAGAAATGTTCTCCATTGATTCGAGCACTGTTGAGACTCGTAATACTGCAGGTTTTTCTTCAACATACTTAAACACTTCCATTCATTATTTTGCTGATCTTTCTGCACCCGGCATCTGAAACCAAACCAAGTTCATCGGCTGAAACTTTAACACCCACCAGAATTGATCGTCTAGCGATACACAGTAAACAAATGTCAACAATTTATAACTAGGAATATCCAAACATCAATGCAGAGTCATTTTTTCTCAATAAGTTTCAAAGCAAAAACATTTGTTTGCGATAAATCAGAATTCATCAGAAGTAAATAATCATTTCATTTACTTACAATTACCCGCCATTTGAACATGGCAGATGACAAAAAACATTGTTACATTAATAATTAATTGATTTTTATTTTCTGATAGCTCGCTTATATGGCGTAACTATCCATCTGAGCTGGCAAACGCTAGATGGTTTTCACGGAGAATATCTTCAGGCGCAGAACGGAGGTCATCCAACCATCCACTCAAACAGAGGAGAAAAGAGGAGGAAATTTATTCATTCAATGAGATTTCGGGGCGCGCAAAAGCAACCAATCAACGACAGACTGTATTTTCTTTGTGGCCGGATTATCAGGGCGATAATGCAAAAGCGGACACTCGTAGGCTAAAGCTTCTTCAACTTCAGCATCTTCCGGTATCACCCAAGGCACCATGCGCTCACCTAATTGCGTGTGAAACAGTGCTAATACATCTTGCGCCAACTGCCGCTTCGCCGATTGATTAATCACATAGGCGGATCCTGTAATCTGCGCGCTTGGCGGCCTGTAGGCAGAGATCAATTCTTCCATCTCAGGTAAGGTGGAGTAGGACGCCGCGTCAGCCAATACCACGGCAAGAACATAATCTGCGGCATGAATTGCCTGCTTCAGATATACGGAAGGCCCAGGCGGGGTATCCAATAACACGATCGCGTTTTCCGACAAATTTGCTTTTTGTAACTTACCGCGCAGCCAATCGTCTTGTTTTTCCAGAATGCTCTCAAAACGCTGACGCTGCACCTCTCCTCCACGTCCATAAGGAGAAAAATAAACGTGATAAGGGCTGGCATGTGTCACTCCTGCAAGTCTGGTGCGTGTACCGGTCAATGCACTGATCCCCTTGCATTCGTTCTGATCCAGCCCGCCGAGATGCCATTGCAACGCATTTTGCGGATCGAGATCAACCACCAGAGTGGGGTGACCACGCTGCGCAATACCAACCGCAAGGTTGGCTGATAGCGTAGTCTTTCCTACGCCACCTTTTGCTGACACGACAGCAATCACAAACATGGGGCGTCGTCCTCAATCAAAACCAGAAACCAATCGCAAAATTACGCAGTCCCACCGACGGTCAGGCCATCAATACGCAGACTCGGCTGACCAACTCCCACCGGCAGACTCTGACCTTCTTTTCCGCAGACACCAATACCGGAATCAAGACGTAAATCATTACCGATCATAGATACATGATTCAATACTTCCGGTCCGTTACCGATCAGTGTTGCGCCTTTCACCGGGTAACTAAGCTTACCGTTTTCTATCATATAGGCTTCACTAGCAGAAAATACAAATTTGCCATTGGTGATATCAACCTGACCACCGCCAAAATTCACCGCATATAAGCCATTTTTCACTGAAGCGAGAATCTCAGCCGGATCTTTATCTCCGGCCAGCATATAGGTGTTGGTCATGCGCGGCATAGGCAAATGCGCGAACGACTCTCGCCGGGCATTCCCAGTGACGGCCATCTTCATCAGGCGCGCATTCATCGTATCCTGCATGTATCCCTTGAGTATCCCGTCTTCAATCAGCGTACTGCATTGGGTAGGATTCCCCTCATCGTCGATATTGAGCGAACCACGGCGATGTTGCATCGTGCCATCATCAACGACAGTCACCCCTTTTGCGGCAACGCGTTCACCGATACGGCCAGAAAACGTACTGGATCCTTTGCGATTGAAGTCACCTTCCAGACCGTGCCCTATCGCTTCATGCAACAACACTCCAGGCCAGCCTGGCCCAAGCACAACTGTCATCGGTCCCGCCGGCGCAGGACGGGCATCCAGATTCACCAGAGCCGATTTCACGGCTTCATCCGCGTACTGTTCAAGCAAGACATCGGAAAAATAAGAGTAATCATAACGACCACCGCCACCACTGGAACCCATCTCACGACGACCATTCTGCTCCGCGATCACGGTCAGGGAAACGCGCACCAGAGGGCGGATATCTGCCGCCAACGCGCCATCACTACGGGCCACCAGAATAACGTCATACTCGCCAGCCAGCGATGCCATCACCTGTACGATGCGCGGATCTTTTGCCCGCGCAATTTTTTCTATACGCTCAAGCAAACGCACTTTTTCGTTTGCGTCAAGAGAATGCAAAGGATCATCTCGCAAATATAAATCCCGTCCCTGAATTCCGTGCAAAGCAGAAGCCACTTTAATCTTGCCAGCGCCCTGAACTGCAATCGTTCTGGTTGCTTTGGCTGCGTCAGACAACGCCTTTTCAGAAATTTCATCGGAGTAAGCAAAAGCGGTCTTATCCCCTGAAACAGCGCGAACGCCAACGCCCTGATCAATCGAAAAACTACCTGTTTTGACTATACCTTCCTCAAGACTCCAGCCTTCGCTGCGAGTAAACTGAAAATACAGATCAGCATAGTCCACACGGTGAGTGAACATAGAACCAAGCACTTTCGACAATTTATGGTCGTCCAGGCCAAATGGCGTCAATAAAATGTCGCGAGCAATCGCAAGGTGGTTCAAGGCTGAATTTGAAGAACTCATAAAGTAGATTAACCAATACAAAAGAATGCAATATATGCATTGTAAAACAACTCAGTGACGACAACAGTATCCTGATAACTTACACTTGAAGTTGAACCGTCCTGAGAGGTAAGCAGGGAAGAAACTATAATTTCCGGTGTTGCAACGCGGGCAGGCTGGCGCGGATCTGCTGCAGAAGTTCAGCATCAATTTCACCGCTGACCATACCTTCGCCTTCCGGCAATTCTGCGACGATCTTCCCCCAAGGGTCAATCAGCATACTATGTCCCCAGGTGCGACGCCCATTCAGATGTTTGCCGCCCTGCCCCGATGCCAGAACGTAACACTGATTCTCTATCGCTCTGGCGCGCAATAGAATTTCCCAGTGCGCCTGACCTGTGGTGTAAGTAAAAGCAGCAGGAACAACGATCAGAGAACAAGGCCCCATCGCACGGAATAATTCCGGAAAGCGTAAGTCATAGCAAATAGACAGACCAACCCGCCCGGCGTCGGTTTCAAATGTTGTCACCTGTTCCCCGGCGGTAATCGTGCGCGCCTCTTCGTAAGACTCCTCGCCTTTAGAGAAACCAAATAAATGAATTTTGTCATAGCGGACGCGCTGCACGCCCTGCGGGTCAAATACCAGTGTCGAATTCATGACTTTGCCGGCTTCAGCTGACTGCAACGGAATTGTGCCGCCGATGATCCAGACCTTCAATGAGCGCGCCATCTCCGCTAAAAATTCCTGCATAGGGCCGCTACCGGCTGGTTCCGCGATCGCCAGTTTGTCGGTATCCTGCAAGCCCATTAAAGGCCAGTACTCCGGTAACAACAATAATCCGGCACCCTCGCCCGCCGCTGCGATCAACAAGCGTTTTGCGGTTGCCATATTGTCGGCCAGAACGTTGGAAGAAACCATCTGTATAGCTGCAACTTTCATCATTCACCTTTCTTGGCATCTTGCACGCGATGCTCACCTGCAACGTCCTGATTGTCCTGACGTTCAATTTTTTTCACCAGAGGATCTTTCCACGGGCCACTCACCATATATTCGAAGGTGAAAGCCTTTGCCAGCGGTTCACGTAAGAACAATTGCGCCAGGAAAGTACCCAAGCCGATCACAGGATTGACCGCCAGCCCATACACAACTGACGCTGCACCGGCATTGATAACAGGAATAACCACAACATGCAATTGCTGAGATTCATTCACGATATCAGCGTTGCCAGCCATCACCACCGTCGCATTCACTCCGCGCATTTTCAGATTATCGGTACGCGCCACACCCTGCAGAATTTGTGCGCTGCCGGTAATCGCATCAAAAGCGAATCCCTCAGAAAATATATCCCGGAAATCGAGGGTCAGACGTCGTGGCAACGACTGCATACTCAGCACACCCAGCAGCTTTGCGGCTCCCGGATCGACCTTTAAAAACTGCCCGGCGGCCAGATCAAGCTGGACCTTGCCACTCATGCTGGGAATATCCATCGCATAAGGCAAACCATTCCATTTCACGTCACCGTCGAGACGTCCGCGTCCACCGCGTACGACATTCGCAAAACCCAGCCTGTCCAGCAATTGCCCGGCGTTCGCAATATCTAGCACGTAATTGAGTTGAGTCACGCTATTCCCAGTGCTATTCCCGGTGCTATTCCCGGTGCTATTCCCGGTACGATTGCCCCAGCGTCCGGTCGCCCTGAGTTCCGCATCCGGATTTTTCAGTAACACCTTACTGAGCAGCCATTCATTCGAAGTACCACTCATCTGATTACTGGCTTGCAGCTCTAATCTGCCCAGTTTTTTGTTGAATAACTCAACATTATCCGCAACGATATCGAGCCCCGGGATCTGGGTACTGCTCCGCTTTTCATCGAACAAATCACCAGCATCGCTTGCCGCCGTTTGCGGGATAATCAGCTTGCTTAACCGTGCCGTCACGGTGCCCGGCCCCGATCCCACTCCCGCGGCGCCAGCTTTTGCGCTGCCGTCATTCCAACTGATATGACCCGAAACCTGGCTGGCATCAATATTCGCCTGCCAGAGATCATTGTGATGAGAAACGCCCATCACGACATGATCCAGTTGCTTGCCCATGATATGCAACTGACCGGTTTTTAATGCCAGTGTGCTGACGTCCAGATACGGTGCAATATTTAAAGCGGTGATGCCCTGTACCACTTTGCCAGCAGCGCCGTTCGGCACAGAAGTCGCTGTATTGGTATTCGGCACTAACGTGCCGGTGGAACTTGCGCTCAAGACGCTGCGCCACTCATCAACATGCAGTACGTTCGCTTCAATATTGACCGCCACCCCGCGCAAAGGCTCAGGCGCAGGTAAATTCACACCGATACCGCCACGCAAGAGCTGCCAGTTGGCCTGCTTATCGGTGCTTTTCTGACGTACATATTTTGCATGCACCGCATTGCCAAGATGAATCCGCAACTCATCCTGCAAAACACCGCTGTCAGCTGTGTTCTGTGGCACCAGTTCGATGCGCAAGGGCATCACTTCTGTCGCATTTTTTTTCAGAGGTGCGGGAAAATTGAATGCCATTCCCTGTAAATTCGATTCAATCACGATTTCCGGTAATTGCTTTTTCACGGCGATCGTTGCGATGTAGCGGCTGGTACCATCTATCTTGATCTGCTCGCGATTCGCTGCTGGCAGCATCTGCCGCAAGCCCTCACCAGTGACGCTGCCATCAAGCCGGACGCGAATACTGTTATCTTTTTGCGAGCCGCCGCTGATCACAATTGGCCCACCCAGCGCAGTTCCTTTCAGCGTCCCGAGATTAACACCGCGCTCGTTAAATTCGAGTTTGCCGTTGACGCCGGTGACCAGTGGAATGCCGGGTTGCAGCACCACGTCATTATTGGCAAACTGCAGCACGCCGTTGACTTTGGCATCAATCATGTGTCGCAACGGTAATTGCAGCTTTAATGTTAAACCGGCGTTCGCGCTGGCTTTCGATTCCGCCAGAAAATGCCCCAACCAGCCATCGACAGGACTGGCGCTGACATAAGCCAGCATGGTCTGCAGTTGCCCGCTGGCGTTGCCATCGATATTCAGAACCGATCCCGCACTTAATAAATCGGGAATCACCGCTTTCACCTTACGCAGATCAGCGCCCAGGGTTTTCGCCGTATCGCCGTTAATTTCCATTCTGGCGCGCTCAAAGATGAAATTCCCTTTGATGTCGTCGATGACTGGCCATAAAGGTGCTTTGCCACCTTCCGCCAACTCACCTGCAGTGAAATCCAGTTTGCCGCCGCTCAGATTACCTCTGACCAGAAATTCACCTTTGTTTCTGGAATGAGGTTCACTGGCTGAAAATGGGAAATGCGCGAGGTCGCCGCGAATGCGCACGGTAACATCGTCAGCGCGCCCATCAAGGATACTTTTCGTCAGCCAATGACGTAAATCCGGCTCGGCGACCGTAGGAATATAGCGATCCAGCTGTTTCAGATCGAAACCATCAAGATGCGCGGTTAAATCGACGTCACCGGGCTGCGGCTGTGCCGATGCACGCATAGACATAATGTGTTTACCAGATAAAGTGGCGTGCATACTCTCCTGCACCATATCCATCTTATTGATCTGAAACATCAGCTTGTCGTCGGCTTGAAATTTCCAGTTTGCCTGCATTTGCAAACGGTTAAACGGCATGACCGGATCAATGAAATAGCTGGCAAGGCGCAAGGACAAGTCTTTTGAATCCAGCAAAAATGCCCCGCCTCGGTCACTGGCATCAACGGTACCGGATAAATTTTCAAAGCCAGGAATCGCCGGAACCGCTGCTTTCGCCGGTGTTTTTGTAGTTTTGGCACGAGCTAACTGGGCTGGCTGTGGCTGCATGGACAAATTGATAAATTCGCCCTTCACTTTGTAGGCCGCGACATCCGGATAAGTCCCTTGCCACGACGCGGAGAATTCTTTTAATTGCCCCTTGGGCGCAAAATCTGCCAGCATCTGCCGCTGATCTGCGGGTAAAGGCAGATGTCCGGCAAAATTGGCCAGAATTTGCAAATCAAGAAATTTGGCATACAACTCAACCTTCGCTGGCTGATTTCCTATGCCGGGGGTAAAACTTTCCCTGATAGTGGTTGCGGGCATGACCGCACCATCTCTGGCTTTCATGTAAAAATCGGTCAGTGCAATCGTGTGTCCCGCTTTGCCGAACAAAGATGGCAGATACTTTTTCCCCAGATCAGCTTTTTCACTGGCAGTCACCCGACCACGAATTTCTGCCATATCCAGCTCAGGCAAGTCTTTGGCAAATTTCCCCTGCACATCCGCGAGTTTCAGGTCGGCGCTGACATCAGCAACGCGGCCGCGATCGAGTCGCAACCATGATCTTACTGCGCCATACCCCTGACTGATATCGGCCGGATAATCAATATACGAGCGCAATGCGTGCAGGTCGGTACTTTGCAGATCGGCATACAGCTCACCGCTCCAGTTAGAAAAATCCGATACTTGTCTGCTGAATGGCGGATGCTGCAAATCGCCGCGAATATCGATCGGTGCGGTCAGTGCCGCAGGCGGGGTTGCACGTAGTGCAAACTGATGATGCTGCCAACGATTGCGCAAAATCAGACTGACATCATTGAGCTGTAATTCCGGTGCCTTACGTGCCTGGTCATTCCAGCGCAACAAGCCTTGTTTAATCACAATCTGATGCTGCGCCAACACCCAATCGAGGCCTTTGCCGTCGCTCTTCTTTTTCGGATCGATAAAAAACCCACCGATATACAATTTGCCATCGGCATCACGCTGTATATCGAGTACCGGCTGATGCAGCTCGATGTTGTCGAAGCGCAGATCAAGCAACGCCAGACTCCACCACGACAGCGTCGTCCTGACTTCGGGCAAACGCAAGGCCGCTTTGCCATGCTGATCAAGCATCTCTACATTTTGCAATACCAGCTGCGGATTCAGCCCTTGCCATGACGCCTGCAAAGACGCCATGTGCAATTCGCGGCCGATCGCACGACTGACCATCGCTTCCACTTCCGGCTTGTAATCGGCAACATGTGGCAATACCAGATAGCGCAACACCAGCACGAGGATGCAGAACACAAAGTACAGCAATAAAGCGGCGCGGAAAACGAAGCGAATGCTGCCACCGCAAGCGGCAAAAGTATGCGACGACAGCCGACGCCAGCGCGAGCGCGCAGGCAATACTGGCTCCTGATCCGGGAGCGCGGATGGCTGAGAGGCGGGAATATCCGTTTTCATTTAAGCAATGACACTATTCTGCCGACAAGGCGCTGGTCACTGGATATACCGCTATTTTCAACATACCCCCCTATATTTTTCTTGATTTCGCCCAATTGTCCGCAGAAACATTGGGCTTTAAATAATACTCCCCCGGAGTATATTTACGCCTTCCAGGAGGAACTTCACACTTCTTTGATTAACACGCCCGCAGCCGATCAACATGACTTAGAATCGAAGCAACGCCGCAACAAGAATTGCTGCCACACCACGACACCGCGCTTTTCCGACGACTGACTATGACTCTCACGCCACCCACCCAAGCTGACATCCCCGATATTCTGCATGCATCGCGCTTTTTGCAACGCTGGCTACAAGGCGGCAGCGACCGTCAGGCAATGTTGGACGAGATTTCAAGATTATCCTTGACCCCGGCAATTTTTGCTCAGATTTTACAAAAAGAAATTTCATCTGGCGCGACACTGAACAAAGCCATGCGTCGTTTGCGCAACCTCGTCGTCTGCACTCTGATCAAGCGTGATCTGTGCGGCGACGCTGATATGCACGAAGTGGTGACGACCATCAGCGAATTTGCCGACTTCGTGGTGCAGCAGCATCTGGCCGCACTCAGCGCTGAAATGCAGAGTTTATACGGTACGCCGACCGGGGAAGACAGCGGCCGCGTGCAGGAAATGATCGTACTCGGCATGGGTAAGCTGGGCGGCTACGAACTCAATGTGTCGTCGGATATTGATCTGATTTTTTGCTACGCCGAGGATGGCGATACCGTTACCAGCGACAGTACGCAACGCAGTCTGTCGAATCACGAATACTTCACCCGCCTCGGTAAAAAGCTGATTGCCGCTATTTCTGAAGTGACCGAAGACGGTTTCAGCTTCCGCGTTGATATGGCATTGCGCCCGAATGGTGCCTCCGGCCCGCTTGTTGCAAGCTTTGGTATGGTTGAGGAATATTTTCTGATTCAGGGTCGCGAATGGGAACGTTACGCCTGGGTCAAAGCGCGCGCCATGACCGGCCATGCAGACGATATTGCGACGCTGGAAAAAATCATCCGCCCGTTTGTCTATCGGCGCTATCTCGATTATGGCTCGATTGATTCGCTACGCTCCATGCATGCGCAGATCCGTGCCGAAGTGGTACGCCAGGAAAGCAAACATCCTGAACGCAGCAACAATGTAAAGCTGGGGCGCGGCGGCATCCGGGAAGTGGAATTTCTGGCACAGGTATTTCAACTGATACGTGGCGGCCGCGACACCAGCCTGCGTGACCGCTCAACCCGCAATACCTTACTGACGCTGGCTGAAAAAGGGATACTCGACACCCGGATGGTGCAGCAGTTAATTACTTCCTACACTTTTTTGCGGAATCTCGAACATCGTTTGCAATATCTGGATGATGCGCAAACGCATACCTTCCCGGCGCAAACCGAAGACCAGTTGCGCATTGCACAGATGATGCGCTGCCAGAGTGTGGAAGAACTGCTGGCGCAATTGCAGCCGCATCGCGCCTTTGTCGCGGAACAGTTCGACGCCATTTTCAAAGACAAAGCAGACAATAGTACGGAAGCAGCCCAATACCTGCTGACAGCCAATCTCGGCAGCAGCGAGAGCGAAGAATTACTGACATCACAATTGAGTAACGCCGGTTTCCATGAGGCGGGCGATGTTGCACGCCGACTGATCGCCAGTTGGCAGTCGGGAAAAATACAGAGCTTGTCTGAATCCAGCCGCAATAAAATGATTGCGCTGATCAACAATGCTTTGCCGCAGATTGCCAGACAAGAAGAAATGCAACTGGCTTGCTGGAACCGTCTGCTCGATTTTCTCGAAACCATTGCGCGCCGCTCGGCCTATCTTTCCTTACTCACCGAATATCCGCATGCGCTGGCACGCGTCATCCGCATGATGGCAGCCAGCGACTGGGCCGCCAAATTTTTGACCCGCCATCCCATTCTGCTGGACGAACTGCTCGATGAATCATCGCTGCACCAGCGTCCTGACTGGGGCAGTTTTGAGCAGGATCTGCAGCGCCAACTCAGCCAGCACCAGGGCGATACGGAACGCCAGATGGAGACCTTGCGCGAGCTGCACCATGCAATGCAATTCCGCTTGCTGGCACAAGATCTGGAAGGCCAACTCAGCGTTGAGCATCTGGCGGATGAGCTCTCGAAACTCGCTGATTTGATCGTAGCGGCAACCATACAGGCGGCATGGGAAACCATCGCCAGCCGGCATCGCGAAGTGCCACGCTTTGCCGTCATTGCCTACGGCAAACTGGGCGGTAAAGAACTCAGTTACGCGTCGGATCTGGATGTGATTTTTCTGTACGATGATGACGATCAGGAAGCCCCCGGCAATTACGCCAAACTCGCGCAACGCTTCATCACCTGGATGACCAGCCACACACCGGCCGGCATATTGTTCGACATTGATATCGCGCTGCGCCCGGATGGTGCGAGCGGTTTATTGGTGTCTTCGCTAGCCTCATTCGCCCGTTATCAGGAACAATCCGCCTGGTTATGGGAACATCAGGCGCTGACCCGCGCCCGCTTTTGCGCCGGCGACAGTGCGATCGCACAGGAATTTGAACGTATCCGCGATCAGGTATTGCGTCAGACCAGAGATGCCGCGGCATTATCGGAGGAAGTCGTCAGCATGCGTAAAAAAATGCGTGACGCCAACATTAACCGCAGCGAATTATTCGATCTCAAGCATGACGCTGGCGGCATGATCGATATCGAATTTATGGTGCAGTATTTAGTGCTCAGATATGCGCACCAATATCCGCAACTGACTGCCAATATCGGCAATATCGCCTTGCTGAAACTCTGCGGCGAGCTCGGTCTGATTGATGCCGATCTGGCTGGACAGACTGCAAAAGCCTATCGCTGGCTGCGTAAATTGCAACACGGCATCCGCCTGCAAGGCGAAGACCGTGCCCGCATTGCCATCAGCAAAGTTACTCAGGAAGTGGCAGCAACGCGGCAATTATGGGCGTCGCTGTTTGGCGACGACATCCCTCCGGCATAAATCCATCTCTACAGATACAGGGCACAGCCGGCATCGCAACGCTTTGCCCTGTATCTGGCTCCGACAGATATCCGTCGGTATTTCCTCTAGCATGCGTTGGCGCGCCCCCTTCAAATCTAGCAACTCAACGTATCAGCGCCAATACCTTGGCAGACACTCGTTAACTGAAACAAGTAACAACAATGCAAATGAGACTAATTCCTATTTACATTCATTAAAATGTTGTTTACACTACGCGCAAACCTTTAACCTCAACCAGGAGCACACCTTGAGAAATAAGCAAACGCGCCAGCCAAATAGCCTACGCACCAATGACACGACATTCATTTCCATGAATAAAACCAGCATTGCTATGGGCATTTCCACCGCGATGTTTATTCCATTAGTGGCGATGGCGCAGACAGCACCAACAAAACCAGCCGATGACAAAACGCAGGCACTGCCAGAAGTACAAATTTATGGCAAAGCACTGGATCCGAACCCGAATGCAGAATCAGGCGTCCCTTACAAAGCAAAAACATCTGGTGATTCCCGTCACACTCGTCCGCTGGCTGAGACACCACAAACCATCTCTGTCATTACTAAAGCCGCTATCGATGATTCCGGTCTGACTGAACTGAAACAGATTCTGAGCGCACAGCCTGGCATTACCCTCGGTACCGGTGAAAATGGTAACGCCTTTGGCGACCGTTACATCATCCGCGGTCAGGAAGCGCGTAGTGACGTATTCGTTGACGGTCTGCGTGACCCAGGCATGACGACACGTGAAAGTTTCGCGATTGAACAATTAGAAATTTCCAAGGGACCAAGCTCCAGTTTTGCTGGCCGCGGCAGCGCTGGTGGTGCGGTGAACGCCATCACAAAGCAGGCAACTTTAGATAAAGATTTCTCCAAAGTCTCTATCGGCGCAGGTACTGATAATCAGAAACGTGTGACTGCCGATATTAACAAAGGCTTTGGCGATAACTTCGCTTTGCGTGCCAACGTTCTCTACGGTGATGAAGGTATCCCAGACCGCTCTCCATCAAACCGCAATCGCAAAGGTGTGGCGCTGTCTGGTCTGTGGGAAGCGAATGAAAATCTGTTTGTGACGCTGGATTACTACGGTTTGCGTACCGAAGATAAAGCACCGGATCTTGGTTATTATCTGGTTGGCACCGTGCCCGACCGCGTTCCGGCAAAAAATGTTCCAGTGTATGCGCAAGCTAATGATTTCCTCAAGTCGGATGTTGATACGCTGACCGCACGCGTTAAGTGGAAAATCGCACCGGCACTCACGCTCAACAGCCTGACACGTTATGGCAAATCAGGTAATTCCTATGTCACGACCGGCGCATCCAGTGCAACCCGTTACGATGGCGCGACTGGCAAAGCGTACACGACAGGCGTGCTGGATGGTGGGCATACCGGCTGGCAAGACGTTGACTATTTCGCGCACCAAAGCAATCTGCGCTGGGATAAAGAACTGCTGGGTCTGAAACACGAATTCATCTTCGGTGCAGAATACACAGATCACAAAGTGGTTTCTGGTAACTTTGCCGTCAGCAACAGCGGCGCTTTTAACTGTAAAACAACCGCGGGTATCGGTGCGAATAATGGCTTTTGCTTTACTGATAGCAATGGTGTCCCCGTCAGCAACCTGAATACACTCGCTGGTCGTAACGGCACCCGTCAGGGCTGGACACAGAACTGGCAGGTAAAAACGATCGCACTGACGGCGATGGATACCGTTGATCTGACGGATCGCTTTACGGCATTTGGTGGCTTGCGCGCCGATTATTTTGACCTGTCACTGATCCGCCGTAACAATACAACCGCCGCGATCACTGGCGACTACAGCTACAACGACACGCTGGTCAACGGTCACCTTGGTCTGAGCTATAAAGTCACGCCAAAACTGATCGTTTACGGCAGCATGGCAAGTGCGCAGGATATCAACGGTGGTGAAGCCGATGCCGGTACCAGCAGCGGTTACGGTGGCGCTGTCTTGTATCAGAATCAGATCGCAGGTGCTAAGCCTGAAACCTCGATCAATCTGGAACTGGGTGCAAAATGGAATCTGTTTGACGACAAATTGCTCGCAACGGCAGCGATATTCCAGACCAAAAAATCTGACGTGATGGAAGGTGCCAATTACGACACCATCGGTACATTCAACACGGGTAAAAATCGTGTACAAGGTATCGAGTTTGGCCTCGCTGGTGACGTAACTGAAAAATTGTCAGCGCAAGTCGGCCTGGCAATACTCAGATCGAAAGTGCTGGACTCTGCAACCGCATCGAATATTGGTCGTCCTTTGAGTAACTTTGCAGAAAAATCATTCTCTGCACAAGCGAAGTATCAGTTGACAAACGCATTCTCGTTCGGCGCTACTGCCCGCTACGAAAGCGATCGTTGTGGTGGTCAGCCAGACACTGCGGCTGGTTACACAGCGACAGGCTATTGCTCACAACCGGTGCCGTCATTTGCAGTCTATGATGTCTTTGCTGCGTATCGTTTTTCCAAGAAACTGGATCTGCGCGTGAACGTATTAAACGCCACGAACAAGGACTACTACACAGCGGTTTATCGTTCCGGCTCATTCCTGTATAAAGGCGATGCCCGTGCAGTCCGGTTAACGCTGAACTATGAAATGTAAGCTCGCTGCAAAAACCAACATCAACGCTACATAACGTTCGATACAATGTCGGGCACTTGCCCGACATTTGCTGATATGACTAATACCACCACACCGGCGCAAGCTGCGCTCAGCACTATTCCACCGGACATACGCTGCGCACAGGATTACGAGCGTCTGGCGCAACAATTCATGGTGCTCCCCCACTATGAATATGTTGCCGGTGGCTGCGGTCGCGACATCACTGTCGCGGCAAATCTGAATGCCTTCGCACTATGGGCGATTTATCCCCGTCTGCTACGAGACGTCACCGCTGGTCATACCAGGCTGACGCTGGGTCAGCAAACTTTCCATCACCCGGTTTTCATGGCACCGGTCGCATTTCAGCAACTCGCTCACCCAGCCGGAGAAATAGATACTGCCCGTGCCGCACAGGCAATGCAAAGCTGTATGGTCAGCAGCACGCTGTCATCTGTACGCATGGAAGACGTTGCCACTGTCGCCAATAATGGTGGCTCGCCGCGCTGGTTCCAGCTGTATTTTCAGCCCCAACAAAATGACACACTGGATCTCATCAACAGAGCCGCCAATACAGGCTACAGCGCCATTGTTGTCACTTTAGATGCATCAATTCAGGCTGCAAGCTTACGCGCGCAACGCGCCGGTTTTCGTATGCCACCGGGTTGTGTGGCAGCCAATCTGCGCGATCATAGTGCACCTGCGAGCATCACTCTCAGCCCCGGTGAAAGCCGCGTCTTTCAGGGCATCATGCGTGACGCGCCAACCTGGAAAGATCTTGAGTGGCTGATGACTCAGACATCGCTGCCGGTCTGGGTAAAAGGCGTGTTACATCCTGACGATGCACGCGCACTGCAAAACATGGGCGTGGCTGGCATCATCGTCTCGAATCACGGCGGGCGCAGCCTGGACGGCGCCCCTGCCAGTCTCGATGCGCTGCCAGCCATTCGTGCTGCCGTCGGTAGCAGTTTTCCCTTGTTGCTCGATAGCGGCATACGCTCTGGCAGCGATATATTCAAAGCCCTGGCATTGGGTGCAGATGCCGTCCTCATAGGCCGTTTGCAAATGTACGCACTGAGCGTCGCCGGTGCTCTGGGCGTCGCCCACATGATCAAGCTACTGTGCGAAGAACTCGAAATATGTATGTCGCTGGCTGGTTGCGCGACACTGAAAGAAATCAATCGCGGCGCGTTAGTGCGATGCGGCGCGTCGGCCACGTCCACGGATTGCCCGCCTCACGACAACAGTCACGAATAAACGAGATGAAATTATGCTGATTACTATTGATAACGTATTGAGTAAGGATGAAGTAAAACAATTTCGCCACCATCTGGATGCAGCGGAATGGAATGACGGTACCAAAACAGCAGGAACGCTGGCGCGGAATGTCAAACGTAACGCGCAGATTGACGATAATTCAGAAGTTGCAATCAGTCTTGGTAATCATATTCTGCGTTCGCTTGGGAATAATCCGCTGTTCGTCTCGGCGGCGTTACCGCGCAAAATATATCCACCAAAATTCAATCGCTATGCTGACGGTGGCACTTACGGCACGCATGTGGACAGCGCGATCATGCAGATACCCGGCACAAATCTGAGCCTGCGCACCGACTTATCAGCCACATTGTTTCTGGCCGAGCCGGATGAATATGAAGGCGGCGAGCTGGAGATCGAAACGGAATTCGGTGTGCAGGCAGTCAAACTGGAAGCCGGCAACATGGTGCTGTACCCATCATCCAGCCTGCACCGCGTCATGCCGGTCACTGACGGTGCCAGAGTCGCTTCATTTTTTTGGATAGAAAGCCTGGTTCGTGACGAAGGCGAACGTGCGATGCTGTTCGATCTCGACCAAACCATACAAAAACTGACACCAGCAATTGCTGCAAACGATCCTCGTTTGCTCAGTCTGACCGGCGTTTACCATAATCTGCTGCGCCGCTGGACGATTACCTGAATAACCGTTTCACATTACCTTCATGAAGGAGTTTGTATGATATCGACAATCAAAAAAATTATTCCACTGCTGCTCGCTTTTTCAGCCAGCTACGCCTCTGCTCACGGCGACGTGAAGTGCACAACACAGCCGAAATCGGAATGGCGACCACACACAGAATTGCACCAGAAACTGACCAAGGAGGGCTGGGTCATACGCCGCATGGAAATGACTTCAAGCTGCTACGAAGTCTATGCCAAAGACCCGCAAGGCAAGCGCATCGAAGCTTTTTTTGACCCGGTGACATTCAAGCGTGTTGAAGAAAATTAAGCAGCCAGTCTGGGATCTGCCAGTCCGCCTGCTGCACTGGCTGTTAGTTGCAACGATCACAGCAGCCTGGATCAGCAGCCATCGTACTGGCGCAGCGCACGAATACATTGGCTACGGTGCTGGCGCTATCGTTTTGCTACGGTTGCTGTGGGGATTTACTGGCAACCGTTATGCCCGCTTCACGCAATTCGTTCGCCCAGCCCCACTGACGCTGCAGTATCTGCGTGAAGTGATGCAAGGTCACGCAGCTCGCTACCTGGGACATAATCCTTTGGGCGGATGGATGGTCATTGCATTGCTGAGCTGTGTCGGTTTGCTCGTTGTCAGCGGCTGGCTCACGACCACCGATTTGTTGTGGGGCTATGCCTGGCCTGTGCTGTTACACACCACCATCGCCTGGACCTTAATCGGATTGATTGCTTTGCATATCAGCGGCGTCTTGTTTACCAGTTGGCAGCACCATGAAAACCTGATCGCCGCCATGCTCACTGGGAAGAAAGCGCCTGCTGGCGACGATGATATTGAGTGACATCTCAGTAAGGGCACTGTAAGAGCAACGAACACAGTGTTAGCGTCTGAGCTCGCGACAGCTGAGCCCCAAACATATCGATGATGCAATCCAGATGCGTGGAAGAAGAGGGAATAATCAGCAATGACGGGTGAGAAACATCAGCGGATATTTGATGGCATCACAGACAAAAAGACGGTGATGCCATCTGTGCTGATTTCAATTAAATCAGCATTGCCGAGGTACAGCCTCAGACTTGCGGCTTAGCACTTTCCAGCCATTTTTTAATACGGCCAGCATCTGCTAAACGAGAGTATTTTCCCTTGGAATCAAGGAATACCATGACGATCGCACGACCTTCTATCATCGCCTGCATTACGAGACAGCGACCTGCCTCTGCAATGTAACCGGTTTTTTGTAAACCGATTTCCCATGCAGGATTCGAAACCAGCTTATTCGAGGTACCGTATTCAAGCTGACGACCACCAGGGTTGACCACATATTTAGAGTCGGTTGAATACTCGCGAATGACAGGATGCTGATATGCAGCATTAACCAGCTTGACCAGGTCTTTTGCACTCGCACGGTTCTGGCTCGATAAACCACTGGAATCAACATAGTGCGTTTCCGACATTCCCAGTTGGTGCGCTTTCGCATTCATCGCATTGACAAAGGCGGGCAAGCCACCTGGGTAATTCCGCCCCAACGCCGATGCAGCGCGATTCTCTGAACTCATTAAAGCGATATGCAACATATCTGAGCGCGACAACTTCGCACCTATCTTCAGACGGGAGCCAGTTCCCTTTTCTTTATCGATGTCGTCTGTCGTGATTTCTATCAGTTCATTCAAATCCTGATTCGCTTCGACGACAACCAGACTCGTCATGAGTTTGGTAATGGAGGCAATCGGCAAGGATACATTGGAATTTTTTTCAAACAAAACCTTGGAACTCGCCTGATCAACCACATAGGCAACATTTGACTGTAATGCTAAAGGATCGTGTGAATGATTGAGCCCCACCGTATCGCCAACACTGGGTTTTTCTGGCACCACAGGTGCCGCAGCAACACGTTCAGTAATCACCCTGCGTTTACCGTTAACAACGACATAACGTTTAGTCGTTTTCGCAGCGGCTGTTTTGACCACTTTTTTGTGAACAATATATTTCTTATGCGAGGTGTGTTTATGTTCGGTCGCCTGCGCCGATAAAATCGTGGCGGGAAACAGGCTCACAAAAGAAAGAATTAAAGCTTGACGGGCAAATTTCACTGTCACTAACTCCTATTAAAATATGCCAAAAAATTTGATGCAGTTTAGCAAATCTCAAAAAAATCGCAAGATAATTAATAACTTAGCGTAAGTTTTTGAAGCAATACATCATGTTAAAAACTTAACGAACGCAGTGACTGACTCACGTTCAGTCGCAAGCGAATTTTCTACTTTCGACATATCTGCGTAACCCAGAGCCATGCCGCACACCAGCATTTCATTTTCAGGAAACTGTAGTTGCTCACGGATAATTTTATGATACTGGGTAAAAGCGGCTTGCGGACAAGTATCCAGACCACGGGCTTTTGCCGCCAACATGATATTTTGCAAAAACATGCCGTAGTCTAACCAAGAGCCCTGCTCCATTACGCGATCAATGGTGAAAATCAATCCCACCGGCGCATCAAAAAAAGCATAATTCCTGCCATGCTGCGCATGCATCCCTTGCTTATTTTCGCGTGCAAGTCCAAGTAAGGCGTATAAGTCCCAGCCAACTTTACGCCGCCGCTCCAGATACGGACTAACCCATTTTACGGGGTAATAATTGTATTCCTCAGTATGCGCTTCTTCTGTCGAGGGATGCTGATGGGCATGCAGAATTTTTTCAGACAGTTGCGTCAGACTATTGCTCGTCAATACATAGACTTTCCATGGCTGCGTATTGCTCCCGGATGGTGCGCGCGATGCCACCTCCAGAATGCGCTGTATCTCTTCTGGCGCCACTACATCAGGTAAAAATGCACGAACCGAACGACGTTCTGTAATGACCTGATCAACAATTTGCTGGGAAGGGGAAGTTATCATCATGAATCACTTTTTATTGATTGCAAAAGTAAGCGTAAAGGCTCTGGGAGAGGAACAGGACGGCGGCTTTCCCTATCCACATAGACGTGGACGAAATGACCTTGCGCGCATGCTTCAGTCTCATCTGCTTTAAAAATACCCAGTTCGTAACGCACACTGGAATTTCCTAATTTACTGACAGAAACACCCGCGGTCACCTTTTCAGGGAAAGCAACGGAGGCAAAGTAATTACACTGCGTTTCTATCACGAGTCCAATCACATTACTTTTTTCAATATTAAGCACCTGATGACTGATCAGAAATTGATTGACCACCGTATCAAACCAGCTGTAATACACCACATTATTCACATGTCCATACGCATCGTTATCCATCCAGCGTGTGGTTATTTCATGGAAATGGCCGAAGTCGCTACGGCGTTTCGCTTGTATCTTCATTAGTCCCCTTTTACGTCGACTCAGTGTCGCTTTTTTCTTAGATAAAAGTCTAACATAAGCTTACAAATTCATAATCCTGTCATACAGGAAAGAGAAACTATGGCTTGAGAATCAACTTTTCTCCTGACTGAGCCTGCAAGGTCAGAGTTTCATCACAAAACGACAACGTTAAAATATTGCATTAATTACATAATTACGCTTGATTAAGCGCGATGAAGCAATATAATAATTACTGCATAGCACAAATTTAACAAGCGACTGCATTTATCGATTGTATTTGTTCTGTTTCAATAAATGCTGAAAACACCCTCTGTCTGATTCGCCCTTTTAAACAGGAGATCACTATGTTTTCCGTACCTGAACAACTTTCTAATGCAACTAAAGCAAACTTAGATGCACAATTGGCCTTATTCTCTAACCTGAGCGGTAAAACTATCGAAGGCGTTGAGAAGTTAATTGAATTAAATCTGAACGCCATTAAAAGCTCATTCGAGTCGACCGCGACAACAACAAAGCAATTGTTAGCAGCAAAAGACCCTCAGGATTTTTTTGCTTTGAGCAGCTCACATGCCCAGCCAAGTGCAGAAAAATTACTTGATTACAGCCGACATCTGACATCCATCGCATCGGCCGCGCAAGCGGAGCTCACGCATGCCGCAGAAGCACAAATAGCGGAAAGTAGCCGCAAATTTCAGGCTTTGTTTGACGAAGTGTCAAAAAATGCGCCTGCAGGATCAGAACAATTTGTGTCGTTTTTTAAAACAGCGATCACAAATATGAATTCCGGATATGAGCAATTAAGTAAAACCACGAAACAAGCCGTCGATGCAATAGAAGCGAATCTGAACAACACGGTCGCGCAAATCTCACAAGCAACAGAAAAGGCGACTCCTCGTACTACAAAGAAATAATGGATATAAGCCCCGACATTCAAGGGCTTCAGTTATAAAAAAGCCCCGGAATTTTCCGGGGCTTTTTTATGAAGGGAAATAATCAGGCCTCGCCTAAATACGCCGCCTGGACTTTTGGGTCATCCAGCATGTCTTTGGCGTTGCCGCTCATAGTGATATTGCCTGACTCCATCACATAACCACGATGAGCGGCCTGCAGAGCTAATTTTGCATTTTGTTCTACCAGTAAAATGGTAATGCCTTGTGCCGAGACGTTGCGGATCACTTCAAAAATCTTCTCAACCATAATGGGTGACAAGCCCATTGACGGCTCGTCCAGCAACAATAATTCAGGGTGACTCATTAATGCCCTCGCCATCGCCAGCATCTGTTGCTCACCACCGGAAAGAGTGCCTGCCAGCTGCGCAGAGCGCTCTTTCAGGCGAGGGAAAATCGAGAACCATTTATCGATATCGCTTTCAATTCCAGCTTTATCATTTCTGGTAAAAGCACCCATCATCAAATTCTCAAGAATCGTCATGCGGGTAAATACGCCACGCCCTTCAGGTACCATTGCCAGATGATTCGCCACCAGCTCAAAAGAGTTTTTTCCTCTGATGGATTTACCTAAGTAAGAGATATCGCCTTCCACCGTACAGCTCGGCAAAGTCCCGGTGACCGCTTTTAACGTGGTGGTCTTTCCCGCACCATTCGCGCCAATCAACGTGATCAATTCGCCCTTATTCACCTCAAGGTCTATGCCTTTAACGGCTTTAATACCACCGTAAGCAACCTTCAGATTACTGATTTTTAAAATGTTCTCAGCCATTAATGAGCACCTCCCAAATATGCTTCGATTACCGCAGGATTTTTCTGAATATCAGCCGGAACACCTTCTGCAATCGGTTTGCCATAATCCAATACGGTAATACGGTCACACAAGCCCATCATCAATTTCACATCATGCTCAATCAAAAGTACGGTCTTTCCTTCTGCCTTGATTTTAACGAGCAGCTCTCTGAGTGCGAGTTTTTCAGTCGCATTCATACCTGCCGCAGGCTCATCAAGAGCAAGTAATTTCGGATCAGTTGCTAATGCGCGGGCAATTTCAAGCCTGCGCTGATCACCGTAAGAAAGAAACTTGGATGTACGTCCGGCGAATTGTCCAATACCGACGAAATCGAGCAATTCCTGTGCGCGGCGACGGATTGCAGCCTCTTCTTCACGCGCAGCGGCGTGTTGGAATATAGCGCCAAAGACACCTTGCTTGGTACGGATATGACGCCCCACCATCACGTTTTCGAGCGCAGTCATTTCGCCAAACAGACGGATATTCTGAAAGGTACGGGCAATCCCCGCCTTAGCAACCTCATGTGGTGCCGACGGCGAATACGGCTTACCATCCAGCTCGAAGCTGCCGGTATCAGGTTGATACAGGCCTGTGATCACATTAAAAAAAGTTGTTTTACCAGCGCCATTCGGGCCGATCAAACCGTAAATCTGACCTTTCTTGATGTCAATCCCTACGTTTGACAATGCTTGCAAACCACCAAAACGCTTGTTCGCACCCTCAATTTTCAACATTGTTTGTTCAGTCATCTTGATCTTCCTTATGCTGCTGCGTCATTCGTTTTGGCCATTCTGTCTTCATGTTTCGGCGCTGGCCATAAACCGGCCGGACGATTCAACATGACAACCACCATTGCCAGACCGTACAACAGTTGACGCAATACCTCAGCATCAATCCAGATTTTTCCGAATATCAACATCTGCACTGGCTCAACCACGTGACGTAACACTTCAGGTAATGCCGCGATCAGAATCGCGCCCAGAATCACGCCTGGAATATGACCAATACCACCTAACACGACCATAGCGAGAATCACCATAGACTCGGTCAGAGAAAAAGACTCTGGCGAAACGAATCCCTGAAACGATGCGAACATGGCACCAGAAATACCGCCAAATGATGCGCCCATGGAAAACGCCAGCAATTTCACGTTACGCGTATTGATACCCATTGCTTTTGCAGCGATTTCATCTTCACGAATCGCTACCCAGGCTCTTCCGAGACGCGAATGCTGTAAACGTGTCGATACAATCACGATAGCGATACACAAAAATAAGAACAAGAAATAATAGGCATTCACCGATGGCATGCTAAAACCAGCCAGATTAATCGTCGCATTGGAACCCGCTTCACCTGCCAGCGAAACACCTAAGATGCTGACCGGATCAATCATGTTGATCCCCTGAGGCCCGTTCGTGATATTGACCGGCGCATTCATATTATTCATAAAAATGCGGATAATCTCACCGAAACCCAGCGTGACGATTGCAAGGTAATCACCGCGCAGCTTTAATGTCGGCGCGCCAAGCAATGCACCAAATAAGCCCGCAATGGCTGCGGCAAAAGGAATAATGATCCAGACCGAAAGATGAATACCCTTTTCTGCGATTTCCGGGCCAAACAGCGTTACCAGAAAATTCCCAAGTGCAGGGTAATTTTCAACAAACGACGCCAGAACAGTCGCAAACTGTGGTGAACCAAAGAGTGCTGCCAGATAAGCCCCGACCGCGTAAAACGCGATATAGCCTAAATCGAGCAAGCCGGCAAAACCGACCACAATATTTAAACCCAGCGCCAGCATAATATAAAGCAACGCAAAATCGATAATACGAACCCAGGAGTTACCAAAATTTGCAGCAATAAACGGAAAAAGAACCAGCACTAATCCCAACACAGCAAAGCTGGTGTAGGCCTTTTCAGGATTCGCTTTGACATCAAATATAGTTGACATTGATCTTCCCCTTATGCACGGTCAGCAACGCGTTCACCCATGATGCCGGATGGTCGCAATGTCAGTACGATAATCAAAACAATAAAAGCAAAAATATCCTGGTATTGGCTACCGAGCACACCTCCGGTTAAATCACCGATATATCCTGCTCCCATACTTTCGATCAACCCAAGAATGATGCCACCAACCATTGCACCATAAATATTACCGATTCCGCCTAATACGGCCGCCGAGAAGGCTTTTAAGCCGGGAACAAATCCCATGGCGAACTGTGCAGATGAATAATTGGCAGCCCACATTACGCCTGCAATAGCAGCAAGTGCGGCACCAATCGCGAACGTGGCGACGATCACCTTATTCGAATCAACCCCCATTAAGCCAGCAACACGAGGGTTTTCAGCCGTGGCCCGCATCGCGCGCCCCATCTTGGTTTTTTCTACCAGCAGCACCAACCCTATCATCGCCACCGTGGCCAGCACCAGCAGTAAAATTTGCACCTGAGAAATCACTGCTCCGCCAACCTCAACAGGGATAGTCGGCATGACGGATGGGAATGAGATGGGACTACGCCCCCAGATCATCATGGCAAAGGTCTGCACCAGAAGTGAAACACCAATTGCCGTGATCAATGGCGCCAGACGAGGCGCATTGCGCAAACGGCGATAGGCCACACGTTCGATCAGCAGATTGACAGCAATACAGACTGGAATGGCGCCAAGAATTGCAATTAGCAACATGACGAAACCAGGAAGTCCGGGCGCATAGACCTGCAAAAGCTTGATGATACTCAGCCCCGCCATCGCACCCACCATCAGCACGTCACCGTGCGCAAAGTTAATCAGATTCAGTACCCCATAGACCATGGTGTACCCCAGGGCAACCAGAGCGTACATGCTGCCTAAGACAAGCCCATTAATAATTTGTTGGATAAAGGTATCCATATTTCGCATCTCTCTCTATAAACGAATCGGAATTTCAGCTAAACGACGACTTAGAACTGGATAAGCTAGTTCGTAATCAGCAAAAATCATTCCTGTTAACAAAAAACGGCTCCCTTTAATCAGGGGGCCGCTCGTGTTTTAACAATTTGCTATCCGAAAAGGCGCGTCATCATATCGAGAGTGCCAATAGTACGTGTAATGCACATGATCAATTCTCCTCTGCAACTTTTTGTAAAAGTTTTTCTAATATTTAGACTTCTTTGTTACGCCATTGAAGTGGGCGGAATTATACAGATGCAACACACTGTGCGAGTGGTAAAAAAACCACCCCATGCTACGTATTTTCCACAAAAATCAATGGCGACTGTCAACACTTGATCAATTTGGTAAATATCCGCATTGATGTGCGGAACAATCTTAAATACGAATTAGCAAAATAAAATATTGAATATCGACATAAAACAAATTTTTCAATTGTTATGTCGATGAGTTTGCCTCGCGTGATACTTCCTTACTAGCACTGAGTCCTTTTGGCATAGGAAACGTCACGTGCTCCTGAACACCGTCTAAAGCCCGGACGCTGCGTGCACCAAGATCGCGCAACCGGGCAATCACCTCAGCCACCAATACCTCCGGCGCAGACGCGCCCGCAGTAACACCGATGCGCAAAACATTTTCCAGCCATGCAGGATTGATCTGTGCCGCATTGTCGACCATAAATGCAGGTACCCCGATTTTTTCAGCGAGTTCGCGTAGACGATTTGAATTCGAACTGTTTGGACTTCCAACCACCAACACCAGATCGACTTGAGGTGCCATGAACTTTACAGCCTCCTGACGGTTGGTTGTTGCGTAACAGATGTCGCCCTTTTTGGGTTCACTGATCAATGGAAATCGCTTTTTTAAAGCAGCAATAATTTCAGCAGTATCGTCAACGGACAAGGTCGTCTGCGAAACATAAGCCAGCATGGCAGGATCAGCAACAGACAAATGCTCTACATCGTCGATCGTCTCGACCAGATACATTCCCCCCTCTGATTGTCCCATTGTGCCTTCGACCTCAGGATGTCCCTGGTGGCCGATCATAATAATTTCCCGGCCCTCATCACGCATCTTAACAACTTCAGAATGAACCTTTGAGACCAAAGGACAGGTCGCATCAAAAATCTGTACGCCACGTTCTTCTGCTTCCTTACGGACTGCCTGCGATACTCCGTGCGCAGAAAAAACCAAGGTATTTCCACGAGGAACATCATTCAGGTCTTCGATAAAAATAGCCCCTTTTTCTTTCAAATCATTCACAACATAAGCGTTGTGGACAATTTCATGCCTGACATAGATAGGTGCACCGAATTTCTCCAGCGCCCTCTCCACGATTTCAATCGCACGATCTACCCCAGCGCAAAAACCGCGGGGTTGAGCCAATAAAATCTCTTTTTCCATGTGCTTACAAAATCCCTATGATTTTTGTTTCAAATAATAAGGTCTGACCGGCAAGGGGATGATTGAAATCAAAAATATATCCCTGTTCATCCACTGAACGTAACACTCCGGCAAAACGTCCACCGGAAGGAGCAGCAAAATCAACCAGATCTCCGACGACGTATTGTTCGCCAGATGCCGAATTTTCTTTTAAAGTAGCGATAGATACACGCTGAACCAAATCAGGATTACGTGGACCGAACGCTTTTTCTGGCGATAACTCTTGCGTTACATGAGCGCCCTCTGCCAAGCCGATCAGAGACAATTCAAGCTCAGGAGCCAGTTGGCCAGTTCCCATCTGCAATGTAGCCGGGCTTTCTTTGAATGTGCTGATAATGTCTTCACCATCTAAGGTTGCAAGCCGATAATGCAAAGTAAGATAAGCATCTTTAGTAACAATGGGGGTGTTCGTAGTGGTCATGATCAATGGCTTTAACAAATAAGGTTCTATTGTAAGCCAGCTTTTGTACTTCGATTCTTTTCTCAAAATTCCGGAGTGGCGTAAATATGGCAATTAACGATTGGCCTGAAGATCAGAGGCCAAGGGAAAGACTGATCAGATTTGGCGCGTCTGCGTTATCAGACGCAGAACTCCTGGCGGTGTTTTTACGAACTGGCGTTACCGGGAAAAGCGCGGTGGACCTGGGGCGTGAGATGATCAATAGCTTCGGCTCTTTATCAAAGTTGTTTAACGCCAGCATTACCGAATTCTCTGCCATTCACGGATTAGGGCATGCTAAGTATGCACAATTGCAAGCTGTGCTCGAATTGGCCAGAAGGTCTATTTACGAAGAGTTACAGAGCAACGCCTCCCTGTCTTCACCGCAAGCCGTCAAGCATTATCTGCAACTCTTAATCGGAAACAAAGCACATGAATCATTTGCGGTTCTGTTTCTCGACACGAAAAACAGACTGATTACATCAGAAGAATTATTTCGGGGCACACTCAATCACGCCAGCGTATACCCCAGAGAAGTAGTTAAAACGGCCTTACAACACAATGCGGCAGCCATTATCCTTGCACACAATCACCCGTCAGGCTCCTGCGAACCCAGTGATGCCGATGTGCGACTAACCCAAACTCTGAAGCAGGCACTGGCACTGGTCGATATACGAGTACTGGATCATTTTATTATTGCAAACCCAGATGTTTACTCCTTCGCAGAGCATGGTTTACTCTGAATTTTAAATTGTTAAATTAATTTTTAAACTAAGACACAATTGTTTTTCGCAAGTCATTGATAATTCATGAGATTTTGTTTATACTCTCATTTTTTCCAATTTCGGAAACTATCAAGGAGTTAAATATGGCACGTGTCTGCCAAGTAACTGGGAAAGGGCCGATGGTTGGCAACAACGTTTCCCACGCTAATAACAAAACAAAACGTCGCTTTTTGCCTAACCTGCAAAACCGTCGCTTTTTCGTAGAATCAGAAAACCGTTGGGTTTCTCTGCGTTTATCTAACGCTGGTCTGCGCGTCATTGACAAAATCGGTATTGATGCGGTTTTGGCTGACCTGCGTGCTCGCGGCGAAAAAGTTTAAGCTAAACTATTGTTAGGAAATCATCATGGCTAAATCTGGTCGCGACAAAATCAAACTGGAATCGACTGCTGGTACAGGTCACTTCTACACAACATCCAAAAACAAGCGCACGATGCCTGAAAAAATGGAGATCATGAAATTTGATCCTAAGGCACGTAAGCATGTCATCTACAAAGAAACCAAAATTAAATAATTTTGTGTTTTAGTAGCAATAAAAAAACCTCGCATTGCGAGGTTTTTTTTCATCTTTCGTTTCCCGGAATGTTCTCGATGAACCATAAAAAAACGGCGCTACTAACGCCGTTTCTTATACGCTACTCAGTAATCAGGCGTAGGTGCGCAACCTGCGGGAAAAATCGTGTAAAGCCTGAATACCCGATGCTTCAGCACGCAGACACCAATCCTGCAGTTGATGCACCAGTTGCTCGCGGCTGACTGTCGAGCGCTCCCAGATCAGCCCTAATTCAACACGCATATCATGCATCGTCTGCAATACCGTACTGTGTGCCAACACTTCCGACAATTCTTGTTTCTGAGATACTTCCAGCTTGGTCGGTTCACGCTGCAACAGCTTTTTTGTGACTTTCAGGCGTGCCGCTTCAAACTGTGCTTTCTCGCGTAATAAAACAACTTCATCGTGCCAGGTTTTGCGCAAAGATTTTGCATACTTAGCCATGACATCGTAGCGATTAGTGATCACCGCCTGCAAAGTTTCCATATCAACTGAGGATTTCAACTCGACGAATTTGGGTTCCGGCGCCACTTTTTTTACCGTCGCCCAGCCAACCATTTCCATGGAGCGGATATACATCCAACCAATATCAAACTCGTACCACTTAGAGGACAACTTCGCCGAAGTGCCAAACGTGTGGTGGTTATTGTGCAATTCTTCACCACCAATCAATATTCCCAACGGAAATATATTGGTCGAAGCATCAACACAATCGTAATTACGATAGCCCCAGTAGTGACCGATACCGTTAATGATTCCTGCAGCAGTAATCGGAATCCAAACCATCTGCACTGCCCAGACAGTAATGCCAATCACACCAAACAAGAGAAAATCGATAAGCAGCATTAAAACAATGCCTCGCCCACTGAAGCGGGTGTAGACGTTCCTCTCCAACCAATCGTCTGGGGTACCATGGCCGTATTTCTGCATGGTTTCCAGATTCTTGCATTCGCTACGATATAATTCCGCGCCCTCAAACAACACTTTCTTGATACCGCGCGTTTGTGGGCTATGCGGATCTTCTTCAGTCTCGCATTTTGCGTGATGTTTACGATGGATGGCAGCCCATTCTTTGGTGACTTGACCAGTGGTCAGCCACAACCAGAAGCGGAAAAAATGACTAGGAATAGCGTGCAATTCCAGTGCGCGATGCGCCTGACAGCGATGGAGAAAAATCGTTACGCTGGCAATCGTAATATGAGTAACGATTGCTGTGAATACGAAAACTTGCCAGCCAGTAGCACGGGTAATGCCATTGGAAAGAAAATCTATTGCGGTTTCAATAAAAGTGCTCAAAATATCATGTACTCCGTCGTTATCGCTTGCTTCGTAGCTTATGTTGTATAAATATACGCACAACCTTAGTGGCACGTGCGCGGGTATTGTACGCGTTTTTAGAGGGGTTCCACCAATTTATAGCGTTCATCAGCTCAACTTTGCCGCCTCCGATGGCTCATTTTTGAGTAATGTCACCACTCTTTGTGGGAACGGCAGATCAATATTGTGCTCTTTAATGACTTGCCAAATCGCCAGATTAACCTCGGACAGCACGCCGACACGCCCATTTTCTGGATCAGATATCCAGAATCCTACACGGATATCAAAACCATCCGCACCAAACTTTATCAGCGACGCCGACGGGGCAGGATCTTGTGCAACCCGCGCAACTTTAGCGGCCGCTGATGCTAACAGAGCCAGCAGAGTATCCAGATCAGTCTGATAGGAAACCGTCAGATCCGTCGACATCGCCACCTTGCTATTGGTTAACGAATAATTTTGTACCGGAGTTGATACCAGCATTTCGTTTGGAATCACGGATTCCGAACCATCGGGCCCCAGCACAACGGTGTATCGGGTATTGATCTGAGTGACTTTTCCGCTGAATTTATCTACGGTAATCATATCTCCGATAGACATGCTGCGGTCGAGCAAAATAATAAACCCCGAAACATAACTACTGGCAATTTTCTGTAAACCAAATCCTAGGCCAACCCCAAGCGCACCACCAAATACGGAGAGAACGGTTAAGTCTATTCCGACTATGGTCAGACTCATCAGAATTGCGATGAGAATCAGCAATGCGCGCCCGACACGGGAGAGAACAACTTTCAACGATGTATGCACCGTTGGCAACATCATCAGCCGGGTTTCAAGTGCGGCGCTGGCCCACAATGCAACAATTAAAGTAATCGCGACGGAAATACTTGCCTGAAAAATCGTCAGCAAGGAAATTTTATTCTTACCAACAGGAATGACCAGGTCATCCATTGCTTCCAGTAAATCTGGCCACAAACCACTGAAGTGCAAAACAACCCCGACCCACACCAAGCCCGCGAATAGCTTTTCAAAAAGAGCCAGAAACTTACCTAAGTTTCCATCCCTGGCAAAAGTCTTACGTACAACATAAAACCCAAAGCGTATAAGTGCCAGAGAACCTATCACTGGAAATAGTAATCGGATCAGATTGGTATGCTGCCATTGCCCCAAAATCGCTTTACCTATCAGTAAAAACAATAAGGTCAGCGCAGGAGTCAGTACACGTGAAAAGCTACCGACACCTAATTGAACGACACCCGAACTGGCCCGCTCATGAGTTCCGGCAACACTAGTTTTAAGGAGGCGTGAAACTCCCCAGGCGAGCGCAAAACAACATAACACGGTCCCCACTTGCCAAAAAAACTGAGGCTCACGAAAATCGGTGGCCAGATCAGACAATAAACTGGCGAGTAATGGTGCGCTCATATCGGGAAAATAAAAATGTCCTCATCGCATAACGAAGAGGACTAGATAGAAGGAACAAATTATTTATTGCGTTCTAATATCGCAGCAAAGAAACCGTCAGTCTGATGAATATGTGGATACAATTTCAGATAGTCACCCATCTCCAGTTCTATCTTTTGCTCAGCCAAAACTTTTGATGCTGGAACTAAAGTGAAATCAGCATGTTCCGCCAGGAAAGCCTGAACAATCGCTTCATTCTCTTCGTCCAGAATACTGCATGTTGCATATACCAGACGGCCACCAGCTTTCACCATGCGAGAAGCACTCGCCAGAATAGAAGATTGCTTTACATTCAGTTCCGCCACACCTTCGACCGTCTGCCGCCATTTGACATCTGGATTACGGCGCAAAGTCCCGAGACCACTGCATGGTGCATCGACCAGCACGCGATCAAGCTTCCCCGCCAAGCGCTTAATTTTTGCGTCTTTTTCATGTGCAATCACAACCGGATGCACGTTTGATAAACCGCTGCGCGCGAGTCGTGGTTTCAGCTTCGCCAGACGCTTCTCAGAAATATCAAATGCATACAAACGACCTGTGTTGCGCATCGTCGCACCTAACGCCAATGTCTTACCGCCGGCACCGGCACAAAAATCTGCCACCATTTCACCGCGACGAGCGCCAACCAGTTGTGCGAGTAGCTGACTGCCTTCGTCCTGAACTTCTATCGTGCCATCTTTAAATAAGGGCAAATTCTGTATGGATGGCTTTTTCTTTACCCGCAAACAAGTGCTGGAATACGGTGTCGGCTCAGCAATAATCGGTGCCTGCGCAAGAGCCGCAGCCACGTCATCACGATTAGCCTTCATCGAGTTCACACGTAAATCAAGAGAAGCCGGTGTATTCAATGATTCAGCCAGAGCCAGCGCCTTCTCTTCACCAAAACGTTCACTTAATTTTTCCCACAGCCAGGCGGGTAAATTTGACTTCATTACGACAGGTAAATGTGAGCGATCAATTTGCATTACCCGTTCTAACCAGCTGGTTTCTTCTTCGCTGAGCCCACCCAAGGATTCAGCTCCGACAGCATCGGCCAGGCCAAGTAAGGTCAGACGTCGCATCGGCGAACCAGAGCCAGATTCAGCAAAATTGGTGTACACCGATTTATTCCGCAACAAGCCATAAATCGCTTCTGCGATCACGCCGCGTTCGCGCGAACCAAGGCGCGGATGTTCACGGAAATAGCGAGATAAAGTACCATCGGCTGGACCGGTAAAACGTAAAATCTCGCGTAAAACTTCTTCTGTGTGGCCAGTAATGGCGGGAGGTAATCTCATACTGCTTCCTTAAAATTCTATATCGGTCAATGTTGACCTGTTTATTCACTGACCTTAACGATATGGCCAGTAATATTGATTTTGTCTTCCACAAACAGGCGTACCGCCTGTGGATAAATGACATGCTCCTGCTCCAGTACGCGAAGAGCCAGACTGTCCTCGGTATCATCCGCTTTGACCGGAACTACAGCCTGCGCAACAATCGGCCCGTGATCGAGCTCTGCAGTCACAAAATGCACCGTTGCACCATGCACCTTGACGCCAGCGTCCAGTGCCTGCCGGTGTGTCGCGAGGCCAGTAAAACTCGGCAGCAATGATGGATGTATATTCAGCAAACGCCCCGCATAATGCTCGACGAATGCAGGTGTGAGAATCCGCATAAAACCGGCCAGAACAACAAGATCAGGCGAATATTCGTCAATCGTCTGCTGCAGCACACAATCAAATGCTTCGCGAGATGAAAATTCCTTACTGACGACAACGGCTGTATCTATGCCAAGTCCGGCAGCATAAGCCAAACCACTGGCATCGGCTTTGTTACTGATGACGGCAGCAATCTGTGCTGGCCATTTTTGTGACATGCAGGCGTCAACGATTGCCCGCATATTACTACCACGACCAGAAATGAGAATAACGATCTTTTTCATGGCGGCATTGTAACGCTGTAAGGCACTGACTCCCAAATAAAAATGCCGGTCATCAGCGCCGGCATTTTAGTCTGGCAACATCAAGATGATTATTCAAATGAATAAAATACCCGAAAGGCAACTTTCTTTTCTGCCCAGAAATCGGCGGCATCACGAAACACATCTAATAAAATTTCACGCGCTTCTTTATCGAATTTCGGAGTATTCGGTAATTGCTCCAGAACAATGACAAAGCCGGGTTGTGGGCCAGCCTGATGAATCATATCTGTCAGACAATCATACAGAGCGTCAAAATTTTTCCCGAAATGCTTTGGAAAACCGAAAGATGCAGCAATTTTAGCCAAAACTTGTTGCTTGGTCGTCGTGTCAAGACAGTATGCGTACAAAAAATGCTGTCCCAGATGCGCCGCTTCAGCCTGCAGATCAGGAACACGGAAAGCCCGAATCGACTGCACGACATTCGGCGCCACTGTTACTAATAAATCCATTTCTCCCTCAGGTGATGAGATCATAATTATTCTCTGATACGCCGAAAACTTTCGTAATGGTCATCGGTATAGTAATACTCCCCGGATTGCGCCGGTATCCCGCCAGCGATGATGCGACGAGCACCACGATTGCGGGCTCTCGGGGTTTTGACTGTGTATTCGTGATAATAGCCACGCTTTTGCTTGGGGAGTCTGGACTCGTAATTACCAAAAACAACGCCATCTTTTTCGTATGGAAACGGGCCACCTTGCTTAATCAGCATCAAGGTTGTCTGTGCCTCGCGCGGAAGCTCGCTGACGAACACGATGCCGACATTATCTTTTGCAAATGCAACAGAAGCAAGTAAAGCAATCGTCAAAAAGAGAAAGTACTGGCGAAAAAAGCGAAAATTTCTCATTAACTACTCATTAATTTAGCATGATGCAAACGGTGAACTAAACCGTAGATTAACGGTTTGCTCGCCATGTATCAACCTTCATTCATCGCTGACTAGCCTGCTATCGTTTGAGAATGTCGTCTTCTGAACGGAAAAAATTTAATACCTCTTCTTGTTTTGCCCTGGTATCACGTCTACCCAACTCAATCAGTTCGCGCGTGTAACTTGCCTCAAACAAAAGATAGGATGCCAGTGCCGCGCCACGTGCCTCGGTTGCACCGACGCCTCCCAACATGGTGCGAACGGGCAAAGGTAAGCTGCCGGTATGGCGACTCGCAATTTCATCCAGACGTTCAGAAGGTGCAATCACCAGCAACTCTACTGGGCGCAACGGCGCATTTGCAAGGGCTTCTTTGGGCAACAAGGACAGGGTTTTATTAATCCGCGTCAGCCGTTCAATATCAACGGCGAGACTGTCGAGAAAAATACTTGAAAGCGCATGGCCGGCAATTTGCGCAAGGCTGGGGTATTGCACATGATCTGCACTCGTAGCAGGAGGTTCTGCCAGTCTACCTGCACCCACGATCAGCACTTTCTTTGCCCCCAGATGGATCGCCGGGGAAATCGGTGCCAACTGGCGCATAGAACCGTCACCGCAATATTGAAGATGGCCTTCCCAATTCAAAGGAACCGCCGGAAAAATAAATGGAATTGCTGCCGATGCCATTAAATGCGAGACAGCGATAAAGTCACGTTGCGACAAACGCTGACTTCTTACCCATGGTGCAATGTCCGCCAGAGTCTGATAAAAAGTTAAGTGATGTCCAGACGTGTACGACGACGCCGTCACCGCCAACGCCCGCAAAGCGCCCGATTGCAGTGCAGCGTCTAATCGCGGCAAATCCAGCATCCGGTTCAGCAAATCTGCGAGCGGTGAACTATCGAGCAGAGAATTGGGGGGCGACTGACGCCATTTGTTCAACAACCAGCCAAATGACCACAGAGTCAGCCAGCGCGCGCCTGTCCGGATGACCCCTAAAGAATCAGACCGGTAGACTTGTGCTGCTTCAAAGTTTTCCCAGACCTTGAGCACATGCGCGACCGATTCAGCAAAGTGATCTGCTCGACAAGCCAGAGCGGTCGCATTGATGGCACCGGCAGAGGTGCCGCAGATAATGCCAAAAGGGTTAGTAGCAGGCGACCAGGATGCTTCCTCAACTAAAATCCTGGCAATTTCGTCCAGCACGCCCATCTGATAAGCGGCGCGGGCACCACCACCGGTCAGGATCAATCCAGTTTCAGAATGAGGATTCATCAGACTCCGACAATAAAAAAGGGCAAACAAGTGTTCGCCCTAGTGTATTAGCCTGCAACGAAATTGTCATCAGATCAAACGCAGACGTTGCGCTCGCTGACAACATCAACGGCACCGCGAGGTTATTTGGGCTGCATGCGAATAGCGCCATCCAGACGGATAGTTTCGCCATTCAGCATCACATTTTCAATAATCGTTTTGGATAAATGTGCATATTCTTCCGGCTTACCGAGACGAGGTGGGAACGGCACCATTTTTCCTAACGCGTCCTGTACTTCTTGCGGCATGCCCAGCAACATCGGTGTTTCAAAAATACCTGGAGCAATCGTCATAACACGAATCCCACTGCGGGATAAATCACGTGCCATCGGCAAGGTCAGTCCAACCACCGCCGCTTTAGAGGATGCATAAGCCGCCTGACCGATTTGTCCGTCATACGCCGCGACCGACGCGGTATTAATAATCACACCGCGCTCGCCTTGTTCTGTCGCGTCTGTTTTTGCCATCGCATCGGCGGCCAGTCGACACATATTGAACGTGCCAATCAGATTAATATTAACGACACGCTGAAATACATCGAGCGGATGTGGGCCATCTTTACCGACTGTTTTAACGGCTGGCGCAACGCCTGCACAATTTACCAGGCCGCGCACGGTGCCCAATGCAGTCGCGGCATCGACAACTGCTTTGCCATCCGCTTCTGAAGTTACATCACACTTCACGAAGATCCCGCCCAGTTCGGCAGCCAGTTTCTCACCAGCTTCCACCTGTAAATCCGCTAAAACGACTTTACCGCCATTGGCAGCTATCATCTTTGCCGTCGCGGCACCCAAGCCGGAAGCACCACCAGTAATAATAAAAACACCATGTTGGATTTGCATGTTCTGCCTCTTTCGTTTTGGTTAAGAAATAGCAAAGTTATGCTATTGATGTGAAAATCTGACCGGAATTGGGCTTGCATTTCAACGTGCAATGCAAACACGTTACGTTTACGTAAACGTCATCTCTGTATTGTATCCAACTTTGCCGCGCCGCTAAAAGAAAAAAGATGCTCCGCTGTTCTGGTACGCATCTTTTTAAGCTGAATCAAATAATCGTTTATGTTTATGTCTGTGTCTTTTTCTGATTTGATTTTGTATCTATTTTTGTGCTGACACTGCCAGGCTCACTACGTGTGGAGGTGCCGCTGAAACGACGACGGCAGCGACAGATGAGGCAGGAGCACTTGCAGCAATACCGCCAGCCGACTGCGACACCGGATGCGGCAGCAGTGGCACAAGCAGCAAGGCAACAATATTAATAATTTTGATCAGCGGGTTCACAGCCGGTCCGGCGGTGTCTTTGTATGGGTCACCCACCGTATCCCCGGTCACGGCCGCCTTATGCGTCTCGGAACCTTTGCCACCGTAATGACCATCCTCGATATATTTCTTTGCATTATCCCAGGCACCACCGCCAGTCGTCATCGAAATAGCGACGAATAATCCTGTCACTATCGTTCCCATTAATAATCCACCCAGCGCTGCCGGCCCCAGCAGCAAACCAACGAGCAGCGGCACAATCACAGGCAGCAGCGAGGGCAATATCATTTCCCGTATAGCTGATGTCGTCAGCATATCGACAGCCTTGTCGTACTCTGGTTTGCCACTACCATCCATAATCCCTTTGATTTCGCTGAACTGGCGGCGCACCTCCACCACCACAGCACCAGCGGCACGCCCAACAGCTTCCATTGCCATCGCACCAAACAGATAAGGAATCAAGCCACCTATAAACAGACCGACAATGACCTGCGGATTCGACAAATCAAATACAGTCGATTTACCGACAGCATCTAAAGCATGGGTGTAATCGGCAAACAAGACCAATGCGGCCAGACCTGCTGAGCCTATCGCATAGCCTTTAGTCACTGCTTTGGTGGTGTTGCCAACCGCATCCAGCGGATCGGTAATGGCTCTGACTGAAGCAGGCATTTCTGACATTTCAGCGATACCGCCGGCGTTATCTGTAATCGGGCCATACGCATCTAGCGCAACGATGATACCTGCCATCGACAGCATCGCTGTCGCTGCGATCGCGATGCCATATAAACCACTAAAGCTGTAAGAAGTCAGAATGGCAGCGCACACCGCCAGCACCGGCCACGCGGTCGATTTCATCGACACGCCCAGACCAGCAATAATGTTGGTGCCGTGGCCAGTAGTTGATGCCTGCGCCACATGCTGCACCGGCTTGAAATCGGTTCCTGTGTAATATTCAGTGATGTACACCATCAGGCCAGTCAGGGTGATACCCACCACGGTTGCCCCCATCATGCGCCAGCGCATTGCATCGTCGGGCCACACCAGCCAGGTCACAATCGCAAAGCCGATCAGCGACAAACCAGCCGCCCACCACAAGCCGGTATACAGCGCTGACATGATTTTTTTACCGGGCCGGGCTTTGACGGCAGAACAACCGACGATAGAGGCAAGTATCGACACCGCGCCGAGCAGCAAGGGATAAACAATCGCTTGCGTGACAGCGTTAGTGACGACCAGCGCGCCCAGTAACATCGTCGCAATCAGCGTCACGACATACGTTTCAAATAAATCTGCTGCCATCCCCGCACAATCACCGACATTATCGCCAACGTTATCGGCAATCACGGCGGGGTTACGCGGGTCATCCTCAGGAATACCTGCTTCGACTTTCCCGACCAGATCCGCACCGACGTCGGCGCCTTTAGTGAAAATACCACCGCCCAGCCGGGCAAAAATGGAAATCAGCGAAGCACCGAAGGCAAGTCCGATCAAGGGCTGAATCACATCGTGCTGACTCAGCGTCAGCCCCATCCCATGCGGCGCGGAGAGTATGAGTAGCGAGTAAAAACCGGTAACGCCTAACAAGCCCAGCCCGACAACCAACATGCCGGTAATTGCACCGCCACGAAAGGCAACATCAAGCGCTTCGTTCATCCCTTTGGTCGCCGCCTGCGCAGTACGCACGTTCGCCCGCACCGACACATTCATACCGATAAAACCACAGGCTCCCGACAAGACTGCGCCAATCAGAAAGCCACAGGCGGTTGTCAGTCCCAACCCGGGAATCGCAGCAATCGCAATGAACAGGATCACGCCTACCAGCGCTATCGTACGGTATTGTCTCGCCAGATAAGCTGATGCGCCTTGCTGTATCGCCGCTGCAATCTCCTGCATACGCGGGGTGCCGGCATCCTGCTTTAATATCCAGCGGCGCGACAGCAAACCGTATAACACGGCAATCACGCCGCATGCGATCACAAACCAGAGACTCGTTACCATGGTGACTCCTCCTGTTGTTGTAGTTGTCAGACAGCGTCATCCGGGGCAAATGCTCAGAGACGACAGAAAAACTCAGCACATAAGTTAATCATGCACAACAGGAGCAGAGACGAAAAAAAAGCGGACATATTGTCCGCTTCCTTACTTCTCTTATTCCGCTAATGCAGCGAAAGCGCTGTCGCGTATGGTCTCGACTGGCCCTACTCCCGCAATCTTGCGGTATTTAGGTGCGCCGGGCTGACCTGATTTTGCCCAGTCGCCATAATAGCCAACCAGCACTTCTGTCTGTTCGTGATAGACAGACAAACGCTTTTTAACCGTTTCTTCTTTATCGTCGTCACGCTGTATCAGGTCTTCACCTGTGACGTCGTCTTTCCCTGCCACTTTTGGTGGATTGTATTTGACGTGATAAGTACGACCTGAACCCGGATGCACACGACGGCCGCTCATACGGTCAACAATCGCCTCATCAGGAACATCGATTTCCAATACATAATCAATCGCGACGCCGGCTTCTTTCATCGCATCAGCTTGTGGCGTTGTGCGCGGAAAACCGTCGAACAAATAACCATTGGCGCAGTCGCTTTCTTTCAGGCGATCTTTGACCAGACCGATAATGATGTCATCAGAAACCAAACCACCTGCATCCATGACTTTTTTTGCTTCCAGACCGAGCGGGGTACCAGCTTTGACTGCGGCACGTAACATATCGCCAGTCGAGATTTGCGGAATATTGAATTTTTCTTTGATGTAATTAGCCTGCGTGCCTTTACCAGCACCTGGCGCTCCTAACAAAATAAGACGCATTTTATTTCCTAAGACGAGTTTGAATTTGCTTGCACGCTCGCAAGGGAGCATGCGGAATCTTTTTTAATTTACTGTGGAACACTACGGAATTGTTTTTCTTTTAGTAGTAATAACACAGAATCTTTTCACGAAACTTACCACAATTTCCGCCACTATTGCTGTCTGAATATGAAATCAATCCAGAGTCATCAATGTTTTAGCTCATTTTCCTGAAAAAATACGACGAACCCGTTCCAGATCTTCCAGCGTATCCACACCGGGCGCCGGGCTGGCCTGCGTCACATGCACTGCAATCGGATAGCCGTGCCACAGCACGCGTAACTGTTCCAGTGCTTCGATCTGTTCCAGAGGCGAGATGTCGAGTTGTGGATACTGTTGTAAAAAATCGTTGCGGTACGCATACAGACCGATGTGACGCAGCGGCGTGTAGCCAGCTGGCAGCTGCTCACGACTCGCCGCAAACGCGTCGCGATGCCAGGGGATCGTTGCGCGTGAAAAATACAAAGCGCGGCCGGATTTATCGAGCACCACTTTCACCACATTCGGATTAAAAACTTCAGCGACGTCATGCAAGGGATGCGCTGCGGTCGCCATCGGCACCTGCGCATTCACCAATGCCGCCGTAGCACCGATCAATGCCGGATCAATTAAGGGTTCGTCGCCCTGCACATTGACCACCACGGCGTCTGCAGGCAATTGCATGCTGGCAGCCACCTCCGCAATCCTATCGGTGCCAGACGGATGGTCTGAGCGCGTCATGCGCACAGGCACACCATGCGCCTCACAGGCAGCCACAATATCGGCGTGATCAGTTGCCACCATAATCGCGCTGGCGCCAGATGCGAGCGCACGTTCAGCGGTGCGCACCACCATCGGTTTACCAGCGATATCAGCAAGCGGTTTATTTGGCAGGCGACTCGATGCCAGTCGCGCCGGAATAATGGCGATAAAACTCATACGGCGCCCCGCTTAGCGCGCGTCGATTTCTTCTTGTGTCAGGGTGCGAGCCTGATCTGTCCACATAACAGGAATATCGTCACGCACAGGAAACGCCAGTTTATCGGCATAGCAAATTAGTTCTTGCGCAGCTTTGTTATAGACCAATGGTCCCTTGCAGACAGGACAAACTAAAATATCAAGCAGGCGAGCTTCCATGCTTTTTCTCCGAAATCATTTGAAGTAGATCTGCTGCAAACGTGCCGTCCAGTTGCGCCTCAACAGGCACAACCCAGATGCGGGCATCTGTTTGCAATGCAGGAATTTGTCGACATTTTACTGCATCCTTTTCCGTGATCAGAATGCAATCGGCAGCGATGGCCTGAAAAGTCGCGGCATCAAAAGCGAAATGATCCGGCAACGCCACGCCTTCACATTGCAATCCTGCATTAGCCAGTGTCGTGAAAAAACGCTGCGGATGACCGATGCCTGCAACCGCGCACAAACGCTTCGCCGCAAAATTAGCAAGAGGCTGACGACATTCAGGCGCCGCCAGTTGATACGCCTGCTGCGCCTGCAATTGCATACGAACCGCATCAGCAGGAATACCCGGCACAGCTGCGGCGCTGATCTCTTCAGATGCATTGAGTACGGTGAAATCACGTCGTCTTTGTACCGGTTCGCGTAAAGGCCCCGCAGGCAACATCCAGCCGTTACCAGCACCACGCTGATCGAACAGCATGATCTCGATATCGCGCGCCAGAAAGTAATGCTGCAAACCATCGTCGGCAATCACGATATCTACTTCCGTATGCGACGCCAGCAATGCGCGCCCCGCCGCAACGCGATCCCGCCCGACAGCCACCGGAACACCGGTACGTTGCGCGATCAACAGCGGCTCATCGCCGACCTGTGACGCCAGCGCATCCGCCGTCAGCAGCGTCACGTTGTCAGCTTGCGCCCCATAACCGCGCGAAATGACGCCAGGTCGATAACCTGCCGCCTGCAATTGCTGCACCAGCCAGATCACCAACGGGGTTTTGCCGGTGCCACCGACATAGATATTGCCGACCACAATCACCGGCACACTGAGTTTCGCTTGCGCTTTGTAACCCAGCACAAACAAGCCGAAGCGGAACGTGACGATGAGCTGAAACAGTCTGGACAGCGGCCACAACAAGCACGCCACGAGACCGCGCTTTTGCCACGCCTGCAACAGCCAGGATTCCAGCCAGACCCGCATCTTTTTCCCTCTGCTAAAAACAAGCGGGGAGTATGATACTCCCCGGTAGTATGCTATTCAAAAATGAAATTGCCCGCTAAAACATTGGGGTATAGGGTGTTGTATTCACATACTCCCCAAAATCACCATGCTGGAGAGGCTTATTTACTGCGGCTTCCAGCCTGGGCTGCGAATGTCACTTTGGCTAATCCTGCAATACGCGCCGCTTCCAGCACATCGATCACCGACTGGTGCGTCGCAGCGCGATCTGCATTGATGATCACAACGGGCTCAGCCTGCGCGCCAGTCGAGCCCTCGGCCAGTGCGGCACTGGCACGGCGCAAATCCTCGGCCAGCGTTGCAGTATCCAGAAAAGAAACCGCCTGATTATTGATCTTGTATCGTCCTTGCGCATCGATACCGATATCGATCTGATTCGGCTTTTCCTGTGCTTTTTCGGCGTCGGCCGTTGGCAGCGTGATCTGTAATTCGGTGAAACGGCTATATGTCGTCGTCACCATCAGAAAAATCAGGATCACTAACAGCACGTCAATAAACGGGATCAGGTTAATTTCAGGCTCTTCCCTGCCCTTTCCTTTGCGAAAGTTCATATTTACTTTCTGGCGCTGTGAACAACGTCAACAAATTTGACGGCCTGTTGTTCCATATCGACCACGAGACTATCGACCAGGGCTCGGAAATGGCGATAAGCGACCAGCGCCGGCATCGCGATCAGCAGACCAAAACCCGTGTTGTACAAGGCCACCGAAATACCATGCGCCAATTGCGCCGGATTCGCGCCGGTCGCCGTTTGCGAACCGAAAATTTCTATCATCCCAACCACCGTACCGAACAAGCCCATCAGCGGCGCCAATGAAGCTATCGTGCCCAGTGTCGTCAGGAAACGTTCGAGCTCATGTGCGACCGCAGCACCAGCTTCTTCGATGGACTCTTTCATCACTTCGCGTGGCGCGCTGACGTTGCGCAAACCCGCAGCCAGCACTTTACCCAAAGGGGAATTGCCTGCAAGTTGTTGTATCACTTCCGGCTTTACCTTACCTGACTGATACACCCGTATCACTTCATCAAGCAGCGTCGCTGGCAGAATTTTATTGCGGCGCAAGGAAAAACTGCGCTCAATAATCAGCGTTAAGGCGATCACAGAAGAAATCAACAACAGATAAATAGGCCAGCCGGCGGCTTGAATAATGGCGAACAAAGCGCACTCCTAGTAGGTTCAGAAATCCAACCCCGCAATGTAGCGCTTTGTGTGCTGACGGGCAAGGGTACTGATGAAAAAAACGACGTCTGTGCATATCTCTCATGTTTTACACAAAATCTGTGCGCAAGCTTGTGGATAAGTATGGCATAGCACCGTAAGCCTTTGAAATAAAAAAGATTTCCGATAACGCTCAAGAATTAGGCAACGTTGATCGGGGTAGATACCGGGTTTTTCCGGCCATATTTTTTCCTATTTCTGCACACTTTATGTGGACAAGCTTGTGCACAAGCGCTGCGAAACAAGTTAAGTCCCTGATTTATAAATAGATTAATCTTCTGCAAATTATTTAGGCAAAGTGCTTTTTTTCAGTCATTTTGCTCAAAATAACAGCAAGGCTGCGCATGCAGTGGACAACTCCATTGTTTTGCACAAATTATGTGGACAAATTTGTGCAGAATGCCGAAAAAGATCTGCAATTAATTGATTTATATAGATAAATATAATCAGCTTAAAAATTGGGCAAATCCGGTTTTGAGGCGATTCAATACCTTTTTATCATCATGAAACCGATAGCATTCAGCCGCTGTCGGGGATAACTCTGACTTTTTGCACATTTTTTGTGGACAACATTGTGAAAAAGACTGGGGAATCACATTAAGTCCATGATTTATATCAACTATTTTATAAAGCCTGTTTTTTAAGCACGGACTAAAAAGATGAGATCACAAAGAAATAATTACTTACAAAGCAAGTTTTTCTGTGAACAAGTCCATTTTTCTCACATTTTTTGTGGACAAGACTGTGCAAAAGGAAAAGAAAACGCACTAACTCCATGATTTTATTCAGAAATACTGTTCTGCATAAAATATAAGCAAAACCTGGTTTCCGTCACTGCGCTGAAGATACCCACAGTTTATGCACTTATTCTGTGGATAAGTTTGTGCACAAGCCTTGTATCGTTCTGTAACTCCTTTGATTTGTAAGGATTTTTTCATATTGCCTGATTTACTTGCAGAGAGATAGATAATAAAAATCAAGGACTTATATTCGGAATTTGCATTTCTTTTGACTTATGACTGTCGTAATGACATGCTGGAGACCGCCACAAGCTTCTGTGGACAGCTTTTTTGATTGTATGCCACATGAACACTGAATCCCGCCCTTCAAACTCAATTGCGACAAGCGCTGTCATCAGTGTTTCGGCGCTCAACAGCGCCGTAGCTCAATTATTGGAACGCAATATCCCGCTGACCTGGGTTTCCGGCGAAATATCGAATTTCACCCGCGCCAGCTCTGGACATTGGTATTTCACTCTCAAAGACAGCGCGGCTCAGGTACGTGCAGTCATGTTTCGTGGCCGCGCCCAGTATGCGGATTTCCAACCGCGCGAGGGCGATAAAGTCGAGGTGCGGGCACTGGTGACGCTGTATGCGCCGCGCGGTGATTATCAGCTCAGCGTCGAAGCGATACGTCGTGCCGGGGTCGGCAACCTGTATGAAGCTTTTTTACGTCTGAAGGCGCAACTGACTCAGGAGGGCTTATTTGATCCTGAGCGCAAACGCGCGCTACCCGTTTTTCCAAAAACCATAGGCATCGTCACCAGCCCGCAGGCAGCCGCATTGCGCGATGTGCTGACGACGCTGCGGCGCCGGGTGCCGCAGATTCAGGTCATCTTGTATCCGACGCCGGTACAAGGCGAAGGCGCCGGTGCCAAAATTGCCCAGGCAATCGCCACTGCTGCCGCACGCGAAGAATGCGATGTGCTGCTGGTCTGCCGCGGTGGTGGCAGCATAGAAGATTTGTGGGCATTCAATGAAGAAATCATCGCCCGCACCATCGCCAACTGCCCCATGCCAGTGATTGCCGGCATCGGCCATGAAACCGACTTTACGATTGCCGACTTCGCCGCCGATATCCGCGCTGCAACGCCAACGGCCGCCGCAGAACTTGCCGCCACACCGCGTGCCGACTGGATCGCCGGGCTAGAACAGCAACAACACCGTATGCAAAGAGCAATGCGCCGACAAATAGCGACCCAGAATCAGACGCTGGACTGGCTGTCCCGTCGTCTGCTGAGTCCGGCGGCAGCGATCAATTTAAAACGACAGCAATTGCAGCATTGTCTGCAAACGCTGCGTTACAGCAGCGGCATTCCCTTGCAACGTTCACGCCATGCACTGGCGCAGCTGGATATGCGGCTGAAAAGCCAGCGCCCTGATGTGCATTCGGCACGTACACAATTAAACGAACTCCGACATCGGCTGCAGCAATGCCAACGCCACGCGCTTTCGCAGCAACGCCAACAACTCAGCGCGCTGCAGACACAGCTGGAATTACTGAATCCGCAACGCACGCTGGATCGTGGTTACGCGATTATCCGCGACCACAAAGGCAAACTCCTGCGTTCAACTCAAGAGTTACACCCGCAAAGCCTGATCAACATCCATCTGGCAAACGGCAGTGCTGAAGTGGGCATCAGCAGCGTCCAGACCAGTCTGGATCAGTGATGACAAAATATGCGACCGGCATGACACGTTCAGCGACCGCTGACATAAGCTTGCGACCGCTTCCTGATCCGAAAATCGCACAGTTGCGCTGCAAGCTTTTGCACAAACGCTTACAATGGTCGTTTTACCCGTTCGTAGTCATAAAACGGAACCCACTGAAGAAAACTAAAAGGACACATCATGGAACATACCTTACCGGCATTGCCCTATGCATTGGACGCTCTGGCTCCGCACATTTCCAAAGAAACACTGGAATATCACTACGGCAAACATCACCAGACTTATGTGACCAACCTGAACAACCTGATCAAAGGTACAGAGTTCGAAAATTCCACACTCGAAGAAATCGTTAAAAAATCTTCCGCTGGCGTCTTCAACAATGCTGCGCAAATCTGGAATCACACTTTCTACTGGAATGGCCTGAAACCGAATGGCGGCGGCGCTCCTACTGGTGCACTGGCTGACGCGATCAACGCAAAATGGGGTTCTTTCGATGCATTCAAAGAAGCCTTCAATAAATCCGCAGTCGGCAATTTCGGTTCTTCATGGACATGGCTGGTGAAAAAAGCGGACGGTACATTGGATATCGTCAACACATCGAATGCAGCGACACCACTGACAACAACAGACAAACCACTGATCACCTGCGATCTGTGGGAACACGCTTACTACATCGACTACCGCAATGCGCGTCCAAAATATCTGGAAGCATTCTGGGCGTTGGTTAACTGGGATTTCGCTGCAGCGAACCTGGCGTAAGTTACCGTGTTACCGGGTCTGTTCTGACATCAGTTGGAACAGATGAAAAAAACCTGTGCATGTTTCGGCATCACAGGTTTTTTTTCATCTATACCCAAAATGCTTTATGCGAAGATATAAAAAAATGGTCGCCAATATCCGGTAACGACGCTCGTATCCCAAACCCGGGCGACAATAAAAAACCAATACATCCACCCTGAACGAATGAATCTCGTATGCAATCAAACCAGAGTTTGTTACTGAAATCTTTGCCCGCTACTTTCATCTTTATCTGGGCATCCGGCTATGTGGTCGCCAAGTACGGTCTGCCTTATGCAGAGCCACTGACATTTTTGTGCATGCGCTATCTGGGCGTGGTCGTTATGATGCTGACGCTCGCGATACTCATGCGCGCACCGTGGCCCGCCCGCAAAGATCTGTTGCCGATTGCCATCGCCGGCATACTGATGCAAGCCTTGTATCTCGGCGGTATCTGGTGCGCCGTGAAGCTCGGCATGCCAGCTGGTGTGGCAGCGCTGATCGCTAATATCCAACCCATACTGACAGCGGTCATGGGGCCGTTCATCGGCGAGCGCATACGTGGCAAACAATGGCTGGGGCTGGCTTTCGGTATCGCTGGTGTGGGTCTGGTGGTGGCGAACAAAATTTCTGTCGTCGCTTTGTCGCTGACCAGTGTCAGTCTGGCAGTGATGGCCTTATTTGCGATGACGATAGGCACGCTGTATCAGAAAAAAACCTGCCCTTCGTTTGATGTACGGACCGGGCAAGTAATTCAATTTGCGGCGTCGCTGTTGGTGACCGCACCATTTGCATGGATGCTGGAAACGCAAACCATCCTATGGACGCCACAATTTTTCGGTGCACTCGCATGGTCCGTTCTGGTGTTATCCGGTATCGGAATCTCCGTTTTGTACATCATGATACGGCACGGCGAAGCAACCAAAGTCACCAGCTATATGTATCTGGTACCTGCCGTCACTGCTGCGATGGCGTGGCTGATGTTTGGTGAGCAATTCACCATGATCGCATTAGCAGGTATGTGTATCGCGCTGGCGGGTGTGGCCTTAGTCGTCAGACCGGCACGCTGACATAAAAATGAAGACTGAAAATCAAAAGGCCTGAAACCGACGTGTTTCAGGCCTTTTTAACGATCACTCGCGATAATTCCGCATACGGATCGCACCGTAAATGAACAATGCACCGACCAGCACTCCGCACCAGATATTCAGATGCAGGAATGTATCCCAGCTATCCGTTGGTGTAGACCGCATTGCATCTAACACATGTTTAAAATCATAATGCTGACGGATAAATTCGCCATTCAATAACCAACTGAATGGCAACAGACTGAACAGCATACGCCCCAGCCACAAATAGGCAAAAGGATCGAGCGTTACATTCAGCGATTTGCAGAGCAGAACCAGCAGAAAAAAGACGGCGACCGGCCCCAGTACTGCCCACAAACCGCCCCGTTTGGTCAGCACGCTGGAGACCAGTAACAACCAACCCACCGTTGGTAATGACCACAAAATAAACACGGGAAAAACTCTGATGGCATCCAGAACCGGCGACCAGAGTCCTGCATGACTGAATACTGATAAAAACAGCCAGCGCCCTTGTAAAGCATGGCCAATACACACGATGCTTAACGCCAGAATATTGGAAATGACCGAAGCAAACAACATGAACAGAGGAAGAGCAATCACTCCGAACAATACTTTGGCAAGTACCGACTGTGCGTCAGAGACAGGCAATGATTTCCAGAACAGAATGCTACGGTCTTTTCTTTCCTCACTCAGGGCTCCGGAAAAATACGAGTACATGATAAAAATCATGGCAACGCAAAAACCGAACATCCGTCCAACCAAGCTATGTCCGGCAATGCCATCCACTTCTTTACTCAGTTGTTCTGCCGTCAGTACTGCACCTGGCAAGATGCGGGAAGTGTCTGGACTTTGCATCACGACGGCAGAAATAATTGCAGACACAACAGATAAAGCGATCAGAATCAAACCCGTCCGGATAAATAACTGACGGTTTTCCCACCATTCCCGCAACAATAAAAACTTCATCGTTTTCATACTTTATCTCCCTTCATCATCGCCACAAATAAGTCGGCGACGCTCGGTTGTCTGGTTTCTCCGAATTGCGCTAATTGCTCACGGTTGACGCCATCAAACAGCATCGTTGTCTGCCCAAATGTTTTCCGTTGATCGATGGGATGCAAGGCTTGCGCACGATCCATAAATTCTTCACGCACAATCAACTCTATAAAACGACGCTCCAGCTCATCCATACTGGAAGAGAGGCGAATTTGCCCATCCTGGACGAATATGACATCGCTCAGTACGTGCTCGATTTCCTCGACCTGATGCGTGGTGATGATGATGGTTTTATTCTGATCAAAATAATCTTCCAGCAAATCCTGATAGAACTGTTTGCGATAAAGAATATCCAAACCCAGCGTTGGCTCATCCAGCACCAGCAGCTTTGCGTCAATCGCCATCACCAGCGCCAGATGCAATTGCACCACCATGCCCTTCGACATGGATTTAACTTTCTGTTGCGGTTGCAATTTAGTCTTTGCCAGAAAACGCTCCGCTTTCGCACGATTGAATTTCGGATGCACGCCTTCAACAAAAGCTATCGCCTCGCGTACTGTTAGCCATGAAGGCAAAATCGCCACGTCTGCAATAAAACTGATGTCTTGCATTAAGGCGTCACGCTCACTGCGCGGATTCAGCCCCAGCACCTGCATTTCACCGTCAAACGGGGTTAATCCGAGTATGGCTTTGAGCGTCGTCGTTTTGCCAGAACCATTTGGTCCGATCAGACCAACGATACGACCAGCCGGAATCTCAAAGCTGATATTGTCCAAAACGCGCTGCTTACCGTATTTTTTACAAAGATTTTTTGCGGAAACCACGATACTCATCATTCATCTCCTGTAGTCTTGCCGCGCTTGATTTGCGCCAACAATTCATCTGTGCCTATCCCTAAACGGCGGATGCGATCCAGCATGGCTGGCCACTCTTCTTCCAAAAAACGCTGCCGCTCTGTTGCCAGCAATTTGTCTGATGCACCTTCCGTCACATACATACCTATTCCTCTTCGTTTTTCTACTAAAGATTCATCGACCAGTTCCTGATACGCTTTCGATACCGTAATCGGATTAATTTGATAATCTGCGGCAATCTGCCTCACAGAAGGCAAGGCATCGCCTGGTTTCAAAACACCATCCAGTATCATGGCCTGCACCTTCTCCTTCAGTTGCCGGTAAATCGGCGACTGATCATGCCAGTTGACACTCATATTCCCTCCTCATTTTCATTGTCCGCACCAAATGCGTTACCTCTATCTACTCAGTATCGAAAAGTTGATTGATTCACGCTTCATTTGGAAATGAATTGGTGTTGTAGTTAACTATAACACCAAAACAATAATAATCAAGAATTTTTGATAACTTTTATCTTTTGCAATTTCGTTCTTCCGAATCTAAATGAAGCGAAGCAGATAAAAATAGTTTTATCTATCAGGAACTCTGTCCGCAGGTCTCAGTCTATGCAGTTCATCTGCAAAATAGCTGTCGCTTGTTGAACGCGAAAAACACAGACCTATCCGGTGTTATTTGTATCAGAAAACAGCTGATCAGCTTATTCCCCCAATCAAACCTATAAAAAAATTGAAGGCAAGTGCTATGTTTCCGAAATTTATCCCCCTCAGTATTGCCCTTGCATGCTCAGGCGCAGCGCTGTTACCGCAGCAAATCGCCCATGCGGCACCGACAAGCAACGTCATTGCCAAAATCACCCCTGCAGATCTGACGCTGGAACAGGTGTTCCGTGCAAAACCGTATGCCGGTCAGGCAGCAAAAGTGATCAGCTTTAGCCACGATGGCCGCTATCTTGCTTACGTCTGGAATCCGTTTAATGAAATCGGCTCTGACTTGTATGTGCACGACACGCAAACAGGAGAAACCCGCCGCATTACTTCGCCAGCACTGATGAAGACGTTCGATGCGCCGGAAGTGTGGGATCGGTTCGAGAAGAAAGCAAAGCAAAAAGAAAAAGAAGAAACAGAGCGTCAGGCAAAGGCTGAAGCTCATGCCGCTTACCTGCGTGGTGAAAAGGTCAACCTGCAACAATGGGAAGAAGCCGGCTTAGAAGAAGTAAAACGCGAACTGGCTGATAAAAAAGCCCGCGATGCGAAGAAAAAAGCCGAAGCTGATGCCGAGGCTGCAAAAGAAAAAGCTGCCGAGAAAGCAGCAAAAAACAGTGCCACGGCCGATACTACGGTAGCAAAGGCGGACGACAAAAAAGACAGTAAAGCCGATAAAGACAGCGACAAACAAAAAGAACTGTGGGAACTACGCGATGAACTGAAAAAGAAAATCGCGAAAGAAAAACTAAAACCCAGTGATCTCTATCCCGGAGTCGATTATCTGGTCTGGGCGAATAAAAAGAATGAACTGATATTCCAGTATCGCGGCGATTTATTCCGTCTGCAGGCAGCCAGCGGTAAGGTGGAAAGGCTGACACAAACCGACAAAGCAGAACGCATCGTCGCCTATCGTGCGGATGACAAAGGCTATATCTATATGGATAGCAAAAGTCTCTACAGTGCGGCCTTTGACAACAGCGCGATCCGTCAGTTGAATCGTGAACTGATCCATCCGGATGACGCAGAGAAAAAATACAGCATCGCCAACACCGTGCTGAGTGAAGATAAACAATGGATGGCAATTTCTGCAGTGGCACCCGATGTCGATGAAGAAACCGGTAAAGTGAAACCATCTTCTGAGCGTCAGGTAGAAATTATGAATTACAGCGAGCGCTTCGCTACAGCCAAAAAAGTGCCGCGCGAAGTGTCGGATGACAAACGCAAAATCCCAGCAACGGCCTTGTACATTCGCCGCGTGACCGATACATCCGTCCGCCAGCCGCAACCTGTTTTCACCAATAATGGCGGTGATGTCTGGTTTGAAATGAGCAAAGTCAACTGGGCGAAAGACGGTAGCCGCTATACGTTTTCAACCTGGGAACGCGAAAAAAATCTGCTGCGCATTTACGTAGGTAAAGCAGAAGAAGGAGTTAAGCCTGCGCTGGTGTTTGAACGTCGCGGCAATGTTGGTCATGAAGTCGTGAATGTGCTGGAGCCAAAATTTACTCCTGACGGAAAACAACTGATCGCCGTACTTGACGAGCAAGGATATCGCCAGCCCTACATTATCAGTACTGATAACAACAATGGCAGCGGCAGTGCTAAAGCCATTCTGAAAGATGATTTTGAAGCGCACCAGATCATCGGTTTTACGCCAGATAGCAAATCCATGTTCGTGCTGGCAAATAAGGATGACTTCGCTTCGATGAATGCGTATAAGGTCGATATCGCCAGCGGCGACATGAAAGCACTCGGACAAACGGGCGATTTCCATCGTGCCAGCGATGTCGCTGATAGCGGTGACAAACTCGCCAGCGTTGCTGGTCAATGGTCGAGCCGTCCGGAGTTAAAACTGATTGATGTGAAGTCCAGTAAAAGCACGACGCTGACGCAAAGTCATGATCCGCAGTGGCAGGCGATCGATATTCAGCAGCCAGAACGTTTCAGTTTTAAAAACCGTCACGGCGACCAGATACAGGCGTATGTTTTCAAACCAGCGAACTGGAAAGCCAGCGATCATCGTCCAGCCATTGTCTACACCTATGGTGGCCCGCTGAATGACAGACACATCATTGAAACCGACAGCTTCCAGCAGACAGCGTATATGTTTGGCATGTATATGTCGGCAAAAAATGGTTACGTGACTGTAGCGGTTGATCCGCGCGGACATTCCAATTACGGTCGCAAATTCAGCGATGCAAACTGGGAACAGGCGGGTAAACCACAAACAGAAGATCTCGAAGATCTGACGCAATACATGCAAAAAAACCTGGGGGTAGATGGACGACGCATAGGTCTGACCGGCTGGAGTTTCGGCGGCTTCCAGACCCAATACACGATGTACACCAGCCCGGACACCTTCGCTGCCGGGATTGCAGGCGCGGGTCCGACCGAATGGGAAAACTACAACAGTTGGTACAGTGGTCGCACCATAGGCAAGACTGAGCGTAATAAACCGAATCTGCGCAAGTATTCTTTATTACCGCTGACCGTGGGCTTGAAAAAACCGCTGCTACTCGTACACGGCATGCAAGATCCTAATGTGCTGTATCAGGACACGGTGAATGTTTATCGCGCACTGCTGGAAAATGGCAAGGAAACGCTGGTCGATCTTTTCCTAGATCCGGATGGCGAACATGCGCTGGGCGGCGCGATCAAAGCCAAAGCCTGGCATAAAAAATACGAAGCCTTTTTCTTGCAACATTTGGGCTCTGGAAATAAATAAATCGACAGATATGAGTGGCGTTGATTGCTGCATTTACGCCCATCGCCACTCTGGTTTTACACTCCCGCAATGCGGGAGTTTTTTTATTGGGTAACGCATACTGCATTTTCGCGAGCACCGAGCGTATGCACCTTCCCAGACACAACGTACACTGATCTGCAGTAAGTTTTTACGAACAATTTCGTCACGGCAAATTAGAGAAATTATTACCGTTGTGAACGACATTGATCAACGTAATAATCGCCTACACTTTACTCCCGAGCAAAACGCGACAAGAAAGCCACCATGAACGCCTTTTCACAATATATGTATTCTGTCCTGCGTCAGGTAACACAGGAATTCCGTCAGTTCGCATCGAAATGTGCACTGGGAATGTTGCGTACTCCGCTGCCGCGTATTTTCGTGATCTGCATCGCGATTGCACTGGCGATCAGTCTGATTCCATTTGTATTGAGCTTATTTCTGCTGTTTGTTTTACTGAGAGTATTTCTCGGCCTGCTCAAAACACCGCAGCAAAATCGGACTTACGATCAACAGTCATCTCAGACCTATCAGCAACAACAGATTTACGTCAAACGTCTGCGCCAGGATGAATAAAATCGACACTGCGTCATAACGAATTAAATCCATTTCGCCAGATCGGCATGCATACCTTCCCGGATTAAGCTGGGTGTCAGGCCGGTCCAGCGCTTAAACGAACGACGGAAGTTATTTGCGTCGTGAAAACCAAGATGCTGTGCCACAGCCTCATTATCAATTTGCTGCGTTAAGAACAAATGCAAAGCAGCATGTGATCGCGCCTGATCTAACTCCGCCTGAAAATGTGTGCCGTGTTTTGCAAGATAGCGTTTCAAAGTCGCCGGGCTGCAGAAAAACTGTTGCGCTGTCTGCTCCAGCGTCGGTGCGCAACGGATGTGATTTAACAGGTAGTCGTACAGTGCATTCAATAAGCTGGGTGTATGTTGTTTTTGTTCTGCGACACTTGCTTGCAACGCCAGCTTAACCGCCGCCGGATTACCACGCGGCCATCGTCGGTCGAGCACATCTTCTTCAATCAGCATGGCATCAAAGTGGCAATTGAATTTCATTTCTGCGCCAAGATGTACCTCATATTGTTCGATGTAGCGCGGCGCCCTCCGGTTAAAACAAAAGCGCCATGGCAAGCGCTCTCCACTCAGCCAGCGACACATAGCGACCAAAGCGGCCATGTGCATTTCCGTTAAAACTGAACGCTGTGCTGGGGCGCCATAACTATCCATCCAGTAAACCACAATCCAACCTTTACCGCGCTTGAGCCTGGGACACATTAAGGGAGATAGTTGCGTTGCATGCGCAATTAATATATCGAGTGCTTCACGCAAACTTCCGGCGTGTAATAAAGCATGGCTGACGCCGTGAATATGGCCTGGCAACATTTGCTCACCGATTAAAAAGCTGGTGTCGTTGGCGTCCAGAGCTTTATTCACGTTCATCAGTAAGCGCAAATATTGCTGCGGGCTGATCATCCTTTGAGCATCTTCAGTCGCCGCAATATCGATGCCTGTATCGAGCAATATCTGCGCATCACTTATTTCGCGGCTGCGGGCAAATTCGATCAGCATCGCCGGATGCTGACGCATGGCGATACGCTCATCACTGATGTGGTGGTAAGCGATCATGCTGCACAGACGTGGCTAGCTGTCGCCAGTTCTGAAGGTGTTGTCCCTCGGCAGTCAATTCCGCGACTGAGTTCTTGCAACAGACGCTCTGCATCACCGTCCGATTCAGCGCAGGTATAGCGCAAACCAAGCCGCACCAGCTCGCGTTTTGCGAAATGACGCATTCCGTGCACCATATGGCACAGATGCTTTGCCAGCTCATCGGCATCTGCCACGTTTGTTTCTGGCATGACAATCGCAAAACGATCACCGGCGTAACGACACAGCACATCTTCATTTCTTAAATTCAGCAGCAGCATGTGACTGACTGCTTGCAGCACGCGATCGCCCTCACGCTGGCCAAACTGACGGTTAATCTGATGAAAGGAATTAATGTCCAATAAGACGATGGAACAAATCGCCGCAGGGCGGTTTTCTTTTTCCAGACGAATTTGCAAGCGCAGATAATCCGCATCACTGAGTTGCGTCACCCTGTCGTACGGTTTGTGTTCCCGAAATAAACGTTCCCGTTTTTGTAAATGTTCATTCAGACTGAATTGCTCTATGCGCCAGTAATACATACCTGCAGTCAAAATCAGCATGCCACCTAAAGTCAGGGTGTCTTCCAACCAGTTATCCCAGACATCCTCCTTGGGAATCGCAAAAAACTCATCCAAACAATCAGCCCAGGAACCTGACATGATGGAAGCGAGACCAAGCGCCAGCAAAAGCGTAACCCGGCCTTTTGGCCGGCTGCTGAGTGTCATCAGCAGCCAGACACCCGCCATGATTGCAGTGCCGCCTTCCCCGACAATATCCATCCAGTGCCATTTATAGAGCGGTTTGAGTACACCGACATACGCATACAAGCCGCTTAACGCGATCAACGCGACGATACTCGCCAGAATCAGATTACGATGTAAGTGCAGCATGCAAGCCCCCGGATAAAAACTGGCGCGAGAATAACCGGCCTGCATGACAAATTCATGACATCAAAATCAATGAGCAGCATTACGCAGCAAAAAACAACAGGGGTGCAAACAGCTCACTTATTACTCCAAAAAAATGGTGAATTCACCTCCATGCGCTATTCCTTCCCCGGCTATAGCAGCAGTGACAGCAATTAACAATGTCAACGCAAGTCAATTCAGCTCATTTCTCATCTTCGTCGCAGCGTTTTCCCGGCAATGTCTCTTTCAGTCTGATTTATGTCACGGAAACGACATATTCGGACTCCAGAATCCGCTCATTCTTTTTACTGATGAATGACAAAAATGAAAACCCGACAAAGACCTGCATACTTTTCCACCCCTGACGCTCAGGCGATCTTCCGCCTGTCTGCACTCAGCATCGGCGTTCTTGGCCTGATCAGCACAGCACAAGCGAACGACATCACCCTGGCTTCTGCGAGCGATGTTGTAATCAGCGGACAACGCGTGAGCATGCGTAAAGCCATCGAGGCACAAGAGAAAGCGAATAACATCATCAGCGTTATCAGCAGCGACGATATAGGTAGTCTGCCGGATAAAAATGCCGCAGAAGCGCTGGCCCGCCTGCCGGGTGTTTCGGTGCAACGCGATCAGGGCGAAGGCCGCTATGTGGTTGTGCGTGGTCTCGGAGCCGATTTAAATGCAGTGACGATTAACGGTGCGCTGGTGCCGTCCCCGGAAGCAAGCCGGCGGGCTGTCGCACTGGATGTGCTACCCTCCGGTCTGATCCGCTCACTGGAAGTAACAAAAACCCTCCGTCCCGAGCAGGACGCTAACTCACTCGGTGGTTCAGTCGAGGTCAAATCGCTGACCGCATTCGACATGCCCGGTAAAACGCTGACGGTAAATACCGGGGTAAGCTACGATCAGGTAACCGGAAAAACCAGTCCGAATGCGGGCGCCTTGTGGGCTGATCGTTTTCTCGACGGGAAACTCGGCATAGCAGCAGGCATCAGCGCAGAAAAACGCAGTTTTGGTTCAGATAATGTAGAAACCGGCGGAGCATGGGATAACAACCGACTCAGCGGCATCGAATTCCGCGATTATCTACCGGAACGTGAACGCCATGCTTATGCCCTTAATCTTGATTATCGCGCGTCCAGAGAGCAGCAATATTATCTGCGCAGTTTCCTCAGTGATTTCAGCGATGATGAGGTACGCGACCGTCTGACCATCAGCAATTTCGGTGGTGGCAGCATCAGTGAAGGCAACACATCAACTGCACGCGCAGAACGCCGCTTACGGCAACGTAAATATACGCAACAGATCAGTTCTTTTGTTGCTGGTACAGAGCAACACATCGCTGGCTGGAAAATGGAGGCTACCGCCGCATCGAGCCGAGCAACCGACGATACCCCGGAATCAATTAATGATGCACGATTCAGAGGTACCACTAACTTTTCCGGCGTGGGATTCACGGATAGCCAGTTACCGAAACTGATTGCACCTGCAAGCCTTTCTGATCCGGCCAACTACGGATTAAATGCAATCACATTACAGCAGCGCTACTCAAAGGACACCGAGCAGCATGCGCAGCTGGATATGAGTCGCAAAATGACATTCGATCAGTTGGAATCTACCCTGAAATTCGGTGCGAAAGTCAGCCGTCGCGAAAAGACGAATGATACCGATCAATGGACTTATAACAGCAGTAAAACCACCAGCGGAAACTATTGGGGTACCGGCTCCACTTCCCTCAGCAGTTTTGTTCAGGGCACGCTGGACTATCCATTTACGAACATTGGCGCAGCGATCAGTCCAGCACTGATCCGTGCCCGTATTGCCGGACTCAACCGGGCAAATGCAAAACTCGCGCTGGAGTCCGCGATCAATGATTTCACTCTGAATGAAGATATCGATGCAGCTTACCTGCAGAATACATTTGATTTTGGCCACTGGAATATTCTTGCCGGGGCACGAGTTGAGCGTACTAAATTTAACGCTGCAGGAAGCCAGGTCAGCGGCAGCACCATCCAGCCTGTTACTCGTGAGCGCGCCTACACTAACTGGTTACCGTCGCTGCACGCACGCTATGATCTGGACAAACATACCAGCGTGCGCGCCGCCTGGACAAGTGCCGTGGTGCGTGCGAATTTCAGCCAGTTGGCACCCGGCATCAATCTCGCCAGCAACACAGAAGCGACGATAGGCAATCCGGATCTGGCAGCGTTGAAAGCATCGAATCTTGATCTCGGTATCGAGCGTCAGTTAGAGCACGACGGCGTCGTTTCAGCTTACCTGTTTCATAAAGATATTAAAAATTTCACTTATACGACCAACCTTGCCGGCACCGGCCAATGGAAAAACTATACGACAGCAACTTCATACGCGAACGGTGACACGGCCAGCATTCAGGGAATAGAAGTCGCGTATTCACAACCGCTGCGCATGTTACCCGCGCCCTGGAAATATGTGCTGATAGGCGCAAATGCTTCGTTCACAAATTCTGACGCCAGTATCAGCCGCTACGATGTTGCCAGCAGTAAAACGCTGACACGCAGCATACGTTTTCCGGGTCAGTCCAAACGTGTAATGAACCTGATGCTGGGCTACGAACATGGTGCAATCAGCACGCGCCTCGCATTGAATTACAAGTCACCGTATCTGCTGGAACTCGGCTCAGATATTCTGCGTGCGGATCAGGATCGTATCGTTGAAGCCCAAAAGCAGCTCGATTTTTCTTTGTCATATCAGTTAAACAAACGCTTCCAGTTAGTGTTTGAAGCGACCAATCTGAACAATGAAAAATATTACGTTTATCAAGGCTCACAGCAATACAACGCGCAATACGAACAATACGGACGTACCTATAAAGTCAGTCTGAAAGCCAGCGTCTTTTAAAGCTCTGTAAAACAGCATGCCTGAGCGCTTCTGTGGCTGGATTTCTCCGGTTATATCCGCCGGAGAAGTCCGCGCAGCGCACGCACCAAACCTGTCCTCTTTGTTCTGTTACGTAGTCTGTGAACACTGCACTCTATTCAATTTTTTCATTTTATTTATGCGCACTCTTTCTCTACAAGCTCATCTGCTACTGGCTTTGAGCTTACTTACGCTGTCACCGTTGAGCAATGCGGTATCACCAACTCCGTCATTCCATGCTGATGCGAAAGATCTACCAGTAACGCTCCAGCGTGCGCAGGAACTGGTGAGATTGCCGGATGGCGGCTGGCTGATGCTGGATAAAAACAATCTGCGCCTGATGCACGCCGACGGCACAGAGAGAGCGCGTGTTCCAATGCGGGCGAAACATCTTGATATCCGGGCACATACACAAGGTGCATATGCAATGTTGCTGGAAGCAGATACCCAACGCAGCCTGCCTTTTATCGTTGATACACATACCGGCGAATTGCTCGCCCAGCCATCACTGCCATCGCCGCCATTTGCCCTCGAAAGCAGCTGTCTGTATCGCGACGCCCAACAACAGGATCATGTCTTTTTGATCGGCAAAGAAGGAATCAGTGAACAATGGATACGCTACGGCAGCGGCTTCCAACTGCTACGCAGGCTTGCGTTGCCGCCGCATATTCGTCATTGCCGCAGCGATGACACTCAACATACGCTGTATGTCAGCACTGCGGAAACTGGGGTCTGGGCGATCAGCGCGGATGCCGAAAATTTATTGCATCACTGGCTCATTGAAACACCGCGTCCTACACGGCAAAGTTCCGAAGGAGCACCTAAGATCGTTGCCTTAACGGGCGGGGTCGCAATCGTGGACGAACAAACGCAGCAACTGCATCGCTACCTTCAGCAAGGGACTCAATGGAAAAAACTGGCTTCCCAGCCGCTACAGAACAGAGATCTTAGCAAGAAAACGCACGCGACATCGACGAAGAAAATTGCAACGACTACTTCATTTGAGCATCCCCTTATAGTAAGAAAAAATAATGTAACCAAGGCGTGGCAGATGTACGCCATTTCCTGGGAAAAAACGCCGACAACAAACGATAACAGCGTGATTATTCCAGCAGACGTACAAACAGATGTCGTCGCCCGCTTTGGCGATGCGGCTGATGATCCGGCGATCTGGGTACATCCATCAGACCCAGCGCGGTCTCGCGTTCTTGGCACGAATAAAAAACAAGGTTTGCTGGTCTATAACCTTCAAGGAAAGCAATTGCAGTTACTGGAAAGTGGCCGCCTGAACAATGTTGACATCCGCCAGAATATCCGCTTCGAAAATGCCGATGCACAACAGCGTTTCGATCTTGCGCTGGCAACACAACGTGACGACAACAGCCTGGCGCTCTACACAATTGCAAGTGATGGCGAAGTACGCGAAGCCACCCGTCTGCCAACCACCCTGGAAAAAATATATGGGTTTTGTCTGTACCGTCCTCAAAGCGGTGGACTTGAGGCATTCGTTAACGACAAAGACGGACGTTATCAGCAATACCGGATCAGATATATCAACGGAAATTTCAGCAGTCAGTTAGTACGGAGTTTTAAACTCGTAACGCAACCTGAAGGCTGCGTCGTTGACGATCAGCGAGCACGTATTTTTATCGGTGAGGAAAAACATGGGATCTGGGTTACCTCAGCCGACGCAGAGCAAGCGGCGGTGTTACAACTGGTCATGCCAGTCGGAAAGCAACTGGTTGCCGATGTCGAGGGACTCGCGCTGTATCAGGGAAAAAAATCAACCTATTTACTGGTATCAAGCCAGGGAGATAACAGCTATCTGGTGCTGAATGCGCAACCGCCATACCAACTGCGAGGAAAATTCCGTATCGGTACCAATCTGAGCGCGGGGATCGACGGCACTTCTGAGACTGATGGCATTGAAGTCAGTTCTGCCTATCTCGGAGCGCATTTTCCCAAAGGTATGCTGGTCGTGCAGGACGGCTACAAACGTTTGCCTGATGGACCGCAAAACTTCAAATACATCCGCTGGGAAACCATCGCTGACCGCCTGCATCTGGAAGACTGAAGATGGAAATGATCTCTGCAATTATGTACGCAACCACCACTACAACCCTCAATGCACACGGAAGTATCTGGTCTCAGACATCCGATTTGACTGTTGCAATTCCCCCCATACTGGCAGGTGAGTCACAAGCTTGTCATTAAGCAACTTTACAATCGGGCAACTGAAATCACTCTGTTTTTTCAATCTTACGGGCAGTGCGCAGTTCTCACTCTGACATCTGACCCGTCCTGATGCATCACTCAAAAAATTTAACAGGAATAATCATGGCTCTTCATTTTTTTAATGAAGGCAAAGCTGCAAAGCATTTGCTTTCATTCTGTTTGCCGTTGGCACTGATCGCCTGCGGTGATAGCAAGGATAGCGCAGCACCGGCACCTGCTGAGGCGGAGACCCCTGCCGTGGCCGTAATGTCGGACGTGCATTTTGAAAATGTCTACGGCGATCTTAAAAATCCTAAGTTTTCCGGCATCCCTACCGCTGACGGCAAGTTTGCGACTATCCGTACCATGTATGCGCAATTGACTTCGACCCGCCTTTTCAACGAAAACTATTTCGCCTTCCGTGGTGCACTGGATGATGCGTATACACGCGGCATCCGACTGGTCGCTTTATCCGGCGACTATTCCGATGATGCGCAACCAGTTAATATCGATGGTATCGCTGCGATTTTGAAAGAGTATCAGGCAAAAGGCATGCGCTTCTTCATCGCCCCCGGCAATCACGATCCTAACGAGCCGTTTGATAATGACGAATCTGGTAAAAGTGATTTTCTGACGGCAGAAGGAAAAGAACAAAAAGTCTATGCCGTCAATTACTCTGGTTGCAAATCTCAGGACGCCAGCGTTGCCTGTACCAATCAGTTAATGGAACTGGGTTACGAAAAATTGATCGCGCAATTGGGCGAATTTGGCTACATGCCGAACAAGGCTGACGTCTATTGGGAAACTCCGTTTTCTAACTATGGCAGCACTGCCTACAGTTACGATGCGGCACTCACCAGCGCTGATGTCAAAAACCGCCAGTTTGAAATTTGCGCTGAAGGCGAAGGCGGCAGTTATAAAGCAGAAGGTGAAAAAAATCTCGGTAAAGCCTTTACCAAATGTACCAGCATTATTGATTCCAGCTATCTGGTAGAACCAGTTAAAGGTGTCTGGTTATTGTCGATAGACGCGAACGTGCATATTCCTAACAGCGCGTTTGATCCGGTCAATGCCAAAGCATTCAAGGGCTTTGATGGCGCCGGCAATGCGGGCTGGAACAAAGTACTGACGCATAAAAAACATTTGCTGGCATGGATCAAAACCGTCACAGCGCGTGCAAAAGCGCAAGGCAAGCGACTGATCGCGTTCTCGCATTATCCAACCATGGATTTCTATGCAAACCAAACCGACGCAATGAAAGCCGTCTTTAAATCCGGCGCCTTCCAGGTTTCCCGCGTACCGGATGCAGCCACTACGACTGCGCTGGCAGCCACCGGTATGCAGTTGCACATGGGTGGACATATGCATTTCAACGGTACCAATGATTACAAAGATGCGACCGGTAATTATTTCGTCAACGTACAGTCGCCGTCCTTAGCGGTATTCGGTGCTTCGTATAAAGTCGTCAAATACAAAGATCAGGATACAGTCGATATTGAAACCGTTTCCCTGAATAATGTTGCGCGCTACAACGAGCTCTTCAAGTATTACCAGACCGAATACGATTACCTGCAAAACAGCAATCTTGCTTCCGATATCAGCAAACGCTGGAGCAAAGATATTCTCAACACCAAATCCTATGGCGAATTTACCCGCTACTATTTTGGTGAGCTGTCACGTCTGCGCTTCATGGATGATTACTGGCCGTGTGAAATGAAAGAAGCAGCGACGACGCTCGATGCAAAGCAGATGTTGATTCTGTCACAGTTGCAGACCCAGGTTACCTTCGCACAATTGAAGGATGTGCCGGGAGTTTTGCCATTGACCGCAAATTGCATGGCAAAAGGCAGTGTCAGCGGCACGCCGGTATCCTCCAGCCAGTTGACGGCTGACTGGGCTGTGGCGACGACCAAAGCAGCGGCATTGGCAACAGCTGCCGGTTACAAACTGGATGATTTTGCCAAAATCACGGCATATGAGTTTTATGGCGACTTCCACCGCACCGTGTATGCCGGTGAGCTGGCCTTGCGTGATATGGGAACAGACCGGGTTAAACAATACAAAGTATTGATGAATGCATTCCCAGCCAATCCGACAGCAATCACCATGTTAAGTGGTAAGCCATCAGACCAAAATGCTGTCAACGTGCCGTTCCAGAATCAATTCAAGCAAGTATTCAGTATTCTCAAAGGCCTGGGATCAGGTAAGCCAAGTGATCACTTCACTGTCAACTTCAAAACCCAGACACTGACAAACAGTAATACCAGCTCGGCCAGCTTTAACTAAGACTGACTATGTAGTATCCCCGTTTGCTTTGCGGCGAACGGGGATTTTTTTATTTAGTGTCCGTGTGAATGATGTTCTTCAGAACAGATGAAAGCGCCCCAACCCCAGTATGCCGACCACGCCGACAATAATCAGGTACAAGGCGACAATAAAGCTGACTAATTTCGGTTTAACCAGAATACAAAGACCTGCGACCAGCGCCAGTACGGGCATGAGAGAGAGATGGATATTCATGAATAATCTGTCGAAAAAATAGGAATGAGGTGGCGCTTTAAAATCTGCACCATCAACTCAAGCCTGAGCTGCTGAGCGATGACACAGAGAGAGCATAGTAACGTGCATTACGTTGCCCCGATAGAAAAATCAGAGCGGCGTGCAGACAAGGTTTCTCAGGTGCGACATTCTGTTCATTTTCGTGAAAAAAACTGCACAACGAGTTTCTGCGCTGCGGTCTGACTAATCCCGGTTTGCGAAGAAGGCATCGTAGCCTTCCTTCGAAAAGCCCTGCATACGTTTAGTACCGGACAACATGAGCGGCACGCCCCGACCACCGCGAACTTCTGCAAATGCCACCTTGCCATAGTTGGTGTCAATATCCACTTCCCGATAAGAAATACCTTTTCCTGCCAGATAGGACTTCGCCTTTTTGCAGTATCCGCACCAGGTGGCCGAATACAGAATCAAGTCCTTACTCGCGATAGCAGAATCTGTCGCAGGATTTATTCCTGCTTTTTTCAGGCGCTCTATCTCAGAGAGTGTCGACGCAGGAATATCACTGGCCGGTTGATCCTTAAATTGCATCACTTTCTCCAGCCGTCCTTCTCTCGGCTGCTGGTCACTGAACACAACTCGCCCATCAGGTGTCACCGATTTGTATATCGTGCTGGCCAGAGCGCCATTCAAAGAACAACAAAGCAAACCGGCGATACATAAGGGATTCAGTGTACGCAAAATGATTTCTCCTTCAGATGGATTTCAGATGAGTAACGCAAGCTGGTTTCTGATCAGTGGCACTTTGTGCGTATGCACTGAAAACAGAACGCCACTCAGTGAAACACATATGGAGAGACTACGTCAAAAAAAGTGAGCAGTTGATTCGACTGAACATGCTGGCTTTTCTGCATGAGCTGCATTTACTATAGATGCAGATTGTGCCGGCTGTTTGTATTATCGCGCCGTAAACAAAGCATTGTTCGTATCACCCGGTACCGTATCTGTATGGGGTGCGGTGAGTGGCAGATAGATGATGAAACGTGTGCCCGTGCCCACGAGGCTCTCGACTTCCAGCTTTCCACCCAACATTTTAATGACGATATTGTGAACGATATTTAAGCCAAGGCCAGTGCCGCCACGCCCCATTTTTGTCGTATAAAAAGGATCAAAAATACGCGACATATGCGCCGTTTCTATTCCGATACCATCGTCAGAAAAAATAATTTTTACCTTGTCTGTTCCGATCAGTTCGGCATGAATAGTCATCGTGCCAGATGAGCGCCCCTCGAAAGCGTGCGTGACCGCATTATTAATCAGATTAGTGACAATCTGTTCCAGCGCCCCCGGAAAACTATCCATCTTCAGTTTCTCCGGAATGTCGACATGAAGTACGAACGGTGTCTTCCGCAGCATCGGGTGCAATAAACTGGTGACTTCCTGCACCACCGCCCTTAAATCAAAAGGACGACGCTGATCAGACACCTGATCCGCAGCCACTTGCTTGAAACTGATCACCAGTTCACTCGAACGGTTCAGCCCGCGCAACAGTATCCCCATGCCTTGCTCAGTGTCCTGCAAATACGCTGCGAGTAAAGAACGCTTTAAGCTGCCGTCGTTAAAAGCGCTGCTGATCTCGCGTGATTTTTCCAGCAGCGTGCTGGCGACCGTCAGGCAATTACCGATCGGTGTATTCAGTTCGTGCGCCACAACAGCCACGACATCACCGAGCGCACGCAATTTTTCCGAGCGTAATAACTCGGTTTGCGCCATTTGCAAATGCCCCATCGTTGAAGCGAGTTCATGATTCGCCAATTCCAGCTCTGCGGTTCGTTGTTGTACCCGTGATTCGAGTTCGCTATTCAACTGATTCAATGCTTCGCGTGCTTCAATTTGCGGCGTGATGTCACGGGCAATACCAAGGTAACCGGTAATTTCCTGATCAGCATTGGTCAGCGCCGTCACGCTCAGAGAGACATGAATTTTTTTACCGTACTTGGTGATGTAAATCCAGTTGCGTGTCTCCATGCCATACTTGGTGGCGATGGTTGAAAAAATATCGATACCAGAAATCTCACGTCCAAATTTTTGTGATAATTCACGGCTGCGCTGTTCCATTTCATCGGCATCATGAAAATCTGTCGCATGTAGCTGGCCGACACTTTCGTGTGTACGGTAACCCAGCATTTTTTCCGCGCCGCGATTAAAGATCGTGACCAGCCCCTCTTTATTGGTCGCGATAATTGAAATTTCTGAGGCGGCATCAAGTACGGACTGCAAGTCGCGTCGCGCAGTTTCCACTTTCGCTTCTGCCTGCAGACGATCAGTAATGTCTTTGCAAATCGCAACGATGTGTCTGGCACCATCAACCTCAACGATAGCAGCAGACAGCAATCCCGATTTAAATTGGCCATCCTTGGTCTGCATTGTCCCCTGAAAGTCACTCACCGTTCCTTGCTCTGCGATCATATTGGTCCAGACTTTTCGCTGTTCCGGATCAGACCAGATACCTAATTCCAGCGAGGTCTTTCCTATCGCATCTTGCTTGCGATGACCTGTGAGCCTTTCAAATCCGGCATTCGCATAGAGAATGCGACCAGTTTCGAACTGGCTCAGCGTCATATAGTCAGGCACGGCCTCAAACACGGCCAACAAGCGATTTGCCGTTTCCCTCTGCTGCTGCTCGCTGTGTCTGAGTGCCGCGATTTCATTGGCCAGCTGATCGCTCATCACATTCAGCGCATGACCGACGACACCGATCTCATCTTGACCGGTGTACTGAACTTTTGTTTCAAACTCACCGGCCGAAATCGCATTTGCTGCGGCTTCCAGTTGTCGTAAATGACGGGTCAGCCACAGCCCCAGTAAAAACAGAAAAATCGTCGAGAGTACGACTTCGAAAAAAGAGATCAGAACGGATTCTTCAAATAATTTTTTTTGCGCATCCAGCACAAACCGGGTTGATAAACCAAATACCAGTTCGCCATGATTGATGCCGCCAGACACGATAGGAACGCGCACATCCTGGCGGTCGCTGGCAACGGGCAATTGCAAGGCATCGCTGGTGGCAGGCAAGGCTTTAGTCCAGCCTGAATGCAGTATCAGCTGGCGTTCCTGACCGAACAACAGAAAATAATCGACGCCACGTTCATGTGTACGGAAGATATCTCTGATTGCGCCGTAATCTTTTTGCGCCAGCGACGGCGCAATTGCTGTGCTGAGTAAATGCGACATTTCCCGTGCCCGCATATCTGTCAGCTGTGATAAATTTCTTTCATTGAATCGCAAGCTGTTGCCGACCAGGATAGACAACATCACAACTTCGACGAGCACGCTGACGAGAATCAGCTTCCAGCGCAAAGACAGCTTCAACATCAGCTTGCCTGTTCGATACGGGTGTCAGGCGCGTCAGTATGCAAGCAAACCGACAACGCGAAAAAAATAGCATGACCAGCTCGCGTGCGTTTAGTCACCGGCATCAGCGGTGTGTGGAATTCCATCGACATCATTAAGACCTTGTCTCCTTTGTCTGCCCGCCATGCCAGCCCCTCTGATCGGGATCAGAGCTCAATTCGTCAAGACACGAACAGCACATTTATTTGCAGGTATTGCCGCATATTATCCGATAGCACTTCGCTTTTGCCCATCAACACAGATGAAAAATGACATTCGTTCACATGCGGTGTTTCTGATGCAACAAACCACCTGTCAGCCGTAAGTTTAGCGTCAGCATACGACGACTATCAGTATGTAAATTCAGACTAAATGATTTGCGGAATACAAATTTTTGTATTGATATTCAACAATGCTGACTCTGATTTGAACTGAGCTGAGCTGAGCTGAACAGAGCCTACTGTCGCTGCCCAGCAATATCCACAGGAATGTGTCCTTGCGCTTGGATTTCCCCCGCCAGCCAGGCTCGCACCGCCGCGATGGCAGGTGCGGCGAAACCATAAGTGATCAATGCCGGTGACTGAATATCGAGCATGTGAAACGGATTCCACAACACCAGATGCAGATCCGGTTTCCACGATCTACGCACGGATTCGCCATAACGTTTCCTTACCGTCGAGGCGAGAATCACACAACGATCATCCTGCGGCAGACTGCACCAGTCGAAGTGCTCTGCATCGCTGAAAGTGACGGTATCAACATCATACAAATCCGCCAGCATCGATGCGACTTTGTCTGCCGTGATACCTGCTTCAGAGACACCATCGCTGACCGCATCAGCGCGTATCACCAGGCGTACCCGGCTGCCTTTTGCCGGCGGCTGCAGGTCGCCAACGTTGGTCAAGCCGCGTTGCCACGCATGCGCCATCAACGCACGGTCAGCGGCATCAGTCAGATAGTCAGTGTCGATGCACGGATAAGCGTCGGTCAGTTGCCGTATGCGCTGCAGTTTCTGCTGCACGGTCTGATAAGAAATCTGTCCCGAGAGGATGACTTCCGTGAGTGCTGCCAGCGTTTCGGTTTGTGACTCTCTGCTGCCGATTGCCATCACCATATCGGCACCGGCCAGCAATGCTTTCACCGCGGCATTGCCAACACCGTAACGCCCCGCAATCGCCTGCATATCCATGCCATCGGTAATCACAACACCGCGATACTGCCACTGCTCGCGCAATAAATTCGTCAGTATCGTGGGCGACATGGTTGCCGGGTTGTCCGCATCCAGCGCGGGATAAACGATGTGTGCCGTCATCATCGCCGGCGCATTGCGGCGGACGGCGATCTGGAATGGTGCAAACTCCATTGCCTGCAATTCGGCCAGCGATTTATTCACAGTCGGCAGCGCGCGGTGCGAATCGACATTGGTGTCGCCATGCCCGGGAAAATGTTTGACACAGCAAGCCACGCCTTCCGACAGGCTGCCATCCATCCACGCCAGCGCCAGCGTGCTGGCACGTTGCGGATCGGCACCGAATGAGCGTTCAGCGATGACAGGATTATCAACGTTATTATTCAAATCCAGCACCGGTGCGAAATTCCAGTTGAAGCCCAGCGCCTTAATGTTGCGTGCGACTGCGGCACCGACCTGATAGCACAGATCTGCATCGTCACTGGCCCCCAGCGCCATCGCTGACGGCGGTGGCGGTACCCAGGTTGGCCGCACAACCGCGCCACCTTCCTGATCGAGCGCGATCAGCGATTCCGGCCCCATCACGGCGCGCAGATCCGCGGTCAGTTTTTTGAGTTGTACTTCGTCCGTCATATTGTTACGGAACAGGCAAACGGCGCGGATATGATGCTCGCGTAAAAATTCCGCCAGATCGTCATCCATGCGGGTGACGGTAATGCGCACCATCACCAGCTGCCCGGCCAGACGACGTGCATCATCAATATTCAGCGGTGCGTTCAGCGCATGCGGCGGTTCAACTGGCGAGGTGGAATTGGTGTTTGTCATAGGTCTCTGGTGGCTGCTATTACTGGTATTTACGGCATCGAGAATGTCAACGCTCATACTGATTTTGCTGAATTTGTTGGCATTGCCGGTCTCGTTCCCAACCGGCGCTGATGCGTCTGAATATGGATACTCCCCCTACTTTTACTAAAAACACCTTTATTGTCAGCATAGAATAAGGGGCTTAAAAAATACTGGGGGGGAGTATATATATAAGACTAAAATCCGGTCATTGCGCTGATTTAACTGGTTTTAGTCACTTTACTTAAATGACGCGGCTGATCGGGGTCCAGCCCGCGTGCAACTGCCAGTTGCGCTGCCATCACATAAAACGCCTGAATCGCGACGATGGGATCAAGGTCCGGCGTCGCTGCCACCGGTAAAGTCAGTTGACGTTCGCGTACATCCTCCGGCGCAGCCAACAGCACCTCAGCACCGCGTCCGCGCATTTCTTCGGCGAGCCGGATCAGACTTTCCTGCGCCGGACCGCGGGTCGCGAATATCAGTAATGGATAACCTTCATCAATCAAAGCCATCGGGCCATGTTTGATTTCTGCACCGCTGAACGCTTCTGCCTGTATGGCCGAGGTTTCCTTGAATTTCAGCGCAGCTTCGAGCGCCACTGAAAAACTGATGCCACGGCCAACCACCATCATGCGCTGTGCCGGCACCAGCACATCGAGTGCCGCCGACCAGTCTGTTTTGCTGGCGGCATCGAGCGCGGCAGGTAGCTGTGCGATGGCTGCCAGCAACAGCGGATCGTTCTGCCAGTGCGCAACCAGACGGGCCGCTGCCACCAGCGAGGTGATAAAACTTTTAGTGGCCGCAACGCTGCGTTCCGGCCCTGCATGCAAAGGCATCGTCCATTCGGCAGCTGCGGCTATGGGTGAACTGACATCATTCACCAGCGCCACCGTGGTCGCACCGGCCGCACGAAAATAGCGCATGGGATCAACCACATCCGGACTTTGCCCGGATTGCGAAATCGCAATCGCCAGCGCGTCTTTAACCAGCAAGGGTGCATGATTCAAGGTCACCAGCGATAACGGCAACGAGGCGACGATACGGCCCAGGCGCGCCATGATCAGATACGCCGCGTAATTGCTGGCGTGATCGGAGCTGCCGCGCGCGATCGTCAGTACAGATGATGGCGGCTGCGTCCGCAAATGCGCTCCCAGCCTGGCATAGCGGTCGCCATCGTGCGTCAGTTGAATGGCGACCTGTTCTGCTGCTGCGCAGGCTTCGTTAAGCATTTGCGAATTCAATCTTTTCTCCTTCGGTATAAACGGCAAGCAGTTGCAAGTCCTGATCAAGGACGACGATATCGGCGAATGCGCCCGGCGCTAAACGACCGCGTTCCGGCAGCCCGAGATAATCGGCAGCGTAAGTCGAAACACGGCGCACCGCGTCGTCCAGCGTCAGGCCTATACTGACCAGATTGCGCAGCGCCTGATCCATCGTCAGTGCGCTACCTGCCAGCGAACCATCGGCCAGACGCACGCCGCCCAGGCATTTATGCACACGCTGTCGCCCCAGCATATATTCGCCATCTGGCATGCCGGTGGCAGCAGTCGAATCGGTCACGCAATACAGATACGGTATAGCTCTTAATGCGGCTTTAATCGCGCCCGGATGCACATGCAACAGATCTGGAATAATTTCTGAAAACTGCGCATGCGCGAGCGCCGCACCGACCATGCCGGGTGCACGATGATCGAGTCGTGACATCGCGTTGTACAAATGCGTGAAGCCGCTGGCACCATTTTCCAGCGCGGCAACGCCCTCTTCGTAACTGCCGGTGCTGTGACCGAGCTGCACCCGTATACCCAGCGCCGTCAGTTCGCGCACCAGCGCCAGATGGCCGTCCATTTCAGGCGCGAGCGTAATCAATTTAATGGCAGCAATCGCATCAAGTGCCTGCACCTGCGCGACCGAGCCTATGCCCGCAAAGGCAGGTTGGGCGCCGAGTTTGCCTGGATTGATATATGGCCCTTCCAGATGCACACCCAGCACGCGTGCGGTACCGGCGGGGCGTTGCTGCAGCAAAGGTTGTATCGCACTCAGCGCCGCTTCAATATCGCTCAGCGGCGCAGTCATGGTGGTTGCCAGCAAACTGGTGGTGCCGTGTTGCGCATGCAAACGAGCGATGGTTTCGACGGCACTACCCGCTTCCATCGTATCTTTGCCACCCGCGCCATGCACATGCAGATCAATGAAACCGGGCAGGATGTAATGCGCGGTTTCGCGCGGCGGCGCGCTCTGGATACGCTGTATCTTTTCGCTGAAATTGATGCTGCCGTGTACCCAGCCATCCGGCGTGAGTATCTGACCGTGTAATTGCTGTTCGCTCATCGGAATAACTCCGCGACAAAATCATAATAATCGCTGCGGCAATACGAGTGCGTCAGTTCAATTGCCGTTCCATCCGGCAGATAACCGATGCGGGTGATGAACAGCATCGCCGCACCCGGCTTGATATCGGCCAACTGCGCCTGTTCTGCATTTGCATTGATGGCGCGGATGTGTTGCAAGGCGCGCGTCGGTGCGCAATGCTGCGCATCGAGATAGCCGTATAAACTGTCTGTCACCAGTTGCGGTTGCGGCATATACGCCGCCGGGATGGTGGTGGTTTCTATCGCCATGACCACATTGTCAGCGGTGCGCAGGCGCTTCAGACGCGAAACCGCAGTGTTGGGCGATAAACCCAGCGATAAAATTTCTTCCGGTGAAGCGATACCGCTTTCACGCTGTATCCAGCGCGAACCGGGCACAAAACCGCGTTGGCGCAATTCTTCGCTGAAGCTGGTGAGGCGCGATAAAGGCTGTTCCAGTTTCGGGGTGATATAGGTGCCGGAACCATGGCGACGACTCAGCAGCCCGCGCTCGCATAACATCGCCAGTGCCTTGCGTGCGGTGACACGTGAAATTTCCAGCGTCTCTGCCAGCAGACGCTCCGACGGTAAGGCTTCATCGGGCTGCCAGCGCCCGCTTTGTATGCCTTGTGCCAGCTTGTTCGCCAGTTGCAGATACAAGGGCGTGGCATTATCACTATCAGGTTTGAAATCGCGCAGGGAAGCCAGCATGTCGCCTCGATCTTGTCAGTGTGGATTCAGGTTGAACGTAAATGTTGTTGCAGCAAAATCAGCGCACCGCTGGCGGAATCGCCCAGAGGCGTGCGTACTCTTTGCCGCAAACCGTCTGGCAGAAACGGCAGCAGTGCAGCGGCCAGTCCGCCACACAGCGCCAGCGGCAATGTATGCGTGGGATCAAGCGCATCGGCGATCATCTCGACTTCGCGTCCGGCATCAAGCAACATGCTGCGCGCGACCACTGATTCTTCGGCGTGTTGAAAAACGATAGGTGCGACTTCGGCATAACGGGTTTGATTTGCCTGCGCCAGCCATCTGAACACAGTATCTTTGTCACCGCCGCAGTGAGCATAAATTGCGTCAGCAAAACGGCTGCTGGTGGCGCGGCCATCCAGCACACGCTGAAGGTAATTCACTGCTCGCATTCCTATCCATGCACCGCTGGCTTCATCGCTGACAGGAAAACCCCAGCCACCAACTTCACGCCGCTGTCCATTGCTTTGCAAGACCTCACCGACGCTACCGGTACCAAGCGCAATCACCGCACCCGGCGCACCCTGATGTGCGCCGATCAGTGTTGTGCCAGCATCGGTTTCTGTCAGCAGCAGCGCAAACCCCGGATTGAGCGCCTTCAGCTCATCCGCCCATTGCGCGTTATTCACACCCGACAGGCCACATGCGATTGCGATATCAGACAAGGCAGGATGCGCCAGATGCGCCTGCGCAAACGCATCGGTGATCGCCTGCAAAATTGCTTCCCATGCCTGCGGACGGCCATGCGCAAGTGCTGAAGGCCCCGCTGTGCCGCGTGCCAGCGGCTTTCCCTGGCGGTCTGCCAGCACTACCCGCGTGCCAGTGCCGCCGCCATCGACACCGATCAGGTAAGCGATTACCGGTGCTGCCTCACCGCACGTTTTTGCTTGTGCTGCTGTTTTCGCTGTTGTCTTCACTTGTGTCATCAAGAGTTTGTTCATCCTTTTTGCGGCACGCTGAAAAATGAGTTTCTTCAGCCGATCCGCCTTGCGCATGCGCAGATATCCCATGGCCAAGATTGCTCTGCTGAAAAATCAGGTACGAATGTAATTATTTTCATAGTGGTCGTCAATAGGTATTTAAGTGGTATTGCAATTAAGCGCAAGACAAACATCATCTTTTTCTATCAGCAATGCACACACCGTGCCAGAACATTCACAGTACGCCCCTGTGTCGGTTACACTAAGACCAGGTTTTCATCATTTAAGGCCGTCTGCGATGCCCATCTCCATTCCGATTAATTACCTCGCCAAACTGACATCCCCCAAAAGAACACCGCGCTCGAATATGCATCTGGGCATTACTCTCGCCTGCATTGCCGGGGCGGTGAATGCCGGTGGCTTTCTGGCTGTCGGCCAATATACATCGCATATGTCGGGCATGATCTCCAGTGCTGCCGACGATCTGGTATTGGGGAAATTTATTCCGGCGTTTGCGTCTATCTTTATGCTGATTGCGTTTGGCTGGGGCGCGGCCTGCACCTCGCTGATGGTGAACTATGCAAAACGCAATCACATGCGTTACATGTACACCCCGGTGCTGCTGCTGGAATCGGTGTTGCTGCTGGTGTTCGGTCTGGTCGGTACCGAATTACAGGAGCACGCGGTCGTGACGGTTTCTTTTACGACCGTGCTGCTGTGTTATCTGATGGGTTTGCAAAATGCACTGATCACCAAAATTTCTCGGGCCGAAATCCGCACCACGCATGTGACCGGCCTGGTGACAGACATCGGTATAGAAATGGGAAAACTGATTTACTGGAATAAAAATAAAGACGAGCTGCATCCCGAGCAGGAAATCAATGCAAATTTGCAGAAACTGCGTCTGCACTTGCGTCTGGTTATCGCATTTTTTATCGGCGGCATTCTCGGCGCCACTGGTTTTAAACATGTGGGTTTTATCTCCACCGTGCCACTGGCTGTCGCGCTGATTATCTTATCGCTGGCACCGAATATCAAAGAACAGCTGAAGCAATGATGCAGTCATTCACTCAAACGGCAGCCCGCGCCAGACGTATATGCAAAAATGTTCAGTAGTTTGAAAGCAACAAAAACGGGATAAAAGTCAGAGAAAAAATACACAAAAAAGTGTTTAAAAAAATGAGATACACACACTGGCAAGCGCGTAAAAATCACTCCCATCCTACGTAAGAATTTTTCGCGACCAACAATTCTGTGCCTGAATCAATAAAACAACGCGCACCACAACACACAATTTATAATTATTGCGAATCATTCTCATTTGCGTTAATATAAAAAGCACTTGCTCTTGCTGATTTCCCCTTCAGGTCGATGCCTGCTACATCGCGTTTATTCGCCAGCGCCATGTAAGAAGAAGCAACTGTGTAACGACGATCTCTCTCAATTCCGATATGAAGAACTTTCAATTAAAAACGATTGCCGGCATTCTGGCTGGCGGGCTATTTTCAGGCTATGCGCACGCAGACGATCAGCTGCCGGAAATTCAGGTAAAAGTAAAAGCCGAAAAAACGGATCAATACGATGTGACTGAAGCCAGCAGCGCGACCAAGCAAAAAATCGCACTGCGGAATATTCCACAAATTGTTAACGTCGTGCCGGACATCGTGATGCGCGAACAAAATGCCAGCTCGGTTCAGGACGCCTTGCAAAATGTGGTGGGTCTCAGCTTCAGCGTTGGCGATGGGCAGCGTGATCAGGTCGCCATTCGCGGCTTTACCGCCATTTACGATCAGTACATCGACGGTATCCGCGATGACGCGATGTACTTCCGCGACTTATCAAATATTGAACGCATCGAAGTGCTGAAAGGCCCCGCATCGGTTTTGTATGGCCGAGGTTCAGCTGGTGGACTGATCAATCGCATCACCAAAAAGCCGCAAGCGCATCCGGAATCGGAGGTTGCGCTGAGTCTGAGTTCGCAAGGTCAGAAGCGTACGAGCTTTGATGTGGGCGCTGCCGGTGAACAACTGAATTTCCGTATTAACGGTGCTCTGGAAGACAGCAGTAATTTCCGTGATCAGTTTTCACTCAAGCGTCAGGCTATTGCACCTTCTGTAACCTGGCAGTTGAATCCGGCAACACGCATCACGGCGCAAGCCGACTATCTGAAGGACAAGCGCATCGCAGATCAGGGTTTGCCATCCTACCGTGGCCGTCCTGTTGATGTGCCTGTCAATACATTCTATGGTGCCGCCAATGCGAGTGATGTTGGTTATGTGCAGTCTGATGTCATCAGCGGCACGATTACCCTCGACCATAAAATTAATGAGAGTCTCTCGTTACACAGCGCGATCCGCTCTTATGATTTCAAACTTGACCGAAATTACACCGGTATCGGTGACATCAAAGACGGCACAACACCGACGGTATCAATCGGCCAATCCAAGCGCTTACGTAACGAGAACGGCACTTACTGGCAAACGGAGTTATCCCAGAAAACACAATGGGGTGACACACGCCATCAGCTGATGTACGGCGTGGAATTAGGTACACAGGATAAAGAAGAAATTCTCTGGAACCGAAATAACGTCGCGACCTACAATTTATTCCAGCCAGTCAGAGTTAATTTAGCGGCGATGCCGACGACACTGGCCCCGGGAACCAATACATTGAACCGCTATGAATTTGCTGCGGCGTATGTGCAGGATTTAATCAGTCTGACGCCACAATGGAAAATTCTGGCAGGTCTGCGCTACGACAGTTTGCGCCAGAACCGTGATGACCGCACCTCAAAAAATCTGGATCAATCACGTCAGGACAATAACTTCGCGCCCCGGCTTGGTTTTGTTTATCACGCAACTGACGCATTAAGTTTTTACGCCAGCAATAGCACCTCGTTCCAGCCACTGGCCGACACCTTTACGATACGTACCAACACCGACAAGCTGGAGCCAACGAAAACCACGAATAACGAGGTCGGCTTAAAGCTCGACATCGATGCCAAAGCCAGCCTGACGCTCGCCGTGTTCGACATGCGCCAGAATAACGTTCAGGTACAAGATCCGCTGAATAAAAATGCTTCGCTACCAATCGGCAAACAAGGCACGAAAGGTGTAGAAGTGCAGTACACAGGCGAAATCGCCAAAGGCTGGGACATACTCGCAGGTTACGCCTACATGCGCGGCGAGATTCTGGAATCCACAGAACTCACCAGTGCCGGTACGCCATTTAAAGGCAACACCTCAGCACTGACGCCAAAACACAGCGCCAACCTGTGGCTGAAATATAAAATCAATCCGGCATGGTATGTTGCCGGCGGAGGACGTGCAGAATCAGCACGTTATGCGTCGCCGGATAATCTCGTTACCTTGCCTGGCTACACTGTAATTAACCTGGCCACCGGTTATCAGACCGGAAAACTGGAATTCAATGTCAGCCTGCGTAATCTGTTCAATCGTCGTTATTTTGTCGCCGCTCACAGCGGTGCGAATGACTACAATATGCCGGGTGAAAGCCGGGGTCTGTATATGACGACACGCTACCGCTTTTAACAAGCGCTCAGGTGAAATGCTCCCCCAATCAAATGCACCGCTCGCTTGCGGTGCTTTTTTATTTACATAGCCATGTCGTATAAAAAAATTTTCCGGCGTCTGCACTTATGTTTTGCACTGACGGCCGGCCTCTTCTTTGTGCTGTTGGGATTAACCGGTAGTGTACTCAGCTGGCGACATGAAATTGATCAGTGGCTCAACCCCGACTTACTGACTGTGCCTGTAAACGCTCAGAAAGCACCACTCGCCCAACGTCCAGAAGACCTGCAACGTTTGCTGGAAAAACTTTCGGAAACACAAACATCGGCACCGAGTCGTATCGAATTACCGGAAGATAACCAGCATGCGATCGTGGTCTGGTATAAATTAAGCGCCGACAAAGAAAAAGGAGTATCGCGTCAACTAATGCTCAATCCTGATACCGGCGCCATTCTGGGTGAGCGCTATTGGGGCAGGAGCGGTATCAGCCGTGAGCAAATCATGCCAACAATTTTTCATTTGCATCATTATTTGCTGGCAGGGGAAACCGGGAAATTCATTTTATCGATCGCGGCCATCATCATCGTTATGCTGTGCTTATCAGGCATTCTGCTCTGGTGGCCCAAAGCACGCTGGCAAGCGCTGCGACAAGCATTAACCACAGGTAAATTCGTCAGTTGGCGTGCATTAAATTTCCGCCTGCACCGGGCGGCAGGGTTTTACTTTGCACCAGTGTTTCTTACTCTTGCAATAACGGGAATCTACTTTAACTTCCCTCAATGGATAACGCCGCTGATCGCGCAGATCATGCCACTCTCGACGCAAGCCAAAAAACCTGAACAGACATCGGCAGAAACCCGATTATTACCCCTTCATCAAATTTTATCGGTCGCGCAACAACAATTCCCCGAAGGAAAATTAACCCGCCTGGCGTTTCCGGCAAAATCCGGAAACGTGCTGGAAGTGCGGATGCGTCAACCCAACGAAGTCAGAAAAGGGGCAGGATCTACCCGCATCGCTATCGACATGCACGACGCCAGCATATTGCAGATCACAGATCCGAAGCGACTACAAGGTGGGAACTTAGTATTGAACTGGTTTTTCCCCTTGCACACAGGAGAAGCATTTGGCATTGCGGGAAGAATTTTTATCAGTCTGACGGGGATAATGCCGCTGCTGTTTATGCTCAGTGGCATATGGTTGTGGCTAAGACGTCGCAGCTAAGTCTGAACGATACAGGCAAAAAAAATACGTAAAAATAATAGCCGCGCCATCAGCAAACAACTGCCTTTGCCCTGCATCAGATGACATCTGGTACTGCATCTTTTGCAGAGCAAAGCGCTGAAAAACATTAGACGAGTTAGGCGATCCAGACAATTTTATTTTTCAGAATCGAAACGTAAAATTGTCATGCTTATTGTCATGCTTATTGTTATGCTTAAAAAGATGGCAAATCCTGCAAACGGATGCCATCATTGCCATTTGCGTCACCACACAGCCCGCGCATACCATCTTCGTACAGCACGCCGGTCACTTTTTCGCCCAGCACGATGCCATGATCACCATGGAATTTCGTCACCACCTCATCGCCGTTGGCGATGGTATCCCAGACCACACCGACATCAACCTCCTGTGGATCATCCACGATCGCTGGTGGCATCACCTGCCCGCCTTTACTTCGTCCCCAGCGTACTTTTTCAATACGCTTGCCACTGTCATCAAACCTGACTGCTTCAATAAAGAATAATGCCATGATGAATCTCCCTGACGGTGAATCAAAAAACGGAAGTCAATTCGATATTTCTAAAGAGTCGTCCGCAGCATGCGCTGCTGCAGGCATACCATTTGCGATATGCAGGTGGAATAGTAGCAAATAAAAACGCGGTTTCAACTCTCGTTCTCAGTCTCAATAACAAAGCGGCTTGCAAAGGAAAAAACCTTTGTAAGCCGCATCAGGACTGGGTCTTTACTATCTACCCCGGTTGTATCTGTATCGAATTTTTATCTACTCACAAGCTAGTAAGCCGTCGCTTTATCCCAGCTTCGCCGCATGTTCGCGGGTCGCGTGGAACGTGACGCCGGGCCAGCGTTCTTGTGTGAGTTTCAGATTCACGCCGGATGTCGCCAGATACGCCATGTTTCCCGCCGCATCAAATGCGATATTCGCACCGGCAGATGAACGTTCAAAATCGGCCAGCATTTTCTTATCGTCACACGTAATCCAGCGCGCGCTGCTGATGCTGGTGCCTTCAAACACTGCATCCACGCCGTATTCATTTTTAAGGCGGCTGGCAACGACCTCAAACTGCAGTACACCGACCGCACCGAGCACCAGATCACTGCTGACCACGGGCTTGAATACCTGTACCGCGCCTTCTTCGCCAAGTTGCTGCAAACCTTTTTGCAATTGCTTGATTTTCAGCGGATTCAGAATGCGCGCCGTGCGGAAGAAATCCGGTGCGAAATAAGGAATGCCGGTGAATTGCAGTAATTCGCCTTCCGAAAAACTGTCACCGATCTGCATATTGCCGTGATTCGGCAAACCAATAATATCGCCCGCATACGCCTCTTCGACCTGTTCACGCGAGGACGCCATGAAAGTAACGACCGACGACACTTTTATCTCGCGGTTCAGGCGTAAATGCTTGAGCTTCATGCCGCGCTCAAAGCGGCCTGAGCAGACGCGTAAAAATGCAATACGGTCACGGTGGGCCGGATCCATATTCGCCTGAATCTTGAACACAAAACCGGAAAATGCCTGTTCTGTCGGCTCAACAGAACGCACGGTCGCATCGCGTTCACGCGGTGGCGGAGCCCAGTCCAGCAAGGCATTCAGAATTTCACGCACACCGAAGTTGTTGATCGCGGAACCAAAGAACACCGGCGTTTGCACACCGGCCAGGAAATCCTCCAGACTGAACGGATGCGATGCGCCATGCACCAGTTCCACTTCCATTTTCAGTTGTTCGATTTCCAGCGGGAACATTTCCGCGAGGCGCGGATTATCGATGCCTTTGATGACTTCAAATTCCTGATCGGCACGTTCGCTGCCTGGTGTGAACAACAAAATTTCATCACGCAGAATATGGTACACACCGCGGAAGGTTTTCCCCATGCCGATAGGCCAGGTGACCGGCGAACACTGAATCTTTAAAACGGATTCCAGCTCATCGAGCAACTCCAGCGGATCACGGGTTTCGCGGTCCATTTTGTTGACGAAACTGATAATCGGCGTATTGCGCATACGGCAAACGTTCAGCAGTTTGATCGTTTGCTCTTCCACACCTTTCGCCGCATCAATCACCATCAGCGCAGAATCCACTGCCGTCAACACGCGATAGGTATCTTCAGAAAAATCCTGGTGACCCGGCGTATCGAGCAGATTCACAACGTGATCGCGGTATTCAAACTGCATGACGGAAGAAGCAACCGAAATACCACGTTGCTTTTCGATTTCCATCCAGTCCGAAGTCGCATGGCGACCGCTCTTACGCGCCTTGACGGTACCGGCCAGCTGAATCGCGCCGGAAAACATCAGCAGCTTTTCTGTCAGCGTCGTTTTACCCGCATCCGGATGGGAAATAATGCCGAAAGTGCGACGACGCTTCACTTCGCGGCTGATCAGATCTTTTGACGCAGCATGGCCTTGCGTTGTGTCCGTCGCTGATGTCGATGCGGATTCTGGGATGTCGTCTGTGGATTCGTGGTTGGTAGTCATTGCAGATGCCGCAAAAATGGAAAAAAAACACGCAAGTTTAGCTGGTATTGGGATTGAAGTCGAATACGCGCCTGCTTCGCTGGTCAGATTCGCCTTATATTTGCAAGACTTACACCAGCACAGCCGCGGCAGCCAGTAAGGAACTCATGGCCGGAACCATAAGCCAGTTCGATGTAAGGGCATTTTTTCCGGGCTCAGAAACGGATTACGCAAGGTGATGATCGTACGGGATTTCAAATTTGCATTTTTAATCGCATCCTGATTGGCTCGTTGAAAAATTTTTTCAAAAGTCCCATTTTTAATCAGTTCCTCCAGCCCGCGTTGTATGTCCTGAGCCATTTTTGGCTCGCGCGGACTGACAAAAAAATACAATGCGGAGGGGTAATACAAAACGATGTGCTTATCGATCACCAGGTCAAGAGAAGGTCGCAGATCAAGCTCATTCTGAATTTCAAAAACTGCACGTGGAAAATAATCAAAACGTCCAGCCTTCAGCATCGTAAATAAAGGGTCATAGGAAGCAGATGTTTTGACTGGCAAACCATTATTTCTCAGAATCGCGACATCGGGCCAATCCATTTCCTGCCCGGCGCTGAAAGCACTCAGATCTTTCAACGTTCTTACTTCGCGAAACATCTCTGCATCAGCAGATCTGAGCAGCGCCAGACGCCATCCCAGTAGACCTTTGTCGATAGGAATGCGGATAGGGATCAGTTGCGCCTCCCTCTCATCCGTGCTCATCGTCCACAGAATATCAACGATCCCATTTGGCGACGTCAGTTCATAAATTGCCCGGGCCTGCTGCATCGCGACCTCACTTGCCTGCAACTGATACGGCTGGCCACTCGCCTTCACAGCATGCCTGAGAATTTCTAACACATAGTCCACATGCGGGTCGGCATTGGGTGAGACCAGAGGATAGCGGATCGTTGCTGTTTTTTGCACCGCATCTGCTGCACTGGCAAATGGTGTCGCCAAAAGCAGGGTCAGGATCAGCAGCACTGACCGCGATATTCGTGACGCCAGAAATAAACAAGCTTGTTTCATGCGTGTCTGCTTTCTTTACAAAAACCAGGAACAGCAATTTTTTCAACTGCGTACACCGTAAGGTGCCCACTGTCTGTACACCTGTGATGATGCGCCAGTGGAATCGGGCGCGGCTGATTTGCGTCAATCATCAATGCAAACATTGGTAGATATTTTAATATTTTTTTAACCGCTTCATTGGTGAAACGGCTTTTACGACGCAACGGAAAAACGAAAAAAGAAAGTTCACGCAGCAAACAGCAGCCGTGATCTGAATAAAATTTTTGCAGTTTGCTATACCGTCGTCATCTTTGTGTACTACCATTGATGCTATTTTCCCAACCCTATCTGAACTTCTATGAAAAAGATATTCATTTCAGCCATGATGTTATGCGCGACCAGCCTGCCGCAACTCAGTTTTGCCTGGGGTGCCGATGGTCACCAGACAGTCGGCGCAATCGCTGATCAATTACTGAGTGGTACCAAGGCCGGTGCCCAGGTCAAAGCTCTGCTCGGTGACAACACGCTGGAAAAAATGGCGGTCTGGGGCGACTGCGTTAAAGGTATTTCACCTGAAAAGGATTATGCGTACACATCTGCCGGGCGCTATCCAGAATGCGCACCGTTTGAAAATCCGGCTGGTATCGCCGCGATGGCAGATTATGTCCGTCGTAACAATACGAATTGCAACCCGGCATTTGACGAAGAAAACTGCCATAAGCAATATCACTATGCCGATGTCGCTCTGCAGCACGATCATTACAAAACCGGCTATGTCGGCACCAGCGATCATGATGTCGTGAATGCGATCCGTGCCGCTGCGCTGGTGTTACAGGGAAAACCACAACCTAAGCCATTTGCATTCAAAGATAAGCAGGAAGCACTGGCGTTACTGACGCACTATGTCGGCGATATTCATCAACCGCTGCATGTCGGTTCGGTATTTCTGAATGCGGAAGGCAAGATCATCAATCCCGATGAAGGCGAGTACGACCGCGGCAGCAATACCGTCGGCGGCAATGCTTTACAGTGCCCGTGCGGCAATCTGCATTCTTTATGGGATGATTTGCCGCAACAATTTAAACGCGGCCGCATGAATGAAGCATTAACCAAAAAAGCACGCACGCTGAACGTGGCAAAAGCACCGCTGGAACAATTACCTGCCTTGTGGGCAGATGATGCCGTCAGTGACGCCAAAAAATTATTTGCGGGCACGCAGTTCAGTAAAAGCACCCCGAATCAGCGCGGCAACAGCTGGTCTATCGCCCTGCCGCTGGAATACGAAAAAACCATGGTCAGTATGAAAGAAGATGCCTTAGTGCGTGCAGGTGCACATCTGGCGCAGATCTTACAAACTGTCTGGCCAGAATAATCACTCCGCTACCAAAGGACTACTATGAGTTTCTCTCCATTTCGCTGGATAGGCCAGGGCTTCCGATATCTGTGGCGCGCGCTGGATTTCAGCCGCCGGGTTTTGTTGAATTTACTGCTGCTGGTATTTTTTATCGCGCTGCTGATTGGCATATTTTCAGGTGGGGTCAAAAAGCTGGAAGATAAGACCGCGCTGATTCTCGATTTCAAAGGCGCGCTGGTTGAACAACACTCCGGCAATGCCCGTGAAGCTTTGCTCGCTGAAGCGCAGGGTAACGCTAAAAAGAGTACGCAATTGCGTGACATTCTGAGTGTGCTTGATAGCGCCGCCAAGGATGACAAGATCCACAGCGCCGTCCTGCTGCTTGACGATATGGGTGGCGCTGGCTTGCCGATGTTGCGCGAAGTCGCAGCGGCGATCGATCGCTTCAAGGCGTCCGGCAAGACCGTCATTGCATGGGGCTCTAGTTTCGATCAGCGCCAGTATTTTCTGGCAGCACATGCGAATCAGGTTTATCTCCACCCTATGGGTTCCGTGATGATGACCGGCTTTGGCCGCTATCGTAACTACTACCGCGATGCGCTCGATAAAGTCGGTGTGACAGTGAATCTGCTCAAGGTCGGCACCTACAAAAGCTTTGCTGAGCCTTACATTGCGAACGAGCCATCGCCAGCCGCGATGGAAGCCGATACTTTCCTCTACAACGCGATGTGGAAAACCTATACCGACAATGTAGAGAAAGCACGCAAACTGCCTGCCGGCAGCATCATGCAGGGCATCAATGAATTGCCGGAACAAATGAAAACCGCTGGCGACGACAGCGCAAAACTGGCATTGAATCTGAAGCTTGTCGATGGTTTGAAAACCCGCGATGAATTGCGTGATCTGATGCTGAAAAACGGCGCCAGAGACGAACAAGGTAAAACCTTCCGTCAGATTGCCTTTGATGATTATCTCGCTCGCCAAAAACCACAGTTATTCGGCAACGCGGTTGGCGTTGTGGTGGCCTCCGGTGAAATCAGCGAAGGAAATGCGACGGCAGGATCTATCGGCGGCTTGTCAACATCAAAACTGATCCGCAAAGCGCGGGAAGACGACAGCATCAAAGCAATTGTTTTGCGTGTTGATTCGCCTGGCGGCAGTGCTTTCGGTTCCGAATTAATCCGTCGTGAACTGGAGCTGACACGCAAGGCTGGTAAGCCTGTCGTAGTTTCTATGGGGAACGTTGCTGCATCCGGCGGTTACTGGATTTCCATGGCAGCCGACGAAGTGATTGCTGATGAAGCGACGGTCACTGGTTCTATCGGCGTGTTCGCGATTTTGCCGACGGCAGAAAAAGCGATCGATAAACTCGGCGTGCATACCGGCGGTACTACTACCACCTGGCTCGGTGACGGCTTTAATCCTTTGCGTCCGCTGAATCCGAAGTTCGGTGAACTGGTACAGAGCAGTATCAATCATATTTACTCGGAATTTACCGGTAAAGCCGCAGCCGCCCGTAAAACGACACCAGAGAAAATCGATGCTGTCGCGCAGGGACGTGTCTGGACTGGTGCGCAGGCAAAAGAACGCAATCTGGTCGATACCGTTGGCAGCTATTCCGACGCCTTAAAATCGGCAGCGAATCGTGCCAAACTCGGCAATAATTTCCGTGTCAGTTATGTAGAACCGGAAATGTCGAAAGTTGACCGCATTTTCGATCTGCTTGGTTCGCAAACAGCCAAAGTATTGCAACAGCAATTCAAGGTTGCGCTGGTACCGACCGGCGTACCACCGGCAGCAGCGATGCAAATGGCATCCGAACTGAGCTGGCTCGCCGACATCAATAAAGACGGCAAAGGCTATACAGCACTGACGCATTGCCTGTGTACGAATCCTTAATCTAAGGCTAACGCTAAGCGACAGAGCACGTAAAAAAGGGAGCGATGGCTCCCTTTTTTTATATCGTTTTACATCGCAATTTTATGCGGCAACCCGCTTCTTCGCCTCTTCATCGTAGAGCTCTTTTTTCGATAATTTACCGACCGGTGTTTTCGGTAATTCCGGGCGAATTTCCATGGCCTGCGGCATCTCATGTTTGCCGAGTTTGTCTTTCAAAAACTCTTTTAACACCTCAAAACTAAACGGCGTCTGCCCCGCTTTGAGTTTGATAAACGCTTTCGCCGCCTGACCACGATATTCATCAGGAATACCGATCACACTGACTTCGGCCACTGCCGGATGCTGGTAAATCGCTTCCTCGATATTGCGCGGATAGACATTGTAGCCACCCGATAAAATCATATCCTTGGTGCGGTCCACGATGTAGATAAAGCCATCTTCATCCATATAGCCAACATCGCCGGTACGGAAATAGCCATCGGCGGTAAACGCATCGCGGGTTGCGTCAGGCTTATTCCAGTAACCTTTCATGACGTTCGCTCCGGCAACGCAGATTTCACCGCGTTCACCTCTCGCCACAAACGTGCGCGGGTCATCGATGCTGGCAAATTTAAAGCGTATGCCCGGTGTCGGCAAACCGCAGGAACCCAGCTTACGTAAACCGGACACCGGCGTGAAAGTGCCAGTCGGTGAGGTCTCAGTCATGCCCCAGCCTTCCAGCAAAGTGCAGCCGGTAATGCTCTGGAACTGCTGCAATACTTCCACCGGTAAAGGTGCGCCGCCGGAATTGCAGAACTTGAGCGAACGCAGATCGAACTCTTTGATCTGCGGGTAATGAATGATGGCGGTGTACATCGTTGGTACACCAGGAAACACCGTAATCTTTTTCGCAGCGAGATCCTTGACCACGGCTTCCACATCGAAGCGGGTATGCAGCACAATTTCTGCGCCAAGACGGATACCGAACAGCATATCGACTGTTAGCGCATAAATATGAAACAGCGGCAACACCGCCAGCAAACGCTCTTTGCCCTCTTCTAACAAGCGCGGCTCAGTATGCGTGGTTTCAACAATCTGGCTGCAGGCCGCAGTCAGATTCGCATGCGTCAGCATCGCGCCTTTGGCCAGCCCAGTGGTGCCGCCGGTGTACTGTAAAACCGCAATCGTCTCGGTAGGATCAGTCGCCGCCACCGGTGTGTAATGACCATCATTCGCCAACACATCAGCGAACAGCACATGTTGCGCATCCTGCGGAATCGCGCATAACTGTCCGGCCTTCTCAAGGTTAGCGCGCACCGCATCGGGATACGGAGTCATTTCAGCGATATTGCCGATGATGAGTTTTTGTAGGCGCGTATGTGTCAGCATTTTCGCCATCTGCGGATACAGCATGCTCATATCCAGCGTGACCAGCATATCGGTATGGCTGTCCTCAATTTTATGTTCCAGCACTTTTTCAGCGTCGAGCGGCGAGTAATTCACAACCGTGCCACCAGCCTGCAAAATCGCAAAAAAACTGATCACATAATGCGGCGTGTTCGGCAAAAATAAGCCTACATGTACGCCGGGTCTGACGCCCAGTTGCTGAAATCCTTTGGTGGCCTGATCGACCAGTGCCTGCAATTCACGGTAGCTGGTTTTCTTGCCCATGAATTCCAGTGCCGGTAAATCCGGCCAGCGTGCAACCGCATCATGCAGCAGTTGCGGGACGCTGCTCAGTGTTAATGCGGCATCCCAGTGTACGCCCGCAGGGTAAGAATTGATCCAAGGTGTGTCGCTCATTTTTGTCTCCTGAATAATGGTTTTTTTGGAAAATTAAGCACAACAGATCGTCGGAAGCATGAAAAATACTCCCGGGGAGTATTTTTTAAACCCCTTTATTTATGCTGAGAATAAGCTGTTTTTTTAATATACTCCCCTCAATTTCATACCTATGCAGATTGAATAGCACTTAATGCCAGATTTTTGCAAGCGAACTTTTGAACGACAAAAGACCGGATAACCGGTCAGTCCCGCTGTCGCAAAAGTCGGGCAAATACGAAAACCAAAGCGTGAAAATTTTCCGCCGCTGCTGCGATGAAAGCCTTGCAGCGCGGGCGGAATATCATCACTTCGCTGGCATATATTTTTTCAATTCCATTTTGCCGATCTGGTTACGATGCACTTCATCCGGACCATCAGCAAGGCGCAAGGTACGGGCCTGCGCATACGCATACGCGACACCGAAATCATCCGAGACACCACCACCGCCATGCGCCTGTATCGCCCAGTCGATCACCTGACAAGCCATGTTTGGTGCTGCCACTTTAATCATCGCGATTTCTTTCGCGGCCGCTTTATTGCCAACGGTATCCATCATCTGTGCGGCATTCAGAACGAGGAAACGTGCCTGATCAATCAGGATGCGGGCATTCGCAATCCGTTCCAGCGTGACGCCCTGCTCTGCCACCCGCTTACCGAAAGCAACCCGGCTCAGCGAACGTTTGCACATATCTTCCAGCGCGCGTTCTGCGAGACCGATCAGACGCATACAGTGATGTATGCGGCCTGGGCCAAGACGCCCTTGCGCAATTTCAAAACCACGGCCTTCTCCAAGCAACATATTCGATGCGGGTACGCGCACATTTTCAAACAACACTTCACCATGTCCATGCGGTGCATCGTCATAACCAAACACCGGCAAAGCGCGCAAAATCGTCACGCCTGGCGTATCACGCGGCACGATGATCATCGATTGCTGCTTATGGCGATTTTCATTTTGCGGATCGCTTTTGCCCATGAAAATAAACACTTTGCAACGCGGATCATTCGCGCCGGACGACCACCATTTGCGGCCGTTGATCACATACTCGTCACCATCACGCACGATGGAAGATTCAATGTTCGTTGCATCAGACGACGCAACAGCTGGCTCAGTCATCGCAAAGCAAGAACGGATTTCACCGTTTAATAACGGCGTCAGCCATTGCTGCTGTTGCGCGGGCGTGCCGTAACGCGCCAGCACTTCCATATTGCCAGTGTCCGGCGCTGAGCAATTGAATACTTCGGCCGACCATAAGGAGCGCCCCATGATTTCACACAATGGTGCGTATTCCAGATTCGTCAAACCCGCGCCCTGATCAGATTCCGGCAGAAACAGATTCCACAAGCCAGCAGCGCGGGCTTTGGCTTTGAGCTGTTCGACAATTTTCGTCGGTATCCACACATCGCCCGCCTGACGATTCGCGGCAATTTCACCAAAAAATACTTTTTCATTCGGATAGATGTGCTCGTCCATAAATGCGATCAGACGGGCTTGCAACTCTTTGACTTTAGGGCTGTACTGAAAATCCATGATAATCCTCTGATAAAAAGAAAAACGTGGTGCGCGCTAAGCACCCCAGATCAACTGATGACTGCAGCTGATGACTTCAGCTGACTAAGTAACCGCCATCGACATTGATGCAGGCACCTGTCGTGTAACTTGAAGCATTCGATGCGAGATACAACACGGTTCCCGCCATCTCATCCGGCTCGGCAATGCGTTTCATCGGAATCCGGGTCAGCGCTTTTTCCAAGATCGCCGGATTGTGGAATAAAGCTGATGCGAATTTGGTGTCGGTCGCACCGGGCAACAAGGCATTCACGCGCACGCCCATTGGCGCACATTCCTGCGCAAAGGATTTGGTCATCGCAATCACCGCTGCTTTGGTGATCGAATAAATGCCCTGCATCGCACCCGGGATAACGCCGTTGACGGACGCCACGTTGATAATGCTACCGCCGCCATTTTTTGCCATCAGCTTCGCGCCGGCACTGCACATAAAGAAGTAACCGCGGATATTCACATCCACTGTTTTTTGAAACGCGCCAACATCGGTTTCTGTGATGTGGCCGAAATGCGGGTTGGTCGCCGCGTTATTCACCAGAATATCGAGCCGGCCATGCACCGCCGTGATATCGGCAAACAAGGCATCAATCTGCGCCATTTCACCAATATGACAAGCGCGCGCTTCGGCTTTGCCACCCGCTGCGATAATCGCCGCCACCACCGCTTCGCAGGCTTCCGCTTTGCGACTGGACACAATCACATGTGCGCCGCGCGCAGCCAGCGTTTTTGCAATCGACTCACCAATCCCCCGGCTGGCACCGGTGACCAACGCGACTTTTCCGCTCAGATCAAACATATCTGTCATTCTTTACTCCTAAACGTAGGTAATGCTTTTCGGGTTATTCAATACTTCGAGATGAGAAAAATTATTCAGATACGCGAGTGCCAGACGCACCGGGCGCTCTGGCGTGGCGGTCTGTACATGCAGCCGGGTTACGGCGCTGTTGACCAGCGACCAGTTGAGTTCGGCAAAACGGGGATCGGGGAAGCCCAGCACATGCTGACAAATCGCAGAAATCGTGCCGCCGGAAGTGAAAATCGCGATGTTTTTAGCGCCGTCATCGAGTGCCAGTTGCCGCTGCAATGCCGCCACACAGCGTGTTTGAAACGCGCGCCAGGTTTCGCTGTAATCGGCATCGTGCTGCCCCGAGACCCAGCGCGCGACGGCTTGCGAAAAAATATCCTGAAATGCCTGTTTGCCATTCGGCGTGTGCATCAGAAAATGCTTAACTGCGGCCGGATCATCAAACTCAGGCACATGACGCGCCAGCACTTCGTGGTGGTTATACTCATTGAAATCGGCATCAGTATGCCATGCGGAGGTGTCGGTCTGGCTCGCCTCTTGCGATTGCAACGTCGCCATACAGGCGAGTGCCGTTTGCTGGTGACGGTGCATATCGCCGGTAACAACGCGACCAATATTCAGCTCACGTTGCGCCCACCAACGCCCCAGATGCTGCGCCTGTTGCTGCCCCAGATCAGAAAGCTGATCGTAATTCTGACTGCCGAATGATGCCTGCCCGTGACGTACCAGGTAAATCTGTGCCATTGTTTCCTCGTTCTGCAACTCACTGAAGACTGAGTGTAAGACGACGGATATAATTGATCAAATGAATAGTTATTATCAAACACTATTAATATCATGCATATATCCAGAGTTGACTTGAATCTGTTCACCGTCTTTGAAGCCATTTACAGCGAAGGCAGCGTGACCCGCGCCGCCCAGCAACTACATCTGACACAGCCCGCGATCAGCCACGCGCTGAATCGCCTGCGGCAGATGTTTGATGACCCGCTATTTGTGCGGCAAGGGCAGACCATGGTATCGACGCCGCTGGCGCGCAGCATCATTGAACCAGTGCGGCAAGCATTGCGCGGTTTAGAACTGACGCTGACCGACAATGGAAATTTCGACCCGGCACAAGCAGTAAAGCTGTTTAATCTGGCATTGCGCGATGTGCTTGAATCGACGGTGTTGCCGCCATTACTGGAACGGATTACGCAGCAGGCACCGGAAATCAATCTGGCAGCCATTCAGGTTGAACGGCGTGAGCTGGTGAGTGAGCTGGCAGCGGGCACATTAGATCTGGCAATCGATATGCTGCTGCCGTTACCGAATGAAATCCGGCGCCAGCAAATTTCACGCGATACCACCGTCGTGCTGGCGCGCCGTGATCATCCGCTGGTAAAGGGAAAACTTGATCTGGACATGTATTTGCAGGCTGAACATATCTTGGCCAGCTCGCGTCGCAAAGGCATGGGACTGGAAGATTTCGAGCTCAGCCGCCTCGGTTTGCAGAGAAGAATACGGCTGCGCTGTCAGCATTATTTTGCGGCTTGCCGCGTCGTCAGTCAGACCGATTTATTGCTGACGATGCCGGAAGGCTACGCACGCATTGCGAATCAGCAATTTGGCAATCAGATTCTGCCATTGCCTGTCAGCATGCCATCGTGGGATGTCTATCTGTACTGGCATCAGAATGTGGAACATGATCCCGCCAACCGCTGGTTACGCGAGCAGGTGATTCAGTCAGTATCGGGGAAATGAGATATGTTTTTGCACTTTGTGTACAGATCTCGATAATCAGGCAAAACATAAAGACAATTGCCGACACACCGGAAACGAAAAACGGTGAGTCGGCAACAGCGACGGCTAGATTATTTAGCAGAAAAATGACAATTTCAAGATACTGAGATTAAAATCCAGAGGCACTTTTAAACACAGTTCCCCCTTGTGCAGTGACAACGGAATTTGTCGTGTCAAAGTAAATCAGTATGCCTCTGATGCCATTGTCATACGACATCCAGCTGTTGAGCGTGTAAGTCGCGCCCCGCTTGGTTGAGCCCGGCAAGTAAGTGCAACCTAAAGTCTGGTTAACTTGCGCCATCGTCATGCCGACGGTAATACGATTGTATTTGTCGAGATTGATGTTCGCTGATGTACAGGTCGCTGAAACCGTACCCGGTTGCTGTGGCGTAAAACCAAAGCGCACTAATGGCATAACCGTCCCATTCGGCAATTGCAATGTAGCAGTTGTCGTACTGGTAAAGTTAATCACCACTGAGCCTACCGCATCGTTGGTCACTATCGCGCTTTTGTACTGCCCATTTAAAGTCTGACCGCCGCCGTAAGAAATCCACTTCCCCTGATATAAAGTATCCGATGTCATCGGCGCTGGACCGGAAACGTACCAGACTGGCGTGCCGGCATTGTCATACATAAATCCAGCCATAAACATGGAGCCGTTTTGCACTTCAATCGCAAAACCACGGCCACTTTCAGCAGGATTCCACCACCAGCCATTTTCCGGCGGAGTAGCGCCAGCTAAACCCGCGCTCAGGAGCAGTGGCGCGATCATTGCGACTTTCAGCATTTTCATTACACGACTCAGCATATAGTTACTTTCATTAAATGACTTGATCAAATCCTTGCAGGGCTGATGCAATACGGAAATACCAATTGCCAAGACTCACCTGAAAGAAGCCACTACATTTTATCTAGTTATATTTTTATACATAATTAATACTTTGTAACTAATAATTACAAGGAAACAATGTTATGACGCAGACAGAGAGTGAAAGCTTGGCGAAAGCAGTATCGTCCGGTAACAAAATTCTGAATGCCATCAAAATACAAAGCGACACAGTTCAATGACTGAGCTGAGAGAAACGAGAAAATGAGAATCAGGAAGGAATGAAGAGTAAGGACGCAAGGAAAACTTTGCGCCTTAAAAGAGTCACAACAAGCGCCGGGCTCACCTTACCAATGATAGTGAAAAAAAACAAAAGACGACGCGGTGGCGTCAGAGATCAATGTGCGGCGCCGATAATTTACTTGTTGGCTGGTGGCTCATCAGGTAACAAACAGGCATCGATGATTTGCAAATCATTGTCTTTCGCAAAATTCACCACGAAATGATAGGCCAACGGCTCAATATCACGAATCGCTTCGTTCACCACAACAGAACGCACACCATTTAAAAGAATCGGGCGGACATAAGGTGAGTATTGCAGATGCGAGTGCCGTCCACCGTCCGGGCTGAAACAGGACATGGCGCCGCAAAGACGCTCCGCCCAATCGCTGGGGCGAAACTGTTTTCCATCGCTGGTGATGCCCTGGATGAAAAACTCGCGTACTGGCTTAAGATGAGTTTTTTTTGAATCGGCCATGTGCTCGGCTCGCTATGAAGCAAAATAAAAAAGCATCAATGCCATTATGTGACACTAAGCTTTCAAAATACATGAGTATTATATCTTATAGAAGACTTGGATCGAAACCTGAGCGTCAGATAAATATCCAGGCCATCCCCTCATCACGTTGTTACCGCTCAATTACCTCTTAATATAGTGCATTTTCAGCGATGTAAACTTTACAAATAGATAAAGTCACATCGTCAGGGCATACCGTTTTATTTACATCAAGGCCATTTATTGTAAAAAAATATCCAGATTCCGGGCATCTTTTTTTTGCGTATCAGCGCTAACAAGGCTGCACTGCCGTCCGGAATAAAAGGACAGCAGATATCAAGCAAATCCAGGCTTCAAGCAAAATACGGACATGTGAAACAAAAAAATCACGCGGCACAACTCAGCGTGTTCGTGCGCAGTAATTTAGTTATGCATCAAAACAACGAGAATAATTTCTTCACTCATAACATTATCGACCGTGTTATTGAGCGGGACGTGTATGAAAGAAATCAGAATAACGACAATAAGCGTGCTGGTGCTTGGCTATGCTTGAATCAGGCAAGAAGCCGCACGCACTTCACCTGGAATCAATGAATATACTGCCGCGTCAACACTATTTCCATTCAGACACAGACGATTGCGCGCCAGACACTCCAGTTGCGCACCGATCTTATCGGCAACACGACGACTCGCCAGATTAGCAGCGGCAATCACCAACTCAACTCTGAGTAGTCGTAATTCTGTAAAAGAATATTGGGTAAGAAAAGATGCGACCGTTGTGGCAATGCCCTGCCCTTGCCAGCGAGGCGCGACCCAGTAACTAAGATTGCCGCGCTGGTGGATGCGGTCTATCATATTGACGCCTGCCGCGCCTAACAGCTGACCAGACTCTTTATCAAACACCCCAAATTCGTAGCCAGTCTGAAACGCCCGCTCTTGCGCGCAGACCGCAAACCATTCCAACGCCTGCTGTTCAGAGTATTGATGGTCACACCATCCCATCCATGGATCTGCATCAATCGCGGATTCGCGTGCAATGACGGCAAATGCAGCCGCATCATTTTTTTGAAAAGCTCGCAGGAAAATATCAGACATTGATCATTGTGCCAACCATCACGAACAGATGTGAACAGAGAATGGTAATCAGACCCAGACTGAAAACGACAGTAATGCCAGCAACAGCATCCACAATAACAGTGCGCGCCAGACCAAGCCGACAACACTTTGCAGCGCACGTGGCGTTGCTTCGCTTCCAGGCTGACTTTCAAGCTCAAGGCTATCAACGTCTACTGCCGTTGCATCTGCTTGCAACACCATGGCTTTTTCTTCAGGCTCGCCTAAACGCAAACCCAGCGCACCACCGCCGGCAGACAAAATAATACCAACCGCTTCATCCGACCAGCGATCAGCGTAATTGCGCCACGAATATACAGCGTCTTCGAAATTGCCGACAATGGCAAATGCGACGGCAGTCAGGCGCGCAGGAACCCAATCGATCCAATAAAATACTTTTGCAGCATAAATACCAAACTCTTCATTTTTCATGTGCTCAGGCTCTGTCCAGGCATGTGCAAGATATTCGGCAACGCGGTACATCACAGCACAGGCTGGCCCGACAGGCATCAGAAACCAGAAAAAGACACCGAACACATTGCGGTGCGTGGCAATCAGTGAACGCTCAACCGCGAGACGGGAAATCTCCGATACATCAAGGTCACTGGTATCGCGGTGTATCCAATCTGACAAATGACGTCTGGCAGCATCCTCATCACCCGCGCTGAGGGCCAGTTGTATCGATGTGAAATAATGGCTGTAACGACGGAAGCCCAGCGTCAGATAAACAATCACCACATTCCAAGCAAATGCGGCAAACGGGCTCAGGCGCAGACAGAGCCAGTAAATCAAGGCAGTAGGAATAGTCAATGATCCGACCACTATCCACCAGCCCAGTCGCCCGTGTGCAACCTTGCCGGCATTGAACGAGGCTTCAATTTTATTTGCCAGCGCCTGTATCTGCGCATAGATAGGATTATCTGCACGCAAGGGTTTGAGTTGCTCAAAAAGGAGGGCAAACAAAATAGAAATAAATGTCATGATAGGCTGAGCTAGATTCGCAGTCAGACGACTGTCTTAGAAGAATTTACCGGTGCGGCAAGTGTAAACCGATTTCCCCAGATTATGAAGCTTTGTTCCTCTGAGAAATGCGTTCTCGTCATGCTCGCAGAAAATGAAACAGATTACGCAACATGCCTGCGGTCGCGCCCCAGATAAATCTATCCTGATAAGGCATCGCATAAAACATTCTGCTCCCACTTCCATCCGGCATCTGAAATACACGTCGTTGATGGTGACGCGCGTTCATCAGAAATGCCAGCGGCACCTCAAATACAGAAGCCACCTCACCGGGATCAGTGATCGTGACAAAAGGCGGTTTGACTAAAGAAACGATAGGGCTCACCTGATAACCCGTGCCAGTTTTATAGTCAGGTAAAGCCCCCAGAATATCAATATGAGAACGCGGCAAACCGACTTCCTCTTCCGTTTCACGCAAAGCGGTTTCAGCAGCACTGCCATCGGCGAATTCAAAACGCCCGCCAGGAAAGCTGATCTGCCCCGCATGTTGCTGTAAATGCGCGGCACGTTCGGTTAATAACAAGGTCAGTTCTTTTTCTCGCATCACGATGGGTATCAGAACTGATGCCGGACGAAATACCCGTCCTGCCGCCATCAACTCTTCGTTATTGGATTCCGGAGTCCATATTGGAGGACTGGAGAAACGCTGTCTTAGCCACTCTGGTGTCAGCCTATCCGCATCGATCGCAGCCTCGTCTGCAATTGAATGAATCGGTAAATGCTCGGGAGTCAAAATCAATTTAGTCACGGAAATAAACTCTTATTCGCTTAGATCTTATTTTTCAATACAACATAAAAAAAGGGACGCCGAAGGCATCCCTTTTTTTGTTACGGCATAAACAGATATTACTCTGCTTTCGCTGCTGCAACTTTACGTGCTGGCAATTTCTCTTTAATACGAGCAGATTTGCCTGAACGTTCACGCAGGTAGTACAACTTAGCGCGACGTACGTCACCGCGACGTTTGACTTCGATAGAAGCGATCAGTGGAGAATACAACTGGAATGTACGCTCAACGCCTTCACCGGAAGAAATTTTACGAACGATGAAGTTGGAATTCAAACCACGGTTACGGCGGGAAATAACAACACCCTCGTAAGCCTGTGTACGTTTACGTGTACCTTCAACAACGTTAACGCTAACAACAACAGTATCGCCTGGCGCAAAGTCAGGAATACTTTTACCGAGACGAGCAATTTCTTCTTGCTCTAATTTTTGGATCAGATCCATTTTTATACTCCGATAACCATCTTGCCGACGCTGCAGACATCGTCTGACTTCTGCCCGGTAGAGGATGGGGTTTAACATGCGAACCAGATAGGAACGCTCTTTTTACATCCCTGCATACACAAGGAATCTTACAAACTACTCAAAAACTTTTCATCTGCGCGACTTAGCAAACCTGCTTGTCGCGCGGCTAAAATCAAATCGGGACGTTTCAAGGCACTTGCTTCAAGCGCTCGCTGGCGTCGCCATTTTTCAACTTCAGCGTGATTGCCGCTCATCAACACAGGCGGCACAGCTTGCTGCTCAAATATCTCAGGTCTGGTGTAATGCGGACAATCCAGCAAACCATTTACAAAACTATCCTGCACGGCCGAATCATCATCGTGCAAAACGCCGGGAATCTGGCGAATAACGGCATCCATTAACGCCATCGCAGGCAATTCACCACCAGACAAAACAAAATCGCCGAGGCTGATCTCTTCATCAACATATGTATCGAGCAAACGCTGATCGACAGCCTCGTAACGACCGCACAGCAGGATCAGTCCGGATAACTCCGATATCTGCATCACACGTTTGTGCGTCAGACGTTGTCCCTGCGGCGACAGATAAATAACCTTCGGAGCCGGTTTCGCCAGTTCTGCCTGACGCGCTTTCGCTGCGTCAATTGCCGACTGCAACGGTTTGGCAAGCATCACCATCCCAGGACCACCGCCGTAGGGACGATCGTCCACAGTGCGGTGACGGTCCGTAGTGAAATCACGCGGATTCCACAGCTTCAACTCACACTTGCGCTGTTCAAACGCACGCCGCGTTACACCTGATTGCGTAATAGCGCCGAACATTTCCGGGAACAGAGTGATGACATCAAACTGCATACACATGCCTTCTGATTGCATCGGATTAATAATCTGTACCCCAGTCAACCTGAATTTTGCCAGCCGCCTGATCGACCTCTTTGACGAAATGATCGACAAAAGGAATCAATTTTTCATGCTTTTGCAATTCAGCTTCAGGCACATCGGCAGCAGCGACCCGCAGGATAGGATGAGCACCATTATCCATCAGATCACGAACCACACCGAGATTTTCACCTTGCAAATTCTCGACTGCCAGACCCATCAAATCGTGCCAGTAAAACTCGCCCTCAGCCAAAGCTGGGAAGTGCTTACGGGATATTTTGATGGTCGCACCTTTCAGTGCTTCCGCAGCATTCCTGTCTGGAACACCGACCAGTCTTGCCACCACATCCTCGCCATGAATTTTTGCTTCGAGGCGATTAACATCGTGCAGATCCGGCTTATTAATCCACCAGGTTTTGGCAGACAACATTGCATCAGCATCTGGCGAGTAAGGACGAATCTTTACCCATCCATGAATACCAAATGCTCCCGAGATATAGCCCACCAGGACCAGATCATCAGGAACATGAACTTCAACTGACATTGAGAGCAAACGATTAAGCTGCTGCTTTGCCAGACTGAGCTACCAGACGAGCAACTGCTGGCGACAATTGTGCGCCAACGCCTTGCCAGTAAGCCAGACGATCAGCAGCAACACGTACTGTTTCTGCATTGCCAGTTGCTACTGGATTGTAAAAACCGATGCGCTCGATAAAGCGGCCATCGCGACGATTACGGGAATCTGTTGCAACGATGTTGTAAAAAGGACGCTTTTTTGCGCCACCACGAGCTAAACGAATAACGACCATAATATTTCCAAAAAAATTGTTCTAAACGCGGAAAAAGCTGTAGATTATAGCCCGTCCAAAACAAAACAAGCAAGGACTATCAGAGATATGTGCCATAAACGTGTTAATTAAGATACCAGTCACAGTGTCGGCTACAATCTTTCATCTTATCAAACAGCAAGAAAACCTGATGACAGCGACACATAAGAACAAAACCTTCGCCACCTTGCTGGCGGCACTGGCTGGCAGCGTCGGCGCGCACAGATTTTATTTGTTTGGCAAAAGCGATTACTGGGGATGGGCTCATCTTATCAGCTTGCCGATTTCACTCCTGATCAGTCATTTGTACTTCGGCTCGCAACCCCTGCTAACCTACAGTCCGATTCTCTTATCATTTTTAATTGCGTTACTCGAAGCCTTGGTGATCGGGCTGACACCAGACGAAAAATGGGATGCCAGACATAACCCGCAATCACCGAAAAAAAGCTCGTCATCATGGCCTCTCGCCTTAATACTCGTAATGACCGCAGGAATCGGCGCCATCACACTGATAGGTGTCATCGCCCGTGCATTTGATCTGCTATATACCGGTGGCGCTTACGGCTGATTCAGATCAGCAATAAAAAAAGGACTCAAAATGAGTCCTTTTTAGTTTCTGCGTCAGATGAAATCAGAACTGATCTTCATGTAAAGCCAGTACTCCGGCACTGCCGTCAACGATAGCAGAACGTAATCCTTGCGCAGCAGACATAATATGGTCAGCGAAGAATCTGGCAGTAGCGATTTTTGCCTGATAAAAAGCGGCATCGCCGGACGCGGATTGCAGCTTCTGCTGCGCGATCAATGCAGCACGCGCCATCTGCCATCCACCCAACACGATACCAGCCAGCTTCAGGTACGGCACACTACCCGCAAAAACTCCCTTGATATCCTGCTTGAAATTAGCCACAACATAAGCAACGACATCCTCCAACGCAGCAGAACCAGCAGCCAATTGCTTTTGAATCGCCAGCAACTCGGGCTGATTAGTAGCCGCTAATGCAACTTCCGTTTCACGAATACGAGCAATTAAAGCTTTCGCTGTTGCACCGCCATCACGTGCCGTTTTACGACCCACCAGATCATTCGCCTGAATTGCGGTCGTGCCTTCGTAAATCGTCAGGATTTTCGCATCACGGTAATGCTGTGCCGCGCCAGTTTCTTCGATGAAGCCCATGCCGCCATGCACCTGCACGCCTGTCGATGTCACATCCAGCGACATTTCTGTCGACCAGCCCTTAACGATAGGAACCAGATATTCATACACAGCCTGATTGGCTTTGCGGGTCGCTTCGTCTGCATGGTGATGCGCAATATCACTCAAACCAGCTGCCACGTACGCCAGCGCACGCGCACCTTCAGTCTGCGCACGCATGGACATCAGCATGCGACGCACATCCGGATGATTGATGATCGCTACTGGCCCAGCTGAACCTGCCAGATCGCGCGACTGGACGCGGTCTTTCGCGTACTGCACCGCTTTTTGATATGCGCGCTCTGCCACGCCGATACCTTGCATACCGACGCCGAACCGCGCCGCATTCATCATGATGAACATGTATTCCAGGCCACGATTTTCTTCCCCGACCAGCGTGCCAATCGCACCGCCATGGTCGCCGAATTGCAACACCGCCGTCGGGCTGGCTTTAATACCCAGCTTATGCTCAATCGAGACACAGTGCGCGTCGTTGCGAGCACCCAGACTGCCGTCGGCATTAACCAGGAATTTCGGTACGATAAACAGGGAAATACCTTTCACACCTTCCGGTGCATCCGATGTGCGAGCCAGCACCAGATGAACGATATTTTCGGCCATATCGTGCTCACCATAAGTGATGAAAATCTTGGTGCCGAAAATTTTGTACGTACCATCACCCTGAGGAACAGCGCGGCTGCGCACCATCGCCAGATCGGAACCCGCCTGCGGCTCAGTCAGATTCATCGTACCAGTCCACTTACCGGAAATCAGATTTTCCAGGTACATTGCTTTTTGCTCATCGCTGCCAGCAGTCAGCAGCGCTTCGATTGCGCCATCAGTCAACAGTGGGCACAGTGCAAACGAAATGCTGGCCGAGTTCAGCATTTCTATGCATGGAGTTGCAACCAGCTTAGGCAAACCCTGACCACCAAATTCCTGCGGATGTTGCACGCCCTGCCAACCGGCTTCGCCGAACATCTTAAATGCTTCTTTAAAACCCTTGGTGGTGAAGACCTGTCCATCCTGCCAGTAACTCGGCGCCTTATCCCCCTCAAAATTCAAGGGAGCAACCACTTCACCAGCAAATTTTGCATTCTCTTCCAGTACTGCCTCTACCGTTTCAGATGTGGCATCTTCACAACCGGGTAAAGCATTCACTTCCGACAAGCCCGCAAGTTCGTTCATCGCGAACAGCATGTCTTTCACAGGTGCGACATAAGTCATAACATTTCCTAAAGATAGAAAAGAAAAAGGACAGAATCAGCAATGTGTCACAACAACAAAAACACTGCTGTCAATGGCGCGACAAACCACTCATTCTGTCCAGTCTGGGCAAGTTAAAGAATTAACAGCCCGGGAATTCATTAAAATCAGCCCAACTCAGCAACCAGTTGTGGCACGATTTCAAACAGATCGCCAACGATACCGTAATCAGCGACAGAGAAAATCGGTGCTTCCGGATCTTTGTTGATCGCGACAATCGTCTTGGAATCTTTCATACCTGCCAGATGCTGGATCGCGCCGGAAATACCAACAGCGATATACAGTTGTGGCGCAACGATCTTACCAGTCTGACCAACCTGCCAATCGTTAGGAACAAAGCCCGCATCAACCGCAGCACGGGATGCACCCATCGCTGCGCCCAATTTGTCTGCCAATGGTTCCAGTACTTTGAATGCATCCGCAGAACCCATACCGCGACCACCGGAAACGATGATTTTTGCAGCAGTCAGCTCAGGACGATCAGACTTGGCAACTTCACGCGAAACAAAAGCCGATTTACCGGAATCAGCAACTGCTGAGATAGTCTCAACAGCAGCAGAGCCACCAGTGGCTGCAGCATCAAAGCCGGTTGTGCGGACAGTAATCACTTTCACCGCATCAGTGGATTGCACTGTTGCAATTGCATTACCGGCATAAATCGGGCGCTCAAATGTGTCAGGAGCATCGACTTTAGTAATTTCAGAAATCTGAGAAACGTCCAGTTTAGCGGCAACGCGTGGCAGAATATTTTTACCATAAGCCGTTGCCGGAGCCAGAATATGGCTGTAACCAGCAGCAACAGCCAATACCTGCTCAGCGACGTTCTCTGCCAAACCATCGGCAAAATGTGCTGCGTCTGCGTGCAAAACTTTGCTGACGCCTGTGATTTTCGCTGCTTCTGCAGCGGCAGCACCAGCATTCGAGCCAGCAACCAGTACATGAACATCACCGCCGCATTGAGTCGCGGCAGTAACGGTATTCAAAGTGCTGCCCTTGAGGCCAGCGTTGTCGTGTTCAGCGATGACGAGTGTAGTCATGATGTTTTCCACTTAATAAATCACCAGAGTTCATTCTGGTGAAAAAATTTGTAAATAAGATGCGATAAAGAAAACTGTCGGTGAATCAGCTGTAATCAGCGAATCAACCAATCACTTTTGCTTCGTTTTTCAGTTTGGAAACCAGTGTCGCTACATCAGGAACGATAATGCCTGCGCTGCGTTTAGCTGGTTCAACCACTTTCAGCGTCTTGACGCGGGATGCGACATCGACACCCAGATCGGCTGGCTTGACGTTATCCAACTGCTTTTTCTTCGCTTTCATGATGTTAGGCAGAGTCACATAACGTGGCTCATTCAGGCGCAAGTCCGTTGTCACGATCGCTGGCAACGTCAGTGCAACAGTTTCCAGACCACCATCCACTTCGCGAGTGACTGTTGCCTTACCGTCTGCAACAGTTACTTTTGATGCGAAAGTTGCCTGTGGCCAGCCCAGCAAAGCTGCCAGCATCTGACCTGTCTGATTACAGTCGTCATCAATGGCTTGTTTACCCAGAATGATCAATTGTGGCTGCTCTTTGTCGGCCAGCGCCTTGAGCAGTTTTGCCACTGCCAGTGGCTGCAACTCGGCATCGGTTTCGACCAGAATACCGCGATCAGCACCGATTGCCATCGCTGTACGCAATGTTTCCTGGCATTGCGCAACGCCGCAGGACACGGCCACAATCTCAGTAACAGCACCAGCTTCTTTCAGGCGCGTTGCTTCTTCGACGGCAATTTCATCGAATGGGTTCATCGACATTTTGACGTTGGCAATATCAACACCTGTGCCATCAGATTTGACACGTACTTTGACGTTGTAATCGACTACTCGTTTGACTGGTACCAGGACTTTCATAGTTCTGCCTTTTTGTGAGCTAATTGGAAATACAGATGTACTTACTTCTATCGGATTTATTGCTAGTTAATGCTAAGTCATGCCGAACAATCAGCTTAACTAAATCACTGCGCCGACTGTTTTTTGCGCGACACCTTACTTTTAAAGCTGATTTAGTACTGATTGACGTATACGTAAAGTAAATCCGTTTGATTATAAATCGAAATGAGAAGATTTCGCACAATTTAGCACGATCGTTCCTTTTTTGTTTACATTGATACTAGAGCAGAGTATCTAATCAACACATTTCATGATCTTTCGTACGCTTATACCTCACATTATGCAAAAAATTGGGCAATCAGACTGCATTCCTATCGCTGAGGCAATAATGAAAATAAAAATAAACAATCACGCTAAAAAGTGAGGAGGTTCAGAATATAAAAAACCCGCAAAATTTGCGGGTTTTTTTGAAATTTAAGATTTTTATTTGCGCTTAATAAAATACTCAAATTCGTTACTACTTTCCTGATGCGACAATAATTCATTTCCTGTTTGTTTTGAAAATGCTTTGAAGTCACGAACAGATCCGGGATCAGTTGCAAGCACGTGCAAGACCTCACCGGTAATCATCTCAGCAAGTGCCTTTTTTGTCTTCAAAATAGGCAAAGGACAATTCAGTCCACGAGCGTCAAGTTCTTTATTGAATTGCATGATTTTTCCTGTAGCAGCAAACGATATAGCTCATTTGCAAAACATTTGACGCACCAATTCTACCGGAATTTTCATTGGTATGGTGCGATGCAGCACACTAACAACATTTACCCTGTTTATTTACTCAAGTTATGCACCAAAATATGGCAAATTGATTTTTAATTTGTTTTATTTTCAAAAAAACATCACGGTAAAAACAAGGCGAAGAAGAAAATCAGGTGATATCAACGTCAATTAAAATATTAGAATTCAATCGCTAGCGTACTGTTTCATCATAGGTGAAATTCAGCTATTTTTTATAAAATAATCCGTGAACCAGCGTCCACATCATTCATCTTGTTTAACTTTATTGATAAACGAAAGTACGCTGCAGGCTCACACATTTAAAATAAAAAAACCGGCACACATGCCGGTCTTTTTTAACTCGAACTCACTGTTACATCTTTAGAAAAAACTGTCGCAATATTGGCAATCAAGCCAACTTGGCACTGATCCAGTCCGGCACACCTGCCAGCGCATTTGGCAAGCCCGAAGGATCAGTTCCACCGGCTTGCGCCATGTCTGGGCGACCACCACCTTTGCCGCCAACTTGCTGCGCCACAAAGTTAACCAGATCACCAGCTTTCACTTTAGATGTGCTATCTGCTGTCACCCCAGCAATCAGACTGACCTTACTATCGTTCACAGCGGCCAATACAATCGCTGCGGTTTTCAATTTATCTTTCAGTTTGTCCATGGTTTCACGCAAAGCTGTGACATCGGCACCTTCCAGTGTCGCTGCCAACACTTTGATACCTTTGACATCAACCGCTTTACCAATCAGATCATCGCCCTGACTCGATGCCATTTTGGATTTCAGTGTCGCCAGTTCTTTTTCCAAAGCTTTGACGTGATCTTGTACTTGACCAATCCGCTGCGTCAATTCTTCTGGCTGCGCTTTCAAGGCCGCAGCCGCTTCATTGATGCGGTTGTTCAGATTCTGCACCAGCGCCAGCGCAACTTCACCCGTCACTGCTTCAACACGGCGAATACCTGCTGCTACACCGCTCTCCGCAACGATCTTGAATAAGCCGATATCGCCAGTACGGGAAACATGCGTACCACCGCACAACTCGCGGGAAGAACCGATATCCAGTACGCGGACTTCATCGCCATATTTTTCGCCGAACAATGCCATCGCGCCATGTTTAACGGCATCGTCATAAGCCATCACTTGCGCTCGGGTAGCCGCATTTGCCAAAATTTCGCGATTCACAATGGACTCCACCTGACGGATTTCGTCAGCAGTCATCGGGCCGTTGTGGCTAAAGTCAAAGCGGGTTTTTTCAACGTCAACCAGAGAACCTTTTTGCGCCACATGGCTACCCAACACTTCACGCAAGGCCTTGTGCATCAGATGCGTGGCAGAGTGATTACGCATGGTTTGAGCACGAATTTCCGCATTCACTTCAGCCTTGACGTTTTGTACGATAGTCAGGCTACCGGATTTCAATACGCCGTGATGACCGAACACATCAGCCTGAATTTTCTGCGTGTCTGCGACTTCAAACACCGCGCCATCTAAGCCCATCAATACACCTGAGTCACCACACTGACCGCCGGATTCAGCATAGAAAGGAGTCGTGTCGAGCACAACGATTGCCTGTTGACCTGCCTTGACTTCATTAACGGCGCTGCCATCAACATACAACGCAACAACCTTCGCTTCGTGTTGCAATTGATCGTAGCCGACGAACTTAGTTTTATCGCCGCTGTATTCAATCGCAGTCGCCATTTTGAATTTACCAGCAGCACGCGCAGTCTGTCTTTGTCTTTCCATCGCTGCATTGAAACCAGCCTCATCCAGCACGACATTACGCTCACGACAAATATCTGCGGTCAAATCGAGTGGGAAACCATAAGTGTCATACAAGGTGAATGCCGTTTCACCGTCAAGGTTTTTACCGTCTTTGACGAGTGCCGCTTCCAGAATTTTCATGCCGTGTTCCAACGTCTCACCGAAACGTTCTTCTTCCGTCTTCAAGACTTGTGCAACACGCTCTGCAACCTCGGCCAGTTCTGGATAAGCGCCGCCCATTTCCTTGACCAGATCTGCCACTAACTTGTAGAAAAACGGCTGGCTTTGCCCCAATTTATGGCCATGACGCAAAGCGCGGCGGGTAATGCGGCGTAGCACATAGCCGCGGCCTTCATTACCAGGGATGATGCCGTCAACAATCAGAAAACCAGCGCAGCGGATATGATCAGCAATCACGCGCAGTGAATTGTTTTCCAGATCAGTACAACCAGTTTCACGCGCAGCAGCCTTGATCAGGTTTTGGAAAGTATCGATTTCATAGTTGGAGTGTACGTGCTGCAACACCGCAGACAAACGTTCCAGACCCATGCCCGTATCCACGCATGGTTTAGGCAAAGGATGCAAAACACCCGCCTCATCTTTGTTAAACTGCATGAACACCAGATTCCAGATTTCGATGAAACGGTCGCCATCTTCATCTGGCGATCCCGGTGGACCACCCCAGATTTCAGGGCCGTGATCATAGAAAATTTCGGTACAAGGACCGCAAGGACCAGTATCCGCCATCTGCCAGAAGTTATCAGAGGCGTAGCGCGCGCCTTTGTTGTCACCGATGCGAATGATGCGTTCTACCGGCACGCCGATTTCGTTTTTCCAGATTTCGTAAGCTTCATCATCTTCCTGATAAACAGTGACGGTCAGCTTGTCTTTTGGCAGCCCATAAACCGAAGTCAGCAATTCCCAGGCATAGTGAATTGCATCTTTTTTGAAATAATCGCCAAAAGAGAAATTGCCCAGCATTTCAAAGAACGTATGGTGACGCGCTGTGTAGCCAACGTTTTCCAGATCATTGTGCTTACCACCTGCACGAACACTGCGTTGTGCTGTTGTCGCCCGCGTGTAACTACGTTTATCCTGTCCCAGAAACACATCCTTAAACTGGACCATACCGGAATTGGTGAACAATAAAGTCGGATCATTGCCGGGAATCAGGCTGGATGAACGCACACGGGTGTGCCCTTTGGATTCGAAAAAACTAAGGAATTTATCGCGGATTTCTGACGAGTTCATAGAGAGATAGGCCAAAGCTGAAAATGAGTTAACTTCTGATTATACGGTATAAATTCTGCGTTATAACAGGAGTCAGCGCTGTGAAATCCGAAGATTCGTCAATTAAACAGCGATCAGCGACTACCTTAGCACCAGCACTCAAAACGACTACAGGTTTTCGCAGACTTTAAAAGGAAAAAACCGTCAACGCTGGTGCACTGACGGTTTTTTTTCAATAAGAGGAATGGTCTTACTGACTGGTTTCAACTTTTCTGGCGTTATGTTTTTTTGTATAAATACGTTTGCTGGCAACATTTTCCTGATGTTCAAGCTTTGCCCGCTCCTGCTTGGTTACAACACCATCAGCCGCGGCAGCCTCTTTGTTTGCCTCAATCTTCGCTTCGCGTTTTTCCAGATTTGCGCTTTCTTTCGCAGTCAATTCGCCGTTGCTGATGCCTTTGGCAATCCGTTCCTGCTGACGAGCCTGACGTTTATCGATATTCGGCGTCGCTGTCTGCGCAAACACTGGTGCAACAAAAGCGGTGGCAAGAATGAATGCCGTCATCTGTATCATTTTCATGTTGTACCTTTCAATGTAGAAGCATGTGTCCGTGGAGTAAAATCAATGGGTTGTTCCCATAGACTCCACAACGGAATCAGCAACTTCAGCGATGACAAGTATTTGTATAGTCATGTAACAAGCGGTAAGCAGACATGAATATCAGAACCCGGCAGGTATCAGATCAATCCGGTCGGTACAAAATCCATCGACGCCCCAACGTAAAATTTCTGCTGCACGTTCTGCATCGTTGACGGTATAGCAAAACAATCCGTAGCCAGCATCTTTCACATTTTTTGCCAGCAATGGACTCAGATACTTGTGATTCGTATGCAGAGACACTGCGCCGACTTCCTGCAATTTCGCTTTCCAATCCGGCGTAATCTCATCCATCAGCAAACCGCGTGGAATAGTGGGCGCGGCACGTTTGGCGGCCATCAGAGCAACAAAAGAAAACGAGGAAAACAAAGGCAAATGCCTTACATCGCTCACACCGATATCTGCAAAGAGTTCAGAACTCCGGGCCGCAACGATATGCCCGGTTTCTTCTTCAAAGCCCGGGGCTGGCTTGATTTCCACATTCATCCAGATACCATGCTGGCGGCAGAAGCAGACGACATCAGAATATAGTGGCACCGGTTCGCCTTTGTAACCGGAGTTAAACCACGCACCCGCATCCATTTTTTGTAAATCAGCGGCAAGCGTATCCGCCACCTGCCCACGACCAGTGATAGTCCGGCCAAATTCAGGGTCGTGCATCAGCACAGGAACGCCATCCTTTGATAACATGACATCAAATTCCACCGCCGTGAAACCGTGCGCAGCTCCACACTTCATTGCCGCCAGTGTGTTCTCTGGTGCAAGAACACCGCCACCCCGGTGCGCAAGAACTTTGGGATACGGCCACATATTCATCTCCAAAAAAATATTGCAGACAAAAGGATAATCCAGGATGACAGCGACGTCGCTACAAAAAAAAGCCCTCGGCCATATACGCATTCTTGATCTGACGCGTGTGCTGGCGGGTCCTTGGTGTGCGCAGAATTTCGCCGACCTGGGAGCCGAAGTCATTAAGGTAGAACGTCCCGGGAATGGCGATGATACGCGCTCCTGGGGGCCGCCTTATCTGCGCGACCAGAATGGCGACAACACCACTGAAGCCGCCTACTATCTCGCGGCAAACCGGGGGAAGCAGGCCATCACGGTGGATATTTCCACGCCGGAAGGTCAGGAAATCATCAAAAAACTGGCCGCACAATCCGACGTGGTTTTAGAAAACTACAAAGTCGGCCAGTTAAAAAAATATGGGCTTGATTACGCATCTCTGAAGGAAATGAAGCCTGATCTGATTTACTGCTCAATTACCGGCTTTGGTCAGAATGGCCCGTATGCTCATCGCGCTGGCTACGATTTTATCGTTCAGGGTATGGGTGGTTTTATGTCGCTGACCGGGGAACGTGACGAGCTACCCGGAGGCGGTCCGCAAAAAGCAGGCGTTGCGATTGCCGATCTGATGACTGGCATGTACGCCACTATCGCGGTGATGGCCGCTCTGACACATCGTGACCGCACTGGTGAAGGTCAGTACATCGATATGGCTTTGCTTGATGTGCAAGTCGCCATGCTGGCAAACATGAATACCAACTATCTGGCCAGCGGCAAACCGCCGGTACGATGGGGCAATGCGCATCCGAATATCGTTCCTTATCAGACGTTCGCTACATCCGATGGACATATTATTGTCGCAGCCGGCAACGACGGCCAATACAAAAAATTTGTCGCAGCCGGCGGCGAGGAACAGCTTGCAAGCGATGAGCGTTTCAGCACAAATCCAGCGCGCGTGGCAAACCGTGAGGTATTGATTCCATTGCTGGCAGAGATGGTGAAACGCAAATCCAGACAAGAGTGGATAGCGCTGCTGGAGGAAGCAGGTGTACCGTGCGGACCAATTAATCGGCTGGACGATGTGTTTAATGATCCTCAGGTCAAGGCGCGCGGTATGCAGATTACTTTGCCTCATCCGACTGCAGGCAGCGTGAAGTTAGTCGGCAGTCCAATGAAGCTATCGGCCACGCCACCTGATTATCAGGCGCCGCCGCCGTTACTAGGGCAACACACAGATCAGATTTTAAAATCCGTGCTTGGATATGACGATGAACAGTTAAATCAGTTCAGGCAACGTGGCATTATCTGAGCCAGCAGATCTGATGGGGCGCGAGAACTGAAACAGTATTTCGCGCCAGATAAAGCGGGCTTGACGACAGATTCGGCACTCTTCATCGCAATCAGATATCCGATGCTGTCATCGGGCGCTAACATCAATTTTGGACAAAATATTGCATCAGATACGAAGCGCAAAAATGACGACACCACCTGTTCTCCAGTCTAAAGATCGCCCGGCGCCAGACCAGAAGCCGGGTAAAGAAACGCAGCTAAGAAAATTGCTGCAGGATCTGCCACGGCTGCTGCTCATCAACGCCATCTGCACACTGATCGTCACCTATGTGATGCAAAAACACGGTTCCTTGCTGCATAGCTGGGTCTTTTCCAATTGCATAGGATTCAGTTGCTATGCGCTGGTACGTGTCATTCAGCATTTGTTCTGGCGTACACGCAAACCGCAGCCGTTCTTGTTTTTCCTCGTTTGCTTGCTCATTACGCCCCTGGGGTTTATCACAGGATCAACGCTTGCTGCCGCTATTTTTTCGTATCCGCTACTGAGTATTTTTTCGATGCAATGGGCTTACTTCAGCAGTTTCATCGGGCTGACCATGGTAATCAGTCTGATTTCGGTCTGGTCGTTCTGGAATAAAGCAAAATTATCAGAACTGGCCGCGGAAGCAGAGGCAGAAAAAGCGAAATCTGCTGCGATTGAGCGCCAGGCACTGCAAGCGCAACTGCAAATGCTGCAGGCTCAGATAGAACCGCATATGCTGTTTAACACGCTGGCTAATCTGCAAGGACTGATCGCACTTGATCCGCCTCGGGCACAACATATGCTGTCGCAGTTGATTGTTTATTTGCGTAATACCCTGAGCGCTTCCAGAGCAGAAAAAACCACATTGCAGCAGGAATTTTCTCTGATCGAAGCCTATCTGGAACTGCTCGCGATACGGATGGGAAAACGTCTGACTTATACCTTATCTCTGCCAGCAGAGTTACGGGAACAAACCATCCCGCCCATGCTCATACAACCGCTGGTAGAAAACGCGATCAAACATGGTCTGGAGCCAAAAATCAACGGGGGAAACATTCATGTTGCAGCAGAAAATGATGGCCATTTCCTTTATCTGACCGTCGCAGATACCGGTCTTGGATTATCGCCTCATGCTGTGTCACCAGAAGCTCAGTATGCCGGACTGGGGCTTGGCAATATCAATCTCCGTGAACGCCTGCAGGCGCTCTTTGGCCCATCGGCCACATTTACATTGGAAGCAAATCAGCCGGAAGGTGCGATTGCCCGGATTTCTATACCTTTTATCCCAACTACCTCATCATGAATATACGCGCCCTGATTGCTGAAGATGAAGTCATACTCTCACTCACCCTGCAAAAAATGCTGGAAAAACTCTGGCCGGAATTAGTATTGTGCAGCGTGGTGGAAAATGGTGTTGAAGCCGTACGGGAAGCCTTGCAGCACGCACCGGACATTCTCTTTCTGGATATTAAAATGCCGGGTAAAACCGGCCTGGAAGTAGCGCAAGAACTGGCGGAAGAGTGGCCGGAAAACCGCCCATTCCCGTTGATCGTTTATGTGACCGCTTACGACGAATTTGCGATTCAGGCATTTGAACATTCGGCGTCAGATTATGTACTCAAGCCTGTCAGTGAAGAACGTCTGAGTAAAACGGTACAGCGTTTGCAAATGCGTCTGACTGATCAGTCGCAAAGCGGCACAGAACTCGAACGCGTGCTTGAACAATTACGCCACATGATGCCGGGGCACGTACACGCCAGCGGATCTGTTGTGCATAAACCTTTGCATATGATACGTGCCGCCGTTGGTAATCAGATCCGCATGATTCCGGTCGAAGACGTTTTATATTTTGAAGCGACAGACAAATACATTAACGTCGTTACGAAAGAACATTCCTCACTGATCCGCAGCAGTTTGCGCGAATTATTGCCGCAAATTGATTCTGATGTGTTCTGGCAGATCCATCGCAGCACCGTGGTGAACAGCAAAAAAATTCTCGCGGCCCACAAAGATGACAACGGAAAAATGACACTGAAATTGAGGGATAGCGATGATAAGCTGACAGTCAGCAGAGTTTATTCACATTTATTCCGGCAAATGTAATGGCTATCGCACACTACGAATTTGCCTACTCATCTCACGCAAATGACAAATCGACTCACTCAACTACGCTGGCAATTGTCCGCTTTTTCAGAATTCAGCCCTGAGCAGTTACACAAGGTGTATCAGGCCAGGTGCGCGGTATTTATCGTTGAACAAAATTGCCCGTATCAGGATATTGATGGCAAAGATCCTCTGAGTCACCATCTTGTGGCCTGGGATAACAATGATGACATTGCAGCCTATTTACGCATCGTTCCTGCCGGCATCAGTTATGCAGAACCATCGCTGGGCCGCGTCCTGAGTACGCAGGCATGGCGCGGGACTGGTGTAGGAAAAGAATTGATTGCGAACGGCATCAAGGCACTGCGCCAGCTTTATCCATCTGCCCCTGTGCGCATAGGCGCGCAAGCCTATCTTGAAAAGTTTTATGGCAGCTTTGGCTTTCAGACAGTTTCCGATATCTATCTCGAAGACGAGATTCCACACCTGGTCATGCTGCTGCCAGCAAGCGATTGCTGAATTCAACTATAATTGAGCTAAATCAATGACTTACTGAAAATGAGTGAATTCTTCTATTATGCCGGTCACACAGTTATCCCCTGCAACACCTTACGTCAATATCTCTGCTTACAAATTTATCACCTTCAACGACACTGCTGAAAAGCGGCAGGCGTTTATCGATAAATGTCAGGAACTTAATCTCAAGGGCACCATTCTGCTGACGCCGGAAGGTATCAATATGTTCCTCGCAGGGCTGCGTCACGAGATCGACGCTTACATGGACTGGCTGCATAGTGATCCAAGATTCGCCGACATCGTTGCCAAAGAAAGTTACTCTGATCGTCAGCCTTTCACCAAATTGCTGGTCAAGCTGAAAGCAGAAATCATTACCATGCGCATGCCGCTGATCAAGCCGGAAGAAGGTCGCGCACCCTCAGTCGATGCGCAGACCCTGAAACGCTGGCTGGATCAGGGTCATGACGATAACGGCAAAGCGGTCGTGATGGTCGATACCCGCAATGATTTTGAAGTTGACGTGGGCAGTTTTGACAACACCATCGACTACCGCATCACCAAGTTCACGGAATTCCCGCAAGTGATTGCAGATCACCGCGATGAGTTGAACGACAAAACCGTTGTGACCTTCTGCACTGGTGGCATACGCTGCGAGAAAGCGGCAATTCACATGCAAAACGTTGGCTTTGAAAGCGTGTATCAGTTGGAAGGCGGTATTCTCAAGTATTTCGAAGAAGTCGGTGGCGACCATTATCACGGCGATTGCTTTGTGTTCGACTATCGTACGGCGCTGAATCCGCAGTTAGAGGCCACAGATACCAAGCAATGCTTTGCCTGCCGCGCCGTCGTCACGCCGCGTGAACAACTGTCGCCCTGGTATGTCCCCGGTAAATCCTGCCCGCACTGCAAAAAAGAATTAGCGCAACCCCAGGCTTGATCATTCCGTTTTTCTTCAGAGAAAACTCATTTGACGCAGATACGTTGAATGAGTTTTTTTCATTCTGGCTCTGAACTTTCGGCGTCACACCATGTCACAATCGCACTACATTCTTTTCATCTATCCAAAATACAAACGAGACTAATCCATGAAACGTTTTTTACTGAGTACTCTCGCGCTTAGCCTGTTGTCGAATGCCGTTTATGCCGCAGAACCAGTCGTTGCGCCAACAGCGGCTGTCACACTGAACCTCGGTTCAGGCATCGTTCCGCGTAATTTTGAACCAACGACTCGTGGTCAGGATAATTTTTTCAGACATGCGCAAGGTGGTTGGTTAAGAGCCAATGAAATTCCTGCCGACAAATCAGACTGGGGCTCCTTTATGGAAGCCCGTGAAAATGTACAGCGACAATTGCACGCGCTGATCAGCGATGTCGCTAAGGACGATAAAAATCCTGCTGGTACAGAAAAACAGAAAATCGCGGATCTTTTCAACAGTTTCATGAACGAGGAAAAATTAGAAGCGCTGGGTGTCGGGGCACTGAAATCTGAACTCGACAATATTGCAGCAGTAAAAAATAAAGAAGGGCTTGCCGTACTTTTTGCTCAGCTTCAGAAAATCGGTGTTACCACTCCGTTCCGCCTGCGTGTTGAACAAGACAGCAAGCAATCCAGTCAATACATCGTCGATATCGCACAATCAGGATTAGGCTTACCGAATCGTGATTATTATCTGAAAACCGACGACAAAAAAATGAGTGACATCCGCGCTGCGTATCTGACGCATGTGGAAAAAGTACTGACACTGGCAGGCGATAAAAATGCTGCAATGAATGCGAAGCAGGTACTGGCGATAGAAACGGAACTCGCCAAAGCACAATGGACGAATGTGGAAAACCGCGATCCGCTCAAGACCTATAACAAAATGCCCGTATCAAAGCTCGATACGCTGACGCCGGGCTATCAGTGGCAATCTTATTTTCAGACTAACGGTATCGCCGGAAAAGCTGATCAGGTTCTGGTACAGCAACCAGGTTATCTGAGCGGATTCAGTCATACACTGAAAATTTTTCCTTTATCTGCCTGGAAAAACTATGCCGAATGGCACCTGCTGAGCACCTACAGCCCCTACCTGTCCAGCGCATTTGCGAATGAAAATTTTGCCTTCCGTGGCACCACGCTGGCCGGTATCAAAGTCAACCGCACACGCGAACAACGCGCCGTTGCGTTGACAGATCAGATGCTGGGCGAAGCCGTTGGCAAGCTGTACGTTGAAAAATATTTCGCCCCCGAAACCAAAGTCCGCACAGAAAAGATGGTGAAATATTTTCTGGCTGCATTCAAGGACAGCATAGACTCTCTGGATTGGATGAGCGCCGAAACAAAAAAACAAGCGCAGATAAAGCTCTCAAAAATCAGCGTGAAGATTGGCTACCCTGAGAAATGGAAAGATTACTCCGCAATACAGATCAGTAAAGATGATCTGGTCGGTAATCTGAAACGTATTCGCAGCGCGGATTTCGAGAAAAACGTGAAACGACTGGGCACACCGGTTGATCGCAGCGAATGGCATATGACACCACAAACAGTAAATGCCTATTACAGCCCGGAAATGAATGAAATCGTCTTCCCGGCAGCGCGTTTGCAGGCACCGTTGTTTAACGTTGAAGCAGAAGATGCGGTTAACTACGGCGCGCTCGGTATTTCAATTGGTCATGAAATCAGCCACGCTTTTGACGATGCAGGATCGCAATACGATGGTGACGGCAACTTGCGTGATTGGTGGACCAAAGAAGACCGTGAAAAATTCAACCGCAAAACCAAAGTTCTGGTTGAACAATACAATGGCTACAGCCCGGTTCCGGGTCATTTCCTGAACGGTGAACTGACGCTGGGCGAAAATATTGCGGATAACGTCGGTATCGTGATGGCCTTAAAAGCTTACCGCCTGTCGCTGGAAGGAAAACCATCACCGATTCTCGATGGCTGGTCGGGCGAACAACGCCTGTTCCTTGGTCTCGCCCAAGCACGTCGCAGCAAATCACGCGAACAGCGTGCGCTTGCCCTGATCAAGACTGACCCGCACTCTCCCGGCGAATTCCGCGTCAATGGCAGCCTCAGAAACAACACCACATTCTATGACGCATTTAACGTGAAACCCGGTGATGGTATGTACCTGCCGGAAGACAAACGTGTCAGTATCTGGTAACTGAATCTGGTAATTGAGTCAAAAAAAGTCCGCTGTAACAGCGGACTTTTTCATATACGATCAAACAAAAAATGAACGATTAACTAAATTTTTTCGCCACTTCGGCGATACGCTGACCAAACAATTTTGCCGTTTCAAGATCACCCGGCAATGGACCTTCTTCGGGTGAGGAGTCTGACGGAGATTGCGTCATCAGGCCACTGAAACTGCCGACATAATTAATATCATTGCGTTGCGCAGCTTTACTGTTCGATGGCATCAGACCAGTACCCACCCAGATCATGGAATGCTGCTGTGAGAAAGTGAACAGATATTGCAGCGTGCTTAGTTTGTCGCCATTCATCGTCGCGGAGTTCGTGAAACCCGCCGCAATCTTATTCTTCCATTGCTGGTGATACCAAGGCTTGGATGACGCATCGGCAAACTTTTTGAATTGCCACGAAACGGTACCCATGTATGTCGGCGAGCCAAACACGATCGCATCTGCCGCAGCCAGACTCGCCCATTGTGCTTCGGTGATATTGCCTTCAGCATCAATCAATATCAATTCTGCTGCCGCGCCATTGGCAGCGACACCCGCCTGCACTGCTTCAGCTGCCTTGGTAGTGTGTCCATAACCTGAATGATAAACAATCGCTACTTTTTTCATGTCACATATCCTTTTGGTTCATTAAAAATCATCCACATCCATGACGCCCGATGAATCTCGTCAACAATCTTTTAATCCACTGTTCAAACCATCGTCAGCACATGGCCAATCAGCATCAAGCACACACAAAGTCAGCCCGGATAAATCTGTCTTATTCAAAATAATTGATGCCGTACCTGCACTATATACAAGCAGATCAGACAAGATAAGGGTAAAATTTTCTACACATCATTCAAATTAATTGAATAAAATGAATCTGACGCTGGAAGCCTTGCAAATTCTCGATGCCATCGCCCGCAAAGGCAGCTTTGCTGCTGCTGCAGCGGCGCTGGATAAAGTGCCGTCAGCAATTACTTACAGCATACGCAAACTCGAAGAAGATCTGGATGTCTTGCTGTACGACCGGCGGGGACACAGAGCAAAACTGACCAGCGCTGGCGAAGAATTGTTAACTCAGGGCAGAAACTTATTGCATGCGGCACAGGATCTTGAAAATCGCGTTAAACGTGCGGCAAGTGGCTGGGAAGCAAGCTTTCATATCGTGATCGATGGCATCATCCGCTTCGAAGATCTGATCCCTTTAATTAAAGAATTTGAACAACAAGGTGGTGGCACGCGCATCCGCATTTCACAGGAAATTTTATCCGGCGTATGGGAAAGTCTGATCACCGGGCGCGCCGATCTGGCGATCGGTGCCGCATACGATGGACCCGATGCCATCCGCATGCAGGGAGAATTTCAGACCCGCTCACTTGGCAACATTGATTGGGTGTTTGCAGTTGCACCCGAACACCCTTTAGCCAATGCGGCAGAGCCACTCAGCCACGCTGCAATCTTGGAACACCGCGCCGTTGCAGTTGGCGATACCAGCCTGACACTGCCTTCGATGACGGCAGGTTTGTTGAGCGGACAAGATACGCTGACAGTGCCGTCAATACAGGCCAAACTGGCTGCGCAACTGGCCGGATTGGGCTGCGGGCACTTACCACGAAGAATTGCTCAACCGTATTTACAGTCAGGCATGCTGATTGAAAAGAAGACCAGTGCCAATCGCCTGCTGGGTAACAACCGCATCGTCTGGCGCAGCACAAACAAAGGTAAAGCTCTGCAATGGTTTTTACAAAAACTGAATGACCCGATAGTACAAAAAATGTTGATGGGCAACTAAAGTTACGCTGAGCGATACTACAAAATAAATTAAACCAAACATGTCTGCTACGACTGATTACATCGGGCGTTTTGCGCCCTCCCCGACCGGCCCGCTGCATATGGGCTCACTGGTCGCCGCCATGGCGAGTTATCTCGACGCCAAAGCGCACCAGGGCACATGGTTGCTGCGCATAGAAGATCTGGATTTCGACAGGAATGTGGCAGGAGCGGATCAGCAGATTCTGCAATCACTGCAACGTTGCGGTATGCAATGGGATGGCGAAGTCGTCTGGCAAAGTCAGCGCCAGCATTTGTATGAAGCAGCCTTAGGGCAATTAGCCGACTATGTTTATCCCTGTGCCTGCTCACGCAAGGAAATCGCTGACTCTCGCCTGCGTCTCGGCGATCCCGCCAGTCAGATTTATCCGGGTACCTGCCGACACAGCATCCCCGCAGGAAAATCGGCCCGCGCATGGCGTCTGCGTGTGCCCGAGCCGGAACAAGGCGTCGTCTGTTTCGAAGATCGTTTATGTGGCTCGCAAAGTCAGAACCTGGCAACGGAAGTCGGCGATTTCGTTTTAAAACGCGCCGATGGTTTCTGGGCGTATCAGCTCGCCGTAGTTGTTGATGATGCGGCACAAGGAATCAACCATATTGTGCGCGGCGCCGATCTGATCGACTCCACTGCACGTCAGATTTACTTGCAAGGCTTGCTGGGTTTGCCTACCCCCAGCTATCTGCATGTTCCCGTCGTTACCAACGCGAACGGCGAAAAATTGTCAAAACAAACCGGCGCACTGGCATTTGATCGCGGCGATAATGACTTATTACATGAAGCATTGCTGCCCGCCGCCCGATTTCTAGGCTTGAAACTCAGTCCGGCAGTATCTGAGCTGCATGAATTCTGGCAGCTAGCAACGACGCTTTGGGCGAAAAAACTGCGCATCGGTTTGCAGATCAACCTTGTATCAACTCTTATTTAAACTTACTCATCATGCCCACATTCAGTATCCTGCAACGCAGTCTGATCGCTATCGTTCTGCTCATCCTCGCTCTTGTTTTCAGCATTCCATGGGGCTTGTATTATCTTGGACTGAAAGATATCGACGGTAAGCCAGACTTACCGGCTCACATGATATCCGGTGATATGCAGCAAAAAATCTGGGCTGAATCCGGCTATGAGGGGCAGCCTGAAGCAGTCGAATTAAATCCAGTATCGTATATTTTGTCTGCAGCGGGACAAGACGCGCCGCCGCCAGTGACCTTGTTTGCGTGGCGTGTCGCTTCATCATATCAACGCCAGCATCATGCACACGAGGGCGTCATGTGGCAGCAGTTATCTGGCGGTGCGCTGACGATATGGCTGAGCAGACACTGGACGATAGAGCAGTTACTCTCCAAGGTGGCAGAACTCGAAGAAAAAAAACGTCAGACCAGCAAAGCTGACTGACGTTTTTGGATTAGCACTAACCCTGTTCTGCGTGAACAAAACACGGATTCACGACCAATTTTTCACATATCAGTGCCCTTCATGCCCCTTGGGTTTCACGACCTGCACCTCGATTTCTTTTTCCGCAGATGCTGGCGCGTGATGATGGTGCATACCGGCATGATCGGTGGCGGTAGCTGGTCTGACTGGTTCACCTAAACCTGCGGTATCCCCCTGATATTCATACGCAGCAGTTCCTTTCGGATGCGCATACCAACCCGGATCTTTGTAATCACCCGGCTTCTGATCCTTGCGTACTTTCAGAACACTGAACATGCCGCCCATTTCTACTCCGCCAAATGGTCCCTCGCCTGTCATCATCGGCAAAGTATTTTCTGGTAAAGGCATTTCCATCATGCCCATATCTGCCATACCTTTATCGCCCATCGTCATATAAGCGGGAATCAAGCGACTGATTTTATCGGCGACATCTTTATGATCAACACCGATCATGCTCGGCACGCTATGTCCCATCGCATTCATCGTGTGATGGCTTTTATGGCAGTGCAATGCCCAGTCGCCCTCTTCATCCGCAATGAATTCAATCTGGCGCATTTGTCCGACACCGATATCGGTCGTCACTTCCGGCCAGCGCGCAGTTTTGGGAATCGCACCGCCATCGGTACCGGTAACCGTGAACTCATGTCCATGAAGATGAATCGGATGATTCGTCATTGTCAGATTACCGACGCGGATTCTGACTTTGTCATTTTTGCGGACATTCAAAGTATCGATGCCGGGAAAGACACGACTATTCCACGACCACAAATTAAATTCCGTCATCGTCATGATGTTGGGCCGCGATGCGCCCGGTTCGACATCGTAGGCATTCAGCAAGAATACGAAATCCCTGTCCACATCGGCGATCAGTGGATGTTTATTTTTGGGATGCGTGATCCACGACCCCATCATACCCATTGCCATCTGCGTCATTTCATCTGCGTGCGGGTGATACATAAATGTGCCGGGACGACGCGCGACAAATTCATACACAAAGGTTTTACCGGGTTGAATTGCGGGCTGCGTCAGGCCGCTGACACCGTCCATACCGTTCGGTAAACGCTGTCCGTGCCAATGCACACTGGTGTGTTCCGGCAGGCGATTCGTCACAAAAATACGCACACGATCCCCTTCCACCACCTCTATCGTCGGGCCTGGACTCTGACCGTTATACCCCCACAAATGTGCCTTCATTCCGGGCGCCATTTCGCGCACCACAGGCTCGGCGACCAGATGAAATTCTTTTACCCCGTTTTTCATTCGCCAAGGTAGCGTCCAGCCGTTCAAGGTAACGACAGGATTGTATGGACGGCCATTCGCAGGCACTAAAGGCGGCATGGTATCCGGGCTGGTTTGGGTCGTAATTTCCGGCAATGCAGCTAACGCGACCTTGCTCACCGCGCTGGCCGCCAGCGCACCTCCGGCGATACCGGCAAATTTGAAAAAGTTTCTTCTTGAGTTCATTGGTATTCCTTCTCAATTCCGTTATCAGTGTGCCGTGGCTGGTTCACTGGCACTGCCAGCACCAGTCACACTCATGCGTTCAGGGCGGCCTATCATGGATGCCTGCAAAGCAGCATCTGCGAGCCAGAATTGCTGTTCCGCGTTAATCGCCGCAATCACACTGCTGATCTGTTCCCGGCTATCGGCCAACAGATCAAATACACTGATGAACATGCCGTTGTAGCGCAGTTGATTTTCTTGCGAAATACGTTTGCGCAAAGGCAGAATTTCATGTTGATAGTGATGGGCGATATCGTAACTGGTGCGATATGCCGAGTAACTTTCACGCAACTCAGATGCGGCATTGCGCAGCGTGTTTTCCAGGCGATAACTGGCTGCCAGCGTCGCCGCATTCATTGCATCACGCTGCAATTGACCGCTATCGAACACGGGCAAGCGCACACCGATTTCCACGCCCCGTTTTACATCGCTGGTTTTACTTGTGTTATCAAAAATCGTATTACGCTTTACCGAGAGTTCGATATCCGTCAAGCTGGCCGCCAGCGTCAAACCTTGCTGCTTTGCGGCGGTATCCAGCAAGGCTTGCGCCATGCGGACATCGAGGCGATGTTCAGTCGCGACCCCAGCGATTTTTTCGGCCGGATAAACGGCGTCAGGCAAATCAGGCAGATGCTCGGGCAAACGCAAACGTGCCAGCTGATCGCTTGTCAGCCCCAGCAAGCGCACCAATCCCTCGCGAGCCGCCGTATTGCTGTGGCGTGCAGCCGCCAGTTGCGCAACGGCATCCGCATAAAAAGCACGCTGTCTGGCGGCTTGTAATTGATTGAAGTTACCGGCACTGCGCATACGTTGCGCCAGTTCTGCACCGGCTTCAGCCGCATCACTGACTTGCATCGCATAACTCAGAATTTGCTGCGCAGCGACGGCCTTTACCCACGCTGCCCTTACCTGCGTGATGCGGTCAATCAACTCATTACTGAATTGCCATTGCTCTGCCTCTATTTTGCTTTGAGCAATCGCATTCCGGCGCGGTAACGTCAGCACATCCAGCAAGCCAACACTGATCGTGCGCGCAATTTCAAGTTCATCGACAAAACGGCTGCGCTCGATACTGAAGAACGGGTTAGCAATACGGCCTTGTTGTGCTGCGTTCGCCCCGTTCGCCCAGTATTGCGCAAGCATGGCCTGGAATCCCGGGCTATTCGTCAGCGCAATCTGCACTGCATCGTTTTGTGAAACCGGCTCTTGCAGCAAGCGATCTGCGGTCGCTTGCAAACGGGATTTTTGTTCGGCATTAAACGCTGGTTTCAGCGATGATTGTGTGAACGCAGAAAACTGCTGATTGATTTGATCAACAGATTTTTCCGCTTCAAAACTGGTACAGCCAGCCAGCAACATGGCTGACACGAATGGAAGTACAACACCAAAAGAATTTGGTAAAGGTGGCGACATGTCGTCCTCGTTAAAATTCAGATCTGACCTGATACTCTCAGGCATAGTTGAACTCAGTACTGCCATACCCAAAACATGAAGTCTGGCAGCAATCACCTGAGTTACAAGAACAATTTAAACGGGAAAATGTTTAGGCGGACGTTCCAGCGCACGCGCAGGAGCCGATGAAAATGAGTGGAAATCAAGCGGATACACTGTGATCGTGTCGGGTGAACAGCATTGATCCGCTTGCTGCAGCAGTAAGGCGATGCCAATGCAGCAAGGTGACGCCCCTTTACAATGATTCTGGGTATCTGGCTTCACCACGTGTACATCCTGCGCAGATACCTGCTGGCCTTGCTTCATCGCATCGCAATGCACAGGACGATTCACAGTATCGTTTGTCTCTGCACCTGATGCCGTTTGCGTATTATTTTCATGCACAAATGCCCACATGCCAGTAGCAGCAAAGCCTTGCAAAGGCAGCAGCACCAGCATCAGACAAATCAACAGAAAACGCCAAGAATCAGATTTCATGAATGAGAACTTACCATAATTCAGTCTGCGCGACCACCGACGACATCAAACTGACGCCACATCCTGCGTCACACGGCCGCTCACTGGCTGCACCTGATTGCGCCCCAGCGACTTAGAAAAATAGAGCCATTGATCAGCACGCTGAACCAGTGTCTCCAGCGTGTCTTCTGCCAATCTTTCGGCAACACCGAAACTGGCGGTGATATTCAGATGCTGCCCATCCGGCAGAGGTATCTTCAGATCCCGTTCGACGTTCAGGCGCATTCTCTCGGCGACCTCAATGGCAGCCGGAAGCGACGTCTCAGGCAGGACAATCAGAAATTCTTCGCCGCCATACCGTACCAGCCAGTCGATTTCCGCGCGCAATTCTCTTTGCAACGACTCGACGAAAACGATCAGCACATCATCACCGACTGCATGTCCGTATCGATCATTCACCGACTTGAAAAAATCGATGTCGCAAAACACTACAGCCAAATTCCGCTCATAGCGTATCGCTCTGTGTATTTCGCCGGGCATGCGTTCGTTGAAAAACAAACGGTTATAACAACCGGTCAGAACGTCCGTCACCGATAATTTCTTTAATCTGTCCATCGCCTGTTGTAGCTGGGTAGTCCGCTCTGACACCAGGGCATCCTGATTTTCTATGTGTTTCTGCAAACGATCCTGCATCGTGCGAAAACCATCCACAACCAGATCAATCTCGTTGTGAACATGCCGGGGACCAAGATCCAACTCAAGACGGGTTGCTATTTTATTTGCCTGAAGATTTTTGACGAAATCGGCTAATTGGCGCATAGGACGTTCAAGATCGCGTCGTAAGATTGTGAAGACAGCAGCAAAAATAAATGCCGTCAGTAAAAGAACTTCAGCGAGAACAATAAAAAAGCCGCGCGTCACCTCATGACGTAATACGCTGCGATCAACAACTAATTCCATCGTTCCGACACGCGGACCCACACCGTCCGGCGCCGGAATATCAAACATCAGATGTTCATCTGACATTGATTGCCCGCCATTCCCACCGACAAACTGTTGCCCAGTGCTGGCCTTGATAACAACGTAAGCAATATTCGTGTTTTTTGTCAGTAAAGAAATCTGTTTGTGTATTGCCTGTAATTCGATGTCCCAAATCGCCAGGGATAACAAGGGGATATGCGTGTTGGCAACGTCTCTGATGGTCATATCAAAGTTACGCTCTATCGCTCTGTAATTCAGATAGGCCTGCAAACTGCTGAACAGCAAAATACACAGAATGACCCATTTAAACACCCGCCGGAACAGCAGACTGGCAATAGGTTGTGACAATCGGCGTTTCATTGATGTTTTTCGACCTGCGTTAAGATCTGCCGGAAATTAAAGTCGTATTTTTTTAACTTCGGATTCAGCACTTTACTAAATTTTTTAAAATCAACCTGAGTAAAATCGAGTCTGCCAAAACGACGCTGAAATTTGCGCGCCTCATCCTTGCTAAAAAGAATAAACATCGAGCGATCCAGTTCCAGCCCTTCCTCTTTGAAATCTTGACCATGATGATAGTCATACAGCATCACAAGAGCAAAGGCACCAGCGATAAAATGCCCGCCAGCCAACGCAGTCAGGCTACCCGATTCCAGCGCAGCCAATGCCTCAGATGACGTATTGACCGCACTGAAGTAAGCATCCTTGCCGGGTTGCCCGCCTTTATTTTTCCAGCTGTCCATCGCACCGAATGCCATCAGATCGCTTCCTGCCCAGATCAGCCTTGCCTGGGGGTGACGCTGAAAAAGCCACTCACTTTGTTCCTGCGCTTTGGCACGGTTCCACTCTGCATACACTTCCTGATCGACCACCACATCTTTTGCTTCGGCGACCGCACGGCGCATACCTTCATTGCGTTTAAGTGAAGCTGGCGTAGAACGATCTCCGGCAATCGCCAGCATGTGCAGACGGCCATCTGCGCCCTGCATGTGATGTTGCTGCCCGTGTTGAATCAGCGCCCGCGCTGTCAGATAACCGGCCTCTTCTGCGCGTGGCTCCAGTGAGCCCAGCCATCCCTGAAAGTGTTGCCGCGGAACAGTGGCAAGCAGACGCTCACTTTGTTCGCGCAAACCACTGAATGCCAGGAAAGTCTTGATATTGGCTGCGTCCAGAATACGGATAACTTCAAATCCTACCGCGTGATCATTCGACAGAATGACATAGTCCGGCCGGTCTTTCAGCTCACGGGCAGCCAGTTGTTTTGCCTGCGTCAAAGTATTGAGGTGGTTACGGTTTGCGTACATCACTTCCAGCCTGACATCCAGATCTTTCGCCGCGGCCAACATACTATTACTTGCCGTCAGCCAGTAGACTTCATCCGGCTTTCCGGGGTTGAGAAATGTAACTGACATCGCAGCGGCGTCACAGCAAAGGACACATCCAAGACTGAGACTAACGATGAGCACGCTACGAAGCCAACACATATCTTCTCCCGAAATAAAACGCAGTCACTGCATCGGCACGGAATATCGCGACTAAACCTGATCCGAACGCATATCCAGGCAGAGAAAGATCAGGCGCAAGAAAGAACAGTGCGAACCATCCCCAGCCAAAATCAGATGCCGGATAAAAAAAGATGGCGGCAGCGAGCACGCATATCCCTTCCAGCCGCAGAATCCAGCGCACTGCGCCAGTTGTTTCACCCGCCATATCACACTCCTGCCCCGTTCATCTGAAGAAACCATGGCAACAGCACATTAAAAATGTCGCTTGTCTGAGCTTCAGTATTATTTAAAGCGATTCAAAATCCGGACGATATGTCCGCTTGCCGGAACTTTCTTCGTCACCATATTGACCGCTGGTAAAAGCGGCGGTGCAAGTTCTCTGGATTATTATGTGGAAGCATCTGGCCGGTGCCGGAGTGTTAATCCGGTGATCGAGAAACTGACGATGGCGTTGGAATGCTGAAGTTGACTGCTGAAAGACGAGATTATAAAACACTTCCGCTGCTCAAAACGGAGTAGTCCGAGCTACATCGACGTTATGTCCGTCAACAACATGCAAAAAAATAATTGATTTTGAACGATCGACGGTCGGATGTTTCTTCCGCTGGTATTCAATGAATTTTAACCGGCGACGAACAGATCAATGGGATGTTTTCCGCAGCGATGGGTCTGGAAATGTAATACCCCTGCAAATAGTGGCAGCCCATTTTTTGCAGCATACTGATTTGCTGTTCTGTCTCAACCCCTTCGGCGACCAGTTCCAGATCCAGATTGTGTCCCATCGCAATAATGGTGGAAACCAGGCTTTGGTGTCGTGCACTGCTTTCCAGCGCCATCACAAATGAACGATCGATTTTCAGCGTATTTAAATGAAACTGTGTCAGATAACTGAGCGATGAATATCCGGTACCGAAGTCATCCAACGACAATCGCACCCCCATTGCACGGAGATGATTTAAGGTCGTTCTCACATGTGCGCCATCGTCGATCAGCACACGCTCGGTCAGTTCCAGTTCCAGCTGCGCCGGATTTAACTGATTGATTTGCAACGCGCGTTCGACATAGGTAATGAATCGTGTGTCGAGCAATTGACTGGCCGAGACATTGACACTCATGGTCAGATGCACGCCGCTGGTCTGCCATTCCGCCAGTTGCCGACATGCCTGATTGAGTACCCAGGTGCCGATTTCGACAATGATGCCGCTTTCCTCTGCAATTGGTATGAAATGATCCGGCGAGACATTATTAAGTGTGCGGCTGTTCCAACGGAGTAAAGCTTCCACCTTATCAATTCTGCCCGTTTTCGCATTCGCGACGGGTTGATATAAAAGATAGAGTTCATCGGAAGAAATAGCACTGCGCAACGCGGTGTCGATAACAGCCTCGCGCGCATGAGAGATCATGCTGGAAGAAAAAAAGCGCAGTTGATTTCGCCCCGCTTTTTTGCCGTCATACATCGCGATATAGGCGTGCTGAATAACGGTGTCGGTATCGGTGCCATGCTCAGGAATACAAGTCACACCAATACTTGCGGAGAACTGTATATTTTGCTGCAACAAAGGTATTCCACTGGTCAGTATCTGAAACAGATCGTCGCCGCAGAGTGCTGCTGTCTGTGCCGCAGAACCTGGCTCCAGACCATACATCGCAATGGCAAACTCGTCGCCGCCGAAACGGGCGGTCAGGCTTTTTTCTGGTAGTGCCCGCTGCAATCGGCCACCAATTTCCCGCAGCAACTGTTCACCGGCGAGGTGCCCGAAGGAGTCATTGATTCGTTTAAACCTGTCGATGTCGACCAATAACACGGCGCACTCCAGCCCCTTTTCCTGCGACAGCCCGATCACCCGGGCCAGCTCCTGAGAAAAGCCATGACGATTGAATAGCCCGGTCAAATCATCGTAGTGCGCAGCCTTGTGCAGGATCGCCTCTTTTTGTTTGCGCTCGCTGATATCCATCATCTGCACCATGCAGTAAGGACGCCCACGTTCATAGTAGGGCGAGGAAATCAGCTCTAAAGGCACCTGCCCCTTGTCGGGCAACATAACGACAATATTCTCGACCAAAGGATAATTACCGGCCGCCGCGGCGAATCGTTTGAAATAGCTCTTGACCGCATGAGCATCCAGCCCGTTCACGTGATTCACCACCGGCGAGCCAACCATGCCTTTCGTTGAGGAATATCCCAGCAAACGCGCGCCGCGTTCGTTGATGACATGAATGATGCCATCCATGTTCAGAATCAACAGACCATTACTCAGGCAATCAATGGTACGTGCATAACGTTCACGTATTTTTTCCAGTACTGCATAAATCAGGCAGAGCGTTGACGCTGTTTTGACGATTAATCCAAACATGAACCAGACGTCGAAACGATCAGGGATCAGGTTCAGCGCATTGAGCAAATTGTAGCTACCGCGGATGATTAAAATCGTCCCCAAAAGACGAAAGTGATGCTGCATCCACAACACACGTACGCCAGACCATAAAATCACGGCGCCAAGCAGCATCTTTGTTGTTGTCTCTCTCATGGCTGGCGCGCTGAAAAAAAATAGCGTGAGCAGAAGACAAAGAAGTGCAGATACAGCCGCGATAGGCATGACATGCTTACGGCGCAGATTGCCGATGAAATATTCGGTGCCAGCCCAGAATCCGCTGATACTGATGGTCAGCAAACCGGCAGAAAGCAAAGGATGTAGCTGTTGCGGCGTTTGCTGAAACGCCAGCCCACTGCCACAGGTAATACCTGCCTGACCTGCAGCCCAGAACAGCGCATGCCAGTCATCGCGCTCATGTAGCCACGGCAGAATCATGGTGATGATCAGAATGACATCGACCACCAGTGAAAAAATAATAAATGTCTGAGTATCCACGTCTCTCTGTGCATTTCATTGTAGTAAGCAGCAATTGACAGAACGTAAAACCGGTCTTGTTACCACAAGAAATATTCGAACTGTGTTTGATCAGAAAATGGGTTTTCTGAATTTTCCCGGCGCAAATTCGTGCATTGAAGGCGCTTGCCCTCATATTGTCAGAAGTCAACCGGAAAATGAAGCTGGCGAGCGGAAAAGCTGGGTATTAAAAAGCGGCTTAGTATCAAAGCGTGCGTATACTAGACAATTAATTTCCATGTGGCAATATTTCGCGATTCACATTACTTTTACTGACGTCGCACCGTTCAAGGCAGTTTTTATCGTTCGCGAACGCCACAACCACGCTAAGGACAAACTGACTGCCGTCATGGGAAGCCATATTCAGCCTCCGCAATCACAGACAAAAATAAAAAATACCCCGCTCAGCCTGCGTAGCTTTCCGAAACAATGGGGGGTATATGCTAAAAACACCTCAATCTCTAAGTAAAATAAGGGATGTTTATACATACTCCCCGGGAGTATATTTTCTATGCTTATCGGATATTTCTTATCTCTGAACTCAAAATTCTGATAAATCAAAAGCTTAGGCAAAAAGAAATTACTTATTTCTGAATTGAAAAGCCAGTTATCTCTGAACTTTTACATCCCCCGTTCACTTATTTATCTTTGAACTAAGAGCAATCCATTGTCGTTAATCAACTGGGAGACAAAATTCAGTGCAAAGCACGCACTGGGGTCATCACCAGGTTGACTGCGTATTCCCGTCAAAACCAGTCAAGTATTCTCCATCAACGTCAGCCAGTAATTTTGATCAGAATCAGGTCATTGATTCCGGTCGTATACCGACACGCCAAGACTAATCCAGTGAGTGACGGGTGATGGCTGTAAATAATCGGCGGCTTACACCCAAAAGCGGACATTATCCAAACGTAACTGACTTAGCCCAATGCTCGTAAAGAGCAACCAGCTCTGGCGTTGCACGGTTGTCGTAGGTCGCCGGCGTTTCACTCATAAATGCTTTGGCAAGACGGTTACGCAGCGCACTCCCTTTGGGCAGGTGCAAGGGTTGATTTCGCAAGCAGGTAAGACGTGGCGCGTTCGCTCAATGGAGTGATGGAAATTGCTGCCGAGACAGAAACGACACACAATCTGCTTGTAAGCGCTGATGACTCAGTACGCGGTGAGGTCATAAGCAGAGATAACTTTCTGCGGCTGTAAGAATGCCGTCAACCCCTGAAACCACAACACTTCCAGAAAGTCTCCGCCGATGATCAAGTCTTTGCTACCAACACCTCTGAGGAAGGCTGGCTGAGCGTCCCTAGCCGACAATATTTCGAAACCTTTGGTGGCATTAACAAAACTGAGTGTGAACTGGGCGTTATTCGTTAGCCCGGCAAAAGAGCGGACTACGCCATTTTCGATGACATAGTGGCGGCCAATGCCTGAGGCTGTGCGAATTTGAAATGACAGACGTTTTCCCTGAACGTAACGTGCGCAGTTGGGATTGCTATTGATTTTTCGTTGCAACAATTGGGCAAATGCCCACAACAGAAATTTAAATTTGAACATTTGAGGAACTCTTTTGAAATGGAAAATAGGCGTTCTAGTGATGTGATGTAGGCGAGTCACTCATTCAGAAACTGAAGCGCATGACGCAGGAAGCGCTGCGGATACTGGAACTGAGCTGCATGACCAGCATCAGGGTAAATGAATAGCTGGGCGTTCGGGATGTTGCGCGCCATGTAGAACGAATTGACAGTCGGAATCATCACGTCGTTCACGCCGTTGAGAATAAATGTAGGTTGCAGGATGCTTCGCAGGTGAGCGAAAGGATCGTCCTCCGAGAGTCTCGGTAAATACAGCACATTGGCTTCGATCTGAGCTTGCATCACAGCGAGGGAGCTGGGTGGGTCCTGATCCACACGCTGGTGTCGGCGCTCCCAGAATTCACGGCCAGCCTGCTTCGCGGCCTCGGATCGACCGAAGAAAAGAAACAGAAAATCATCCATGGTTGGAATAAGACGCGGTGCATGTTCCAACACATCAGAATGCGATTCTGGATTCCCTCCGCGAGGCCCTGTTCCCAACAGCATGAGCTTGCGAACCAGATCGGAATGGCGTCGCGTCAAATCCAACGCCAGAAAGCCACCGAGCGAGAAACCGAGAACATCTACCTTATGCAGACCAAGTGCACGAATAACTTCCGCAGCGTCATCTGCCATGTCTTCAATCCGGGTACGAGGCGCACCTGTTGAAGAAGCAACGCCACGGCCATTGAAGAGAATGACTTCGCGATCCGTGGCCAATCCATTCGTCATCAGTGGATCCCAATGGTCCATGCCACCACGAAAATGCTGTAAAAAAAACAGTGGCGGCTGGTCGGTCCCGGTGTTGCCCCAGCGGCGATAGGCAAATTTATCACCATCGATTTCGATGAAGCGGGTGGGAGCGGTGAAATGTGTATCTGTCATATATCAATCCCTAGAATTAGGCATTAATGCCTTTGCTGCCAGATCTCAAGTTATGTTTTGCGCCAGGCGCGCCAATGCCGCTTGATGCTCAGGTCACCAGCGCACTTGCCAAAGTTGGAAGTTGTTGAGTACGCATATTGCTCTCCTGATCGTGTGGTAGACCCAGGAACGCCTGAGCCTACCAGTTCAGTCGGAGCCTTTTATCGTCAGGCCGCTAGCGCCGGATAATCCGTGTAACCCTTAGCGCCTGGTGTGTAGAACGTGTCCGGGCTTGGCGCATTCAATGGAGCGTCTTGGCGAAGGCGCTCCACCAGATCAGGGTTAGCAATGAAGGGGCGGCCCATGGCCGTCAGGTCTGCGCGGCCTTCGCTCAAGGCTAGCTCTGCGCCGGCTTTGTCGAGTCCACCGGCGAGGATGAAGGGGCCGTTGAATGCAGCCCGCAGATCAGCCTTCAGCGTGGCAGGAACCGGCGGAGCTCCTAAGGCCGAATGGTCCAGCACGTGCACGTACATCAGGCCGAGTGCGGAGAGTTGCGTCACCAGTGCCAGGTACTGTTCGTCCACGCCATCGAATGCACCCGCGGCATTGACCACGCCGTGCGGTGAGAGGCGAATGCCCACGCGTTCTGCGCCGATTTCTTTTGCGGTAGCGCGGGCGACTTCCAGCACCAGGCGGTTGCGGCCGTCCGCCGTGCCGCCGTAGCCATCAGTGCGGCGGTTGATGTTGGCGTTCAGGAATTGCTCCAGCAGGTAGCCATTGGCCGCATGCAATTCAATACCATCGAAGCCAGCTTGGATAGCAAGACCTGCGGCTGTCGCGTACTCACCAATGACGTTGCGAAGGTCATCTTCTGTCATGGCACGTGGGAGCGTATGTGGCTGGCTACCTTGCGCGTCGGTCCACATCTCGCCGGGGCAGATTTCAGGCGAAGGCCCAAGCACCTCTGCACCCGCAGGCAGGTTGGCCTGGTGCGACACGCGGCCGGTGTGCATCAGTTGCACGACGATCTTGCCACCCTTAGCATGCACTGCGTCGGTTACTCGTTTCCATCCTTGAACCTGGGCTTCATTAAAAAGACCCGGAATCCGGGCATAGCCCAAGCCGTTGGGGGACGGTGACGTGCCTTCGGTGATAATAAGTCCGGCACTGGCGCGTTGTGCGTAGTAGGTGACCATTATTTCAGTGGGGATGTTGTCACTACTTGCACGGCTACGCGTCAGTGGTGACATCACAATACGATTGCTGAGCGTGGTTGAACGAAGTTGGTAGGATTCAAAAAGCATGGCTTTTCCTTAAAAATGGATAACTAAAAATGGGATGAGCAGTCAACGTTGTTCACTGGAATCAAGCGACCTGATAACGAGGCGCTGGCGTCCCAGCTTGTGTGCTGGCGAAAAGTTCGGAACGCGCTGCGTCGTACTTGTCCCACAGACTGGCATCGGCAACTGATGGCCAAGTGATCGTTTCGCCCTGATCCAGACCCGCCAGCGCCGCATCGACCATGTGTTCAGTCGTCATCAAGGTACTTTTGTTGAGGGCTGCCAGCGGAACGCCCGACAAATCCCAGAGCTCGGTGGCAGTGGATGCGGGCAACACCAATTGGACTTTCACCCCGGTGTCAGCCAGTTCTTGCTGCAGGCCTCGGCTATATTGCAATACAAAGGCTTTGGTACCGCTGTAGATAGCGCTGATGGCCATCGAGTGAATGGCGAGTACGGATGCGATGTTGATGATCAAGCCCTGCTTTTTTGCCACAAAGGCTGGCACTGCCGCTTGCGTCAAGCGCGTCAGAGCGGTGATATTGAGGGCAATCTGAGTCTGTGCGTCGTCCGCAGAGGTCTGGGTAGACGGCGCCAGGCGTGCAATACCTGCGTTGTTGACCAAGACTTGCACGTCCTCATTCGTAGCCAGAATTTTCTCGATTCTCGCCACATCTTCGTCCTTTGTCAGATCCGCAACAATTGGCTCGGCATTGATACCATGTACTGTTGCGAGCTGCTTGCAGAGAGCTTCCAGTCGTTCAGCGCGCCGTGCAACAAGGATAAGGTCGTATCCACGCGCTGCCAGACGATCGGCGTAGACGGCACCGATGCCAGAAGAGGCGCCGGTGATAAGGGCGATTTTTGATGCGTCAGAGTTTGTCATCGATAGCTTTCTGGTTAAGTTGTGCCAGGTTAAATTTGAGTGCTGTTAGGAATGCCAGTGGCTGAATTAACGTGCAAGGAATGCGAGTGATCTGGCCACGAAATCGGAGTGAAATTGGAATATGCCTCCATGCCCGGCATCGGGATAAATGACCAAGGCACTGTTCGGAAGGCGCTTCGCCAGATCGTAGGTATTTTGTGTAGGAACCATCCGGTCTGCTTCGCCATTGACAACGAGCACCGGCTGTTTGATCACCGACAAATCAACAGGGCTCTTGCGCCCCCACGCACTTAAGGCCTGCAACTGCGCAATGTAGGCCGCCACGCTGATTTCTTTATCGCGATTCTCGGAGCGCTCGCTTAATCTCGCCAGAAATGCTTTTCCGGCGTCGATGCCATTGGGTGTGCGTGTGAAGAACAGGTATTGCTTCGGGTCCTGTCCAGTCAACAGCCCTCGAAGAATGTCATAGTTAGCGACTCCATTTACAGTACTGATACCTTCGCCACCAGCAGGACCTGTCCCTGCAAGAATCATCTTGCGGATCAGTTGCGGCTCCTTCAGCGCCATTTCCTGAGCGATCATGCCGCCCATTGAAAAACCTAAGAGGTCGACTTGCTTGAACCCCTTCGCTTTGATGAAAGTGATGGCGTCGTCTGCCATTTGCTCAATGGAATTAGATGGCGAGCCCGTGGATGCGCCGATGCCGCGATTGTCGAAGGCGATCACATGGTGCTTCGTCGCAAGACCGTCCATGATCCTCGGGTCCCAGTTATCCAGCACGGCTGCGAGATGGACTAAAAACACCACGGGCGTTCCGCCGTTGTGTTGTCCCATCTCCCGATAGACGAAACTGACGTCGTTGGCGTTGATGGTTTGCGTCGGAACATTCTTCCAGTTGGTTGCTGGCGTTTGTGCCGAAGTCTGCAGGGACGCTGCGGTCTGGTTGGGCAGCACCTCTGCTGCGCCGACCAGGGCTGTAAGTAGAGTAGCGGTGATGGTGAGACTCGCAAAGGCGGCCTTCCACAACTGCGGAATTACATTCGTTTTCATCGTTTGACTCCAAGGATTTTTATTCGGCCTGGGGCAGGTAGAAAGGACGCGGTGCGGTCAGGGCTTGATGCACTTGTTGCGTCAAGGCGTCTGCCAGTACTTCATCTGCACCGGCTTCCAAACCGTCCAGTGCGCGTTGTACGATGTCTTCGGGACTTGTTTTTGGTACGTCGAAACCGCGCGTGAGGTCGGTATCGACGTAGGCCATGTGCAAACCCAGCACCTGGGTTTGTTGGCTTGCCAGTTCATGCCGCAGTGCGTTGGTCAGCGACCATGCAGCCGATTTGCTAGCCGAGTAGGCAGCGAGAGCCCCATCGTTAACCCACGAGGCAACGGACAGCACGTTGAGCAATGCGCCGCCGCCATTGCCCTTCAGCACAGGCGCAAATGCTTTACTGATATTTAGTACACCAAAGACATTGGTTTCGAAGATGCGGCGTGTAAGGTCTTCACTGTCGTTCGCCAGAAAACCGCCCGGCTGGGCTATGCCTGCGTTGTTGATGACCAGCGTTACGTCAGATGCTTTTTGAACAGCGGCATCGATTTCATCTTGTTTAGTGACATCGAGTTGCAATGCGATGACACCCGGCTGTGTCACGCTGGCGGGATTGCGCGCCGCGGCATATACCTTACGCGCGCCGCGCGCGAGCAGTGCTTGGGTAAAGGCCAGCCCAATTCCACGATTGGCGCCGGTGACAAGAACAACAGAATTTTCGATTTTCATAAGAGACTCCAGGAGTAAATAAAATTTCACATGACAATCATCATATTAAAAGACGTGCCGCGGCTTTCGGCAGCGGCGATGGATTAGCGAACTTTGATCACGACTTTGCCTTTAGCTCGCCCACTTTCGACATAGGCCAGGGCTGCATTCGTCGATTCAAATGGAAACACCTTGTCAACAACCGGGTGAATGACACCCGACTCGATGAGCGACGTGATTTGTTTTAGTTGGCTACCGTTGGCTTTCATAAAAAGGAATGAAAAGCCAACTTGTAGCCGCCTCGCCATTCGGCGGGTTCCCAAGCTCAGAAGGCGTATTACTTGTTTTACAAACCATGGAGCCTTGATTTCTTCTGCAAATGAAGGATCGGCAGGACCGGAAATGGTGATGAGCTTGCCACCGGGCTTGAGCACGCGCATCGACTTCGTGAGTGTCTTACCGTCCTGGCTATTTAAAACGACGTCATAGCCGCTCAGGACTTTTTCAAAATCTTCTTTTTTATAGTCGATGACAACGTCAGCACCCAATTCTTTCACCCAGGCCACATTGCTTGTACTGGTTGTGGTGGCCACAGTGGCACCCAGATGCTTAGCTAGCTGGATGGCAAAAGTACCTACACCACCTGAGCCTGCCTGAATGAAGACCTTCTGCCCCTTCTTTAGTTTAGCCTTCTCAACCAGCGCTTGCCAGACGGTCAAGGCCACCAATGGCATTGATGCGGCTTCTTCCATGGTGAGATTCTTAGGCTTTAATGCGAGAGAGCTTTCCTTGATGGCGATAAATTCCGCGAAGGTTCCAATCCGTAAGTCATCTGGCCTCGAATACACCTCATCGCCCACTTTGTATTGTCGTACTCCACGGCCAACCTGAGTCACAATCCCAGCCACGTCGTGACCAAGGATGAAAGGGGTGGCGTACGGTAGGATGAGTTTGAACTCACCGTTCCTGACCTTAGAGTCGATCAGGTTAACACCAGCAGCATGTACTTGGACGAGAACCTCGTCATCGCGCAGCTCAGGTGTAGGCATATCTGCGAGCCGCAGTGCATGATTCTTTCCATAGCGCTCAACGATGTATGCTTGCATGGCTTCTCCTGTGTTCAGATGTTGGTTGATTTAAAGTTAAAAATTTAGACTATGTGCAGTTTTCGTATGATGACCATAATATTTAAAGGCAAAAAAATTTACTCTGTTAATTTGGATTGAGCTAAATCGAGATTCTTCAAAGTTGCGCTACACCATGCATCCGACAAATTCGCATCATCTACCGCGCGTGCTAACACTAAAGTGCCCACCAGCGTGGCCAGCGACACCAATGCTCGTTCGTGCGCACTTGGTTGCTCCCAATCAGGGAACTGACGAGCAACGAGGTCAACCATCTCTTTGATCCGTCGCGTTGCTGCAAGTCGTACCTCAGGAGATTGGCGTGGCATTTCAGAACCCAGCGCTGATAGTGGGCATCCATTCTCTATGCCGGCGAGGTGCTCTTTAGAGAGATAAACCTGCGCAAGCGCTTGCAAAGCTTCATTCGGGGGGGCTGCTGCTATTACGTTTGCCGCAACCGCATTGGATTCGGCTCCCGCACGGTCTGCAGCTTCTGCCAGCATGGCTTCACGAGAGGCGAAATGTGCATAGAATGCCCCGTGTGTCAGCCCAGCCTCTTTCATAATGTCAGCAACTCCTGTGCCGTCGTAACCGCTTCTACGAATGGCGCGTGCGGCTGCCTGAACGATTCGCTCATGAGATGCTTCTTTGGCGCTGGATCTGATTCCGGTTTTTGATTTTCGCATGATGACCATCATATTTCATGTTTCCCTGTTTTGCAAATATTTTTTATGGGGAATTAGTTCTGCAGATAACTCACCTTGAAGACTGCATTTATCCTATCCATTTTCGTTGCAAGCGAAATTTCAGATCCGATATCTCCCCCCATAACCGCAAAAAGTCGATTGAAAGTTGAGAGGATATTTCTTAAATTTTGAATTACTTCCACGAAGAGTTCAAAGATAAGTGACCAAAGTTCAGAGATAAAAGAAATCCGACAAAATGACACACATTGTCGTTATTGCCACCCGCACTTGAAAAAGCGACACCCCGCCCCTACAATTAGCACTCCACACAAGAGAGTGCTAACAATGTTAAAATCGACTGGTTTCAGCGTTGCAGGCAACTTAGCCGCTGTTAGCGTGGCGGCTCTTATGCAGCACATGTATGTGTGAAGTAAGGGGCTTGAAAGTGGCGAACACTGACACCATCTACGGCGCACATTTTTGTTTGTTTGCTGATGGGACTTATGCAAAATCAGGTGATGCTTCAATGTCATTCTGTCTGAATTTGTGATGAGCCCCGTTTTACTTCGGTAGTTTTACTTTTGTAATTATTTTAGGAGTTAATATGAATCTTCGTCCCCTGCACGATCGCATTATCGTCAAACGTCTGGATCAAGAAACAAAAACTGCATCCGGCATCGTTCTGCCAGACGCAGCAGCTGAAAAACCAGATCAAGGTGAAGTATTGGCCGTTGGCGCTGGCAAACAGTTGGACAACGGTTCGATCCGCGCACTGGAAGTGAAAGTTGGCGACCGCGTTTTGTTCGGCAAATACTCTGGTCAGGCTGTCAAAGTTGACGGCAACGAAGTTCTGGTTATGCGTGAAGAAGATATCTTCGCGATCGTACAGAAGTAATTCCTTCCTGGTAGCACTATAAGCACTATAGAAATCCACAAGATTCTGGAGAAAATAACATGGCAGCTAAACAAGTAATTTTTGGCGATGACGCACGTGCGAAAATCGTTAATGGCGTAAATATTCTGGCAAATGCAGTAAAAGTCACTTTGGGCCCTAAAGGCCGTAACGTTGTTCTGGAACGCTCTTTCGGCGCGCCTACAGTCACTAAAGACGGCGTTTCTGTTGCAAAAGAAATCGAACTGAAAGACAAACTGGAAAACATGGGCGCGCAGCTCGTGAAAGAAGTTGCTTCCAAAACGTCTGACAACGCTGGTGACGGCACAACAACAGCAACCGTATTGGCTCAAGCGATCGTTCGCGAAGGCTTCAAATACGTTGCAGCGGGCTACAACCCAACTGATCTGAAACGCGGTATCGACAAGGCAGTGACTGCTTTGGTTGCAGAAGTTAAAACTCTGTCCCGCCCAACGACCACTAACAAAGAAATCGCTCAGGTTGGTTCTATCTCTGCGAACTCTGATGCAGACATCGGCGACATCATTGCCAACGCAATGGACAAAGTCGGTAAAGAAGGCGTGATCACTGTTGAAGACGGCAAATCCCTTAACAACGAACTCGACATCGTTGAAGGTATGCAGTTTGACCGTGGCTACCTGTCACCATACTTCATCAACAACCCAGAAAAACAATCCGTTATTCTGGAAAACCCATTCATCCTGTTGTTCGACAAAAAAATCTCGAACATCCGCGATCTGCTGCCAGTATTGGAGCAAGTTGCAAAATCAGGCCGCCCACTGCTGATCATCGCTGAAGATGTTGATGGCGAAGCACTGGCAACTCTGGTGGTGAACAACATCCGTGGCATCCTGAAAACAGCGGCTGTTAAAGCACCTGGCTTCGGTGATCGTCGTAAAGCGATGCTGGAAGATATCGCGATTCTGACTGGCGGTAACGTGATCGCCGAAGAAGTTGGTCTGACACTGGAAAAAGCAACTCTGACAGATCTGGGTCAGGCGAAACGCGTAGAAATCGGTAAAGAAAACACGACCGTGATCGACGGCGCTGGTCAGGCTATCAACATCGAAGCACGCGTTAAACAAATCCGCGCGCAAATTGAAGAAGCAACTTCTGACTACGATCGTGAAAAACTGCAAGAACGCGTTGCCAAACTGGCAGGCGGCGTTGCAGTGATCAAAGTTGGTGCTGCAACTGAAGTTGAAATGAAAGAGAAAAAAGCGCGCGTTGAAGATGCTCTGCACGCTACTCGTGCTGCGGTTGAAGAAGGCGTGGTTCCTGGCGGTGGCGTTGCTCTGTTGCGCGCTCGTGCAGCGGCTGGCGTGATCAAAGGCGACAACCATGACCAAGACGCAGGTATCAAGCTGGTATTGAAAGCAATCGAAGCACCATTGCGTGAAATCGTGGCAAATGCCGGTGGCGAACCATCTGTTGTAGTCAACGCGATCATCAACGGTTCTGGCAACTACGGTTTCAATGCGGCAAATGACACCTACGGCGACATGATCGAAATGGGTATTCTGGACCCAGCAAAAGTAACACGCTCCGCATTGCAAAATGCAGCGTCTGTTGCTGGCCTGATCCTGACGACTGACGCACTGGTTGCTGAATTGGCTGAAGACAAACCAACTGGTGGCATGGGCGACATGGGTGGTATGGGCGGCATGGGTGGTATGGGCGGCATGATGTAATACCGCTTGCTGCTCAGTTTGAGCTGCATACGAAATAAAAAGCTCTGCAATCATTTTGTAGAGCTTTTTTCATTTCAGCGTGCTGCATGGTTTGCGGACAAAAATACATCACCAGAATTTCATTCTTCGTTTCTAATTTCAATTCCGTTTTGAATTCCGTTTTCATTCCTGCTTTCGCTCCCATTTGCTTTTCCCGGGCCAGCACCCTGCTGCGTTACGTCAAGAATCGCTATGAATGCGATGCACGAACAGGGATTTTGTCTTCACACATCTTGACAGCAAGATTGATGACTCAGATACTGCGGCATCTGAAAAATTATTTTCATTATTTCGACATCAGCGTTGATAAAACTGGCAAATATCTATGCCTGTCATTTGCATGCTGATGCGGTTGGTATCCTATTTCATCCCGGAGACACAATGGCGCTGCAACAATTATCTGAAGAGCAGGTACGCACCTGGACCCGAGCTCAGAAAGACGAGTGGTGGTTCAAGAATATTTATCGTGGCGATATGCCACAGCTGACGTTTCGTTCAGCACTCACTGGTTTTTTATTGGGCGGCATACTGGCTGCGACAGCGCTGTATATCGCCGCTAAATCCGGTGTGAATATCGGCGTAGGTCTGACTTCCGTGATTCTGGCCTTTGCCCTGTTCCGGATTTTATCCAAAACCGGCATCGCCAAAGACTTTACCGTTCTCGAAAATAACTGTGCGCAATCAATCGCAACTGCCGCAGGCTATATGACCATGCCTATGGTGGCACCGATTACCGCTTACATGCTGGTAACAGGAAAAATTATTCCCTGGTGGCACATGATGATCTGGATGGTAGTGTGTTCTGTGCTGGGTGTGCTCGTCGCTTTTCCGTTGAAACGGCGCTTCATTAACGAAGATCAGTTACCGTTCCCGGAAGGCCGTGCTTGTGGCGTGGTGCTCGACACTTTATATTCCGGTGATGGTAAAGAAGGCATGCGCCAGGCCAAACTGCTGGGTCTGACGACGCTGTTTGCTGGCGCGTATCAGTTCCTCATCAGCGACGGCTGGATGCGCTTGCTGCAATTCAAACTGCTGCAAATGGATAAATGGGCAGGTATGAAAGAAGCCTGGCATCTGCAGGAAAGATTTGACGAATACTATTACATGGCAGCCGTGAAATTTGATTTATGGGTGCCAAAAATCCTGGGTATCGATTTCCGTACACTGGGTTTGCGCTTTACCGTCGATGCCGCGATGTTTGGCGTCGGTGGTCTGATGGGTATCCGGGTTGCCAGCAGCCTGTTGTTCGGCAGCTTGCTGAATTTTGCTTTGCTTGGCCCGTTGATGATACGTCAGGGTGATATCGTCCAGCGCATTGCCCCCAGCGGTAAAGTCGTACCGATTTCACGTGTTGAAATTCTGAATCAGTGGGGTCTGTGGTGGGCGGTGTCGATCATGGTCGTCGGTTCTATCGTCACGCTGGCAGCAAAACCGGAAATTTTCACGGGCTTATTTAAATCTTTCGGCAAAAAGAAAGACAGTGGCAACAGCAATGATTTGTTGAAAAATATCGAATTGCCGCTGATGATTTCCTATGTCGGCATTCCGGCTTTCAGTATGCTCGGTGCGTGGCTGAATTTCAGCTTTTTCGGCGTGCCTATGGTATTGACGTTCGCGGCCTTACCATTGGTTCTTCTGCTGTCTGTAATTTGTGCGAACTCGATGGCACTGACATCATGGACACCTACCGGCGCGCTCTCAAAAATCACCCAGATCACCATGGGTGCAATCGACAGAGTCAACCCGGCCAGCAACATGATTCCGGCCGGGATGACCGCCGAAGTGGCGTCGAATGCCTCTAACCTGTTATCCGACATCACGCCGGGTTACATGCTGGGTGCAAAACCTCGCCAACAGGCGATTGGTCACATCATCGGCATTATTTCCGGCGCACTCGCTTGTGTGCCGATTTACTATCTGCTGTTTTTACCTGCGGATGCTCAGGGTGTACGCGATACAGCAAGCATCGTCAGCGATCAGTTTTCACATCCATCCGCAATGCAGTGGAAGGGTATGGCAGAACTGATTGCCAAGGGCATCAGCAGTTTGCCGACTTCAGCAGTCATCGCGATGGCGATTGCAGCGATTGCAGCGGTGGTCATCGAAGGCGCTAAAATCGTCACCAAGGGTAAAGTGCCATTGTCAGCAGTAGCGATAGGTCTTGGCGTCGTCTTACCGCCGGATGCTTGTCTGGCGATGTGGATGGGCGCTGCAGTGTTCTGGTGGATGGGGCGCAAGCACACGGTCAAAGGCACGGCTGGCCATCAATTCTGGGTCGAAGGCTGCGAGCCTATCTGTGCCGGTCTGATTTCGGGTGCGGCATTGATGGGCATCGGAAATGCGATCATCAATGTGCTGATGTAAGAACTGACGCATTGGTCTATCAAAAAGCCCCGCATCATGCGGGGCTTTTTTTACCTGAAGTTTGCCGGAATACGGCCGATTTGCTGATCGACGAATCCATCGAACGCCTGCAACAATCGGTGATATTTGTCTTCCTCGTTTTCCAGTCGCATCAAAGCATACGCGCAGGCTTCCAGACTCGATAATTGATCTGGTTTATGCGCTTTACGAATCCGGTAATGCGACGCTGGCATCCGTTCCAGACTCAGACGTGGCAAGGCTTGCAGCACGGGATTCAGATACAGCATTTTGCGACTTTTACGCCAGGTCGCATCAATAATCACCAAGCGGAGTCCTTGTATTTGCTCACTCTCCTGATATTTTTCGGCGACAGGCAAGGCCAGGTCTATGGCTTCGATGAGAGACGTATCAGGATAGAGCAACACAGGCCGGATTTGTGCCACAGGCCGCGTATCAGTTGAGACATCCGCCGCTATATCTGCAGCTACATCCTCAGCTCTATCGGTAACGGCATCGGCGGGTGCGTACAAGGCCTGCATCAGGGCCTCTCCGGCAAAAACTTCACCAGTCAGAACACGTGAATGCTGCAAACATAAATCCAGCAGACGCACGCTGCCTTTCGGATTATTCACTTCCAGAGGATGCTGCAGTATCAATACCTCTACCCCATTATTCACAGGCACGATCCAGTTGCAGATACAAGCAGATTGCGGGCGCAGGCAGCGCTGACAAATCGCACGTTTACCTGATGCAGGGGAAATCACAGAAAAATTCATGCAAGAAGACAGTTCATGCGAATACGGTACAGACTGAACTGGCTGATACAAGACATCGATCAAAGCAAGTCATGCAACGCTTCCGCCAGATACGGATACTGAAATTCGTAGCCTAACTCGGCAACGTGCATGGGCTGCACGCGTTGCCCGCCAGTCAGTAACTCCGCCATGTCACCCATCGCCAGTTTCAGCAAAAATGCCGGCGCAACAAACAATGCGGGGCGGTGTAACGCGCTAGCCATGGTCTGTGTGAATTCGCGGTTCGTTATCGGATGCGGTGCCACCATATTGTATGGCCCTGCCGCATTTTTATCGTCCAGTAAATAGCGCACGATGGCCACGTAATCCTGCACATGAATCCAGCTCATCCATTGTTTGCCGTCTGCAATTCGAGCCCCCAGAGCGAGACTGAATGGCAGATGCATTTTTTTCAGGATGCCACCTGCTGCATCCAGCACCAGACCTGTACGTAGGATACAAACACGAATACCCATGTCTGCCGCCCTGCCAGCGGCCGCTTCCCAGTCGGCACACAAACGAGCGCCAAAATCTTTACCCACTCCGGCCTGCTCACTCAACAACTGATCACCACCATTACCATAAATGCCAACCGCAGAACCGCTCAGAAAAACCTCAGGCTTGAAATTGGCAGCAGAAATTTTTTGCAACAGCTTTTCAGTCAAGGCGATACGGCTGTCGCGTAAAACTTTTTGCCGTGCTGAGGTCCAGCGTTTATCAACGATAGGTTCACCTGCCAGATTAATCACCGCATCAAACTCGGTATCGACGTGATATTCATCCAGCGATTGCATCGCGTTGACGGCATTACCGCACAAAGATCTGACTGTTTCAGGATGACGGCTGAACACCGTCAGCACGTGTCCGTGCTCCAGTAAGGACGAGCATAAACGGCGACCGATTAACCCGGTACCACCTGTGATCAGAATACGCATATCAGCCTCATTAAATATTTTTTCATCAGAAGATCTCGCAGAACTTTCCCATCGCCGTTTTCAGTTCACAATGCGTCACTATCAGCGCTGAACAGAACAACTGCAAACAGCAATGGCGGCGATCAAACAAAAGTGCGTCAAAATATCAGCATCAGCGACGATCAGCGCAACTCTTCGAGTATGCGCAAACCATCATCAAAATTCCATACGCGACGCACTTCTATCACATCATATTGTGCAGCGATATTCGGTGGAAATGCAGCGTACTTGGCGTTGATACGAACAATATTACGCACAGCCTGATCCAGATCAGCACGCCCGCTCGATCGGTGTATCGTAATTTCCTCAACACTGCCATCGCTGCGAATCGCGACCGTGACAACAGGATCGCCGCGCGCTTTATCGCGTGATGTCTGTGAAAAATTCAGATTCCCGTTTCTTTCGATTTTTTGCTTCCAGCTATCGATGTACATACGCAGTTGGATATCTTTTTCCGCACTGCCTAACACACTGCGACGGCGTGGCCGTTCTTCAGTATCGGCACGCGGCAAAGGTGGCGTGCCACGCAATAAATCCAAACCACGCGCCTGTTCGCGCGAGCGGTTCGCCAGATCGCTGCTGAGTAAGCTTTGTGGCAAAACAAATGCCGCCGTTTTGTCACCACTTCCCACGGCATTGCTTGCGGCTGATCCTGCAGAATTACTGTGACTACCGGACATATTGCTCTTGCCGACAGCACTATTGCCATCTGCCTTACCAGCAGACATAGGGTGATCATTCGCACTCGCCAGCTTATTCGTACCACCAGCTTTTGCCACAGCGATAGCAGCCTGTTCGCGTTGCTGCGCCAGCGCCTGTTCAGTCTGTTGAGCCTGCTGACGGGCATTTTCGGCACGCTGCATTTCGAGACGTTCTTGTTGTCCTTTTTGCAGAGCTTCTTGTGCTTGCTGTTGCGCCCGTTGTTCTGCCAGCTTTTCCATTTTCTGGCGTTCCTGCAATTCCTCATTTTTTGCCTGAGCAATTTGCATTTCCATCTGCTGTTGTTTGCGCAACGCCTCTTCGCGTTGTCGCTTCAATTCTTCCTCGCGCTCCTCTGCCTGCTGGCGGGCGGTGAGCATGGCAGTCTGGCGCTCTTTGCGTTGTTGTTCGCGCTGAGCAAGCTCAGCCTGCATTTGCTGCTTCAGGCTGTCATCAACAAGTTTCATCTTATCGATACCTTGCAGCGCGGTTGCAGCCAGCACGCTGGCATTGGCTTTGCTGGCTTCTTGCAAAATACGTTGCTGTTGTCGCTCGGCTTCCTGTTGTTGTCTCAGTGCCAGCGCAGCATCAGCCTCTGCGCGCACGGCTTCAGCAAGTTGCTTGCGGCTGGCTTCTTCCATCTGCTTCACACTTTGTTGCGTGGAGGCAGGTGCCGCAATTTTTTCTTGCAACAACTCTCTCGTCGCCTGCAGTATTTTTTCTTCGCGCCGTTCACGCTGCTGCGCATCCGGCTCAAAGCGACTGACAGCGACCGGCGGCAGATCAGCCGACGCTTCATCTGACTGGCTTACAGGGTCGGGAAACATTCTCTGCTCGACGTTCTGCGTCAGCTCTTTCTTGTTTTCTTCCGGATCACGAACCGCGACGCTGAAAGTGTCGGTTCTGAAATTATTCTGGGTAATAATGTCCGGCACATCAACTGCGACAACCCCTGGTGGACGTGGCATAGCAACAGGTATCCGGGTCACAGATTTTTTCGCTTTCGCGGCTTTGGTGTGGGTCTTTTTCTCCGGCACAGGTACGCTGACAACGGCAACCCGCGGTGCCAGCAACTGTATTCCGCGCGCCGTCGTTGATTTCGGCGCATCAGCTATTACCGGTGCGGGTACGGAAGCCAGCGGTGCCGCAGAAACTATGGATTCCTTTGATGGTGAAACGGTGTTCGTTTCAGCTTTCAGGTTGGCACCAGCAACAGGATCAGAACGGGTCACGTCAGCAGACGCTGCTGTCGTGGCTGCCGCAGGAACAACATCGGCAATTTGCACACTAAGTTCAGGTGTTTCTGCACGGCGTTTATCCCAGGGGACTTCCAGACCCGGTAAGCCGACACCCGGTAAACCAAACTGCAAAGACAGGATGAAAGCATGCACCAACAAAGAAATCAACAAGCCGCCAGTCAGGCGTTTTTTAATCTCATCAGGTAATTGATGTTCAGTTTTGGCTGGAAACAGATTCATGCAGCAGATAGTGGAAAATTCAGCTAAATTGCAAGTTAATCAAAAACCGGGAACTGGCGATGTTGTCTTATGATGTGCTCTTCGCCAAGCCTCATTATCGCATGCTCAGCAATCCATATTGTTGCAGATTCTGACCTGAGAATTGCATGCGTTTTTCGGAAAAAAAAATCAAGGTTCCGGATAAAACAAACGTCAGGCCTTTATACTATGGCACCATACCATCACTGATATCCGCGCGCAGAAAGAAACGCATGTTGAAAAAAATCTCCATCATTGATTCTCACACCGGCGGCGAACCCACCCGCATTATCGTCGGCGGCGGCCCTGAATTAGGTCATGGCTCGCTCGCTGAGCGTCTGCAAATTTTTCGCGACAAGTTTGACCACTATCGCAGTGCCACCGCTTGCGAACCGCGCGGCTCAGATGTCGTCGTCGGCGGACTGGCCTGCACACCTGCCGATCCGTCTTGTATCGCAGGGATTATTTTCTTTAACAATGTCGGCTATCTCGGCATGTGCGGTCATGGCATGATCGGTTTTGTTGCCACTCTCGCCCATCAGGGAAAGATCAACGCCGGGCAACATTGCATAGAAACACCGGTCGGTATCGTGAATGTAGAATTACATGACGATCACAGCGTCACTGTGCACAATGTTCCCGCTTATCGTTACAGAACCGCTGTCAGCGTGGATGTGCCGGGGATAGGCAAAGTCTGCGGTGATATCGCATGGGGTGGTAACTGGTTTTTCCTGATCAATCAACATGGACAGGAATTGCATCTGTCGAACGTAGAGCGGCTGACCGACTACGCATGGCGCGTGCGACAAGCATTGGAAGCCAGCCAGATTACCGGCGAGAACAATGCACTCATCGATCATATTGAATTGTTCGGCGCCGCGACCAAAGCGAATAATCACAGCAAGAACTTTGTACTCTGCCCCGGCAAAGCCTATGACCGTTCACCTTGCGGCACCGGCACCAGCGCCAAGCTTGCTTGCCTCGCGGCCGACAATAAACTGGCACCGGGTCAGCTATGGCGTCAGGAAAGCATTATCGGTAGTGTCTTCGAGGCCTCGTATCAGTTGCCAGCCTCACCTGAGAGTCAGGCAAGCGGACAGATATTGCCCAGTTTACGCGGAATGGCCTTTGTTAACATGGAGGCAGACATACTGCTGAATGAGGAAGATCCGTTTGTCTGGGGCATACGCTGATACGCTCGTGCTTCGCAGTCAAAGCACGCAGACAGAGGGCGACAGAAACATTATTTTATTTCCCTAAATCAATAAAGTGACATAATTGGGCGCATCTGTAACATTATTGAATCAATCGTTTTTATGACTGAAGACTACAAAAAGAAACCTTACCTGACGCCGAATGAAGTCGCGCAATGGATGATGGTGTCGCCAATTACTGTGCGTAGCTGGGCGCAACGGGGTTTATTGCAGGCCGAAGTCACGCCGGGTGGACATCGCCGTTTTCGTCTGGAAGAAGTCGAACGCTTTGCCCGCCAGTGGAATCCTGCCGGAAACAAAGGACCACAGCGAATCCTGATCGTCGATGACAATAAAGCTTTCGCTGGCTTCCTGATGGAATTGCTCGGTGAAGGCGAGCAGCCCATGGTGGTAGAGGCTGCCTACGATGGCTTTGATGCCGGGCGTAAAGTGCATACTTTTTCCCCGGATATCGTATTGCTCGACCTGATGATGCCGGGCATCAAAGGTACCGAGGTCTGCCGTCAGATCAAAGAAATACCGGGGCAAGCCAATGTCAGGATTATCGCCATGAGTGGATATCTGAGCCCGGAAAACGAAGCGGAACTTCTCTCCGTCGGTGTGGAATGCTGCTTTTCAAAACCTATCGATACCGCACGTTTGTTTCAGGTCATAGGTTTCAACATCTGACCATGTCAGAATAGGCTCCATACGTCGATACATTCTCCATCGATAATCTTCTTTCCGCTTCGCTTGAATTATTCTTACGGTCATGCCGACGATGAATAAAACTGATGCCACGATGAACGTTGAATGCCCGCCGAATGAATGACATCATGCTTATCCCCGGAGTAGACGCGAAGCACAAGCTGTTAAGCCGTCAGTTATCTCTGGTCGCGGTCTTTGTCGTCTTATTTTTGCTGGCGATGGTGTTGCCTCTGACGAATATTCATATTCCGCACCAGTATTATCTTCCCCTGCATACCTTGCTGGAATTTGCGGCCATTCTGTTTGCGTTTCTTATTTTTGCAGCCGTCTGGCACACACCGGAAAAAGAAGTCTCCACGTCGCTGCTGCTGATCGCCGTCACTTTGCTCGCCGCTGGCTGGCTCGATTTTGCGCATGTCATGTCCTACAAAGGAATGCCTGATCTGATCACGCCATCCTCGCCACAAAAGTCGATTGCCTTTTGGCTTTTTGCGCGGATACTGTTCGCCGGTATTATTTTGTTCATCAGTTTTTTTCCCAATCTGCATCCTCCCGGACGGCGCTTCAGATATACCGTGCTGGCCGCATTCAGTGTCATTAACCTGGGGATTTTGTGGCTGGTCTTTTTTCAGGAAAGCAGCCTGATCATTACATACAATGAAAACATCGGATTAAGCCAGTTCAAGATCGTCACTGAATGGCTGATCACCGCAGCGCTATCCATCGCCGCCTTTCGTTACTACCGTCTCGCACGCGCATCTGGTCAGGAATTCTCAACACTGATGTTCGCGGCGATTACCATCGCGGCGATGAGTGAATTTTTTTTTGCAGACTACGTCGTCATCAGTGACACATCGAATTTAATCGGACATTTTTACAAGGTCGTCAGTTATGCGCTGATTTACCGTGCGATGTTTGTAGTGATTGTGCGCAAGCCATATCAGACGCTGGCGATGCATGCGGAAACCGTACAAAAAATCAATGAAACTTTACGTTCGCAAGCGATGGCACTGGAGTCATCCGCAACACCGATTTTTCTGACCGACGAAAATGGCGTACTGCGCTGGAGAAATCCGGCATCACGTGCCATTCTTCCTCCCGATGCATCGGAAGACGCTGGACAGGCCTGTTTATTTTCGGCACCGATCACACCTGATCCCAGGATCGCAGCAGAATTAAAAAAGACCGTTGAGGCCGGACGTATCTGGCGTGGTGCAATCACCATTACCCGAACTAACGGCGAAAGCTTCATCATCAATCGCACCGTCACACCGCTGCTGAACGACAATGGGATTATTGAGGGATATGTTTCGGTTGGCGAAAATGTGACGGAAAGCACGAAAGCCTTATTACGGCACAAGCGCGTGCTCGATACCGCGATTGATGGCTTCGTCATCGTTGATGCCAAAGGAAATTTGCTTGAAGTCAACGAAGCCTACGTGAAAATGTCCGGCTATTCCATGGAGGAATTGCTGACAATGGGCATCAATCAATTGCATGTCACGCAGAGTGCTGAAAACGCCCAAAATCATCTGCAAAAAATCAGGACACAATATCGCGACCAGTTTGAAACGCATCATCGCCATAAAGACGGGCATATTTTCCGCGTTGAAGTTTCTGTGACTTACGATCCGGAATCCAGACATTTCTTTATTTTCACGCGTGACATCTCTGAAAGAGAGAAAGCAGAATCCGTCAAACAGGAACTGGAAAGACAATTGCAACAGTCGCAAAAGATGCAGGCGCTGGGGCAATTGACGGGTGGCATTGCGCATGATTTCAATAATATTCTGGCCGCGATTCTTGGCTATTCGAATCTGGCGCTGGAACGCTTCGTGCCTGACAAACAAAGCAAACTGGCGATCTATCTGAAAGAAGTCATCACGGCCAGCGAACGTGCGCGGGATCTGATCGCCAAAATGCTGACCTTCACCCGCACCCAGGCCAGCACAGGCGTGAATCTGATTTCTCCTGCCTCGGTTATACACGAAGTGGTGGCGATGATGTTGCCGTCGCTGCCTTCCAGCATACAGTTGCAAAGCCATATCGAAGATGATCTGTGTATCCGTATGGACGCTGGAGAATTAAGCCAGATCCTGTTGAATCTCGTCATCAATGCGCGCGATGCAATTGATACCCATGGCGTGATTGATATTCATCTGCACCAGACAGAATTACACGGGGAAATCTGCGCCATCAGTCAGCAAAGGTTAACAGGCAAATACCTGGCGATCGATGTCTCAGACAATGGCGGCGGCATCTCACCCGAAAATATGTCGCGCTTATTCGATCCTTTTTTTACAACTAAGGAAGTGGGTAAAGGAACCGGACTGGGTTTGTCTATGGTACAGGGCATACTGCGACGCTCAGACGCCCATATTTTGGTGGAATCCGGTGCTAACCTCGGAAGCCGCTTCCGGCTGCTGTTTTCCATCGTTCCAGCATCAGAATGCAAATCACTAGCCGCAAAAAATTCCAGTGCAGAAGGTATCACCGGCACCGGACAACGTATCTGGGTCGTTGATGACGAACCCGCCGTCGGCGGATTTTTGCGGGAACTGTTAACCGGTGCCGGTTATCAGGTGGAATTATTTACTGATCCTTACAAGGTGATGAATGCACTCGCCAACGAAGAAGTTGCCATCGACTTACTGATCACCGATCAGACGATGCCAGGCATCACTGGTGTGACCCTGGCTCGCTATCTGCACAGCATGCAACCCGATTTGCCAGTGATATTGTGCACTGGATACAGCGATGGCTTAGACCGCGATGAAGCCCTGCGCAAAGGAATAAGGCATTACTTCACCAAGCCAGTTCCCGCGGCGGCACTACTGACAACCATCGCTGATATTTTCAACATCAACAGCGAAAAACCTTGATGTAAAACAACACACACTTTGTAATCAGAGATTCTCCCGCAAACAACAAATCGATAAATTCGATTGACTCGATATAATCAAAAGCCTTAGCATTGCCATCTGGAAATAAATTCTGTGCTGTTATCACACTAACAGCGCGATTCTGATCCGATATTTTCCTCAACCTATCTGCCAGCTGAACACCACTATCCTCACAGGTGAGCAACATGCTTTGCCGCATGGTCGCTGTATCAGATGAAAAGAGAAATATCTTTCACTGAATGCGAAGGATAGTGATGCAACTGAGCGACAACATCAACACCACCCAGAACCCCGTCGCAGCACTGGGTTCACTGGAATTTCTGGCATTCACGCTGGGCAAAGAAGAGTACGGCATCGATATTCAGCGAGTGCAGGAAATTCGCGGCTACGAAGCAGTGACACGGATTGCCAATGCGCCGGACTTTATCAAAGGGGTCATCAATCTGCGCGGGGTGATCGTGCCCATCGTCGATATGCGGATCAAATTCAATCTGGACAATCCGGCCTACGATGAATTCACCGTTGTGATTATTCTTCACGTCTGCCAGCGGGTGATAGGCATGGTCGTCGATAGCGTTTCCGACGTCATCAATCTGGTGCAAGAACAAGTCAAGCCAGCACCCGATATCGGCTCGCTCAATACCGGCCATTTAATTGGCGTCGGCACATTAGATGACCGCATGCTGATTTTGATCGACATAGACAAACTCATTTCCAGCAGTGACATGGGTTTAATAGAACAGCTCTCTGAATAATTTTCGCCATCGAATAAAGACAGACGAGCCCGTATCAACTCACTCACCTGAAGAGAATACAAATGAATATGAATATGAAAGTCGGCACAAGATTAGGCATAGGTTTTGGTATCGTCGTCATGTTATTGATCGGCATGACCTTGTTTGGCATTAATCGCATGAGCTCACTCAACGACGGCACCAGTCTGCTGGTCAACGACCGTTACCCAAAAGTGGTGCTCGCCAATGAAATACTTGATGGCATTAATTTCAATGCGCTTGCGATGCGAAATTTACTGATCACCGAAGATCCGGAAAAAATTAAAGCAGCACTCAGCGAAATTAAATCTAACGTTAGCCGAGTTGGTGAAAAAATTGCCCAGCTGGACAAAACGATTTCGACTGAAAAGGGCAAGCAGGTTTTCAATGACGTGAAAGAAGCGCGCAGTAAATATGCAGTGACTCAAAACGAGTTTCTGAAGTTAATCGGCGACGGAAAAAAACAGGAAGCGGGTGAATATCTGTTGTCGTCCGTTGTGCATGCGCAGACTGGCTATTTTTCTCAGGTACAAAACCTGATTACGCTGATTGGCACCATCATGGTCAAAAGCGGCGAAGATGCTGAGAAAAATTATCAGAACAGCAGAAATATGCTATCGGGTATTGCGATCATCGCGATTCTGCTGGCGTGCAGCTTCGCTTACTGGACAACCCGCAGCATTACCCGCCCCTTGAATCAGGCGGTGCAAATCGCCCGCACCATTGCCGATGGCGATCTCACCAGCAAGATTCAAGTCGAATCCAGCGATGAAACCGGGCAGTTGCTGCAAGCGCTGAAAGATATGAATAACAGCCTGGTCAGAATCGTGTCGCAGGTCAGAACAGGCACTGACACCATCGCTTCCGCGTCAACACAGATTGCCGCTGGTAATCTCGATCTGTCGTCACGCACCGAGGAGCAGGCCAGTTCATTAGAAGAAACCGCTGCATCGATGGAAGAGTTGACCAGTACCGTCAAGCAGAATGCAGACAATGCACGTCAGGCGAATCAACTCGCAGCAGAAGCGTCTGATGTGGCGATCAAAGGTGGTGATGTGGTCTCTGAAGTGGTCAGCACTATGTCATCTATCAATAATTCTTCGAAAAAGATCGTTGATATCATCAGCGTCATTGATGGCATCGCATTCCAGACCAATATTCTGGCACTCAATGCCGCTGTCGAAGCAGCGCGTGCCGGCGAACAAGGCCGCGGTTTCGCCGTCGTTGCCAGCGAAGTGCGTAATCTGGCGCAGCGCAGTGCGGCTGCCGCAAAAGAAATTACGGTGTTGATCGGCGATTCTGTCGATCAGGTGTCGGCAGGTACGCTGCTGGTCAACAAGGCTGGCACGACGATGAGTGAAGTCGTCAACAGCGTTCGCCGCGTCACCGACATCATGGCGGAAATTACCGCAGCGAGCCATGAACAAAGCACAGGAATAGAACAGGTCAATCAGGCCATCGCGCAGATGGATGAAGTGACGCAACAAAATGCTGCGCTGGTTGAAGAAGCGGCTGCGGCAGCGGCTAGCCTCGAAGATCAGGCAAGCAATCTGTCGGAACTGGTTGACGTATTCCGGATAGACAGCACACAGATCGTGGCAACCCCAGCCAGTACAGCCAGCACGGCGGCATCGCACACGCAAAAAGCCACTGCAGCCGTACGGCGTTCGCCTATGCAGAATCCGGCAAAACGTCTGACTAACACTTAATTATCCTGGCCGGGGCTCGCGCTTCACTCGCATTTCACACGCGATGCCCTGCGACTGATCGTAACGGGATTCCGGAGAAACGCGGCATGACAGCGCCCTCTCCGGTTCAATCGTATTGCATGAAGAAATAAACTATACGAGGTGAATGTGATGGCCGGACAGAACAGAAGCTGATCATGATAGCCAGACTGCTCAAGAAAACACCTGAGGCCGATACGACATCATCAGCGCCAGCATCACTGTCCTCGCACGCCATCAACACACCGGAAAATACCGGGTCTGGCAGTTTGCTGCAACCGTATGCAGACAGTATCGTCGCCAGCCTGAATGTGGGGCTCATCGTTATCGACGAAGCGCTGCTGGTGCTGAGCGTGAATGATTGCGTCTGCAAAATTCTCGGGCTGGATCATGCCAATCCGATGGCAGGTCAGCATTTGCGCACATTGTTACCGGCACTCGAATCTCCGCAGGTTTTACATCCGTTTCTGTCGGGTAAAACAGGGAAACGTTATCTGAGTATTCCTCACGAAAAGAGCCAGTTGCGCATCACGCTCACGGATATCGTTGGCGACCATGCGCAACAACACGCACTGATCACCGTCGAAGACATCACCGAAGAGCATCGCTTACGCGAAGAGACGCTGGCCAATGCCGCACACTACCGCAATCAGGCCTCGTTGCTAGATAAAGCCAGCGATGCGATTATCGTCATTGGTATTAATCATCATATTTCGTACTGGAATAAAGCAGCAGAAAAACTGTATGGCTGGACATGCGACGAAGCGCTTGGTAATTCACCGGAAAATTTATTATGGGATGATGAAGCCGCGTTTAATGAAGTAACACGTCTAACGATAGAAAACGGGGAATGGCGCGGTGAGATTTCACAGCGACATAAAGATGGCACACCATTCGTTGTGGAGAGCCAGCGCACGCTGGTCAGGGATGAAAACAAGCGGCCAAAATCGATACTCATCATCAATACCGATATCACCGAGCGCAAAGCGACAGAAGAAAAAATCCGTCATCTGGCTTTATACGACAGCCTGACCAGACTGCCAAACCGCACGCTGTTCATGGACAGGCTGCGGCAAGCGATCAGCAATGCCAGCCGTTATCAACGACGATTGGCAATCCTGTTCCTGGATCTGAATCGCTTTAAAGAAATCAATGATACGCAAGGCCACGATGTCGGTGATCAGGTCTTGATACAAGTCGCGCAGCGTTTTGAAGCAACCCTACGCGGCGAAAAAACACTGGCGCGGCTGGGCGGTGATGAATTCATCGTCGTGACCGAAGTTGAAGATCAGGTTGCCGCAGCGATGATAGCAGAGCGTCTGCAACAGACGTTGCTGGCACCGCTGCGCCTCGGTAATGATCATTTTTCAGTCGGCGTCAGCATAGGTTTATCGTTTTATCCTGAAGACGGTGACAATGCCGATGACCTGATGAAGTGCGCTGACATCGCCATGTATAAAGCAAAAACGACCGGCGCAGGTTATATCGCTTATCAGGCGAAAATGAGTGCCGATCTGAATGAACAGATGCACATTGCCAGAAATCTGAATCAGGCAATGAACGCGGACAAATTAGAATTGTATTACCAGCCCAAAATCAATCTGAAGACAGGCGAGATTGACGGCGCGGAAGCCTTGTTGCGCTGGAACGATGCAGAGCGTGGCTGGATCAGCCCGGCACAGTTTATTCCGATTGCCGAAGCGCGCGGCATGATGGCGCAGTTAGGCTTGTGGGTACTCGAACAAGCCTGTCGTCAGATTTGCACGTGGCAAGCAGCGGGCTACCATTTTCATGGCCGACTGGCGATCAATCTGTCAGCCCAGCAACTCAGCGATCCGGAACTGGCTGACAAAATCCTGCAAACCGTGCTGAATGCAGGTCTCAGTCCGGCATGCATAGAACTGGAACTGACCGAAAGCAGCCTGATGCATAACGTCGCGCAGTCTATCGATATTATGCAATCCCTGAAAAAAATGGGATTTGCATTGTCGATTGATGATTTTGGTACTGGCTATTCTTCTCTTTCCTATTTAAAATGTTTCCCTGTGGATACATTAAAAATTGATATCTCTTTTATTCGTGACATGCTCAATGAGCATCACGACCATACCATCGTTACCACCATCATTGGTATGGCGCGTAACCTCGGCCTCAAAGCGATCGCCGAAGGAGTAGAAACTCTGGAGCAGGCAAGCAGCTTGCTCAAACTCGATTGCGATCACGCGCAGGGATATTACTTTGGACGCCCGGAACCTGCGCAGATATTTGCCGCGCAGTGGCTGCGATGTTCAAGCGGCATCGCGTGAAATAAAAAAAGTCAGCCGGACTATGTATCCGGTTATCCGCCTCTCTCTTCACAAGCAGAATAGAAATTACTATGCGTCTTAACACGCCAGTCACCAATCACGAGTATGTCCTCAGCGATACAGAAACCATTGTATCCACCACCGATCTGCAAGGTAACATCACTTATGCAAACCCTTATTTCGTTCAGGTGAGCGGTTATACCGAAGATGAATTAATCGGTCAGCCGCAAAATATTCTGCGCCATCCGGATATGCCAGCCGAAGCATTTGCCGATTTATGGGCCACCATCAAAAGCGGACAGCCGTGGACCGGCATGGTCAAAAATCGCTGCAAGAACGGTGATTTTTACTGGGTGCTGGCGAATGTCACGCCTGTCGTCGAAAATGGTCGTCCGGTCGGCTATATGTCGGTGCGGACGAAACCGGGACGTGAACTGGTGCAGCAAACCGCGGCCTTGTACAAAGAAATCAAAGCGGGGAATCCGCGTAAAGTTAAAATCAGCCGTGGCAGTGTCAAACTGACCGGCATCGCCGGTGTGTGGAATGCTTTGCGTTATCTGTCACTGCAGCAGCGCGCCAACTGGAATCTCGGTATTCTGATCCTGCTGATGAGTGCCATGCTGGTGCAGAATCTGTTTTTTAGTTCAGATTCTTCCGGCTGGCTGACGACCTTGTGCGCCACCGGTATTGTGATCGCACTCAATTTCTGGCACGCCTTGCATCGCGCCGTGATCGTACCTTTGCATCAGGCGCTGAAAGCCAGTCAGATCATGGCGGGCGGCGATCTGACGCAAGAGATCGACAGTCACGGTAAAGATGATATGGGTCAACTGCTGCGTGCCTTGCGCCAGTTGAATATCAATCTGTATTCGATAGTCGGTGATGTCCGCCGCAGCTCTGACCAGACCAGCATCGCCACCAGCGAAATCGCCGCCGGTAATATGGATTTATCAGAACGTACCGAGTCGCAGGCGGCTGCGCTGGAAGAAACCGCCTCCAGCATGAACCAACTGGCTGCCACCGTCGATCACAATACGGCGCATGCAGTGCAAGCAAACCAGATGGCAGGCGATGCCTCGGTCGTCGCGGACAAAGGCGGCGCCATCGTGTCGCAGGTGGTCTCGACGATGAATGACATCAATACTTCATCGAAAAAAGTGGTCGATATCATCAGCCTGATAGAAGGTATCGCATTCCAGACGAATATTCTGGCGCTCAATGCGGCCGTTGAAGCGGCGCGCGCTGGCGAACAAGGGCGAGGCTTCGCCGTGGTTGCCACCGAAGTGCGGCATCTGGCACAACGCAGTGCAAACGCCGCAAAAGAAATCAAAGATCTGATTCAGCTCTCTGCCGAAAAAATTGATGCGGGCACGTCTTTGGCCGGAGCCGCTGGCGACACCATGCGCGACATCATCAGCTCAGTACAAAATGTCCGCAATGTCATGGGTGAAATTGCCTCGGCATCACGCGAACAGAGTGCCGGTATTTCCAAGGTGAATGCCGCCGTCCGTCACATGGATGATGTGACCATACAAAATGCCGCGCTGGTGGAAGAAGCTGCTGCTGCCGCCAACAGTTTGCAAGAGCAAACCATCAAAGTCGTACAGGCACTGGCGGTGTTTAAGCTGGATAAAAAAATACGCCGCTGACACTTGCGGACGCGGCGTAGTCTGAATGATCTGCCATCGTTAATCTCAACGATGGCACGGATTACTCTTGCTCGTCGGCTTCCGGCTCCATACCGGTTTGCACACTCTTACCCTGACCGAGCAATACCGGCGGCACATAAGTCGCCAGTAAATGTTCACGGCTGGCGGGCGTTTCGAGGCTGATACGACCCAAAGCGCCGCTGCGGTAATCGAGCAGCAAGGTATGCGAGGCTTTTTCAAAATCCCAGTCGCCACCTTTAAGTTTGTAGCCGCGTTTTTGTGCGATGCCTTCGATCACCGCCACCGCATCCATGCCTTCCAGATTGAAGCCGTAGCGTGTCACCAGCGACTTCGGATAGTGAATCAGCAATTGCTCGGCGAGGAAAGTGGCGATCTCTTCTTCGATCAGCGCATTGATACCGATCGCATGGCTGGCCGCCAGCATCAGGCCATCGGTAGGATGTTCGATCTTCGGCCACAACATGCCCGGCGTATCGGTCAGGATCATATTTTTACCGAGATACAGGCGTTGCTGGGTCTTCGTCACCGCTGGTTCATCGCCAACGTTGGCAACACGTTTTTTCAGCAAGGCATTCATCAGCGTCGATTTACCGACGTTAGGAATGCCCATGATCATCATGCGCAAAGGCTTGGTTGGTACGCCGCGATGCGGTGCCAGCTTCAGCGCAAAACCCGGCACCTTAGCGACATCGGTCGGCTTTTTACAACTCATCGCGACCGCAAACACGTCTTTCTGGGCGTTGTAATAATCCAGCCAGAATTTAGTGGCATTCGGGTCGGCCAGATCGGCTTTATTTAAAATTTTCAGGCAAGGGCGTTGGCGGAAAACGCGCAGTTGCTCCACCATGGGATTGCAACTCGCTTGCGGAATGCGGGCATCCAGCACTTCTATCACCAGATCGGTGTTTTCCATGGTTTCCGCCGCCTTCTTGCGGGCAGCGTTCATGTGGCCGGGGAACCATTGTATCGACATGCGTATTCTTCTTATGAGCAAAAACAAAGCGATATTGTACGGAACTCTGCCCTGCTCCACGCAGATTCTGCGCAGAAGTTTGTGTTTTACCCCGGGAATCTGCATAAATAAGGGGGTATATGCGATTTTCGCCCTAATCTCTACGTAAATAAAGGGCTTTTAAATATACTCCCCCCAGTATTTTTTGGCCTGATACAGCCGGAAAACCTCATTCTGCGCCACTGAGCGCAACCGATATGCTGATCGCTGTTATGAGGCAATGATGCGACAATGCGCTGGCAGTTTTTCGTTTATATTGTGATGGTGCCGGTCAACATCCGGCAGCACCTGTCTTCTCCACATCGCCAGGAAAAATGATGCCGTCCACCACCAATCTGCTGACACGCCTGCCGCAAGGCCTTGCGGCTGTACTGTGCAGCGCGCTGCTATCCACCACAAGCTACGCCGAGACCATGATCAAAGAACCTGCGAATTCCAGCGATCGCCAGCTGACAGAAAAAATCATCCGTCAGTTATCGCCCTGCTTTCAGACGGTCGGCGTGACACAGGCTGCGGCTCATGCTTTTCCGCAAGCAACCGCTTTACCGCCGGATAGCGAACTCGTCGTCGTGACTGCGATGCCGGTGACAGGCCCGAAAATTTCAGACAGTTACCATTACACGCTGGCCTTGCATCAGTCTCGCCAGCAAGTATTCATCAAACAAGTTGGTGGTATCGGCGGTCTGCGAAAAGTATTCGGCCCGATACCGGTTGATAGTCGCTGTCAGCAGGAAGGCAGCGGCGAGAAGTAAATCGTCCTTTGTTTCCACGACGTGAGCAGTTGCAGCACACGAGATACTTTGGCGAGGTTGTCTGCCGTTCTGTCGTCGTCACATCCATAACAAGAAAACCTGCGATGATCTGGCTTTACCGACAGATCATCAATCGCATTTTTGGATTTTTATGCCCTCGACACCATTGCGCAGACCCTACACTTTTCCAAAACTGCCAGCACGTTATGCCGGTATCGTCATGCCCTTCTTTTTGTCCGTCATCATGACCTGCATCGTCTCCGCTATCAGCACTTTGCGCAGCGTCGGTCTGGCAAATAATTTCGTCGTGATGTGGATGGGCTCATGGGGAATTTCATGGCTGGTGGCATTTCCCGTGTTACTGCTGATACTGCCTGTGGTCAGAAAAATGACGGCGATGGTGGTCGCACCACATCCCTGACGCATCAAAGACCGCGAAAAAAAACGCCCATGCAGGCAGTGCATGGGCGTTTTTTTCAATCTGATTCTCGTTTATTTCGCCGTAATCGTGACCGGTACCGATGCCTGCGCTGTGCGTCCGGCGGAATCCGTCACCACCACTTTCAGGGTATAGCTGCCGGTAACAGGTGATGCCCAGCTGGCGGTGATCGCCAGACTGCTGCTCATGGAAAAACTCATTCCCAGCGGCACACCGGAAATCGATACGGATACCCAGCTGACACCGGGATCAGAGATACTGATTTGTCCGGTCAGTGCTTTACCGGCAACGCCCGTCATCGCTGGTGCGGTAATCACCGGACCACTGACCGTCGCAGTCGATACAACAACGGTATAAATCGCCTGACCGCTGAGTCCGGTTTTTGTATCTTTGGCGATGGCTGTCACGTTATACGTTCCGACCACTGGTGCTGCCCAGCTGACGACACCACTGGTGCTAACCGCCATACCCGCCGGTGCGCCGCTCAGGCTGTACGTCACAGGATTAGCCGCAGTCACAACGACAGAGAATGATAAAGCGGTGCCAGCTTTCGCGCTGATTGTGCCGCCCGTCACCACCGGTGCCTTCGCCGCAGCAATCGTGATGTTGTACACCGCTTTGCCACTCAGCCCGGTTTTTGTATCAGTTGCAGTCACTGTGACCGCATAGCTTCCGGCAACCGGTGTCGTCCAAGTCACAATACCTGTGCTGGCAATCGTCATACCTGACGGTGCGCCGCTCAGTGCATACGTCAGCGGATTCGTCGCTGTTGCCGAAACGGTGAAAGTCAGCGCAGTCCCGACCTGCCCGCTGATCGCAGCGCCAGTCACCACGGGTGCCGTCGGCGCAATGGTGGTGCCCGCCAGCGTGCTGATCAGATTGGCGATGTTCGGCGTACCCAATCCTGTCAACTGGTCGTAACCGGTCTTCGCGTAACATGTCGCACAAGTTCCGTCTGAACCTTTGACGATGTCAGCAAACGTGCTGGCGTACGTGCCGGGTACAGTAGAAATCTGTCCATACAAGATACTGTGAGGCTGCCCCAGCGGAGCTTTTGCCAGTTGTGCACGCGTTGCATTTGCCACTGCGACGATCCCTGCCCATTGAGGTGTCGATAAGCTGGTGCCACCGGCACTGATCCAGTTAACCGTTGCGCTGCCCGGATTGATCACCGCCACATACTGCCCGGTTGAAGGATCTGCGTTGAATGCCACGTCAGCAACAGTGCGGCGTGCGAGCGTGCCCATGCCGGGAACGCTGCTGTTCTGATAGGTAGGCAAAGCGGTGTAAGCACTGGTGCCGCCACCGGTGCCAGACCAGCCGCTTTCACTCCGCGAGCCGCTGCCGGAATACGTCAGCGAAGTGCCGCCGACCGCCACCACATAGGGTGACACCGAAGGCCAGCTGACGGCCGCGCCGGAGTCACCGGTTGCTGCCAGATACGTCATTTTGGCGGCGCTGAAAGCAGCATCGACCGATGCCGTCCAGTTACCTTCTGCCGCACCAAAACTCATGGATACCACACCCGGCCCCATCGCATTCGCGAGCTTGACCGCGCCGAGCAAACTATTCAATGAGGCATCAGCCGCTTCGATCAGAACGATGCGCGCCAGCGGTGCGGTCGCGTGTGCCCACTGTACATCGAGGGTGATTTCAGTCGCCCAGCCTGAGTTGTAGGCCGGCGCAGTGCCAGTCAGTGTGCCGCTTGCGGTATTGTAGGCGACCACTAATTCACAAGCGTTGGTCGCCGGTGCTGCCAGCGGCAAGGCGCTGGCAGCCGCCAGGGTTTTCGCGGTACAGCCAGGCAAACCGAATTTCTGATTGAATGCCGCCAGTTCTGCTGCCACATTCGGATCGTGATATGCATCGACGATATAAATCGTCTGACCTGCGCCGAGTTGCGCCGCCTGCGCGGCTGTCAGACCGCTCATGCTCGCAGGCAGAGCAGCCAGACCGTATGCGGCGCGGATTTGCGCCGGTGTGTAAGTAGATACCACGCTGGAAGTGGCTTGCGGTTGTATTACGCTGTTACCGGGTAAGGCGCGCACGCGTGCCCCCTGCGCCGCCTGCACTTCCTGCATCGCCGTCACGGTCAGACCGCGTTCCGATAATTGCTGAAACTCTTCGGGTATCGCCTGCTGACGCGGCCCCATCAGTGCCGATGCGCTGCTGTTGAACGCATCGATATCAGCTGGCGTATCGAGCAACACCGGAGCGACGTGAAATGTCGGTTGTGCAATCTGCGCCGCTACCGTTTCCGGCAATTGGGCAACATCTGCACTGAGTGTCGTCGTCGCAGTCGCAATCGCGGCGGGCGTCTGATTCAGCGAAGCATTATCTGAATTACTGCCACAGGCACTCAGCAAGACAAGCAGACTGGCAGAAAGAATCCGGGGGACAGGTTTGGTGGCGGGACGGGTGACAGGCATGGGCTCAGCTCTCTGTTGTTGGCGAGGGCCACGCGAAATACCTGATGACATCACAGGATAGTCAGCAACCCCGCTACCGTGGCGCATGCGCGCTGTAGGCCGGAGGCTTTGCGTCTCTGCCTTTCGACAGATTTGCCCTCAGAATCGTCACAGCGCAAATGCGCTACGACTACTTATGAAATAAAGTAAACGATGCTGAGTGTAAGGAGTATGTCGTGGTAAGAACAGCGTACAAATGTTAAAGAAGATTGAAACGATATCGTCATTGACATCATTTTGTCGCCAGCCAGCAACGACATTTATTTTCAGACCAAAGAGCCGGCATATCCACCGTCAGCCAGCAGTCGGCATATTTGCAGAAAACGGGATATTTGGCACGACACGGAAGAAAACAGGGGGAGTATCGCCAATTTCTGCTTATATGTCCGCAGAAACAAAGGGCTATTAAAAATACTCCCCCCCAGTATATTTGAGGGTAATTTGCGGCAAATTGACGGATATGCAGAGCCGGACGCAGGCATTTACTCCAGATCGGCCAGCACTTTCAGATGCGCCGTCACGCTGCGGGCCAGTGCTGACAGGTTGTAACCACCTTCCAGACAACTGACAATGCGGCCTTTGGAATAGTCTTTCGCGACCGCCATCACCTGTCTGGTGAGCCAGGCAAAATCGGCTTCGGTCAGCCCCAGTTGACCCATGTCGTCTTCGCGGTGCGCATCAAATCCGGCCGAGATAAAAATCATTTCCGGCTGAAACGCACGTAAGGCTGGTAACCATTTTTCCGTGACCAGCGTGCGGATCACATCGCCATAGCTGTGTGCAGGCACTGGCACGTTGACCATATTGCTGGCCGGCTCGCCATCGCCGGAATATGGATAAAAAGGATGCTGAAAAAAACTCACCATCAACACGTGCGGGTCGTCACGGAAAATATCTTCGGTGCCATTGCCGTGATGCACATCAAAATCAACGATAGCAACACGCTGCAAACCACGCACGTCGATAGCATGACGGGCAGCAATCGCAACGTTGTTAAACATGCAGAATCCCATCGATTCCTTGCGGCTGGCATGGTGCCCCGGTGGGCGCACCGCGCAGAAAGCATTTTCGATTTCAGCATCGATCACGGCATCGGTTGCGGCAATCGCCGCCCCTGCCGCGCGCAGACAGGCGCGCCAGGTATAGCTATTTAGGGCCGTATCGGCATCGAGTGGAAAGTGATCGTATTCGGAATGTTCGGACGGACAATTTTCGCGTATCCGGTAAATCGCATCCGCCGTGTGCACGCGCGCCAGATCGCTTTCTTCTGCTGATGGTGCATCGCGATGATCCAGCAAAGTGCTGATGCGGCTGGCGATCAGTTGGTCTTCTATCGCCTGCAAACGTTCGGGTGATTCCGGATGCCATGATCCCATTTCATGGCGTTTGCAATCTGCATGGGTGTAATACGCGGTTGTCATGTCTCGGATTTTTGTAGATTTAGCTATCAGTTTCACCTTATTTAGCGGCTTTTGCAAATGCACCTGCCCGGCCGGTGCAGGGATTACAACAAGCCGGTTTAATTCGGCTACACTGTGCGCTGATTTTTACGCGAGGAAATACATGTTTTCCCAATTGCATAAAGTTGCAAAACAAGTCAATAACGTCATTATCGGTAAAGAGCTGCAAATTCGTCAGGCACTCGCCTGTTTGCTCGCTGGCGGTCATTTGTTAATCGAAGATTTGCCAGGCGTTGGTAAAACCACCCTTGCGCACGCGCTGGCGATTTCGCTGGGTCTGAAATTTAACCGTCTGCAATTCACCAGCGATTTACTGCCCGCCGATGTCGTCGGCGTGTCGATTTTTGATCGCGAAAAAAATCAGTTTATTTTTCACCCCGGCCCGGTATTCACCCAGGTCTTGCTGGCCGATGAGATTAACCGTGCCACTCCCAAAACACAGTCGTCGCTGCTGGAAGCGATGGAAGAGCATCAGGTTTCAGCCGAAGGCCAGACGCGCAAACTGCCTGCGCCGTTTTTCGTGATCGCAACGCAAAATCCGGCGCATCAGGTCGGCACTTTTCCGCTGCCAGAATCACAACTCGACCGTTTCCTGATGTGCCTGTCACTCGGCTATCCTGATGCGGCGGCAGAACGTGCGCTGTTATTGGGTGAAGACCGCCGCGCCTTGCTGTCAAAGCTGCCTGCGTTGATGCAGGCCAGTGAGTTATTACAGGCGCAGCAGCAACTCAAACAAATACACACCTCACCTGCGTTGGTTGATTATGTCCAGGCGCTGGCGCAGGCAACCCGCCAGGGTGATGTTTTTGCCGAAGGCATGAGCCCGCGCGCATCGCTCGCTTTGTTACAGGCAGCACGCGCCTGGGCGGCACTTGAGGGACGCGATCATGTGCTACCGGAAGATGTGCAGGCCATCATGATTCCGGTGATTGCGCACCGCCTGCGGCCACTCAAATCGGTCAATGGTAAAGCCAGCGCCAGCGCAGATTTACTGGCACAACTGATCAAGCGCGTTGCCGTCTGATGGGCGCTGAACCGGAGACCGGAAAACGGATGTCATGCTGACCGCTTTATCTGAACGCTGGAAAACTCGCCTGCACAAGATCATTTTTCTTGAGCATCAACCTGAGAGTGGTGAAGTTTTTCTGAAACAGCGCCGCGTCTTCACGTTGCCAAGCAAAGCAGGCTGGATGTTTTTGCTGATGCTGCTGATCCTGTTTATTTCTGCGACTAATTACAGTCTCAGTCTGGGTTTTGCCTTGACGTTTGTGCTCGGCAGCGTCGCGCTGGTGAATGTCTTTTTCTGCTTCAGAAATCTAGCCTACCTGCATCTCGATACCGGCCCGGCGCAAGCCGTGTTTGCCGGCGAAGAAACGCACTTCACCATTTTCCTGATCAATCGGCGTCAATATCAACGCTACGCGATCTGGGTCGGCTTCAACGAAAAAAATGCACCGGAAAAAGCGCTGGATATTGCCCCGGAAAGCCGAGCCAGCATACATCTGAGCTATCCAACGCGCAGCCGCGGCTGGCAGGCAATTCCACGGGTGCGCCTGCAAACCTGGTTCCCACTTGGTTTATTACGCGCCTGGAGCACCTGGCTGCCAGACGCACGGGCGCTGGTGTATCCAGAGCCGGAAGAACATGCGCCGCCGCTACCAACTTCTGGGGCACCATCGCATGAACTTGAAGGTCAGGGCGGTAACGAGGATTTTTCCGGTGTGCGGGCATATCAACCGGGCGATGTACTCAAACATCTGGCATGGAAACAAATCGCCCGCGTCGATCCTGCACTCGGTGGACAACTGGTGACTAAGCAATTTACCGGTGGTGCAGGCAACGATATTCTGCTGGATTTTTCTGCCCTGCCTAGAACGATGAATCTGGAACTCAAACTTTCGCGCATGACCCGATGGGTGCTGGAAGCAGATCAGGCCGGGCTGCAGTATGGTTTTAAGCTGGGGCAGGAAGATTACGCTCCTGCGCAGGGGCCTGCACATCGCGACGCCTGCCTGCGCGCCTTAGCGCTTTACGAATTGTGATAGTGTGACTATGCGCCGGACTCTTTCCCTGCCCGTCTTCAGCCGCGATAAAGCAGATACGCTGCTGTTAATCATTGCCTGCCTGAGTGTATTACTACCGCATTTTTCGCACCTGGGAATATGGGTCAGTATCAGCTGTGTTGCCTTGCTGATCTGGCGTGGCTGGCTGACGCTGACCGGACGCCGCCTGCCACCGGGATGGATACTGGTTCCGGTGTCGGCGCTGATGATGCTGGGCGTCTATCTGACGCATAAAACCTTCTTTGGGCGTGAGGCGGGCGTCAACATGCTGGTGCTGCTGCTGACCTGTAAATTATTAGAGATGCACGCCAAGCGGGATCTGTTTGTCGTACTTTTTCTGAGTTTCTTTTTACTACTGACCAGTTTTTTTTATCAGCAAACCATTGCGGCTGCGTTCATGACGCTGATTTCGGTGAGTCTGCTGCTGACGGCGCAATTGTCATTTCATTACACCGGTCTTTTCCCCTCGCTGAAACAACGCCTGAAATTGGCCTTCGGCATGATGGCACTGGCGATTCCGCTGACCTTGTGTGCGTTCTTTCTTTTCCCAAGAATACAGGGGCCGCTTTGGGGGTTGCCGGGTGATGCGCACAGCGGACGCTCAGGCTTGTCGGAAACGATGTCACCGGGCGGCATCAGTGATCTGGTCTTGTCAGAAGAGATTGCGTTCAGGGTGAAATTTTATCAACCGGTACCGGATAAATCACTGCTGTACTGGCGCGGTATCGTGATGACAGAATTCGATGGCAAAACCTGGTCGCCATCCCGTTTTTTGCAAATAAATAACGGCGATATTGCACAGTACGCAGGAACACCGATCACGCAGGAAATCATTCTGGAACCGCAAAGCCAGCGCTGGTTATTTGCTCTGGATTTACCGGCAGCGGCACCGCAGACAGATGGCAACAATATCGCCACGATCAACCGGCAAATGGAGCTGCGCAGCAACGATATCATCAGCCAGCGTCTGCGCTATCAGGTGACGTCTTATCCGCAGTATCGTTACCTCGTCGAAAACAATCTGCGCGAGTTACACCGAGCGCTGGAAATACCCGCCGGTTACAACCCGCGCAGCGCCGCCTTCGCGGACTCGCTAAGGCGTCAATACAGCGATGACCGCGCGCTGATCAATGCGGTTTTAAAGTACTTTCGCAAGGAAGCATTTACTTACACGCTGGAGCCACCTCTGCTCGGCATCAACAGTATTGATGATTTCTTGTTCAAGAGTAGAGCGGGGTTTTGCGAACATTATGCGAGCGCGTTTGTGAATCTGATGCGGCTGGCCGGTATTCCGGCAAGAATCGTGACGGGTTATCAGGGCGGTACACTGAATGAAGTCGATGGCTATTTTGAAGTTCGCCAATCCGATGCCCACGCATGGACAGAAGTATGGCTCGAAGGCCGGGGCTGGGTACGCGTCGACCCGACGGCCGCAGTCGCTCCGGAACGGGTTATGCAAAATCTAAATCAGGCGATTCCCAAACGCGGCTTTGCGGGGCTGATGAATTTTGCCTTGTCTGGCAATTCATGGAGCCAGTCGATGCGGATGCGCCTTGACGCGATCAATAACTCCTGGAATCAGTGGGTGCTCAATTACAACCAGCAAACACAGAAAAACTTTCTCAGTTCCTTCGGCTTTAAAGACCTCGACTGGTCACGCATCAGTCTGCTGTTTTTTATCACTGGCAGCCTGATTATCGGTGCGATTGCCCTGCCGTTGATGCTGAACAAACCTTCGATCCCGGCAACGGATAGAGTATACTTGTCGTTCTGCAAAAAAATGGCAAAGAAAACACCGCCCCGCGCAGTGGACGAAGGGCCTTATGCATATCTGCAAAGATTGAAAAACACATTGCCAGCAAAAGATATTCCCCCGGTGGAAAAATTCCTGCGCACCTATATCAATGCGAAATATGGACAAACCACCGCTACGGAAAGCCAGCGAATACGCCGCCTGAAAACCCTGTTAGCAGCCTGTCGCTAATTGACTGAACACGCATTTTGACATCGACTATGGTGAAATCTATTCAATACCTCGTTCGCAGTTGCTTTTGCGCTGCGCTCGTCGGCAGCATTGCGCTGCCCGCATTCAGCGCAACGTCTTCCACAAATAAAGCACCGGTCAAACGCAGCAATCTGACGACCTCTGCAACTCCAGTGACGCAAGAAAATGTGCGTTTCAATGAATGGAAAGAAGTCTCTGCCTTCATTACGGAAATGGTGGATAAGCATCAGTTTGACAAAGTGCAGTTGCAAACCGTGTTTGAACAAGTGCGTTACGTTGAAAGCGCAAGGCAACTGATGAAGCCTGCACCGCCCGGGAAACCAAAAAACTGGAAAGCCTATCGTGCCCGCTTTGTGGAACCTTACAGGATAGAAGCCGGCGTCGCATTCTGGAATAAATATGCAGATGCGCTGGAGCGCGCACGCCAGCAATACGGTGTGCCACCGGAGATTATCGTCGGTCTGATTGGTGTCGAAACTATTTTTGGAAAAAACACCGGAAAATTCCGGGTCATGGATGCGCTGACAACACTGGCCTTCGACTACCCGGACACGCCGACCAGAGATGCCCGTATGCAGTACTTCCGCAATGAGCTGGAAAACATGCTGCTGATGGCAAGAGAATCTGGCGTCGATCCATTTGCATTTAAAGGCTCTTACGCAGGCGCGATAGGCTGGCCGCAATTCATGCCAGGCAGCATACGTAAATTTGCCGTCGACTTCGACGGTGATGGCAGCATCAATCTGACCGATTCACCGATCGATGCCATCGGCAGCGTCGCTCACTACCTGGCGATGCATGGCTGGAAAAGAAATCTCCCAGTCACCTTTCCGGCGACCCTGATTTCAAGCGAAGCAAACCCGGCGTTATTGCAGACGGCGCTGAGCCAGGGCTTGCGTGCGAGCTATTCTCTGGCGGAATTAAAAACCTTTATCAGCACAGCGAGCAGCGATGCGCCAAGCAACATACAGTATGGCGTTATCGACTTACAGAATGGCGACGAAGCTACCGAATACTGGCTGGCGACCGATAATTTCTTCGCGATTACGCAATATAACCGTAGTTATTTTTATGCCATGTCGGTGTTTGATCTCGGGCGAATCATCAGTGCGGCAAAAGAAAAATAGGTATATGTCAGCTTGAACAAAACTTTTTAACAATATGTTTCGTTTTCACCAATTGATTTAAGGTACTTTTTACCCAATACTATATTCGTAAGTAATTGCTAGCATGCAAAAGACGGTAATAACCATCCATTGCATGTTTTTTTAAAAACAAGCGTTGCGATTAATTGCAAATTAAACTACAGTGACATTGTCTTATTAATACTAATGCATGTTTGATGCTAAGTGTGAATAGGGATTTAACAATGGTTTGCTATTCTTGCTAAAAGCAAATTCTATTTTAAAGTTACAATGTTACCGTTTGATTAATTCTCATTGAAGCAATTAAATCCAGCATCAATAGACTAGACAGCGAGGTAATTATGGCAAATTTAACCCAGCTTGAATCGGATGAGATCGACTACGATCCCAACAATCTTTTAGATACTCTGATCAAGCAATTGCATTTAAAAAATGACGCAGCACTCTCAAGAGCGTTAGAAGTTGCACCACCGGTCATCAGCAAAATCAGACATCGTCGTCTGCCTGTAGGCGCTTCATTGTTGATCCGCATGCATGAAATCAGCGATATCAGCATCAAAGAATTACGCGAACTGATGGGCGACCGTCGCGCGAAATTCCGCATCAGTGACAAGCAATTCAAGCCAAAAGACGCAGCTTAAATGCTTTCCGGGCAATACCCGGTGACAGATAAAGCAAAATACCGAAACTACTTGTGAGAGTAATTTCGGTATTTTTTTGGGAAAAATTAACTGGGCAGATCTGCGCCCAGACTTACAGGAAACTCAGGCTGGAAAGACGCCCGTCGATAAATAACGATCGCCGCGGTCACATACGATAAACACGATCGTTGCGTTTTCTACTGTCTCCGCGATTCTCAGTGCAATTTCACAAGCACCCGCCGCTGAAATACCGCAAAAAATGCCCTCTTCCGCAGCAAGTCTGCGCGCCATGTGCTCGGCATCCCCCTGGCTTACTGATTCTACCTGGTCAACTTTGGCTTTATCGAAAATTTTAGGCATGTACGCTTCCGGCCATTTGCGAATGCCGGGGATTTGCGAGCCCTCTTCTGGCTGCGCACCAATAATCTGAATCTGCGGATTTTGCTGCTTCAGATAGGCGGAAACGCCCATGATCGTTCCGGTCGTTCCCATTGCGCTGACAAAATGAGTGACTTTCCCGTTCGTATCCCGCCAGATTTCCGGTCCGGTACCTTCAACATGAGCAAGAGGATTATCCGGATTCGCGAACTGATCCAGAATCAAACCCTTGCCTTCTTTTTGCATTTGTTCGGCCAGATCCCGCGCATACTCCATGCCGCCGGTTTTGGGTGTCAGTATAATCTCCGCACCGTACGCAGCCATACTCTGACGACGCTCGATACTCAGATTTTCCGGCATCAGTAAAATCATTTTGTAACCACGCATGGCTGCCACCATCGCCAGTGCAATGCCAGTATTGCCGCTGGTCGCCTCAATCAGGGTATCACCAGGTTTCAGTTGACCCCGCTCTTCAGCGCGCCTGATCATCATCAATGCAGGTCTGTCTTTGACTGAGCCTGCTGGATTATTCCCTTCCAGCTTGCCTAATATAATGTTGTTGCGACGCCGATTTTCCTCACCCGGTATTCTTTGCAAACGCACTAAAGGGGTGTTGCCAATCGTGTCTTCGATCGTCAGGTAAGACATAGTTATCAATAGTCGTGAAACACAGGCTTATTCTAAACGCACTTGAATTCTGCCGCATGGCACTTATTGCGGCGTGTCAGATCACAAAACTGCGCTATCTCACTGTTTTCACAGGTAAATATCGCAGCTGACGGCTTTCAGAAACAGATACATTCCTTATACATAATTCGCATAAGCTAATAAAAAAGCCTCCGATGTTTTAAAACCGGAGGCTTTTACGTAAAACACAGGCGGTGACGATAAAGATCGACGCCTGAAAATAAGACTATTTAATCAGATTATTTTGCTTTGCCTTCTTTTGCACTGGCAGCTGCTTTCTCAGAAGCATCCGCTTTTTCTGCTTTCGCCGCTTTTTTCTCTGCTTTTGATGCTTTTACTGGTTTTTCGGGTGTTTTTTCTGTCGACTTATCATCGGCTTTTGCGGCTTTAGCAGGTGCATCTGCTGGCTTAGCATCCGCTTTAGATTCTTTTGGTTCTTTTGCCGCTTTTGCAGGTTTGCTTGCTGACTTGTCTGCGGCAGCTGGTTTAGCTGGTGCGCCTGGCTTTGCCTGTCCATTCACGGTCAAACCTGCTTCAGACAGTTTGGTGGAATTTTTATCGCCAATTCCCTTCACACGTGCTTCGAAATCAGCCCAGTCTTTGAAACTGCCATTTTTTGTGCGCTCTTCGATAATCGCCTTGGATTTGGCAGGGCCTATGCCTTTAATTCCATCCAGAGCAGCCTGATCGCCCTTATTAACATCAACGTCAGCAAACGCAAAACCCATGGTGGCAACCATTGCAGCCACTGCTAATAATAATTTCTTGAACATATGAAGACTCCCCAAAAAGTGATGAACTTTAATGATCATGTTTCATTTTCTAAAATGCCAGAAAACGAAACATGATTATTAACGGTAAAAGCACATAAGGGTTGACTTATTTTCACCAGATTAAAAGAAAACTACATTTGCGAAAATAATTCTTCTTTTGTCACCGTCGCCGTACCCAGCTTGCCAACCACAATGCCACCGGCGCGGTTTGCTATCGCAACAGCATCCTGCATACGCATACCATTCGCCATCATCACCGCCATTGTCGCGATAACAGTATCGCCAGCACCGGAAACGTCAAACACTTCGCGCGCCATTGCGGGTACATGCGTGACATCTTCTTCGGTAAATAGGGTCATTCCCTCTTCAGAACGCGTCAATAACAAACCTTGCAGATTTAATTCGCGTCGTAAATTTTGTGCTTTTTCAGTCAGCTCGGCCTCGTTCGCCCATTCGCCGATAATCAGTTTCAGTTCTGATTTATTCGGCGTTAATAATGTTGCTCCTGCATAGCGGGCGAAATCACTGCCTTTGGGATCCACCAGAACAGGCTTACCAGCGTCTTTTGCGGCTTGTATCATCGCCGTCACATTCATCAGACCGCCTTTGGCATAATCGGAAAAAATGACGACGTCGTATGCACTCAGCAAGGCATTGAAACGATTCAGTTTGTCTCTGAGAACAATTTCTGTTGGTTTTTCCTCAAAATCAATACGTATCAGTTGTTGCTGGCGACCAATGACACGTAACTTGATGATCGTTGATATTTGTTTGTCGCGGCTGAGATAACTAGAAATACCAGCTTTTTTCAGCAGATTTTCAATACTGTTACCAGCCTCGTCATCACCAATGATACCCATCAATCCTGCATTCACGCCAAGCGCAATTGCATTCAGCGCCACATTTGCCGCCCCGCCCAGTCGTTCTTCGCGACGCTCGACGCGAACGATAGGAACCGGCGCTTCAGGAGATATCCGGTTCACCTCACCAAACCAGTAACGATCGAGCATGACATCGCCAGCGATCAAAATTTGCTTTTTCACTTGCTCATTCATTAAAACCGACCTCACTTACGCGTGAGTACGGAACGGCCAATGCCGTGATATTCAATACCCAGTTCAGTCATCACAGCTGGTTCAAACAGGTTTCTGCCATCAAAAATCACGGTCTGTTTTAAACGCTGTTTCACCTGATCAAAATCGGGACTTCGGAAAGCCTTCCATTCCGTGACGATCGCCAGAGCATCTGCATCATTCAATGCATCCATAGGGTTTTCAGCATAACGGATAGATGCGAGCAATTCCGGTGCGTCATAAAAATCGAGTTCAAACACACGTTTGGCTTCTTCCATAGAAACCGGATCGTAAACGGCCACTGTGGCACCATTCCGCAGCAATTCCCCAATTAACACACGCGATGATGCTGCCCGCATATCATCCGTGTTGGGCTTAAATGCGAGACCCCAGATTGCAAAATGTTTACCGACAATCCGCTTGTCAAAGCGCTGCATAATTTTGGCGCCGAGAATCTGTTTCTGGCGCGCATTCACTTCTTCAACCGCCTGTAAAATCAACAGGTTCAGGCCATAGTCCTGCGCGGTACGTTCCAGCGCCTGTACGTCTTTTGGAAAACAGGACCCGCCGTAGCCACAGCCTGCATATAAAAAGCTATGCCCAATGCGGGGATCCGAACCGATTCCGTGGCGTACCGCTTCGATATCAGCACCGACATGATCCGCCAGATTAGCAAGTTCATTCATAAACGAAATGCGCGTTGCCAGCATCGCATTTGCTGCATATTTCGTGAATTCGGCAGAACGAACATCCATCCAGTAAGTACGTTCGCGATTGCGATTAAATGGTGTGTACAACTTTTTCATCATGTCGCGCGCTTTTTCGCCCTGAGGCGTCGCGTCGCAACCTATCACAATACGATCAGGACGCATAAAGTCCTCAACCGCAGCGCCTTCTTTCAGAAACTCAGGATTGGACACCACTGAGAAAGTTGCGGTTGCTGCGCGCGCAGCCAACTCCTCTTGTACGGCAACGCTGACGCGGTCAGCGGTACCAACAGGAACGGTCGATTTATCGACGATGACTTTAAAGCCGGTCATGTATTTACCGATATTACGTGCCGCTGCCAGCACATATTGCAAATCAGCGGAACCATCTTCATCGGGAGGTGTACCAACCGCAATAAACTGGATATCGCCATGCGCCACGCTCGCCTCAACATCGGTGGAAAAACGAATGCGACCAGCCGCGCGGTTACGTGCTACCACTTCCTCCAGTCCGGGTTCATGGATAGGAATTTCCCCATTGTTCAGGATGTCGATTTTGCGCTGATCGACATCCAGACAAAATACATCGTTTCCCAATTCCGCGAGACAGGCACCCGTCACGAGGCCAACATAACCAGTACCAATAATAGTAATTTTCATTTTGCGATCTCAGTCCCAAATAAATAGTGCCGTATCCCTGCCAAAGCCATCGTTCCTTGATCCGAACAAGATGCCACATGCAGAGGAATACAATTAATTCATTACATTTAACTCTTCTGTACGTCGTGGCGGATAAGTCTCCCAGCGACTGCAACCTGGACAGTGCCAGTAAAACTGTCTCGTCTTAAAGCCACAATGAGAACACTGATAGCGTGATAATTTCTGTGCATAACCATGCACCAGATTTTTGACCAGCGACAGTTCTGGCCGGAACTCTGGCGAAACCTCAATCAAACGGGCGTCCAGTAATTTTTCCAGCCCGAGCAAAGTTGGCGTCCTGCGTAATTCATCGCTCACCAGCTGATTTGCGGCCGCTACCGTATCAAGTTCTATTGTCGCCTTAAATACTACCTCGAGCAGATCCACCGATGGCGCTTCTTCAAGGTAGTTTTTCAACAGATTCAGGCCTTCCTGCGGACGCTCCAGTTTGCGATATGCGTCCATCAGACGTTGCGCAACCAGCGCCACATGCGGCACACTTTGCTGCTCCACACGCAACCATGCAGTAACGGCTTTGTCTGTTTCACCGATTGACTGATACACGTCGCCCATCAGGATCACGGCACGGACACTTAAACGGTCTATCGCCAGCGCTTTTTCTAATACAGTAAGCGCTGCCTCAGTATTACAGCGCGCCAGCTCATCCTGAGCAATTTCGCAATAAAACTGCGCGATCTCTTTTTGCCGCTCACCGGCACCAGCCTCTTGCAATGCATATGCTGCGTCTATCGCACGCGCCCATTCTTTTTCACGCTGATAAATTTCGAGCAGAGCGCGGCGTGCCTGAACTTCAAACGGTCCGGAGACAAGCTGATTAAACGTTTCCTCAGCACGGTCTAATAAGCCTGCTTTTAGGTAATCCTGCCCCAGTTCAAACATGGCCTGCGTCTTTTGATCAGACGGCAAATCTGGGCGTTGGACAAGGTTTTGATGCACCCGGATAGCGCGCTCGGTTTCACCACGGCGGCGAAATAAATTACCCAACGCAAAATGTAATTCAACCGCTTCGGGATCAAGACGAACAATATCGATAAACGCATCAATTGCTTTATCCGGCTGTTCGTTGAGTAAAAAATTAAGCCCTTTGAAATAGCCACGCGGCAGACTGCGCGACTCAGAGAGCAGCTGGCGGATATCAATCCGGGCAGCCAGCCAGCCAAGAGTAAAAAACAAGGGGATGCCAAGCAACCACCAAATTTCAAATTCCATTTTTCTTATTTTCTGTAATGTTTTTCAAGATAGTCAGTATCTGCCTGAATGATGTCAGCAAGAGACAAGCTTCCTTCATCTCTACATTCACATTTCAGGGCAAAGCCGGCGCGTGAAGACTAATCGTTCCGCACACTATCTGGTTGTGGTGCCTGCATACTTGCCTGCTCGGCAAGCAAACGCTCTTTCTCAATTTCCGCCAGCGTTTTCTTGTGACGAGAGAGATCACGACGGTGTCTGAACACCATAGGAACCATCGCCAGAGCACCCAACACGGCACCCGCTACGAAAAAAACCAACAGCATAATCACCAGAGGTGCTGATTGTTGATAACCGAAGAAATACTGAAGCGTAACGATCTGATCATTCTTTAAGGCAAAGCCGAAAAAGATAATGAAAAGTATCGCAGCAAGCAATCTGGAAATATATTTCATGGTTACATCCTAATGAGTAAAAGCGGCATTAACGAACGCTGTTGCTTTACTGTGTCTGCAAAGCGACCATTGTACTGAAAAAAAACGGCATACCGGAAAAACCGATATACCGTTTTTTAATTTGCATCAATCGCGAGGCCCGATGACCCGTCTAGTCATCGTGTATCGGCTGCCCAACCATGGCATCGACACGTTCGCGCAATTCTTTACCTGGTTTGAAATGCGGCACCCGTTTTTCGGGCACCATCACTTTGTCACCAGATTTAGGATTACGACCTATCCGTGGAGGACGACTGTTCAGAGAAAAACTGCCAAAACCCCTGATCTCTATCCGCTGCCCTGTCGCCAGTGCATCGGTCATTGCATCTAAGATAGTTTTGACAGCGACATCCACATCTTTTGCAACCAGTTGTGGATATCGCTCCGCCAGACGAGCTATCAGCTCCGACTTCGTCATATTTATAAAACCTTATGACTGAGATTGAGCTTAGTTTTTGTTGTCGAGTTTAGCTTTCAACAACGCGCCCAGGCTGGTAGTACCAGAAGCTGCATTGGAATCTACTGCTGTAGACATTTTTTGCATTGCTTCTTGTGTTTCAGCGCTGTCTTTTGCTTTGATGGACAACTGAATGCCACGTGCTTTGCGGTCGATATTCAATACCAACGCTTCAACACTGTCGCCAACTTTCAGGTGTGTACCAGCATCTTCCACGCGATCGCGGGAGATTTCGGATGCACGCAGGTAGCCCTCAACGTCGTCAGCCAGTTGGATCACTGCGCCTTTTGGCTCAACAGATTTCACTGTACCAGTAACGATTGCGCCTTTGTCGTTCATTGCACAGTAGTTATTGAATGGGTCGCCTTCGAGTTGTTTAACACCCAGAGAAACGCGCTCACGTTCAACGTCGATTGCCAGAACGATGGCTTCCAGTTCATCACCTTTCTTGAAGCGACGAACAGCTTCTTCGCCTGTTTCATTCCAGGACAGATCAGACAAATGTACCAGACCGTCGATATTGCCAGACAAACCAATGAATACGCCGAAGTCAGTGATGGACTTGATCGCGCCGCGAACTTTGTCACCTTTCTTGTGGTTGATCGCGAAATCATCCCAAGGATTAGCTTTGCACTGTTTCATGCCCAGGCTGATACGACGACGCTCTTCGTCGATTTCCAGAACCATAACTTCAACTTCGTCGCCCAATTGAACAACTTTGTTTGGTGCAACGTTTTTGTTCGTCCAGTCCATTTCGGAAACGTGAACCAGACCTTCGATACCTTGTTCGACTTCAACGAACGCACCGTAGTCGGTCAGGTTAGTTACTTTACCGAACAGACGTGTGTTCGCTGGGTAACGACGGGACAAACCTGTCCATGGGTCGTCGCCCAATTGTTTTACGCCCAGGGACACACGGTTTTTCTCTTGGTCGAATTTCAATACTTTTGCAGTGATTTCCTGACCAACTGTCAACACCTCGGAAGGGTGACGTACACGACGCCATGCCAGATCAGTGATGTGCAACAAGCCATCGATGCCGCCCAGATCAACGAACGCGCCGTAGTCAGTGATATTTTTAACGATACCAGTAACCACTGTGCCTTCTTTCAGGGTTTCCATCAGTTTTTGACGCTCTTCGCCCATCGATGCTTCAACAACAGCGCGGCGGGACAGCACAACGTTGTTACGCTTGCGGTCGAGCTTGATAACTTTGAATTCCATGGTTTTGCCTTCGTAAGGAGTTGTATCCTTCACTGGGCGTGTGTCAACCAAAGAACCTGGCAAGAAAGCGCGGATGCCGTTCGTCAGAACAGTCAGACCACCTTTAACTTTACCGTTAACTGTACCAGTAACGATCTCGCCAGACTCCAGCGCTTTTTCGAGCGCGAGCCAGGAGGCCAGACGTTTTGCTTTGTCACGGGACAGGATAGTGTCGCCGAAACCGTTTTCCAGCGAATCAATCGCTACGGAAACGAAATCGCCGATATTAACTTCCAGGTCGCCCTGGTCGTTTTTGAATTCTTCAACAGGAATGAAGGCTTCAGACTTCAAGCCTGCGTTCACGATCACGAAGTTGTGGTCGATACGAACGACTTCAGCAGAAATCACTTCACCGGAACGCATATCCTGACGTGACAGGGACTCTTCGAACAAAGCTGCGAAGCTGTCTGCACCGGTTGCGAAATCTTGGGACATGAATACAGTAGACATAATATTTTTGAGTTAGCCGGAACAGAACAAAGGCGCTGTTTACCGGGTTAGGTTGAACAACCCTTTAATAAACTTGCTTTATCAAAGGGACTTACTCGCACATTCAGCAATCAAACCGCCCGACTATTGCGACGGCTTACTTTCCTGTGCTTCTGCATACCATTCCAGCACCTGATTCACCGCTTGTTCAGCAGTAATTTCTGAGGTATCCAGAATAATTGCACCTGATGCAGGCTTGAGTGGGGCGGCTGCGCGGGTACTGTCTCTCGCATCACGTTCCATCAAATCTTTTACCAAGTCTTCCATATTAGCAGAAATTCCCTTTTCAATCAATTGCTTATATCGACGGCTTGCGCGCGCCTCTGCACTTGCTGTCAGGAAAATTTTAAGGCTGGCATCAGGAAAAATCACGCTGCCCATGTCGCGCCCATCGGCAACCAGGCCGGGCGCATTGCGGAACGACAATTGCAGGTCCACCAACGCTTTGCGGACTTCAGGCAACACCGCGATGCGTGATGCGGCGACGCCGATCGCTTCGGCGCGCACATCATCAGTCACATCGTCGTCTTCCAGCATGACGTGGCCGTGAACGAAACGGCATGGCAAGGCACGTGCCAGAACCGCAATGCTTGCCTCGTCGTCGAGCGAGATATTTTTGCGTTGCGCCATCAGGGCGGTCAGGCGGTAGAGCGCGCCAGAATCGAGATAATGAAAACCCAGATGTTTGGCAACGCGATGGGCAACGGTTCCTTTGCCGGAAGCAGTCGGCCCATCAATCGTGATTACGGCATATTTATTTGTCATTTTGGGGGAGTATCCTTCAATTTTGCTCAATTGTCCGCATAAACAAAGGCTGTTTTAATATACTGGGGGGGAGTATTAAAACAGCTCCTGATGGTTAATTTTGGCAAACACCTCAAAATAATCTGGAAAAGTCTTGGCGACGCAATGCGGTTCGTTTATCCGCATCGCTGCGCCGCGCCGCGCTTTCCCGTCCAGACTGGCAAGCGAAAAACACATCGCCATACGATGATCATCATAGGTATCGATGGTCGCCGGCAATATCTGCGCCGGTGGCGTGACGCGCATGTAATCCGCGCCCTCTTCCACGGTTGCACCCAGTTTTCTTAATTCCGTCGCCATTGCCGACAAACGATCAGTTTCTTTGACGCGCCAGCTCGCAATATTACGCAACGTTGTGGTGCCATTTGCATACAAGGCCGCCATCGCGATCGTCATTGCGGCGTCAGGGATATGATTGAAATCCATATCGATCGCCTGCAATACGCCATTCGATTTGGCTTCTATCCAGTTATCGCCACGGGTGATCGTCGCTCCCATTTTTTCCAGCGCTTCTGCAAAACGGACATCGCCCTGTATGCTGTCGCGCCCGACGCCTTCCACTCTGACTGGCCCACCAGCAATCGCGCCAGCCGCCAGAAAATAGGACGCAGACGACGCGTCGCCTTCAACATGCACCACGCCCGGTGACACGTAATGCTGCCCACGTTTGACGGTGAACGCCTGCCAGCCGTCGCGTTCGACGGCAACACCAAAACGCTGCATCAGATTCAGCGTGATTTCAATATACGGTTTAGAAATTAATTCGCCGACGACATCAATCACGATGTCATGTTCTTTCGCCATCAATGGCGCGGCCATCAGCAAGGCCGTCAGAAACTGGCTGGAGACATTGCCTTTGACTTGCAAACGCTGCGCATGAATGTGACCGCGGCGGATGTGTAAAGGTGGGTAACCGGGATTGCCGGTGTACTCAATCTGCGCACCGGCCGCGTTCAACGCATCGACCAGATCGCCGATGGGACGCTCATGCATACGCGCCACGCCATGCACAGTGTAATCACCGCCCAGCACCGCCAGCGTTGCAACCAGCGGACGAATCGCCGTCCCCGCATTTCCCATAAACAGATCGGCCTGATGGTGCGGCAATTGCCCGTTGACACCGCGAACCGTGTAGTTCTGACTGTCACCCTCCTGCTCCCAGTGCACACCGAGTTGCTGCAAGGCGTTCAGCATCACCAGCGTATCATCGGATGCGAGTAAATCTTTGATTGCCGTCGTTCCCTGCGCCAATGCTGCGAGCAGCAAGGTGCGGTTGGAAATGCTCTTGGAGCCGGGTAAGCGCACCGTGCCCTGCACCTGCATTATTGGCTGCAAATCAATGTATGGCGGATAGTGTTTGCTTTGTTGAGTCATAGTGATGAACTTATTCGGATAGCAACCGGAACCTTGTCCCGGTGCTGATAATTTATTGTCGACAAAGAATAACAGACGGGATACTGAACAGACGAGGCGCAGATCACCAGCGATCAAAATTTATCCTTCGTTACCCTGCATCAACCGGAGTAAAGGCCGAGCTTAATCTCCACCTTCGCGCTGCTGCTTTTCTGCGGCTTCAATCGCGGAAATCCAGTTATGGCGGGCACGTTGCGCGTTCGCATAAATGCCTTCGATACCGGTCGCATCCGCGTTCACTAAATGCTGACGCAACACTGCCAGACGCGCGGTATACGAATCGAGTTCCTGCAACATTGCATGCCGGTTTGCCAGCGTGATATCGCGCCACATTTCCGGCGAAGAACCGGCAATCCGTGTGAAATCGCGAAAGCCGCTCGCCGCGTATTGAAACAGCGTGTCCGCATGCTGTTTACGGGCGATATCATCCACCAGCGCATATGCAAGCAGATGCGGCAAATGGCTGACTGCCGCAAACACCGCGTCATGCCCGGCGGGATCAAGATAATGAATAATCGCACCGCACTGCTGCCAGGCCCACGCAACGCGCGCAACATCGGCGTCACTGTTTTCCGGCAGACGTGTGATCACGGCTTTTTTACCAACATATAAATCAACGAGCGCTGCTTCTGGCCCATTCAACTCGCGACCAGCAATCGGATGCGCTGGCACAAACTGGCGCAGCTTCGCACCCAGCGCTTGTTTTGCCGCCTCAACGACATCGGATTTGGTACTGCCAGCGTCGGTAACAATCGTTGTTGGCGACAAATACGGCTGTATGGAATCCAGAATTGCTTTGGTTTGCGCGACCGGCGCGGCAATCAGCACCAGATCGGTATCCTTAACGGCCGCTTCCGGCGAGGTCGCGATGCTGTCGATAATACCGAGCTGCAATGCCCGCTCCAGCGACGCATGACTGCGCCCGACGCCAACGATGTGCTGCACAGCGCCAGCTTTTTTCAATGCCAGCGCAAATGAGCCACCGATCAGACCAACGCCAAAAATCACAACGCGCTGAAAAACATTCGATACGTTAGCCATCAGGATCTCACAGCGTACAAGGATAAGAACCCAGGACTTTGAAGAAAGCCGCTTTTGCATCAAGCTCAGCCATCGCCGCTGCAACTTTTTCATCCATGACGTGCCCTTCCACATCGACATAGAAATAGTATTCCCAGTTACCAGTACGCGCGGGACGCGACTCAAAACGGGTCATCGAAACGCCATGTTTGGATAAGGGTGCCAGCAGATCATAAACAGCACCGGCTTTGTTCGGCGTTGCCAACACAATCGAGGTCTGGTCTTTGCCGCTTGGGGTGGTGTGCAAACGGCCTATCACGGCAAAGCGCGTGCGGTTGTGCGGATCATCCTGAATATGGGCGCTGACAATGCCGAGGTTATATTGGGTGCCAGCGATTTCACTGGCAATCGCAGCAACGGTGTAGTCACCACTGGCCATGCGCGCGGCTTCGGCATTGGATGCGACTGCTTGTCGTTCAATATGTGGGAAATGCTGATTCAGCCACGCCTGACATTGCGCTAATGCCTGCGAATGAGCGCAGATGCGACTCACACCTTCCATGTTGCCGGACTTGCTCATCAGACTGTGCTGCACAGGAATCGCCAGCTCACCGCTGATTGCCAGACTGGTTTGCAGCAATAAATCCAATGTACGGTTGATCGCACCTTCCGAAGAATTTTCAATCGGCACAACGCCGAAATCCGCGGTACCTGCTTCTGTGGCGCGGAAAACTTCATCTATCGAGACGCAGGGCAACGCCTGAATCGCGTGACCAAACTGCTTGTAGACGGCTTGCTCGCTGAATGTACCAACCGGACCGAGAAACGCCACCACGACACGTCGCTCTAAAGCGCGGCAGGCGGACATGATTTCGCGGAAAATCAGCTGAATATCTTCGTTCAGCAAAGGGCCGGGATTACGCTCAGCGACTCCGCGCAATACCTGCGCCTCGCGCTCTGGGCGAAACACCGGCGCATTGGTTTCTGCTTTGACGTGGCCGACTTCTTCGGCCACACGGGCACGCTGATTCAGCAAATCGAGAATCTGGGCATCGATCGTATCAATCTTGATGCGCAGAGGGAGTAATTTGTTGTCGCTCATAACTAACCTAAAAACCGTTTTTGAACACTGTGACAGCGGCGCACGACATCAATAACCTGCCTGCCGCTATGTATTATTTGATTCCTCTCCAGGCTTTTGATCTGGTTCGACAGCGCCACGGTTTCCAGGTGATGGGTTATGCCATGTTCAGAAAGGACTGCCGCTTGAGGATAAGACTACACGCTATTACTGTTACGCTCAGGAATGCGTGCTGGCAAACTCGCGCATGAAATGAACCAGCGCCTGCACACCGGCGAGCGGCATCGCATTGTAAATAGAGGCGCGCATACCACCGACCGATTTATGCCCCTTCAATTGCAACAAACCCTGCGCTTTTGCACTTGCCAGAAATTCTGCATTCAGGGATTCGTCTTTCAGGAAAAATGGTACGTTCATACGCGAACGACATTCTTTCGCCACACGATTTTCATAAAAATCGGTGGAATCAAGATAGTCGTACAACAGCGATGCTTTCGCGATGTTTTGCGCTTCCATCGCCGCCACGCCGCCCTGACGTTTCAACCACTGAAATACCAAGCCAGCGATATAGATCGCATAGGTTGGTGGTGTGTTGTACATGGAGCCATTGTCGGCCACAATTTTCCAGTCAAAAGCGGATGGGCATACCGGTAAAGCGTGTCCAAGCAAATCTTCGCGTACGATGACCAGCGTCAAGCCAGCTGGCCCGATATTTTTCTGCGCACCACCAAAAATCACACCGTAGGCAGACACATCAATCACGCGCGACAAAATATGGGAAGACATATCTGCCACTATCGGCGCACCACCGGTTTGTTCTGCTACGTCCGGTACGAAATGATATTCAACACCGTCTATCGTTTCATTGGTGCAAAGATGGACATAGGCCGCGTCTTTCGACAACTGCCAACTCTCTCTTGCCGGAATCGCGGTAAAACCGTTACTGGCAGCGGATGCCGCCACATTCACTGTGGCGTATTTTTGTGCTTCTTTAATTGACTTACCGCTCCATGAACCGGTATGAATAAAATCCACCGGCGCATCGGGACGACGCCCCATCAGATTCATGGGAACGATCGCATTTTCACCGAGACCACCACCTTGTAAAAACAAGATTTTGTAATTTTCCGGAATCGCCAGTAAATCGCGCAAATCACGCTGGGCGGCATCCATGATGGACATGAATTCCGCACCGCGATGACTCATCTCCATGACTGACATGCCGCTACCATGCCAATCCAGCATTTCTGCAGCAGCCTGCTGCAAAACTTCTTTAGGCAAAACTGCCGGCCCCGCCGAAAAATTGTAGATGGTGGTCATCGTTTTACTCCGCTACATCGCCAGCCGCATCATCAGCCACTGTGCCCGCTTCAGTGTCATCCTGATCTGCGTCGGTCTCAACGATACGCTGCAAACCAGACAAAGTCGTGCCATCCTCAACCGCAATCAGTGTGACGCCTTGCGTTGCGCGACCCATTTCACGAATCTCAGAGACGCGGGTACGGATCAAAACGCCACCGGTCGTGATCAGCATGATTTCATCGGTCGTTTCAACCAGAGTCGCAGCAACGACCTTGCCGTTACGCTCAGAAGTCTGAATTGCGATCATGCCTTTGGTGCCGCGGCCATGACGAGTGTATTCGGTAATCGGCGTACGCTTACCAAAGCCGTTTTCGGTGGCGGTCAATACCGATTGCTGTTCATTCTCAGCCACCAGCAAGGCAATAACTTGCTGAGTTTCATCCAGATTCATGCCACGTACACCACGTGCGGTACGTCCCATCGGGCGCACATCATTTTCGTCGAAACGAACCGCCTTACCGGCGTCAGAGAACAGCATCACATCATGCTTACCATCGGTCAGTGCAGCACCGATCAGGAAGTCGCCCTCATCCAGATCAACCGCGATAATGCCGGCTTTACGTGGATTACTGAAATCGGCCAATGGTGTTTTCTTCACGGTACCAAGGCTGGTTGCCATGAAAATATAACGATCATCAGGGAAGCTGCGGTTGTCGCCCGACAAAGGCAGAATCACGGTGATTTTTTCACCATCCTGCAGCGGGAACATATTCACGATAGGCTTGCCGCGCGACGTGCGCGAACCTTGTGGCACTTCCCACACTTTGAGCCAATACAGACGGCCGCGATTACTGAAGCACAGGATGTAATCGTGAGTATTAGCGACAAATAATTGCTCAATCCAGTCGTCGTCTTTGGTAGCGGTTGCTTGCTTGCCACGGCCACCGCGTTTCTGTGCACGATACTCGGATAACGGCTGCGACTTCATATAACCGGTGTGCGACAGCGTCACGACCATATCGACTGGTGTAATCAGGTCTTCGGTTTCCAGATCGGTCGCATTGTGTGTAATCTCAGAACGGCGAACATCTTTATTTCCTTCGCCATACTCATTTCTGGCGAGTGTCAGTTCATCCGTGATAATCGTTGTGACACGTTCAGGCTTAGACAAAATATCGAGCAAGTCGGCAATTTCTGCCATCACGTCTTTGTATTCATTGACGATCTTGTCCTGCTCCAACCCAGTCAGTCGTTGCAAACGCATTTGCAGGATTTCCTGCGCCTGATCATCGGATAATTTGTACAAACCATCCGGCTGAATACCATAATGCTTAGGTAAGCTCTCAGGACGGAAAGCGTCAATGCCACCAGGATTATCGGCCGCAGTACGCATCAGCATCTCGCGCACCATGGAACTGTCCCAGGCACGTGTCATCAATTCCTGTTTCGCCAATGGCGGTGTCGGCGCTGCTTTGATGATGGCGATAAAATCGTCGATGTTCGCCAATGCCACTGCCAGACCTTCAAGCACATGACCGCGTTCGCGCGCTTTGCGCAATTCAAACACGGTACGACGCGTAACAACTTCGCGGCGATGTGACAAGAAACACGACAACATTTCTTTCAGGTTCAGCAGCTTAGGCTGGCCATTGACCAGCGCCACCATGTTCATACCGAACGTGTCCTGTAATTGCGTCTGCTTATACAGATTATTCAGTACCACATCCGGCACTTCACCGCGTTTAAGCTCAATCACCACGCGCATGCCGGATTTATCGGATTCATCGCGGATATCAGAAATGCCGTCCAGCTTTTTATCGCGGACTAATTCTGCGATACGCTCAAGCAAGGATTTTTTATTGACCTGATATGGAAGCTCATCAATGATCAGCGCAGTACGGTTATCTTTACCAAATTCTTCAAAATGCGTCTTCGCACGCATCACAACGCGACCGCGACCAGTGCGGTAACCATCACGCACACCGGAAACACCGTAGATAATGCCGCCGGTCGGAAAATCCGGCGCTGGGATAATCTCTATCAGCTCATCGAGCGTGCAATCGTCGTTCCGCAACAAGTGCAGAGCACCGTTGATAATTTCGGTAATGTTGTGTGGCGGGATATTCGTCGCCATACCAACCGCGATACCGGAGGCACCGTTGATCAGTAGGTTGGGGATGCGGGTAGGCAGAACCGACGGTTCTTTTTCTTTACCGTCATAGTTCGGTACGAAATCGACTGTTTCTTTTTCGATATCCGCCAGAATTTCGTTAGCAATTTTATCTAAGCGACATTCGGTGTAACGCATCGCCGCAGCACTGTCGCCATCAATAGAACCGAAGTTACCCTGACCATCGACCAACGTGTAGCGCAACGAAAAATCCTGCGCCATACGTACCAATGTGTCATAGATAGAAGCATCGCCGTGCGGATGGTATTTACCCATGACCTCACCGACAACACGCGCGCATTTGACGAATGGACGGTTATAGACATTGTTCATCTCATGCATCGCGAATAAAACGCGTCGATGCACAGGCTTCAAGCCATCACGCACATCCGGCAAGGCTCGACCAACAATCACGCTCATCGCGTAATCGAGGTAGCTCTTGCGCATTTCTTCTTCAAGGGAGATCGGGAGTGTTTCTTTTGCGAATTGATCCATTGGCATGCCGGCAAATTAGAGCTTGGTTAAATGATAACATCGCGAAAACAGTTGCTACTATTCTTAGTGCCGTAATGCACCAATAGTGCAACCTGTCAGCAAAATAGCGCTTTCACAGAAGCAATACGAAGTCAGAGGCAACGTTTTTTCGAATGTTTAGCTCTTGATTTTACCATGCTCAAGAGGCCAAACGTCACAAAATAGCAAAACACAAATACCCGTAAGCAATAGCGGAGCCCAAACCCTGGCAACAGATCGTGTCCGAGAAAATATTCGCATGAGATTAACGATTTATTGCTAACAAACAAGCTGACAGCAACACAAGGTAAGCTGCTCAGGCAATCAAAAACATCCCCAAATCGATAAATTCAATAACTAACTTCATCAAAAAAAGTTATTTTTTTGAAATTTCTTAAGCAAATTCCGCCTGAATACCGCTGTGCAATTGTTGCCCATGCACGACATATTTAACGAAGTGTTACTTTAGCGATTTAACAAGTCATGCCGGATTGACGTTATCTATGGCAAAATATCGATTAATAACAGCGTTGTTCGTTTGACGAAATAGTAATGTCATCAAGCGCGTGGTATCATCAGGTTTTAAGCAGTAATTTGCGCAGTTTATCTGCGATAATTAAATCTCAGTCGAGAGGATAAATATGAAAATTCTAGTTAAGCTCGTTATCGCAGCGTCCGCAGTTGCTTCCTTTTCTGCATCCGCACAACAAGACATCAAAGCGAACACACCACACAGTGCTTATGTACAAGATGGTCGTGGCGTGATTGTTCGTGATGCATTTGGTCTGTGCTGGCGTACTGGCTACTGGACACCTGCTGATGCAGTGCCAGGTTGCGACGCTCCGCTGGTAAAAGAAGCTGCTCCAGCTCCAGTTGCTGCTCCAGCTCCAGTAGCTGCACCAGCTCCAGCTAAAGTTGTTGCTCCTGTTGCTCCAACATCTGAAAAAGTTACTTTCGCTGCCAGCGCACTGTTTGACTTCGACAAATCAGTATTGAAAGCTGAAGGTAAAACTCAGCTCGACGATATGGTTTCTAAATTGAAATCGATCAATCTGGAAGTTGTTATCGCTGTTGGTCATACTGACTCCGTTGGTACAGATGCATACAACCAAAAACTGTCTATCCGCCGCGCAGAAGCAGTTAAAGCTTATCTGGTAAGCAAAGGTATCGAAGCTAACCGTGTTTACACTGAAGGCAAAGGCGAAAAACAACCAGTTGCTGATAACAAAACAGCAGAAGGCCGCGCTAAAAACCGCCGCGTAGAGATCGAAGTTGTTGGTACACGCAACAAATAATTAAACTCCGTTTTAATTATGCAAAAACCCCGCTAAGGCGGGGTTTTTTACTTTTTGCTTCAGACACCAGATTTGTATTTGGTCCGCAAAAATACGTCATAAGAATCGATTTAATAAAAACGTAATGCACCTGTAACGACAACAGTTGCCGAAGATGCTTCTGAAACTGACTTAGTCTTGATATGACTAAGTGCGGTAAATATACGGATCGCCTACAATACCTACAATACGCCTTTAATCTATCCCCTCATAACCCAGAAATATCCGCACACATCATGTCGACACTCAATGCAGATCCAGCAGAAATTCAGAAATTCAGTGACCTAGCCCATCGCTGGTGGGATCCAAGTTCAGAGTTCCGCCCTTTACATGAAATCAACCCGCTGCGTCTGGAATGGATTAATCAACGGGTTCCACTATCAGGCAAAAACGTCATTGATGTTGGCTGTGGTGGTGGCATACTCGCCGAATCGATGGCAAAAAAAGGGGCCGTCGTTACTGGCATCGATCTTTCAGAAAAAGCGCTGAAAGTGGCCGACTTACACGGCTTAGAATCCGGCGTCAGCGTACGCTATAAAAATATTCCGGCCGAAGAAATGGCTGAAGCGGAAGCTGCTCAGTACGACGTTGTTACTTGCATGGAAATGCTGGAACACGTTCCCGATCCATCGTCCATCATTCGCGCCTGCACAAAACTATTGAAACCAGGTGGACATGTCTTTTTCTCCACCCTGAACCGCAATGTTAAATCGTACCTGTTTGCAATTCTTGGTGCTGAGTACGTTTTACAATTATTGCCAAAAGGCACGCATGACTATGCCAAATTCATCACCCCAGCAGAACTTTCTCAGGATGTTCGTAATGCAGGTCTTGAATTAAATGCGATGAAGGGTTTGAGCTACAATCCGCTGACAAAAATCTATTCATTGAATAACGATACCAGCGTCAACTACATGATTGCCTGCACCAAGCCAGCCTAAATCTGATCATGTACAAACGGAGACTCAGTTCCATTTGTACATTTACCAATTCGTCTATGCATAATCCTCAAGCAATTTTATTCGATCTCGATGGTACCCTAGCCGATACAGCACCAGATCTGGCGGCTGCCATTAATGCTATGCGCGTACGTCGTAGCTTAGCTCCCGTACATTATCTCAGCCTGCGCCCATTTGCTTCTGCCGGTGCTCGTGGTTTATTGGCAGCAGGTTTTAATATCACGCCTGAAGACGTGAATTATGAATCCATGCGCATTGAATTTCTGAATCAATATGAATCTGCAATGGCGGTACACAGCCGCTTATTTGAACATGTTACAACGCTGCTGCATGGGTTGAATGCCCTGAGTCTGACATGGGGCATAGTGACAAATAAAGCGACGCGATTTACCAAACCGTTGATCTCTTTGCTTGACCTTCAGGAAGCACGCTGCGTGATTTCCGGTGATACCACACCTCATGCAAAACCACATCCGGCCCCTTTACTGGAAGGCGCGAGACGATTAGGTATACGCTCAGAACATTGCTGGTACATCGGTGATGATTTGCGCGATATTCAGGCCGCAGAAGCAGCTGGCATGACAAGCATCGCCGCCGCGTGGGGATATTGTGGCGCCACCGAACCGAGGCAATGGAAAGCAGATGCCATCATCGACAGCCCGCTGGAATTACTGGAATTAATCAGAGCTAAACATTTACAGGTTGCCCCCTCTTGAATTCTTCGTGCAACACCGCATATAGGTTATACTAACGAAGCTTTGGGGACGACCTGGTTTCGACAGGGGTTGCAAAGCAGCGCAGGGCATACCGAGGCCAGACTACCTCGTAAATACAATCTGAACTATATAACTGCAAACGATAACTCGTACGCATTAGCCGCTTAATACCGGCTAACCTTACACCACCTCTTCCCTAGGGTGGGCTGGCAACAGCAGTAAGGACATTCATAGGAAATCGTCTTGAACCGGGTTACTTGGCGCAAGATTAAATTTAAGGTAACTCGCCTCATTGCAGCGTGTGCGTCCGCGTCAATGTGGTTAAATCAAATGGCAGCACTAAGTATGTAGAACTGTCTGTAGAGTGCTTCTGGACGCGGGTTCGATTCCCGCCGTCTCCACCAGAATATGCAAAACCACCCAGCCTCATCGGGTGGTTTTTTTATTTTTGCAAAGGTAGAAATTCGTTCGGTACAGAGAGAACGGGATTTCCAGTTTCATGCGGCGAGGCTGTCAGTGCATTCGCCAGCCAGAATGGTGGACTTTGCCAAGTCCACCAACAAACTCTTTTAAGTAATAAAAAAAATATAGAAAGTCGCAGTTCTCTCTATGAGACAGCGGCTTTTTTGTTTTCTCCATTACAATCTATTAATATTTTTCCACGATTAAAATACGCTACATCACATATCCAACACCGTTCAATCTCAGGATAAAAATGAATATACCTATGAGCATGACAGAGATTTTCTTAATCGCGATATTGCTCATTGTCAGCCTTCCATATTTAATCTGGCGTCTTGGTAAAACAGATTACTATGCGCCGCTGGTCGTCATACAAATCATCGCCGGCATACTGATGGGGCCGGGTGTTCTTGGTCGGATTTTTCCCGACTATTATCAATTCGTTTTTAATGCACAAATCATTCAGTCGCTGAACGGAATTGCGTGGTGGGCGGTGATGATTTTTGTCATGATCGCCGGTATCGAACTCGATCTGAAGAAAGTCTGGGAGCACAGAAGGGAAAGCTTTATTACCGGCAGTCTGGCGCTCGGTATGCCACTCTTATTTGGCAGCATTGCAGCCATCTGCTTACTCAAGTTTGATGGTTGGCAAGGTACCAATGCACGTTCATGGCAATTTGTTCTGGGTATCGGAATGGCTTGCGCAGTGACTGCACTTCCGATACTAATTCTGCTCATGGAAAAATTGACTATTTTGCGGCAAGCGATCGGTCAGCGCATCTTGCGTTACGCCAGTCTGGACGATATTGCGATCTGGGCTGTACTCGCCATTATTCTCATGGACTGGACACGCGTCGGTCGCCAAGCAGGGTTTCTATTGCTGTTTGCCTTGGCCACGATCGGCTTCCGCAAATTGATGGTGAAGTTATCTGAACGTGATCGCTGGTATGTCAGCCTGATTTGGCTCGCCGCTTGTAGTTTTGCCGCGGATTGGGCGGGTTTGCATTTCATGGTCGGTGCATTTCTTTCTGGTGCTGTCATGGACGCCCACTGGTTTGAGCAAAGTAAGATGGATCTGTTGCGTGAGCATGTGTTACTGACCGTCATGCCAGTATTTTTCCTGAGTACGGGCTTACGCACCAATTGGGATCTTGGCGGAACAGCGGTCTTCATTGCGGCGGCATTGTTATTGCTGGCCTCTGTAGGCGGTAAATTAGCTGGCATTCACCTTGCAGGAAAAATACTGCACTGGGAAAAGGGAGAAGCGTCCATTATTGGCTGGCTGCTGCAAACCAAAGCACTGATCATGATTATCTTCGCCAATATCCTGCTGGATAAACATATCATCACCAATGAAACATTTACCGCGCTGTTACTGATGGCCATAGGCAGTACGATGCTGACTGTACCAATGGTTCACCCGAAGCTGAAACAATTTAAATCAGTGATCTTTAAAGAGTGAAATGATCTTCGCCTGGCAGGCGTAGTAGGTCGACTAAAAAAAATAGCCGCTCAGAGGCGGCTTAAAGAGGGGATATTGAAGCGTTAAAACGACCCGGTTGGGACGAGACGTTTTTCATTTTTTATAATCTCTGAAACTTGATCAGCAGCGACGAACAAGCCACATACGCCACTTTATTCATTCAGTTGTACCACTCTCCTTCTGATGAAAAGGAGCCAACCAGCAGACAATAAATGAAGGAATCGTCGCCAGCATGACAAAAACAAAGTAACTTTTGTATCCAAGCATTTGCTGCAAATGACCGCTGATCACACCGGTAAACATCATGCAAAGCCCCATCAGGCCGGTGCCGAATGCGTAGTGCGTTGTGGTGTATTTTCCTGGTGCTAATTGCTGCATCAGATAAATCATGAAGCCGACAGAGCCAAAGCCAAAAAAGAATTTTTCTATCGCGACACCTGCAGTAACGACCAGTAAGCTCTCTGGTTGATAAATACTCATGAGCAGGAAAGTCACGTTCGGAATATTCACCGCACAACACAATAGGAACAAGGTCGGCTGCAAACCTCGGCGTGCAACAAACCAGCCACCTAACAAAGATCCCAACAATACCGCGAGTAAGCCATACGTACCATAGATGATGCCAAGCAGCTCGTTACTAAGACCCAGCCCTCCTTTGGCAATGGGATCAACCATGAAAAAAGGCCCGATTTTTTCCAGAAAACCTATGCTGAGGCGAAATAGAAAAGCGAAGGCAATCATCAGCCAGACATCTTTTTTCTGAAAGAAACTGACGAAAGAATCTTTTAAGATATTGATTGCGGCAGAAAAATTGGTGGGAGTATTTTCTGCCCGTGCACCATCCGGCATCACCCGCCAGTGCCACAGCGCCATCAACACCGTGATCGCGGCAACGATAAAGAAAATCACACGCCAGGCATCAACCCAATCGGCACCAAAAATCGCAGGGTCATGATGAAAATATTCTGCATGCAATTTGCCACTGAGATACACCAGGCCGCCAGATGCAATAATAGGACCAAGATTCCAACTGAGGCTCTGCACGCCGCAATACAAAGACTGGGCTTTGCTATCGAGAGACGTGACATAAACGCCGTCAGCAGCAATATCCTGAGTCGCACCAAGAAATGAGATGACCCAGAACAAGCCCATCAGCAACACCATATAGTTCGGTAATGCCATCGCGAGTGCCACCGCCAGAAAGCCAAAAAATATCGCAATTTCAGTCAGAATGACGAAAGCCTTTTTGGTACGGTACATCTCAACGAATGAGGCAAACAGCGGCTTGATGGTGTAAGCAAGAATCAGGTAACTCGCATATTCAGCCGCTCTGCCGTTATCCATGCCCATGTTCTTGAACATGATGGCGGTCACGCTGGTCAGCGTCATGTATGTCAGTGCCATCGTGAAATAGGTTGTTGGCACCCACAATAAAGGGGATTTTTTTGACTTTGTCTCTAGCATGTCTGCTTTCTCATTTTATTCACTTGTCACCAATTTCGTCTGTTACCGTGCGGTAGCTCTGTCAGACAGCCGCGTGGAACGAGAAATTGCTGCAGTTTTCTTATATTTTAAAAAGGAAATTCAATTTCATGAAAACCTTTTCATAAACAGAATAACATAATTTTTTATTTTTAAAACCATTTTTAGCTCGCTGCATCATTCATGTTTGTCTAAGGGCTGACAACAGCACGAAATAATCAACGCCCTCTCATTGCAGACGAAAAATTGTTCATACGTCCCGTAACACAGCTATTTCGTAGATATTCTGATCAAAAATGCTGCATATCCACATGCCTGAAGCTGGCTTCTGCGCAAAAACTCAGTTGATCATTTTTTCAAAAATAAGCCACACAGATCCCTGTTTCAACTCTAACGCCTTCCTTTATCCGTTCAGTGGCTCTTCGCCGCAGTGCACACTAAGATCAATGTCGCTTTACGAAAAAATTATTTGACTTGAAATCGTTTTCAATTACAATCACCCGACGGTAAATACACCGCATATCACTACATTTTTCCGGTTTTACGATGAAAAACGCATGCAGGTTTTACGTTTCACCCATGCGGACAAGTAAAAGAAAACGTTTTCAAATAACCGATCTATCTACACTCTTATATGACAAACGCCCATCCAATGAATCAATTTCCCCATAACTTTGAATGGGGCGTGGCCACCAGCGCTTACCAGATTGAAGGTGCAGCAGCCGAAGATGGGCGCGGCCCATCGATCTGGGACACGTTTTCGCATACTCCCGGAAAAATTATTGATGGCAGCAATGGTGACATCGCCTGTGATCACTATCATCGCTATCCCGAAGATGTGGAGATCATCGCTTCGCTCGGAGTGAAAGCCTACCGATTCTCGGTATCCTGGTCTCGTGTGCAGCCCCTGGGTTATGGCGCATGGAATGAAAAGGGCTTTGAGTTCTATTCCAATTTATTAGATAAACTGGCCGAAAAAAACATCACGCCCCATCTGACTTTGTATCACTGGGATTTACCACAAGCATTGCAAGATCAGGGCGGCTGGCTGAACCGCGATACGACCGCTCATTTTGCTGACTATGCTGCAGAAATCGCACGTCGTTTCGGCAACAGAGTCGCTTCGATTGCCACACATAATGAACCGTGGTGTACTGCAAATCTGGGATTTGGCAATGCTCAATTTGCGCCGGGTGTTGCGGATAAAGCCCTATCGATACAGGTATCGCATCACCTATTACTGTCACACGGTTTAGCGATCAAAGCCATGCGACGCGTCGCTTGCTCTTCAAAACTGGGCATCGTGCTGAATCAATGGCCTGCCATGCCTGCGACCGATTCTGCATGCGATGTGGCTGAGGCGGAATGGGAATACGCACGCTCAGTCCAATGGTTTATGGATCCGATATTTAAAGGTCGCTATCCGCAAAAAGCGCTGGATCGCATGGATATGTCGCAATTTCATACCGAAGCAGACGATATGAATATCATTCACCAGCCTATCGATTTTCTGGGGGTGAATTACTACACGCGGGAATTTATCAGCACCGATTCACCACCCAAAAAGCCCCAAGCAGCGATGGGTGTCACGGATATGGGTTGGGAGATTTATCCTTTAGGTCTGACCGATATACTGCTACGCCACAAGACTGAATATACGAATTTGCCACCGATCTATATCACTGAAAATGGTATGGCCGTCGCAGACAAACTCATCAATGGCGAGATCGATGATCAGCCTCGTATCGCCTATGTTCATGCGCATCTGGATGCAATTCATGCAGCAATAGAACAAGGTGTTAACGTCAAAGGCTATTTCTATTGGAGTCTGCTGGATAATTTCGAGTGGAATTCCGGTTACGCGAAACGCTTCGGGCTGGTCTATGTCGATTACGCGACACAGCAACGCACACTTAAAGCCAGCGCCCACTGGTATAGGAATTTTGTAAGTCAACAGTTGCGGAAAACTGAGTAAGCTTACCTGAGCGAGCACTCCAGTCGCAGCAAATTACTCACTGCAACCATGCTGACTTTTAGCATCAGATACCGCCCCGGAAAATTGGTATCTGATGCTTTTTTTTACCCTGAACATCTGCACTGCACACAATTCCGACACACTGTTTTTCTCTGCCGTTATAAAAAACCGTTACGACAACATGCGCATCATACGGATGCCTGCAGCAACACCAATGAGTAACACCGACAAGGCCAGCAAGGCAATCGACAGGCTGATCGCTTGTGCAACGAAACCGATAAAGGCTGGCCCCATTAATATACCGGCATAGCCCATGCTCGAGACAGCCGGTACAGCGACGCTCTCAGGCATCACACTCTGTTTGCCAGCAAGAGAAAACATCACCGGAACAATATTGGCACAACCTATTCCCAGCAAGGCATAACCCAATAAAGCAAACTCCCACGATGGCAATACTATGGCGCAGATCAAGCCTGCCGCAGCGAGTAAAGCGCCAGCGATCACAGTAAACCGTGCCCCCAGAAATTGGACCAGCCTATCACCGGTCAGGCGCCCTATCGTCATCGTTGCAGCGAACGCCGCGTACCCAAGTCCGGCGTGCGCTGGTGACATTTCCCGGACATCGGTCAGAAACACAGCGCTCCAATCCAGCACTGCGCCCTCAGTCAAAAATAAAATGAAGCAGACAACACCGATATAAAACACGACGCCTTTCGGCAGCCCAAATGCGGCGCCGCTTTTTGTTCCGCCATACGGCAAGCAGTGACTAATGCTGATGCTCAACAACACCACCATCACGACAACAACGGCCACGGTCACGTTGAACAAAAACCAGCCCAGGCTCAACAAAGCGCTGACACTGCCCGCCCCGATCAGGCCGCCAAGACTGAATAAACCATGAAAGCCGGACATCAGCGGGCGACTGCTGCCACGTTCAAGTATCGTCGCCTGAATATTCACCGCACAATCGAGAGCACCGACACCGGCGCCGAAAATAAACAAGGTCAAGCCCAAACCGATGGCGGATGACATCTGCGTCAGCATAGGCAAGGCCGCACACATCACCAGTGTCGCGAATAGTAGTACCTTGCGACAGCCGATACGGGATGTCAGTGCCCCTGCGATTGGCATCGTCAGGATAGAACCTGCACCCAGGCACAACAATAACAGCCCCAGATATCCTTCCTGCATCACCAGACGCTCTTTCACAAAGGGCACCATCGGTGCCCATGCGGAAGTGCCGAAGCCGGCGATAAAAAATGCTATGCGGGTTGATTTTTCTGCTGAGGATGAAGCTGGGAAAGACGATGGGGTTGGTGATGTGATCTGCGAAGTCATCTGCGAAATTATCTTTGCTATGGCGGGCTTAATTTAAAGTCTGACCGGGTTTCATTCCTTATCCCAGCGTTGTGCTACTGCGGGCGGGAAGTACTTCCGATAAAAAATGCCGTTCAATACGACAAAGAGCGCTATTTTTACATAAATAAAAAAAGAAAACCTCGCCAGTACTTGCGAGGTTTTCTCAGGTTTTCACTGATCAGAAATCAATCAGAAATCAAGCCCGACATTGATGCCATAAGTACGTGGTGGCAGATATTGTGCCATCCACGGGCCAAAGCCATTCAATGCACTGGTTTTGACGTTGCCGTCGCCAGCATTGCGAACAAACGCGTCGACATACCATGCGGTTTTGCCAGAAGCGGCGTAGCGCAATCCGAGATCGGTACGCGTGTAAGCATTTTGCTTGTCGCCTTCACCCAGATTAAACACGCTGAGCCAACTGCTGGTTTCATAGTGCAGGCTGATGCGTGGCGTCAAGGTACCATGACTCAGATTAAATGTGTGCTGATACATGACCTGCGCTGAAAACGTTGGCGCATGCGGCATGGTGTTGTTGCTGACGTCCAGACAGTTACTGATACCGGGTACTTTACACACTGGCAAAGAGTAGTCGTTAGAACCACCGATCAGATTACCCAGTTTTGCCTTGGTGATAGCCAGCGAAATCTGCAGCTTATCTTCTTTCGTCAGCTTGGCAGCCAATTCAGATTCGAAACCGTAAATCTTCGCGCCTTCGGCATTGCTGGTTGCCAGACCGTGCGAACCATCCGGATTCGTGATCGGTGCGCTGAACTGGAAGTCTTTGAAATCCTGATAGTAAAGCGCGTTATTCCATTTCACGCTGCCACCCAGGAACGAACTCTTACTACCGAATTCATAGCTCGTCAGCGTCTCTGGGCCGTAAGGTTTGCCGCCGTCTTGCAGGCCACCAGATTTATAGCCAGTCGAAACGCTGCCGTAAATCATGTGATCCTGATTAACATCGTAAGCTGCACGTAACAAACCAGTGACTTTGTTGCTGCTGTAATTACCGTCGTTCATAGAGCTGACAGCGAAGTTGCTGTTAGGATCACGTGGATCAACATTCGGTGTGATCGCCGCTTGTGTCAACGCCGCATTACCAGTCCAGCCATAACCACGACCGCCAATGTTGGCACGCTTATCAGAGGTGTAACGCAATCCGCCTGTCAGATGCAGCGCATCGGAAGCATTCCATGTTGCCTGCCCAAATGCAGCAGACGATTCCACGGTTTCTTTTGGTTGGATGAAAGAACCTTGCCAGCTGACCGTACCCTGTTGCGTACCGTTCATGATAGGAATGTCGAAGCGCATGTCGTTCGTTTCTGAACCATAGTACAAACCAAGCTGCCAATCGATATCACGTTTGCCTACCGACTGCAGATTCAGTTCATGGCTGTAATTGGTGTAGTTGGACGACACCGTGTTATTCGCCTGATACACGCCGTTCGTGGTGAAGCTGGTCGGTACTTTTGCGCCGCCATCCTGATCGAATTTGGATGAGCCGCTGAATTTAGAATAGCCGCCGACATAGACCACATTCATAGAATCATTCAGCGCATATTCGATACGGCCGCGCACCGCGTCGGTATCACGTTTCAGCGCTGGGGCTGTGTCGATCAACGCCGACCACAATGAATAACCTGCGCGTGGCGTTTGCAACAGATTCATGGATGGTGTGCCGCGATCCATAAATTTCTCGTAGGACGCATCGATTCTCAGCGCTGGCGTCGGTTTCCACAATACGCTGACCCGCGCAGCACTCTGATCCTGCGCGCCGTATTTAGCGCCATCCTGGACAAACAGGTTAGGATCGATAGGTTTGAAATCGGCTAATTTACCGCCACCCGCCAGAAAAGCGGCCTGCTGACTTGCCAGCGGAATATTTGGTACACCTTGATAATCGACATAGCCATCGTGTTTTTCATTCACGAAAGCAAAGCGTAACGCCATCGTATCGCTGACCGGCACATTGAATGCGCCACGCACACCTGTGCGTTTGTAGCTACCCAGACCGCCTTCAAAAGTCCCGGAAGACTGACCGATAACCGGCTTTGCTGTTTGCATATTGACCGCACCAACCGTCGCATTCCGTCCCCACAATGTACCTTGTGGGCCGCGCAACACTTCGATACCTTCCAGATCAAACAACAAAGAAGTCGCGCCTTCCGGACGTGGTGAATACACGCCATTGACGAAGGAGGCAACTTCAGGATCAGCATATTCGGTCTTTGCGCTGTCGTTACCGACGCCACGCAAAGTCATCGTAATCACGCCATGGTCACCCTGCGAAGTTGCCTGAAAGCCAGGCACCAGGTTGACCACGTCCTGAATCGTCTGTACGTGCGCATCATCCAGCGCTGCCGCACCGATGGCAGTAATTGCCACTGGTGTGCGCTGCAAGGATGTGGCGCGCTTGGTGCCTGTTACGATCACTTCAGAAATTGCCGTACTGTCGCTGGTTGCCTTTTTTTCTGCAGCGCTTGGTGTTTGCTCTTGCGCCTGTGCCGAGCCTATGCTCGCTATCAGGGTAAGGATCGCCAATTGGATAGGACTGCCCACGGGCATCGGGGCTTGATGGATGCGGTTTTTCATATGTCTCCTGATATTAATGTTTGTCGCGATGAACTCGTCGATCGATGTAATTTATCCGGCCGTGATTTCTAGTTAAGCTGAATTAATTTGAAATCGTTTTCATAATACCTATCGTTTTAAATCCATGTCAAATCAAAAATGGTAACGTTTTCAAAAATACCGTAAAATCAATTCAGTATGACGTTATTACAACAATCGTGCGCGACAGTACGAAAATAAATTTACAGGAGACAGGGATGAAACCGATCAAAAATGTCCTCATCGTCGGCGGTGGTACTGCAGGCTGGCTGACTGCAGCATTTCTCGCGCGAACACTGGGTAGTCAGGCGCAGAACGGCATACAGATCACACTGATCGAGTCCAGAGAAATCGGCATCATCGGTGTCGGTGAAGGCAGTTTTCCTTCGATACGCGGTACGCTTGCCGCCATCGGTATCGATGAAGCGCGTTTTGTGCGCGAATGTAATGCGACCTTCAAGCAAGGTGTCAAATTCGTAGACTGGGTACGCCCGCACGGAACTCCCGGGCACGATCATTATTTTCATCCTTTTAACAGTCCGAGTCAGCGCCCGGGCGGGCCTGAATTATTAAGCTACTGGTTGCAAGGAGCCGCCGGTACCGACATACCGTTTGCACAGGCGGTCAGCATGCAAAAACGGGTTGCCGATGCCTTCCGCGCGCCAAAGCGTTTCAGCGATGAAGATTTTCTCGGCCCCATGAATTACGCCTATCATTTCGACGCAAGCAGCTTTGCCCGTTTGCTCGGGGAACACGCCCGCTCACTTGGCGTCAGGCATGTGCTGGCAACCGTCAAGAATACCGAGCTCGATGCAGATGGTGCGATCGCCGCCATCGTCACCACCGATCATCAACGTCTGAGCGCAGATCTGTATATCGACTGCACCGGCTTCAGTGCCAGCCTGATCGGTGAAGCGCTGGGTTCCCCATTCCGCTCACTCAGTGACGTGCTGTTTGTTGACCGCGCACTTGCGATGCAGATTCCGTATGCAACAGAAACGACGCCCATTCCTTCCTACACCATATCCACCGCGCATGAAGCGGGCTGGACCTGGGATATCGGCCTGCAACAAAGACGTGGCACCGGCTATGTTTTTTCCAGCCGCCACACCAGCGAAGAGCGGGCGGAACACATCCTGCGCAATTATTTAGGACCTGCTTCCGAGAAGCTGGAGCCGCGCCTGTTAAAGCTGAATGTCGGTTATCGTGAAACGCACTGGATAAAAAATTGCGTTGCCGTTGGTTTGTCCGGCGGTTTTCTGGAGCCACTGGAATCATCCGGTGTCGGGCTGATAGAAACCGCCGCTTATCTGATCGGCTATCTGTTTCCGTTTAACGGCGATCTCGCGCCGGTCGCCAAGACGTTTAACGCACATATGAAAGCCCGCTACGAGCGCATCATCGACTTCATCAAAATGCATTACTGCCTGACACAACGGCAGGATCACGCGTTCTGGCGTGACAATGCTGCCGCAGCATCGATACCGGAAAGCCTGCAGGAAAAACTGGCGATGTGGAAATGCCGTCCGCCTGGCAGAATGGATTTCATCACAGATCTGGAAATGTACCCGCCTTCGAGCTGGCAATATGTGTTGTACGGCATGGAATTTCAGACGCAGACACATGCGAATCCGGTCTCGCATCCGCGCTTTGAAGAAGCGCGCAGGGAGTTTCATACTATCGCCCAAATGGCAGAACGGGCATTGGGTAACCTGCCAGACCATCGCATGCTGGTCGAGCATTTGTGCAACAAGAATGCGATGGCAACACCGCACAGCAAAGTTGCCTGAAACCGCATTGACAGTGACGGCAGAAAACTTCACTATCTGCGGCGCATTTCAGATGATAATGTGACTGATCAAGGCTGTTTCTGAGCTGCATTCAGATCAGCCTGTACTGCGCTGATACACTTGTGATCATCGTTCAGTGTGCAGTTTCAACATAGCATTTCAGCTGATCGTTAAGCGATCGTTTCAGTAGTCGTTTCAGTTGTCGTCTTTTTGGATGGAGAAATCAGTAGTGCCTGAGAATGAAACTAGCAGCAATCCCGTTACCCTGCTCGACGTTGCGCGCGAAGCTGGCGTCTCGCCAAGTACGGTATCCCGCATTTTAAATGGCACCGCAACGGTTTCTGCCGTGAAACGTAAAGCGGTCGAAGATGCGATCAAAAAAATGGGCTTTGAACCTAACCCTCTCGCACAAAGTCTGAAAAGCGGCCGCTCCATGACCGTCGGCATTGTGGTGCAGGATATTTCCAGCCCGTTCTTCTCTGAAATTCTGCGTGGTGTTGATGATGGTCTGAACAGCACAGGCTATGCCTCTGTGATCGTCAGCGGACACTGGAATGCGAGTGAGGAGGCGGCACGGATCAAATTGCTGCTGGCACGCAAAGTCGATGGCCTGATCCTGTTATCCGGTCGCATCGAAGATAAAGCTGTGTTGCAGTTTGCCACCCAACGCCCCATCGTCGCGACCGGGCGCTCCCTGAAAAGCCCGACTGCCATTGGTTTTAAACTCGATAACCAGAACGGCGCGTATCAGGCAGTACGCCATCTGATCGAACTGGGTCATCGTCGCATCGCTTTTGTGACCGGCCCATCGAATAATACCGATGCGAATGAACGTCTGGCCGGTTACAAACAGGCGCTGGAAAGTGCCGATATTCCATTTGACCCCGGTCTCGTAGTGGAAGGCGATTTCCATGAAGCCAGCGGTCTGATGGCGGTCAATCGCCTGTTTGATACGCAACAACAATTCAGCGCAATTTTCGCCGGTAACGATCTGATCGCTTACGGTGTGCGACTAAGTTTGTATCGCAAAGGCATACGCGTACCGGAAGATATTTCCTTAATTGGTTTCGATGATTTACCCGGCTCGCTCTACACCACACCACCACTGACAACGATACGCCAGCCTTTGTACGATATGGGTCTGATCGCCACCACCGCCCTGCTGGGTCTGATCGGCGGCAAACCCGTTGATGTCGAACTGCCACCGGTGGAATTAGTGGTGCGCGAAACGACACGCCGTTTCCGTTAAAAAATATATCTCTGTTGTCAAAACACCGCCTGACGCAGCATCGTCACGCGGTGTTTTTTTATACGCTAAGCACTTCCGATTTTTTTAATGCAATCATGCGGCGAATTTCTGGTACGCATGAGCCGCAACTGGTGCCGCAGCGTAAGCGGCTTTGCAGGCCAACCAAGACGTCGGCAGGCGTTGCGTCAGTCTGTATCAACTCGCCGCTCAGCGCATCCTCAATCTGGCTTTCTGCGACATTCAGACAACTGCAGATCACCTTGCCTTTTGCCTGAAAACCCTGCGGTGTATTCGCGCCTGGCATCAGCAACAAACGCCCCAGTTTTGCCACCGGCTGCTGTTCAATCAGATACGGTTTCAGCCAGCTTTCGGCAGAGACATCGCCAGTCAGCGCAACTGCCTGCAACTGCCCATCACGAATTGCTATATGCCGCCCGGTGCCGCGCCGCTGATCGTCGTAACGCAACACGGCAGCGCCAGCAATACCGAATAATTTTTCGATTTCCTGTAGCAGTTCAGCAGCAGGTGCGACATCATCGGCCGCGCGGAACAGCAAGCCGCTTTTGTCACGACCGAAAGGCACGCAACTCGCATAAGTGAATTGCCGCAGGTATGGGCGCAGCGCTTGTTGTAGCACGTATATCTGTGTCGCATCCATCCAGCCAAACACGACAAAGCGCCACGGCATTTCGGCTTTCACTATTTTGACTGCAGCATGTTTGAGTTCCGGCTGGCGCGACACAGGATCTGTCGCTGGCGACATCAGGGCATTCACGCCATACGCCACATGCTGCCCGTGGCCGCGACCAGAAAGAAACTCCTCGCCCCAATGCATGCCGATAAAAGTCTGCCCGACGCGCAGATCATCGCTCGCGCTGACGGCGAAAATCTGCGTACCTCGACGATTACTGACATGGACCAGATCGCCATTCTTCAAAAAGCGCCGCTGCATATCCTGCGGATGCATATTGATGACCGGTTCAGCAGCGTGTGCAAACAGTTGCGGCACGGTGCCAGTGCGGCTCATGCCATGCCATTGATCGCGCAGCCGCCCGGTTGTCAGGGCAAACGGATGGCGAGGGTCGACTTTATCCGCCGTCACCTGATACGTCGTATTCACAAAGCGTGCGCGGCCGTTGGGCGTTGCGAAAATATGATCTTCATACAGTCGTGCTTTACCCGCGCTGGCACCTTGTGGATACGGCCACTGCTGCGGCCCCTGTTCTTCTAACAAGGCATACGATAAGCCCGTGATATCGAGGTCGCGGCCACGCGTGCTGTCGCGGTGTTCATTCCAGATTTGTTCCGGCGTTTCATAGGCAAAATCCGGCTTAGTTTTGTTTAGTAACAAAGCCAGCTTTTGCGCAAACAAGGCAGCAATCTGCCAGTCGTGTTTAGTTTCTGCCGGTGCCGCGAGTGCCGCATTGACACGCGAAATGCGCCGTTCCGAATTCGTCACTGTGCCGGATTTTTCACCCCAGGTGGTCGCTGGTAACAACACATCGGCGTACGGCACTGTCGCCGTCGTTGTATAGGCTTCCTGCACAATCACCATGTCGGCTTTTTGCAGCGCCTCACGAATCAGATTTTGTTCTGGCATCGATTGCGCGGGATTGGTGCACACGATCCAGAGCAGGCGAATCTGCCCTGCCCGTACAGCTTCAAATAATTCAACGGCCGTTTTCCCCGGCATGGCCGGCACCTCATCCACACCCCAGTATTGTGCGACCTCGGCGCGATCAGCCGCATTCGCCAGATCGCGATGCGCCGACATCAGATTCGCCATGCCGCCGACTTCACGCCCGCCCATCGCATTCGGCTGCCCGGTCAGAGAAAACGGCCCGGCACCCGGCTTGCCTATCTGATGCGTCGCCAGATGCAAATTAATCAGCGCGGCATTTTTTGCGGTACCGGATGAAGACTGATTCAAGCCCTGACAATACAAAGACAAAGTCGCCGCAGAACCGCCAAACCAGCGTGCCGCCTGCAGTAAATCAGCTTCCTTAATACCGCAGGTCTGTGCCACCATCGCTGGCGTGTAATCGCGCACAGTTTGCCGCAGCTCGGCAAAGCCTTCGGTATGCGCAGCGATAAACGCAGCGTCGGTCAACTCTTCCCACAAACACAGATGCAGCATGCCGTTGAACAGCGCCACATCGGTGCCCGGCAAAATCGCCAGATGCAGATCGGCATCGCGCGCGGTATCGGTGCGGCGCGGATCAGCCACGATAACTTTGAGCTGCGGATTATTTTTACGTGCTTCTTCGATGCGACGGTACAAGACCGGATGCGCAAACGCCGTGTTAGAACCGGCGATAAAAATCACTTCGGCATGATCGATATCTTCGTAACTGCATGGCGGTGCATCGGCACCCAGCGTCTGCTTGTATCCGGCAACGGCGCTCGACATACACAGACGCGAATTACTGTCGATGTTATTCGTGCCAATCAGTCCTTTGGCGAGTTTATTGAAGACGTAATAATCTTCCGTCAGCAGCTGGCCTGAGATATAAAAGCCCACGCTGTCCGGCCCATGCGAACGTATGGTTTCAGCAAATTTTTCTGCCATCAGATTCAGCGTGCTGTCCCAGTCGCTACGCACGCGCGGAAGATTTTTTTGTGTGCGGATTTCAGGATACAACGCCCGCACTTGCCGCTGAATCACAGGCTGTGCCGACAAGTGCAAAGTACTGCCCTTGCTGCATAATTTTCCTGCATTTGCCAGATGTTCGGGGTCGCCGCGAACACCAGTGATCTGCGCACCATCGGTCGCAATCAGTACGCCGCAGCCGACGCCACAATAGCAACAGGTCGATTTTATTTCCGTCATACTTGCCCCTTGCTGCCTGCACTATTAAATATACTCCCCCGGAGTATTTTTTAACGCCCTTTATTTATAAGGACATTAAGCATAAATATTTAAAAATAGGGGGGAGTATCTGTATTTCTGGATACGGATACCTAGCTTTGTAATTCTTCCGCATCCAGAAAAACCTGATCGTCTTCGACCTTCAAATTAAAGCGTCGGGTGCAACCTTCGTCCGGTGTCACGGCGCAACCGGTCGGCAATTCGATATTCCAGTTATGCAAAGGACAGGCGACGCGTTCGCCGAAAACGATCCCCTGCGATAAGGGCCCGCCTTTGTGCGGACACTGATCCAGCAGCGCGAAAATCTTGTTTTCGCTGTTTCTGAAAATCGCCACATCCGGTTTGATCTGGCGCTCAACCACGCGCGCACCAAGCACAGGAATATCCTCAACCCGGCACACCATTTTCCATTGTTCTGACATGCTGTTTCCTTTACATTTTTTGCTGGCAGCGACGAAAAAATCACACCGTCAATGCAGTGAACTGGCGCGTATCGACTTGCGCTTTTTCAGGTGCATGCCACGGATCGCTCTCGCCTTCCAGCGAAAACAGCAAGCGCTGATACAGCTCCTGACGTCTGCTTTCATCTTCCAGAATAATTTTCTTCACATAATCCAGACCGACGCGCGCGAGGTAATGCACAGTGCGTTCCAGATACCAGCCCTCTTCGCGGTATAACTGCAAAAACGCGCCGGTGTATTCCATCACTTCTTCATGTGTTTTCAGCTTGACGAAGAACTGCGCAACTTCGGTTTTAATGCCGCCATTACCGCCGACATACACCTCCCAACCGGAATCGACGCCGATCACACCAACGTCTTTAATCCCCGCCTCTGCGCAATTACGCGGGCAGCCGGATACCGCCAGCTTGACCTTATGCGGTGCATACATGCGCGCTAATTCGCGTTCCAGTTGTTGTCCCATGAGAGTGGAATTCTGCGTGCCGAAGCGACACCATTCGCTGCCGACGCAGGTCTTCACTGTGCGCAAACCTTTGGCATACGCAAGGCCACACGGCATACCAAGATCGCTCCACACCGCCGGTAAATCCTGCTTTTTGACACCAAGTAAATCGATACGCTGACCGCCGGTGACCTTGACTGTCGGTATCTGGTATTTATCGACCACGTCGGCAATCCGGCGCAGTTCCGACGCATTGGTTTCGCCGCCCCACATGCGCGGAATCACGGAATAAGTGCCGTCTTTCTGAATATTTGCATGTGAACGTTCGTTGATGAATCGTGATTGCGGATCATCAATCGCTTCGCGCGGCCAGGTGGAAATCAGGTAGTAATTCAGCGCCGGGCGACAGCTCGCACAACCATTCGGCGTGCGCCAGTTCATGAATTGCTGCACGGCGGCCACCGTCAGCAAATGCTGCTCTTTAATCGTTTGTCTTACTGCCGCGTGCGAATGGTCGGTGCAACTGCACATCGCCTTGGATTTCGGCGTTGCAGAGTAATCGCCGCCCACCGTGAACATAATGATCTGCTCGACCAGCCCGGTGCACGAACCGCAGGAAGCCGAGGCTTTCGTGTGTTTGCGTACATCTTCCAGCGTGAATAAACCTTTTTCTTTGATCGCTTTGACGATGGTGCCTTTGCACACGCCATTGCAACCGCATACCTCGGCGCTGTCCGGCATCGCCGCTGCTTTGGTATGTCCTTCGTGGCCGACATCGCCGGTATTCGATTCGCCAAACATCAGCGTATCGCGAATCTCTGCGATATTTTTTCCTTCGCGCAGCAGTTTGAAATACCAGCTGCCGTCCACCGTATCGCCATACAGACAAGCGCCGATCAGCTTGTCATCTTTGAGCACCAGCTTTTTGTAAACGCCGCCTATCGGGTCGGACAAAATGATTTCTTCGGTATCGTTACCGCCCATAAATTCACCGGCAGAAAACAGATCGATGCCGGTCACTTTAAGTTTGGTCGATGTCACTGATCCCTGATAACGCCCGATGCCGAAATTCGCCAGATGATTGGCGCAGACTTTGGCCATTTCAAACAAAGGCGCAACCAGACCATATACCGTGCCTCGATGATTCACGCATTCGCCAACGGCATAAATACGCGGGTCATAGGTTTGCATGGTGTCGTTGACGATGATGCCGCGATTGCAGTACAAGCCGGCAGATTCGGCCAGTGCGGTATTAGGTCGTATCCCCACCGCCATCACGATCAGTTGCGCGGGAATTTCCAGCCCGTCGGTAAAACGGATTGCCTTGACCTGGCCTTGTTCATCGCCGAGTATGGCTTCGGTATTTTTTTCGAGTAAAAAATTCAGGCCGCGGTCTTCCAGTGATTTTTGCAGCATCTTGCCTGCTACCGGGTCGAGCTGCCTTTCCATCAGCCAGCCAGGCAAATGCACGACCGAGACCTGCATGCCGCGCATTTTCAGGCCATTCGCCGCTTCCAGCCCGAGCAATCCGCCGCCGATCACCACGGCATGCGTATGCTGTTCGGCAGCAGCGATCATCGCATTCGTGTCGTGGATATCTCGATAGGCAATCACGCCACTCAGATCTTTGCCCGGCACCGGCAGCATGAACGGCGTGGAGCCGGTTGCCAGCAAGAGTCTGTCGTATTCGGTCTGCGTGCCATCGTCTGCAATTACCAGCCGTTTCACACGATCGATGCGAACGATTTTTTTCCCCAGATGCAGTGTGATATGGTTTTCCTCATACCAGTCCACATCATTGAGCATAATGTCTTTGATGGTTTGTTCGCCAGCGAGTACCGGCGACAATAAAATCCGGTTGTAATTCGCGTAAGGTTCGGCGCCGAAGACCGTAATGTCATACAGATCGGGGGCGATCTTCAGCAGTTCTTCGAGCGTGCGTACGCCCGCCATGCCATTCCCGACCATCACCAGTTTGAGCTTTTTCATTGTATGTCCCTGTTCTGTTTTGATTGCCGGGCTTACGCCACATCCTTTGCCGGATGCGACTGACGGTGATACAAAAATTCCAGCACTTCGCTGCGATACGCGGCGTACTGAGGATTCTGCGACAGCGCCACACGATCACGTGGACACGGCAGATCGACATGCAAAATCTCACCTATCGTTGCCGCCGGGCCGTTGGTCAGCATGACGATGCGATCTGACAGCAACACCGCCTCATCCACATCGTGCGTCACCATGACAACCGTGGATTCTGTCTTGGCGACGATCTTCAGCAATTCATCCTGCAAGTGCGCACGGGTCAGCGCATCAAGCGCACCGAAAGGCTCGTCCATCAGTAAGACTTTCGGCTCGATGGCCAGTGCGCGGGCAATGCCGACGCGCTGCTTCATGCCGCCGGAAATTTCATTCGGACGTTTTTTCTCTGCATGCGTTAACCCGACCAGCGATAACGCATGCATGGTGCGCTTGATCAGCTTGGTCTTATTTTCTGATGCACCGAATACACGTTCGACCGCCAGATAAATATTTTCAAAACAGGTCAGCCACGGCAGCAGCGAATGATTCTGAAACACCACGCCGCGCTCCGGTGATGGCCCTGCGATCTCGCGGTGCGCGCACAGCAAGGTGCCGGAGCTGGCTTTGGTCAGGCCGGCAATCAGATTCAGCAAGGTCGATTTGCCACAGCCGGAGTGACCAATCAGCGTCACAAATTCGCCTTTCGCCACATTCAGGTTAATCTCGCGCAGCGCATGAAAGCTGCCTTTGCGCGTATCGAAACGCATCTCGACCTGATTGATTTCTATGTACTTCTGATCGATTTCACGGATTTTTTTATCTGCGGCATTGCTCATCGTTTCCATGTTCATGCTCCCGTATCTTCATAGGTGAATGCGCGTGCAGCAGCAACCAGTATCTGTTCGAGTATCAGACCAACCAGGCCGATGACGATGATGGCGATAATGATGTGCGGTACATTCAGGTTATTCCATTCATCCCAGACCCAGAAGCCAATACCGACGCCGCCAGTCAGCATTTCTGCCGCCACGATCACTAACCAGGCAGTACCGATCGCGAGGCGCACGCCGGTCAGCATATAAGGCAACACACTGGGCAATAAAATGCGGGTGACGATTTTCCATTCCGACAAATTCAGTACCCGCGCCACATTCATATAATCCTGCGGCACCCGTTGCACACCGATCGCGGTGTTGATCACCATAGGCCAGATCGAGCAAATAAAAATCGACCAGATCGCTGCCGGATGCGCCGACTTGAAAACCAGCAGACCGATAGGCAACCATGCCAGTGGCGACACAGGTTTCAGCAGGCTGATGACAGGGTTGAACATGCCGGATAAAAATGAAAAACGTCCAATCAGAAAACCCAGCGGGATACCGACAACCGCAGCCAGCCCGAAACCGACCGCAACGCGTTTCAGCGAGGCATAAATATTCCAGCCTATGCCCTGATCATTCGGCCCGTTCTGATAAAACGGATCAGAAAAAACTTTGATCGCTTCCTGCAAAGTCACCCATGGCGAGGGGAAAGAAGAGTCTTTCACCGCGATAATCGACCAGATCAGCACCATCAGCGCGATACCAAACAAGGGCGGCAATACTTTCAGCAACAAAGGCCGGAATGAACGCTGCACCTGTTTTACCGGTGCTGCTGTGTTTGCGACTGCGCCTGCAGTTACCGCTGCTACCGTTGATGTGGCAGTTACCGCGGTTACTGCGCTTGCTGAAGTGCCGTTGCTGATCTCTGCAGTAGTCAGTTTTTCTGTGGCGCCGATTGCATCATGTACTAGGGTCGTCATACTTTCCTCCCGAAACCGCGTGTCAGGCTTTGATTTTGAACGAGGCGGCATACGCTGCAGGGTTCTTACCATCCCACACCGTGCCATCCATCAGTTTGCTGCTGCGCATCGCGTCTTTAGGCACATTCACCTTCGCCATCGCTGCTGCATCTTTGTAGATATCAATCCGGTTCACTGCTTTTGCCACCGCCAGATAATCCGGATCTGTCTTCAGCAAGCCCCAGCGTTTATGCTGGGTCATGAACCACATCGCATCCGACAGATACGGGAAATTCACCGCACCATCGTTAAAGAATTTCATGTAATTCGGGTCGTCCCAGGTTTTACCCAGACCATTCTGATAGCGGCCTAAAATGCGCTGATTAATCACATCGACCGAGGTATTTACATACGATTTGTCGGCGATCGTTTCTGCCATCTTTGTTTTATTCGACAACGATGCATCGATCCATCGGCTCGCTTCCAGTATCGCCGCCGTCATCGCGCGCGCAGTGTTCGGATATTTTTTGGTGAACTCATCGGTGGTACCGAGCACTTTTTCCGGATGGTCTTTCCAGATATCCTGCGTCGTCGCTGCCGTAATGCCGATGCCATCGGCAATCGCGCGGTGGTTCCACGGTTCACCGACACAATAGCCGTCCATATTGCCAACCCGCATATTCGCGACCATCTGCGGTGGCGGTACGGTAATGACTTTTGCGTCTTTCAACGGGTGAATGCCATTGGCTGCCATCCAGTAATACAGCCACATCGCGTGCGTGCCTGTCGGGAAAGTCTGGGCAAACGTGTATTCACGTTTTTCACGTGCCATCAGTTTGGCCAGACCGGCACCGTCGACTGCACCTTGTTCGGCAAGTTTCTTTGACAAGGTGATCGCCTGACCATTGTTATTCAGCGTCATCAGCACAGCCATATCTTTTTTCGCGCCGCCGATGCCCATCTGCACGCCATACAGCAAACCGTACAAAACATGCGCCGCATCCAGCTCGCCATTGACCAGCTTATCGCGCACACTTGCCCAGGATGATTCTTTGGTCGGAACGATCTTGATGCCATATTTTTTATCAAAGCCCAGCACCGATGCCATCACCACGGAAGCGCAATCCGTGAGTGGAATAAAGCCGATGCGGACTTCTGTTTTTTCTGGTTTATCTGAGCCCGCAGCCCAGACACCGCCGGTTGATAAGCCCATCATGCTGGCTCCCGCAAACACGCCAGCGCTTTGCAACAAGCTGCGACGCGGCAAATTGATCTTTGCTTCATCATGGTGGATTTCCTGATTCTGAGGTTGTTGCGGCTTAGTCATGTTCACTCCAGCGAATAAAAAATAATCCCAACAGAGCTGACGCAAAACCGCCCCAGCGGCGTTATGGCTCCTCGCCGTACTATTCGTACTGTCTTCGTCGCCATGCCTTGCCAGGACAACTTTGCGTCAGCCCTACCAAAAAACAAAAAAGGTGCCTGCCATCCGCTTTGAAAAAACAGATGGAAAGACACCTTTGTCTGAACGACACCGCCGCCGTTAGCGGTGAACGCTATATTTCCTTTTATTCCCGGCAGTTTTGTTCGCCGGTTGATTGGTACTGCATTTTACTGACGCCATCGTTGGCGCTTGAATTTGTATGAGCAATTGCTGTGCCAGCGATTACTCAGAGTGGCGTCCCGCGAAATAACGAGGTGGCAAGCCCATGCCAACGCACTTTAGTTGTGCGACGCACCAAAGCAGAACACCCGCAAAGCGTCAGCCCAATAAATCCGAGGCATCCAGCAAACGCTGGGCAAGATCAACCAGTTTCATGTTTTTTTCCATCGCCTGCTTACGCAAACGCTGGTAAGCGTCGTTCTCGGATAAATGATGGCGCTCCATCAGATATCCCTTGGCACGCTCTATGGTTTTACGCTCCGCCAGTCGCGCCTTGGTATCGGATAATTCTGTACGCAGCTTCTGATCTGCATGAAACCGCGCCATCGCCACATCCAGCACCGGCTTTACCCGATCCGTCTGCAAACCCGCCACCACATACGCCGACACGCCCGCTTCCATCGCCGCCGCCAGTTGCGAAGGATTGCCGTCTTCGGTGAACAAGACAATAGGGCGCGGCGCATCACGCGTTGCAAAGACCATGTGTTCCAGTACATCGCGGGCGTCGGATTCGGCATCGATGATGATCATGTCCGGCTGCAACTGCGCAATGCGCTCTATCATGTAAATATCACCCGGGATCGAGGCAATAATGTTGTAGCCCGCCTGCAGCAAGCCTATCCGTAGCGCCCGCGACCGCGCCTGCTGCGCCTCCAGCGCCGCACGTGCATCCGCATCCGGCTGCTGCGCGTCATCCTGCAAATTCACAGTATTGACGACCACAATCTTCAGGCTGCTATGTTCTGGCAAAGGATCAGACTTGGAAACTGGCATGGTCAGCGGAATGCTTTAAAAAAACTAAACAGAAAGCGGACATGCAAGAAGTGAACCAGAAGCGGACCGCGGAGAGACGACAGCAATAAAAAATCAGGGAAAGGAAAATATATAGGATTGTCCGTAGTCCGTTTATCTTCCAGTGACAGCGTTTATCGTTAAAATCATGCGCCTGTCGCAAGACAGCCACGACTTTACTTGTCTCTGGCAAAGTCGCTCCATGACATGTCGTCATGAAAAGGAGAAAAAATGAAACCCGGATATATTATTTTGTCAGTACTCGCCGCCACATCGTTATATGCACTGGCTGCTGAATCATTGGAAAAACTTCCGCCACCTTGGGACCTGGCTGGTGCATCGCCGAAATCCTACCAGATAGGAATCGACCGCAACCAGACCACCTCTGGCAAAGGCAGTAAATTTATCCGCTACGTTAGTGGCGATGAGAGCAGTTGGGGAACGCTGATGCAAATGATTGCAGCTGATCAGTATCGCGGCAAGCGGGTGCGCTTTCAGGCAAGAATAAAAACAAAAGATGTCGATAATTGGGCTGGCTTGTGGATGAGGGTCGATACAACTTCAAGAGAAGACTCTCCTTTTTATAATAGCCAGGACAAACCCATTAAAGGTACAAGCGATTGGCAATTGCGCAGCGTGGTGCTGGACGTGCCTGCCGATGCCAAAGCCATTGCGTTTGGGGTCATTGATGAAGGAAAAGGTCAGGTCTGGTTAGATGATTTGCAGCTGGAAATAGTAGGGTCAGATATCCCAGTGGATAAAATGAAACCAGTCAAATCTTTACCGACCAAGCCTGCGCTGTGAAGTTAAACTCCTTCTCTTTTCTGACCACAGCTGGCAAGCGCCTGCTGTGGCACAGCCCGTCGGACAAACGCGACCAGCATATTACTGACGATGCAGGATCGGCAGTAATAGCGCTAATGGGTTTTTCATTATCACAGCTAATTCTGAGTCTCCTGATGTTGGCGGCTGTCATTTTTCTGGAGATACAATGGCAGGCACAAGCCTGGCTGGGATTATTCGGCTTACTGGCATTCCCCTTGTGTTTAACAGCGTGGATATTGCTGCTCGTTATGCGGTTGTTGAAAAAAGGACGTAACTGGCTGCTGGTATGGTTCGGGCTGTTATCGCTGTCCTGCTTGACATCATGGGCTGCGCTGCACGGCTACGACTGGTGGGTAAATACAAACGAGTTAGATGGACTGAATTCCGTTCAGGCCTTCGTCAGCTCCCAGATATTCACCTGCCTGTTACTCGGCCTGCCTTTGTGGAGAAACCAGACGCAATCGCGTGAAGTGCAGATCGCCAATTTAAAACAATTAGCTTTAGCCGCTGAACTAAAAGCTTTGCAGGCGCAGGTGGAGCCACATTTTCTTTACAACACGCTGGCAAATAGTCGCTATCTGGCTCGCCATGATCCCAATAAGGCGGTGCAAATGCTGGATCATCTGATTGCCTATCTGCAAAGCGCGCTTCCCGATTTACGCCAACCGATGTCCACCGTCGGCAGAGAATTTGAACTGGCAGAAAACTATCTGGCACTGATGGCAATACGCTTTGGCGACCGTCTGCGTTTTCAACTGAATTACGTGCCGGCACTGCGTGACATCGCCTTACCCCCGATGATGCTGATGTCACTGGTGGAAAATGCCGTACAGCATGGTGTCGAACGCCAGCCGGGACAGGTCGACATCCTGTTGCAGGCAGAGGAAAAAAATGGCTGCCTGCATGTGATCGTAAGTGATAACGGAGCAGGTCTCGAACAAAACGTGATCGGCCATGGTGTAGGCTTACGCAATTTGCGCGAACGCCTGCAAGCGTTGTACGCTGGTGACGCACGTTTTGAATTACGGATGACACCTGAAAAGCGCACCGTGGCGGAACTGATCGTGCCACTCATCTCATCAACGACATGAACACCATCATCACGGTTGGTTTGCTCATATCCATTTTTATACCCGCAAGCAACATTACATCATGAACCGTTCTGACAACTCTGAAAAAGCACCACGTGTACTGATCGCGGATGACGAACCGCTACTTAGAGCGGAATTGCGTGAATCGCTGGCGTTATTGTGGCCGGAAGCGAAGATCATCGCAGAAGCTGCCGACGGATTTGAAGCCCTGCGCATGGCAAGAGAAATGGCACCGGATGTTGCCTTTCTGGATATCCGTATGCCAGGCCTGAACGGATTAGACGTTGCAAAAACGTTTGCGCAACGCACACACGTGGTCTTCGTCACTGCATTTCAAGAACATGCGATTGCTGCCTTTGAAGAAGGAGCTCTCGATTACGTCGTCAAACCCAGCACTCCGGCGCGACTGGCGCGTACCATTGCCAGAGTGCGTGAACGTATGAGGACACCACCACCGGACATCAGTCGCGTAATGCAAAAGATTCAGGAAAATCAGCAGCACAAGACGGCACCACCGGCATGGTTACAAGCAGCGGTCGGTAATACTATCCACTTTATTGACCTCAGCGACGTGATCTATTTTTGTGCCGAATTGAAATATACGCGTGTGGTGACAGATACCATCGAGGCACACATACGCACCCCTTTGAAAGAATTGGCGAGCATGTTGGAAGAAGCTGGATTCTGGCAAATTCATCGCGGCTACCTCGTTGCAGTAAAACGTATTGCCAGCGTTAACCGCGATGTGAATGACGCAGTTTGGCTCAGTCTTCGTGAGCACAGCGCCCGTCTTCCGGTCAGTCAGCGTTATCAATTTCGTTTCAGGGGGATGTGATACGCAATCAGGCTTTTTTACGCATGCATAGCCGCAAAGAGTGTCGATCACCTGCATCAGCTGTACCTGGATTAAAATAGTGCCGCCCAGAAAACTCACAAACGTACAATACGTGGACTTGCCACGACAAATCCGTTATTGCTGAGGTATGAGCTGGTATCGAACTGAATTCGCTGAATTGCGCCGTATTTTTTATTCCCCTTGACATGTCCCTGACCTCTCCGCTGCTCGCTGCTATTCCCGGTATTCAATATGGTTTTGGTACGGCGCGGCATCTGGTACCGCGCGCGCTCAGCCCGTATTGGCATCGCGTGCCGGAGAAAACTCAGGTGCACGGAACGGAGATCGTCGAGATCACCACAGCGCAACAAATGTGCGGCGGCGCCGACGGTTTTTATACCCGCCAGCCGGGTATACCGGTGACGGTCATTACCGCCGATTGCGTGCCGGTGCTGTTTGCGCGGCGCGACGGCAAAGCGATTGCGGCAGTTCATGCGGGTTGGCGTGGTCTGCGTTATGGCGTGATTGGCGCATTGTGGCAACGGCTGCGCGCCGAAGGGGAAGATCCGGCAGACTGGGTCGCGGCCATCGGTTCGCATATCAACGCCTGCTGCTTTGAAGTCAGCGCAGAGCTCGCTCAGGAATTTGTCGATGCGTTTGCGGATCATCCGGCCGAACTCATCACACCGTCATACCGGCATCTGGATCTGAATGCGATTGCCGTCATCGAATTACAAAAAGCTGGTGTACAGCAGATCGACAAAGGCCATTCCTGCACGCTGTGCAGCAGCCACACCGATGGCAAATTCCTGTATCGCAGCTACCGTCGCGGCGACCGCAATTCGCATCAGCATTCTGGTCTGGTGATACTCCCGTAATCCCCATTTTCAGGGGAGTATCTTCGTTTTTCGCCTTATTGTCAGCGTAAAATAAAGGGCTGTAAATATACTCCCCGGGGTATATTCAGCTAATGAAAAGGATGCTGACTGCAGATGTGTAGCCCGGCGTATTTTCAGACCAGCACTGACTGCACTGGCCGCCGCATCGACGATGCCATTCTGGGACCGTGACCGAAACGTACCACCAGATCAGGTCTGCGCGGCGCAATACCTAGAAAATTGGCAAACTGGGGGCGCAATGCAGACACCTCGACCAGCTGATTTAAAAATGCATTACGTATATCCAGCGCCGCAGATTGCAGCGCAAAGCGTTCATAGCAGCGCCCCACCTCCAGCCAATCGGCAGGGCTGCTGCCATCGGCAACGAATACCGCAATCCCCGCTGAACTGCGCACCTGTTTCGCGTATTTATCGTTCTCGCTTTTCGGCGTGAAAAACAAATCAAATAAAACGCTGCCCAGCGACGAAGGCAACGATGGATTGCCGGACAAGGCCGAGTAAAGCCCATCGCCCATTTGCATCGCATCGTCCGCATTAAAACGCATCCACTTCTTCAGCTCTGCAATGAAAGCACGATCCTGCATCTGCGCGGTATTGCCCTGAACAACGTATTCCAGCACATTCTCCATCGCTGTCCGTTGCGTCAGTAAGATCAGGCGCACACCGTTGCCACTACCAGCGCGCTGCAATAAATCGAGTTCGTATGTCGTCAAAGGTTTGCCATCGTAATCAGCACGGGTACTCTGACGCACAGGAATAGCCTGAAACAGTGGCGATGCCAGCGCACGCGTTGGTTCCAGCGATAAGCGCAGTGCGTTCCCCGCCGCTGCATCAACACTGCTGTGCGCCATCAGCCCATGCGCCAACGCAGCCTGCGCCAGATTTTCTGCGGCACAACCAAGCGAGACAAAAAGATGATGATCATCAGGATCAACCGCTGGACATCGGCGCGAAAAATCCGGCAGTATCGAAATCGCGTTGTCGCCGATATGAAATTTCCAGCATTGCGTATTGTGGCTCGACGGCGCCAGCGTCGCATAGCGCACCAGCTCATGCAAAAGCGCCGCCTTTTCCTTCGGAATCACCGCACTGTGTCGCCAGAGATCGCGACTCGCAACATCGTAACGCCCCTCAGCTCCCGACGAACACGATGTTAACGTCGTCACCCCACCAACCGCAGCCAGCGCCGAAAGTGTAAATGTCCGCCGGGAAATCATCATGAATTCCTTATTATGAAAACAAATATTGACGTTACAGAAAAATATCGTCGATGACGGCAACAGAAATAAATTCAAATCAAACCACATACAAATACTAATCAAAAAAATGGAAGCTTTATTGATTCAGATTTATAAATCTAAGATCGTTTTTTATTTTTCGTTCACCCGAAGTATGCTTCACTGACCAGTCGAGGTCACCAAATTAACACCAATATGTTCCGAATGAATTTACCAACACAGTATGCTAAGGTTTTGCACCTCTGCTGTTGTCTTTTTTAAATACGCCATGCCTGCCAGTGTTCTTCGTCAGTTGTTTTCCATCGTCACTGTATTGATCGCCGCGCTGCTCGTCGTCGATGCGGTTTTTCTGATGTCCACCGGGCTGGTGAATTTTGGCGTGGTGCTGCCGCTGTGCATCGGTTGTGGTCTGATGGTCTTACGCTGGAAATCGCAGCAATTCGGGCGCTGGCGTTCGCAAAAATTATGGCGACAGAAAGTCTGGATGCTGGCGCGGTTGCTGGCTGGCGCGTGGTTGCTGAGTCTGGTTCTGTTTTTCATTTTCTTACAACGCAGCAATGATGCCGCCGGGCTGACCGATAAAAAGACGGCGGCGGTCAAAGCTATCATGGTGTTGGGCTCGGGTTCATTGAAATGCAGTGCATCACCAACGCTAGCGGCGCGGCTGGATCTAGGACTGGAATGGGCGCGGCGTTTGCCTGCGGCGAAGGTGCTGGTCACAGGTGGAAAAAACTGGACGCTGCCGTGTAGCGAAGCGCAGATCATGGGCGATTATCTGCGCGCGCACGGGCTGGCGGCCGAGCGTATCATTCAGGAAGAACGCAGCACCACAACGTATGAAAATCTGTTATTCAGCCAGCCTTTGCTGGAAAAAAATGCGGTGATGCCGCAAGATGGAATACTCATCGTCAGCAGTGATTTTCACGTGCTGCGGGCGCGCATGATTGCACACCGGTTGGGTTGGTCATCTGTGCAGACGGCCGGTGCAGCGACGCCGCTGTATATACGATATAACGATTGGCTACGCGAATACTTCTCATTCATTAAGGGCTTTTTACTCCGCATGTATTGATGCAGATCATAGCTTTGTGCTGGTCATACCGCTGACGGGTCGGTTAGTATGAATCACCGCTGCATGACGCCGGGTTGACTGGATGCCATGCGCTATGCTTTCATTCCATTTCTTTTCCCCAACCCGCTGTGTTTTGCGCAGTGTTTCACCAGGTACAAAGAATATGCAAACTTCACGTTATCACCCTTTCTCGGCAGCCTTACATTGGCTGATGTTCATTCTGATCGCCGTCGTGCTCGCAGCAATTCAGGTCAGGGAAGATATTCCGAAAGGCGAGCCTTTGCGCGACACCTTGAAGTCGGTGCATATGCTGGCAGGGCAACTGGTGTTTTTATTTGTACTGGTTCGCCTAGCACTGCGGTTCACCTTCAAAGCACCAGCCGCTTTACCGGGCCCACGTTGGCAAACCGGTAGTGCACATCTGGTGCATCTGGTGCTGTATCTGATGATGCTGGGTTTGCCTTTGAGCGGCGTGCTGTTTTATCAGGCGGGCGGACGCGATGTCAGTTTCTTCGGCATGCTGTTGCCACAACTGATCGCACCGAATCCGGAACTGAAAAGCAGCATCAAGGAACTCCATGAAACGGTCGGTGAAGCGATTTATTTTGTCGTGGGCTTCCACGTTCTGGCAGCGTTGTGGCATCACTTCATCGTCAAAGATGGCACGATGCTGCGCATGCTGCCGTGGAAAAAGTGAAGCAGAATACAAACAGCGAAACATGCCCGGCATAGAGTAAAAACAGGGGAGTATCTTCGATTTCCACCTTATTCTTAGCGTAGAATAAGGGGTTTAAAATATACTCCCCGGTAGTATATTGAAGCACAATTGGCCGCAATAAGCGCTGCTGCCAGCACCAACAATGCCGCAGACGATGTCGTTGGCGAGATGCCGCAACACTTAGCGCCATGCATCAATGTCCTACAAATCCGGCGACCTTCAGCCCGCTTTAGCGGCGTCGCCACTGGTATTAAAAAAATTCAAGGCACTCTGCATGACTACACCTCAAACAAAAAAAATCACCGCACCACATGCGTGGGTCTGGCTGATTTTTTTCGGCCTGCTCGGCGCTTACGATTTAGTTACTGCCTGGAAAACGCAGTTACTCCCGCAGGCGCTCACCGGTACCGCCTTCATCCTGTTTGCCATTTGCACTTACAAACATCGGGGTATTTTCCAGTTTTCAACCCGCGCCGGCGATGCATCGCAAGAGAAGCCCGGCTTCGTCTGGAAAACCATGTATTACGGCGCAATGCTGCTGATGATCATTGGCTTTTCGATGAAACAGGGCTGGCTGAAAGTCTGATGCTGAAAGTCAACAATGAAAAATATTCAAAGGATATATCTGCTGCTCATCGCACTGCTGAGCGTCTTGTGGCTGCTCGCCGATACGGTGTTAAGCGAGCCTTATAATTTCTTCGCCTTACGTACTTCTGTCATGAATTACACCGGCATTATCGGTATCGGTGTGATGAGTATAGGCATGCTGCTGGCGATACGACCGGCGATTGCAGAAAATCTGCTGGGCGGTCTGGATAAATCGTATCGCCTGCACAAATGGCTGGGCATCACGGCGCTGGTGATTTCCGTGATTCACTGGCTATGGGCGAAGGGGCCGAAATGGATGGTCGGCTGGGGCTGGCTGACGCGGCCTGCACGCAAACCGGCGGCCGAGCAGACCGTGCCCTTGTTTCAGTTTTTTCAAAGCCAGCGTCACTTTGCCGAAGAGATAGGTGAGTGGGCGTTTTACGCGATGGTGCTGTTGATAGCTCTGGCGCTGATCAAACGTTTTCCGTATCGCTATTTCTTTAAAACCCATCGCTTGCTGGCGATTGCATATCTGGTGCTGGTCTTCCATTCGACGGTGCTGATGAAGTACACCTACTGGGATCACCTGATCGCGCCGCTGATGGCAGTCTTGATGGCGGGCGGCACCATCGCTGCTTTGATGTCGCTGTTCCGTAAAGTTGGCGCACAGCGGCAGGCAGTCGGTGCGATCGAAGAGATTCAGTATCACACCGATAATCGTGTGCTGAAAGTGGTGATTCATCTGAAAGACCGCTGGAGCGGTCATGCCGCCGGCCAGTTTGCGTTCCTGACGTTTAACACGAGTGAAGGCCCGCATCCGTTCACCATTTCTTCGGCATGGAATGACGATGGCAGGCTGACGTTTCTGATCAAAGGCATAGGCGATTACACCGCAAGCTTACCGGCAACATTGAAAACCGGTGATCTGGTCAAAGTCGAAGGCCCGTACGGACGTTTCGCCTTTGACGATAATAAATCGCGCCAGATCTGGATTGCCGGTGGCATAGGCATCACCCCGTTCATCGCCCGTATGCAGTCACTGGCAGAGCAGGCCGACGCGCGTGAGATCGATTTGTTTTACAGCACGGCGGCACCGGATGAAGGCTTCATTGCCAAGGTACAAGCCAGTGCCGACAAGGCTGGCGTGCGTTTGCATGTCTTACGTTCGGATGCCGATGGCAGGCTTAGTGCAGATCGGGTTTGCGCTGCCGTACCGGCATGGTCATCCGCCAGCATCTGGTTCTGCGGACCGAAAAATTTCGGCAAAGCGCTGCGTCAGGATATGCTGGCAAAAGGCTTGTCTGGCAATGACTTCCATCAGGAATTATTTGATATGCGCTGATCCCGCGACGATATAAAAAAAGGCTGAACATGTTCAGCCTTTTTTTAGCGTTCAACGCCCGTCATTTGCGAAACAGATCAGTTTGCCGCTGGTCGGGTCTTGTGAAACACCATAGGGCTGTAAGGCACCGACGATGGCGGCGGCGATTGCAGTATGTGTTTTTTCATCACGCCGATGATGTGCATTTCGCAGGGTTTGCAATCAAATTTGAGCGTGTATTTTTCATCACCGGTGACCAGCGTCATCGGCTCGGCCTTCACCTGCCCTTGCACGCCCTTCACACCTTTCGCCTGTTTCGGGCACAGGTTAAATGAAAAACGCAGGCAATGTTTGGTGATCATCAGAGATACCTCGCCCGCTTCTTCATGCGCTTCATACGCGGCGGCGATCAGTTGTACGCCATGCTTTTTATAAAATGCGGTCGCCTTGCTGTTATACACATTCGCCAGATAACTGAGCGTGGTTTCAGGATAAGTGACTGGCGGCTCCACTGCCGGTGTGCGCGGCTGGCGTGGCCAGGCCACGACCCGCGCCGCCTCATGCGCTGCCACCGCATCGCGGCGCAATGCATTGATGACAGAAGAAGGAACAAACCACGGCTGACGCAAACGCAGATCCACATTCGCCGCTTCAAACATGGTGTTACCCAGCTTGGCGAGACTGTCGCGCAGCGATGCTTCGGCTTTATCAGCCTGCTGCGCTGGCTCCAGCGCCAGCACTGTGTGTACTGATGAAGTGACGCCATCGGCATCATGCATAGTCAGCGTCAGTCCGTCGCTATCGTCGTTGAGCGTCAGCCAGACCGGCACGCGGCGCTCTGCCGATTTTTTGGTCAACGCCTGTTCCCAGCGCTGATCGCGATTACGGTTAATCAGCATGCCGACTTTCAGGCCGGTCAGCTCGCTGACTTTTTCATTCGGAGAAATGCGCCAGACATCGCCATTCTCATTTTTGCCCATGTGCTCGACGGTATTGGCTTGTATGCCCATCACTTCGCGTTTGTGCATGTAGTTCAGACCATCACCGTTCGCCATAGGCTCATTCGCTTCGATCTCAAACCAGGTCGTGCCTATGCGCGTGACATAACCGAGATGCAGACCGACGTATTTCGGCGAATCAAACGCACCGATATTATCTAAGCGCCCGTTGGCAAAATAATCGGTGTGACCACGGTGGAAATTTTTATCGACATCCGGTGTAAACGCAATCTGACTATGGCCGCTGGAGGCACGCGTGAATTCTGGTCGGCGCTCTAAAATTTCATCGAGCAACATACGATAATGCGCCGTGATATTTTTGACGTAGCCCATGTCTTTGTAGCGGCCTTCGATTTTTAACGATTGCACGCCGGCATCAAGCAGCGCTTCCAGATTGCGGCTCTGGTCATTGTCTTTCATCGACAATAAATGTTTTTCGTACGCGACCACCCTGCCCTCGCCATCAGTCAGGGTGTAAGGCAAACGGCAGGCTTGCGAACAATCGCCACGATTCGCGCTGCGGCCATTATCCGCATGCGAGATATAACACTGGCCGGAAAATGCCACGCACAAAGCGCCGTGGACAAAATATTCCAGCGGGGTTTTCACTTCAGCTTTAATCGCCTTGATCTGTTCTATCGTCAGTTCGCGCGCCAGCACCAATTGCGAGAAACCGACATCGCCGAGGAATTTCGCTTTCTCGACGCCACGGATATCGCACTGCGTACTCGCGTGTAGCTGTATCGGCGGAATATCGAGTTCGAGTATGCCCATGTCCTGCACGATCAGCGCATCGACACCGGCTTCGTATAACTGGTGAATCTGTTTGCGTGCCGGTTCGAGTTCGGATTCATGCAATATCGTATTCATGGTCACAAAAATACGCGCATGGTAGCGATGGGCGAATTGCACCAGCCCGGCGATATCGCTGAGTTCATTACTCGCATTGTGACGCGCACCAAACGACGGGCCGCCGATATACACCGCATCCGCGCCATGCAGGATAGCCTCGCACCCGATATCGACATTCTTAGCGGGGGATAACAGTTCAGTTTGATTAACGAGCAAGCTCATGGCGGTGACCGGTGACGAAGGAAGGGCGAAATTATAACGAAATCAAGGGCTTATGTCCTGAAACAGCGTTTTTTCGCAGCTAGCGATAAGGAATAGGCATACGACAGAGCGAATCTGTCATGGCTTACAGAGCGTCCGCAGACTGTTGCTGCCTGCTGCATTCCTCTACAATGCAGCATCGAAGAAAGAGGATCACCATGCTGAAACTGACGTCGTGCTTGCTGGGCATATTATCTTCAACGCTGTATTCAGGCAGCCTGCTGGCACAAACTGTGCTGCCGCTGAAAGTAGAAGACGCTTTCCGTCATTCTCCGGTTCCGTCTGCAGCGATGAGTGCGGTGGTGATACCGCTGAATCCGGCAACAGCGACGCCAGTATTACAGCAAAATGCCGATGCCAGCTTTAGTCCGGCATCGACCATGAAGCTGCTGACAACCCTGATTGCACTCGAAGAGCTGGGCCCGACCTTTCGCTGGAAGACACAATTTCTTGCTGATAAGCCGCTCAAAAAAGAAACCCTGAACGGCAATCTGTATTTGCGCGGTGGCGGCGACCCGAATCTGACCTGGGAAAAATTCAGTGTCATGCTGCGCGCTTTGCGCACGCAAGGCATACGCAAAATCAATGGCGATCTGATTCTGGACCGCAGTTATTTTCAGCCGGAGCGCCTCGACATAGACGCACCGCCATTTGATGAACATCCCGACGCGTATTACAACGTGATTCCTGATGCCTTACTGATCCACAGCAATCTGACTTCGTTCAGTATCGAATCGACCGCCGAAAAAATCGATACCCGTTTGCTGACACCGCTCGACAAGATCAAATTTTCAAATCATCTGCACTTCAATGAAAAATCCTGCGCCGAATGGGAAAGCGAATGGAAAGCACCCGTCATCGAATTTCAGCGTAAAGACCAGATCGAGATCATGCTCAGCGGCGGCTTTCCACGGCGCTGCAAAATCACGACGTACCTGAATATCATCGAACGCAATCAGTACATCGCGCACATGTTCCGTGCGCTGTGGCAGGAAATGGGCGGTAGCTGGCAAGGTCAGGTGCGCGATGGGCTGGTGCCGTCAAATACGACACTCTTGCATGAACGTGCATCGGAAACGCTGGCTGACACGCTGCGTATCGTCAACAAGCAATCCGATAATGCGATGGCGAAGATTTTATTTCTGACGCTGGGCGCAGAATCGCCTGACAAAACCAACGGCAATACCTTGCAGGCAGCCGATGCGCGTATCAGAAACTGGCTGGCGAAACGCGGGATCAGTGATGCCGGGCTGGTGCTGGAAAATGGCTCAGGCTTATCACGCACAGAGCGCATCAGCGCAAATCAGATGGCGGCAATTTTAGCGGTCGGTGCGCGTAGTTTATGGAACCCGGAATTCAGTTCCAGCATGCCAGTCGCCGCGCTCGATGGCACCATGCGCAAACGCCTGAAAGGCAGCGCCGCCGAATTCCGCGCCCGCATCAAAACCGGCACCCTGAAAAACACCACGGCGATTGCCGGTTATGTGCGCGACATTCACGATCAGGCATGGATCGTTGTCGCAATGATTAACCATGATGAAGCCAGCAAAGCCAAACCTGCACTCGATGAATTACTGAACTGGGTTGCCGCAGGGCGACCATAAGACGCGCATGGAACAGGTTCTCTGTATGAGCCGCCGCAACAAAAAAGGCAGCACAGCTTGAATCGCGGTGCTGCCTTTTTTAACGTGCGCAGAATTACTGTTTGTAATACACGACCTGTGTGGTGGTTGCCAGTAATGCGCCGTCCGGCGTCCACAATTCAGCGATCTGATCGAAATAATTATTATAAAAACGATTCGCGCGCGCATATCCCAGCACACACTGCGTCCCATGTGCGGTCAGCGTTGCGGCATCCGCATGAAAATACACGGTCAGTGAAACGGTTCCGGCTGGCACCGCCTGTTTGCGTTTGATGTAAATACGCGGAAAAAACGCATCGGCAATCGCCGTCAGCGAACAGAAATCCATCACGCGTGGCGGCTCGTCGCGTATCCATTGCTGCGTCACGGTGTCGCTGCTCGTTTCCTGCGATGCCGGGGTCAGCCCAAGATGGCCGCGCAGCGTGCGGATATGGTAACGATTCACCCATGCCAGCCCGGTTGGCGGAATTTCCATGCCTTCACCGACATCGCTAACGTCGGGAAACTGCGCTTCGGTTGCCGACCAGGTTTCACGGCGCGTTGCAAACAAGGCAGTGGCTGTCGCTGCGATCTGGCCGTGCTGCACTAACTCTATGCTCCAGTGCTGGGTTGAACGGTTGGTGCGGATCAGCTTGGGAATCAGGTCAAATGCGCCGTCGGCAACGGGCGCAGCAAAATTCACGGTCAGCGCCAGCGGCTCGCCCTGACATTCAGGATGATCCATCACGGCGCGCAGCAAAGTTGCCGCCGTGATGCCGCCAAACGGGCCGACCATATTCGCGTATTTTGCCGAAGTCTGGCCACGGTAGTGATCGCCCTGCGGCGTCAGTTGTATTGCTTCGTCAAACGGGTGCATCGTGTTTGCTGTCGTCATAGTCTCTCGTTTTAATTATTGTTGAACGTTGTTGAATGTGATTAATTATTGTCGCTGCGGATACTGATCAGAAGCCGCGCACCGGAAAGCTGGCATCACGTTGTATCCAGTTTTGCGGCGAATAGCGCGTTGCGCCATCGGTGACATGCAGGGTGTAGGCATGACGCGATACCGGCGAGCGGTTCGGCGCGCTGTAATGCGGCAGCAGCCCGTGAAAACAGACCAGACTGCCCGCTTTGACTTCAAGCGGCACGGCAGTGCTATCGTCCGGCCACGGTGTGGCATCGAGTTTTTCTACGCGCACCAGATCACCTTCGCGCACAAAGCGTTCGCGCATAGCCGTGCGGTGTCCACCCGGTTCTGCCCACAGACAACCGTTGTCCAGCGTCGCATCTTCGAGCGCAAACCAGAAAGTCGTAACGCTGACCGGGTCGGTTTCAAAATAAGTCGCATCCTGATGCCAGCGCACTTCGCCGCCGATGCCAGGCTGCTTGAAGATATACATCGACTGCCAGATTTGCGGCTGCTGCAAACCGAGTTGGCGCGCCACTTCAGCCAGCGCAGGGCCACGTGAAAAAGCGCTGAACACGGGATCAAGATCATGCATCGCATGACCGATTTTATTAATCGACAGCGATTTATCCTGACGCAGATTGCCTTGCGCATCAAACGCTTCTTCTTCGAAAAAACAGCTGATGTTATTCGCTGAATTTAAGAAATAGTGATCGATATGTTGTTCCTGCTCTTTGGTCGTGAAGATGGAACGGGATTGCGCAGGGTCGAACGCATCGACGATCTGCGCCGCACGTTCACGCAGGCCAGCGATCTCAGCTGCGGTTTTAAAATCCGGCACGATGACGTAACCGTCTTGCGTAAATCGGGTGATTTGTTCCGTCGTTAACATCATGATTTCCTGTTTGAATTTCTTGTTTGAATTTCTTGTTTGAGTTTTTGTATGCATCCATTGCTCATTCGCCTATCTTAATAGAATTTCTATTCCGCTGACGGCAACACTTCTATATCGTCATGCATATCTGTTGTTGCAAGGCTGACAAACATAGCGCAGACATGATCATTTCACCACAGAAACATTAGGCGCTGACTGAAAAATGTTAGCATCGTCATCAATCAATAAAAAAAGACGATTAAAGAACGCATAAACCTATTTCGATCAGAACAAACTGCCCGCTCAACAACGAGACTCACATGATTGCTTTCATCAAGCGCCGTATCAATATTGTCGTCGATGCTGTCTGCGATAAGTATTTTCTGACCTGGTTTATTCCGTTGATGGTTATTGCCCTGTTCGTGGCAGGTCTGCTGTTTGAATTAGTCAGCTATGACAGAATTTTTAAGCTGGCGCATTTATATTCGACACATTGTCGCGAACTCAACGACAAAGAGGCGTTTGCCATGCTGATGACGATCTTTATCGCTGCCGTCAGCTGCCTGACAACCGTCGGCGAGTTAATGATCTTCGCCGATAAACGCCGCCGCGGTCTGCCGATAGAACATACCAGCTTGATTATCAGCGCATCGGCTGCCGTGATTTCGCTGGTGCTGATACTGGTGCTGTCGCAACAATGGTGCCGCTGAAATAAGCGCCTACCTTTGCCATACAGGAATCAGGCGTGCGCTGAACCACATCTCGGTATTATCTGGCGACGTCTATGTGGCATCTCAGTAGCGTATCAATGGCATCTCAGCGGCATCTATATACTCCCCCGGGTATGCAAAAACCCCCTTTATTTTATTAAGACATTTCACTGGTTTTTCAAAAAACAGGGGGGAGTATGCATATACAGCGGATAAACGCTGGTTTGTGCAGGGCGAATGCAGTAGCATCACAGCTCTTTTCGTTTTTGCCGTTATCGACGCATGATCTCGCTTCCAGCCTCATTCTCTTTTTTCAAAAGCAATCATCAGGACATCGTGCGCGCTTTGCTGGCAGGCGTGCTCATCGCTGTACTGAGCGCCTGTAGCTCGCCGCCTGTCAGCGTTAAAACCCCGCCAGCACCATCAGCCATCATCGCTAACGCGCCGCCACCTTCGCTGCCGCTGAGCCGCGAAACACCGCCGACACCGCGCGAATTCCGCGCCACCTGGGTGTCCACCGTCGCCAATATCGACTGGCCTAGCCGCCGCGACCTCAGCAGCGATAAACAAAAAGCCGAGATCATTACCATTCTCGACAACGCGGTGCAGATGAAGCTCAACGCCATCGTGCTGCAGGTGCGCCCGGCGGCCGATGCGATTTACCCATCATCCATAGAACCCTGGTCAGAATTTCTGACCGGCGAACAAGGCCGCCCGCCGTCGCCGTATTACGATCCGCTGCAATTCTGGATAGAACAGGCGCATGAACGCGGCCTGGAATTGCACGCCTGGTTCAATCCTTACCGCGCCCGTACCGCGCAAGCGAAAACCGTCGCCGCAAAAAACCACATCAGCAAAACTGCGCCTGACGCAGTGAAACAGTATGGTGACCAGTTATGGATGGATCCGGCAGAACCCATCGCCATGCAGCAAACGCTGAGTGTGATCAGCGATGTCGTGCGGCGCTACGATGTCGATGGCGTTCATATTGATGATTATTTTTATCCGTATCCGATCAAAGCCGCGAATGGCAGCGAGGTCGAATTCCCGGATGACAAAGCCTGGATCAGGTATTTGCAAAGTGGCGGCAATCTGATGCGCGCTGACTGGCGGCGCGCCAACGTCAATCATCTGGTGGAGGCGATTTACACCACCGTGCATCAGGAAAAAAGCTGGGTGAAATTTGGCATCAGCCCTTTCGGCATCGGCCGCCCTGATCGTTTACCAGCGGGCATCGCTGGTTTCAGCCAGTACGACAAACTGTATGCCGACGTGGAACTCTGGATGGCAAAAGGCTGGTTTGATTATCTGGCCCCGCAGTTGTATTGGCCTATCAATCAGACGCCGCAGGCGTTCAAGGTATTGCATGACTACTGGATAGCGCAGAACGTGCAGCGGCGGCAGATCTGGCCGGGCTTATATACCAGCCGCATTGATCACAGTGATAAATCCTGGCCTGCCGAAGAAATTCTGAATCAGGTGGATGCGGTGCGTGAGCGCGGTGGTAACGGTCATATTCATTTCAGCGTCATCAGTCTGAATCAGAACCGCAAAGACATACGCAAGCGCCTGATGGCTGAGAAATACACCTCACAGGCGCTGATTCCGGCAATGCCGTGGCTCAACAGCAGCAATATCACTGCACCGCAGTTGCAATTATCCGATGACAGAAAAACGCTGCAAGTCGCGCTCGCCGATGTCGCCAATACGAAACTGCTGGCGATCTGGAAACGCACCGATCAGCAATGGCTGTTCTCGGTTCAACCTGCGACAAAACTGAGCATCGATACCAGCGCCGATCCCCAGGCTGGTGCAATCCGGCAAATTACCGTGATGGCGATCAGTCGTTCAGGACAGGAAAGCCAGCAAGCAAGTGTGCAATTCCCCTGATACAGCAACAAAAAAGCCATGCTGAATGTGGTTTTTTTGAAGCTCTGCCTGCTGCTTTTTTACGCACATAAAAAATTTATTTTCAGCATCAAGTCGCCTCATCCAGCCTGCGCCATGCAGGCTCGGAAGGCGGCATTTTGATCTATATCTTTTAGTTATTGCCCGCGTAGAATTTTTCATTTGTCACCGGCAAAGTGAAAACCCTAGTCTGAATCTCAACGCGTATATCGTTATAACGATTTTGCCTGACACCATGAAGCCAAATTGGTGCAAAAAGAAAAGAGCCTTGTTTCCGGATGTTGCAGCTAAAGGTATTTGTCATTCTGAACCCGTGACGATAGCCCCACATCCTGAGCGCACATTGAACAGAATTATTTGAGGAGAGACCCGTGAAATTGAAAACCATTGCCCATTGCATCGCCATTATTGGTGTGACTGGCGTTTCTGCGACATCTGCGGTGGCGCAGGAAAAACCTGCCGATGTCACGCAACGTATCGAAATTACCGGTAGCAGCATCAAGCGTATCGCTGCCGAAGGTGCGTTGCCCGTCGAAATCATTACCCGCAAACAGCTCGAAGCCTCAGGCATCGTCACCGCTGAGCAGTTGATCTCAACGCTCAACATCAATGGCAATGGTTCCGATAATCTGGCCAGTAATGCCGACGTCACCTCTGGTGCGCAGCGCGGCAATAACGGTGCCACTTCCGCCAACTTGCGCGGTCAGGGTTCCGATAGCACGCTGGTCTTGCTGAATGGCCGCCGTATCGCCACACACGGCATGAAAGGCTCCGCAGTCGATCTGAATTCGATTCCTATGGCGGCGGTTGAACGTGTTGAGATTCTGAAAGACGGCGCATCCGCGACTTACGGTACCGATGCAATCGGCGGCGTGATTAACTTCATCCTGCGTAAAAATTACAACGGCATTGAAGCGCAGGCATTCACTGATCTGACACAACAAGGCGGTGCTGATATTCACCGCGTTTCTATCGTCGGTGGTTTCGGTAATCTCGATACCGATGGCTACAACGTGCTGATTACCGGCACCCACAGTGAGAATCAGGCCTTGCGCGGCGATCAGCGTTCGTTTGTGAATACCTTCCAGCCAAATCGCGGTTTGTCGGTTGATACGCGCGGCACGCCGTTTGCGACCGTGTTTGCGACGTCGCTGGCCAACACCATCATGAGCAACAAGAGCAATACCGGCCCTATCCTGCCGGGCACAAACCAAGCGATGAATGCGGTCAACGTGCTGAATCTGCCGGGTGGTGCGGGTTGTAACTCCATCGACGGTATGGCTGCTTATGATTACAAAATCTGGGATGTCGCTTCTTCCAAATATGCGTGTGCCTGGGATACCGGTCGCGCCGCTGTTTTACAACAACCGGTGACCAACGATAATTTCGTTTCGCGTGCCACATTCAAAGTCGGTGAACATCAGGTGTTCGCTGAACTGGTCGGTTCCCGCGTCGATGTGTCGAAAAGCTTCTCGCCGAATCAGGTGTCGCCAGGCAGCAATTTCCCGGTCTCGTCTTTCTATCCTAAGACCGGTGCTGCGTATGACATGGTATTCAATTCCATCGCTGCCGTTTTGCCTAGCATTAAATCCAACTACGGCGCGCCTATCGCTTATCGCTGGCGTTGTATGGAATGCGGTAACCGTGAAATCAGCACCCGCACCGATGCCGCCCGCCTGCAAATCGGCGCCGATGGTCAGATCGGTAACTGGGATTACCGCGTCGGCCTGTCACGTGCTTACAGCGAATCACAATCAACACTGGGCAACGGTTATAACTACACGGTCGCGCTGGCGAATGCACTCGGCACCGGCATTATTAATCCTTTCCTGTTGCCAGGCCAGAAGCAATCACAGGCAGCGCTCGATTTGATCGCCAGCACCTCAGCCAAAGGCGTGGTGCTGTATGGTGGCAAAACCACCTTGACGCAAGCCGATGCAGCAATCTCCGGTGAAATTTTTAAACTCCCTGCCGGTGCAGTGATGGCAGCGTTTGGTACTGATCTGCGTAAAGAAGAATATACGTTTAACGGCGATGCACGCGCCGCCAATACCCGCCCGGCGATTCTGAATGCGCCGTTTGATGATGCGAATGCCTTGCCTAAAGTCAGCCGAGATATCCGCGCGATCTATGCCGAGTTTCTGGTACCTGTGTTTAAAAACATGGAAGTCACGCTCGCTGGCCGTCAGGATCACTACACCGGTTTCGGCAATACCTTTAACCCGAAAGTCGCTTTCCGTTACACACCGGTCGAACAAGTGTTGTTCCGTGGTTCGTATAACACCGGCTTCCGCGCACCTTCGTTCAACCAATTGTTTAACGGCATTACCGAATCACCGTATGCAGGTAAAGATCTGGTCGATCCAGCGACATGCCCTAGCCTGAAAGCAGACAGCACGAAACCAGGCTGCGGCATCATCACACCAAACACCCTGACCGGCGGCAAAGCGAATCTGGGGCCGGAAACAGCGAAACAAGCGACTATCGGCGTCGTCTGGGCACCGAGTAAAAATTTCAGCGCGAATATGGATCTGTGGGAAATCCGCAAGGAAAACACCATTACCTCGCTGGATTTAACCACCATGCTGCAAAACTACAATCTGTTCAGCGCTCAGTTTATCCGTGACGCCAGCGGTGCGATTGTGCAGATCGACCAGCGCTGGGTGAATGCGGGTTCAAGCATCACCCGTGGTCTGGAAGTCGGCGCGAATGCGAATGGCACGATCTGGAATGGCAAATGGACAGCAGCGATTGATGGCTCTTATCTGCTGGAGAAAAAATCCCGCCCAACCGCGAATGCAGCTTATGGCGAAAGCGAAGTCGGCCGTTTCACCTTCACCGGCGATTTGGGCCTGCGCTGGAAGCACACTGCTTATGTGACTTACACAGAAGGCAACTGGACAACCATGTTCTCGCAAATTTTCCGCTCTGGTTATAAAGATCAGGTCTTGCCTGGCGTACTCAATGGACTGGTTTCCCCATCAGATTACAATCCTGATGTGAAAAGCTATTCCACCTTTAATCTGAGTGCGACTTACAGCGGCATCAAAAACATGACGCTGACCGCAGGGATCAAAAACATTCTGAACACCGACCCACCATTTGCGATCACTTACGACAGCAACTCTGGCGCCGGCAGCTCATGGGAACCACGCGTCGCCGACCCACGCGGCCGCTCATTCACCTTGCTGGCGAATTACAAGTTCAAGTAATTCCGCTTGTAATGACAAAAAATCCTCGACAGTGATGTCGGGGATTTTTTTATTCAGCGTCAGAAATGAATCACTTTGCGTTCCATGGTATTGTCTGTATTAACTTGCAACATAATTAACTGAAGTCTGTGCAAAAAATCTGGAAATATGTGGTGATGGTTGGTGGAATGTTTACAATTTTCATGACAGAAAATATTAATTAAACTAGAATTAATAACAATTAAAATCTATTAAAACACAGCCTGAATCAATCTTAAAATTATATAAACGTAAGATTTTTTTCATTTCATTCATCCAGTAACTATATCTCTGACGCCTTTTTAAAATATATGAAAATAGTTTTTTTGGCAACTAGTTGGTCGGCAACTAACGGTGGAATCAATTCGATAAACTACGATTTATGTAATTCACTATATTCGAAAACCTCTGAAATCTATTGTTTAATTCCATCTTCCGACTCAACTTTCGATGCTGATGAAAAACCTGAAAATATTAAAGTCTTAAAACTCCATTATGAATTCAGCGAATACAATAAATCCCTCGACACAGTAACAGAATTTTTAAATATAAAAAGTTCAGATAACTCAGATAATTTAGTTTGGATTGGTCATGATGCAATAACTGGTGGAGCTGCGATATTCTCAAAAAATAGTTTTGGTGGACTTTCAGTTGTATTTCACCATATGGATTATTCAAATTATTATCACCTCAAAAATAAATCTGCGGTCGAAAAAAAAATCAACGTACAAAAAACTATATTAAAAACTGCAGACATAGTTTTTGCTGTTGGTCCTCGGTTGTTAACCAATGCAAAACGAATTAGAAAGGCAGATCTAGAGACTTACGAATTTATTCCCGGAGCACCAAACTTCAACTCATGTTTCGCCAATCGGAAATTTGACTACAGAATTGCAATATGTGGTCGACTTGATGACGACAATGATCCGATCAAGAATATTTCTGCTGGAATCAAAGCATCTCATCACGTGCTATCTAATAACTCGAACAATGCAGGTGCAATCAACCTCATTGGTACGAATTCACAGAGCGGCTCGATCTATTCAAGACTTGGACTATCTAATAACGTTGCAATAAACGAGATTTCATATATTGCCGATAGGGAATCATATTTCAAAGAGTTAGTAGATAACGATATTCTTTTGATGCCATCATTAAAAGAAGGATTCGGTCTCGTTGCCTGGGAGGCAGCCAACCTTGGGATACCAGTTCTGGTAAGTGAGTCAAGTGGATTCCACGAATATCTCAAACAAAACAATCTTGAAAGTTATGTATTTTCAATAAAAATGCGTGGTTTACCGATTTCTGATGAACGTGAAATCAGACAAGCGCTTTTAGAGTTATCTACAAATTACGATTTATGGCATAAGAAAGCCGCTGACCTAGCACAAGAATTAAATAAAATATCGTGGAATGATGTAGGTATCCGCTTCTTGCAGTTATTACCTGGTGAAACCTCGGCGATCGAACCTTCTGCTACTATCGAAATAGCAAAGCCACAAAAGACAAAACGTGGAAATACATTTCGTAATCGAGAAAACGCAGATCAAATTGGGGGAGACTTTTCACGATTTGAAGACCTACTTTCGTTGACCTACAAAAAACGCCAAGTTGTTATAAGTGCGACTGAAGGTCGTGATTTTTCACGCGGTGCAAAAATAAAATTTGAGTTATGGAAAGTATTTTTTGCACTAAGGGAGGAATATTTTTTATATATTCATCCGAATACTAATCTCGGGCAAACCATCGAAAGACTGTTTCAAGTAACGGCCAATAAAAATATAAAAATTGGTAGCCTACATGTGCTTAGAAAAGATGGTGGTGAGTCCGGTTACATACAAAAGCTCATTTCGCAAATATCACCGAATATTAATATCTGCGAATATTCGATTAAAGATTACATTTGGGAATTTTGCATAGAAGAGTCATTCAAGAATAGCAAATCGATTTCTGCCCCCTTGAACTATATAGATCAATCCCTTCGATACAAAGTGGGCGGTAATGTAATTCAAGATGAGTCATCTAAATCATTCCTTTTAACAAAACTACTAGATAAACCTAAATGCGCTGCGCATCTTGTGGTTGCGCCTGGTGGAATGGGTAAAACTTGGTTATGTTTGTCGCTCGCAGATGGAATCAATCACGCCCCTGGACAAAAACGATTGGTAGTTTTAATTACCGCAGAAACGCTGCGTATTTATTTTTCAGAGGTAGGGCACAATCATATTCAAATCAATAGCCTTTATGATTTATATGATGCCTACACAAAAGCCTGTAGAAGTGAAGAATCATACGATAGAGAGACATTTGAATTATCTGTCCTATCTGGAAATATAACGGTAATCATTGATGGCCTAGATGAGTTGGCGTCTGTTCTTCAAGAGCGTTTTGATTTGCACCTTTTTTTAGAGTCAATCTATGAACTAAGCTCAGGGTTAAATAGTAGTCAAATCCTTCTAACAACACGTGATAATCACCAACTGAACGATATTAATCTAAATGAGTTCAATATCGAGCAATATGAGCTCCTCGGTTTCTCAGACAAAGACTGGGAAAAATATGCGAGAAAAAGATTTCGCGAAAACACTGCAAAAGAACAACTTAAAGCCAAACTTTTAAAATTACTTTCGCAATCGGAACTCCAAGATTCGGATGGGAGGGTTATCCCATTTTTTTTAGATGTTGTATGTAGTATTTTGGAAGAAGATGAAAGAGAGAAAAACTGTGAAGATTTTGATCTTGCGGTAGAACAAAAAGATTACCCTGCCAACAATTCTGTAACTGACAATATAATTTACTCTGTTTTTCGTAGAGAAATTCGACGCCAAGGTATCGGGATTGGCATAGATAATTTAGTCGAATTAGTCTCAGAAGTTGTTTCAGAAAACGGTGAAATAATAGATAAAAGTACATTGAAGCACTTATTCGATCTGTACTACGATACGAGGTCAAATGAAATACTTCAGAAAGTATTGCTGAATCCACTTTTTATTTGCTCCGAGAATCATTTGAAACTTAAATATGGATTCTTGTCCTCGTACTTCCGTTCTCTTTATATAATCAATACAATTACCAACTCAAAATTTACAACTGAATCTTTAAATGCGTTAGCGAAAGCGAACGGAAGTAATAGCCCAGAAATTGAATATGTTAAAAAATTCTTTTTTAAAAGAAAAGAAGAATTAGATAGACACGTAGCAAAACTTTTACCCCAAATACTTTCAGTTGTACGCTCAAACAAAGATTCAGACCCAAAGAAAAGTGAGACGGCACGTAGGGCAATTTCAGGGTTACTAAAAATATATGTTCATTCTAAAAACTATTCAGGATCACAAATTTCTGAAAAAATACTTGATTTTTTCTCGAATGGAACTGAAAGTCATAGAACTATCGACGGACTGAACGTTTATGGCGACTTCCCGAGTTTAGATTTCTCAAACACAACAATCCTAAATTCGAAATTTTTGGATTATAAAAATTTCTCAAAATCAAAATTTAAGGAGGCAAAATTCATGTATTGCACATTCGATTCATGTGCAAGCGAAGCCTCTCCAGATTCATCAATACTCTCCGCAACTTTCGATAATAGTTGCGCACTGGGCGATCTCGAAAAGTTAATAGATCAAGTAAAATCTAAAGAGTCGTTGTCTGCTAAACTTTTGGAAGAAGATTGCCTTACATTTCTAAGAAGTTTTTGGCATTCAGGAACTAACTTCGATCCAAAATTAGGCTGGATAAAATTTTCAAATAGGGTTGACGGACTCAAGCGAAAAAATTTAAATTCTCTAATTCCAAGTTATGTAAAAGTCAAATCAAAAAAATCCGATGAAAACTATTATGCGCTCGCAGACGATTTTGTAGAAAGTGCTAGACGTTTTGTTGACAATAATTACAAAGACGTTCAATTTAAGCAGTTTTTGGAATTTTTGTGTAAATAAACGGGCATCTACTTCCCGATACGAATTAAATACTGAAATGGAACTGAATGGGGATGGATGAACATAACAAGTTCGAGTAATCTCTGTTGTAATCACAAAAAAAATCCCCGGCAGCGACGTCGGGGATTTTTTATCAGGGGCAAAAATACATCACTTTGCATTCAGCAGCTTCGTCAGTTTGTCGATACCGACCGGCTCTTCTGCTTGCAAAGGAATGATCGCCCAGCGCTGGCTGTGTTGATCTGCGACCAGGTGGATTTGTTGCAATTCATTTTTTGCCCTTTGCTGCAACAAGCGCGATTGTGGCTGCGCCATCGCCAGGCTGTTGTTGATGACCCATGCCCACGGCTCAATGCCGGCGCGGCGTAAGTCATTTTGCAGGCCAGCGGCTTCCAGCACCGGCGTGGTTTCTGCCAGTGTCACGATCACGATTTTCGTTTGTTGCGGGTCCTGCAATTGCATCATCGGTGTCGTGTAATGAACGCCGGTATGCGCCATCTGCCGTTCGATTTCACGATGATAGGCACCGGTGGTATCGAGCAGTAATAAGGTATGGCCAGTCGGTGCGGTATCCATCACCACAAATTTTTTCCCGGCTTCGCGGATGACGCGTGAGAATGCCTGAAACACGGCGATCTCTTCGGTGCAAGGCGAGCGTAAATCTTCTTCCAACAAAGCCTTGCCCTCTGCATCAAGATGCTTGCCTTTGCTCGCCATCACTTCCTGACGATAGCGCGCCGTTTCGGCAACAGGATCAATCCGGCTCACGCTCAGATCCGGCAGGCTGCCTTCCAGTGTTTCAAGCAGATGTGCTGCAGGGTCTGATGTCGTCAGATGAACCGGAAAGCCGCGTTGCGCGAGGGCGATCGCAATCGCTGCTGCCACTGTGGTTTTACCGACGCCGCCTTTGCCCATGGTCATGATCAGACCATGTCCGCCGCCTGCCAGACCATCGACCAGCGTCGCCAGCGATGGCGCGTCAGTCAGGGTGGGCAATGTTTGCGCTGCGGATGGATCAGCGGCATTAGCACCATCAACCGCGGCAAAGACCGTCAGCAAATGACGCAAAGAATCAAGGCCGACCAGATTGAATGCCCGCAACGGAATATGATCCGTCGGCAAGCCGTGCAATACCTCGGGCATGGATGTCAATGCCGCCTGCTCACGTTTCCAGACAGCGCGCGCCAGCGCATCGTGTAGTGTTTCTGCTTCCGGTAACACGCCATTGATGATCAGATATTGCTGATGAAAGCCGATGGCTGCCAGCTCATCATGTGTGCGTGCGGCTTCCTTCAGGCTGGAATGCTGGGCGCGTGCCACCAGCACCATGCGGGTACGTGCGGGATCAGCCAGCGTCTGCACCGCTTCATGATATTTTTCACGCTGTTTGCCCAGCCCCGCCAGTGGCCCCAGACATGAGGCATCGCCCTTGCCTTCTTCCAGAAAGCCGGACCAGGCACCGGGCAGTTGCAACATGCGTATTGTGTGCCCGGTTGGCGCGGTATCAAAAATGATGTGATCGTAATCCCGCAGCATCTGCGGATTGGTCAGCAAGCCAGTGAATTCATCGAATGCGGCGATCTCGGTGGTGCAGGCGCCGGATAATTGTTCTTCCATCGCTTTCAACACCACCTCGGGCAAGGTGCCGCGTGCCGGTGTGACGATGCGGTCGCGGTACAGTTGTGCCGCCGCTTGCGGATCAATTTCCAGTGCAAACAAATTGGCAACCGATTCCACTGTTTTGATGCTGTTACCGATACGGATGCCGAATACCTGACCGACATTCGATGCCGGATCGGTACTGACCAGCAACACGCGTCGCCCCTGATCGGCAAGCCAGACCGCGGTGGCGCAGGCGACCGAGGTTTTGCCGACGCCGCCTTTACCAGTGAAGAATAAAAATTTCGGCGTATTGTCCAGAAAAAGCATATTCATTCCTTTTATAAAAACGGTGTAAGGCGCTCAGCCACGCATCAGTCAAGCACTAATCAGGCTTTGGCGATGATCTTGTTGGCGGCGTTCAATGCATCCTGTTTGCGTTCGCTATAACGGCTGGTCAGATAATCGCTGCGACCTCGCAACAGCAAGGTGAACTTAAATAATTCTTCCGTCACATCCACCAAGCGGTCGTAATACGGTGATGGTTTCATGCATCCGGCCTCGTCAAATTCTTCATAGGCTTTCGGCACCGACGACTGATTCGGTATCGTGAACATGCGCATCCAGCGTCCCAGCAGACGCAGGGTGTTGACGGTGTTAAACGACTGCGAGCCACCACACACCTGCATCACTGCCAGTGTACGTCCCTGGCTGGGACGTATCGCTCCTTGCTCGAGAGGAATCCAGTCGATCTGATTTTTCAGCACTGCCGTGATCGCGCCATGCCGTTCGGGGCTGCACCAGACCTGCCCTTCCGACCACAAACAACTCTCACGCAATTCCACAACCTTGGGATGCGTTTCCGGCACGCTGCCGACCATAGGCAAATCATGTGGATTAAAAATCCTGACTTCCGCGCCCATGTGCTGCAACAGGCGCGCCGCTTCCTCGACCAGCAAGCGGCTGAATGAGCGTTCGCGCAGCGAGCCGTACATCAGCAATATCCGTGGCGGATGCTCAAAGCCCGCCACCGGTGCAAGTTTCGCGGTGTCAGGAATATCCATGTGGTCCATCTTTACGTTCGACAGATCATGGATTGATTTATCGGCTGAATCATCGACGAATTTTCCTGCCACGTCAGTCATGCTTCACTCCTTTTCGTTGATCGCGCCGCTGTCAGCTTAAACGCAGCGCCAGCGCTGCCAGTGTCAGCAGCAACACCGGCAAGGTCAGAACGATACCGAGCCTGAAATAATAGCCCCAGGAAATCGTGATATTTTTGTTTGCCAGCACGTGTAGCCACAACAATGTGGCAAGGCTGCCGATAGGCGTGATTTTCGGGCCGAGATCGCAGCCGATCACGTTCGCATAAATCATGGCTTCACGCACTGCACTATTGGCGGCCGCACCATCGATCGACAAAGCACCGATCAGCACGGTCGGCATGTTGTTCATCACCGACGACAAAAATGCGCTGAGTAATCCTGTGCCCAATGCCGCGCCCCAGACACCATGTTCTGCAAAAATATTAAGTATTGCGCTGACTTGATTCGTCAATCCGGCGTTGCGCAAGCCGTACACCACCAGATACATACCGAGCGAAAAAATCACGATCTGCCACGGCGCATTTCTGACGACCTCACGTGTGTTGATCACACTGGCGCGCGTAGCGACGGCCAGCAACACCACCGCCCCCGCTGCCGCGACCACACTAACAGGAACACCGATGCCATCAAGCCAGAAAAAACCGAGCAACAGCCAACCCAGCACCCACCATCCTGCATTGAATGTGGCGCGGTCACGAATCGCCAGCGCAGGTTGCCGCAGTTGTTGCACGTCATAATCAGCGGGTAAATCGCGCCGGAAAAATAGCAGTAACACTGCTATAGTCGCCACCACCGACACCAGATTCACCGGCAGCATCACCGATGAATAAGCAGCGAAACCCAGCTTGAAATAATCAGCCGAGACGATGTTCACCAGATTCGATACCACCAGCGGCAGGCTGCCGGTATCGGCAATGAAACCGGCAGCCATCACGAAGGCCAGTGTGGCCTTCGGTGAAAACCGTAGTTCCAGCAACATCGCAATCACGATCGGCGTCAGTATCAGTGCCGCGCCATCATTCGCAAACAAAGCGGCGACCACGGCGCCGAGTAACAGCAGCAACACGAATAATTTGCGGCCACTACCGCCACCCCAGCGCGCCACATGCAAAGCCGCCCATTCAAAGAAACCGGCTTTATCCAGCAACAGGCTGATGATGATGACGGCGATAAATGTGGCCGTTGCATTCCATACGATATGCCACACCAGCGGAATATCCGACAACTGAATCACACCTGCGAGCAAGGCCAGCAGCGCACCACCAGCGGCACTCCAGCCTATGCCAAGACCGCGCGGCTGCCAGATGACAAAGGCCAGTGTCAGCAGAAAAATCAGGATAGCAATCAGCACGACATGCGCCCCATTTCAGAAATCAATTTGATGTACAGCGAGATCATCAGATGGACGCATCAGTTGAGCTGCTCTCTGATCGCTTTGAGTTCCTGATGAATAGTATTTTTTTCCAGGATGTGCGCAGGCAGTGAGACGAAGCTATTGACGCAAGACATAATTTCGCGGAACACCTTATGAAATGCCGTGCGCTTAGCCTCATCGCTACCAGTCACTGCGGCCGGATCTTCAAAGCCCCAATGCGTCGTCACCGGATGACCGGGCCAGACCGGGCAGACTTCACCTGCGGCGTTATCGCAGACGGTGATGATGAAATCCATCACTGGCGCATCGGCCGCTGCGAACTCGTCCCAGCTTTTGCTGCGCAAAGCAGTCAGCGGATAGTCTGTCGTCTGAATCTGCTCTATCGCCAGCGGATTGACCGTACCAGCGGGAAAACTACCGGCAGAAAAACCTTTAAAACGCCCCTGCCCCATCGTTGTGATCAGGGCTTCTGCCATGACACTGCGCGCAGAGTTGCCGGTGCAAAGGAACAATACGTTGTAAGTTTTTTCAGTCATTTTTGTCTCGATTCATTGGTGGGTAAGGGATTAGAAGGGTAAGGAATTACAAAGAAAACCAGTGTTCACAGCAACTGATTACGACGCTTTACACGGAGCTTGATCCGCCAAGTGACTACCCGCCAGGCTGCCTGTCTGTAATGCTGGCAAACAGGCCTGACCGTTACAACAACTGTCACTCAGAAATGCCAGCAAATCATTCATGGTGCTGAAATTGGCGGCGTAAATAATAAAACGCCCATCCTGGCGCGCCGAGATCAGATCGGCATTACTGAGTTCTTTGAGATGGAATGACAATGAAGAAGCCGGAATCGCCAACTCTTCCGCGATTTTGCTGGCTGCCAACCCTTCGGAGCCGACCCGCACCAGAAGACGAAACACCGCCAGCCGCGACTCTTGCGCCAACGCCGCTAATGCACTGATTGCTTGTTTATTTTCCATGGACAGACTCCGGTTCAGGCTTATTTCTATATTTCGACAATTATCGAATTATAGAAATAAAAACGGGAATCTGGCAACCGATATCTGTGATTTCTCAGGTGTCATACGCGCACAAAACAGACAGCGCAGTCAATAGCTGCCAATCAGCGAATATTAGCCAATATTCGCCGCAAAATACCGTGAAAATAGCTCGCAAATAAGCACTTTTCGGGGAGTATCCTGCGATTTTGCCTTTATGTCCTTATAAATAAAGGGCTTTAAAAAATACTCCCCCCAGTATATTTATGCCCCCAGAGGCATAAATATCGACGTTTTCAGCCTCTTTAGCATCCGACTTCCAACCAGATTCATATTCCGCGTCTGTGCTTATTTTTTCGACTGCTGATCCAATTCAGTTTCAGCGACAAAGACTTCCGCACCGACGCCGACCTTATCGAACAACTCGACGATATCGGCAGAGCGCATACGTATGCAACCGTAACTGGCGGGGTTGCCGAGCAGGCTTTCTTGCGGCGTGCCGTGGATGTAGATGTAGCGCTGATACGCATGCTGATTGCGCTCTTCGGTGCCGCGTAGCCAGAGTATGCGGGTGACCACCGGATCGCGCCCCGGTGCATCAATCGCCACAATTTCGCCAGTCGGGACGCGATCTTTGAACGCAGTGCCGATGGGCATACCGGCACCGAATTTCTCGGCAATTTCCATTTTGCCGCCCGGTGTCATGTAACTATCGGGCAAATCGCCAATACCCCGCTTCGCAGTTGAAATGGTATAAGTGGCGATGAGGTTGCCGTTATCGAATAAGCGCATTTTCTGTTCCGGCACAGACACGACAATGCGGTGCTGCGTATCTTTTGGCACGAATGCGGGATTCAGCGCAGACTGGCAGCCGGATAACAATACAGTCAGCAGCAAAAACAGGACGGCGAACAATCGTTTTTTCATGTGGCAGAGATGTCAGATGTTATGTCATGGCCTGCTCAACAGAGCAGGCTTAAAAAGCCAGTTTATAGCGCCGGATTATGACGCAAGAAACAAAGTGCATGAGTGGCAGAATAAGCACAGGCAGCCACGCTGGCAAATACCAGTTCGCCAGCGACACATTACCTGCGGTTATGACTGCGCGATCAGCTTTCATTTGTGAGCGGCGCGACTCCTCTGTAAGTTCAGTAGCATCGCGGAGAAATGATCATGTTGAACACCGAAACACCGAATGTCTTACATACCGAGCTGGATACCTATGCGACGGCAGATCTGGCCGCCGCATTGATCGACGATCAGTTAAACGCGGTACAGGCGGTGCGCGCTGCTGCACCACAGATCGCCGCCGCAATTGATGCGGCGCTGCCACGCATAGAAGCGGGCGGGCGTCTGGTGTATGTCGGTGCGGGCACATCGGGTCGGCTCGGTGTGCTCGATGGCGTTGAATTATTACCGACTTTTTCATGGCCGGATGAACGTGCGATTTCGCTGATCGCCGGTGGCAAACAGGCGATGTTCGTCGCCGTCGAAGGTGCGGAAGATGACACCGAACAAGGTGCGATCGACATTCGCGAACTGCATCTGAATCAGCATGATGTGGTGTTGCTGATCGCGGCATCGGGTGCCACACCGTATGTGCTGGGCGCGTTGCAGGCAGCGCGTGCCAGTGGCGCATTAACCGTGGGCTTCGCCAATAATCCTGATGCGCCGGTAACCCGATGTGCAGACATAGGCATTACCCTCAACACCGGCAGTGAAATCATTTCCGGCAGCACACGGCTGAAGGCCGGCACCTCACAAAAAATTGCGCTGAATACTTTTTCCAGCGGGCTGATGGTGAAGCTGCACAAGGTCTACGGCAACCTGATGGTGGATGTGAAGCCGACCAATATCAAACTGCTGCGGCGTACCGTCAGCCTGACCATGCATGCAACCGGTAAAGATGAGCAAACCTGTCGCAAAGTGCTGGAAGAATGTGATTTCCACGTCAAGACCGCCATCGTGGCGATACAGAATCAGGTCAGCGTTGCCACCGCTGAAAAACTGCTGGCACACTATCAGGGCGATGTGCGGAAAGCGCTGCAGGCAATCGGATAAGTTGCAGAATATGCTGCGGCAACAGACGTTTATCCGGTTACAATCTCAAGGTATTCACGGGTAACAGGTAACACTCATGCGATTGCGTCATATAGAAGTTTTTCATGCGATTATGCAGGCCGGCACGATCAGCGGTGCCGCACAATTACTCAGTATTTCCCAGCCCGCCGCAACCAAGGTCTTGCAACATTGTGAATTGCAACTCGGCCTGAAATTATTTGAGCGCATCAAAGGAAAACTGCATCCGACACCGGAAGCGCATAAACTGTTTTCTGAGGTCGATAAGCTAAACCGTGATCTGCAATCGGTACGCCGTCTCGCCAATAATCTGAAAAATCATCCGGATGAAGCAGTCCGGCTGGCATCGACACCAACCTTATCGATCACAGTCATACCTGCCGCACTGGCCGCCTGGCGCAAAAAATTTCCGCAAGTACACTGTACTTTATCAACGCACCATACCAGCGATATGGTGAATGCGCTGCTGCTTGGCGACGTCGATTTTGCTTTGTCTTTGTATGACCCCTGCCATCCGAATCTGGCATCGGAACCGCTAGTACGCGGTAGCATGACGGCGATTGCACCGATAGGCAGCTGGGCAAAAAAACTCGACAACACGCCTTTGCACGTCGCTGATTTACCCAAAAATCTGATCGCGCTGGATCTGGATGATCATCTGGTCAGTCGTGTGATGGACGCCTGCGAAGAACTCGGTATCAGCTTCACTTCTTACACCGAAGTGCAGACCTATGTGCTGGCGCGCACGCTGGTGGAGTTCAGTGCCGGTGCCGCTGTGATCGATCCGTTTACTGCCGCGACCGCTAATCACGATAAAGTGCAATGCCGCCCACTGTTACCGAATGTGCCGGTGGATCTATATTTACTCACCAAAAAATCGACGCCATTGTCGCGCTCTGCCCGGGCGTTTGTTGATTGCGTGCAAGCGGCGGCGGCTGAATTTATCGCCAGAACCAGCAAGGAATAATTCAGCGAAGCTGTTTTGCCAGCGCGGTCATGATTTGTTCTTGCCACAAACTGAGGCTGGAATACTCACCGATATTTTTATCCGGATCGGCACCTGTCCCACCAATCAGATAAATCATGCCGTTACGGGTTTGCGGGTCGAACACAAAACCTGATTCCAGACCGTAGGCAAAGCCCAGATGACCAACGCCGGTGAATCCATCTCCACCGGGCGTGACAGGTGGCGTCAGACGATCGCCATGATGTGCAGCGCTGATATCAGTGAATACCTGAAACCCCAGCGCCCATGATTGAAACATGCCCTGATAATCATCGCCATTCTGCAATGCTGCATCGTAACGCCACTGCGGTGTTAACAACGTCCGCACACTGGCTGGCTGCAATACACGTACGCCATCCAGCTCGCCCTCGCGCATCAGCATCTGCATCAACCGGCTGAGACCGCGCGCGCTGATACGCAAGCCGCCCTGCGGGCTGAATAAAGTGGCATTCCAGCCGGGCTGATACGTCGCCAGATATGTCCGCTTCGGCACGCCTTGCTGATGATAATCATCGACCTGCGGCTGCCACGCAAGCGCTGTATCCCAGACATCGTTTTTCTGTTTGCGGTACAAGGTGGCGAGATTATTCAGTTCTGCCGGGTTCAGATTTTCCGGATGAAAACTACCGCTGATATGCAGCGGTTGTAAAATCAATTCCTGCATCAGTACATCGAAACGTTGTCCTGAGACCGCTTCCATGACCGAGCCGATCACACCCCAGTTCAGATTCACATAACTGAAGTAGCTTCCCGGTGCATAATTCTTATTGCTCGCATCCGGTCTGGCCCAGACCAAGGCCGGCGTTGCAGATTTATCTGCTGCCTGCAAAACGCTTTGCAGCGAAACATGCGGCGGAAAGTTATAGCCACCATCATCGCGCAAGGACGAGGTATGACTCAGCAACATGCGTAGCGTAATCGCGACATCGGGATAGTAAGGATTTCTGAGGGTGTAACCAAGATAGCAGCTGACATCGGTATCGAGCGTGAGCTTGCCTTGCTCAACCAGCCGCATCAGCCCCAATGCCGTCACCATCTTGGATACCGATGCGACGCGGAATAAAGTGTCAGCATTCACCGGCAAGCTGGCGGCAGCCTCAGCAGCAATATATCGTTTGCCGAACTGCTGTTCATAAACGACACTGCCGTCACGGATAGCGATCACGGATAAACTTGCCAGTGGCCGTTGCGGCTGACTGACAATCGCTTGTAATTGCTGATCGGTCGTCGTTTTCATGGATGTAACTTTTGTCGCTGGCTGCATCGTTTTTGCCTTGTTCAGCGGTGCGGACGGGGTCGCTGCCGGTACTTCAGCAATGAAACACAGCGTCAGCGCAAGACTGAGAGTGACAAAGGAAACGCGCTGCGCAAACATGCTCAGTCTATCCGCAGATAAGTCTGACGGACGACAGCCGGATCACCGAAATTGAAATGCCACCATTCGCTGTTAATCCCTCTGAAACCCGCATGAAACATGGCTTGCCGCAAGATGTCTCGATTACTGCGCTGCTGCGCGGTAATGTGTCCGGCCGCCAGCATTTTTTCCTCCAGCGCCGGATGCGATTTTTCCACCATCTCATCGAAGCCGCTACCCATATCGATTTCTTTGCCTTGCGGATCAAGGATAGTCACATCCACCGCCATGCCAAATGAATGAATAGAACCGCGCGCAGGATCAGCCACATACATCTGTAAAGGTGTGCCATCAAGATGCGCCCACAACATCTCCTGTACCCGGTGCGGACGCAAGGCGTCCAGCACAATAATCCGATAGCCCGGATGCTGCTCCGCGAGATAGTGTACCGCCTGCTCCAGCGCTGTTGCGGCTTCCCTGTGCAACCATGCGCAATCGAGATCGCCATATAAGTCGCGTCCGACAAAATTATCAGCACCGACATAGCGCAGATCAACTGTAATGCCCTCTATCGCGGTAAGGCGACGGAAGTCAGGATGATCAGCAATCAATTCACAACGCATGTACGACTTCTCCAGATAAATCAGACAACAACCAGAACTCATTTCAGCTTGTCAGAATAGAGTTTGCTTTCGCTGTCTTCCAATGAAACTTTACTTGTCACGTATAACCGTAACTCATTATTTGATGCGCGTCCTTAATAGTGACGCATACGCCTGTATTTATCGCTTCGCGTTTTGCTTTGCATCCGGCGCGATATCAAGATAGCGCCAGTTCGTGAAATCGACCGGATGTCGCTGATAATGCAATACCCACGGCTGTCGTATGTCAGCGGATAAAGGATGCACCCGCGGTATCCACGGGTTATAAGCATGCATCAGCAAGGCCATTTGACGGTATAACGCGCGCCGTTCCGGCGTGTCTGTCATCGTCAGCGATTTTTCATACAACTGATTAAACGCGGGCAAATTAAATCGCGCATAATTTGCGCGACCGACATTTGCACCGTATAGCAATTGATAGAAATTCTCACCATCAGGAAAATCAGCGACCCAGTTTGCCTCCGTCATCTGCACCTGCCCCAGACGGGAAGCTCGCAAGATTTCTGAATGTTTATCGGTTTTAAAACTGATGCGTATGCCGATGGCATCCATCGTTTTACGCCAGACTTCATCGCGCAGACGCCCGGTGGTATTGGCCTGACTATGCATCACAAGCTGCAAAGGCTGCCCGTCCGGTAGGCGACGATAGCCGTCGGCACCGCGCTGATACGAAAAGCGATCAAGCAAAGCATTCGCCAGCGCAGGATCGTAAGGCACTGGACTATTGAAGCTGGCATCGTAGCCAAGTACGTTCGGCGGCAACGGTGACTGCGCCGGAATCGCCAGACCTTTTTCCATCAGACTGATATCCTCACGACGGTTATAACTCATCGCAATTGCGCGTCTTAACGCAATTTTTTCCTGACTATATCCACCGATGACAGGGTCTTCCATATTCATCCAGACATAGTAGGTCTGCAACGGAGAGAATAAAGACAGTTGCACACCTTGCTGTTGCAGATCAGGCTTCAGTTTGCCGTCTTTCATGACCATATCGGCCAATGGTGGCGGCACCTGTTCCAGCGTATCAAATTCCCGGTTCAGGAAACCCAGAACGCGCGCCTGCTGCTCTTCGACGATCGCAATCGTGACGCGCGACACCAGGGGAATAGTCCGCCCTTTCAATTCTGCCGCGATCTGCTGTGAGACAGCGTCTTTCCCAGCCTCGCCATCAAACACCACCTTGCGATAAGCAAGATTCGCATTCAGTACCAAACGAAAACTGCGCTGCCACTCACCCAGCATAAACGGCCCGGTACCAACCGGATGATTGCCCGCCTGATTGCCGTAGCTCGCTATCACTTCTCTGGCAACGGCAGAGGTCGCCGTCGTCGCCAGAATAAACAAAAAGTTGTTATCGGGCGCATTCAGTCGTATGCGTAAGGTATAGCGATCCAATGCCTGCAGGCCGGGAATGGCGGCATTGCTATCGAATTTCCATCCAGGTGCGGCTTGCAGATTGCGCAGTTTTTCGTCGCCCAGCAACTTACCTTCAAACATGAATAGCCACGGTGATTTCAGCGCTGGATCATATAGGCGCCGTATGCTGTACACATAATCGTCAGCAGTTAATTCGCGTACTTTTCCTTTGAATGCGGGGTCGGGGGTGAAATGGATGCCCGCTTGCAAATGCAGTGTATATGTCTTGCCGCCATCGCTGATTTCCGGCATCGCCTTCAGGGTATTCGGTTTCAATCTGACCGGACGCGCCAGATAATCGTAGCGCAGCATAGGTTCAAAAATATTCTCATTAATGCTGAGCGTTGCGATATCGGAAGCCACGGCCGGATCGAGAGCACTTTCAGGCGTCGTCAGTAAAACATTCAGCGTTTTTCCCGATACCGCTGGCGCCGCGTGTATATTCAATGAGCACAGCAACAAAGCCACAAAAGCGCACAGCGTGCGCAGCCAGAGCATTACTTGCTTCATGCGTTTTCTTTCTGAATTCTGTCGCTGTAACGGGTGATATAAAACCACTCCTCGCCACAATGCGCCCCAGCATCGGGGAAAATCATACGGCCATCCATTTCCGCCCTGACCTCGCCGCCATCATGACGGAGACCGATCAGATCGCCTTTTTTCACTTCATCAAAACTGCGCCATTCGCGGACGAAATGATCGTCGTCGTGGAGCTTATCGATCACATCGTAAATACGCAGGGTTTCCATTGCTTGGGTCGCAATGGGATGATCAGCTTTGATGATGCCAAGGTGCGTCAGCGTATTGATAATCGCGCGGTAAGCGACTTCCGGTGCCTGCGGATCAAGGTGTTGCCCACATTCCAGCGTGACGGCATATCCGCCAACAGAGCGCATATATTCGGTAGTACCGACACCGAACTGGGTATTCGCGTTCGCCAGCATTTTGGCATCAGCATCCGGTCCCAGTCTTTGCTGACGGCGGGCGACACCGCGCGCATACGTGCTCAGCCAGCCATCCACCATGCGATGCACACCCAGACGCCGCGCCATCGCAAGCTCGGCTTCTGCATGCCGGAAAGGTTCGATATCGCCATTGTTATTTTCCGGCCCGACCAGAACGAAAGCCTCGCCTTCACCACGGAAAGAATGCAGGTCGAGTAAGACATCGTGCTCCGCCAGTAAAGGGCACAACCAGTTGGCAATGTGATCCTCAAACTCCACTGGCGTTGCCGTTGGCAACAAGCGACGGTTCAGATTGCGGTCGCCCTGTCTTTCGCCGCGCTGATAAGCCAGCGGATTTGTGACCGGTACGAAAGTCACACAACCGGACACGATCTGAATGATGCCAGCGTCGATTTCAGCAATCACGCGCCGTATCGCCTTCGTGCCACAAATCTCGTTGCCATGCACCGCACCGGTAATGATGATACGCGGCCCGGGAAGCGTTGACTGATAGTGCTGACTGTTAAAAAACAAATGTTGCGAACTCATACTTATACTCATTCCAGACTAAAACGACGCCGTATTTTTGTTTATTACTTCTTACTTATACTTACTTATAGGACTAACGAAAAATTGCCCCGGCAAGGAGACATAACGCCGCCGGGGCGGTTTTGCGTCAGTCCCTCAGTTTTACTTCTTACCATTTACTTCTTACCATTTACTTCTTACCAAACTCGGGATCAACCTTAATCAGAGCGGTCACAATAAAGGTCGGGATCGCGGCAAGACAAATCCAGACAAAGAAATTCGCGTATCCCAGCGTTGCCTGCAGCCAGCCACTAAACATACCGGGCAGCATCATGCTCATCGCCATGAAGCCGGTACAGATCGCATAATGCGCCGTCTTGTGTTCCCCATCGGCAATCATGATCATATACAGCACATAAGCGGTGAAACCGAAGCCATAGCCCATTTGCTCTATCGCCACGGCGGCACCGACCAGATAAATATTTTGTGGCTGTACGAATGCCAGATAGACATACACGATATGCGGCACGTTGATTGCCAGCGCCATCGGCCACAGACAACGCTTCAGGCCATAAATTGAAATCAGCGCACCACCGGCGAGGCCGCCCAGCGTCAGCGCGATCATGCCGCCGGTACCGTAAACAATACCAACCGCCTGCGTCGATAAACCCAGCCCGCCCTTATCCAGACTATCGAGCAAAAACGGCGGCGCCATTTTGACTAATTGCGCCTCGCCGAAGCGATATAGCAACAGGAAAGCGATCGTCAGCAGAATATTTTTTTTCTTAATGAATTTACCGAAGATGGTAAAAAAGGTCGCGACCACCTGATTCGGATCACCCTGCGCGTGATCGCTGCCCGGTCTGGGCAAAGCCCATTTGTGATACAGCGACAGACTCACAAACATCGCCGCCAGCACGCCGAAAACGACCATCCAGCCAAAGGCGACATTGCCGGTCAGATCTCGCAGCGTTCCGGCAAGATAGACCAGCGCGCCCTGTCCCGTCAGCATGGAAAAACGGAAAAACATACTGCGCACACCGACGAATGCCGCTTGCTGATGCTGTTCCAGCGCCAGCATATAAAAGCCGTCGCTGCTGATGTCATGCGTGGCAGCACCAAATGCCAACAGCCAGAACACCAGTAAGGTCATCTGAAAAAAACTGCTCATCGGTATCGTGAATGCGACCAGTCCGAATAAAGCACCAATGACCAGTTCCAGCGTAATCACCCAGAAACGCTTGGTCTTGAACATATCCACAAACGGCGACCATAAGGGCTTGATCACAAATGGCAGATATAACCAGCTGGTGTACAGCGCGATATCGGCATTGGAAATACCCATGTTCTTGTACATAATGACGGACAAGGTCATCACAACCACATAGGGAATGCCCTGACTGAAATACAATGAGGGTATCCAGCGCCAGGCGCCGGTCGCAGGTGTTTGTTCAGTATCGTTGGCAGTTGTGACGTCTGTTGTCATCGTGTGAGTTTTTCTTGGTGAACTACTGCAATTACATCTTCCCAGCAAAATTACCGGAAGACGATTGAATTTTTACGCTTTGCTCATAGAGTAAAGTTATACGTTGGCTTGATATTTTCATTTTCTGCGTGTCGCAAAAGCGACCTATGATAAACGAAGCAAACACGGATTGAGTATGGCAGTTAAAAAACGCTGATGTTTCGTAAAAAATGAGAGGGCAGGCAACGCCACAGCGCTTAATCGGACAATATCCAACAATATTAGAGAACAGATCATCACAATATGAACCCAGCAGATTTTGTTTTTCCCGGCATCAGAGACAACGCATCAGCGCTGGCTTTGGGCATAGATACGGGCGGAACACAGACACGCTGGGCGCTGGCAACGGCCAATGAAGACATCATCGCCAGCGGCACCGCGGCGGGATTGACGGCTCTGCAACTCAAGACGCAGCAGGGCAAACAGGAATTCGCGCAAGTTTTTTCCGACCTCGCTGCGGCGGCACGCAGCCACGGTAACTTACAGACAGTCAGAGTCGGCATTACCGGTTTCAGCGATGATATGCGTGCCGTCATTCTGGAGATGCTGACCGGTATTCTGCACATGCCGGAACCATGTATTCGCCTCGGTACCGACATCGAAATTGCGTATCTGGATAGTTTTAAACCAGGAACCGGCTATCTGGTCTATGCAGGTACAGGTTCTATCGCCGCTTATATCGACGAGGCCGGGCAATTTCATCGTGCAGGTGGCCGCGGCTATTTATTGGACGATGGCGGCAGCGGTTTCTGGATCGCCCGCGAAGCAGTGCGCCATATCTGGCGCGCAGAAGATGAATGCCCGGGAACATCACGTGAATCGCTGCTCGCAAAAGAAATATTCAAAGCAATCGGCGGTGGCGATTGGGACAAATCCAAAGATTTCATGTATCACCACAGCCGCGGTGACATCGGTAAACTGGCGTTGGCGGTTGCCGCCTGCGCGAATACGGATGAAGTCGCAGCCGATATTTTAAAAAGAGCCGGGCAAGAACTGGCACGACTGGGAATGGCGATGTGCAAGCGTTTCGGCAACAAGCCTGTGGTTCTCAGCGGGCGGGTACTTGAACTCCATCCATTCATTGCAGCATCTTGTCGTACTCATTTACCTTCAGACATCAGCTTACGTACCAGTATTTGCCAGGCACATTTTTCGGCAGCCCGGCTCGCTGCCAGACAACTTACATTACTCTCATGAAAAAATTACTCTTACTCGGATTTCTCGCCGCCTTCCTCACCGGCTGCGCTACATCACGGATCGACTCCAGCATCTCGGCGAAAAGCCAGGAAAACCGCGTGCAATTCCTGATCCTGCATTACACCGCGATTGATGAGCCGACCTCGCTCAAGGTGTTGAGCCAGCAAGGCGTCAGCAGTCACTATCTGGTCGGCGATCAGACCCCGGTCAAAGTCTGGCAACTCGTTGACGAAAGTAAAATGTCGTATCACGCCGGACTCAGCGACTGGAAAGGCTACAGCCGCCTGAACGCCAGCTCTATCGGCATCGAAATTGTGAATCTGGGCTTCCGCGATACGCCGGAAGGCCGCACCTATTTCCCTTTCCCGCAGGCACAGATAGACCGCGTCATTGCGCTGGTGAAAGATATCGTTGCCCGCCATCAGATACGTCCTGAATACATACTTGGTCATTCCGATATTGCGCCGCAACGCAAGTCTGATCCGGGTCCACTGTTTCCGTGGAAACAACTGGCTGACGCGGGTCTGATTCCGTGGCCAGACGCAACCCAGGTTGCCCAACGCTTGCCTATCTATGAAGAGCAGTTACCGGACGTCAGCTGGTATCAGAAAAAACTGGCGCAGCATGGCTACAACACACCGCAAACCGGGGTACTGGATGAAGCGACAAAAAATGTGCTGATCGCGTTTCAAACGAAATATCGCCCCGAAAAATTTGATGGCATGCCTGACGCTCAGACTGCCGCCATGCTGGATGTTCTGACGGCGAACACGAAGACTCGATAAATGCTGGATGCACTGGGGATAAACGCGGAAATACTGGAGCGGCGCGGCTTCGTTGCGGTATCTGAAGCGACTGCTCTGGTGCTTGCCGAGGTGGGAGAGGATGGGCGCGAATATCTGCTGACACCCGCCACCAATCAGGCCTGGCAAGCGATGAAAAATGCCGCTGCCGCTGACGGTATTGCCCTGCTGATGATTTCAGCCTTTCGCAGCATCACGCGTCAGGTTGAAATCATCCAGACCAAACTTGCGGCAGGGCAGAAAATTCATGACATCTTGCAAGTCTGTGCGCCGCCGGGATATAGCGAACATCACACTGGACGGGCTATTGACATCGCCACGCCGGAAGATCCTGAGTTGGAAATCTCGTTTGACACCACGGCAGCATTTCGGTGGTTGCAACAACATGCACACGCATTTGGTTTTGAAATGTCTTACCCGCCAGAAAATCACAGCGGATACCAATACGAACCATGGCACTGGTGTTTCCAACGCTGAACACGTCAGACCTGAAGCTGAGAAAACAGGGATGTTCGTCGCGGATAAAAACACTCTGTTCCCGCCAAATGACGCTTTGTCGCAAACGGTTCGCCTTCCCTTATCGCACCCACTAAAGTGACTTCACTCACTCGATATGGAAAGGACATGGTATGAAACTCACCGCAAATATGGATGGCGTCGTCATCGCCGCAATCGCTCTGGTTATGCTGAGCAATCTGATTCATCAGTTACTGGCCTGAGCATCATGCTGACCCTGCTGATTTGGATCATTTTATTTGTATTGTGCTGGCCGCTGGCAATCATGGCGCTGTTGCTGTATCCCCTATTCTGGCTGCTGTTACTGCCATTCAGAATACTCGGGATTGCCGTTGATGGCGTTTTCGAATTACTGCGTGCGATTGTCATGTTGCCAGCACGTTTGCTGGGTGGGCGCTGAACAATCGCCGCGAAATGAATGTACGCTGTTTTAATGTACGCTATTGAATAAGTCGTGCAACTCTTCAAAGCGATCTTCCACTTCGTCGTTCGCCAGGCCAAGAAAATCGCAGGCTAATTGCCCGCCTTTATCCCACTCTGCCCAGTTTTCCTGACCGTGGTAACGGTATATGCCGTATTCCGACACCAGCGCCAGCGCCACTAAAGCCCGCACACGGTCATTGGTGGCAGAATCCGTCAGCACGAGATAATCGTGGTGCAACAATATCGCGTTCGACACCTCTTCGGGTAATCCCCAGGTCCGCGCCATTAAAGCACCAATCGACGTATGACTGGTGCTGTGTCGCTTCTGCTCTATTGCCGTGAATTTTTCGTTGACGTCATTACCGGCTAATACCAGCGTTTCCTGATAATCCGGAAAACGTTCCAGCAACAATGGAATACCTATGTCACAAAACAAGCCGAATGTATGTGCAATATCTGCTGAGCAAATGCGCATACGGCTCGCCAGATGTGCCATTGCCTGCGCCCGTTTAGATGAGAAATCCCAGAATTTAGCGAGCGGAATTTTTTCTGTCTGCACTGCCTGACGCGCAATAATTCCCGTCATCAGTAAACCGCATTGCTGTATGCCCAATAGCTTCACGGCATGCGCAACGGAAGTCGCCTTCAGGCGCAAACCAAAAAAAGACGAATTGGTGACTTTGAGTAAAGATGCCGACAAGGACACATCGTTCGAAATGATGGCGGCCAGCCGTCCCGGATCAGGCTCTTTGCTGGCTAACTCCGTCTGCAGATCCAAGAGCATGCTGGGACGTGGTGGTATGCGTATGGTCTTGATCAGAGCGTCAACAGATTGATCGCTGGCGACGTTTGCAGTGCTTGGAGGAGTCATATCAAAACAGCAATTGAATAATATTGTGCAGCGCCCATTTTAACGCATATTACCGCGCAGAAAGAATTGTATGGCATGTGTTTTCAGGTTCAGACTGGCGCTGATTCACCTTATTTTTTTACGGGAATCAGGGTGTTTCTGTCTACCGGAACCGCTGTAACACCATTCTGCGGCGAACCATCAATCAGCTTATCCGAATAGGTCAGGTAAACGAGGGCATTTCTTTTCTGATCGACCATACGGACGATGCGTAACTTTTTGAAAAGAATAGATAAACTCTGGTTGAACACTTCTTCCTGTTGCTTCAGCGGTGCCGGAAAACTAACCGGTCCGACCTGGCGACAGGCGATCGACGCTTCTGCTTTATCTTCCGCCAATCCCAAGCCACCAGAAATGCCGCCAGTCTTGGCACGGGATACGTAACAAGTCACGCCTGCAACTTTAGGATCATCATAGGCTTCCACCACCACTTTATGATCGGGGCCGATCAGTTTAAAAGCCGTATCCACGCTACCGATATGTTCAGCAAAGACGGTTGTTGAACATAAAGTTAGTGCTGCACATGCCAGAATCTGAAGTTTCATGTTGTTCACCTTTCATTCATTTTTCATTCATATCCGGCATCTGCTGCCAGACATTATTTATTCAAAGCCGAGTGACGCTTGCTGTATGCGAAATAAATACTGATCGCAATAAACATCCAGATAAAAAATACTTTAAACGTCGTTCCCGACAGATCTTTCAGAATATACAAACACGCAAAAATACTCAGCGCCGGGATCAGATACGGACCAAACGGCACACGGAAACCCTGCACGCCATGCCCGATTCCTTTTTTACGTATCACAGGAATCGATGCCGAAACGACGATGAAAGCGACCAGCGTTCCCATGCTGACCATGTCCCACAAAAATGTCGCATCGACCAGGCCTGCAACGAAACCGACCAGCAGACAAACCAGCACGGTGTTAATCACCGGAGCGCGTGTACGTTGATGCACTTTCTGAAATGAAGCAGGAATCAGACCATCTTTACTGATCGCATACAAAATCCGGCTTTGTCCATAAATCGTCACCAATGTGACACTGAATACAGAAATCACCGCCCCTGCGGAAAGCACCAAAGCTGGCCATGCCTTGCCTGTCACATTCTGCAAAATCACCGCCAGACCCGCCTCTTGCCCTTCAAACATATGCGCAGGTTGAGCACCGACGGCGGCAATCGCCACCAACATATAAAACACGGTGACAACAATCAGCGCAGCCATGATTCCCAGCGGTACATTGCGCTTGGGATTGTTGACTTCCGCACCGGCAGTCGCCACCGTATCGAGTCCGATAAAAGAGAAAAAAACCGTGCCCGCAGCGGCAGTGACGCCCGCCATGCCCGCCAGCCCTTTGCTATTGTCGGTATTAAAAAACGGCGTGAAATGTTCAGCATGAAAACCAGAAAAGGCAATGACAGCAAAAAACACCAGTATCGCCAGTTTGATCATGACCATAATCGCATTCACTGTCGCCGACTCTTTCGCACCGCGCAACAGCAGGAAACAACAGATGATCACCAGAACCACCGGCGGCAGATTGAATTGCCCTGGATGAATTTCAACGCCATTTGCACCGGCAACGATCATCGGCGTACGTAACATCTCGGGAATCTGCCAGCCCAGCGCATTGTGCAGAAAATTATTCAGATAAGCTGACCAGCCTATCGCTGTCGCACTCGCCGCCAGTCCATATTCCAGTAACAGACAGGCGGCAACAACAAACGCCGCGAATTCACCGACGGTGGCATATGCGAATGAATACGAAGAACCGGAAGCCGGAATCCGTGCCGATAATTCAGAATAGCAAAGCGCCGTCAGCCCGGCAGTCAGCGCCGCAATCAGAAACGACAAAATAACCGAAGGCCCGGCTTTAGGTACCGCTTCGACCATAGTGAAAAAAATACCGGTTCCTATCGTCGCACCGACGCCGATCATCGTCAGCGAAAACAATCCCAGCGAGCGGTGCAGACTATGCTGATGCTGCTCCTCAATGATCACTTCATGTGCATCAATCGGTTTGGTGCGGGTTAATTGGCGGGCTAATGATATAAAGCTCAAGATCATTCCTTGTTTTCAGAAGCTGCTGCGCATCTGATGAAATAGCAAAGACCAGATACTTAAATCTGGCACGGCGTGTAAAAGTGCAGCTGAACGCAGAACTCGTTGGTCAGATACGGACAATGTCTATAAGCAAAAACTGTACGCACATCACATCCGGCTACACTGAGCAACGCAATTCCGTTTATTTCATGACGATTACACGAAAAACGCAATGATAGCGGCAAATCCCTTCCGCACAACGTCAACTACCGTAATTTGCAGAGTTTGTGATACATCATGGCAAAAAACACTGGAGATGTTAGCATTCCAAACTTATGCCTATGCTAAGAATTTCCCTGCTGACATTTCACCATCTGGTGCGCACAGTATTACTGATGTATGTACTGACGCTTGGCGTCGCTGTTGCGTCGCCGCTGATGAAACCAGATGCGATGAACCTGATCTGTACCAGCACCGGATATAAACTGGTCGGCAACACCTCAGATGCAGACCAGGGCAAAAGCAGCGCGCAGACGCATTTACTCGATTGCCCTTTATGTGTTGCGACGACACTCCCTCCTGCTGTTGCGTCGAATAGTGTTTGCGAACCTCCGCATGCGTTGTCGTATACCACGCAGTCGATTCCGGCTGCGCGGCTTGCGGCAACCGTCTCCGCCCCCCTTCCCGCGCGGGGTCCTCCGGTAATCTGAAGTCTCTGTCCGGTTCTGTTTTCTCCTGTACGCGTCTGATCGACATGTGGCTACGTGCACGTGGCGATTGAATATGTTGATTACGCTTAATTGCAGGTAATTGCATTCAATTACGTGCGCGCTAACTCGCGATCACTGACCGGATATCCCTTTAAGCCCTGGTGCTGCAACTTTCTGCGCACCATACGATCACCGACCATCGCCGGAACCGCATCATTTCCTGAGCATGGCCGCCGTAGTCTTGTTCACGGCTGCGGCAACGCACTACATAAGAGAGACCCTATTTCATGCAAACTCAATTCAAACAACATATTCTGGCGACGTCGATCGCAGCTCTGCTTCCTTACTCGGCAGCTCAGGCGCAGGAATTACCGGTAAAAAAACCATCTGAAGTCGTCATTCATGCCGAAAAAATTCCGGCACCGAATATTGATGGAGTCACACAGAAGTCAGCGCTCGCTGCGACCAGCGATGTCGCAACGTTGTTGCGTGACGTTCCCGGTGTCAGCCTGTATTCAGCTGGAGGCGTCTCAAGTCTGCCAGCGATCCACGGTCTCGCTGATGACCGCTTGCGGATACAGGTGGATGGCATGAATCTGATCTCAGCATGTGCAAATCATATGAATCCACCGTTGTCCTATATCGATCCGACGCAGGTCGGCAGTATTCAGGTATTAACCGGTATCGCCCCCGTCAGCACTGGCGGCGACAGCATAGGCGGTACCATTAAGGTGAACTCACCCGAGCCGGAATTCGCAGCAGCAGGCCAGGGCACACTGCTCAAAGGTCAGGCCGGTAGCTTTTATCGCAGCAATGGCAATGCCAAAGGCGGCAATTTTGCAGCGACGTATGCGACCGAAATATGGAGCCTGAATTACACCGGCGCGATTGCCGAAAGCGGTAACTACCATGCGGCCAACGATTTCAAAGCAGCAAAATTAGCAGCATCCGACAAAGCCTGGATCGCTGGTGACGTGGTTGGCTCATCACGCTACAAATCTGAAAATCAATCCTTGTCTGTCGCGATGCGCAATGCAGGCCAACTGCTGGAACTGCGTATCGGCACGCAGAATATCCCGTATCAGGGTTTCCCGAATCAGCGCATGGATATGACGGGCAATAACAGCGAACAAGTCAATCTGCGCTACAAGGGTCAGTATGACTGGGGCACGCTGGAAACACGCCTGTACAACGAACACACACGTCATCGCATGAATTTCGGTGACGATAAACAGTTCTGGTACGGCAATGCGCCCGGCATGCCTATGGATACCGAAGGTAAAAATACCGGTGCGCTGATCAAGGCAAATCTGATGTTATCCGAACGCGACAAGCTCAGCGTCGGCACGGAATATCAGCGTTATCGCATGAATGATTGGTGGATCGCTTCTGGCACCGGCATGATGATGGCGCCGAATACCTTTGTGAATATCGCCGATGGTCAGCGTGATCGTCTCGGCGTGTTTGCTGAATGGGATGCCAACTGGACTGCGCAATGGGTAACGCAACTGGGCTTGCGCTACGACAGCGTGAAAATGAACAGCGGCAATGTCGCTGGCTATAGCAGCATGTATGGCAATCCGGCGCTGCCAAGTTCTGTCCCCGGCGCATTCAATGCCGCTGACCGTCAGCGCAAAGATAACAACATCGACCTCACTGCCACCGCCAGCTACACACCGACGGCCACATTCAGTATGGATGGCGGCTACGCGATGAAATCACGCTCACCGAATCTGTATGAGCGCTACACCTGGGCCAGCAACAACACCATGGTCATGAACATGAACAACTGGTTTGGCGATGGCAATGGCTATGTCGGCAATCTCCAGTTAAAGCCTGAAGTTGCGCATACTTTGAGCGCGACGCTGAACTGGCATGATGCGGCGCTATCCGACTGGGAAGTAAAAGTATCGCCGTACTACACACAAGTGCACGACTACATTGATGCCAGCAGTTGCGCTGCTGTTGGTAAAACCTGCGGCACACGCAAAGACGGTTTTCAAAATCTGAGCCTCAGCAATCAGAAAGCGAAGCTGTATGGCCTTGACATTTCCGCACGCAAACAACTGATGAGCACCAGTGAGATTGGCAGTGTTTCACTCAGTGGATTACTGAATTATGTGCATGCCAAAAACACCGTGACCGACAGCGGCTTGTATAACATCATGCCGCTCAACGCACGGCTGTCGCTGACACAGAAAAAGGATCATTGGGACAATACGCTGGAAGTGCAGATGGTCGATGCGAAAACCGATCTTTCTGACATACGCAAAGAACTGCGCACCGCTGGCTACACCTTGCTGAATCTACGCAGTAGCTACACCTGGAAACAGGCTCGTTTTGATGTGGGTATCGACAACCTGTTAAACCGCTTCTACAACTTGCCGCTGGGCGGCGCCTATCTGGGACAAGGAGCAACGATGGGAGCAGGCGTTGCGCATGATACGCAGGTACCGGGTAGTGGACGCTCGGTGTATGCAGGTGTCACGCTGAAGTTCTGATGCAATAACGCCTATCAAAGGCGGCCTTCGGGCTTACGCCTTAACACCATGCTGCCCGGCTTATCTCAGCGGGCAGCACAGTTCAAAAAACAGATAGAAAGCAGCTTACACATTGCTGGTGTTTCTCATGTGCCCATCCTCAGAAAAAAGCAAAGAAACCGGAGATGCAGAAGACTGCCCTGAAAGCAGGCTGCCGTATTTTGCGATCACTGCACCCAACGCGTTCGGACTTTGAGCATCAGTGTACTCGCGCTGAAATTTCACACCTTCATCCAGCGCATTTTTTGCATCCGTCATGCCAACCACGGCCATGAGTTTTCGTGCCATCGATGGCGTCTCATCAAGTGCTTTTTTTAATTGATCTGTGTAAGGGTAATCTGCCGGAAAGACAGCCTGCCCCATGCTGTCATACGAGATACTTGCAGGCGCTGACGATATCCCATGGTCAGACAAAAATTTGGGAAACACATTCGAAACGTGCGTACTCAACGCATCAATATTTCGCTGTGAAGGCATGAGCAAGGGCGGCAATTCAGCAATCGGCTTTTGCGGGCTGGCTGAAAAATAATCGTCGATATTCAGCTCCACGCTGCCCTTGTCGGTATCGAAACTGGCAAGCGCAGGGCTTGATGTGGAGAATGGCGCTGCTGTTGCCGGAGCGGATCTGGCACTCTGCGATGCTATTTCTCGCATCAGTCTGTCGCGTGCTGCACCAGAAATACTGGCAGTATCACTGCTGCGCGCCGGGGTGCTTGTTTGAGCCGGCGCGGTCGTCGAAAAAGTCCCCGTCTTCTTCGCCACATCAAACCATGCACTCGCGCCGCTGATGCCTTGAATATTCATGAGATACCTCTCCTGCTGAATGAAATGACGGTTGATTCTCTGCTGATACCTTATCTAGTTTACAAAAAAATATCAAAATTTAAAGTCTCGAATTGCACAGAATTTATCGCATTGTTTCATCAATTGATGTAGTGCGATCACATGGTAGAAATTACAAGGGTGCAGACAGGCACGAGCGCCGGGATACCTCAGACAGACCTATTGAGTCAATAACTAAAAGCCGATCTCTCAGTATTGATGCGCCTTCTGGCGCAATTTTCACTTGCAGGGCTTATAGAATAAGGGGGTAAGGCCTGGAGGAAAGAAGATCAACAGGCTGGAAGAAAAAGATCATCGGCATCATCAATAATCGTGGTGACAGACCATCATCCATCACCACGCTTATTGTGAGTTTACTCGTGTCGCAAAGCTTCAATCGGATCAAGCTGGGCGGCACGACGCGCCGGGAAATAACCGAACAACATGCCGATGCCCGCTGAAAAGAAAAACGACATCAGGTTAATCGACGTATTGAACATATAAGGCACCTGCATGATCTGCGCGAGCAAGATCGATGCCCCCGCTGCCAGCACGATACCGATCACACCGCCGAGCGTCGATAAGACAGTCGCTTCAATCAAAAACTGCAATAGCACTTCGCGCTCCAGCGCACCGATCGCCAGTCGCAAGCCTATCTCACGGGTGCGTTCTGTGACGCTGACCAGCATGATATTCATGATGCCGATGCCGCCGACCAGCAAACTCACCGCAGCAACTGCGCCAAGCAAGGTTGTCATGACCTTGGTCGTGCCTGACATGGTTTCTGCCAGCTGCTTGGTATCGAGCACGTTGAAGTTATCTTCATCGGTATCGGCCAGTTTACGTCGCTCGCGCAGCAATTGTGTCAGACTGGCTTTCAGGGTTTCGCTATCGGCATTATCTTTCATCGAAACCAGCAAAGTCGCAACGCGGCGGTTGCCAGTCACACGGCGCTGCAAAGTATGCAAAGGAATCAGCACCACATCATCCTGATCGTTGCCCATTGCAGCCTGCCCTTTCGAGGCCAGCACACCGACCACTTCGCAGGAAAACTGCTTGACGCGCAAATGCTCTCCAACCGCATTGCGCGTGTCGAACAATTCCCGCCGGACTGTTTCACCGATAATGCACACGGCAGAACCGGCCTGCAATTCGCCTTCTTCAAACTGACGACCCGCCGCCAGCGTCCAGTTATTCGTGCGTAACCACGCATTGGTACTGCCAGTCACGCTGCTCGACCAGTTACGTCCATTCGCGACGACAACAGCGCTGGCTCGCCCTTCGGGTGCCACGGCTTGCACGCCACCGATTTGCGAAGCGATTGCCTCGGCATCGGCTTCTTTAAACGAAGCAGTACCGGCACCGCCACCACCGCCAAAGCTCATACGCTGGCCGGGACGAATCTGCAATAAATTCGTCCCGAGGCTGGAGATCTGCGCCTGCACCGCAGCGGTCGCACCATTACCTAAAGTCACCATGGTAATCACTGCGCTGACACCGATCACAATACCGAGAATCGTCAAAAATGAACGCAGCAGATTACGGCGTATCGAACGCAGCGCCAGCAATATCGTATTCAGGAACATGTTGCACCTCCTGCGGCTGCCGCAGTATCTGCTGGAATATCTGCCGGAGATATCGCAACCGGATGCGGATTGATGGTATCCGTATCAAGCAGGCCATCAACAAAGCGGACAATGCGCTTGGCATATAAAGCCATATCCGGTTCATGTGTGACCATCATGATGGTGATGCCATGTTCCTGATTCAGGCGCGACAGCAATTCCATGATTTCACGGCTGCGCTGAGAATCGAGATTGCCGGTCGGCTCATCCGCCAGCAACACCGCCGGCTCAGTCACAATCGCGCGCGCAATAGCAACCCTTTGCTGCTGACCACCTGACAATTCGGCTGGTGTATGGTGTTCCCAGCCTGCCAGTCCAACTGATGCGAGGGCCTTCGCTGCCAGCCGGTGGCGGTTCGCAGGACTTTCGCCGCGATACAGCAGCGGCAATTCCACATTTTCCTGCGCTGAGGTACGCGCCAGCAAATTAAATCCCTGAAACACAAAACCGAGATAACGCCGCCGTAAGCGGGCACGCTGATCGCGCGTCAAGGCTTCAACATGCATACCCTGAAATAAATACTCACCACCGGACGGCGTATCGAGACAACCAATGATATTCATCGCCGTCGATTTACCCGATCCGCTGGGGCCCATAATCGCGACGAATTCACCGGCATGAATATCAATATCGACGCCTTTAAGCGCCATTAATGCCGCTTGTCCGCTGCCATATTGTTTCGTGACGCCACGCAAGCGTATCAAGGGCAGCGCATCGTCGTCAGCGATCTTATCCTCAGTCACTGATGCTGATACTGGTACGGCCATCGTCGTCGCGGCGCGATCCGAATTCATTTCAGAACTCATTTCAAAACTCACTTTGCAGCAATCTGACGTTGTTCAGTAATCACTGGCATTCCTGCCTGCAATTCCGGCGCGCTGACTTCGGTCATTTTGCCGTCGCTGATGCCGCGCGTCACCGCAATCGCCACCGGCGCACTATCACGTAATATCCAGATCTGCTGTACTTTTTTGCCGTTCGCCGATTCTGTGGCCGACTTCCGCGCAGCCTGACCTGGCGGACGCGGCATCAGACTTGTCATCAGACCGCTCTTACCCGGTGCCGCAGCTGTGCCGCCGTGCGATGGTGTGAAACGCAAAGCCGTATTCGGTACGATCAGCACGTCGTTTCTTTCCTTCGCAGTGATCGTTGCCGACGCCGTCATTCCCGGACGCAGACTGAGATCACTGTTGTCCACGTCCAGATAGGTGATGTACGTCACCACATTGTCTGTAATCGTAGAGCCATAAGCGACGCGGGTAATCGTGGCCGGATACTGGCGATTTGCGTAGGCGCTGACGGTGAAACTGGATTTTTGCCCCAGTTGCACGGCACCGACATCGGCCTCATCAACGTTCACCTGCAAACGCAAATGCGTCAAATCTTCTGCAATCGTAAATAAGGTAACGGCCTGCAACGACGCAGCCACAGCATTCCCGGGATCAACCGAACGGGTCAGTATCACGCCGTCGATAGGCGAGCGGATAGAGGCGCGCGCTAAGTTGGTTTCATCGGTCGATAAGCTTGCCTTCGCGCTGAGCACATTCGCATCTGCACTGAGGACCGTGGCTTTCGCTCTGTCTAGCGTCGCAGCGGCAGTATCGAGTTCGGCTTTCGATGGGACTTTGCCGCCCGATAAACGCGCTACTTCCTGCAAGCGTTCATAATTCGCCTGCGACTCTTTAACCGTCGCATTAGCCTGTGCCAAAGCGGCTCTGGCCGCATCCAGCGCTGCCCGTGAACGAACGATCTGGTCGTTTAACTTGGCAGTATCAAGCTCCACCAGCACCTGCCCTTTTTTGACTTTGTCATTGACATCGACCAGCACACGGCTGACTGTACCGGATAATTCACTGCCTATGCTGACCGAGCGCGTCGGTTGCAGAGTGCCGTTCGCCATCACGGATAAAGTCAGGTTGCCACGTGCCAGCGGCGTGGTGACAAACACGGGCGCGGCCTGATTCGCCTGATTTTTACTCCAGAAAAACCAGGCGGTCAGCAGCACAGTCATCAGCACAACGATCAGCCAAAATGCAGGCCGACGCCACCAGACGCGGGCATGCGGGTCGTCAAGTAAATTGAGCGCTTCCGCTCCGTTTTTCGTCTTCATTACAGCAGGTGTCATCATGATTTTTTTAGTCTAGTTATCGCGCTGGTTAAGGGCACCAGGCATTCCGGCGGAGTCATCCTGATCGGCCTGCCAGCCGCCGCCCAGCGCTTTATACAGGCGCACATAATCTGCGGCCAGATCGTTACTGGTGCTCGCCACGGCATCCTGCGCGCTATACAAAGTGCGCTGTGTTTCAAGAATGGTCTGAAAATCGACAAGACCACTGGCGAAACGCTGACGAGCTAGCAAAGCGGCGTTACTGGCAGCATCGGCAGCATTGCGCAAACCTTGCAAACGCGCCCTGTCGTTTTTCAACGCGACCAACGCATTTTCCACATCTTGCAAGGCCGTCAGCACAGCAGCTTTATATGCAAGCTGCGCCTGCTCAAGTGCGGCTTGTTGCGCCTGTAATTGCGCCCGGTTTGCGCCACCATCCAATACTGGCAGCGAGACGCTGGCCAATACGCTGCTGAGCAAAGTGCCACTACCGCCAAGCGCACCGACTGTCAGCGCGCGCAGACCGAGCGAGCCGCTCAGATTAAAGCTTGGATAATTCGCGACGTCGGCCTGCCGCACCCGCGCCAGTGCGGCATTGATCTGATGTTCAGCCGCACGGATATCGGGGCGTTGGCGTAAGGTCTCGGCAGGCAGGCTCAGTGCCAGATTGTCATCTGCCTGCGGAATGCCGGATACATTCAGCATGCTGCCAGTGTCCGCAGCCCGGCTCTGCAATTGCTGACGCAGCGATTCCGGTGTCTGCCCGCACAACACTTCCAGACTATGTAAATTCTGTGCTTCCGTGGTTTCCAGTAAAGGAATCTGAGCCTGCGCCTGCTCACTGGCAGCGCGTCCCTGCTCAGCCTCCAGAGAGGTCAACAAACCAGCCTGTACACGCCAATTCGTTATTTGCAAAGTCTCGGCCTGACTCGCGACATTCGCGCGTGCAATTGCCAGACGAACCTGCGTCGTGCGCAATTGTATGTAGTTCAGCGCGACTTCAGCAGCAACGGATATCTGCACATCGCCCAGACTGGCGGCACTGGCGCGGGCAGTTGCTTCACTGGCCGCCAGTGCCTGATGGTTGGCACCAAAAATATCTGGCTCCCAGCTGGCATCAAATCCTGTCGAGAATGAATTTGCAGGCGCAATGTCGCCCGCTTTACTGCGCTGTCCCGACGCCGAGGCATTGATTTTGGGAGTTAAAGCCGCCGCACTGACATCACGCAACGCACGCGCCTGCCGTAAAGCCGCCTGCGCACTCTGAACACTGGTGTTGGCTAGTAGTGATTGTGTGATCAGCTGATTTAACTGCGGGTCCTGAAAGCGCTGCCACCATACCGCAAGATCCGTCTGTGGCACAGTCGCCGATGGCAGCGCATCTGTTGCACTGCCGACCCGCATACCGCCGGACCAGGCAGCAGGAAGCGTGAGGCCTGCGATCTCGCTTGTCGTTGGCGGTACACCGGAAGAAACGCACGCAGCCAAAGGCAGCAGAAACAGCAGGCAAATTTTGCGCGTCATAACATTTTTTTTGTGTTTCATTCAGCCATCAAACCTGATAGTCATTTCAGCACAAATTGTAGCGCGACGCCGGTATTAATAAAGCGATACGTGTGTATCGCTTTGTGACGGATTATTGCTTGCGCTCAGACAAATATCCTGATTCAGATGTCACCACCAGCCGCGCATCAGTCACGCAAACGACACCGCCAACGATCACTGGCGCTTCACGTTCGCAAAGGCCTCACCTTTTTTCCACACCGGCATCGTTTTCGCATTCGCAATCTCATATCCGAGGTTCAGCGTGAACTGCGCCTGCTGCACCATGCCACTTAAATCCCATTGTGCATGATAAGTATCGCGTTCGGTGTGGTAATCCGCTTTGAAGCTCTTCATCTGCTCTTTCAGCGTCTGCTCTGGCTGCTTCGCAAAGTGAAAGTGCCCATCACCGGAAAACACCGCCGAACCGACGTTGAATGCAGGCACGCCTGCGCGGGCAAAATTAAAATGATCTGCACGGAAGTAAGCCCCGCCCAGATCAGGCACCGCAGGCGCCAGTTGCAAATGCATTTGTGCAGCTACTTTGGTGGCACTGTCGTACAAGCTGCTGCGCTCACTGCCAGCCACGCCGATATCGTGTGTGGCGGCGACAAAATTCATGCTGTCGAGATTCAGATCAGCAGCCGTTTTTGCCAGCGGCCAGGGTGGATTACTGACGTAACTCTGGCTACCGAGTAAATATTGTTCTTCTGCACAAGGCCATAAAAAAATCTGCGTACGTTTCGTCGGCTGCCTGACTGCTGCCTGCGCCATCGCCAGTAAGGCCGCGCTGCCGGAAGCGTTATCCACCGCACCATTCCAGATATGTGTTTTGCCGTCAGCCGTTTTCTCCATACCAAGATGATCCCAGTGCGCCGAATAAATCACCGCTTCTGTCGCCAGCTTCGGATCGGTTCCGGGTACCATCCCCAGCACATTAAACTGCTCAACCTGCCGGACCTGATTCTGTATGTTCACCTGCGCCTTGATATGCAAATCGACAGGTTTAAAATCACGCTGTTCGGCACTCGCGCGCAAACGATCAAGATCCAACCCGGCGGCCGCAAACAAAGTGCGGGCATTTTCTTCCTGCAACCAGCCTTCGACTGCATTTCCCATTCCCGGCAAACTGAAGCGTTCGTGGCTGAAACTGGTTTGCGGCACATTCCATCCATAACTGGCGGATGGCGTGGTGTGAATCAGCAGCACGCCTGCTGCGCCCTGACGCATCGCTTCTTCAAACTTGTATGTCCAGCGACCGTAATACGTCAGCGCTTCACCCGCAAAGCGCTGCGGCTCTTCTTTCGTAGGACGGGGATCATTCACCATCATGATCAGCAGCTTGCCTTTGACATCGACACCTTTAAAATCATCCCATTGTTCTTCCGGTGCGCGGATACCATAGCCAACAAAAACTACAGGCGTATCCAGCGCAACTTTTTCTTTACCACCGGAAGAACCAAACACAATCTCGCTGCCCAGCGTTGGCGTTATCGTCCGGTCGTTTATCTGAAAACTGATGCGACTCTCTGGCAGCGTCTGGCTGCCGATAATCCGTACCGACTGCCGGTAACCGGTAACGGCTGCCGACTTCAGCGGCTGCAAGCCAATAATGGCGGCCTGGGTTTCGAGATAACGAACCGCCAGATCGCCGCCGCGCTGCCCGGTGCCACGCCCCTCCAGCAGATCGTCGGCAAGAAAAGAAAGATGTGAGCGCAGCACGGGTTCGCTGATCATCCGGGCAGGTGTTGCTGTCTGCGCAGTCGCGTTGATGGTAGTGAGTCCGAGCAGGCCCAGCGTTACAGCGTAAGAAAAATTAGTCATATCAGAATAGTGAAGAAGTAAAGAGTCGGGTGCATTGCTGTGTGTCAAACACCATGTCACAGAGCATATTTCGTACCACTAAGTGGAAGTGGGCAAATGCATGATGGTCGCTGACGGCTGCGTTCTGTTCCGCCATTCGCGCGCAAGTAAAGAATAGCATCGCAGATCGACATAGCGATCGCCCTTGCGTTCGCATTCACGCAAAATGCCTTCGAGTTGAAAGCCAAGTTTTTCGATCAATTTCCAGCTTGCAGGATTGTCGGGCTCCACCATTGATTGCATGCGATGCAGGCTGAGTTTCGTAAAACAATAATCGAGCATGGCCGACAGACATTCATGCATCACGCCTTTTCCCCAGTATTCAGGAAAAATCCAGAATCCGGCTTCGGCACAATGATCATCCTGTTCCCATTCGTTAATGCCACAGGTGCCGATCAGATGCTGCGGTTCATCGCGATGGCAGATACCCCACCAGATTCCGGTGCCGGTTTCATAAATCAATTCAAACCAATCGAGTTGGGCCTGCGTTAATTCCAGCGTTTCATAACTGATACCGTAATACTCGGTGACACGCGGATCAGACATGCCGCGAAAAATGGTGCACAAATCATCGGCCACAATTTTCCTCAGCAAAAACTGCGGTGTCTGAATCAAAGGGAACGGGGATTTTTCTGACATAATTAAAATTATTAATGCACATTTAACATACGGCAACAAAGTTGCTTCATTTAAAACCAGAAACCGGATATTTCCTAGATATTCTGTTGCATAATCGGGCACTCTATTTTTTCAGGAGTTTTTATGAGTATGGCGATGATCGTCTTCTTCAAGGCGTTGCTGGTGGTGCCTATCACTTTATTGCCAATTTTAAATCCGATTGCGATTGCGCCTATCTTTCTGTCGATGACAGGGCCGATAGAACCGGAAATCGCTAACCGGCTGGCGAAACGCATTGCGATCAACTGTTTTTTCCTGCTGATGGGAGCGATTTTTATCGGTTCTTATGTGCTCGATTTTTTCGGTATTTCGCTGCCTATCGTGCGCGTTGCCGGCGGTATCGTGGTCGGCATGGCGGGCTGGAAATTACTGAATGACCAGAGCCAGGATAAATTGCTGAATTCAGTTGCCGCCTCGCACGGCGGGCAGTGGGACCGTGAAGAATTACGCCGCCGCAGTTTTTATCCGTTCAGCTTTCCATTAACCGTTGGCCCCGGCACGATTGCCGCCTCCGTCACACTCGGTACGCAAATGCCGCACAAACCTATCGACTGGCTGCTGACCAGTATCGCTTCCGCGATGGGCGTGTTACTGACAACCGTCGTGGTCTATCTGTGCTACCGCTTTGCACGGAATATGGAGCGCTTCCTCGGCGATATCGGTGCCACGGTACTGATGCGCTTGTCCGCTTTTATTCTGGTTTGTATCGGCATAGAAATCGGCTGGGCCGGTGTCTCTGACCTGATTGCAGATATCCGCCTGCGCTGATTCTTCAGGCAACATTTATTTCACGGACTCTCCGCATGGCAGGCACACGCTTCGCCATGCGCTGCAGCCACCAGCTCGTGCAAGATACCGCACTCTTTTCCATGATGCCGTTCATCACAACGCGCACGTAACTGACTGAGTTGTTTCTCCAGCGCCCGCATGCTTTTTAAGCGGGCTTTAACGCGTGCAATCTGCTGATCAATGAGCAGATTAATATCGCCACAATCTTCGGCCGGACTGGCGATAAAGGCGACCAGCCTGCGCACATCGGCCAACGGAATATCCAGCGCCCGGCAATGACGGATAAACGACAGCCGTTCCAGATGCTCGCCGGTATAGCTGCGGTAGCCGTTTTCCTCTCGCTCCGGTGCCGGTAACAAGCCTTGTTTTTCGTAATACCGGATCGTTTCCAGATCCACGCCCGTCGCTTTCGCCAGTTCACTGATACGCATTTTTTCACTCACGCTGAATGATGATGGGTTGCTGAAGAGGTATTTATGCCCAATTAATACTCCCCCGGGTATATAAAAAGCCCCTTTGTTTATGCTGAGAATAAGGCGATTTTATTAAAAACAGGGGGGAGTATATGAATATTTGCCTGTATTGGCATTTTTTCTGACGCCGGATACCAGCCTTCGGCGTCACATTTCCGACACGATAGCGCGACCGGAATCAATGCGTCAGTATATCCTCAAAAAAATTCCTTGACCCCGTAGCCACTCCAGAGTCTACACTCATCATCAACGTCAATATCAGGATGTCATATGGCAGATAAAATTGCTTGTTGTGGTCACGACCACACGCCGGAAAAACCCGCTGAACCAGCGCCGCATGCACACGCGCACGCTCATGAAGGCAAGCAAAGTACCTGCGGACACGGGCATCAGCAATGTGCAGCTGAAGTATCGATGACAGCACCAGAACCGCAGCCAAATCTGCCGGAGGATGCGCAACGCCTGCGCTTGCATATCGCACAAATGGATTGCCCGACCGAAGAAGCGCTGATCCGTCGTTCGCTATCAGATTTGCCGGATGTGTTGCGACTGGATTTTGATTTACTGAACCGGATTCTGACTGTCCATCACCGCCAGCAAAATATCGATGATATTCACAGCAAACTGCACGCCGTCGGCATGTCCGGCACGCAGCTGGATGCCGGGCAATCACATCTGGCATTAAGCGAAAAGCCATCACGTAGCCAGTATTGGAAAATGGCGCTGGGCGGTATCGCGGCTTTCAGCGCCGAAGTCATCGCGTGGATCAGCGGCAAAGAAGACTCGGTAATCATCGGCGCACTGGCGCTGTTTGCGATACTGATCTGCGGCATCCCTACCCTGAAAAAAGGCTGGATCGCGCTGCGCCATTTCACCCTCAATATTCATCTACTGATGACGGCGGCGGTTGCCGGTGCGATCGCCATAGGTCAGTGGCCGGAAGCAGCGATGGTGATTTTTCTGTTTGCCGTCGCTGAAATGATAGAGGCAGCCAGCCTGATTCATGCCCGCAATGCCATCAGCGGTTTACTGGAACAAGCGCCGGAAACGGCGCAGGTGCAGCAGGCCGATGGGAGCTGGCGGGCAGTCAGTACCCGTGATATCGCCGTCGGTGCGCTGGTGCAGTGCCGTCCGGGCGACCGGATCGCGCTCGACGGCATCATTGAATCCGGGCAGTCCAGCGTCAATCAGGCGGCCATCACCGGTGAAAGCATGCCAGTCGACAAACAGCAAGGCGACGTCGTTTATGCAGGCACGCTGAATCAATCCGGCACCTTGCAGATACGCGTCTCCGCTCCGGCGAATGCGAGCATGCTGGCTCGCATTGCCCATTCGGTGCAGGAAGCGCAAAGCCAGCGCGCACCGACGCAAAGTTTCGTTGACCGCTTTGCTGCCGTCTATACACCAGTGGTGTTTGTGCTGGCCTTGCTGACAGCGATCCTGCCGCCACTGTTACTGCAACAAGACTGGCATGAAAGCCTGTACCGGGCGCTGGTGCTGCTGGTGATTGCCTGCCCTTGTGCGCTGGTGATCTCCACTCCCGTCACCGTCGTCAGCGGCCTGGCACTGGCGGCGCGCCACGGTATCGTAGTCAAAGGCGGGCTGTTTCTGGAACAAGGAAAACTGTTGAAGACACTGGCTTTCGATAAGACCGGTACGCTGACCGAAGGCAAGCCCGGCGTGAATCTGATACGCAGCCTCAGCGATCTGGATGAGAAAGAAATTTTGCGCCTTGCAGCCAGTCTGGATGCGGGCTCCAGCCATCCGCTGGCAATCGCGCTCACCACTGCCTGCAAAGAAACATTATCTGAGGTCACGAATGCCCAGTTATACGAAGTGCAGCGTGGGCGCGGTGTCAGCGGCGAAATCGACGGCCAGCGCTGCTACCTCGGCAACCGCGCGATGCTTGAGGCACTGAGCATCATCGCACCTGGCATTGGCTGGCAAAATCTGGATGCGCAAGTGCAGGCGCTCGAACAACAGGGAAACACCGTGATTTTTCTGTGCCGTCAGCAACAGTTACTCGGATTGATTGCCATCTCAGATCAAATCAGGGCCAGCAGTCAGGCCGCAATCGCAGAGTTACACGCGCTTGGCGTTACCACTCTGATGCTGACCGGTGACAATGCCGCGACCGCGCAGGCAATTGCGGCACAAACCGGGATCAGCGATGTGCGCAGCCAGTTGCTGCCGGAAGATAAACTCAATGTGATCAGAACGCTGCGTAGTCAAGGCGTGACAGGGATGACCGGCGATGGCATTAACGACGCACCGGCCATTGCCACGGCGCATATAGGATTTGCGATGGCTGCTGGCAGCGACACCGCACTGGAAACTGCAGACGTCGCTTTAATGCAGAATGATTTACGCAAATTGCCTGAATTCATCCGTATTTCGCACAAAACCAGTCAGGTTCTGTGGCAAAACATAGCCTTTGCACTGGCAGTCAAACTGATATTTTTTGCGCTCGCGCTGAGCGGACATGCGAGTTTATGGATGGCGGTCTTTGCCGACACCGGCACCAGCCTGCTGGTGGTGCTGAATGGTGTGCGGCTGTCCCGTTATGCAGGTAAAGATGTCTGAGTTGTCTCGCCGACTGGCTCATTGAGTATCAATGCGTGCTCGACCTGATCGGATTCGTCACCGATGCGACTTTGCCAGGCACGCATAAAGTAATTTTTCTCTGTCGGTGTTGGCGTTTCGTGCCAGATCACCATCAGGGTTCCTTTATGGTCATGGATTTTTGCGAGCTTGGTAATGCAGGCAGTATTACGATCGATGTCCGCCAGCCCCATCGCATAGCCGTAGACACGGCTCAGACGCTCGATCCGGTCTGGTTCGGTTTCGCTGTTCGTTGCAGAAATTTTTGGGTGATCCAGATACATATGCAGTCTCCATCAGGGTAGTCTTCATCTGATTCTATCTGAAGCCGGATAGCGCGGCTACGCTTTTCCCTCAGTCAGTCCGCCCCGCACGACAGTTTGCCGTAAAAACCGTTGACGATACGGCATACACATGATGAGTGATGACTAACTTGCCTGCTTCAATAACGGTAGGTTACTGAGCAGTAAATCGCCCATGTCGCGCCGGTTCAGCGGATGGTAGAAATAATATCCCTGAAAGAAATCGCAACCAACCTGTTTCAGGAAGCTTTCCTGATCTTCGTTTTCTACCCCTTCTGCGACTGTTTTGCAGGACAAAATTTCTGCCAGTGAAATGATCGCTTTGATGATCATTTCACTCTTGGCGTTGTAGCCGATCTGGGCAACAAACGAGCGGTCAATTTTGACCGTATGTGCAGGGAAATGACTGAGCTTGGACAATGAAGAATAACCCGTGCCGAAATCATCAATCGCGATACTGAAGCCACGCTTTTTAAGTGCATTCAGATGCTGAATCGATATGGCCTCGTTTGCGATCAGACCCGTTTCTGTAATTTCCAATTCCAGATAGCAGGTTTCAATCCGGTAGTGCTGGCAACGCTCTTCTATCAGTTCAATCAGATCGGTACGTGCCAGATCAATCACGGACAAGTTCAGCGCGACCACCGGACTCTCACCATGTGTATCAAGCCATACGCGGATTTGTGCGCACACCGCGTCGAGCACAAAATCGCTGATGTGATGTATCAGACCGGAACGTTCGGCCACCGGAATAAATTCTGCCGGTGAGACTCTGCCCAGACTCGCTGAATCCCAGCGTAACAGCGCCTCAACACCTGCGAGCTTGCCTTGATGACAGATCTTGGGTTGATACATCAGATGAAATTCATGGTGTTTGAGACCGCTGATAATGCCGACTTCAATTTCAATATTCCGCCGGATTTCCTGAGCTTCAGCGTCATCAAACAAGCTGGTGCTCTGGTCACTCGATTTTCGGGCGGCATCGAGCGCCATTTCACTGCGGCGGATCAGGTCGTCCGGCTCGCTTTCGCCGTTGCGCAGCAGAGCAATTCCGGCAGAGAACTGCACCTGCAGCATTTCGCCGTTGATCTCGATTTCCTTCGGCATTTTTTCGCGGATATTCTCAACGAACAGCACCACTTCACCCGGCGTCTGGAAGCGTTCAAGCACGAATGAAAATACGATGCTCCGTAACCGTGTGCAAAAACTGTTTTCCGGCAGAACATTGCCTAACTCATCCGCGAAGCGCCGCAATAAGGTATCGCCGGCAGGTGCACCAAATTGCTGGTTGGCGTGACGTATGCTGTTAAGCCTGAACGAGACCAGTGCCGTCACATGCGTCCCGTCCTGATTCGCCAGCACAGAAGTCAGATGCTGGCGCAGCATGTCCCGGTTAGGAAGATTGGTCAGCAAATCATGACTACTCAGGTAATCCTCACGCTCAATACTGAGTTGCAGCGCATTGTGCATCGCGTAAAAAGACGAAACATCGCTCAGCGCAACAATAAACTCGCCGGTTGACGTCTGCGAAATATTGTTCATCACGACCATTTTCCCGTCGCGGGTCTGGTACGCGGACAGGCGCAGTTCATCGGTTTCCTGATCGTATTTGTCTTGCAGGCGAACACTGTTCTCCATCAACAACCAACTGAACAAATCGCGGGATTGCTCGCCATGCGAGTGTCGGCCAAGCAAGGTATTTGCCTGATTGTTCGCTTGCAGTATTTGTCCCGCAGCATCTGTCAGTATCAGTGCGGTTCCTGCATTTTCGAAAATTTCCTGATATTGCGCATGACTTAACTTCAGCGCCTTGCTGGTGCGGGTGAACTGGGTCAGTGTTGAATCAAGCTCGTGCAACACCCGGAACACGGCAAGCGGAAGGCAAAAATTGAAAAACAGAAAAATTAATGCATGCACATCCGTCTGCACACTGGGCAGAGAAACCTGCAGATCGTGCCAGCCGTATTGATTCGTCCGGGAAATCAGAAATAAAAACGGGAAAATATTTAAAAACATCAGCCACAGCGCCAGCCTCAGTCCCAGAAATAATCTGGCGATCAGAGGCGCGGCATAAACCAGAATATATCCAAGCGCGGTGATCTGATGATCTGGAATCAGCGTGGCAACCGCCAGGGTGACGCCGTAAATATTCAGAATCAGCAAACCTGCACTGGCTCTGACGGAACGGGTGGAATAATAAATTGCAACGGACTTGATCACGTACAACAGGCCGACCGCCCATATGACTTTGTAGTTGCCGCTGGCGAAAGCGGACGCGGAGATGTGTACGGCGATCCAGATTTCGAACAAAAAGCCAGAAACCAGGATGATGCGTAATGCGCTCAGTTTCCAGGCGGCGTTTTCGGCGGGCGTGAGAGCATTCTCGTTCGGGAACAGCCAGCGAAACATCATCGTCAACAATCTGGAAAGGAAGGATGGATCAAGAAAAATGAAAATAAATTTTCAAACGCAAACAGTGATTTTCTCATAATCCAAACTTACTCAACAGCAACTGTTACAATTATTTCATAAAAGAAACACATTTCCCTTGCTATCACCTTGCGCTTTTCAGTTATTTGACATTAGACGACTGGTCTATTAGAATCCATTCCATGCAAAAATATGACGAACGTCCACATACCTATCAAGATACCCGCGAGCGCATTCTGGCGACTGGCGAGCAATTGATACTGGGCCGGGGTTTCAGCGCTTTGGGATTGAGTGAAATTCTGGCAGCGGCAGCCGTACCGAAAGGCTCGTTCTATCATTATTTTCAATCGAAAGAAGGTTTTGGCGTCGCCATGCTGGAACGTTATTTTGCCGACTATCAGCAACGACTGACATCGCAGTTCGCTGATCAGAGTCTTTCAGCACGTGAGCGCTTGCTGATGTATTTCGCTGGTTGGCAAGAAACCACAGACAATGGCGAATGTCACAAATTTTGCCTGGCAGTCAAGCTGGCGGCCGAGGTTTCTGATTTGTCAGAGCCTATGCGTGCCGTGCTGTCGGTCGGTATGCGTGGCATTTGCACACAAATTGCGGAAACGATACGGCTGGCGCAGGCAGAAGGCAGTGTCTCTGCGGCACTCAACGCAGAAGAATCTGCCACGTCCTTATACAGCATGTGGGTGGGTGCTTCATTACTGGCGAAAGTGCATCACGAGCGACAACCGCTGACACAAGCATTGAAACAAACTGAACTGCTATTACCGGCAACAAGGTAATGCAAACACTATTATTAATATGGGCATTTGCCCATTTTTTTGAAGCAACAACTAGACGACCGGTCTAATCTTAAAAGGAAATCGTATGCTGGAAAAATTGCTCTCCCCCGTGCAGGCAGGTAGCGCCTTACTGAAAAATCGCGTCGTCATGGCGCCGCTGACACGTTCACGTGCTGGTCAACCCGGTGACGTGCCGCGTGCACTGAACGTGGAATACTATGCGCAGCGCGCCACTGCCGGACTAATCGTGACGGAAGCCAGCCAGATCTCCCGTCAGGGTCAGGGCTATGCATGGACACCAGGAATTTATACCGATGCACAAGAGGCAGGCTGGAAAAATGTCGTTGATGCAGTTCATGCGAAAGCAGGCAAGATATCTCTGCAACTGTGGCACGTTGGCCGCATCTCACATAACCTGCTGCAGGAAAACGGCGCAGCACCGGTATCAGCATCCGCATTGCAAGCGGCTAACAGCCAGTGTTTCGTTGTTCAGCCAGATGGCACTCCTGCGAATGTACCGACAGCGGAACCACGCGCATTGACCACCGAAGAAATTCCCGGCATCGTTGATCAGTATCGTCAGGCAAGCATACGCGCTAAACGCGCGGGCTTTGATCTGGTCGAGGTACATGCGGCGAATGGCTATCTGTTGCAGCAGTTCATGTCCACCAATAGCAATCTGCGCACCGATGCCTACGGCGGCAGCCTTGAAAATCGCGCTCGCCTGACACTGGAAGCAGTCGATGCTGCAATCGCTGAAATGGGGGCAGATCGTGTCGGTGTACGTATTTCACCGAATTTTGTGGCGCATGGCATTGCCGACACCGAAGCGGAAGCAATGGCACTGTATTTAGCCAAAGCATTTACTGCCCGCGGTATCGCCTATCTGCATATTGCAGAACCAGACTGGGCTGGCGGTGCCGAACTGACACCAAGCTTCCGCGAAGAATTGCGTGCGGCTTTCCCGGGAACGTTGATTTGCTGTGGTGGCTACAGTGCCGCTGAAGCAGAGGCGCTGATCAACAGCGGTCTGGCTGATGCTGTGGCATTTGGCCGTCCTTATATCGCTAACCCGGATCTGGTTGAACGCTTTGCTGCTGGCGCAGAGTTGAACACACCAGACCGCAGCACATTCTACGGTGGCGAAGAAAAAGGTTATACCGATTACCCAACGCTGTAATTTTGCGCAACCCATTTGCCATCGTAATCAGGTGGTGACTGAAAAAGTATCTGAAGCATCTGAAATATCTGAAGTTTCCGGTGCTTCATCAAAAAAAGGCAGACTCCGGTCTGCCTTTTTTCCGTCTTTTTTCTCTGCTTTTGATATCAGATGCGTCCGTTGCCGATCGCGCCCTTTACGCGGGTAAGATCAGTGTCACTTGCAAGCCGCCTTCCTGGCGGTTGCTCAGCAAAATACGCCCGCCATGCGCTTCGATAATTTCTCTGGTCAGCGCCAGCCCAAGTCCGGTACCGTGTCGTTTTGTCGAATAAAACGGTACCAGCGCATTTGCCATTACGGTATCGCTCATCCCGCTACCATTATCGGTTACGTCCAGACGCCAGCCATCATGAATTGCGCGTACTTGCAAGCTGATGCCATCCTCACTGGCACCGGATTCATGGGCATTTTTGAGTAAATTGAGTAAGGCCTGTTCCATTTGCGCGCGATCCATCCGCGCCTCTTTCTGCAACACCGCATCATGTTCCGCCACCGCGAGTTGAAAAGGTATCTGTGCTTGTAAAGCGGACAGCAAATCATGCCAGCTTACTGTGGTGCAGAGGGGAGCAGGTAATTTGGCAAACCGTGCGTAACCGTGGATAAAACTTTCCAGATGACGACTACGGTCTGCGATTGTTTCCAGAATCTGTGGCAAACGTGTCGCATCTCCGCGTCTGAGTAATTCCTGACCGGAATGCGCCAGCGACGTCAGCGGTGCCAGTGAATTATTCAATTCATGGCTGATCACGCGTATCACCTTCTTCCAGGTTTGCACTTCCTGCCGACGCAATTCTGTCGTCAGATGCCGCAGTAAAAATAAGGTATGCAATTTCCCGTTCAGGCTGAAACTGCGCCGCGCCAGATGATACACCTCGTCGCCGTCATCATCGTCAGGCTCGCTCGCCGTTGTCGCTTCAGTAGCAATGGCGTCAACAGCATTAGCAGCAGAAGCAGCTTGCCGTCTGCTGCGCGCAGCAACCGTAAACAAACCATCGCCCCCTTTTTCTATCGCTTCCTTTACCGCCGGCGACAGGCCTTGCAAGATATCTTGCAGGCGGAAACCTTCGAGTTGACGACCGTGATGTAACAGCTGGCGGGCAGCGAGATTCGCGAACACGATGGTTTTATTATCGGCGACCAGCAACATTGCCACCGGTGTGTTTTGCACCATGGTATCGAGCAACAGCTCGCGCTGTACCAGATTCAGTCGCTGTTCCCGTAAGGTATTGCCGAGCGCATTGTGCACCTCGGCCAGTTCGGCCAGCTCATCCTTGTATGGCCAGTGCAAACTGAAAGAATAATCACCATCCTGATAACCAATAACGGTGCCGTTCACAGCACGGAATAAGGCCAGCATCGGCGCCAGCTGGCGATACATCAGCCATGCACTCAGCAGTACCATCATCAACGCGAATGCCACCAACGCCCACGCGCGATAAGCGTCCGGCAAACGCATCAGCCACACACTGCCGAGCACGCTGCCCGAGGTAAGCGCCCCTGCCAGCAGGCAGAATCGCCATAGCAAAGAAATGCGCCTGCTTGCCGGCACGATTACTCCTGCCCCGGTCTGGCAATGCCAAACCTGTCCATCCGCCGGTACAGTGACTGACGGCTCAGACCCAATGCCGATGCGGCCTGTGCGATAACACCATGCGCCCTCAGTAAGGCTAATTCGACTGCCGCTTTATCCGGCTCCGCATCGCTGCTCAGACGCATTACCGGTGCCGCAGGCAGACCAAGATCGCCGATACCGATCTGCTCACCGCGCGCAAGTAACTGTGCCCGGTGCATCAGGTTTTTCAATTCGCGGACATTACCTGGCCAGGTATGCGCCAGCAATGCGGCTTTTGCATTTGCATCAAGCTGTTTATCATCGTTGAGAAACGCCTGCGCCAGCGGCAAAATATCTTCCGGACGTTCTGCCAGCGCTGGCAGATTCAGTTGTATGACATTCAGCCGGTAATACAAATCTTCGCGGAACTGCCCGGCCCGTATCATGGCTGGGAGATCGGCATTGGTCGCGCTGATGATGCGCACCTTCACCTGTTTTTCGCGGTTTGATCCGAGTCGCTGAAAACGCCCGGTTTCCAGCACACGTAACAGCTTCACCTGCCCTGCCAATGGCAGATTGCCGATTTCATCCAAAAATAAGGTACCGCCATCGGCCGCTTCAAATTTACCTTCGCGCGATTTTCCGGCGCCGGTATAAGCGCCAGCTTCGGCGCCGAACAATTCAGCCTCGATCAGATCGGCGGGAATCGCACCGCAATTGAGGACGACGAAAGGCCCCTCTTTTACGCTGGAATTTTTTTGTACAATTTCTGCAATACGTTCTTTACCCGCTCCATTCGGCCCGGTGATCAGCACTGAGGCATCTGAGCGCGCAACCTGGCATGCAATTTCCAGCACTTTTTCAGTCGCACTATCCTGCCACACCAGTCCACACAGATTGAATTGTGTTTCCAGCGCTTGCTTACGCTGGCGTTCGCGTTGCAGGCGACGTTGCAAGGCGCGGTTGGCCTGCCCCAATTCAATCAGGTTACGCACCACGGTCAGCAGACGCTGGTCATTCCAGGGCTTTCCTATGTAATCTGCCGCCCCGGCTTTAATCAAACCGACGGCGGCATCCAGATGTGTCCATGCGGTCAGCAAAATCACCGGCATATCGGGGCAACGCTGGCGAATCTGACGAAATAATTCCATGCCCTCTTCACCAGAAGTGGTATCTGCACTGAAATTCATATCCTGTATCACCAGATCAATCGCCTGCTGCGATAACAAGGTCAGCCCCATCTCCGGTGTGGTCGCGGTCACACTCTCAATATCATGCAGCGACAACAGTACCTCGAGTGCCAGTGCAACAGCGGGATTATCGTCAATGATTAAGACTTTAGGCATGTCCGTATTAATTTTTCATTCTGGTTCACAGGGCTGTAAGCCAATCAATTCAAGGCTGTTGGCGATCAGGTGCAAAAGCATCGTCAGTATTGGCCAGAGACTGGGTGCCTGCATTATCAGATAAACAGACACCCTGCGGCAAACCATTTCATCAGACGCTGCGGGTCGCAGTTGCCGGAGCAATTCTGGCCGCCCGCCATGCCGGTGCCAGCGCGGCCACCATACCCAGCAAACAGAATAACAATGGCGACCACAGCAAGTAAATCAGCGGCAATTTGCGCATATCAAACTGCGTCACGAGCAATTGATTCAAGCCCAGCGCGAGCACGCATCCCAGCACAATTCCTGACGTCGAGATCAGCAGATTTTCAGTCAGAAAATGCATCAGTATATGCAGCCGTGTCGCCCCTAAAGCGCGGCGTATACCCACTTGCTTGGTCCGTTGTGTCACCCACAGACTGCACATGCCGACAATGCCGCTGGCCGTGATCATGATCAGCAATCCGCACACCGTCAGCAACATCCAGGACAAACCTTTGTCGTTGCGGTAGCGATCTTCCCGTATGCTTGTCTGCGCCTGCATCCGGATATTTAAAGGCTCAGGAGAAGCCGCACGCAAGGCTTTTTCCACGTCCTGCATCACCTGCTCGCGCTTACCAGCGGCGGCACGCAGGGTGTATCCGGAATAAGCATCATTCGTCATCCGTGCTGGCTGCATTACTGACATCTCGCCACGCACACTGTCCTGCGCGCCAGCGGTCTGCAAAGTGTCGACGACACCGACAATACGTACCGACTCCGCACCATCTCCGGTACCAAAGTAAAACTCGCGTCCGGCATAATTGCTGGCATCGGGAAACAAAGCACGCGCCATGGCTTTACTAATGATCGCTACATCAGGGCTATTCCGTGCCGTACTCTGGTCGATCTCCAGAAACTCCTCTGGCATAAAATCGCGCCCCTCAAGTAATTGCAGCTCCCAGACCTTCACCAACGAACCGGCAGAAATATAAATCGCAGCGTTGCCACTTGGTGATATTTGTTTGCGATCTGCAGCAATACTTCGGTTCCAGCCTGACTGTGACATCGGTATCGAATTTACCCGCGCCAGACTCACCAGACCCGGCACAGATTTCATCACCTGCTCTTCTCTCTTTTGTGCGGCAAGTTGCTCTTCATGCCCGCCGGATTTCTGATTTTTTACAAACAGGCTGAACACCTGTTCCTCGTGTCCTATGCCGCTGGAACGCTCCGAGCTGCTGAGCCGCTGATTCACCAGATAGACGGCGTTCGACAATATCGCCAGACTCAGGGCAATTTGCAAAGCCACCAGCAAAGGCCCGGTTTTATTTTTCAACATCGCCAGTAACACTGGCTTAAAAGGAAATAGCTGTGTCATATATCCTCACTGTGATTTCAACTGTATAGCAGGTGTAATCTGGCAGGCGCGCCAGGTTGGCAATAAACCGGCCAACAATGCTGCGACAACCGACATGACAACGGTCAGCAACAGCATTTCCCAATCCATGCGGGCAACCGCTTTCAGATACCCCGCCTGCAAACTGATCAGCTTCAGAAACAATACCGACAGCAAGATGGCGCTGAATGCACCGACCATACCGACAACGCCGGTTTCGACCAAGGCTTGAAAAAAGATCTGCCGACGCGAAGCCCCAAGTGCACGACGCACACCGATCTCTGCTGCCCGCCCGGAAAACTTTGCCAACAGCAAACCTATCGTGTTCACCATACAAAGCATCAAAAATCCTAACGCCAGCCAGATCGACATTTTTTCGTCATTTCCGACGATCTTCAGTTCCTGCAACCAGCCATGTACATCAAACAAAAGATTAGGAGCGTGCCTTGGGAAACGTCCCATTTTTTGCTGCTCGCTCACGTACGCATCCAGAAAAGAGGCTAACTGCCCACGTTCTGAAGCGCTGTTCATCTCGATCCAGAAAGTCAGCCAGGTACACTCGGAATCAAGCAGCGCCTGCCAGCCAGGGCCGCTTCGCTCAGTGCAGCTCATTCCGCCGGAATGCGGTGTCTGATTGCGTATCGCGCTTTCAAATGGAACGATGAAACTCTCTTCGCTCATGAATGCACTGCCACGTCCATTGAAGCGATAAAATCGCGGCAACGGGCGCCAGGTATCCATCACTCCGGCGATCAGATAACTGCGTCCCCACATCGTTGCCATGCGGCCGACCGGATTTTCTGTGCCAAACATTTTTTCCGAAGTTTTGCGGCTCAGGACAACTACATCGGCCCCGTTTTTTTCATCTGCGACAGACCAGCGCTCGCCATACAACATCGGCACCTGCATCATAGGGAAAAAGTCGCGTGACGCAGCCATGCCCTCCACCTCGATCACTCCCAGGTCTTTACGCGGCATTTCTATCAGTGCAGAAATGCCATACAAGCCGGTACGGTACTTTCCTATCGCGCTATTGAGTAAGGCATGCACATCGCGGTAACTCATCTGCTCGTCGATATAGCGGTCACCTGGCTTAAAGTCATTGGCGGGGCCATTATCAAGAATAGGAATAAAAAGTTTTGTACTCTTTTCAGGTATAGGATCTGCGGACATCATATGCAGTATCGTCAGTGTGGAAACACTGGCGGCCACGCCGACCGATAAAATCAATATCATCAGTCCCGTCAGCCAGAGATTTCTGCGCAGGCTGCGAAAACCCAGCCATGAATAGTAAGAAAACATAAGCGCTCCCGTTCAGGCGTAATGAGCTGTCGTCGTCGCCAGCGATGGCGTCTGACGCACCAGATCCGACACTTGTCCATCGATGATGTGCACATTGCGCTGTGCGCGGATCGCCAGCTCAGGATCATGCGTCACCATTAAAATCGTCGTGCCACGTGCATTGATTTCTTCCAGCAACTCCATCACGCTGCGCGCCATCTGGGTATCAAGATTCCCGGTCGGCTCATCCGCCAGCAACACCTTGGGGGAACCTGCCAGCGCACGTGCAATCGCAACCCGCTGTTGTTGTCCGCCAGATAGCTCAGCAGGATAATGTTTCATGCGTGCCGCCAGACCAACCTGCGCCAGCGCATCTTCAATCCGCTCCTTGCGCTCTTTCGCAGGCAGACCGCGATAACGCAGGGGAACGTCAACGTTATCAAACAGATTCAGATCCGGAATCAGATTAAATCCCTGAAAAATAAAACCCAGCTTTTCATTGCGCAAACGCGTGCGGGCGTTGTCGTCCAGTCCTTTGACATTCACACCATCCAGAAAATAATCACCGTCAGTCAGTTCTTCAAGCAAACCGGCGATATTCAGAAATGTGGTTTTACCTGAACCAGAAGGACCGGTCACCGTAACGAATTCACCTTCTCTGACGTGAATTTCAAAGCCGCGCAAGGCATGGGTTTCGATTAAATGTGTGCGATAGACTTTATTTAATTTCTGCATTCTTAACATCACAAACTCCTATTGATTGATGGTGATCCGTTCGTTTTTTTCAAACAGCTCCGTTCCGGAAATGATGATTTTGTCTCCGGCTTTTAAACCACTTTTAATTTCAACCGCATGTAAACTTGTGGCACCCAGAACGATAGGCGTGCGCACAGCGATGCCATCGCGCAGAAGGTAGGCAACATGTCCGCCATCGCTTTCAACAAAGGGGCCGCGCTGCACCAGCAAAACATCCGGCTTTTCTTCGATCAGCATACGCGCAGAGACACGCTGACTCTGCCGTAATCCGGCGGGCACCTTGCCATCAAAGCGCACCCGCGCCAGCACTTGATTTCTGACGACTTCAGGCGACATCGCCGATAAAATCCCGCGTGCTTTGACGCCATTAATCTCCAGATCAACAGCCATCCCCAATCCCAGCTCCGCAACATAACTTTCGGGAATTTCCAGCTCGACTTCCAGTTGCGACAGATCGACCAGCGTCATTAATGCCGTATTCGGCGCAACCACTGTACGGTTCGCCACTGCCAACGTGCCAACGACGCCATCGACCGGGGCACGCAGGCGTAATTCATCTACCCGTCTTTGCAAATTATCTTTGAGCAGACGTTGTTGCTGCAATTGCGCCAACTTCGACTTCAACCCCAGATCAACATCTTCGCTTTCGAGTGAGCTGGCCTGCAAAGCATGACGGGCGCGTATCTCGGCGCTTTTCAAGGCATCCTGAACACGTAAAAATTCATTCTTCTGTACCACGCCGCTGACGCCGGCTTTTTCTATGCGCTGATAAGCACGTTCGGCTGAGACCCGTTCAATTTCAGCTTGCTCGGCATCGCGGACTGCCAGCATTTTTTGCTTACGCGCCAGAATTTTTTGTCTGGCAATCTCTGCTTCCAGTTGCTCAAGCAAGGCTTGTTCACGCTTGAGCTCTGACACCAGATCAGGTGAATCCAGCTCAGCAACGACATCGCCCTTTTTTACTTTATCTCCGGCTTTCACTAAAAAACTGACGGTGCTGGCGGTACTGGAATACAGGCTCGGGCTGTTGGCGGCCACCAGCCTGCCATTCACTGCCGCATCCCGCACCAGCGTTCCTTTACTCACCGTCGCCATGCTCAGTCTGGACATAGACACAGAACGGCTGCTCCCCATCCACAGCGATAATGCATAGACAGCGGCAATGATCAGCAATAGCGCGGCAAGAATGCGCCAGAGCCATCTGGACTGCCGCCAGAACGGTAAGGCAGCAATTGGCATGTCTTGTTGTGATGTGTCGCGTATAGACATAGTCGGTATATTTTTGAAGAGTAAAACGAATGTGAATAACAAGGAAATGACGCGCATCTCCTCGGCGAGGAATCAGCTCATCGTCTTGCTGAAGATTTCACGGTCTGTCGGGTGGCTGTTATCGGCCGTTTGTAGTAGCGGCAAGTGCCTGCATGAAGCGGAAACATACTGAGTGTCCGGGAAGTGTCCGGCGACTGTCCATTGCTTGTCCGGCAGCAGCAGCGCGGACAGTGACTTTACCCAATCGAGCAGACCGAATGACCAGAGCCCGCTGGTGCGGTAATCCAAGGTCAGCCCGGCCCACGGCTGTATGCGAATTTGAAACTGAATTTGAAATTGAAAGTGTTCAAGCGACAGTTCTGCTTGCACACCGCAACCACGGCAAACGTCTGCGGCATGCAGACTGGTGATCTCTTTAAATTCAATGCGGCGAATACTCTCTCGCTGATCGGGGCTCAGCAATACCAGCGACAACAATAACAAAGCGATCGCACACAACAACTCTGCCGATCTCCGGCACAACCAGAGCCAGCGTTGCGGCCTGACATTTGTTTTCGCTGCGTCTTTCATGATCACCTTCCTCCTCTGTGTTTCCAGAGGTATTGCAGAAAGCGTGCCACAAAATAGAAAAATTTAAGTCTTTGATTTTATTCAGATTTAACTCAATGACCCTTAATAAAAATGATAGTCCGGACAATAAAACAAAGTGACCGGACACCTCGCGGACGTTCAGGCTGTTTATGTGCCTGATGTTTTATGGCAATGGCTAGAATGACCCAGAGCCTTGATAATCGGGCATTGTGCTTGCTGCGGCGCCGACGCGCAGGCATCAATCAGTTGTGCCAGCATGGTTTCCATTTTTTTTAAGTCCGCCAGCTTGGCACGCACCTGATCGAGCCGCTCACTGGCAATATCCCGTATCGCAGGTTTATCGTTACTGTCTTCCAGCATCAGCAAATGCGAAATTTCCTCCAGTGAAAATCCCAGTTCCTGCGCTCGTTTGATGAAGCGGATACGCTCAGCATCCGCCCCAGGATAGGTGCGAAATCCTGAGCCTACATCGGGGACTGCCAGCAAACCCCGGCGCTGGTAGTAGCGTATAGTTTCAACTCCGACCCCTGCGGCTTTGGCGAGTTGTCCTATGGTGTATTGATCTGAAGCAGACATAAATAAAAAGTCCTTGACTCTGTTCTCAGGTACGGAGTCTATGATACAGCGGATAGTCGATTAAGGAGAATAGTCATGACCGACAAGCATCAACATAGCGGCAATTGCTGCGGACAATCTGCATCAACACCTGCGTCAGCACCAGCGCTGGAAGAAAAAAAATATACCGATCCGGTGTGTGGCATGCAGGTGGCAAAAAATACTGAAAAAACGGCGCGCTTTCAGGGTGTCGCCTATTATTTCTGCAGCCTGTCATGCGTGAGCAAATTCACGGCCGCACCCGAAAATTATGTCAAAGCCAAACGCATTATCGGTATGGGCAGCGTTCCTGCCGCATCTGCCGCTGCTTCAGCATCCGCGCCCCCAACTACTGCGACTACTGCCACTGCTGCGGCGTCAGACCCGGTGGTACGTGAAGTCAGCCGCGTTAAAACGACGGCTGGCAGTTCCTGTTGCGGTGGTAGCCATGCCGCACCGCAAAGCATGCAACACGATCCGCAAGGTGCGCATAAAGATCCGGTCTGCGGCATGACGGTGAATGAAAACAGCCAGCATCAGTTTGTGCATGGCGGTCAGACCTACTATTTCTGCTGCGACTCATGCAAACAGAAGTTCAGCAAAAACCCGGCAATATATTTGAATCCTGAGCTGGCGCCAGCAGCAAAGCCGGTCGCCAAAGATGCGATTTACATGTGTCCTATGGACCCCGAAATTGAGCAAATCGGCCCAGGTATCTGCCCTATTTGCGGTATGGCGCTGGAGCCAAAAGAAGCCATTATCGAGGAAGATAACAGCGAACTTCTCGATATGATTCGGCGCTTGAAGATCAGCATTGCTCTCAGCCTGCCCTTGCTGCTGCTGACTATGGGCGACATGCTGCCCGGCATTTCTTTCCATGATTTATTGGGAATGCGTGTCTTCGACTGGTTGCAGTTTGCCTTGGCAACACCAGTTGTCGTGTGGCTGGGAAGGCCATTTTTTGAACGGGCAATCGCCTCGTTTAAAAGCGGCAATCTGAATATGTTCAGCCTGATCGGGGTAGGCACGGCAGCGGCGTATCTGTTCAGCCTGTTTGCGCTACTGTTTCCGCAGGCCTTGCCAGAGGCATTCAAGATGGATGGCATGGCGCCACTGTATTTTGAAGCCGCCGCCGTCATTATCTGTCTTGTTATTCTGGGACAGGTGCTGGAGTTGCGCGCGCGCTCACAGACAAATCAGGCAATCAAATCTTTGCTGGCACTGACTCCTGCGACGGCGATACGCATCGCCACCGATGGTAGCGAAACTGAAATTCCACTCGACAAAGTTCAGGTCGGCGATCTGCTGCGCGTCAAACCCGGTGCCCACATCCCGGTTGACGGGCAACTGGTCGATGGGCATTCGCATGTTGATGAATCGATGATTACCGGCGAACCGATTCCGGTTGGTAAACAGGCCGGAGATCAACTCAGCGCCGGCACCATCAATCAACAAGGCAGCTTCAGCCTGCGGGCGGAAAAAATCGGCAGAGATACCCTGATCGCCAAGATCATCGATATGGTGAATCAGGCCGGTCGTTCCCGTGCGCCAATACAAAAACTCGCTGATAAAGTGGCTGGCTGGTTTGTGCCTGCCGTGATCGCGGCGGCAATACTCGCATTTATATTGTGGGCGGTATTTGGTCCTGCACCGGCACTCGCAAATGGCCTGATGGCCGCGGTGTCCGTGCTGATCATTGCCTGCCCTTGCGCACTGGGTCTGGCAACGCCGATTTCAGTGACCGTCGGTATCGGACGTGGTGCAGTGGAAGGCATACTGATCAAAGATGCCGAAGCACTTGAACGCCTGGAAAAAATCGATACGCTGGTCATTGATAAAACCGGTACCCTCACTGAAGGCAAACCAACGCTGCAGGAATTCATCGTGGCAGATGATGCGAATGAAGAGGAATTATTAGCAATCGCACTGGCGACAGAACAGCAAAGTGAACATCCCCTGGCGCAGGCAGTGGTGGATTTTATCCGCAAAAAAAATATCCCCGCAGCCAGCATCAGCGACTTCAAAGCCATCAGCGGCAAAGGTGTGCAGGCAACGTGCAAAGGGCAGCAGATCTTGCTCGGCAAACCAGCGCTGCTGGAAGAAAACCATATCAGCTTGCAAGCATTCAGCTCACGCATCAATGAATTGCAGCAGCGTGGTCACACGGTCATGGTGATGGCGGTCAACGCGAAAGCCGCAGCACTGATCAGCGTTGCCGACAGCATCAAAGCCAGCAGCCTGCAGGCCGTGCAACAGTTGCAGCAACAAGGAATCCGTGTGATTGTTCTGACTGGCGACAATGCGCAGACAGCGCAGGCAGTGGCAACACAGCTGGGATTAAACGAGGTACATGCAGATGTGCTGCCAGAAGACAAATTCCATTTCATTCAGCAGTTACAGCAACAGGGATGCATGGTCGCGATGGCCGGTGACGGCATCAACGATGCGCCAGCACTGGCACAGGCGAATGTCGGCATTGCTATGGGTACCGGCACCGATGTCGCTATGCACAGCGCGCATGTGGTACTGGTCAAAGGTGATCTGCGCGGCATTGCGAAGGCCCGCACGCTGAGCCGGAATGTCATGCGCAATATTCGTCAGAATCTGTTTTTTGCGTTTGCCTATAACTTCATCGGCGTACCAGTGGCAGCCGGTGTGCTGTTCCCCTGGTTTGGCATCCTGTTAAGCCCGATGATTGCCAGCGCAGCAATGAGCCTCAGTTCAGTCTCTGTCATCAGCAACGCCCTGCGGCTGCGTTATACCCGCCTTTAAATTCACAGTAATTACTGCCATTCAGGCATCATCCATCAGGAACAGGAAGTGCGCAATGCACTTCCTGTTTTGCTATTTGCAGCAGGGTCAGCAAGCTTCATCAGGACGTCAGTCCTTGTCACATCAACGTCATCTGCCGCTGCTAGCATCGCTCTCCGACACTCACCCACCCTGGATATCTGTCAGTACCGTTATCGTTTCTGACCGTAGCAAAAAAACCTGCCAACGACATCCATTAACCAGCCGGGCGATCGCTACGATGCGTCGAATACTTCACTCAACCCTTGCTTACCCATGATGAAAAAATCTCCCCTATCGGTACTTTTACTCAGCGCTTTGTACGCCCACAGCAGCTATGCCCAAACTGCCACCACCACACCGATTGAGCATGTGATTGTATTGGTGGGTGAAAACCGGACGTTTGACAATCTGTACGGCGTGTATCAGCCAAAAAAGAAGCAGACCATCTCGAACCTGTGGTCGAAAGGTATCGTCAAAGCTGATGGTTCGCCAGGACCAAATTACCATCTGGCAGCGCAGAAAACAGCAGAAAATATCACTGCCTATACTCCGACGCCAACGGTAAAAGCTCCTTATGCCAGCCTGCCCCAACCGTATGCTGCCGGTGCCTTTGGTCAGCGTCATGATGTGCCGGATGCACGCTTTCCGGCAGACCTGCCAAATGGGCCCTATCAGATTACCAAGCACGTCAGCTACGGGGCACATACCGGCGATCCGGTACATCGCTTTTTCCAGATGTGGCAACAGATTAACGGCGGCAATAATGACCTGTTTGTCTGGGTTGCTGAAATGACAGGAGTTGGCCCAAGCAACGCCCCGATTCCTTTCGCCCCTGGCCGCACGTATCAGGGTGGCATTGCGATGGGCTTTTACAATATGTCCACCGGCGATGCACCGACTTTCAAAAAACTGGCCGACAACTATGCGATTGCCGACAACTATCACCAACCTATCATGGGTGGCACCACCGTTAACTATCTGGCGCTGGCAACAGGTGACGTGACCTTCTACACCGATCAGGGTAAGCCAGCGGTACCTCCTGCAAAGATGATAGAGAATCCTGATCCACAGCCGAATACCAATAACTGGTACACCGAAGACGGCTACCGTGGTGGCACATATATTCAGTGCGCCGATCTGTCGCAACCCGGTGCGGCTGGCATTCATGCCTTTCTGAAAAAGCTGCCGTATCCTGCCTTCAATCAGGGTAATTGCGCGCCAGACACCTACTACATGGTCAACAATATGGACCCGGCCTACTCGCCATTGGGTGAACCACTGGCCTTGGGCGCGGATAAATTTTTGCTGCCGCCACAAACCATTCCTCATATCGGCGATGCGTTGACTGCTGCCGGAGTTTCCTGGAAATGGTATAGCGGTGGTCGCAACGACGGAAAGAATGTAGACAAAGAGTATTGCGCCATGTGCGATACGCCGTCGTTCTTCACCTCAACCATGACCGGGCCGGATAAAGACAAATTACAGGATATGCATCAGTTTTATGTCGATGTGAAAAAAGAAGAGAAATCCTTCCCTGCTGTTTCCTATATTGCGCCTTACGACAGCCTGTCCGGTCATCCTGGCTATGCCTCGGAATCCAGTTTTGACGAGCTGGCAGCCGACGTGATCGCCCGTGTCAAAGCGAATCCGGAACTGTGGAAAAAAACTGCGATCCTGATCACCTTCGATGAAGGCGGTGGCTATTACGATTCTGGCTATGTGCAATTGATAGATTTCTTCGGCGACGGCACACGCATCCCGCTGGTTGCGGTGTCACCTTATGCAAAAAAAGGGCATGTCGATCATACTTATTACGATCACGCATCGATACTGAAATTCATCCAGCGCAACTGGAAACTGGCACCATTATCCAAGCGCAGCCGCGACAATCTGCCAAATCCTGTGACCGATAAGAAGAATCCGTATGTACCGCTGAACCGCCCTGCACTGGGCGATCTGATGGGTATGTTTGATTTTAAACAGAGGCCGTAAACACAGTCACAACGTTCATCATCCGTATAAAAAGGAGGTACGCAGCGGTTGCTGTTTACCTGCTTTTTTATTGTCTTTCAAATGATGTATCTGTAAAAAAATTGGCCTTAGATATTGTGTTCAAGGCTGGATGACACGTCGTAATTATGTCCTCGTGATGACCTGATTGATGATGTTGTTGCTGAAATGTAGCGAGTATTTCTTCCTGTTTAAATTCACTTTCCTGTCATATTGGCTGACTACACTTTGCCGCGTTGACGTCCGGAAACTTCTGCTTTTCAACGCATTAAAAGCACATTGCTTCCGCGCTTCTTCAGATAAGTATCAGATTAACTGATACTCCTCTGCAGAACCGCCTGAAGGCACACAACATCTTCGCATTCTTATTCATCATCGACTCAGGAACCCAATCATGGCACCCAAACTTCGTCGTTCCCCGCTGTATCTGATTTTGCTGCAGGCTTTTGCTGCTCCCGCATTCGCGGAAGAAGCGCCTGCAGACGTTGTCAACGTCGTTATCTTCGGACAAGGCAACACACGTCAGGTACAAGACGTTTCTAAAAAAGACCTGGCGCTGGCTTTACCTGGCAGCAGCCCACTGAAAGTTTTGGAGAAACTGCCTGGCGTCAGCTTCCAATCAGCGGATCCTTTCGGTGCCTATGAATGGTCTACACGTTTCAGCGCACGCGGTTTCAATCAGAGTCAAATGGGCTTCACGCTGGACAATGTGCCACTGGGCGACATGAGCTACGGCAACAACAACGGCCTGCATATCAGCCGTGCCATTTCATCTGAAAACATTGGTCGCGTGACCTTGTCTCAAGGTGCGGGCGCAGTGGGTACGGCGTCGACCAGTAACTTGGGCGGCACGGTACAATTCTTCTCATCTGTACCGACAGATGAATTCGGCATCACAGGTTCACAAACTATAGGCAGCGACAAAACCTATCGCACCTTCGCACGCGTTGATACCGGTTTGCTGTCTTCCGGCACGAAGGCCTATCTGAGCGTGACGCGTCAACGTGCAGAAAAATGGAAAGGTGCAGGCGCACAGGATCAGGATATTTTTAACTCCAAACTGGTGCAAAAACTGGGTAACAGCAAGCTGACGGCCTTCTTTAATTACTCAGACCGTAAAGAAGTCGACTATCAGGATTTGTCGATAGAAATGGCAAACCGTCTAGGCTACGACTGGGATAACTATGCACCGGACTGGCAGCGCGCCGTGAATGCTGCCAAAGGTGTGTATACCGGCAAAGTTAACAGTCTGGATGACGCCTACTATCAAGGCAGCGGCCTGCGTAAAGACAGCCTGCTCGGTGCCACACTGGACAACCGTTTTGGTGACGACGTCTATCTGAAAACAACCGCTTACCATCACAGCAATGAAGGTCAGGGACACTGGTACACGCCTTATACACCATCGACAAATGGCTTACCGATTTCCATCCGCACCACAGAATATTCGATCAGCCGCAACGGTGTGATTGCCGACCTGACAGCAGAACTTGACCAGCACACATTCAATGGTGGCTTCTGGGCTGAGAGCAGCCTGCACACACTGACACGTAATTTCTATAATGCCACTGGCGGCCAGGATACCAATGAATTCCTGAGCAATCCAACCTCAACCGGCTTCAAACAAAATTTTACAACCACCACCACTCAGTTTTACGCACAGGATACGATTTCCCTGATGGCGGATAAGCTGAAATTGAATGTTGGCTTCAAATCTCCGAACGTCAAAATCAATGCCGTCAACGTGGTCGGTACCCGTGCTGCCGGTGATCTGACCGCCTCTAAAAACTTTCTGCCGCAACTGGGTCTGAACTACGCACTGACGAAATCGGATGAACTGTTCCTGAGCTTATCGGAAAATATGCGTGCCTATCAACCGGGCGTCAGTGGTCCGTTTTCCCAGACACAGACTGCATTTAATCTGAGCGCCAGCACGATCAAACCAGAAACATCGAAAACTATCGATGCTGGTTATCGCTTCAAAACTGATAGTCTGGTGGGTTCCATCGCCGCCTATTTCACACGTTTCGATGACCGCCTGATGGCAGTCGCGACTTGCGCGGGCATTGTTGGTTGTCCAAGCACATTCGTCAACGTTGGTAAGGTAGAAGCTAAAGGTATCGAGGCGGCGGCAATGTGGACGCTGGCAAAAGACTGGTCTCTGTTCAACTCTCTGACGTATAACGATGCGCAATATAAATCCAACTATATGGACGGCAAAACGCTGGTCGATATCGCGGGAAAACAAGTGGTTGATTCACCGAAGCTGATGTTCAAAACTGAACTGTCTTATGAAACACCACAATGGTTTAGCCGCGTCGGTGGAAAATATACAGACAAGCGTTTCTACACCTACAGCAACGACGCCAGTGTGCCTGCTTACTGGGTCATGAATCTGTCAACTGGTTATAAACAGAAAAATCTGGGCGGCATTAAAGATTTCTCGATCCAGCTGAACGTTGAAAATCTGCTGAACAAACAGTACTTCAGCACCATAGGTTCAAATGGTTTCCAGACCTTTGATCCGACCGGCACTGCACAGACCTTGTTGTCCGGCGCACCGCGTCAGTTATTCGTGACTGTCAGCGGCAAGTTCTGATTGACGCATTAACCCAGCTATCCGCTCTCAGCGGATAGCTTTATTCAACGCTCCGTATCTGCTACACCGGCTACGGGGCGTTTATCTATGCGACAAACAACGCGCGCAGCACAAGCTGGCGAACAGGTAAAATACGCGCCTCTGTTACTGCCTTTTGTTGTCCGGATATATTTATGCGTTTGCGCTTCTCTCTGTTGTTGCCACTTCTGATTTCATCTGCACTCGCTCAGCCTGCTCACCATAGTCCGGCGACAAAAAAAGGAAATCAAAAAAATTCTGCTCCCACAGCAATCACCGTTTATGCCGCCGGTGATATTGCCGATTGCCGGAAAAAACCTGCTGCGGAATCAGTCGCCGCGCGCACCTCAGATATGATCGCCAGCGCGCTGGAAAAAGACAGTAGTGCCATCGTGATCACGCTTGGCGACAATACTTATCCTATCGGGAAACCGGAAGAGTTCAGCGACTGTTATGACCCGACCTGGGGACGCTTTAAAGAGCGTACGCTGCCATCGCCGGGCAATCATGAATACGGTATGCCGAAAGCGCTGGGCTATTACAATTATTTCGGTGAGATCGCCGGGCCAGAGCGGCGCGGCTATTATGCGAAGCAAGCAGGTGCGTGGCACATCCTCTCGCTCAACAGTAATCTTGATCCTGCACAAATGGAGAAGCAGGTGACTTGGCTGAAAGAAGAACTCAGTCGCAGCAAGCAGATGTGCACACTGGCGTTCTGGCATCACCCGGCCTACAGCTCGGGCGGACACGGCAATAACCCGCATATGCACAGCATCTGGAAAATTCTGACGGCGGCCAAAGCAGACATCGTACTGACGTCTCACGATCATGACTACGAACGCTTTTCCCCGCTTGATGGCAATGGCGAGAGGGACGATAAAAATGGCATCCGCAGTTTCGTCGTCGGTACCGGTGGCGCCAAACTGACACCGATGTTTTTGCCGAAAATGGCAACAGAAGTGCGCGACAACAATACGCATGGCGTGTTGAAACTGACGCTGCAGGAAAAATCCTATGAGTGGGAATTTCTACCAATTCAGGGAAATAGTTTCAGCGATAAAGGTCAAGGAAGCTGCCACTAAGATTTTCACACTGAGTCCCAATTATGATGCGGCTTAGCGAGGCATTCTGCCTGCCAGGCCGCATTTTTATTCAGTCTTGCAAACGGATTTCATGATTACCGTTCTGTCGCGATCCTGCGTATACGTCAGCGGTGATATTCCTCATTTCAAAATCAATTCCGGACCGGCATTTTTTTAGGACTATACTTAACTACGGCTCATCGACTTGGTGCGTTTAATCTGATTCATCGCCCCGGTTGTCCCATTCCCGCGTCCGCCAGACGCATTACGGAGTCGTCATGCATATTGAAGAAACACTGAGACTTGATTTTAAAGACGTGTTGATCCGTCCCAAGCGCTCTACCCTCACATCCCGCGCCCAGGTTGATTTAAACCGGGAATTCGTCTTCCACCATTCCGGCAAAACCTACAACGGTATTCCGATTATCGCTGCCAACATGGATTCCACCGGCACCATAGAAATGGCGCGGGCTCTGGAAGGCCATCAATTATCCGTCGCCCTGCACAAGCACTACGACGAAGACACACTGGTCAGTTATTTCTCGTCGCTGGAAAGAAAGTCGACCGCGTTTTATTCGATGGGAATTACACAAGCTGACTTTGAAAAGTTTTCGGCTGTTATGGCACGTGCTAAAAATGCGATTGAATACGTCTGTATCGATGTGGCGAATGGTTATACCGAAGGTTTTATTAATTTCGTTAAAAAGGTGCGCGCCACTTATCCTCATCTGACCATCATGGCCGGGAATGTGGTGACAGGTGATATCACCGAAGAATTAATCCTCGCTGGCGCTGATATTGTCAAAGTGGGTATAGGCCCAGGCTCCGTCTGCACCACCCGCAAAATGACAGGTGTTGGTTATCCGCAACTATCAGCAATTATCGAATGTGCCGATGCGGCGCATGGTCTTGGCGGGCAAATTTGTGCCGATGGCGGCTGCGTTGTTCCCGGTGATCTGGCAAAAGCGTTCGGCGGCGGTGCCGATTTCATCATGCTGGGCGGTATGCTGGCCGGCCACGATGAATGCAGTGGTGATCTGGTCGAGCGGGACGGCCAGCAATATAAACGGTTCTATGGCATGAGCAGCCGCGCTGCGATGGATAAGTATGCGGGCGGCGTTGCGAAATATCGTGCATCGGAAGGAAAAGAAGTATTGATTCCTTACCGTGGTCCGGTGGAAGCCAGCCTGCAGGATATTCTTGGCGGCGTACGCTCTGCCTGCACCTATGTCGGCGCACATAAACTCAAAGAGCTGACTAAACGCACGACGTTTATCCGTGTCACTCAGCAACTCAACGAAGTATTCGGTAAATCCTGATACCTGCCTCGGCTTCTCTTGTCTTGCGGTGCAACACTGCAAGGCAAGAGAAGCGTCATCCACGCTGATTTATAGCGCACAACAGCAACCGTTCAGCACTAATCAAGTGCATAACACCGGTATCCACTGGTGACGGGTAGCAGCAAAGATCTTTTTCAAGTCTGAGAACAGCCTGATTTTTAAAAGATGCCCGCTGGCACAATTCCTGCTGTGATTTTTTTCAAAACAATAACGGCATTGAAAGAAGTCATCACAAAAATATTGCTATAGAAATTATTCCATGTCAGGATAGGAATATATCTTTTATACAATTAACTTCCAATTGAACTGAATTTTCTTTTGCGAAAAATATAAAAAACCGGGTGATATCGGCACAAAACACTAAAAGATATTGATGCAGCAACCGATTTGTATAGGGAGAAATATGAATAAGGTAGTTCAACAACCAGCGCATAAACGCCGCGCGTCTGCGTTCGCCATACTTTGTACCGGTGTCTTGATTACGGCGTGTTCCAAAACACCGCCGCCAGAAGAGCCCCCCAAGGAAACAGCCGCATCCGCCGCCTCAGGTGAAATGCCGACAGGTCTGGTCAAAAATCCCGTCAATCACGGGCATGTCGCAGACGTAACAAAATGGATGGATCAGGCTTCGAATAAAACCGCTGCACAAATCGCGCAGGAAGAAAAACTGCTGAAAGAAGCCAAGGAAAAAGAAAAAGAGAAGCAGGCGTTGGAAGCAAAACGCGCTCAGGAAAGTAAAGCACCGCCAGCGAAACCTACACCTGTTGCACGGGAAGTTCTGGCTGCAGCTTCGACTCCGGCTCCCACGCCGGCACCTGTCGTGACGAAACCGGTAGAAGCAGCCCCGGTTGTTGCCGCAGCCCCGGCGCCGGTTGTTGCAAAAGCAGCAGAGCCAGAGCGCATCGTATTAAAACTGCTGAACAGTGTTCAGCCTAAATACCCCGCAAGTGCGGCACGTGCCGGGGTGACTGAAGGTGTGGTCAGCGCCAAAATTCATGTTGAACCGGATGGCAAAGTGTCACAGGTGGAGATCTTGAAAGCACGCCCGCCAAGGCATTTTGATAAAGAAGTGATTGCTACTGTGATGCAATGGAAATATGCGCCGATATCGAGAGCGCAGACAACGGTCACCGAGTTCAATTTCAAAATAGACTAATCTTCTGCACGGCAAATCCACCGCTCTGATTAACAATTCTTCGCAGAAATAAAAAAGCCCTGATCGCTTCACGCTGATCAGGGCTTTTCTATGTTGGATGATGAGGACTGATTACTGGTTGCTAACCAGACCCAGTTCAGGACCAGACATCAGTTTTTCGATATCCAGCAAAATAATCATACGGTCATCAATATCACCCAGACCAACCAGATAATCTGAGGAAAACGTCGTTCCCATATCTGGCGGCGGCTTGATTGCTGAAGCTGGCAAGGTCACAACGTCAGACACACTGTCAACGATCATTCCTATGACATGCCCGTCAATATTGAGCACGATCACCACGGTGGAAGCGTCAAACGTCGCCTCTCCGGTAGCGAAACGCAAACGCATGTCTATCACCGGGACAATGACGCCACGTAAATTCATCACGCCTTTCAGATATTCCGGCGCATTTGCAATCCGCGTCAGTGCTTCAAAATTACGAATTTCCTGAGTCAGCAAAATCGGAATGCCGTATTCCTCGGAGCCGAGGCGAAAAGCCAGAAATTCCTGATCTTTCTGGATCGCCTGGCGATCGTCAGCATCTGCTTTTGTTGCGCTAAGTTCAGCAACGCTCATTATTCTGTTCCTTAAAAAAAATTTAAAGCAAAAGACGCAAAGGTGTTTATATTCCTGCGTTCTGATGAGATTAAATTCAAATGAGTTGAAGACGACGCGATGTATCGCCGCACACCACTCTCGTTAAAATATTTCCGCAAGGCACTAATTTTACTTGATTTATGCCTGCTCAAACGGCTTTTAACTTATTTTTCAAGCTGCGCTAATTGACGCAGAACATGCGCTGCCGCCATTAAACCGAACGATGCCGTGACCACGACCGAAGAGCCAAAACCGGCGCAGTTTAAGCCGGTTATACCAGTACTGTCATCGGCGCTGTCCTTGTCGCCAGCATCCAGCTCGCAGGCCTCGGCTGTTTCCGGCATCTTCAATGCTTCCATAGAAAACACCGCATCAATACCGAATTTGCTTTTTGACCCACGCGGAAAACCGTGATTCTGCCGTAAGCGCTTGCGCACCAGCGCCAGCAAGGGTTCCTGCTCCGTGCGTGATAAATCACGGATTTCTATCTTGCCGGGATCAGTTTGTCCGCCAGCTGCGCCTATCGTGATCAAAGGAATCGCGTGCTGACGACAATAAGCGATCAATGCTGTTTTTGCCTTAACGTTGTCAATTGCATCAATCACATAGTCAAAGCCATGCTGCCCTAACATTGCATCAAGGTTATCCGGCGTCACAAAATCTTCAACCTCGGTCACCTTGCAAAAAGGATTGATAAGGGCTATCCGCTCCGCTAAGGCGGTCACTTTGGCTTTTCCCAGAGTGTCACTGGTTGCCTGTATCTGGCGATTAACATTGGATTCGGCAACGTTATCGAGATCAATCATCGTGATACGCCCGATAGCACTGCGGGCAAGCGCTTCCACAACCCATGAACCGACACCGCCGACGCCGATGACACAAACGTGCGCATGCGTAAAACGTGTCAGGGCATTACTGCCATACAGTCGTGCGATACCGCCAAAACGACGATCAAAATCAATGTCAGAATCTTGTTGCATAATAAGAAGAAATTTAAATTCAGGCGCCATTTTACAAGACCACGGTTGATGTGTCGCAAGCAGGTCTACAATGGGTATTGCATAATAATGATCAACATCTCCAGAAGGAGTCTGCATGAACAACTTATTTGACAGTGCGCCGGGCTTTGATCAGCCACTCGCCGTTCTTAAACATTGCCACGACCGTATCCGCAAGCAACTTGCAACGATGGATAAACTGGTAGTGCATCTGAATGATGTTGGCATTGATGAAAACGCACAGCAAGCAGCAAAAGCTGTTTTACGATACTTCAATAAAGCAGCGCCTCTGCATCATGAAGATGAAGAAATTGATTTACTGCCAGAGTTGCAAGCGACCGCTACCGGTGAGGATGCGAGCCTGTTAGCCTTATTACTGACAGACATATTGCAGCAGCATCAGCAAATGGCAGCGCAATGGAAAGTGCTGGGCGCGCAGTTACAGGCAATTGAAGATGGCACAGGTACTGATTTATCGGCTGCAGAAGTTGAAGATTTTGCAGCACTGTATGCCAAACATATGCAAATTGAAGAAGGCCAGATCGCACCGATGGCGCTGCGTTTGTTCAGCGCGGCGCAAATGCAGAAGTTAGGTGCGGCGATGCAGGCGCGCCGGGGCATCAGCGCCTAGCGCCAGAACCCGGGCTGTGCCGTCATAACGTCAGCCGCAATACAGGCAACCCCATTTTGTTTTTAAAGGAACCGTATGTCTATCGCCCATCTCCGCAAGGATTATCAACAAGCCAGCCTGACCGAATCAGACGTTACCGCTGACCCGATTGAACAATTTGGTATCTGGTTTGATCAGGCATTAAAAGCGGATGCTGCCGAAGCAAACGCCATGAGCTTATCGACTGTCACAGATGACGGACGACCAACATCCCGCATCGTACTGATCAAGGAATTTGATCAACGTGGTTTTTGCTGGTTTACCAATTACGACAGCGCGAAAGGTAAAGATCTGGCAACCAATCCCTACGCGGCCTTGTTATTTTTTTGGTCTGCTCTGGAACGTCAGGTTCGCATTGAAGGCCGCATAGAAAAAGTGTCTTCCGAAGAAAACGATACGTATTTTTATAGCCGCCCATTAGGTAGCCGTCAGAGCGCCAATGCATCAGCCCAGAGCCAGACGATTGCTAATCGCGATCTGCTGGAACAGCAGTTAGCCAGCGTAGTCGGTACCTTTGGCGACCAGCCACCGCGCCCGGAACATTGGGGTGGTTACCGTCTGGTGCCGGAAAAAATCGAATTCTGGCAAGGTCGCAGTTCCCGTCTGCATGATCGTATCGTCTACACCCGTAATGCCGATGGCAGATGGAGTATCGGCCGCTTGCAGCCATAATCAGATCCCTCGCTCTCTGCTGCGCCGTCTTATATAGCGCACACAAATCCCCCGTCGCTATTGCCTGGCCGGGGGATTTTCTTTGCCCCGCACCTGCATTCAAAAGGACGAGAACTACCGCCTCAGATCACGTCATCAAGTCATCACACTGCACTGTTATGCTGAATGATCGTTTCTGATCAATTCAAATTCATGCGAAAAAAAATCTTGTTGCTCAGCGTTTCTGCGGGGAGCGGGCATAAACGGGCCGCGGAAGCGCTGCTCGCCTGTGCCTTAGCCGGCGACGCAGAAGCGGAAATACGCCATCTGGATGTGATGGATTTTGTTACCGCCGGATTTCGCAAGATCTATACTGATTTTTATATCAAACTCGTCAACCGCGCTCCGCTGCTATGGGGCTATCTTTACCATGCAAGCAATGGCGCGCAGGCCAATGGCTTCCTCGAAAAACTGCGCCGTGGCGTGGAAAGACTGAATGCCCGCCCGCTGAAGAAAATGCTGACCGGATTTCAGCCCGATGCAATTATCTGCACACATTTCCTGCCAGCAGAAATGCTGTCGCATCTGATCCGTAAATCGGAACTGAGCTGCCCAGTGTGGGTACAAGTCACCGATTTCGACTTACACCGTATGTGGGTGCACGACAATATGGCCGGTTATTTTGCGGCGAATGCCGAAGTCGCTGAACGCATGCGCCAGAATGGCATTCCTGCGCAAAAAATCCATGTCACCGGGATTCCTGTGATGCCAGGATTCACGCAACGGCATGATCGCCGCACCTGTGCCGCAGAGTATGGCTTAGATCCCCACAAACCAACGGTGTTGCTGATGGGTGGAGGTGCCGGTGTCGGCGATCTCGACAAACTGGCTGCGCACTTATTGCGCTCAGAGACGCCTTTTCAACTAATCACACTGGCGGGTAGTAACAAGCAGATGCTGCATAAAATGCAGGCGCTGGCAAAGCATTATCCGGGCAAGCTGCTGCCACTCGGATTCAGCAACAAGGTTGAACGTCTGATGGCTTGTGCGGATCTGGTCATTACCAAACCCGGCGGCCTGACGACCTCGGAATGCCTTGCCAGCGGCGTGGCGATGATCGTGACTTCGCCGATTCCCGGGCAGGAAGAAAGGAATGCCGATTTCTTACTCGAACAAGGTGTGGCGCTGAAAGCCCACGACCATATCAGCCTTGCCTACCGCCTGAATTTACTGCTCAGCCAACCCGAAAAATTACATGAGATGCGTCGCAAAGCGCTCGCCTTAGGCAAGCCACATGCTGCAGCCGATGTCCTGACGCAAGTATTCGGACGACAAGAGGAAAACACAATACATACAACAAACTAACGCTGAGCAAACAATCAAAAACTCAAAGATCAGCACGTCATTCACACTCACTTCTAGCGTATGAATTCATCTTTCAAAAACTTATTTTTAACCCTGTTATGGGTCTTTGTGCTGGCTGTTTTTTTTGCGCAGGTGGAAATTCAGATAGAAGGTGCAAATGGCTGGGGCGGTAGTCTGCCAACCTGGCGCATAAAAAACCACTGGTTGCTTGATTTGTTCTGGGGTGGTCGCGCCATGACCGGCTATCACGCATGGGTATTTCCGTTTATCGCCATCTTTTTCCATTTCCCCATCATCTGGATGTCGCAATGGAACTGGAAAATACAAGCGCGCATAGCCGCATGCATTATCATTTTCTGGATCACCGAAGATTGCCTGTGGTTCGTGATGAATCCCGCGTATGGCATCAGCAGTTTTAACCCCGTGCTGGTTCCCTGGCATCGCCACTGGCTATGGGGAACGCCCATAGATTACTGGATAGGCGGTGTGGTCGCCATCCTGCTGCTTTGCTATTCCTACAAAAAAGAAAAAGTCCGCTGAGGCAAAAAACCTGCATCAGCGGTACTGCGTCTTTTTGTCTCAGGCACCTGCACTGTAGGCTTTTTTAGGATCTTCGCTAACGTCATCCGCCGATGCTGCTGGCGTTATGGCAACCGCAGCATTCTGCGTTTTTTCGGGAATTTTAAAACCCGCATAAGTGCCGGCGCTCATCCCCATTAAGGTCAGAATATTGCCGTCAAATTCAGGCATGCTGACATGCTGTACAACATACAAAATAAACAGGACGCCAAACAACAGATTAAACACCAGCATCTGAAAACGGTACAAAGCCAACCCCTGCGCATCGCTCAGAATATCGCTCCAGAATCCCTGACTTTCGCTGTTAGCAGGAGGCTTAGTTGCATCCACACTGGCGGCAGCGAAATATGTTGCACTACCGATGCCAAGTAAGCCCAGCGCCTGACTTGATAGGGTCGGAATGCCTTCCCCGACCAGCCACAGCCACATGTAAGAAGCAAAAACGATAAAAAACCACCATGCCATCTGCACTCTTGACAAACTGAAACTGCGGCAACGGACAGCAAGATCGGTGACATCGCGCAGCAAACCCGAATCACGCCCGAGGCGCAACAATGCAAAGCCGACACCCAGAATAAAGCCGAATCCCAGCAGCAGATACGAAGGACGTAATATCTGCAGACGCAATATCCCATTTGCCAGCGCTACGCCACCCGCAGCCGTAGTCACGCTGAGGCTGTAAGGAAGATCGCGGCGAAAGCCATGTTTCGCATCTTTCCACGGCGAGCCGACCAGCAGCTCGCGCATGGTGCCGAGATCGCTGCCATCGAGCTGCGGCATAAAAAATTGCAAACCATATCCGGTGGCAGCCGGATTGCAATCCATCGGTTTCAGCGGGGTCAGTTGCCCCTGTATGCGTAATTCCACCACGGCATACTGATCACTGCTCAACTGCTCACAAATACCTGGAGTGGAAATCACGAAACGATGATTGAGTTCAACCGCAACAATATCGGTCGAACGCACAGCGTCAGCAGCGCTTGCTGGCAGACCACAGAAAAAAAGGGCAGCAACAAAACATCGTTGCAACGTAGAAGACAGAAAAGACAGCGCATTCATCGTTTTCTCCTCAGGCTGCTTGTACAGGTGATGAAAGTGGTACAAGCGGGTCGGCTGGCGACACCACCGGCGTCAAAAATAAATCCCGTTCAGCCGCTCGACGTTTGACCAATCCCGGTAAGGGTTTGCCATCCGCCATGACCCAGCGGCCGAACTGATCTGCAGCACCGGCACGGTTATTCGCATTGAGCATCTTCAGCAACGTTGAACTGCGCAAGTTACCGATGCCAAGATTGAAGGTAAAACTGGTCAACGCACCGAATTCATTGTCATTCAGCGACACCAGCACCACTGAAGACACATCGCGCCCGGCATTCATCAGATCCGTATGCAACAAAGCCTCGGCCTGAGCGAGCGTAATGCCTCCTGGATACAGGCTTTGCACCTGCGCCTTATCCGCAGCCCCCTTCAGGAAGCGCCCCTGATAGGTGATCGCATGTCCCCACCCTATAGTCCAGATACCGACGGGATCAAGATAAGGATCGATATTGTCTGTTGCAGGATTACCGTCCGGTATCCCTTCGTATTGTTTGATCAGGTCTACTGTCGCCTGATTCACATCGCGCAGTGCCATTGCAACCTCCGGAAGAGCGTACATCGATGCAGCGCCCTGCACCTTGATACCGTTCTCTCCAGACAAAGTGTAACGGAGTTGAAGTCAAGACGAAGCAGAGCAGGTTCCGGAAGAATAGTATCAAATAAATATGTTAATCAATTAATTTTTTAGCGAAAACCTGACGCGCTTTTGCCACTTTAGGCGCCACCACGAATGCACAATAGCCTTGTTCAGGATGCTGGCGATAATAATTCTGATGGTAGTCTTCGGCGATATAAAACATCGGCGCCATCGTAATTTCCGTCACGATAGGCGCATCCCATACCGCAGCCATCGCCGCGACCACTTCCTGTGCTGTTTTTTTCTGTTGTTCGTCGTGATAAAAGATAGCGGAACGATACTGCGTTCCGACGTCGTTACCCTGACGATTCAGCGTGGTCGGATCGTGTATCGTAAAAAACACTTCCAGTAATTCACGATAAGAAACAAGAGCCGGGTCAAACGTCAAGCGCACCACTTCTGCATGACCAGTCCGACCGGTGCAGATCTGCTCATAACTGGGCTGATGCACGCTGCCGCCGGTATAGCCGGATTCCACTTTCAGCACGCCGCGAATTTGCTGAAATACAGCTTCAGTGCACCAAAAACAACCGCCACCCAAGGTGGCAATCTCTGTGCCGGGATTCGTCATAGCCTATTCCTGATTACGTTAAACAAAGAGGGGCAGAACGAAAGCAGTCTCTTTCGCAGACTGTCAAATTTCTGACCATCGCTACATTTGTGTCCTTGTGTGAGTATATACAAGCACGAACAGCTTGACAGGCTTGCCCCAGCACCACAGACACACCATAAGAAAAACCGAAGCTGTCGCAGTCAGCCCTGGCGTATATATCTCAGGGAGTGGACGATATGACATCAGCTTTATGTAATTAAAATTACAATTCATTACACGTTGTTCGTCCCTCTTGCGCTTAAAATTTGCGATCAATATTTTCTGGCAGGAGTGCTTACCATGCTTTATCAGGCCATCAGCAAACTCAGGGATCAGCTACGCACCGTGTTCCATGTCCGCCGCCAGCGCTTGCTGCCGCCGCCCGGCGCGAAACCGGCATTTGGCAGCACCATCACGCTCGACAGGCTGAAGATGCAGCTGTTTTTGCCTATCGATTATGAGCAATGGGAATGGCTGACTTTACGCGGCTGGCGCACGCTTGAATCACGCCAGAACCGTCGCCGCTATTACCGGGTGCCGCGCTCTGCCGTTACGCGTCTGCTGCACGCGACGCCGGATGAGCGCGAATTCGTACATCAGCGCATCGTCGAACACAAATACGATAAAAAACGGCTGGAATAAGCGAGGACAAACCTCGACTTCGCAGCAACAAGCAACAGCAAGTCAGCACAGCATCAGCCGCCAGCGGCAAACAGGTTTGACGAGTTTAGCGCACGAGAAAACGCCTCATTTCGCTGCCATTTTTCCTATAAAAATACAAAAACAGGGGAGTATGTGCCAATAATGCATAGATCTCTACATAAACAAAGGGCTTTAAAATATACTCCCCCCAGTATTATTTTGCCTCCGGGAACGATTTTGCGGCCATTTCAGCCAGATTCTGGGTTCTGCCACTGGCGTCAGATGGCGTGAAGAGCATCAGTAAACGCCTCATTTCCCTGCCCTAAAATAGCTTTCAGACAATACTCAAGCCCCTTGCAAGCGGGTAAAATGCCGTATGCAAAATTTTAGTGACGACGCTCACGTCCAGACTGAGGAAGACCTCGCTCTGCAGACGTATTTCAAAACTGGTATTTCTCCCGACGACGTTTCCGCCGTTTTCCCCTTAAAGCGTGCCCAGCCTGTATTGCAGGCATTCACGGCGCTGTTTCATGGTGGCTTCAACGGCGTCTTGTTGCGTCTGCTGGTCTTGCGCGAGCTAACGGCGGATGTCGAAACGCCATCGCTGAGCCGCGCCGATATCAATGCCAAACTCGGTTATCTGGAGCCGGATGCGCTCGAAACCGTGTTGTCGCGCCTGCGCTCAACCGGCCTGCTGGTGTGGGATGCGAGTCAGTCGGTGTATCGCATCACGCCGACCGCGCGCAATGTGCTGGCCGCCATAGAATCGCTGCTACACACGGAAGAAAATAACGATCAGGCCGAGATGAGCTACATGCTGACGCAGGTCGCCGGTGCGCAAGCGGTCGGCGGTGTCTCGGTCGAGCAATTGCACCATCTGCTGGGCCGCCTGATCGAGCTGACTGAAGAATTTTCCGATGCGATTGCATCCGGCTCTGAATTCCAGTTACGCGCAGCGCAGCAGAAATGGCATACCGCCTGTGACTGGGTGGAAAAAGGTTCGCAAATCATTCACGCGATCACCCACGATGAGCGGGCGGATGCGGCCACCCATCGCGCTGCACAGGCCATCGGCCGCGCGCAGAGTGCGCTGCTGAATATGCAGGGCATGTTTTCGCGCGCGCTGAATCAGATCGAACGGCAACGTGTGCATCTCGGTCAATCGGGCTTATCAACGACCGATATCAAAACCTGGCTGCTGCAAAAAGAAGACCTTGCCGCACTGGCGGACGATGCACTGGCGAACCCGGTCACGCCGCTGTTTATCACGCCATCTGAAATGATAGACGTGGCCGAAAGCGAATTGCTGAGCCATCGTGTATCGGCGGTCGCAGGCGCATTACCGACCGGTGAAAATGCTGTCTCGATTGCCAATGATGACAGCGATGCGCTGCACGAACTCGATCACTGGCTGGCGCTGCTGAGCAAATCAGACCCGACCGAAAAGCCGATCGCATTACAGGATCTTTTACTGCCGGCGAGTTTTGCAATTGCCTCGTACCGCGCGTCGATGCTGCCTTTGCTGGGCGACGTCAATGAATCGGCGTTACAAGGTGCAACGGCCAATCTGGCGCGCTTGCCGCTGGTTTTTCAATCCAAAGACAAAATGCAAAAGGTGCAGGATGCCCATATTGCGGCACTTTCCGTTGCCAGCATCAGCGCTGCACCTGCTGCCACTATTCACACCATCTCCAGTATCAACAACACTGGTACTGGCATTGGCAAAAACAGAGAAACACCATGACCGAAGATGCACAAATTCTGATTGCGCGCCTGCTCGCGCATCAAACCCTGCGCCGTGAAGATAAGCTGGTCAAACGCGCTTTGTCAGATGAAAATTTCCGTACCGAACTTGATGCCAGACTCAAAGCCTGCGGCATGAAATTCGTTGATAACGTGTATGCCGATTACGTCACGCTGGCATTAACGCGCGACAGCGAATCAAAAGTATTCGGCACTAAGGAAACCTGGCAGAACAATAATTTCGGCCTCGCCCGCGATGGCGTGGCGCTGCTGGTGGTGTTGTGGTCACTGATTATTTTGCCGAAACGCGAACGCCAGGAAGCGCATCAGCTGGCGGAAGAAGATCAGAACGATATGTTCGGCAAAGAGAAACCTTTGCCACGCGCCGAAGATACCTCGATCGGCATTTCATACCGCGCATTGCTGGCCGATTTCGGCGATAAGCTCGGTAAAAAAACGCGCATGGATATGAACCTTGGCCAACTTGCGCGCGTTGGCTTTATCGAACGCAAAGGCGATCTGATTCTGGAAGGCCCGCTGCTCGATCTGCTGATGGATACCGACACACTGAAGGACCGCATCATCAATGGTGCATTGTCGGATATTTTCCAGATTCCTGCGGTGCGCACGCCTGCGATTTTGACTCCAGCCAACGAAGAAACGGACGCCGTGGAAACGCTGGCAAGTGACGACAACCGCGATACGGATACTGATGCAGACGCGCCCCTCAACACCGGAAAAGAATAAAACTTATGTTTCATATTAAATCGCTGGAACTGGTGCACTGGGATTACTGGCAGCGCATCAAAAATATTCCCCTCGACGCCAAGATCATTACGATTGCCGGACAAAACGGTTCCGGTAAAACTACCTTGCTAGATGCCTTGCGCACCTTGTTCGGGCTCGAATGTTCTATGGGACGTTCTTACAAACACTACGCCCGCCATTCCGGCCAGCAAACCGCTTGGATACGCGCAGTGGTCGATAACAGTGCGGTGGGTCCGCAGATTTCGAATCGCCCTTTCCGCATGTCCGGGCTGTATGAAGATGAAGTCACCCTGTTCTGCAAAATAGAAAAAAACGGTGGCGACTGGAAACGTCAGTATCTGATGCGCGGCGGTAAAGTCGAGATCGAGGAAGTGATCGAAGCGCATGATTGGCTGGGTGTGGAAAGCTACCGCAAACGCTTGTCCCACGCGGGGTTGTCGAATGCGATGGGTAAAGTGCTGGCGCTCGAACAGGGCGAAACTGACAAGCTGTGCGAATATGCTCCACGTCAGTTACTCGATCTGGTGTTCCAGGTCTTTGGCGACAAAGAAGTGCTGGATGCTTACGATGATGCGAAACGTCATCAGCATGATACTGAAGTTGAATTGCAGCGTTTTGAAACTGAACTCGAAGGCGCAAAGGCGAATCTGGAAGGCTTGCGCCTGAAGGTCGCGAATTACCATCAGTATGAAAGTCTGCAAAAAGAAAAACGTGATCTGCAGGAAGAAATTCTGCCGACACTGCAATACCATGAAGACCTGGTCAAAGCCGCAGCCACCAGCCAGTCGCTGCGAAACAGCAAGCGCTTATTGAAAACGCAGGATGAAGCTTTATCCGGGCGTCGTCAGCATCTGGCGCAACAGGCGCATGAAGTGTCGGAAGCCAAGCAAGTGGAAACCGCACTGGAAGCGGAAGAATCGGCGTTGCGTGAAAAACTGCAGCAAATCAATGCCAAGCTGAAACCGCAGGAAAGTCTGCTCGAACAAAAAAGCCGTCTGCAAAAACTGGCCGCCGAAGCCGACGCCGATGTCGCCAACGTCGCCGATGATTTAGAGAAAAAAGAAGCCGAACTCTCACGTCAGAAAGCGGAGCGCGATGCGCTCAGCCAGCGCATCGCCAGCGAGATGGATACGATCGCCGCGCTGCAAGGCAAATCCGCCCTGCCCGACCCGGAAAACGTGCGCCAGATGCGCCGCGCCCTGAACGATGCAGGGATTGCGCATTGCATGCTGCCGGATATTGTCGAAGTCACCGACCCGCAATGGCAAGGCGCAGTCGAAGGCATGCTGCGTGGCTATACCTCAGTGATTTTGCTCGACAAGGCCAGCGATGCCGCAGCGGCCTACCGCATTGGTGAGAAGCAGAAATACAGCCACTTCATCGTGCCTGAGCGCATCAGTGCGCCTGTCGTTAAAGACCAGAGCCTGCTGTCCGTCGTGAATTTCACTGCGCAGGCACCTGCCTGGCTGATCGAACAATTACAACGCGTATCGACTGTCGGCTCGATTGAAGCGGGCATGAAACTGCCGCGTTCGCAAGAATGGATCACGCCCGACGCCTATCATTTTGAACGTCGTGGCGGACGCTCGTTGTTTGTCGAAGTATCGCGCTACCGTTTCGGCAATGCCGGTCGTACTCAGCGTCTGGAAGCATTACTGAAATCGCTACCGCGCCTGCAATCGCAGGAAGACGTGCTGACCATGAACATCAGCAAACTTGCCGGTGAAATCAGCGCCTACAAAGCGCGTCTGGCAGGTGTCGATGCGGCAAAAGAACTCAGTGCGCGTCATGCCGAATTTGAAGAAGCCCTGCGCAATACGCAACCGCTGAAACAGCAACGCATCGAAGTCGGCAGCCGCTTAGGTGAAATCGCACCGCTGCTGAAAGCAGCAACCGAACAACGCTCTGTCGCGCATCTGAAGTGGGAACAGGCCAAGGCCGCCATCGCCGATGCCGAAGCGCAATTGCGTGTGTCAGAAAAACGTCACGCTGAAGAACGCGCCGCGCAATACGAAACCCTGCGCAGCATGCGCGATACCTGGCATACGCTGCCGCCCAACTGGAAGCGCGCGTCACACCGGCGTGAACTGGTGGCAGAGCACGAAAACGTCCATCAGATCGAATTGCGACTCCGCAGTCTGAGCAATAATCTGGCGCGCGATGACTGGGAAACCGACTCCACTGTGGTGGATCAGTACACCCGTCTGAACGCCTTGCTGCAAGGCCGCCAGGCAGAAACCGATGAACGCCGTTATCAGAATAACCGGGCAATCGAGGCCACCATCAATGCCCGCGCCGCCTACATGGACAGACTGCGTTACACCATCAAGGCGTACAGCAAAAATATCCGTCAGCTCGGCGAGCTGGCCGGTATTGAAGTGCATACTGATCCGGTGAAACTCGAAAATGATGATATTCAGCTGGCGCAGGCCGGTTTGCATGTGCGTTTCAAATTCGATGGCAAAGGCCCTATCGGTATGAACGACGGCGAAGCCTCCGGTGGCCAGCAGGTAATGAAATCGCTGATTCTGCTGATCGGTCTGCTGAAATCCGAAGACGGTTCCGGCGGCTTCGTTTTCATCGATGAACCGTTTGCCCATCTGGATATACGCAATATTCAGCTGGTCGGCGAATTCCTGAAAAATACCGATGCACAGTATCTGATGACCACGCCATTGACGCATAACACCGACGTCTATGACCCATCAGAACTGACGCTGATCACCAGTAAAAAGAAAAAAGACACAGAATGGGCGCAACCAATTTTTGTCTTGCAACGCAAGGTGGAAAAAAGCAAGGAACACCGCGCCTGACCTGTGGTAAGAGTAGTTCCGTGAGGAATTACCGACAGTCTGAAAAAATATCTGGTGCAGCCCGCAGTTGCACTGGGGTATCGCTCATAAAACCCGTACAATGTTTTTTTTGAAACATCTGGCAGTGTATGACTACTGAAGGGGTAACAGCCCCCACCGTCGTTACATTGCAAAAGGAGAGGTGCGGCATGAGCATGGTAACGGATATCGCGACGGACGTCGTCAGCGAGGCATTGATTGTCAACGAAGCAGCTAAGACGGCGAACAGTTCTCATACCGCCCATGCACATGAACATGGTGGTAATTGCGCCAATTGCGGCACACTTCTGACCGGCCCTTATTGTCATGCCTGCGGGCAGTCGGCGCACATTCACCGCTCTCTGCTACATATGACCGAAGAGTTTCTGCATGGATTTCTGCACTTTGAAACAAAGGCATGGCGCACTATTCCGGCACTGATTTTTAAGCCCGGGCAACTAACCCGCAATTATATTCAGGGACAACGAACTCGCTATGTGTCGCCGCTGGCATTATTTCTGTTTTTGATTTTTCTGATGTTTTTCGTCTTTTCAATGACAGCGAATCACCCTGAAGACAAGCTATCCTCTGCAACGAAAAATAAGGTCAGCATCAACAACAATAACGCTAACGCTATTGGCGGTAGTAAAGAAAAAATACAGCAGGTCGATGACAGCAGTGTTCCGTCAGGAATAGATAAAGAACTGAGTGAAACCGCGCGCACGTCACAAAAAACGGATAATGAAAAAAATCAGAAGAATAATCCTGCAGCGGCTGCTCAGCCTGCGGCAATCGCTACCGAGACTGATAACGCGGCAACGGATAATGAGATTGTTGATGCCGGCGTACTGATCAAAAAAATCGACCAGCAGTTTGACAATAGAAAAATCACTTCGACCATACCAAGATTGGAACAGAAAATCAGAAGCGCTGTTAAAAATCCTGAACTGATTCTCTACAAAATGAAAAGTAATGCGTCGAAATTTGCTTTTCTGCTGATGCCAATGTCGCTGCCATTTTTGTGGTTGCTGTTTATATTCCGACGTCAGTACGTCATGTTTGACCATGCTGTTTTTTCGCTCTACTCATTATGTTTCATGAGCCTATTGCTGATGTGTATTGCCCTGCTGAACAGGTTCGGCTTCAGCATAACTGCAGCGATGCTGTTCGCATTTGTGCCGCCGGTACACATGTATACGCAGCTAAAACAAGCGTATCAGCTGAGTGTCAAAGGCGCGCTCTGGCGCACGTTTGCATTACTGTTTATTGCAACATGCGCGCTAACTTTTTATGCGATTGTTGTACTGTCGATCAGTGTTTAAAATACTTGTCTTCTGATCCCTGAAAGCGCGGACAGTACACTTCGGCATCAGTATTTTCTTAAAAGAAAAAGCCCCGCTAAAATATATTGCGGGGCTTTTTTTACGGCAGTCTGGTAATTTACATGCTGGAATGTGGATGCAAATGCAGACGATGGTCGTTGGCTTCGAGTTTGCTCTGACAATCGATGCAACGTTCGGCTGTCGGCTCTGCCTCTAAACGCGCAAAAGGAATGGCGCTGCCACATTCACTGCAAATATCGGCGACGTTTTCATTGAGTCTGGCCTGCGCCCGCTGCAAAGCCTGCCACTCCGCATGATGATGCAGATATTGCGCCATCTCATCGGCATTCAGCGCATCATTCGTGAGACGATCGCCCTCACCGGATTGTATCTGCAAACTTTCAGGATTATGTTGCCGCAATTCCTCTTGTATGCTTTGCTTTAAGCCATCCAGTTTCTCTTTTAAGCTGTTTTGTTGTGCACTGTTGAGACTCATGTTTTCTCCCTTAAATCAATGACCTGCCAAGTATTCAGATTACTCTGCTCAAAGTAAATCAGTCTTGATTAAACACAATCCGGATGTCGTCAATCTCTTCTTAAAACAAGAATTTCAATATCTGACCTGCATGGCGAATATTCCGGTCTACGTTACCACACGTCTGCTTGCGATGGCAACGCGGGGCTTTAGGTCACAGCAGATGTGAAGCCTCATGCATATGAAAGCATAAATAGCTCCCCACGAGCATCATCGTCGTGAAATAATTCTGTTGTACGCTTTTATTCCTCTCGCAAGCAGTCGGCCTCCTGTGGCGGGCTGTTTTATTAACCTCCATTGAACATCAGAACATGAAACCGATGAAGCCCTCCCTGCTTTGTCTGCGCCCTGTGCGCAGGCTGTTTTTACTTACTTGTCTTGTTGCCGCCAGCAGCCTGGCAACGTTTCCGGCGATTGCAGCAGAAAAACCTGCGCAACCAAAACTGGTCGTGGTGCTGGTGGTCGATGGTTTGCCGCAAGAGCAAGTCACGCGTTATCGTGATCAGTTCGGACAAGGCGGATTCCGCCGTTTGCTGGATCAGGGAGCATGGTTCAGTAATGCCCATCAGGCGCATGGCGTGACAGTCACTGCGGTTGGTCACGCTGCCGTACTGACTGGCGCGTATCCTTACCAGCACGGCATTATCTCGAATGACTGGACCGATACGAAAACACTGGAATCGATGTACTGCACGCAAGACAATGCGCACAACTATATCGGCGATGAAACCAAACCCGGCGCCGGAACCTCGCCTGCTAATTTACGCGCCAGCACAGTCGGCGACGAATTACGCTATGCAACCGGTAACCGGGCGAAAGTAATCACGGTATCAGGTAAGGATCGCGGCGCGATTCTGCTCGCAGGCAAAGCGGGGACGGCGTATATGTATATGGGCAAATCCGGCAATTTCGCCAGCAGCACCTACTATATGCAAAGCCACCCGCAGTGGGTGCAGCAATACCATGCCAGCAAGCCACAGGACAGATTCTATGGCAAAGAATGGCGTCCCTTACTTGCCGATGCATCTTATGCAGGCGACGCCAGCGATGATCTGATTGCAGACGAAAAAAACCGTTTTCCATTTAAATATGAAAGCAAATCCGGCAAACCGGATGCGGAATATTACGGCAAGCTGTACACCGGTCCGTATCTCGATGAAATGACGCTGGACTTTGCCCGTGCCGCGGTAGAAGGTGAAAATCTGGGCCGTAATCCTGCCGGTGTACCTGATGTGCTGGGCGTCAGCTTATCCAGCCATGATTATGTGAACCATAGTTTTGGTCCGGAAAGCCGCATGTCGCACGATCATTTGCAGCGACTCGATCGTCTGCTGGCGAATTTTTTCAGCTATCTGGATAAACGTGTTGGTCTTGATAACACCATGGTCGTACTGACTGCCGATCATGGTTTTCCGAACGTGCCGGAATTCTCACAATCCATCAAACGTGATGCCCAGCGTCTCGATGGTAAGCAAATGTCAGCAGCATTGAGTAAGCATCTGGCAGAAAAATTCGGGCAGGAAAATCTGGTCAGAAAATGGTCGCCGCCGAATGTGATTCTGGATTACGCACTGATAGAGCAAAAGAATCTGAAACGGGAAGAAGTAGAAAATACGGCTGCACGTTTCCTGTTGAATTACCCTGGCGTGGCGAATGCGTTCACCCGTACTCAACTGGAAAACGGCAATCTGCCGGCCACCCGCATCGGAACCCTAATGCAACGCGCGTGGAACCGTCAGGTATCCGGAGACATCATGGTGGTGATCAAACCTTTCTGGTATTTCAGCAGCGGTAAGCAAGGGACTTCGCATGGTTCACCCTACTCGTATGACACGAATGTACCGCTGATGATCATGGGCAAACCGTGGATTAAAGCAGGCGCTTACGGTCAGTATGCCGAGGTCATGGATATTGCACCGACACTCGCGCATCTGTTGCGTGTGCGTCCGCCATCAGCTGCCGAAGGACGTGTGCTGACAGAAGCACTGCAGTGATCTGATTACTGTAATTAAAAAAAGCCGCATGAAAAATCATGCGGCTTTTTTGTTTTCAATGGCCTGACTTGTTGCTTCAGGCTTTGCGATAGTTGTTCAGCATTTTGTAGTTCTTCGCGTACAGCGCAAACAATAAGGCTGCGAGTAAGGCAAAACCGGCGAAGAAGAACATCTGGAAAGCGGCCACACTGATGCCTGTCGTTTTGATCTGCTCAGTCACTGCCGTGCTTTTCACACTGGAGTTCGCAAGCAAGACCCATAAGTTACCTATCGTCACGGACAGATTCCAGAAACTCATGATCACGCCTTTCATTGCCAGCGGTGCCTGACTATAAGCGAATTCCAGACCTGTCGCGGATACCAGCACTTCGCCAAAAGTCAGCAAAGCATACGGCAAAATTTGCCATGTGATATCAATCGAATTGCCGCCATCAATCGCCAATTGCATAAAGCCGACGACGATCCATGCCAGGCCGGAAAACGCAATTCCCAGCCCCATACGGCGCAAGGCAGTCAGCTCAACGCCCATGCGCTTGAGCATAGGGTACAGAATCAGGTTATTGAATGGAATCAGCAACATCACCAGCATAGGGTTTAATGCCTGCATCTGTGAGGACTGGAACCACGACGGTTTCGTCATCAGATCGGCCTGCAATACCCAGGTTGAGGCTTTCTGATCAAACAAAGACCAGAACGGCGTCACCAGTGCAAACACCACCAGAATGCGCAATACAGAACGCACACCATCGACTGCCTCATCAGGATGCGCGCCACGCGCGCGATCCAGCTGCATCCATGCGCCCATGCCACCGAATCCCAGCATTAACACCAGCACCAGACACAATGCGGCAACGATGCCGATGGCCGGAATTAGGAACAGCGAGCCAACTGCCAGCAAGGCTCCCAGCCATGCCATCAGCGTGCCGCTATTCGATTGGCCTGCAACCTTAGTCGTCAGCGCAGTACGCACGACATTCAGGAAAGAATGCGGGTCTTTTGAGACCGGCGGTACATGCACATATTTTTTGCGGCCAGACCAGAAAATCATGGTCGCGATAAACATCAGCGCACCGGGAATACCGAAAGCAACGCTGGCACCCAGTTGCTTGAGGAACAGCGGCATCAGCAGCGAAGCGAAGAAGGAACCGAAATTGATGATCCAGTAAAAACCATCGAATACTTTTTGCGCCAGCTTGCGATTGGTCTGATCAAACTGATCGCCGACAAACGAGGTCACCAGCGGTTTAATCCCACCGGAACCCAGCGCGATCAGAAACAACCCGGTATAAAAACCATTGCGGTTATCCTCGAAGATCGCCAGGCAGGCATGCCCGGCGCAATACACGAGGCTGAGCCAGAACACGGTATTGTATTTACCGAAGTAACGATCCGCGAGCCAGCCACCCAGCAAAGGGAAAAAATAGACGCCGATGACGAAGGTATGAAAGACTTCCTTTGCCATGCCTGCGCGCATGTTTTCCGGCATCGACAATAACAGGCTGGTAATCAGAAACGAGGTCAGGATGTTGCGCATGCCATAAAAGCTGAAACGTTCACAGCCTTCATTCGCGATAATGTAGGGAATTTGTGGCGGCATTTTCGCTTGTTCAGCGTGCCCGGTGTTTTGCGTCATCGACCTCTCCAGTTTCATTGTTGTGTTGAACAATAAGAAAACGGCCCTTGGTAAAGGCCGTCTGTAAAAAACATCTTTATCCTGCTGTATTTTCGCCCAGAATTTGTGGGCGAAGTATCCGGATTTGCCGGTATCACGTCAAGCTTCAGAAGCGTCAGCAAGCAGATTGATTTTCCGTTTTATTTTCTGCCTTTTATTTTGCGCCAGATCCGGAATGGCAGACGGAAAATAAAGCGGATAAACGTCACGGTGAATATTGCCTCGAGCAAGGTCAGCACAAATGCGACTGCCGTGTTCCAGCGTTCATCGCGACGGTGGAATTTCGCCACCATGCGGTCGCTGCTGATTTCTATACTGTCATAGAAAGTCGGCACCACCAGCAAGGTCAGCAAAGTCGAAGTGATCGTGCCGCCGATAATCGCAATCGCCAACGGACGGTAAAACTCACCGCCTTCACCCAGACCAATTGCGACCGGCAACATGCCTGCAATCAAGGCAAATGTCGTCATCAGAATCGGCCGCAGACGCTTGCGCCCCGCATACATCAACGCCTCTTCGCGCTCAAAACCTTCACGCTCACGTTCACGCGCACAGTCCAGCAGCAGAATCGCATTCTTCGCCACCAGTCCCATCAGCATGATAATACCGATGAAACTCATCAGATTGAGTGTACCTTTGGTCAGCAACAGCGCCACCACCACACCGATCAGACTCAGCGGTAAAGACAGCATCACCGCAATCGGTGCTGTGAATGAGCCAAACTGCATGACGAGAATCAGATACATGAGACCAATCCCCATCACCAGCGCAATTCCCATCTCACTGAACAACTCTTTCTGCGAACGGGCTGCACCGCCGAGTTCGAGTGCATAACCAGTAGGAAAACTCATCGCTTTGGCGATTTTCAGCGCATCGGAAGTCACTTCACCGGCAGAACGCCCCTGTACGTTGGCGGACACCGCAATCATGCGTTTGCCATCGTAATGCTGAATCTGCGATGGCCCTTTGCCCATCGTGATTTTCGCAATTTGTTCCAGCGGTACCATCTTATCGCTGCCGGTGACAGAGATCGGCAAGCGTTCGATGTTTTCCAGATTGACGCGATCACCCGGCTGCAAACGCACAGACACGTCGCGTGTTTCGCCGGTAGGATCAACCCAATCACCGACTTCCACACCGGCAAACGCAACCCGCAATGCTTGCGCGGCATCGTTCACAGAAATACCGAGGGTATTCGCCAGTCCGCGATCCATTTCTATCTGTAATTCATCTTTCGGATCTTGCTCAGATAAGCCGACATCGACTGCACCTTCCACTTTTCTGAGCTTGTCCATGAATTCATTGGCGATCGCCAACAGCTTACGCGCATCCGGGCCGGAGAACTGTATCTGCACCGGTTTACCGCCGCCGTTGTTCAGATCATCCTGCACCACATATTCAGCACCGATGATGTTACCGACGAGTTTGCGCAATTCAACGGCAATCTCTGCCGCAGAGCGTTTGCGTTCCGTGCTTTTGCCAATATCAACATAGACGCGGCCACCACTCAGATTGACTGTACTGTTAGTTGCTTTAGTTTCTTTGATCGTGCGCGCGAGTTCTGCTGATTTTTCGACCTTCAGACGCGAGTATTCCAGACTGGAACTCGACGGCGTGCGCACGTTCACAATCAGCATACCGTTATCGGCAGCTGGCAAAAAGCTGGAGCCGCCCAGTGTCGCATGTAAAACGATCGCCACAAAGAATGAGACACCGGCAATCACCGCCATCCAGACACGATGATGCAGTGCCCATGCAATCACATTACCGTAACGGTCTGACTGATGATCGAACCATTGATTGAACTTTGCCAGAACCAGACTGATACCTTTTTTCGGCAATTCATGATGTCCCGGTGGATCACCCCAGTATGCGGACAACATAGGATCGAGCGTAAAGGAAATAAACAGACTGACCAGCACGGAAGACGCGACGGTCAGCGCAAATGGCCGAAACCACTCGCCGGAAACGCCGGGCATAAAAGCGACAGGAATAAACACAGCGATAATAGAAAACGTCGTCGCCGCCACCGCCAGCCCAATTTCTTTCGTCCCGTTACTGGCCGCAGTGCGTCTGTCCACGCCCATTTCCATATGCCGCACGATGTTTTCACGCACCACTATCGCATCGTCAATCAGCACACCGATCGCCAGCGACAACCCCAGCAAGGTCATGAAGTTGAGGGTAAAGCCGGATAACCAGATCGCAATAAATGCCGCTACGACCGAGGTCGGCAGACTCAGCGCGGTAATCAGCGTTGATCGCCAGGAATTAAGGAAAACATACACGACGAAAATCGTCAGTACCGCACCGAAAATTAATGATTCGATGACGTTATTCAGACTACTTTCAGCATCCTTACCACCATCCTGCGTGACTTCCATTTTGGTGCCGGCTGGCAGTGTCTTGTTAATTTCCTCGACCATGCTACGGACACGGTTTGCGACCGATACGGTACTCGCATCGCGTGAACGGGTCACTGAAATACCGACGTTAGGATTACCGTTACGAACGCTGAAACCGCTGATCTCAGCAAAGCCATCGGCGATATCAGCCACCTGTGCCAGACGGATAATTTCACTGCCACGGCGCTTAATGACGATCGCTTTAAAATCCTCTGGCGACTCTATCCTGCCGATCAGACGTATGCTTTGTTCGTTGAGTTCACCTTTGACTTTACCCACTGGTGCAGTCGTGTTCTGGCTTTTTAAGGCGCTAACGACTTCCGCCACCGACACATTGTATTCACGCAGCTTTTGCGCATGCAGCAAGACACTCAACTCACGTTTCAGCGAGCCATTGACACTGACTGTAGCGACGCCATCAATACCCCGGAATTTATCTGAAATTTCATCTTCGGCTTTCCGTGAAATCTCGGCATGCGTCAGTGTGCTGGACGATAACGCAATCTGCATGATCGGTTGCGCCGACGGGTCTATCCTTTGCAGCACCGGTTCGCGCATTTCCACCGGCAACTTGTAGCGCACACCGGCAATCGCATTTCTCACCTCATCCGAGGCTTCCACCATGTTTTTGTTGAAGTTAAAGAAAATGACGATACTCGCACTGCCTTCGTAAGCAGTTGAGGTCAGCTTGTCGACGCCGGTAATGCTCTGCAAAGATTTTTCTATGCGGTTGATCACTTCCCTTTCCACGGTTTCCGGCGAGGCACCGGGATACGGCACGCTGACCACCAGCAAGGGCTGATCGACATCCGGAATCTGATTCACTTTGAGTTTTTTCAGGGCGAGCAAGCCCAGCGCCATCAATGCGATGATGATGACGATCATCGCTATCGGGCGTTTGATACTGAAGTCGGATAAAAACATGGTTTATTTCCCCGCAGCCGCAGAAGCTGAAGCTGCGGATGCCGCTGCCGGTGCTGTCGCTGGCGTTACTACAACGGGCGTATTTTTAGGAACAGAAGCGACCATCTGCACTTTTTGCCCGTCTTTCAACGTGGATAACGGATTACTGACCACCTTATCGCCATTCAGCAGGCCGCTGCGCACCACAAAATCGCCACGGCGCGGATCACGTTCACCGATGCTGACGCTGACTTTATTCAGAACACCGTCCTTGACGCGCCATGCGTAAGCCTTATCGCCATCGCGCACCAGCGCCGAACCGGGGATCATCAGTGTTTCTGTGGAAGACGCTTCTATCATGCCTTCGGCAAACAAACCGGATACGCGTGGCTGTGTGCCCTCGCCTAATGTCACCAGCACTTCTACCTGACGCGTCGTTGCATTCGCCGCTAAATCGACGCGCTTTACTTTCCCTCTGAATTCCTGATTGCCGTAGCCATTGATGCGGAAAGAGACTGCCTGCCCTATCTTGACGCTGGTGACTTTGTCAGCCGAGACCAATCCCTCAAAACGCATGCTGGTCGGATCAATGACTTTCACCAACTCCTTACCGATTTGTGCCGTATCACCAGCGGACACTTTACGTTCACTGACCACGCCGTCAAACGGTGCGCGGACTTCTGTGCGTTGTAATTGCTGACGCGCCTGCACTGTGCGCGCCTTTGCGGCAACCAGATCGCTTTGCGTGTTGTTGCGACGGATTTCAGCATCTTCTAATTGTTGCGTCGATGCCATGCCGGAAGCTCGCAACGTTTTCAGTCGCTGCAATTGGCGCTCGGCCTGATCAAACGTCTGCACCGCAGCGCGCTCCGCTTCCTGTGCGGAATGCAGGCTGTCTTTGATCGAAGTGTCGTCCAGCCGCACCAGCGTATCGCCACGCTTCACGGTTTCGCCATTCTCTTTCAGCACTTGCAAAACAACTGAGGAAATTTCTGAACGCAGATCAGCTTTTCGCTCTGGCTGGATAGAGCCGGTGATCACTGGGCCAGAAGAGAGTGCATTACTCTGTACGGTGGATAAATCCTCATTGGTCACCATCAAAGCTTTATCGGCAGTCGCAGAGGCGCTGGCCTTCGTCTGGTCGTCACTTTTTTTGAACTTGCTACAGCCGGTGAAGGCAAGTGCAATACTTAATACAATCAGACTAGGTCGCAACATAAGGAATCTCCGGAATACTCTAATTTTAAGAAGGCAGCTTGGACTGAAAATAAAGAAAAAAGGTTCAACGACCGAACCTGTCATGCGGAACATTGCAACACATGACGCTGACCAGACCTGAAAACAGCGAACGCGAGGCACAACCGGGGTCAATGACAGCGACCAGATGCAAACGCAAGCAACAGCTATCAGCATCAACGCAACGGCCCGGCAAAATTCCCGGTCATACTCAAGATTGTCAGTCAGTTTTTCAGCATCCCGCGAATCACACTTGCACTCAATTCAATGTGCAGTGAGGGAATGAAGCTGGCAGTATCCATGAGTCGCAAAGCTCTTGTCAATCGGGCATTGCGTGTACGAAATAAGACAGGCACAAGCCTTTGTACGGCTTGCTTTTCCCCCGCAAGTCCGGTAGGCTCCGGCCTCCTTTGCTTTTCCGTATTTGTTGTGCCAGCCTCTGTCAAATCTGCTCAAACTGCATCCCCTGCTGCCCCCGTCACTGCTGCATCAGCCAACTCCGCGGCGACCATACTGATCGCCACCGATGTCTTTGGAATTACCCCTGCGGTACAGAGTCTGGTACGTCAGCTCGCAGTCAACGCCCTCATCATCAGCCCGTTTCAGGATACTGAACGCCAGTTCCGCTCTGAGCAAGACGCATACCAGGCATTCATTGCGGAAGGTGGTGTCGCCCGCTATACAGAAAAGCTCGATGCTATCCTGCAACAGCAAACCGGGCTGACCCATGCGATAGGATTCAGCGCCGGTGCCAGTGCCCTATGGATCAGCAGTCAGCACGAATTCGTGCGTTCATTGCAGAACATGGTGCTGTTTTATGGTTCACGGATACGCGACCATCGTGAGGTACGCCCTGCTTGCCCGGTACGACTAATCTTTGCGGAACAGGAAGCCGCTTTTAATCCGGCAGAACTGGTCAACGATCTGCGCCAGCGCGGTCATACTGCAGAACTCGCCAAAGCAACCCGGCATGGTTTCATGAATGCATATTCCCGCGGTTGCTGCGTTAAATCGCAAACCCGTTATACCGCCGAATTATTCGACCTGCTGCATCCGGCGTCAGATAAAGCCGCCGCATGAAATGAACAGCATATTCAAATCTGCGCCGGACATCGTGGATACCGGTTTGTACCGCATTGATTTCCCGCCAGTAGCAGAACAGCCGCGGATTTGAGTAAATGTCTGGCGTCCCTTATACTTCCCTCCGCGTGACACAATCACCGCCCTGCGCTTTTGATTGCACCAACCAGCAATCAGAAGCTTTTTTTTATCCAGTATTTGTTGTACCCGTTTTGTCCTTTTTCATTCACTTTTTGCGGCCAACCACTGTTGCCCTATCAGGTTCACAGTCTTACGCCGCGCGGAGCCATAAGCATGACCGCTTTTGTATTTAACGAAATCAACTTCGACAACCACGAACAGGTTGTCTTTGCCTCAGAAGAAAAATCCGGCCTGAAAGCTATTATCGCCGTTCACAATACGCATCTTGGCCCTGCAATGGGTGGCTGCCGTATGTGGAATTACGCCACAGAAGCAGAAGCGGTACGCGACGTACTGCGCCTCTCACGCGGCATGACTTATAAAAACGCCGTTGCCGGCCTGCCTATCGGCGGCGGTAAAAGCGTCATCATCGGTAACCCGAAAACAGATAAAACTCCGGCTTTGTTTGAAGCCCTGGGCGAAGCACTGGAGCGTCTCGGCGGCCGCTATGTCACGGCAGAAGACGTCGGCACCAGCCCGGCAGATATGGCAAATGTCGCCAGCAAAACAAAATACGTTGCCGGTCTCGGCGACCGTGGCGATCCGTCACCATTTACCGCACTTGGCTGCTTCGTTGGTGCGCAGGCGGCCATCAGACATCAGCTCAAACGCGACAGCTTTGACGGTCTGACCGTCGCACTGCAAGGTTTGGGGCATGTCGGTTACGACTACGCCCGTCGTCTGCATGCAGCAGGTGCAAAACTGATCGTGGCTGATATCGATCAGGCGGCATTACAACGCGCGCAAGACGAGCTGGGTGCAGAAGTCGTTGGTATTGATGCGATCTATGATGTGCAGGCCGACATTTATGCGCCTTGCGCTCTGGGTGCAACATTGAATCCGGATACATTATCCCGCCTGAAAGCAAAGATCGTTGCAGGTGCCGCCAACAATCAGTTAGCTACTGCTGATATCGGTGAAGCCTGTCGCCAGAAGGGCATTTTGTACGCGCCGGATTTCGTCATCAATGCCGGCGGCATTATCAAAGTCTGCTACGAATATCTGAATACACCGGAAGATGGCATGGAAGCGCATGTACGTCGTATCGGCGACACGCTGACGGAAGTATTCAGCCGCGCCGATGCAGAAGGCTTGCCAACCAGCGTGGTAGCTGATCGCATTGCGGAAGCAAAGTTTAAAAAATAAACTTACTGGCGACCGCCTGATTTGCGGATGCTATCTTGAGCGAGCCGCCTGAATTTTCAGGCGGCTTTTTTATGTGCGCTTCACAACCGCATTATCAGTGGGCAGCCCCCCAAAAAAGCACCTGACATGATATGCAGATACAAGCTCATTTTTCCGCTACCTTAGGCAGCAAACCTTCCAGTTGCGCAGGTAAAGATCCGGCGGAATCATAGTTCGACAGCACGATCATTGTGTATCCACTGTCGAGGTACATTGCAACATCACCGGACACGCCACGCAGGCTGCCGGAATGTCCCGCCACTTTTCCGGCTGGGCTATTCCATATCTGAAAGCCTAAACCGTACGGTCTGCCGCCCACGTTTTGCCCCTGGCTGTTATCCGTCAGATGTAATTGCAGCGTCGCTTTTTTAATTAGCTTCCCGCTCTGCAATGCGGTCGTGAAGCGCCATAAATCGTGAACAGTCGAGTAACCTGCGCCAAATGGCAGCCCCCGCAAAGGAATATAAAAATTATTCTCTTTTGAAAAATCCGGCGCTTCCGGCGTAGAAAAATAGCCAGTCGCCATGTTATCGACAGGCTCATCCCGGAAATAACTGTCAGAGTTCAGCATCCCTGCCGGTTGATAGATATGCTCACGGATATAGCTGAAAAAATTTTCTCCTGACGCCTTCTGGATCACCAGACCTAATAAAAAATACCCGGTATTGCTATAGGAAAACCGGCTGCCCGGTTCAGCTTTCAGCGTGTCGCCTTGCAGTAAAGGTTTGTAATCGGCGAGCTCCCGCAAAAACAGCAATCTGATGTAAGACGACTGAATGATCTGCTGCGACAGCATGTCTCCAAAGCCAGCGCGATGTGACAACAACTGCCGTATCGTGACCTTATCCAGTACATTTTTGGGATACCAGCCCGCATCCACGTATTGACTCAACTTATCGTCGTAACTGAGTTTTCCTGCGTCCGCCAATTGCGCAATCGCGACGGCAGTCAGCATCTTTCCTATCGACGCGATATTAAATTTTGTATCTATCGTATTCGCATAGTGGTAGCGCTTATTCGCCTGTCCGCAGACGCCATCGGCGATGAGGCGCTCTCCTTTCGCGATTAAGATCGCACCGGAAAACTGATTCTGCTGACATTTTTCCTGAAGAAGTGCGCGGACATTATTCGCTAATTGTTTTTCCGCCGGACTTAATAACGCTGTTTGGTCCTGCATCGTTACAACTGCCGATGCTGTTAATACAGCCTGAGCGCTCCCTTGCGCAGAAGCAAATGAAGATTCACTGGAAAATAAAACGACTCCGCTAACAATAAACAGCAGCTTTTTTATCCGCATGCGATCACCTTATTTTTTATGGAAAGAACAAGCAGCATTCATTCAACTACGGACTTGAAAAATAAGCAATATCGGCACACCAGTATTTCACTACCTCTGTCGGGAGCTAAAAATGATAAAGCCGCCTGAAACGGGATTCAGGCGGCTTACCAGGTCTGCTCAATTACAGGAGTGATTACACTCGCTGTTCAGCCTCGCCCGTCGTCAATTCTGCGTCGCTGTTAAACACGTTCATATCCGTTTCACCCAGTACCCGGCTGGTGATCGTCCCCGCCGTCATCGCACCGCTGACATTCAATGCCGTACGCCCCATATCAATTAAGGGTTCGACGGAAATCAACAGTCCCGCTAATGCGACTGGTAAATTCATCGTAGAAAGAACGATCAGAGCAGCAAAGGTCGCGCCGCCGCCAACACCAGCCACGCCGATCGAGCCTATCGTGACGATCGCAATGAGCTGCGCAATGAAACTGAAGGTAAATGGATCTATGCCCACCGTTGGCGCGATCATGATCGCCAGCATCGCTGGATAAATTCCGGCACAGCCGTTCTGACCTATCGTTGCGCCGAACGAGGCAGCGAAATTCGCTATGCCTTCCGGTGTTCCCAGGCGCTGGGTCTGGGTTTGCACATTCATAGGAATGGTGCCCATGCTGGTGCGCGAAGTGAATGCGAACGCCAGTACCGGGAATATCTTCTTAGAGAACTTCAGAGGATTCAGACCCGCACCGGCAATCAGACATAAATGCACACCAAACATCAGTAACAGTGCGCTGTACGACGCGACGACAAAGTTAATCAACTTCAGAATATCGGCATAACTCGATTCCGCCACAACCATCGCTATTAAAGCAAAAATACCATACGGCGTCAGACGCAATACCAAGGAAACCATGCGCATGACGATAGCGTGGGCAACGTCGACAAACTGGGTAAATGAAGCAAACAGTAAGGGTTTGGCTGCGGCGATACCGGTCGCGGAAAGACCGATGAAAATCGAAAAAACCACGACCGCAATCGTCGATGTTTTACGGGCGCCGGTGATATCCAGAAACGGATTCGTCGGGATAAAACTCAGGAGCAAACTTGGCAGACTGATCGTTTTTGCACTCGCCAGCGTACCTTGCAGATACTCGCCGCGCGCGACTTCGGCCGCGGTTGAACTCAAGCCAACGGCAGTCAGGCCAAAGAATTTGGCCATCATAATGCCGATACCCGCTGCAACCGCTGTCGTTGCCAGCAAGGTACCGATGGTCAGTGCGCTGATTTTCCCAAGTTCACTGGCGCCATTCAGTTTCAGAATCGCACCGACGATCGACACCATAATCAGCGGCATCACGATCATCTGCAACAGCTTGACGTAACCAGTGCCAACGATATCGAGATAAGAATTGGTCGTGGTAATAATCGCTGCTGTACTGGCATCACCGCTATACAACAGATGCATCGCGGCACCGAGTAATACGCCCAGTACCAGGCCGGTCAGCACACGCACGGTAAACGTTGCTTCCTTGCGCTGCTGCCGGTACATCAATCCGCCTATCGCCACAGCGATGGCCAGATTAATCAAAACAAAAATAGTGGAATACGAAGCGATCGGACCGATCATGAACTTGCCTCTGTCTAAATGAGATGAAGTGAAATGCAGTGACGGATAAGCCACTCAGCATGTGAAGATTTTCCGATAAAAATCTGTGATTTCTGTGATTATACTTGGCATCGATAAAGTCATTGCAGGGTGGCGATGTCACAATGAAAGCGCACGTATCAAAGCGCATTGCGAAAGCGGTCCGGTACAAATACACTGAGCGTTTTGCTGCGACAACAGCCACCATAATTTCACCCTGACGCCTGAGAAGGATGCCGATAATGACGATCTTGCTTACCCCACGCCTGCAATTGATCCCGATGGACGACAGTCATTTTGACGGACTGTTCGCGATGAACAGCGATACCGAAGTGATGCGTTACATCACAGGAAAGCCGGATACACCTGCCGACACGCAAGCGATGATCGATCGTGTTAAAGCGCGTTGGAAAGAATACGGATTTTCCTGGTGGTCGTTTTTTGAAAAAGACAGCGGTCAGTTAGTCGGCGCTGGTTGTATTCAGCATCTGGGGCGCGACCCGGCGAATCCGCTGGAGACCGGCTGGCGTCTGCGCCGTGACCGCTGGGGCAACGGCTATGCGTCGGAAGCCGCCAGAGCAATGGCTGGCTTTGCTTTTGACACACTGAACGCGCCCTTATTATGTGCGGTCTGCCATCCGGATAATCATGCGTCCGCCCATGTCATGAAAAAACTCGGTATGCAGTTTAAAGCGACTGAATCCTGGTACGACATGCAAGTCGCCGTCTACGATATGCCGCGCGCAGTATGGCAAGCGAACAGCGCCACGCTGCATCAGACAAACTAAGCCCGCCAACATTCGCTCATAAACCTCAGCAAGGTCTGAAGATTTCCCTGAAGCGACATCACTAACGGTGTCGCTTTTTTCATTTGTCTGCCGTCAGCAACGCGCATTCATTTTTACAACACGGTTATGCGCTTAGTTCGTTCGGTTTGTTTCGCAATAACGCCAGCAAACCTCGCGCCAAGCGGAGGAATCCTCGTTATTTCGTGTTGCGCTGCCTTTGCGACGCGTTTGCGTTGATGCATTGCGCAGACAATGTTGCGTAAGTTCTGTCTTATTTGAATTTTTTCATTTCATTCAAACAACTTCTCTCTTAGAATTGCTTTTATGATTAGATTGTCCGCAGATCAACAAGCAGTCAAAATTCACGTTGAACAGCGTCTTCCTTTTCAGGGATTCATCGGTATCGCACGCCACATCATTGGCACGCCGTTTTCGTCGCACTACAAATCAAGGAGAAAAAATGAGTATGGTGTTTTGCCGCGGCTGCGGTAAGGAAATTCATGAAACCGCTGTGACCTGCCCTCATTGTGGCGCTCCACAGGGAACGCCAAAAGAAGCAAGTAATTCGGACAAGCGGATTTTGCCTGCCGCATTGCTGTGTTTTTTCTTAGGCGTCTTTGGCATACACCGTTTTTATGTCGGGAAAATCGGCACCGGTATTTTGCAGTTGCTGACGTTTGGTGGTCTGGGTATCTGGGCGCTGATCGATTTCATCATGATCGTCGTCGGCAGTTTCACCGATAAAGACGGCAATACGATCAACCTCTGGACCTGACATCACAGCAACGACAAACCCAGCGAGACTGCGACTTATGCACGATGCTGCTCAGGCTTGTGATCTGTCAACGTGCTGAAAACACTATCTGAAAAGGAAAACTATGAGCATGGTATTTTGCCGCGGCTGCGGTAAGGAAATTCACGAAACTGCTGCAACCTGCCCGCATTGTGGTGCGCAGCAAACAGTGTCGGCATCAGCGGCGAACGTTGCTGGCGACGAAGTTCAGGCGTTCGACTGGTATGTCGCCGTACTCAGAAATTATGCCGGCTTCAGTGGCCGTGCACGTCGCAAAGAATACTGGTTCTTTTTCCTGTTTAACATCCTGATCAGTATAGGTTTAGGTCTGGTCGACGGCATCACGGGCAGTTCAAATATTTCATCAGGAATGGGGTTTCTCGGCGGCCTGTACGCGCTGGGAACATTCATTCCCGGCCTTGCCGTTACCATGCGCCGTCTGCATGATACCAACCGCAGTGGCTGGTGGATGCTGATCGCACTCGTTCCTGTCGCCGGTATCATCGTGCTGCTGGTGTTCCTCGCGAGCGAAGGTCAAAAAACAGAAAACCGTTACGGCGCTCCGGTCAAATAAGCCGACCGGCATCATCAGAACAGATCATCAGGTGGCGACCTGATCGTCTATGCAAATAAAAAGCGACATCACCAACGATGTCGCTTTTTGTCTTTTCCGGTGTTTTTTATCGCCAGGAAATTTTACGAACCAGACGCTGGCGAGCGTTGTTTCAATTCAAATCCTTCACAAGGTTTGCCTGATGCTTCAACAATTTCCATTAAAGGCTGACGCTGACTTTTGATGCCGAACATGCGGCATCCGTACATGAAATTCACATCATGCGTAATGTAGTAATGCACGCATAAGCGGCAGTTTTGCTGTATCGGTTTATTCGTTTCAGACATCATGTGCAAGATGGTAACAAGACTAAGACGAAAGCGATATCGCGGTCACGCCTGCCTGAGAAGGCTCTGCGTGCCTTAATAATACTCCCCCCAGTATTCTAAATCGCCCTTTGTTTATGCTGACAATAGCGGTTTTTTTATAAAATAAGGGGGGAGTATGCTATTTTCCCTAAAAAATCTCGCGCGCTAGCGCGCTTACACCGATGCTGGAGTCGTTGGCGAAGTTGACGTGGTTGCCGACGTGGTTGCCGGTGTTATCGCTGTTCGGCTTGCTGGTTGCAAGGTCAGCCAGCGCTGATATACCAGCAAGGCGACATGCGCGTCATTCGCCGCGTAGGCAATCTGCTTGTCCGTCAACGGTTGCTGCGCCCAGTTAGATGTCGAGGTCTTTTTTGATTTCGATAACTGCATGCCGAAAAATTTTGCCACCGCCGCTTTGGCCCCAATATCCTGATGCCGGTTTTCACGCAGGGCTTTAGCCAGATCAAGCACATTCGTCGTCGTGATATCGAGTTTGCTTTTCAAATGCCGCAGATCATCACTCAAGCCGAAGCCGACTTTCAGAATATGCTGCGCTTCCAGGATCTCTTTGACGACATCAATATTCACGGTCTGCACGACAGGAAAAAGAAATGCCTTGGTTTCGGTCGCCAGCTGTATCAGATGCGGGCCATGATGTCGCTGGCCTTTTTGAAAGACAGGTTTGGTTTCAGTATCAAAGCCAAGTATGCTGGCCTGCGACAGATGCAGATGCGCAAACGCAGCGGTAGCGGTATCGTCAACGATATGGATATTGGCTTCAGCGATCCCCGGGTAAAGCGGCAGGGTTGTTTCCTGTTCTGACATTATGAATAGTGTGGTGAATGAGCGGATGGCTGCCAGTCTAACCCAGTACCGACATCATGACGTACCAACGATGACTATCGATTCCTCACTCGCATCCCGGCGGCGGCGCGATGGGTGACTGGCGCGCGCAGCGAGTGAAATCATCAGAGACTGGCCATCAGGCAAAGTCACCGCCATTTTTTCGCTGCCATTATGCTGAAAATGATAAATCGTCAGCTCGCCGACGGCCTGCGACTTCTGTATCTCGGCATCGACCAAGATATCGGCCAGGGCATTGACGGCGCCGACGTGCCACACCAGTTGATTGGTCGCCGCTTTGCTCATGACTTACTCCCCGACACGCCTAGCCTGATTTTTCAGTACGAAGCCTTCAAAAGCGGTCGCATCCACTGGCTTGGAAAAATAATAGCCCTGCACCTGAGTACAGCGCATCTCTTTGAGCAAGCTTGCCTGCTCATTTTTTTCAACACCTTCCGCGACAACATTCAGACCCAGACTCAATCCCATGGCGATGATCGCACCGGCAATCGCAGCATCATCCGGATTCACATGAATATCATTGATAAATGATTTATCGATTTTCAGCTCATCAATCGGGAAACGCCGCAGATAAGACAAACTGGAATAGCCCGTGCCGAAATCATCGAGTGAAATCGATAAGCCCAGATTTTTCAGTGAACGCAAGGTCATCAGGGTACTACCAACATCCTGCATCACCATGCTCTCGGTTAATTCCAGTGTCACGGCGTGAGGATCAACGCCACTGCGTTGAATAATATTGGCAACGCGCTCGGCAAGATCATCCTGGCGGAACTGGCGTGAAGACATATTCACCGCAATTTTGAAAGCGCCCAGCCCTTTATTGACCCAGGCAACCTGCTGGCGACAGGCTTCATTCAACACCCATTCGCCGAGCGGCAAAATGAGCCCGGTTTCTTCCGCCAGCGGAATAAATTCTATGGGGTGAATCAGTCCGATCTGCGGGTGATACCAGCGCACCAAGGCTTCCGCGCCAACGACGTGCCCGCTTTTCAGATCAATTTTCGGCTGGTAATGCAAGGCGAATTCAGCACGTTCCAGACCGCGTCGCATCGCGCTTTCCATATTCAGGCGACTGATTGCGGTGACGCCCATTTCGGGAATAAACTGACGCACGCTGTTGCGCCCATGTTCTTTGACGCGGTACATCGCTATATCCGCATAACGCAACAGAATTTCGCCATGATCGCCATCACGCGGATACACCGATACGCCAATACTGGCGGTGACAAAAATTTCGCTGCCATTGATGTGCATAGGCCGGGAAAAGGACTGCATGATTTTTTCTGAAATCGCTTCCACGTCATCGCTCTCGGGCAAATCGGTCAACACGATCACGAATTCATCGCCCCCCAGACGGGCAACCGTATCGGTGTCACGCACACACATATTCAGCCGCTGTGCGACTTGTTTCAGCATTTCATCGCCGGCACCATGACCGGATGCATCATTGATCAGTTTGAAATGATCAAGATCCAGCAGCAACAAACCCACATGCAGATTCTGACGTTTCGCCCAGGCGATTGCCTGAGAAATGCGGTCATTCAAAAGATTGCGGTTCGCCAGCCCGGTCAGGCTGTCATGCGTGGCCTGATATTCGAGTTCTTTCTGATAATTGACCCGTTCACTGACATCATTGATCACGCTGACAAAGTGGGTTGTCACCGCACCGGCAGCATCTTTGACCGGGGAAATTCGTAACTCATTCCAGAATTGCGAGCCGTCTTTGCGATAATTTCTCAGCAAAGCGCGCCCCTCGCGCCGCTCGCGCAAGGCAGAACGGATTTCTTCCAGATCCGGCTGCGCCAGATCATCGCGGACCAGAAAACGCCCTTCGCGCCCGATCACTTCATCGGCGTGATAACCGGTGATCCGTTCAAATGCCGGATTCACATACACGATAGAGTGATCGGCCTCGTCACTGCGGGTGATCATGATGCCATTGCTGCTCGATACCAGTGCCTGTTCCCTCAACAACAAAGCCTGTTCGACTTCCTGCAATTGAAAATGCCGATCAGAAATATCCTGACGCACGGCCACCAGATGTGTGACCTGTCCTGCGTCATTGCACAAAGGACTGACGACCTGCCGCTCCCAGTACAGATGACCATTTAGATGCCGACTCTGCACATCGCCATGCCAGTGTTCACCATGCTTCAACGCCAGAAACGCGTCTCTATGCGCGGCGTCAGTGGCAGCGCCGTTGTTCCACAGTACATGGGTTTTCCTGACTTCGTTGAGGCTGAAGCCTGCGATACGGGTATAGGCTGGATTGCAGTATTCAAGCTCACCGCCAGCGTTTGTGATCAGTATCGCATACGGGCTTTGGTGCACAGACAGCGCCAGTAACTCCAGATTATTTTGCAGATCATGATGATCTTGCGTGGTCAGCAGCGCGCGGACAGCACTGACCAGCTCTTCCGCAAAACGCGTCAATACTTTTCGGGGTTCCGCTGCTTCATTAATTTCGAATGGTGCTCTGACAGATAATGTCAGGTGCATCTGTGGTGCGACATTAAAATCCAGCGTCAGCGCATGAATGCCATCGATGCCATCGTGTTCGTGGTCAGAGGGGCTAAACAAAAAATCCGGTGCGCGCGCCGAAGTCGCTTCAAAACGAGATTTTTCACCGCTGTTTTCAAAAAAGATTTCAGTATGTGAATAGCCAGCTCGCAGCACCAGTATCTTGCAAAATCCTTCCAGTAATCCGGGTAAATCGTCCGGATACCAAAGACAATCCGTCAGCTCTCCCAGCAGCAGATACCAGTTTTCCAACCTTTGCGACTCTTCGTCCAAAGAATTTGTGCGACCTGTTATGTCCATCAGCTACATCACTCCCCTCAATCGTCGTGAAATCTGCGAGAAGATTTTTATACCTTGTTAAAAACATTAACGCAATATAAACGTTGATGTGAAGAACGAAAAGTGAGCGCGACGGCGTTTCACGTTGCGGCAATGTGTCGCCTAGTCTGAGCGGATGACATTACTACCCGCATTTCTAGGTTAAAATCGAAGGTTTAGCAAACATTATTCCTCGCGCCGCCCCGGCTGCGATAAAGGCAGACAGCACGATGCTCACATTTCAACAAATCATCCTGACATTACAAGATTACTGGGACAAACAAGGCTGCGCCTTGTTGCAACCTTACGATATGGAAGTCGGTGCAGGAACGTCGCACACCGGCACATTTTTACGTGCCATCGGCCCGGAACCCTGGCGCGCTGCTTACGTCCAGCCATCACGCCGCCCGAAAGATGGCCGCTATGGCGAAAATCCGAATCGTCTGCAGCACTATTATCAGTATCAGGTGGTATTGAAACCGGCACCGGAAAACATCCTCGATTTGTATCTTGGCTCGCTCAAAGCACTCGGGCTGGATTTGCAGCAAAACGATATCCGCTTTGTTGAAGACGATTGGGAAAACCCGACGCTGGGTGCCTGGGGTCTGGGCTGGGAAGTCTGGCTCAACGGTATGGAAGTCACGCAGTTCACCTACTTCCAGCAAGTCGGCGGTATCGATTGCAAACCTATCCTCGGCGAAATCACTTACGGTATCGAACGTCTGGCGATGTATCTGCAGGGCGTGGAAAATGTCTACGATCTGGTCTGGACTGAGCGTGAAGAAAACGGCAAAACCGTGCGCCTGTCTTACGGCGATGTCTTCCATCAGAACGAAGTGGAACAATCGACTTTCAACTTTGAATATTCGAATACCGATTTTCTGTTTTCACTGTTCACCAACTACGAAGCAGAAGCCAAGCGCCTGCTCGAAGTGACAGAGAAATCACTGGCTTTGCCTGCTTACGAAATGATTCTGAAAGCCGCACACACATTCAATCTGCTGGATGCACGCGGGGCGATTTCGGTGACAGAGCGTGCCGCATATATTGGCCGCATCCGTAATTTATCGCGTGCAGTTGCTGCCGCCTATTACGCATCGCGCGAAGCGCTCGGCTTCCCTATGTGCGCCGCCGACGATAAGCATAAACCTGTTGTCGCCTGAAACCTGAACGCGCAGACGCCTTACATAATTTCGGATGCCGGTTGCTGACCGGTATGCAGGAAAGATAAACATGAACCAAACACTGTTAGTTGAATTATTTACAGAAGAACTGCCACCAAAAGCGCTCGCAAAACTTGGCGAAGCGTTTGCTGCTGGCATCGTCAATGGCTTGAAATCACGTGATTTCTTAGAAGCAGATTCCGTCGCCACCAGCTATGCTTCACCGCGTCGTCTGGCCGTCAGTATCACGCGTGTGCGTGCTACATCGCCGGATAAACAAATCCGCGAAAAAGTGTTGCCGGTGTCTGTCGCCATGGATGCAGCAGGTCAACCGACCGCGCCACTGGCAAAGAAACTCGCAGCGATGGGTTTCGCCGATTTACAGATCAGCGATCTCGAACGCGCTGCCGACGGTAAAGCTGAAAGCTTTTTCTATACCTACACCGCAGCCGGTTCTGCACTGGCACCGGCATTGCAAACTGCCATGGAAGAATCCATCAGTAAATTGCCGATTCCTAAAGTGATGAGTTATCAGCGTCCTGATGGTGATACTGTGCATTTTGTGCGCCCGGTACATAAAATCATCGCCCTGCACGGCGCGAACATCATCCCATTATCTTTGCTTGGTCTGAGCAGTGATCGCATCACCAAAGGCCATCGTTTCCTGTCCGCTGGCGAAGTCAGTATCAGCCACGCCGACGATTACGCTGCTGCCCTGAAGACCGAAGGCAAAGTGATTGCCAGCGTCAGCGAACGTAAAGAACAAATCCGTACCGCACTGTTGGCAAAAGCAGGCGCCGATCTGGTGCTGATGCCAGAATCACTACTGGATGAAGTGACCGCGCTGGTCGAATGGCCGGTCGTGTATGAATGCCATTTCGAACAGGAATTTCTGGCAGTTCCGCAGGAATGTCTGATTCTGACGATGCAAACCAATCAGAAATATTTTGCGCTAACGGACGCCAACGGCAAGCTGCGCTCACGCTTTCTGATCGTCTCGAATTTGGAAACAGCAACACCGGAACACATTATTCAGGGTAATGAGCGCGTGGTGCGCCCACGCTTATCGGATGCTAAGTTTTTCTTTGAACAAGATAAGAAAAAAACGCTGGCATCACGCCTGCCTTTGCTGGCGAATGTGGTGTATCACAATAAACTGGGTTCGCAAGCCGAACGTACAGAGCGCGTCAAAACACTGGCCGGAAAAATCGCAGCCACGCTGCACAGCGACGTGGCGCTAGCCGAACGTGCAGCCCTGCTGGCCAAGACCGATCTGCTGACCGACATGGTCGGCGAATTCCCTGAACTGCAAGGCATTATGGGCACTTATTATGCCCTGCACGATGGCGAACATGCCGACGTGGCTGCTGCAGCTTCCGAACACTATCAACCGCGTTTTTCGGGCGATGCATTGCCGGCGGGCGCGACTGGCACCGCCGTTGCACTGGCCGATAAACTGGAAACTTTAGTCGGCATCTGGGGCATCGGTCTGCAACCAACCGGCGACCGTGACCCGTTTGCGCTGCGTCGTCATGCGCTCGGCATTTTGCGCATGCTGGTTGAGAAACGCTTGCCATTGTCTTTGTCTGCGTTGCTGGCAGATGCAGTTGCTTTATTTGCGGGCAACAGCCAGTTCAAAGATCCGAGCGCAGATGTATTGAATTTCCTGTTTGACCGTTTGCGCGGTCAATTACGTGAACGTGGCTTTGCGCAAAATGAAGTTGAAGCGGTCGTCGCGCAAAATCCAGATACGCTGGACAACATTGTCGAACGTTTGCAGGCAGTTCAGGCATTCGCAGCTTTGCCGGAATCAGTCTCGCTGGCTGCGGCAAATAAACGTATCACCAATATCCTGAAAAAAGCAGAAGGCAGTCCGGGCGCAGTGAATGCAGCATTATTACAAGAAGCGGCTGAGCAAGCGCTGGCGAAAGCAATGGCTGATGTAAAACCACAAGTTGACGCGGCCTTTGCCAAAGGCGACTTTACTGCCGCGCTGAAAACGCTGGCGGCCTTACGTGCTGAAGTCGACAGTTTCTTTAACGATGTGATGGTGAATGCGGAAGACCCGGCATTGCGGGATAACCGTTTAGCGCTGTTATCGAGCCTGCACGGGATGTTGAATCAGGTTGCCGATATTTCAAAACTCGCTGCTTAAGAATGACATCTAAGGATTTGCCGATGAAACTCATTATTCTCGACCGTGATGGTGTCATCAATCATGATTCCGATGCCTTCATCAAGTCGCCGGATGAATGGGTGCCTATTCCCGGTTCGCTGCAAGCGATTGCCCGCCTGAATCAGGCGGGTTATCGCGTGGTGGTGGCAACCAATCAGTCGGGGATCGGGCGTAAGTTGTTTGATATGGCTACGCTCAATGCGATTCACCAGAAGATGCATGCAGCCGCACAACAAGTCGGTGCGACGATTGATGCAGTCTTTTTCTGCCCGCATATGGCAGATGAAAATTGCGATTGCCGCAAACCTAAACCAGGAATGTTGCACGAAATCTCCCGCCGCTATGAAGTGAATCTGAAAGGCGTGCATAGCATCGGCGACTCCTTGCGCGACCTGCAATCTGGCTTTGTGGTCGGCTGCATTCCCCATCTGGTGTTGACCGGTAAAGGTCGTAAAACACAGGAAAAAGGCGGGCTGCCACCTGGTACACAAATTCATCCTGACCTTGCAAGCATGGTTGATCATTTGCTTGCGGCAAATCAGGCTGATAACAAAACTGACATTAATATTGCGATCTGACTCTGCTGTCGGTCGTCATCAACGGAAATCTCATGTATCGCGCACTTCTTTTTATCCGCTCTTTTATTTTCATGTTGCTGATGATTGCCATCACGGTGATCTGGTCGCCCATCAGCATGCTGTTCGCGTTTCTGCCGTATAACCAGCGTTACTACATTACAGCGCGCTGGAATGTCTTTGTGGTGTGGGCTGCCAGAGTCGTTTGCGGCATCCGCTACGAATTCAAAGGTTATGAGAATTTCCCTGATGCGCCAGCGATTATTTTGTCTAAACACCAGTCGGCATGGGAAACAATTTTCCTGCTGATGGCAACACCGAGACCACTGGTCTTTGTGTTCAAAAAAGAGATTACGTACATCCCGTTTTTTGGCTGGGCAATTTCTATGTTGCGCATGATTCCTATCGACAGAAAAAAAGGGAAAGATGCATTTGCTCAGGTCGTCAGCACGGGCAAGAAACGTCTGGCAGATGGTCAGTGGATCATTATGTTCCCAGAAGGCACTCGTATTCCGGTCGGGAAAAAAGGCTCCTACAAAGGTGGTGGTGCCCGTCTGTCGGTAGAAACCAACACGCCAGTCGTACCGATTGCGTTGAACTCAGGTGAGTGCTGGCCGAAAAATTCGTTTATCAAAAAACCCGGCCTGATCACAGTATCGGTGGGGAAACCGATCTCACCGGATGGCTGCACAGCTGCAGAACTGATGCAGAAAGTCGAAACCTGGATAGAAGCAGAAATGCGCGTGATTTCGCCTGACGTGTACAAAAACGAACAGCAATAAACACCGCCCACGCCTGCCGTCAGAATACACCGGCAGGCGCTGCATCAACGGCAAAGCTACTAACCACCGACCGCCACTTCTGGCGACTTCTGCGGAATTTTTCTACTTGGTATACATTGCGCACTGGCTCATCTCTTTTTTGTTGTTGCGGATAAAAGCGTGCAAAACAAGCTCAGTGTACTCAGTGTGTCTCGGTTGAAATGAAATCCCCGCTCCCATCTTTAGGTAAAGCAATACAACGCGCCTTGCAACTGGATTTATTCAGTGATTTCCTGGTGTCGGAACGCCTGCGTACACCGCCACCACAACCGGGCAACCGGGCGGTGCAACCACCTGCGACCTTACAGGCACCGCCGCAGTTAGCATCGCCAGAGACCGATACAGAGCGGCGAACAGGTGATCTGCGACGCGTACAGTTACAAGGAACTTGGCTGACATATCAGCTGCAAAGATCGAAGCGACGCAGCATAGGCTTCCTGATCAACGAAGACGGCCTGCGCATTACCGCGCCACGCTGGGTGACGCTTGCCGATATTGAAAAAGCCATCCATGAAAAGCAGGCGTGGATCTTGCGCAAACTGGCGGAACGGCGCGAACTGACGGCACGTCGTCTGCGTCCGCTGATGCAATGGTGTGATGGTGCCCGTCTGCCCTATCTGGGCAATGAAATTACCTTACGCATCACACCTGGCTCCACCAGTGGTACACATTTCCGGCACGATGCCAATGAACTGATGATCAGCCTGCCTCATGCGGCCAGCGAGCAGCAATTGAAAGACCGCGTACAGGCATGGCTGCAGCAGGAAGCCAGACGAGAATTTAATCAGCGCTTACCCATCTTCGCCGAGAAATTAAATGTGCGTTATCACAGCATGTCATTGTCGTCCGCAACGACACGCTGGGGATCATGCACGTCGCAAGGCAAGATAAGACTGAACTGGCGACTGATCCATTTTTCACCGCAGATTATTGATTATGTGGTCGCACATGAGCTCGCGCATTTGCGCGAAATGAACCATAGTCCGCGCTTCTGGGCAACGGTACAATCGGTCTTCCCTGACTTTGAAATTGCCCGCCATCAGTTGCGCCAACACGCCAGCGCTGATCTGCCTGAATTTTGAAAAATGGGGGAGTATCCTGAATATTCCCCCTGTTATCAGCATTAATACTCAGAGTTTTTGAATAAATTTGATTTACTCCCCCCAGTATATAAAGGAAAACGCATGCGCATTCTGCACACCATGTTACGCGTCGGTAACTTACAACGATCGATTGATTTTTATACCGAAGTTCTTGGCATGAAATTACTCCGCCAGTCGGATAATCCAGAATACAAATACACGCTGGCATTTTTAGGCTACGGCAGCAACCCTGAGCATGCCGAACTGGAACTGACTTACAACTACGGCGTTGAGCAATACGATATGGGCACCGCGTATGGACACATCGCGATTGCTGTCGCTGACGCGTATGCGGCCTGCGAAGCCGTTAAAGCACGCGGCGGCAATGTGACACGTGAGGCTGGCCCGGTGAAAGGTGGCAGCACAGTGATTGCATTTGTACAGGATCCTGACGGCTATAAAATTGAATTCATCCAGCGGATGTCTGAGGTTAGCCTGTAAGGTTCACTGCAATAAGCTCCTATCGCTGTACGAGCCAGCTCAAATAAAAAAGCGCAGAAATTCTGCGCTTTTTTCATGCGAGTCCAAAGTCAAACTTCGTTCCGCTACCTCTGCTCCGGCTCCTTTTCCCTTTCATCCGGACGACTCACCATCTGATTAATTGCTTTTGCAAGGAACAGCATACTCAGAATAAACAGCAGTAATAAACCGGTAAAAATGGCCGTCCACATGTGCGAAACTCAGACAAAAGAAAGTCTTTCTTTATAGCAACTAAAGGCCTGCAAGGTCAATGATGTTCCCCTAAATCAATTATTCATTGATTAAGTATTTTTCATTATTTAACCTTTAATGCCTGAATGTGATTTGTGAGCGGTAAGACGATAGTCTTGCATCAGATACGGAGCCAATCCGGTAACGGCGCATGTCAGCTAATGCCAATAAAGCCCGCAAACAATCAGACGTGTCCGTAACGGCGGAAATACGCAATCAGGCCACTGGTTGATGTATCCAACTGAGCATCATTCGTCTGATCGCCCAAAATAGCCGGCAACAAGCGATTCGCCAGTTGCTTACCTAATTCGACACCCCATTGGTCGAATGAATTAATGCTCCAGATTACGCCTTGCACAAAAACTTTATGCTCATACAGCGCCAGCAGCATCCCAAGCTGGAAAGGATCAAGACCGGGCATCAGTATCGTGGTGGAAGGCTGATTACCCGCAAACACTTTGTGCGGCAGAAGTTTCGCAATCTGCGCCTCACTCAACCCCGCTTGCGTTAACTCTTCACGTGCTTGTGCCTCTGTTTTACCAAACGCCAGTGCAGCGCTTTGTGCCAGACAATTCGCCAGCAATGGTGCCTGATGGCCGGGTAAAGGAAAATCACTGGAAGCCGCTACCACAAAATCACAAGGAATCAACCAGCCGCCCTGATGCAATAACTGAAAGAAAGCATGTTGCCCGTTCACGCCAATCTCGCCCCAGACGATGGGGTTGGCATGACAAGTCAAAGCCTGACCATCACGATCAACCGCTTTGCCATTCGACTCCATTTCCAATTGCTGCAAAAATGCCGGCAGATGGCGCATAGACTCGTTGTACGGCAGTATCGCTGTGGTTTCCGCGCCGAGAAAATTCGTATTCCAGATCGAAATCAGTGCCATCAGGACAGGCAGATTTTGTTCCAGCGGCGTCGTTCTGAAATGAGTATCCATCGCCTCCGCGCCCATCAAGAGCCGCTCAAAACCACTCATGCCTATCGCCAGCGCCACCGACAATCCCACGGCGGACCACAAAGAATAACGACCGCCGACCCAATCCCAGATTTCAAGGATATTGCTATCGGGGATACCGAACTCATGCGCTTTGGCCGGGCTGGAAGTGACCGCAATAAAATGCTTGGCAATCGCCCACTCCTCCATTGCAGCCGCCATCAGCCAGGTACGCGCTGTATGCGCATTAATGCTGGTTTCTTGTGTCGTAAACGTTTTGGATGCCACCACAAACAGCGTTGTGCGCGGATCGAGCTCTTCGAGCAAAGGTGCCAGATGCGCACTGTCGAGATTCGAGACGTAATAAAATTTCAGATGCGGATGTTGCAAAGCAGACAGCGCGCGGGTTGCCAGCTTGGGGCCCAGATCGGAACCACCGATACCGATGTTCACAATATTCTGTATCGCATCGCCTTTAAAGCCACGCCATAAACCGCTGCGCACACGTTCAACAATGTCGCGCATCTGCTTGCGCACCGCACGCACCTGCGGCATCACGTCATTATCGACAGCTGGAAACGCCTTGTAATCCATGTGGCGCAAGGCGGTGTGCAACACAGCACGGTCTTCACTGATGTTAATTTTTTCGCCGGAAAACATACGATCACGCCAGCCTTCAACATCGGCTAAACGTGCCAATGCCATCAGGCTGTCGAGCGCAGGCTGATCCAGACGTTGCTTGGAATAATCGACCAGCAAGCCTTCCAGTTCTGATGAGAAACGTTGAAATCGCTGGCTGTCCTGTGCAAACAGATCACGTAAATGCGTTTTCTCGAGGCGCTTCTGATGTTCTAACAGGGATAACCATTCCGGCGTCAGCGTAATATTCATAGCGTCAAAACCAATGTGAACTGAAAGTGAAAAATTAATCCGCAGTTAAGCAGAAATTATGCAGCAGGCAGAAGGCGAGCCAGATTGACATATTGTTCAAGCGCGATTGTCTCAGGCCGCGCTTGCGGATCGATACCGGCGTCAATTAACTGTTGCTCGGTAAACATCCCGGCGACGCAATTCCGCACTACTTTACGTCGCTGCGAAAACGCTTTTGTTACAACCGCTTCAAGATTTTTTTGCTCGCACGCCAGCATTTCAGCTTTCGGAATCATGCGCACAATCGCCGAATCCACTTTCGGCGGTGGATCAAAAGCCTCTGGAGGTACGATGAATAATAAATCCATGTGATAACGCCATTGCAGCATGACCGACAAGCGTCCGTACGCTTTGCTGCCCGGCGTTGCGACCATGCGCTCAACCACTTCTTTTTGCAACATAAAATGCTGATCCTGCACCAGCGGTGCAATTTCAGCGAGACGGAACAACAAGGGGCTGGAAATGTTGTACGGCAAGTTACCGACGACCCGCAATTTCTTTCCCTCAGGTACAGGGATGGAGGAGAAATCAAATTTCAATGCATCACCTTCATGCACGATCAGTTTTTCGGCAGAAAAACTTTTCTTGAGGCGAACGACCAGATCGCGATCCAGCTCGACGACATGCATTTGCGTTACACCTTCGAGCAGTAAGCGCGTCATCGCGGCGAGACCAGGGCCGATCTCAACCATCGTATCACCAGCCTGCGGATTGATAGAGCGGATAATCTGGCTCAATACCAATTGATCGGTCAGAAAATTCTGACCGAAACGTTTACGTGGAATATGTTTCATGATGATGTTTTGTTTTTTGCCATAACAGCAGCAGTGCGTATTGCGACCTGCATGCTGCCGATATCGGCATGTCCCACGCCTTTTGCAGCGAGGTCAAGCGCCGTGCCGTGATCGACGGAGGTACGGATCAGCGGCAGACCCAGAGTAATATTGACGCCCAGCCCGAAACTCGCATGCTTGAGAACCGCAAGGCCCTGATCGTGATACATCGCCAGCACGCAATCCGCATCCGCCAGATATTTTTGCTGAAACAAAGTATCAGCCGGATAAGGGCCGCTGACATTGATGCCCATGTTTTGCGCCTGCTGAATCACGGGTGTGATGACGCTGATCTCTTCAGTGCCGAGATAACCGTTTTCACCGGCATGAGGATTCAAACCAGCAACAAGAATTCGAGGCTGCGACAGACCGAACTTGCCACGTAAATCGGAATCAATGATCTGTATCGTGCGCAATAAATGCTCTGGCTGTATTGCCTGCGGAACGTCTTTTAATGGTAAATGCGTGGTTGCCAGCGCAACGCGTAAAGCTTGTGGCAGATGAGCGCTGGCTTCGCAGGCGAGCATCATCACTACTTGCGGGATATGCGTTTTTTCTGCGAAATATTCTGTATGGCCGCTAAATTTCACACCGGCATCGTTGATCGTGCTTTTCTGCAAAGGAGCAGTAACGACGGCATCACACCAACCTTGCTCCACCGTTTCGATAGCAATATCCAATGTATGCAATACCGCGCGGCCATTACGCGGATCCAGCTGGCCGGCAACGACATGCGCACTCAGCGGGCAATCAATGACGCTCATGCGGTCTGCGGGAATGGCAGACAAACCGTAATTTCTGACTGCTTCGATCGAGACTGCCATCAGGCGAATGGCCGGATCAATCTCATTTGCCAGCATCGCCAGATAAGCAGCGTCCCCGATCAGTACCGGCCGGACTTCGTGCCGTAAAGACCAGGCCGCACGCAACGAGATTTCCGGACCAATTCCTGCCGGTTCTCCTACCGTCAGGGCTATGACCGGCAATCTTGCTTCAGGCATTATTGATCTTCCCGGTATTCAACATAGGTACGATCACGCAATTCGCGCAACCAATCCTGCAGCGCTTCATCCGATTTACGTTCGCGCAAAGCCTGACGCGCCGTCATACGCTGGCGGTCTTTAGATTGATCTTCGGTTTTGCGTTCCAGTACCTGAATCAGATGGAAGCCGAACGGCGACTGTACAGGATCACTGACGTCATTGATGGCGAGTTTATTCATCGCATCTTCAAATTCCTTCACGGTGTCGCCCGGGTAAATCCAGCCCAGATCACCGCCTTTGGACGCACTGCCATCAGCAGAATTGGTTTTAGCCAATTCTTCAAATGTTGCTGTTTTATTTTCTATCTGTTTTTTCAGATCCAGTAATTTCTGACGCGCTTCCGCTTCAGTCACGATCTGATTTGCTTTGATCAGGATATGGCGAACGCGGGTCTGCTGAACCGCCGCAACAGCAGGCTGTGCCTCGCTGGCCGCGCGCTTCCCGACCAGTTTTAAAATATGAAAGCCATTTGGGCTACGGACGATTTCAGAGAATTCGCCAACCTTGATTTTGTTGATCGCGTCAATAAACAATTGTGGAATACGGTCTTGTTCACGCCAACCGATATCGCCGCCTTTCAAGGCTTCAGCGCTGTCGGAATAAGTCACAGCCAGCTTGGCAAAATCACCGCCCGAACGCAATTTCTGCACGACTTCTTCAGCACGATTACGGCGCAGTGCAATTTGCTCGGCAGTAGCATTTTCAGGAATACGAACCAGAATATGCAGTAAGTTGATTTCTTGTTTGCCGACTTTGGCACTGGCTTCTGCTGCCAGGAAATTATCAATCTCAGACTCAGTAATCAGAATTTTGCTATCCACTTCACGTTCGCGAATACGTTGCATCATGATGTCGTCGCGGATTTCTTCGCGGAAACGCGCAAATGAAGTGCCTTCACGTTCGATCTGATTGCGGAACTCCTGCAGATTCATTTTATTCTGCTCAGCCATACGCTGTAATGTGCGATCCAGCATCACATCGTCAACCCGCATGCCATTTTCTTTGGCCAGCTGTAACTGGGCACGGTCAACAATCAGGCGTTCAATTAATTGTTTCTTTAATTCGGCGCGGTCAGGCAATGCCGTTCCTTGCGCTTTGAGCCGACGCTCAACAGACACGATGCGCTCATTAACCTCTTGCTGAGTGATCACTTCATCATTCACGACCACGGCAATGCTGTTAATGGCTTGCGGTTTAGCAGGGGCTGATGCCTGTTGTGCCAGACTGAACTGACTTGTCAGCAAACTTGCGGAAACGGCCAAAACAGAAATAAAAGTGCGTTGTTTCATGTGCAATAAATGTCGCATAATGTTCTAAAAAGCTGGTTAAGCAAGGCGTCAGAGCAGCGTGTTCTGAGAGCGCAAAAGTTGCAATATACACGTTCGCTCTCATTTCACAAACAACCACATCCTGACATTGCCGCAGAGAAAATCGTCAATGACTTTTTTCTCGTCTAAACGAACGTCAATTAACGCTCACTAATCGGTTGATAACCGGAGATATTCCTTTTTAACGCCTCGATCGGGTTATTACCGATACCCAATCGCGCTAAACCGTTCAGTTCAAGCTGAATGGAAAAACCTGAATTATTGTTGGTACTGTTCACCGCAAAACGCTGTGCGAGGAAGCGTAAAGACCAGCAATCGGCCTTGTATTCGAAACCGACCAGACCATCAACAACGCGCTTGTCCATCAGAGAATAATTGCTGCGACCGACGGCATACCAGCGATTCGCAATCGGCCATTGCCCCGAAATATCGAGCTGTTTTAGCGTATCTCTTTGCAAGCGGTAAGACAGATTCAGGATTTTTTTTACTTCAGGTTGCCAGCGTATGCCATAACTTGCCTGCACCGATTGGTGGGTACTCTGATTCAACTGCAAAGCGGCGTCTGCCGACAAAGTCGGTGAGACTTTTCCAGATGCTGCCAACAATAAGTCTGAACGACTCGGGCTGTTCACGTTATCCAGTGTGACGCGTTGTGTATTGAAATAAAAGCGCTGTCCCAACGCGAGTTTCAGTCTTTCTTCGCCATCCATTTCAATATAGCGTGAGACCAATGCGGCCGTAATCTGATTGGCGTCACCAATACGATCCTGACCGGTAAAACGATTTTCACTGAAAATCTGGGCAAAATTGAAATCGGCCACACCGCTGTCAAAATTAGGAAAATTTGACTGTTCGCGATACGGCGTACGTACGTAGAACAAGCGTGGTTCCAGCGTTTGTGTGACTTCTTTTCCCAACAAACTGGATTGCCGTTCAAACACCAGGCCACTATCAACAGAAAAAGTCGGAACGACACGGTGGAAATTCGGGTCCTGGCCGGGAACGATATTGGACAACTGATAAGTGGTCGCATGCAAAGATACTTTCGGCACCACAAAATAGCCAGGCTCAACCATAGGGAAAGAGACCTGAGGATTCAGAACCAGCCTGTCACCACGTACTTGCGTCGGATGCCAGAAGCGCGTCAGCATTGCATCTGCAGACCAGTCAAATCCTTTTACATCATGCTGTTCGGCATGAAATTGCAGTTGTGGCAAACGATCATACGGCCGATCAATCGGTGCCGCATAATCCTGCAACACCTGATAGTTACTAGCACGTAAATTCAGATTCCAGAACGATCCGGTATACGTGAAATTGATGTCACGTAATAATAAACGCTGCGAAGTCTTGGTAATCGAATTTGAAAAATCCGACGGATAATTATCGTCTGACGCGTAATTCAGATTCCAGTTCAGCGCCAGCTCTGGCAGCAGTTGTTGCTGATGAACCGACGTCAGGGCATAGCGATTGGTATTCGTGACGCGGTCATTATTGAGCCCCTCAAGACTGGTTTCACCACGGTAGGTTTCACCCAGATAGCGCCCTTCAGCACCAAGTTGCAAGCCGCGACGTGAAATCACCTTAGGATATAAAGTCAGATCACGATTCGGCGCAATATTGAAATAGTAGGGTAAGGCGAATTCAGCTCCACCTTTGGATGATGCGCCAAAAACCGGCGGCAGGAAACCGGAATGCCGCGCGCCTGATAACGGAAATGTCAGCGAAGGCGTTGCCAGAATCGGCGTTCCCAAAAAGTACAGTACGGATTTACTGGCGATCCCTTTATCAAGACCGGTATCGAGATCCAGTGTTTCAGCACGCAAATACCAATCCGGATCGAGACCGTCGCATGAGCTGTAAGTACCCTGATGAATAACAGAACGCTCTTCATCAATAAAATCGATTTTTTCTGCCTTGCCCTGCGCATTGTTACGCAACAGTTTGTACACGGGGTTGATCACATTACCTGAGCTTGAATCAAGCTGGATGCGAGCGCTATCCCCTTTGTAACAATCACCGTTGCGCTGCAAACTGACCTTCCCTTCGGCATCGACCTCATCTTCAAGAAAGCGATAAGTGGCCTTATCTGCATTCATGGTCGTCGCACCTTTTACCACTTCAACATCATTTTCAAAGTGGATAAATCGCTCTGGTCTTCCCCATAGACGTTCTGACTGCACGGTTGTCGGGGCGTTTTTATCGTCGGCTTTGGTTTGATTACTTTTCTGGCGTAGTACCAGATCTTCCTCAAAAGTCCGAGAGGCTGTTGTCTGCGCCTGCGCCTGCGCGAAGAAGGCCGGGACAAGCACCGACACGACAATCGCGGGGATAGTAGGAAACATCAGCGGTGAGTGAGATAATACGGGTTTCCTGCGCATGTATTCAGAGGTCAGTAAGCGTTTTGCAAGCATGCTGGTCGGTATCATTCAGACAATCCGCCAGAAATCAGTCGCCTATTATAGGTGAAATGCTGAGAAAACCAGCTGAACAGTGCAGACAAACTAACTCTCTTATTATTTTACCCATGTCATCCACCGTTACACCGACGCAAACACCGACACAAAATCCCTCTTTGCCGGAAAAAAAAGAAGAACGCCGCCTAGCTCTGCGTGAATGGTTGACAACTCTTCCGGCTCAGGAATTACTGCTAGAAACCATGCGTCCAGCATCAGCCGACGCCAGTTTTCGCCAGTTCTACCGGATTGATACAAAAAGTGGCAACAGCCTGATCGCGGTTGATGCCCCACCCGCCACGGAAAATTCAGCCGCCTATATCAAGGTGGCCGATCTGTTCCGGCAAATGAATTTATCGGTACCGGAAATTTTTGCGCAAGATCTGACTCAGGGCTTTTTGCTGGTCAGCGATATGGGACAGCATACCTATGCGCATGTACTGAATAATGACACCGCTCACAAACTGTATCTGGAAGCGATTGACAGCCTGATTTTGCTGCAAACCCAGAGTCAGCCCGACGTTTTGCCTGAATACGACCGCGCATTTTTGTTGCGTGAACTGAATATTTTCACAGAGTGGTATATCGGCAAACATCTGGGCGTCACCCTTACAGAAACGCAAACCAAAACGCTGGACAAGGTCTTTGAACATCTGATCACCAGCGCAATGGCACAACCACAAGTCTTCGTGCACCGCGATTTTCACTCACGCAATCTGCTCTGGATGGACAAAGGTAACCCCGGCATCGTTGATTTTCAGGATGCAGTATATGGTCCCCTTACCTACGATCTGGTGTCTTTGTTACGTGATGCGTATGTACAATGGGATGAAGAAATGGTGCTCGACTGGGCCATACGCTATTGGGAAAAAGCCAAACGTGCCGGCTTACCAGTTCCTACCGACATCGACAATTTCTACCGCGACTTTGAATGGATGGGCTTACAACGTCATCTGAAAATTCTCGGCATTTTCAGCCGTTTGTCGCACCGCGATGGCAAAGACACCTATCTCGCAGACATTCCAACCGTCATGGAATATATACGCAAGACCTCACACCGTTACAAAGAACTGGTGCCGCTGTTGCGCTTGCTCGATGAATTAGAAAATACCGCGCCACAAGTTGGCTATACATTCTGAGGCAACCATCATGAAAGCCATGTTACTCGCAGCGGGGCGCGGTGAACGCATGCGCCCATTGACCGATGATTGTCCGAAACCTTTACTGAAGGTGCGTGGCAGACCGCTGATCGTCTGGCATCTGCTGAATCTGGCGAAAGCAGGCATCACCGAGATCATTATTAATCATGCGCATCTGGGTCACATGATAGAAGATGCACTGGGTGATGGCTCTCAATTCGGTGCGCAGATTCAGTATTCGGCAGAAGTCAGTGCGCTTGAAACTGCAGGTGGTATCGCCAAAGCGCTGCCTCTGATCGGCGAAGATCCGTTTGTAGTTGTATCTGCCGATATTTACATTCCGCATTTTGATTTTAAAGAATGCCTGAACACGCTGGAAGACAATGATCCATGGGGTAATCCGCACCCTGCCGATCAGCGCGATATCGCCTGGCTGTATATGGTGAAAAATCCGTCCTTTCATCCCGGTGGCGACTTTGCCATGACGCTGATGGGTCTCTCGAACGAAGGCACACCTAGACATACCTTTGCCAATGTCGGCGTGTATCGTCCGGAAATGTTTGCCAGCATACGCCCTGGCGATTACGCCAAGCTCGGCCCGCTGCTGCGTGAATACATCGATGCGGGTCGCGTCGGTGGCGAATTGTATCGTGGCGAATGGCATAATCTGGGGACTCCGGATCAGTTACAGGCACTCAATGCGCCGTTGACATTCAAGCGTTGAAAGCAATGCAAAAACACAGTCATGCCCATTTCCAGCTCCGCCGCCAGCGTTTGATGGCGTTAATGCGAGCGCATGGCGGCGGTGTCGCCATCATTCCAACCGCACAGGAATATCTGCGTAACAACGATAATCCGTTTCCATTCCGGCACGACAGTTATTTTTATTATCTGTCCGGTTTTGATGAGCCTGAAGCAGTATTGGTGTTAGTTGCCAATGCAAATGAAGAAAAATCGATATTGTTTTGCCGTGAGAAAAATCCCGAACGTGAAATCTGGGATGGTTTCCGTTTCGGGCCGGAAGCAGCTAAAACTGCATTCAGTTTTGATCTCGCTGATGCCATCGACAATATCGACACTGCAATGCCGGATTTTCTGGCCGATGCGCACACCTTGTTTTACAGCACGGCCGCAGAACCGCATCTGGACACGCAGGTACACCAATGGCTGCAGGCAATACGTGCCAGAAGCCGCACAGGGATTCAGGCTCCGGCACGAACACTGGATGTAAGGGTCTTGCTGGATGAAATGCGACTGATCAAAGACGAGACAGAAATCACACTGATGCAGCGCGCCGCCAGCATCTCTGCTGCTGCACATACGCGAGCAATGCGCAGCGCCCGTCCGGGTCAGTTTGAATATGAACTCGAAGCCGAATTACTGCATGAGTTTCTGCGTCAGGGTGCGCAAGCACCTGCTTATGGCTCTATCGTTGCTGCCGGAGCCAATGCTTGCATCCTTCATTATCAGAGCAACCGGGCGCAGATTAAAGACGGAGATTTGATCCTGATCGATGCGGGCTGCGAATTCAACAGTTACGCTTCCGATATCACGCGCACATTTCCAGCCAATGGCCGCTTCAGTCCTGCACAAAAGACCTTGTATAACATCGTGTTGGCAGCTCAGCAAGCGGCACTGGACTGCGCGCAGCCGGGCAGCCGGTATATGGATGGGCATCACGCCGCCTTGCGCGTGTTAACGCAGGGGATGCTGGATACCGGTTTGTTGAATAAAAATAGTGTCAGCAATCTTGACGACGCATTAGCAAGTCAGGCTTACCGGCGTTTTTATATGCATGGCACGGGACACTGGCTGGGTCTGGATGTGCATGACGTCGGCAATTACAGAGAAAATGAATATAGCGGCGATGAAAAACCTTATCGTCAGTTGCAGGCCGGGATGGTGATCACGATAGAGCCTGGCATCTACGTGCAGCCAGCACCCGATGTGCCGGAGAAATTCTGGAATATCGGCATTCGCATCGAAGACGACATCCTGATTACCGCTGACGGACATCGCAACCTGAGCCGGGATACACCAAAAACGGTGAAAGAAATTGAAGCAGAAATGCGATCCAAATAGATTATGAAATCAACGACTCCAGCCATTATCAATGATGTCGACATCGCCATTTGCGGTGCTGGCCCTGCTGGGCAGGCACTCGCTTTACTGTTGCATAAACAGGGTATAGCAGCGGACAGGATCGCCTTATTTGATGGTAAAACAAGCGCTGAAGCAGAACAGGATGCACGCACTATCGCACTATCCGCCGGCAGTCAGCAAATTTTAGCGATGGCAGGCAGTTGGCCTGTCAAAGCAACGCAGATCAATGAGATTCATGTCTCGCGACGCGGACATTTCGGCCGCAGTCTGATCAAAGCCAATGATTATGCGGTGCCAGCCTTAGGCTATGTTGCACGTTACGGCGACATCATCGCACCGATGCAAACGGAAATCGCACGCACCGGTATCCGGATTTTCCGCCCGTTACTGGTTCGCGGTCTGGACGAGGCAGATGACCATGTACGCCTGAATCTGCAACATCCTGTCACTGGCGAAAACAGCAGCATGAGCGCGAATGTCGTTGTGCAAGCGGAAGGCGGTACGTTTTCCGATCAGTCTGCACGCACGCACCGCCACGATTATCAGCAAATCGCGATTATCGCCCATGTCACCAGCGATCAGCCCGTGCTGCACCGGGCGTTTGAGCGCTTTACCGAACAAGGGCCGCTCGCCTTATTACCGCAAGAAGATGGTTATGCGCTGGTCTGGTGTGTGCGTCCGGCTGTGGCCGAACAATTATCTGCCGCCGATGATCTGCACTTTAAACAAGCCTTACAACAGGCATTCGGCAATCGCATCGGGCAACTGCAACAGGTATCAGAACGGGTATCTTACCCACTCGGCCTGAATGCACAGGCACACGCAACAGCCCGCACCGTCAGCATAGGCAACGCAGCCCAGACTTTGCATCCGGTAGCTGGGCAGGGCTTGAACCTGGGATTACGGGATACGTTCGTGCTGGCACGTTGCCTGAGCCGCCATGCACATCAACTAGATCATCCAGCGGCCGCATTGGAACAATTCATCCGGCAAAGGCAAGCCGATCGCAACATCACCATTCGCCTGACCGATACGCTGGCCCGCATTTTTGCCAGTACGCCAGATGGCTCATTGACACAATCACTACTGGGTTTGGGTCTGAGTGTCGTCGATATGTTCAAACCCGCGCGCGATGTACTGGCAGAGCAAATGATGTACGGCTGGCGCGAATAAGGTGAATTCGTGCTGATCATCTCTGATATTCGCATGGATTGCCTTGCCGGATTTTAAGGCAGTGCATTTTTTAAACAAGCTATAATCCGCCCCTGTATTACCAACATGAAGGAAACACCATGAAATTACGCACAAAAAGACGCGCACTGAATTACAGCCGTTTATACAACCACCAGCTCGCCACTGTACTGGAAGCCGCCTACGAAGATTTCCGCGTCAGCTTTGCAAAAGACGGCGAATCCCTTTCTGAATCGCTCGATTCTCTGCAAAAACTGGGTGCCAGCTATCGCCATTTCAGAAAATTTGCACTGCGTTTTTCGTTCGCACGCTGATCCAGATCGGTATCTCATCCGGAAGGGCGTATTGTCCTTCCGCGTAACAGAATTAATACAGGCTTAACATCACAGCGTATTTCTGGCGGTATACGCATGACGGATTTTGTCAGCAAAGCCGCAGCGACTACCACGAGGCAATGCGGATAAGGTCTGACAAGGTTTTGCAGAGAAAATCATACATCATGATAATTAATCTATCGGTAAACCGCTGACCGGTTTAATTTCCTCCATACAAATCATCGAACGCAGAGAAGCTACACCAGATACCTGCATCAGCGTATCCGTCAAAAACTGCGACAAACTTTTGAGGTCTTTGGCGACAACCTTCAGGATGTAATCGAAGTCGCCTGAAATAGTGTGACATTCAATGATGTCGGGAAATGCCATCAGTTGTCGCTCAACCTCCCTTACATTACGAAACTGCTCGCGATCCAGCGACAGGTTTACAAACGCCATGACGCCGAGACCAACGGCCTCAGGTGTAACTTGTGCAACGTAGCCGCGTATCACTTTCTTTTCTTCCAGCGTTCTGACCCGGCGTAAGGTTTGCGGCGCCGACAAATGTATCTGCTCAGCCAGATGCAAATTACTCATACGCCCATCTTCTTGCAAGCAACGCAAAATGCTGCGGTCATAATTATCCATCTCAACCTCTTATCGGTATATTTTATTAAAAATCTTATTTTAGAAATTTAAACATACTAATTATAAATAAATGAAATTAAATTTCTTTTTTAATAAATAAATCATTAAATTTAGCAATCTAATTATTGGCGTGACTGACTACAATCTTCCATAGAACACGTCATTCAACAACGCACACAGATGCGTGAGGCTTTTGCGAAATTCAGAAAATTTCGCAGCAGCTTCTGGAGTAACTGCGCGCCAGCAAATCACCTCAGTGACGATGTTTCTGCTCACCAAATCTATTAAGGAGAACATCATGGTCGCATTCATTGGTACACAAGACATGCAACGACATCTGCGTGAAGTCGGACTGGAGAGAGCCATTACCCGCATGGCGGCAATGATCGAGGAAGACTATCTGCGCTGGGAACGCTTCGATAAATCGGCAAGGGTTGCACATCATTCGGATGTCGGCGTCATAGAACTGATGCCGATTTCTGACGGCAGCAACTATTCATTTAAGTACGTGAATGGTCATCCCAAAAACACGGAAACGGGCTTACTGACAGTCACTGCATTTGGTGTGTTGGCCGACGTCACCACAGGTTATCCACGTCTGTTATCAGAGTTAACACTAACAACGGCAATACGTACCGCAGCCACCTCGGCAATGGCTGCTAAATATCTGGCACGTAAAAACTGTCGCAGCATGGCATTGATAGGCAATGGTGCGCAGAGTGAATTTCAGGCCATTGCGTTCTATACGATGTTGGGAATTAAGGAATTACGAATTTACGATATTGATCAGAAGGCCAGCGATAAGCTGATGCGTAATTTACGCGCTTATCCTGAAATACGCGTCATTCGCGCCGACTCTGTCGCTGCTGCAGTCAAAGGTGCAGATGTGATCACGACGGTCACGGCAGATAAAACCAATGCGACAATTCTGACGCCGGACATGATAGAAGCGGGTGTGCATATCAACGCCGTCGGTGGCGACTGTCCAGGAAAAACGGAACTGCATGCAGAGATTCTGCGACGGGCCAACGTCGTTGTCGAATACGAACCGCAATCACGCATTGAAGGGGAATTGCAGCAAATGCCGGCAGACTTCCAGGTGACTGAATTGTGGACTATCCTGCGCTCAGGCAAAGCCTATCGCCAAAGCGTGGAAAATATCACGATCTTTGATTCTGTCGGTTTTGCGCTGGAAGATTTCTCTGCAATGCGTTATCTGGAGCAATATGTGATGCCGCAATCTTCGACCGAACTTGATCTGCTGCCTGTGATGCGCAATCCTAAAGATCTGTTCGGCCTGGGTGTAAGCAGTACAGAAGATTGCAATACCAACCTGCGCAGCAGTGAAAAAGAATACGATAGTCTTCCTGAAATACCCACTCCGGCTTAAACTTGCGCCCATCTCACCCACATAATTTAAAAAGAATGAAGACTATTTCTTTAATCGGCGCGCCAACGGATGTTGGTGCGAGCGTCAGAGGTGCTGGCATGGGGCCGGACGCACTGAGAGTTGCAGGGCTCAACGAAGCGCTTGCCGCCCGCCAGTTTCATGTTATTGATCACGGCAATCTACACGGCCCAGCGAATCCGTGGCAACAACCAGTCAATGGCTTACGCCACCTGAAAGAAGCAATCGACTGGAATCAGGCAGTCTACGATGCGGTGAATCAGGCGTTGATACAAGGTCATCTTCCAATGATGCTGGGTGGCGATCATTGCCTCGCCATCGGCTCGATCAGCGCGGTTGCGGCACATTGCCGCCGCATAGGAAAGAAGCTGCGTGTATTGTGGTTTGATGCGCATGCAGACAGTAACTTATCAACAATCAGCCCGACCGGTAACATTCATGGAATGCCCGTTGCGTGCCTGATGGGACATGGTCCACAGGAGCTTATCAGTTATGCCGGACATACTCCCGCAATACATCCCGCAGATATCCGCCTGATCGGCATTCGTAGTGTTGATGCCGGTGAAAAAAAGTTTATTCATGACATGGGAATGCAGGTATTCGACATGCGCTACATTGACGAATATGGCATGCGCAATGTGATGAGCTCAGCGCTGGCCGACCTCGATGCTGACACGCATCTACATGTTAGTTTTGATATGGATTGTCTCGACCCAGGCATCGCTCCCGGTGTTGGCACTGCGGTATTGGGAGGCCCGACATACCGTGAAGCACAACTGTGTATGGAAATGATTGCCGATACCGGTTTGTTGGCTTCACTGGATCTGGTGGAATTAAATCCGGCACTGGACATTCGCAACCAGACCGCAATTCTCGCAGTCGATCTGATCGAGAGTTTGTTTGGTAAGTCTACATTGGTGAGAATGTAAGGGACTTAATTTCGTCCCTCTGTGATCGCTCATCCGAAGGCATCAACGTCAAAATAAAAATCCCCGCTATTTAGCGGGGATTTTTCATTCATCAACTGCTGCGCCTACTCTACGGCCTTCACCATATCTTCGATGACCTTTTTAGCGTCACCGAATACCATCATGGTCTTATCCATATAGAACAATTCGTTATCCAGACCTGCATAGCCGGACGCCATCGAACGCTTATTCACGATGATGGTTTTTGCTTTGTAGGCCTCAAGAATCGGCATCCCAGCAATCGGTGATTTCGGATCTTTTGCTGCAGGATTGACGACGTCGTTAGCACCGAGTACCAGCACAACGTCTGCCTGACCAAATTCGCTATTGATATCTTCCATCTCAAATACCTGATCGTACGGTACTTCCGCTTCTGCCAACAAGACATTCATGTGTCCAGGCATACGGCCAGCGACCGGATGAATCGCATATTTCACCGTAATACCTTTGTGCGTCAGTTTCTCTGTCAGCTCTTTCAAAGCATGCTGCGCGCGTGCCACGGCAAGGCCGTAGCCAGGAACGATAATGACTGTTTCCGCATTACCGAGCAAAAATGCAACGTCATCGGCAGAACCTGACTTCACATTTCGCTGTGCCTGCCCGCCAGCAGCGGCCTCCGCTGGAGCCCCACCAAAACCGCCAAGAATCACATTAAAGAACGAGCGGTTCATAGCCTTACACATGATGTAAGAAAGAATCGCACCTGACGATCCAACTAATGAACCGGCGATAATCAGCATCGAGTTATTGAGAGAAAAACCAATACCAGCAGCAGCCCAGCCTGAATAGCTATTCAGCATGGAAACCACGACCGGCATGTCTGCACCACCGATAGGAATGATGATCAGCACGCCCAATACAAAGGCGATCAGCGCCATCAACACAAACGGTATCCACGCCGGTTCTGTACCAGGAGCAAAACAGAAGATCAGACCAAGCCCGACCATCGTGATCGCCAGGATCAAATTCAGAAAGTGTTGCCCTGTAAAACTGACAGGTGCGCCCTGAAACAAGCGAAACTTATATTTACCCGACAATTTGCCAAACGCAATCACTGAGCCTGAGAAGGTGATCGCACCAACAAACGTCCCGATAAATAATTCAAGACGATTACCGAAAGGAATCGCAACTTCGCGCGTCGTGATATTGAAAATCCATGGTTCGGCAACGACAGCCACAGCAATACATACTGCAGCTAAACCAATCAGTGAATGCATGGCGGCAACAAGTTCCGGCATCTTGGTCATTTCGACCCGTTTAGCCAATGTTGCACCAATGCCGCCACCGACAATCACTCCCAGTGCGACCAAACCATAGCCTAAGCCGCCGCCTGCTGCTTCGGTTTTCAGCTTAACGATCAAGGCGATAGTCGTCGCAACAGCGACGGCCATTCCCATCATGCCGAAAGCGTTGCCACGTCGAGCCGTCGATGGATGCGACAAACCTTTTAACGCTTGAATAAAACAAACAGATGCAATCAGATAGAGCATCGTGACCAGATTCATGCTCATTATTTGCTCTCCTTGCCAGCGTTATTCTGCGTTATTTTCGGCTCTTTTTTCTTAAACATTTCCAACATTCTCTGGGTGACCAGAAATCCGCCGAACACGTTCACAGCAGCCAGCGCCACCGCAACGGTTCCCATCACCTGTGCCAGCAAACCTTCGGTCAGTCCTGCGGCCAGCATGGCACCAACAATGATGATGGCAGAAATCGCATTAGTCACGGCCATTAATGGCGTGTGCAATGCGGGAGTAACCGTCCACACCACGTGATAACCGACATAAATTGCCAGTACAAAAATGATGAGGTTGGTTAGGGTATGACTTACTTCCATGATGTCCTCTCTGTAGTATGGATTAAGACATGCAAAAGCAGACGATACTGTCGCGAGGAGCAATCCGTCTGAAAATTTTAAAGATTCAGTCCCGATGCTGCCTCGCCAATATTGCCTCAATACTCTTTCAAACTGGTGATCTGGTTTTTTGCGTTCACAAATACCACATTCGGTTTGTGATGACGCGCTTCCTCTTCTGTCATCGGCGCGTATGTGCAGATAATCATCAAATCACCTAGTTGCACCTTGCGGGCTGCAGCGCCGTTCAGGGAGATTTCGCCACTTCCACGTTTACCTTTGATGGCATAGGTGGAAAAGCGCTCACCATTGTTGACGTTATACAGCTCAATCTGTTCGTTCTCGATGATATTCGCGGCGTCGAGCAGATCTTCATCAATTCCACATGAACCTTCGTAGTGGAGATCGCACTGGGTCACAGATGCGCGATGAATTTTGGCGCGGAGCATATTTCTTTGCATGGTATTTCTACTTTCTATTGCTTGTTACAAAAAACTTAAAATCTATTTTATTTCTTCAATACCTCATCGCCCGCACAAACCAGAGTTGCTGCAACGATTTCATCTTCACGATTAATCGCCAATCCGGCATCTTTGTCGATAATTAACTTCAGAAAATCCAACACGTTGCGTGCATACAAGGCCGACGCATCTGCCGCAACCAGAGTCGCCAGATTAGGTTCGCCGATAATGTGCACACCATATTTAGTGACCGTTTTGTTCAATTCAGACAAAGGACAATTGCCGCCCTGCTCCACCGCCATGTCGACGATGACCGATCCTGGTTTCATCGCTTTGACAGTTTCTTCCGAAATCAACACCGGTGCTTTCCGTCCCGGGATCAGCGCGGTCGTAATGATGATGTCTGCCTGCTTGGCTCGTTCATGAACCAATGCCGCCTGACGCGCCATCCACGCTGCAGGCATAGGGCGCGCATAACCACCAACACCCTTGGCAATTTCCCGCTCTTCATCTGTCTCGTACGGTACATCAATGAATTTTGCACCGAGCGATTCGACCTGCTCTTTAACGGGCGGTCTGACGTCGGATGCCTCAATGACGGCGCCCAGACGCTTCGCCGTTGCAATTGCCTGCAAACCAGCGACACCGACGCCCATGATTAAAACGCGCGCCGCTTTCACTGTTCCAGCGGCGGTCATCAGCATAGGCATAAAGCGCTGATAAGTATTTGCGGCCAACATCACTGCTTTATAACCAGCAATGTTTGCCTGAGAAGACAGCACGTCGAGTGACTGCGCACGGGTAATGCGCGGTGCAGCTTCCAGAGCGAATGCATTCAGACCGTGTGCGGCCATCACTGCAATATTTTCAGTATCGAAAGGATTCAGCATGCCCACTAACGTTGTACCGGACTTGATCAAAGTCCGTTCGTCAGCATTGGGGGCACGCACTTTCAGCACCAGTTCAGCGCCAAATGCGTCGGCAGCAGAACCAATTTGAGCTCCTGCTGCTTGATAAGCTTCATCAGTGATACTCGAGGCCACGCCAGCACCAGACTGCACAATCACCTGATGTTTTGCAGCTACGTACTTCTTAATGGTTTCCGGAGTTGCCGCAACACGCGTCTCTCCGGGCCGAGTCTCGGCGGGGATGCCGATTTTCATAGATTTGCTCCCTGACTAAGTAAATAAAATCTTTTATGCTTATCGCAAACATGTAAGCGATTACATGCTTGCCGTATCTCGCTTCGGTCCGTTCAGAACATACATACCGATCTGATCCGACCAGTAGAATCCTGTGATGACAGGTACCGGATTCAATCTGACAACAGCAGCAACACAGCCGCAAGTATCTGATGCAAAAATCAACAATGCTTACCAGATTCTTACATTTAATAATAGGCAACGATATTACACGCAAAATGTTTTTTAGAACAACCGTTCGTTTTTGTGGCTTTCTACTATTTTCCCTTTCACCACAAATATGTTATGCAAGACAAACGCCGCCAATTTCCCCTGTTTTATCCCGTAAGAGCTGCGGATCATAAAAAATAGTCCGCTAAAGATGCGTCGGACAACCAGCAAGTATATCGACAGACGACACAAACGCCCGTGGCAAAGTAAAATGTCGGACTTATTGAGAAAAGCTATGTCAACTATCTGGAAACCATCCGTCACAGTCGCCGCCATCATTGAACGTAACAAACGCTTTTTAATGGTGGAAGAAGAAACAAACGAAGGCATTCGCATTAACCAGCCTGCCGGCCACCTGGACCCGAACGAATCACTTGAACAAGCGGTGATACGGGAAACGCTGGAAGAAACAGCGCACGACTTCACACCCACAGCGCTGATCGGCACTTATCTGTCACGCTACATCTCTCCTAAAACCGGAGAAGACGTCACTTATTTACGTTTTGCATTCACGGGAGACGTCGGTCAGCAACATGATCGAGCCCTGGATACCGGCATTCTGCGATCCATGTGGATGAGTTACAACGAAATACTGAATGCAGAACATATCCATCGCAGCCCGCTGGTTTTGCAATGTATCGATGATTATTTACGAGGGAAACGTGCTCCGCTATCCCTCTTGTTTACACACCCGAGCGTCTTATGAGCAAAAAACGAGTAGTGATAGGTATGTCTGGTGGCGTTGATTCGTCTGTATCCGCATGGCTATTAAAAGAACAAGGTTATGAAGTCATCGGCCTCTTTATGAAAAACTGGGAAGATGACGATGACTCAGAATATTGCTCCACCCGCGAAGACTGGATAGACGCGGTCAGCGTCGCCGATGTCGTTGGCGTCGATATAGAAGCAGTCAATTTTGCGAGTGAATATAAAGACCGTGTCTTTGCCGAATTTTTACGCGAATATCAGGCTGGACGCACGCCTAATCCGGATGTGCTGTGTAACGCTGAAATCAAATTTAAAGCATTTCTGGACCATGCAATGAAATTGGGAGCCGACTACATCGCAACTGGCCACTATGCACGTGTGCGCGAGGTCAATGGCGAATTTCAGTTATTAAAAGCGCTGGACGCCAGCAAAGATCAAAGCTATTTTTTGCACAGATTAAATCAAAAACAGCTCGCCAATACTTTATTTCCTTTAGGTGAAATTCATAAAACTGAAGTCCGGAAAATTGCCGAGCAATTGCAATTACCCAATGCGAAAAAGAAAGACTCGACCGGGATTTGCTTTATCGGCGAACGTCCTTTCCGTGAATTTCTGAACCGTTATCTGTCTTATAAACCAGGAGCGATTAAAACTCCTGAAGGTGAAACCATAGGACAACACGTCGGTTTGAGTTTTTATACCCTAGGACAACGCAAAGGCATAGGCATAGGCGGCATTAAGTCTCATCAGAACGCCGATGGCAGCAGCGATGCGTGGTATGTCGCAAGAAAAGATGTGGCAGAAAATACGCTGTATGCAGTACAAGGTCACGATCATCCCTGGCTGCTGTCTTCTGCACTCGATGCAACACAGGTAAGCTGGGTCGCAGGCCGCGCTCCTGAAGTCGGCCAGTTATCAGCAAAAACACGCTATCGCCAACCCGACGTCAGTTGCAATTTTTCCGGAGATACTGAGCAATTCCACCTACATTTCGATCAGGCACAATGGGCAGTTACGCCGGGGCAATCTGCCGTTTTGTATGATGGTGATATCTGTCTCGGCGGAGGCATTATTCATTCTGCAAGCGCAGAAAAATGAATTTTACTGAACTTAAAATTTGCGATGAAAAACAATAAATGGCAGGTTCCGGCAGGATTAATCTAAATTTTATTTAAGATATTCCTCATTAAATTGAATAATCACAATTATTTGATACGTTTTGTCGCTTTACAATTCAATTTAATGAAATTACATTTACATTTTTCTCACACTGGAAACGCCAGCAAATCATGAATCATCCTGATACGCAAGTCCTGGGCGGCACCGTCAATGCGCGGATAGGCAAGGTCTATATGAGCCTGTCTAAAGCACATAAAAAAGCTGCGGATTATGTACTGTCGAATGTCTTCCGGTCGGCAACGATGTCAATCGACGAGCTTGCGAATGCGGTTGGCATTTCCGTTGCAACAGCCAACCGGTTTGCGCGTGCACTGGGGTTTGACGGATATCCACAATTCCGTGCTGAACTTGTATGCGGCTTTGAGGCGATGCTCGCCCCGATTGACAACCTGCGTAGCGAAGTCCAACGCCCGGCAACCAGCACCGAAATTATTGCAGGTTCTCTCAACGAAGATCTGGCCAATCTGGAAGCCACTCGTCGCGGTCTCGATCCGGCATTGTGTAATCAGGCAGTCAAAATGATTTTAAATGCCGAACGCATTTACATCATTGGTTACGGTGCCAGCGCCTTTCTGGCGGGGCTGATGGCACACAGTCTTGATCCATTTTGCAATACCGTGCAATCGACGATTGGCACCGGTGGCCCTTCTACGGTAGCGCGACAATTATTCAAATACACTTCGCGTGATCTGGTGATCGGCATTTCTTTTCCACGTTACGCAGAAGATGCTGTGACCATTTTGCGGCAACTGAATGAGAAAAAAGTACCAGTACTGGCACTCACTGATGCGCCCAGCTCACCGCTGGCTGCACTGGCAAATATCACTCTGTATGCGCAGACCCGACGCCATTTTTCACCAAACTCTGAAGGTGCCGCGCTTTGTCTGATAGAAGCGATTTGCAGCGCCGTCGCACATCAGGCAAAAGCACCGGTACATGCCGCATCAGAAATGACTAAGTTTGTGATGCCTTGGCTATACCAAGAGTCAAATACTGGCGTGCGTAAATCGTCGCCAGATCTGACCGTGATCGACGCCGACCGGCCAGCCTAAATAAGGTTTCTGTCTTTTGGAGACATCATAAAAAAAACCTCAAAGTAGATTTTGCTTTGAGGTTTTTTTACAGATGGAAATACAGCAAAAAATCAGGATCGGATAATGTAGTCAAATGCAGCCAGTGAAGCCTTAGCGCCTTCGCCCACAGCAATCACAATTTGCTTGTATGGTACCGTGGTCACATCGCCCGCGGCAAAAACGCCAGCCAGAGAAGTTTGTCCACGCGCATCGATTTCAATTTCGCCATGACGGGATAATGTCAGGCTGCCTTTTAGCCATTCAGTATTTGGTACCAGACCAATCTGAACAAAAATACCTTCGAGCTCAACATTCTTTAACTCACCACTGACAAGATCTTTGTAGCTCAGCGCATTCACCTTCGTTCCATCACCATGTACTTCTGTGGTTTGCGCCTGAGTAATCACCGTTACATTGGCCAGACTACGCAATTTACGCTGCAATACTTCATCGGCACGTAGCTCTGCGCCAAATTCCAGCAAGGTAACGTGACTGACGATGCCTGCCAGGTCAATCGCCGCTTCAACTCCGGAATTTCCGCCACCGATGACAGCGACACGTTTTCCTTTAAATAAAGGACCATCGCAATGCGGGCAGTAAGCAACGCCATGATTACGGTATTCACGTTCGCCCGGAACGTTAATTTCACGCCAACGTGCACCGGTCGCTAAAATCACCGCTTTGGCTTTCAGCGTTGCACCACTGGCCAACTGAATTTCATTGACGCCGTCTTTTTGCGTGAGCTTTTCAGCCCGCTGCAAATTCATAATGTCGACATCGTAAGTCTTCACGTGCTGTTCCAGTGCTGCCGCAAACTTTGGTCCTTCAGTCTCGGTAACCGAAATAAAATTCTCAATCGACATCGTGTCGAGAACCTGACCACCAAACCGTTCCGCAACGACACCAGTACGGATTCCTTTGCGAGCCGCATAGATCGCCGCTGCCGCACCCGCAGGACCACCACCGACGATCAGTACGTCATAAGGTGCTTTGGCATCCAGTTTTTCAGCAGCGCGTTGCACTGACCCGGTATCGAGTTTCGCCAGAATTTCTTCAATGGACATACGTCCCTGACCAAAAACTTCACCGTTCAGGTAGACCGTCGGCACCGCCATAATCTGGCGTTGTTCAACTTCAGTCTGAAATAAAGCGCCATCGATCGTGACCGATTGCACTCGAGGATTCAATACCGCCATCAGATTCAGCGACTGCACAACTTCCGGACAATTCTGGCAAGTCAGAGAAATGTAGGTTTCGAAGTGAAAGTCACCATCAAGGTTTTTGATCTGCTCAATCACATCTGCGTCAACTTTAGGTGGGTGACCACCAGCCTGCAGTAAAGCAAGCACCAGAGATGTGAACTCGTGTCCCATCGGAATACCGGCGAAACGCAAATTGATGTCATGCCCCGGCGAGGTAATCGCAAATGAGGGCTTGCGCTCGTGATCATCAGTATTTTCAGACAGGCTGATTTTGTCAGACAACTCAGCAATTTCACGCAGCAAGACTTGCATTTCTTTTGCCTTCTCGCTGTCATCAAGCGAGGCCAGCAACTGAATTGGGCGCGTCAGTTTTTCGAGGTAGGCTTTTAATTGCGTTTTGAGAGTCGTGTCTAACATGATGCCTTCTTTCTGATACCGTTGAATTCATCTTCCCGGAATAAATCACCGGGAAGATGCGAAATGCTAAATACTGCTTAGATCTTGCCAACCAGATCCAGGGATGGAGTCAGTGTTTCTGCGCCTGGTGTCCATTTCGCAGGGCAAACTTCACCTGGGTGATTTGCAACGTATTGTGCAGCCTGAACTTTACGCAGCAATTCTTTCGCGTCACGGCCAATACCGTTGTCGTGCACTTCCATGACTTTGATTTCGCCGGCTGGGTTCACGACGAATGTACCGCGCAATGCCAGACCTTCTTCTTCGATCAGCACTTCAAAGTTACGGGAAATCGCCAATGTTGGGTCACCCAGCATTGGGTAAGTGATTTTGCCGATAGTGTCAGAAGTGTCGTGCCAAGCTTTGTGGGTGAAATGTGTATCTGTAGAAACGCTGTAGATTTCAACGCCCAGTTTTTTGAATTCTTCGTAATGATCAGCCAGATCGCCTAACTCAGTTGGGCAAACAAAAGTGAAGTCTGCTGGATAAAATACAAAAACAGACCATTTGCCAGCCAGATCTTCGCTGGAAACCGGAACAAATTTGCCATTGTGGTAAGCGGTAGTTTTAAATGGCTTTACAGTAGTATTGATCAGTGACATGGTAATTTCCTTTGTTGTTAAAACAGGTGTTAAGTGATGAGTTCAAATGATAAAACGTTTTTTCACATTTAAATAGCTAATTAATTTTATTGAACTCATTAATTTTAGCTATCATCGATAGTATACCTCACTATTCTTAAATCGATATGTCATGCACGATATAAGCAGGCCATACAATCAAAACGATTTATTCTGATCGCATCAGCATCTACCCAAAGACAGATCCGCCTCCCATACATCAGCACCACACTCAACAACATAGCGCGATAAGGGACGATGATCAACGTCGTGCTGGCGAAATAATAATTGTTACCTTGAATCGACAAAGCATTCGATTTCTTATTGTGCAACGTTATAATTCCCGACCACCTCATCACAAGGAATCTCTATCGTGTCAGACCGACTTGCCGTTCTTCCTCAATACCTTTTACCTAAACGGGCTCTGACCGTATTTGCCGGAAAAATTGCGAATGCCAAAGCAGGTAAGCTGACCACCCACCTGATCGAGTGGTTTGTGGACAAATATCAGGTCGACATGAGTGAGGCTGCCAATCCGGATACCGCCAGTTACACCAGCTTTAACGAATTCTTTACGCGTCCACTGAAGAGCGGCATCAGACCATTGGCTGCCAGCGATTTGGTTTGTCCTGTCGATGGTGCAATCAGTCAATTCGGGCCAATCGCCAAAGGACAGATTTTTCAGGCAAAAGGGCATGATTATTCAGCAACGGCATTGCTCGGTGGCGATAGCAAGGCTGCCGCTCAGTTTCACGATGGAAGTTTCGCGACCATCTATCTGAGCCCGCGCGACTATCACCGCATACACATGCCTTGCGACGGAAAGCTGACCCGCATGATTTATGTGCCGGGTGATTTATTCTCCGTTAATCCAACAACTGCCCGCGGCGTTCCAGGCTTATTTGCGCGAAATGAGCGCGTAGTCTGTTTTTTTGACTCTGCTGCGGGACCATTTGTATTAACCCTCGTCGGAGCGACGATTGTCGGTAGCATGGCCACCGTCTGGCACGGCATTGTGAATCCACCACGCAATAAAAATATCGTCGAATGGGACTACAGCAAAGACAACATCGTCCTCAAAAAAGGGGAAGAAATGGGGCGCTTCATGCTGGGCTCAACGGTGGTATTACTTTTCCCTCATAACACGCTGGCATTTAATTCCTCATGGACTGCAGCAAAGCCCGTGCGCATGGGAGAATCCATGGGAAATCGTCCGCAAGGCTGATCCCCCCTCACTCACCAGACTAAGCCTGCAATTCGATTGCAGGCTTTTTTATTGCGCGAACGCAAGCAATTACATTCAGAGACATCTGCATACTAAAAAATTCTTGCCAATCTCATTTATTTGCATAATAATCTAAATAAGAATTGTTCTCACTTAGATTTATAGGAAAGCAAAATGGCTGAATTTAATACGCAACAGATGTTCGTCTCAGACACGTCGGCAAAGGCGCAACTTCAGCCTGTCGCACGCAAAGCGGTACCTCGCTTAAGCAGCAGGGAGCTGATGCAGTCTTCCCGAGAACTCGAAATTGATCACGAAGGACGCATTTATCGCCTGCGGATCACACAGTTAAATAAATTGATTCTGACAGCCTAAGCCGTCACTGATTTCACAGGTAGCCAGCCAATCAGGGTTCAGCCAATCCGATCCGGTTTCTCACTGAGGAAAACACTATGTCGATTCACTATGAAATGCATTCTGAGTTATCAACACCACCATCAAAAGCGTCGACGCCGGAAATATTGGTTTCCGCAGTCCTGCATCTGATGTCGCATTACACCGTGAACTCAGTCAACGCAGAAGGCGAGGCTGCCTGCGTCAAGTTGGCATCCGTGATTGAAAAACATCTGCAGGCCTTGTCTGAATTACCTGAATTAGCACCAGTGTTACGGGCAACCTGCCAGCAATTATCGGAACAATGGGCGATATTAGTTGATCGCAATTTATGTCAGCCAAGAAAGCCAAAACGCTTTTCCTGGCTGATGTGAAAAGCGTGTAGTTATTAAAGTAAAGAAAAGAGCGAGGGAGCTATGATTGTTTGTGTTTGCAACAATGTCTCTGAAAAAAAGATTCATCACGCGGTCGATACCGGTATGAGTACCATGTCTGATTTACGTGCCCATCTGAACGTAGGTACTTGCTGCGGCAAATGTGCGGGCTGCGCGCGACAGGTGCTGCGCGAGTGCATCGCCAAGAAAGAATCGAGAGAACATGAAGTGCAGTTATTTTTACATAAACTGGGCTTTCAGAATAACGAGATACCAGCATGAATACACACTTCTACCCGACGTATGGCAATGAAGAAAAAACACTGAGCCGCTCACGCATTTTGTCATTTTCGGCCATCGTCCTTGCGCATCTGGGTCTGGCCTACGCGCTACAACATGGCCTGATTTCTAAAGTGACTCAATTGCTGCCGCGCGAAGTGGTCATGACCCTGATACAGCCGGAAACGCCTGTACCGGAACAAACCAAACCGCAAATTGTTCAGAGCAAAAAAACGCTCACTCCGGTCTCGACAGAAATAACGCCACCTAAAACGCCTATCGTCACTCCGAATAACGTCCCGAATGAACAAGCGATCGTTGCAGCGGCAACTGAAGCCCCGGTTGTCAGCGCAAAAGCGGAGGTCGCGACACAGACACCTAGCGGAACACCTTCCCCAACTGCCATCAAGACTGTCAGTGCGGTTGAATATATACGAGCCCCAAAAGCAGAGTATCCGCGCGTATCCAGACGCATGGGTGAAGAAGGCAAAGTAACCTTACGCGTATTGGTCAATGAAAAAGGATATGCTGAAAAAGTCGATATTCAGAAATCATCCGGCTTCCAACGCCTGGACGAAGCAGCGCGTCATGCATTAATGCAAGCCATCTTCAAGCCCTACCTCGAAGATGGAAAAGCACTGGCGATGATTGCCACTGCGACCATTAATTTTTCTCTGGACGTATAACCAGATTTCACAATCAATTTTTTTATTTCGATTGCGCAGTAAGTTGCTATGATAGGAGCACTTCACTCTTCACCACTGTCGAAAGGATTCATGATGAAAGGCGATGCGAAAGTCATCAAGCTGCTCAATGCACAACTGACCAATGAATTAAGCGCGATTAACCAGTATTTTTTACATGCGCGCATGTACAAACACTGGGGACTGGAAAAAATTGCGAAGAAAGAATACGAAGAGTCGATTGGCGAAATGAAACATGCCGATAAGCTGATCGATCGCATACTCATGCTTGGCGGCTTACCGAATCTGCAGGCGCTGCATAAGCTGATGATAGGCGAAGATACACCAGAGATGCTGGCGTGCGATCTGAAGCTTGAGCAAGCTGCGCAAAAGACCGTGAAAGAAGGTATCGCAGTATCAGAAAGTTGTGCTGATTATGTTTCTCGTGACTTATTTCAAATGATCCTGGAAGACACGGAAGAACATATAGACTGGCTGGAAACGCAAATAGAATTAATTGAAAAAATTGGCGTTCAGAATTACCTGCAGTCGCAACTCAGCAGCGAAGAATAAACAAAAAGGATGATGCTCACCACATCATCCTTTTTTTGTCTTTCGTTTTAAGATTACTGCGGCACCGTGTCTTTAAAAGACTGGCGTTCCGATAATTTATCAAACAATTTCGCGAGGTTAGGATAATCATCGCGCCATGAAATTTCCGGGAAACGGAAACTGAGCCAGCCCAGCAGACAGGCAACGCTGATGTCCGCTAAAGTTAAACGACTGCCAGAACAAAAAGGCATGTCGCCCAAGCCCAGAGAAATCGCTTTTAAACCAACATTCACTTTCCCCATCTGACGATGGATCCAGTCTTCACTTTGTTGTTCTTGTGGACGCAATGTTTTCTCTAGGCGCACCAGAATTGCGGCATCCAGAACGCCATCCGCCAAAGCTTCCCAACATTTCACTTCAGCCCGCTCACGCCCGAGTGAGGGAATCAAGCGACCAACCGGCGTCAAGGTATCCAGATATTCAACAATGACGCGTGAGTCAAACATCGCACCGCCATCTTCCATTAACAGACAGGGAACTTTGCCTAACGGATTAGACTCCTGAATCGTCGTATCTTCGGCCCACACATTTTCTAGTAAAAAGGCGTAATCCAATTTTTTTTCCGCCATCACAACGCGGACTTTTCTTACGTAAGGACTGGTGTTGGAGCCAATGAGTTTCATAGTTTTTGCAAGGTTAATTAAGTCGGGATTATAACGGTTAAGCACATTATTTCCACCTGCACCGACAAGCGATCTGGCTTGATACAAGGAAGCGATACCCGGTTGCAAGCTACCTCACAATGGTAAAATCTCGTATTCAGTGCAAAAATCTTCGATAGTCTGCAATTTATCTCAGGTTTCATTACCCACCGGAAATTTCACATAATTTGTAAAATCGTTGTTTTTTGCGTAAGCATTTTCTATTGACCTCCAAATATATTTCCATCATGTCCCTCTCTTCGCTCTCAGCCCTCTCCCCTCTTGATGGCCGCTATGCCACTAAAGTTGATGCCCTGCGCACGACCCTGTCCGAAGCTGGCTTTATGCATCACCGTGTCAAAGTTGAAGTCTCATGGCTGCAGGCTTTAGCAGAAGCAGGCTTCGATGAAATTAAACCTTTCTCTGTCGATGCCAAGTCCTTACTCAACAAGCTGGTCGCTGAATTTTCAGAAACCGACGCGCAACGCATCAAAGACATTGAAGCCGTCACAAATCACGACGTGAAAGCAGTCGAATACTGGCTGAAAGAAAAAGTAGCAGGATCGGCAGAACTGGTTGCGGCAAGTGAATTCATACATTTTGCCTGCACGTCCGAAGACATCAACAACACATCGCACGGCATGATGCTGAAAACCGCACGTGACGGTGTCATGGTGCCGTCACTGCAAAAAGTGATTGCGCGCCTGACAGAACTGGCGCACACAAATGCAGATGTGCCGATGTTATCGCGCACACATGGACAACCTGCCAGCCCGACCACACTCGGCAAAGAAATAGCGAATGTCGTGGCTCGTTTGCAGCGTGCAATCAAACGTATTGAACAAGTTGAAATTCTCGGAAAAATGAATGGCGCAGTCGGCAACTACAACGCGCACTTATCTGCGTACCCTGCCTATGACTGGGAAAATTTTTCTAAAAACGTGATCGAACAACGTCTGGGTCTGACTTACAACCCGTACACGATTCAAATTGAACCGCATGATTACATGGCTGAAATGTTTGACGCTTTCGCGCGTGCCAATACCATTTTGCTGGATCTGAACCGCGATATCTGGGGTTACATTTCTGTCGGTTATTTCAAACAAAAAACCAAAGCCGGTGAAATTGGTTCATCTACGATGCCGCACAAAGTGAACCCTATCGATTTTGAAAATTCGGAAGGTAATCTTGGTCTGGCAAATGCGCTGCTGCGCCATCTGTCAGAAAAATTGCCGGTGTCCCGCTGGCAGCGTGATCTGACTGACTCCACTGTGCTGCGCAATATCGGCGTGGCCTTTGGTTACACCTTGCTGGCCTACGACAGCTGCCTGCGCGGTCTGAATAAGCTCGAAACCAATCCTGAACGCCTGGCAGCCGATCTCGATGCGACATGGGAAGTTCTGGCAGAACCTGTGCAAACCGTGATGCGCCGTTATGGCATAGAAAACCCATACGAACAGCTCAAAGAACTGACACGCGGCAAAGGAATTTCTAAAGAAGCGCTACGTGAATTCGTGCTGACACTGGCTATTCCTCAGGATGCTAAAGACTTGCTGCTGGCGATGACACCGGCGAACTATATCGGTATCGCAGCAAAATTAGCAAAAGCCATCTAAGCAATTAGTTTCTGCATTCCGACAAAAACTGGCGTATCAGTGCAAAGCTGATACGCCAGTTTTTTCTTTTCTCGGCGCATCAATATGCCCACCGGAATTTGCATTAGCGATTTCTGTATCGCTTCATAACAGGTAAGAATTCAAATATTGCGCTATCCTGTTTTTGAGGCGACTCTGCACACTTTCGTTTTTTTTGCTATATTAGTCCTAATGCGAACTAATTTTCAATTTTAAAAGGAATTCCCGATGGCAAACAACGAGCGTTACTCCGCAGTTTCAGTGGCATTGCACTGGCTGATCGCTTTGCTGATCATTGCTGCTTTTTCATTGGGCTGGGTGATGACGGATATGAAAATCAGTCCGACCAAATTGCAATACTACTCTTACCATAAATGGATAGGTGTCACGGTATTGGCCTTAGTTGCGGTGCGCTTGCTGAACCGCTTGCTAAGTCAAGCGCCAGACTATCCGGCACACATGAGCGTGTGGCAGCAAAAAGCCGCCAGCTATACGCATCTGCTGTTGTATGTATTAATGTTTGCAGTGCCATTGTCGGGCTATTTTTACACTTGTGCTGCAGGCTATCCTGTCGTTTATCTGGGCTTGTTTGAATTACCGAGTGTCATCGCGCCTAATCCGGAAATCAAACACAGCCTGAAAGAGTTGCATGAAATACTGACTTACGGCATGGCGGCTTTAGTGCTCATGCATATCGCTGCCGCACTCAAACATCAATTCATTGATAAAGACGGTCTGCTGCGTCGCATGATGCCAGGCAAATAATTTCTTACAGAAAGTATCTTATGAAACTCGCAAAATTATCCAATAAACTCGTCGTTTCCGCGATCACACTGGCAGTTGCCATTCCTGCGCTGGCAGCCATGGCAAAGCTAGACAATGCCAAGAGCAATGTTGCTATCGTCTTTAAACAAATGAATGTGCCGGTCGATGCGAAATTTAAAAAATTCAGCGCGAATATCGATTACAACGCGGCAAAGCCAGAAACATCGAAAGCGAATGTAGAAATTGAACTCGCCAGCTTTGATCTGGGCGATCCTGAATACAATAAAGAAGTCTTGAAAAAAGAATGGTTTAACGCCGCACAATTTCCGAAAGCCAGCTTCGTTGCCACCACAATGAAAGCCAGCGGACCGGGCAAGCTCGACGTTAACGGCACGCTCACCATCAAAGGAAAAAGCAGCAACGTCAGTTTTCCACTCAACGTCAAGCAAGATGGTAAAAATCAGATTTTTGACGGTAGCCTGCCGATCAAACGTCTGGCCTTTAACATCGGCGAAGGTGAGTGGAAAGATACCGGCATGATCGCTGACGAAGTTGTCATCAAGTTTCATGTAGTCACCACGCAGTAAACCAGCAACGCAGTTTGTAAGCTATCACATCAGAAAATCAACAGTCTCACACTTTGACCATTTAATCAGGAGCAATTATGAAATTCAGCAAATTAATCATCGCCGCTTTGGCTATCAGCGCTGCACCAGCATTCGCACAAACATACAACATCGAACCAAACCACACTTACCCAAGTTTTGAAGCGGATCACATGGGCATTTCCGTATGGCGTGGTAAGTTCAATAAAACTAGCGGTAAAGTTGTTCTTGATCGTGCGGCAAAAACAGGGACTGTCGATATCACTATCGATGCATCCTCTATCGATTTCGGTCATGAAAAAATGAACGAACACGCAAAATCAAAAGACATTTTCAACGTTGCTCAATTCCCGACTGCCACTTACAAAGGCACTTCGATCAAATTTGAAGGCGACACACCAGTAGCAGTTGAAGGTAACTTCACTTTGCTGGGCGTGACTAAACCACTGACATTGAAAATCAATAAATTCAAATGTATCCAGCATCCTATGTTCAAGAAAGAAGCATGCGGCGCTGACGCCTCTGCTGAATTCAAACGTACAGACTTCGGTCTGAACTACGGCATGGCTTATGGCTTCGCACCAGAAGTTAAGCTGGCTATTCAGGTTGAAGCCATCAAAGCTGACTAAGCGGATGAATCCGGCACCATGTTTTACATGATGCTGAGCAGCTGAATGACCAGGCCGATCCTATGATCGGCCTTCTATTTTGAGTGTTGAATTGAGTGTGAAATATGGGTAAACGATTTCTCCGCAGCATACGTATGCTGGCCGAATGCATGCAATTATTTGAGCAAATATCGACGGCCAAAGTCCGGCAATTCGGGTTGACGCACTCCCAGTTTGACATCATCGCCACACTGGGAAATACGCAGGGCATGACATGCAAAGAACTCGGTGAAAAAACCCTGATTACCAAAGGCACGCTGACCGGCGTACTCGACCGGCTGGAACAGAAAAAACTGATTTCCCGCGAACGAGGCAACAACGACCGACGCCAGTTTTTTGTGAAACTGACGCCACTAGGGGAAGCCGCCTTTGATGAAGTTTTCCCGCATGTGGTCGCAGAAGGCGAGAAGCATTTTGCCGATTACTCAGAAGCCGATTATCAGGCACTGGAAGATGCGCTGGGTAAGCTCAGACATCATTTCAGCGCCGAAAAATAATAAATATATACTCCCCCCAGTATATAAAAAGGCCTAATGTTTCTGTAGACATTAGGCCTTTTTTATTAAAATGATGGGGGAGTATATGTATTTTCTGGTTTTACAGATGATCTCCGACGATCGGTCCCTTACCACTGAAGCGATCCAGCGCAAGATAAATCACAGGTGTAATGAACAGCGTAATCGCCTGTGAAAAAATCAAACCACCGACCACCGCAAGCCCCAGCGGCTGACGCAGTTCGGCACCGGCACCCAAGCCCAGCGCGATCGGTAAAGCACCGACCAGCGCTGCCAGCGTCGTCATCATAATCGGACGAAAACGCTGAATACAGGCTTCCCGTATCGCTTCTGCCGGCGTCATGTTCTGATGCCTTTGCGCATCCAGCGCGAAGTCGATCATCATGATCGCATTCTTTTTCACGATACCGATCAGCAGCAAAATACCGATGGTTGCAATCAGCGTCAGGTCTTCGCCGAACCATTTCAGTGTCAGCAAAGCACCCACCGCAGCCGATGGCAAACCAGCGAGAATCGTAATCGGATGGATGAAGCTTTCATACAGTACGCCGAGCAAAACATAAATCACCAGCAGCGCGGCAACGATCAGCACAACTTGTCCGGATTGCGAATTTTTAAACACTGCCGCATCGCCGCCATAGCTGGTGATGATGGAGGTCGGCAATTTAATCTCTTCCCGGTATTTTTCTATACGGTTGGTTGCCTCACCCAATGCAGTATCCGGCGCCAGATTAAACGAGACCGTCACCGCCTGTAACTGACCAACGTGATTAATCGAAGTCGGCCCAACAGTACGTTTGACGGTTGCCACGCTCGACAATGGCACCAGTGTTCCGGTATTGCTGCGGACATAAATACCGTTGATCGCGCTTTCATCTTTTTTGGCATCCGGCGCAACTTCCATGATGATCTGATAGCTATCAACATTCGTATACATCGTCGAGACCTGACGCTCACCAAAAGCGCTGTACAAAGCTGAGCGTATGCTGTCCATGCCGACACCCAGCGTGTTCGCACGATCACGATCGATCTCAAGTGATGCCTGCAAGCCTTTCAATTGCGAATCCGTGGTCACATCTTTAAAGCCAGGATCGGCACGCAGTTTTTCCTGTAGTTTATTTGCCCAGCTATTCAGTTCACCCGCCTCGACACTTTGCAAAATATACTGGTACTGACTTTTACTTGGACGACCACCGAGCTGCAAGTTTTGCGTAGGCCGCAGGAAGACATTAATGCCGGGAACTGCCGCCAGCTTTTTACGCAAACCATCGACCACTTCTTTCATGGGTTTGCGCTGATCGCGTGGTTTGAGGTTGATGAACATACGACCCGTATTCTGCGAGCCGCTGCCGCCGTTAAACGAGGTTGCAGTCAGTACGCTGGGGTCATCGCGGATAATTTTGGCGACCTGATCCTGCAATGCCACCATTGCCGGGAACGATGTGTCTTCCGCAGCTTCGGTGGAAACGTTGATCTGGCCGATATCCTCTTGTGGGAAAAAGCCTTTAGGAATCACATTAAACAGATACGCCGTTGCCGCGAAAGTCGCCAGCGCAATCAACAGCACAAACTTCCGGTGTCGCAACGCCAGATCAAGTCCGCTTGTATAGACACGCAACGACGCATTAAAGCCGCGCTCAAACGTATTGAGCATCGCAGCGACCAGTGGCGACGGTGCTTTCAGTTCATGTTCACTTTTCAGGAAACGACTCGCCAGCATCGGCACCAGTGTCAGAGAAACGAAGGCAGACGCCAGAATCGCCAGACTGACGATGACCGCAAACTCATGGAACAACTGACCGATCACGCCCGGCATGAAAAAAATCGGAATAAAAACCGCCACCAGCGAAGTCGAGATAGAAATAATCGTAAAACCGACTTCGCGTGAGCCTTTTAATGCCGCCTTGAACGGCTCCTCACCGTTTTCAACGTGGCGCATGATGTTTTCCAGCATCACGATCGCATCATCGACGACCAGACCCACCGCTAAAGTCAGGCCGAGCAAAGACACGTTATCCAGCGTATAGCCAAAACCCCATAACAGACTGATCGCGCCAACCAGCGAAACCGGCAGCGACAAAGTCGGAATGATGGTGGCGACCATGCGGCGCAGGAACAGGAAAATAACGATGACCACTAAAAATATCGTCAGCAATAACGTCAGATTCACGTCGTGCAAGGCGTCGCGGATAGAAATTGAGCGATCATTGACCAGATTCAGTTTGACTGAGGCTGGCAATTGCGCCTGAAAACCCGGTAAGGCGGATTTAATCGAATCCACCACCTTTACCGTATTCGCATCTGACTGACGCTGAATCGCTAAAGTGATGGAACTTTCGCCGTTGAAATTAGCGGAAGTTTTCACCTGCTCGTAACTATCTTCAACGACCGCGACATCGCGCAGGCGAACCACTTGCCCACCTTTATTGCTGACCACCAGATTGGCAAATTCTGCCGCGCTCTGCAATTGTTTATTGGCTTGCAGTGTCAACGTCTGCTTATCACCATCCAGCGTACCGACTGGTGTATTGGCATTTGATGTTTTAATACTGCTGGCAAGCTCATCCAGCGTCAGATTACGTGCGGATAAGGCATCCGGCATGACACGTATGCGTACAGCATAGCGTTTGATACCGAAAATATTCACTTGCGCGACGCCTTCCAGCGTCGACAAACTCGGTGAAATCAAATGTTCAGCATAACTGGTCAACTCGGCCAGACTCAGCGAGGGCGACGTCAGGGCAATGAACAATACCGGCGCATCAGCAGGATTAACCTTACGATACGAAGGTGGTGACGTCATATCGACAGGCAAGGAACGTTGCGCTCGCAACAAAGCCGCCTGCACATCGACTGCTGCTGCGTCGATATTACGATTCTGGTCGAATTCCAGCGTCAGGGAAGTATTTCCTATCGTATTGCTGGAACTGATAATCGATAAACCGGGGATCGTGGCGAATTGCTTTTCGAGCGGCAGCGCAACTGAAGTTGCCATCGTTTCGGGGCTGGCACCGGGAAGATTTGCATTCACACTGATGACCGGTGTGTCATAGCTCGGTAAAGCCGCAATCGGAATGTAGCGGTAGGCCAGAATACCTGCGATCACAATCGACAGATTCAGCAACACCGTCATCACCGGACGGCGGATGAACAACTCAGATAAATTCATGATGCGCTCGCTGCGGATGCCGATGACGCTGCAGCAGGCTTGTCAGATGCTTTGGCTGCATTCGCTGTGTTTGCTGGCGCACCTGATTTGTCACCTTTGCCCGACTTATCACCTTCTTTTGCGTCAGCGCCGCGCTCTTTCACCAGCGCACCAGGACGTAAATTCTGCTTTCCTTCCAGCACCACTTTTGCGCCAGCATCAATTCCTGTCACCACTGCATCGGTACCAAAACTTTGCGTCACAACGACAGGCTTCAACTCAGCCTTAGATTCTGCATTCACCACATATACAGACTTGCCACGCGCACCGACAACGACTGCATCTTGCGGTACAACCACTGCGTCTTTCAGCGTCTGCACACTCATTTCCAGATTCACATACGCACCCGGCCACAGTTTCATTTCCTTGTTATCAAACACGGCTTTCACTTTGACAGTACCGGAAGCAGCATCCACAACGTTATCGACGAACTGCAACTTGCCTTTAAATTTGCTGACACCATCCGGCAAACTCGCCGTCACGTAACTATCCTGACCTTGCATACTTTGTAGTGCATCAGGCAAATTACGTTGCGGCAGCGGGAAGGTCACTGCAATCGGATTCATCTGCGTAATCGTCACCATTGCTGTCGCTGTTGCGCTCGGCTGAACTAAGGAACCCGGGAAAACGCTGATGATACCGGTGCGTCCGGCCGATGGAGAAACAATACGGTTATAGCTCAGTGCGACGCGAGCAGCAGCAACAGCGGCTTTATCCGAAGCAACGACGGCCTGCTGCGCATCCACCAGCGTCTGACTGGAATCGAGCGCACTCTGGGCTATAAATTTTTTCGCCAGCAATTCTTTACTACGCGCCAGTTGCCGCTGATTGTCAGCCAACGTCGCCAGATCTTTATCCAGCTGGGCCTGTGCTTTGGCCAGATTGACTTCATCCGTGCGGCTGTCGAGTGTGAAAAGCACATCGCCGGCGCGCACAAACTGACCTTCTTTGATATGCACCTTCGCCACGGTACTGGTGACCTGCGGCCGGATATCCACCGTATTCAATGCGGACACCACACCATTCGCCGCGATACGCACTGGGTAATCCCGTTTTTGGGCAACGATGGTAGACACGCTCACTGGACGACTCTGCGCATCGCTTTTGGCTCCGCTAGTTTTACCCGCAGCTAAAGGATCGGCTTTATTTATTTGAGATGGCGCGACAAAATAATAGGTGCCGCCCGCAAGTGCGGCAATCACCGCGACGATAGTAAAATTTTTCAATTGGCTCATGTTATTTTTATCCTTTGCAGACGCAGTAAGACTGATGCGCCACAAGAAAGTTCTACGTAATTATTTAAAAATAGGCTGAGCTGACGTCAGATCATTCAATTTAATCGCAATAACAGGGTTCTGCTGATTATCTTGCAACGCCATTTTCCTGCATGGCAAACAGATCTGAGCGACAACAACGCAAAGTGCTTTTTACAAAATACCTGCCTGCGGCAAATCCTAACAAAAAAAAAGCCAGCTCGAGTGCTGGCTTTGATTTTAGATACCTATCGTTACATCATAACGACGAATATAAGCGTTTTTTAAACAACGGCGCCGTCGGTATCGTCTTTTTCCTTGACCGGTTTCACCAGATCTTCACGTTTGACACCCAACCACATCGCGATGGCAGCAGCAACGAAGACAGAAGAATAAATACCGAAGCAGATACCAATCGTCAGCGCCACGGCAAAATAATGCAGAGTCGGGCCACCAATCAGTAACATCGACAACACCATCATTTGCGTACATCCATGAGTAATGATGGTACGCGAGATCGTGCTGGTGATCGCATGATTGATCACTTCTGTCACTGACATTTTGCGCTGAGTACGGAAATTCTCGCGGATACGATCAAAAATAATCACGGATTCATTCACCGAGTAACCCAGTACCGCCAATACCGCCGCCAGCACGGAGAGGTTGAATTCCCACTGAAAGAACGCAAAGAAGCCGAGAATAATCACCACGTCATGCAAGTTAGCAAGAATTGCCGCGACCGCAAATTTCCATTCAAAGCGTATCGCCAGATAAGCAACCACCCCCAGCACCACGAATAACAACGCCATCAAACCATCATGTGCCAGTTCGTCACCAACTTGCGCACCGACTTGTTCGACACGCTGCTGTTTCACTTCAGGGTCTTTCGCCTGCAGTGCTTTCATGACCTTCTCAGCCTGATCTGCTGCTGTCACGCCTTTCGCCAATGGCAAACGGATCACGACATCCTGTGCCTTACCAAAGGTCTGCACCGGCGCATCAACATAACCGAGGCTTTCAACGGTACGACGTATGCTGTCAACGTCGGCAGCTTTTGGATAGGTGACTTCCATCACCGTACCGCCGGTAAATTCGACAGAGAAATGCAAGCCTTTGTGCAGCAGGAAAAATACGGCGGCGACAAAAGTCAGTGCAGAGATGACATTGAAAATCAGCGCATGGCGCATGAAAGGAATGTCTTTTTTAATGCGGAATAATTCCATAATGAATTCCTGAATTCTTATCTGGGCAATCGGTTATTTGGCTGCATCATCGGTTGGCTTCCAGATCTGACCGATAGAAAGCGAAGTCAGTTTCTTCTGACGACCGTACCAGAGATTCACCACGCCACGCGACACAAAGACTGACGAGAAAATCGAGGTCAGAATACCGAGGCAGTGAACCACCGCAAAACCACGGATCGCACCTGAACCGAAGATCAACAAGGCCAGACCGACGATCAGCGTCGTCACGTTGGAATCCAGAATCGTTGCCCAGGCGTGGCCAAAGCCTTCTTCAATCGCCTTTTGCGGTGATCTGCCAGCACGTAACTCTTCGCGGATACGTTCATTAATCAGCACGTTCGAGTCAATCGCCATACCCAGTGCCAGCGCAATCGCGGCGATACCAGGCAAAGTCAGTGTCGCTTGCAGCAAGGACAACAAAGCGACCAGCAACAACAGATTCACGGACAACGCCAGCACGCTAAAGAAACCGAACAACATGTAGTAGATGACCATAAAGATAGAGATCGCAGCAAAACCGTATAAGGTTGAATTGCGACCCTGCTTAATGTTTTCCACACCAAGTTGCGGGCCTATCGTACGTTCTTCGATAATTTCCATCGGTGCGGCCAGAGAACCGGCGCGCAGCAACAAGGCCAGATCGGCAGAGGCGGTAGCGGTACCCATACCGGTAATACGGAAACGCGAACCCAATTCGTCTTGAATTGTTGCAACGGTCAATATTTCACCCTTGCCTTTTTCAAACAGCACAATCGCCATCTTCTTGCCGATCTTATTGCGAGTCGCTTCACGCATCTTGCGACCACCATCGCCATTCAGGTCAATACTTACGGCAGGCTGCTGATGTTCGTCAAAGCTAGCTGAGGCGCCGGCAATGTAGTCACCAGTAATTACGGGATCTTTATACAAAATCGCCGGAGCACCGCGTCCAACCTTGAAAAATTCAGAGCCAAATGGAACTGGAGTGTTGTCATCGACAACGCCAATAACAGACTCATCAGCGAGACGCACTTCCAACGTTGCTGTACGTCCGATAATTTCTTTCGCCCGCGCCACGTCCTGCACACCAGGCAACTGTACAACGATGCGATCCGGGCCTTGTTGTTGAATAATCGGCTCAGCAACACCCAGCTCATTCACACGCTTGGACAAAGCGGTAATGTTTTGTTTCACGCCTTCGGTCACTACGGCTTGTAACGCTTCTGGCTTCAGGCTGATAGTGACGTTGAATTCGGTATTGTCTGCACTGACAACGTCAGTCAGATGCACGTCCGTCATTTGCGATGCTAATACGGCCTTCGCTGCGGAACGGGTTTCAGCATCACGGAACTTCACCGAGATATTATCGCCATCGCGGCTGATGCCAGCATGACGGATATCTTTTTCACGCAATGCAGAACGTACGCTCGATTGCAGCCCCTGCACGCGCTTGGTCAAGACCGCCTTGGTATCGACCTGCATCAGGAAATGCACACCACCGCGCAAATCCAGACCGAGGTACATCGGCAGCGCATTCAGACTTTGCAGCCACTTCGGTGTATTCGGCAACAGATTGAAAGCCACCGTGTAAGTCGGATCTGTTGCGTCAGGATTCAGTGTTTTTTCGAGTATGTCTTTCGCTTTAAATTGCGTATCCGTATCAGCGAAGCGTGCGCGCACAGATCCTTGCATGCCGTTAAAGTCATAGAAAACGCCGTTATCTTTCAGGCCGGATTGCTGCAAGGCTTTTTCGACACGCGCCTTCATGCTTTCGTCAATTTTGACGGTCGATTTCGCACTGCTGATCTGTACCGCCGGCGACTCACCAAAAAAATTTGGCGCGGTGTACAGCACACCGAATACCAGCGCAATCACAATCAACAGATACTTCCAGAGTGGGTAGCGATTCATAATAAAAATAGAAATGGAAGCTGAAAAGCACAACGCAGCCCGGATATCGATCGGACTGCGTTGCCGGTATTTACTGATTAAATCGCTTTGATGGTGCCTTTAGGCAACAACATAGTGACAGCTACTTTTTGCACAACGATCTCTGTGCCTTCGGCGACTTCTATCGTCACATAGCTCTCATTAACTTTGGTCACTTTGCCGAGCAGGCCGCCGGAAGTCACTACTTCATCATTCTTCGCCAGCGCTTCCATCATTGCTTTTTGTTCTTTCTGGCGCTTCATTTGTGGTCGTATCATCAGGAAATACAAAACCACAAACATTAATACCAGAGGCAGGAAACTCATCAGGCCACCATCAGCACCAGCACCCGCAGATTGCGCATAAGCGTTAGAAATAAACACGTTCAGACTCCGTTAATTGTATAAATATTATCCAGCCAGTGTTGAGCGAGATAATGATAAATAGTGACGATAAACTACTTTTCAAGCAGTAAAGCGCCACATTCTAGCACTGCTCTTGCTCAGAACTAGCGAAAAAAGCCAGATACAGACTAAGAAGCAGACTAAGAGCCGACTAGATGCCGCGTGCGCGGTCAGCATGAAACTGCTGTACAAACTCTGGGAAACGTTCGTCATCGAGCGCCTGACGGATATTTTTCATCAGATCGAGGTAGTAATGCAGGTTGTGTATCGTATTCAGACGTGCGCCCAGAATCTCGCCCGTGCGATGCAGATGATGCAAGTAAGCACGCGAGAAATTTTTGCAGGTATAACATTCACAGGTTGCGTCCAGAGGTTCTTTGTCTTCCTTGTAACGGGCGTTTTTGATTTTCACATCGCCGAAGCGGGTGAATATCCAGCCATTGCGCGCATTCCGGGTGGGCATCACACAGTCAAACATGTCGATACCGTTCGCCACACCTGCCACCAGATCTTCCGGTGTGCCGACGCCCATCAGATAATGCGGTTTGTTTTCCGGCAGTTTCGGGCCGGTGTGCGCCAGAATGCGCATCATGTCTTCTTTCGGTTCACCGACCGACAAACCACCTATCGCAATCCCGTCAAAACCCAATTCATTCAGGCCAGCCAGAGATTCGTCGCGCAAGTTTTCAAACATACCGCCCTGAACGATGCCAAACAAAGCATTCGGATTTTCACCTTGCCTGAATTCGTCTATCGAACGCTTGGCCCAGCGCAAAGACATGCGCATCGATTTACCGGCTTCTTCAGTCGTCGCTGGTCTGCCGTCAATTTCGTAAGGCGTACATTCGTCGAACTGCATCACGATATCGGAATTCAGTGCGCGCTGAATCTGCATGGAAATTTCTGGGGACAAGAACAGGCGCTCACCACTGATAGGAGAAGAAAATTTCACGCCCTCTTCTGTGATCTTGCGCATCGCTCCGAGTGAAAACACCTGAAAACCGCCGGAATCAGTCAGGATAGGTTTATCCCATCCCATGAAGTCATGCAAACCACCGAATTTGTTCAGTACGCTCAAGCCCGGACGCAGCCACAGATGGAAAGTATTGCCAAGAATAATCTGTGCGTCGATTTCTTTGAGTTCCAGCGGTGACATCGCTTTCACCGAACCGTAAGTGCCGACTGGCATGAAAATCGGCGTTTCGATTTCGCCGTGATTCACCTTCACACGCCCCCGGCGGGCAGCAGTCGTTTTATCTTTTTTAATCAGAGTAAATTCAAGCATGATTCTTCCTTGTACGCTCCGCGGAGCACACGGTAATGAGTCGTTCTACGTCTTTTATGTGTCCAGCCCGAATCAGGCCTTCCCGGAGGTGTTGGTCAGCAACATCGCGTCACCATAACTAAAGAAACGATAACGCTGCGCAATCGCATGGGCATAAGCGGATTTGATTCTATCGTAACCGGCAAACGCCGATACCAGCATCATCAGCGTCGATTTTGGCAAATGGAAATTCGTGATTAAACGGTCAACGGTTTTAAATACATAACCCGGCGTAATGAACAATTGCGTATCGTCACTGCCTGCTTCGAGCTGACCACTTTGCGATGCTGATTCCAGCGCACGCATACTGGTAGTGCCGACTGCAATGACTTTGCCCCCCGCCGCTTTTGTCTTGCGCACAGCATTGACCGTCTCTTGCGGTACGGTGTACCACTCGCTGTGCATCACATGCTCGTTCAGATCTTCAACCCGCACCGGCTGAAATGTGCCTGCGCCGACGTGCAGAGTCACATACGCCAGCTCTATGCCTTTTTGCTGACAGCGCTCTAACAAGGCCTGATCAAAATGCAGCCCCGCCGTTGGTGCAGCGACAGCACCGGGCACACGGTTATACACAGTCTGATAGCGCTGCTCATCAAAATCATCAGCATCATGTTCAATATACGGCGGTAAAGGCAGGCGACCGTAAGTTTCGAGCAAAGTAAAAATATCGTCCGGGAAAAACAAAGTGAAAAATTCGCCCTGACGTTCACCCACGACCACATCGAACGCCTCTGCCAGCCGGATTTTACTGCCCGGCAGCGGCGATTTGGACGCGCGCATCTGCACCAGCACGCTGCGGTTTTCATCCGTATTCGATAACACGCGCTCAACCAGCAATTGCACTTTGCCGCCAGTTTCTTTGACGCCAAAAAAACGCGCCTTGAGCACGCGGGTATCATTGAACACCAGTAAATCCCCGGCGGCCAACTGATCGATCACATCAGAAAAATGGCGGTCCACCAGTTGCTCACCATCGACATGCAATAAGCGCGAAGCAGTTCTGTCCGGCAGCGGCATTTGCGCGATTAAAGCATCGGGCAGATCAAAATCAAAATCACTCAAAGAATATTTCATGCACGGGAAACGAAAAGAGAGAGAACAAAATGCTGCATACTGTATAAAAACTCAGTAAAATAAGCCGCAACAGGAATTTCCTGCACAACCGAGCCAACAGCAAAACCCACCATTTTACACCCATGGCAGCTGAAGACCCAAGCGCAAGCACAGAGACGCACGCATCACCAATCAAAGCAGCCCGCCAGTCAGGAAAAAAAACGTCGTCCAAAGCGTCAGGCAGCGCCAGCAAAGCCAGTGAAAAACTCGCCCGGCTAGGCTTGCGCAAAGACATGGATTTCGTCCTGCATCTGCCTATGCGCTATGAGGATGAGACCGCCATTATCCCCATGCATGATGCGGCCTTGCGCGGTGGCAGCACCGTGCAGGTGGAAGGCGTCGTGACCGCATCGGATGTGCAATATCGCCCGCGCCGCCAACTGGTTGTCACCATCAGCGACGATAGCGGGCAAGTCGTTTTACGCTTTCTGAATTTTTACGGCAGCCAGCTCAAACAATTAGCAATGGGCGTGCGCGTCAGGGCACGTGGCGAATTGCGGCATGGTTTTTTTGGTGCGGAAATGGTGCACCCCGGCTACAAAATCGTGAATGAAGGGGCGCCATTACCAACCGCTCTGACCCCGGTTTACCATTCCGGAGAAGGTGTGCCACAAGCGCTGCTACGCAAGGCCATTGCGAACGCCATGACCAGAGTCAACTGGCGTGACACCTTGTCGCCAGCACGTTTAGCCGCCTTAGATTTACAAGGTTTCGAGGTCAGCGTACGCACGCTGCACAATCCGCCGCCGGATATCGATCAGTACAGCCTGATGGAGCACGAACATCCGGCGTGGGAACGCATGAAATTTGATGAGCTGCTGGCACAGCAACTCTCGTTAAAACGGGCACAGATCACACGCCGCAGCAAAGGCGCAAACGCGCTGCCGGTCACCGGCGAACTCAGTAATGCGTTTTTATTGAATCTGCCCTTTTCACTGACAGGCGCACAAGAAAAAGTGCTGGCAGAAATCCGTGCCGATTTACGCGAAACCTTTCCCATGCAACGTCTGCTGCAAGGGGATGTCGGCAGCGGTAAAACCATCGTCGCTGCGCTGGCGGCAACACAAGCGATCGACAATGGCTTTCAGGCTGCGCTGATGGCGCCGACCGAAATTCTGGCAGAACAGCATTTCAGAAAAATCGCTGCGTGGCTGGAACCGCTGGGTGTAAAAACGGCGTGGCTGACCGGCAGTCTGAAGAAAAAAGAAAAAGAAGCGGCCAATGCACTGATTGCCTCCGGTGAGGCGCAGCTGGTCATCGGCACGCACGCACTGATACAAGATACCGTGCAGTTCAAAAAGCTGGGATTAGTGATCGTCGATGAACAGCATCGCTTTGGCGTCAGCCAACGTCTGAATCTGGCAAATAAGGCCGAAGCAGGGAAAATTCCGCATCAGTTGATGATGTCAGCAACACCGATCCCGCGCACACTGGCGATGACCTATTTCGCCGATCTGGAAGTATCCGTGATTGATGAATTGCCACCGGGACGCACGCCTATCGTTACCCGCGTGATAGATCAGAACCGCCGCGATGAAGTAATCGCTCGGGTGTATGCAGCAGCGCAGGAAGGCAAACAGGTGTACTGGGTTTGCCCCTTAATCGAAGAATCCGAAACCCTGCAACTGCAAACTGCAACTGACACTCATCTGATGCTGGCGGCTGCATTGCCGGGAGTGCAGGTCGGACTGGTACACGGTCGACTCAAGCCGGCGGAAAAGCAGGCTGTCATGGATGATTTTATTCACAACCGCACTCAAGTGCTGGTGGCGACTACCGTGATTGAAGTCGGGGTCGATGTCCCGAATGCGAGCCTGATGGTGATTGAACACGCTGAGCGCTTCGGACTCTCACAACTCCACCAGCTGCGTGGTCGCGTCGGTCGTGGCGCGGCCGCCAGTGTCTGCCTGTTGCTGTATCAGGGGCCGTTGGGGGGCGCCGCCAAACAAAGGCTGGCGACCATGCGCGAAAGCAATGATGGCTTTGAGATCGCCCGTAAAGATCTGGAGTTACGCGGCCCCGGCGAATTTCTCGGTGCCCGCCAATCCGGCGAAGCCATGCTACGCTTTGCGAACCTGGAGACAGATCAATGGCTGGTTGAAAAAGCCAGAAATCTGGCGGCTGATTTATTAAAAAATGACCCCGTCACCGTCGCCGCGCACTTAGAGCGCTGGCTGGGCAACAAAGAAGAATTTCTGAGAGTGTGAATCTATGCTGAACATCGTTAATGTCGACTTCAATAAGCCGCAACATGCACAAGACCTGATCAACATGCTTAATATGTATGCGCTAGACCCTATGGGTGGCGGTGAAGCCCTGTCTGATTATGCGCAGACCAATCTCATTAGCGAACTCAACAAACGCAATACCGTGCGGGCCATTCTCGCTTATGTGAATGATCAGGCTGCTGGTTTTGCAATTTGTATCGAAGGTTTCTCCACCTTTGCCTGCAAGTCTCTGCTAAACATTCACGACTTTGCCGTGCACCCTGATTTTCGTGGTCAGGGCATAGGCAATAAAATGATGCAGCACCTGACGACCCTGTCCGAACAACTTGGTTATTGCAAGATGACTCTGGAAGTGCTGGAAGGGAACACACGTGCACAAAATCTCTATCGCGCAGAAGGTTTCGCGCCGTATGAACTGAACCCGGAATTTGGTGGGGCGATCATCATGCAAAAGAAAATTGGCGCACAACCTGTTTAGTTGCCGCGCTCTAAAAAACGGAACTGCCTGCGGCTACATGTCGGAAGAAATAGCATACACTCGACATGTCAGGGCTGAGTCTGCCAACGACTTCAAATTACAACAGGAGAAAAAATGACAATAGATTTCAAAGGCCGTGTCGCAATCGTGACTGGTGCAGGTGGGGGTTTGGGGCGCGAACACGCGCTGGCATTGGCTGCGCGTGGCGCCAAAGTGGTTGTCAACGATCTGGGTGGCGCACGCGATGGCTCAGGTGGCTCATCCGCTGCAGCTTTAGCAGTCGTCGAGGAAATCCGTGCAGCGGGCGGTGAAGCCATTGCGAACGGTGCGTCCGTTACCGATTTTGCCGCGGTGCAGGCAATGGTGGAAGACACCCTCAAACAATGGGGCCGCATTGATATTCTGGTCAACAACGCAGGGATTTTACGCGATAAAAGTTTTGCCAAAATGGAGCTGGATGATTTCCGGCTCGTGATGGATGTGCATCTGATGGGCGCGGTTCATTGCTGTAAAGCGGTGTGGCCTGTCATGACCGAACAAAAATACGGTCGCATCGTTATGACCACGTCTTCCTCCGGATTATATGGAAACTTTGGTCAATCAAATTACGGCGCTGCCAAAATGGCATTGGTCGGCCTGATGCAAACGCTGGCACTGGAAGGCGCGAAATACAATATCCATGTCAACAGCCTGGCACCGACAGCCGCCACCCGTATGACGGAAAGCCTGTTCCCGGCGGAGTTTTTAGAGGCATTAAAACCGGCAGATGTGGTTCCGGCAATGTTGGTGCTCGCGGCGGAAAACGCACCATCCAGAACCATACTATGCGCCGGTGCCGGCAGTTTTGAGGCCGCCAATATCACCATGACACAAGGCATCTGGGTCGGACGCGAAGGCGATGCCCCGGAACAACTGGCAGCGCGGCTGGCAGAAGTTCGCCAGCGCGACGGTGAAATCGTTCCAGAAAGTGGTGCCGCACAAGGGCATCTGGAACTGACCAAAGCAATGAGCCACGTGCAGAAAAAATAAATGTAACAGCGTTAAATCAGAAATTCATCTTCATCCAGGGCACCATCGTGACACTGGATGAAAGATATACTCCAGGGGAGTATGGCGAATTTTCATATCTATCCCCCAATAGATACAAGGATATTCAAATATACTCCCCGCCATATATTTATCCTTGCACATTCTCCCGAAAATAAATAAATCAGATTGCTGACGCCAGCAAGACTCTGTGCCAAACTAAGCTCATGACACTCACAGAATTAAAATACATCGTCGCAGTCGCGCGCGAGAAACATTTCGGCCATGCAGCAGAAGCTTGTTTTGTTGCCCAGCCGACGCTATCGGTTGCGATCAAAAAACTGGAAGACGAACTGGGAGTCACGATATTTGAACGTGGTGGCACAGAAGTTTCAACAACGCCGCTGGGCGCGCAGATCGTAGCGCAGGCAGAGCGTGTGCTGGAACAGACCGCCGCCATCAAAGAAATCGCCAAGCAAAACAAAGACCCGCTGGCAGGCCCTTTCCGTCTCGGCGTGATCTACACCATCGGCCCTTACCTGTTGCCAACGCTGGTCAAAACCATGATCAGACAAGTGCCGCAAATGCCGCTGGTATTACAGGAAAATTTCACGGTCAAACTGATGGAATTGCTGCGTCAGGGCGAACTGGATGCTGCCATCATGGCCTTACCGTTGCCGGATCAGGGTCTGATGACGCAAGCCTTGTATGACGAGCCTTTTGTCGTCGCGATGCCAAGTGATCATGCTTGGGCTGAGCGCAAGGAAGTCTCCGCAGAAGAGTTGAAATCGGAAACCATGCTGTTGCTCGGAAACGGTCATTGCTTCCGCGATCAGGTGTTAGAGGTTTGCCCTGAAATGGCAAGATTCTCAACGACTGGCGATGGCATCGCCCGTACCTTTGAAGGTTCATCGCTCGAAACCATACGCCACATGGTGGCCTCAGGTATAGGCCTGACAGTGCTGCCGGTCGCCTCAGTGCCGGATATGAATGCCAAGGATGGCATGCTGCGCTACGTGCCATTCGCTGCCCCCGTGCCAGATCGCCGTGTCGTGATTGCCTGGCGCAAAAGTTTTACCCGCCAGGCGGCCATCGAAGCCATTCATCAGGCAGTGCTGGCCTGCGATTTACCCGGCGTGACCATGCTGGATTTACCGCCCGCAGCGCAATAACCAGACGATGGCGTCAGACTGCTAAGCGCGTCTGTCTGCAACATCGGAAAAACTACTTCTTCGTTGCAATCTGATGAGTAATGCTGGTCATCGCTGGCTTAGACTCAGGTCGACGTAAAGCGGTAAACGCAGAAAATTCCCATGAACGGAAACCGACGAGCAAAGTAAATCCATCGATTTCTTCTGGTCGCAGTTTCCGGTCTTCCTGATGCAGACGCGCCAACTCTGCCACCAATTGCTGAATTTTTTGTACGACTTCCTGCGCACTACGACTGGAAACCCGAGCCGGCACACAGAGCAAGGTTTCGCCCACATGATCAAAGCGGCCATTGAAATAATCGCTTACGACATAGTCGCGAAAAAACTGCTGAACCGGACCATCCGGCAGCCAGTGAAATGCCGGTGAGACGTTCAGCCGGTAACGGTTATTTGGGCGCAATTCGATCAATTCCAGCTTATCCAGTGCGACCAGATGCAATATTGTTTCTGCCTGACTGATTTCGTAGGTGTCCACAATCTGCTCTAAGGTCCAATGGCCAAGACAACAGATTGCCACTAACAATAATTTGGGTTCGGCAATCAGGGATTTTTCCTGCGCCAGCGTCAGATTATCCGAATGTGGCGCAACGTCCGCCGCTTGCCGCAAGACATCCTCCATCGCGATACCTGACGCCTTACATATCTGCGCCAGACGCGACAGACTCATATCCTTTTGTCCAAACATGCGCTTAACGCTGGACTCACTCATGCCGATACGTTCGGCAAGAATTTTATACGTCACACCAGCAGCACGCAGCTCTGTCCGTAACACATTCAGCAATAATTCAGGTGAACTCAATTGCGCCTCCATCGAATAAGCAGTTCGCGAATAGTATCGTCTTTCAATACCAAGCATCTTGAAAATTTATTCTTTGAACATTTTAATAGTACGAAGTTCACAGTATTGAGAAACTCTTTTCACTTATCGTCGTCCCTGAACTCCACTCCAGACATCCAATTCCATCAGGGCCACTTCTCATCTGACATTGAAAGTAAGAAATGAAATCAATCATCCGATATTTTGCTTGTATCTGCGTTACCCTGGCCGTTTTTGCCTCAGGCTATGTGATAGGAAGAACAAGCGAAAAGCCATTCAAGCCCGCTTGCACTGCGCCCACAGAAGCGGAATGTCCGGTGAATTACCGCTCGGATACTGACTGGCGACGTGACCCTGCCAGCAGACGCCAACCTTCATTGCTCACCTGAGACATTTGCAGTGCGCAGCTCAAGCCCAGAAACGCTCTGGCACGAGCGCAAATACAAGCGCAAATCGCACTTATAATGGCGGGGCTAAAATCACTCCGCTTTAAGACATGAACGCTTTACTCTCGCGATTGCAATGGTATTTAAAACTGGTACGGCTCGATAAACCTATCGGCATCGTCTTACTGTTGTGGCCAACATTGATCGCACTGTGGCTGGCGAGCAATGGTGTGCCTGACGGGAAACTGGTGGTGATTTTTTGCCTTGGTACAGCGTTGATGCGCTCTGCGGGATGCGCAGTCAATGACTACGCCGACAGAGAATTTGACAAGCATGTCAAACGTACTGCAGATCGTCCTCTGACCAGCGGCAAAGTATCCGGCAAAGAAGCCCTGCTGATTGCGTTGGCATTGTCGCTGATCGCCTTTTCACTCATTCTTCCGCTCAATGCGCTGACGAAACAATTATCCGTTCTTGCGGTGGTGATTGCCGCGACCTATCCGTATTTCAAGCGCTTCTTCGGCATTCCGCAAGCCTATCTCGGTATCGCTTATGGATTCGGCATTCCGATGGCGTTTGCCGCGGTACAAAACACCGTCCCATGGACGGCATGGATGCTGCTGGTCGCGAATGTTTTTTGGACTGTTGCGTATGATACCGAATATGCGATGGTGGACAGGGACGATGATCTTAAAATCGGGATCAAAACCTCCGCGATTACCTTCGGTCAGTTTGATGTGAAGGCGATTATGCTCTGCTATGTCGTTAGCCTCGCGATGATCACATTGATCGGTTACTCCTATGGTCTGCGTAACTGGTTTTTCGCAGGCATCGCCGTCGCTGCCGCCTGCGCGATCTATCATTACAACCTGATCAAAGACCGTGACCGGATGCGCTGCTTCGCCGCGTTCAGGCACAATAACTGGCTCGGTGCGGCAATCTTTGCTGGTGTTGCTGTTGACTATGTATTACATTAAATGCGACGATCAAAGTAATGAACACCAGCGCTATAAGTCAGCGCAGCAAATAAGTGCCACTCTGTTTGATCTGTCGCAAAAGCAGTTATGTTGTACTACCTAGACTATCAACAGGTACTCTTATCAACACTTTTAAAGGAAATACGATGAGCTCAATAGAACAGCACAAAGATCAATTGATGCACGATCTGAATCAGGTCATACGCGATGCCGAAGAAATGTTGAAAAATACAGAGCAGCAGACTGGTGAAGGTTTCAAATCGGCAAAAGCGCGTTTTGAACAGACGCTGAAAAATGCGAAGGCGGAAGTGCAACGTGTTGAAGATCTGGTCATCACCAGAACCAAAGATGCGGCGAAAGCAACCGATGTCTATGTTAAAGAAAATCCGTGGCAATCTGCCGGTATCGCCGCAGGCGTTGGCTTGCTGCTCGGTTTGCTGATCGGACGTAGTAAGTAACTCATGGCTATTCTCGACTCTGTGGGGAAACTCATCGCGACCTTTTCAGGCATCGTCCATACACGTCTGGAACTGGTTGCGGTCGAAATAGAGGAAGAGCTGAGCCGCTTTTCCTCTATTCTTCTATGGTCATTGACGGCGCTGTTTTGTGCCTGCTGCGCCGTTGTCCTGATTGTGGTTCTGTTGATTGCCGTATTTTGGGACACCCACAGAATTGAGTTAATTTCAGGTCTGATTGCCGTGTTTGCAGTTGCGGCTGCGGGCATTACCTGGTGGATACACCAACAGTTACAAGCAAAGCCAAGACTGCTCTCACTGACCTTGTCAGAGTTAGAAAAAGATGGGCAGGCACTGCGCGATAATTTTCCTCACTCCACTCCGAACTGAGGAAAATAATGTCGGCTTACAAAGAAAAACTTGCTTTCCGCCGTGAAGCATTACTGTTAAAAGTGCATGCGCAACGACAGCTATTGTCTATTCAAACGCAAGAGCTTCAGCAATCAATCGAGTTTGCTGAATTCAGTCTGAATTGCGCGGCGAAAGTTGTAGTCGCAGTCAGAAAAAAACCAATATTAGGCGTAGTGCTGGCAGCGGCAGTTTATGTAGTGAAGCCTGCCCGCGCCCTGTCCGTCATAACGACCTCGTTACGGGCCTGGCAAACATGGCGCAAACTTGCGCCATTACTCAGACAAGCTGGAAATCAGTAGTTTAGTTTATTCCTGCTGACCAAATTCATCGCCCAGCTCTGCACCTCTGGCAGCAGCTGCATGAACGGCGCGGATGATCGCTTGTTTCACTTCACTGTTTTCCATGCTGCTTAAAGCGGCATAGGTTGTCCCCCCTTTCGAGGTCACCCGCTCCCGCAATACTGCAACGGATTCATTCGAATGCATCGCCAGTTGTGCTGCGCCCTCAAAAGTTTCGATGGCGAATTGCGTTCCCTGTTCTGCACTCAGACCGAGTGCCACCGCGGCCTCCTGCATCGCTTCAATGAAGTAAAAAACATAAGCAGGGCCACTGCCGGAAACCGCAGTCACAGCATCAATCAGGTATTCTTCGTCTAACCATGAAGTCAGCCCAACCGAACGCAGAATGTCATCTGCGACTTTCTTCTGTTGCTCGCTGACGCCCGGCATCGCATATAAACCAGTAATGCCTTTGCCAATCAATGCAGGCGTGTTCGGCATTGCACGGACAATCGTCGGATATGAATTCAGCCAGCGGGAAATATCCGTTGTGCGGATACCTGCGGCAATTGTCAGCAATAACTGGTGTTGAATGAATGGCGCTAATGCGCCGATAACATCGCGCAATTGCTGCGGTTTAACAGCCAGAACAATCACATCCATGGCCTGCAAACGCTCATCAATACTTAACGCAGTGGTCACACCGAATTCAGTTTCCAGCCGGTTTAAAGACGTTTGATTTACATCGATAACATGAATATATTCTGGCTCCGTAAAATCCGGCAGCAAACCGCCAATCAGTGCGGATGCCATATTACCGCCGCCGATAAAAGCGATCTTTAATTTATTTTGCATAATTTCTACTCCCAAAAATTGCTGTTCCTATCCTGACCATCGTGCTGCCCTCGGCAATGGCAGCATGCAAGTCGCTACTCATCCCCATCGATAAGGTATCCAAGGAAATTCCCTGTGCCACTATTTTTTCGCTTAACTCTCTTAAATGACGGAATGCCAGACGCTGCTGTGCGACGTCCGAGGTTGGTTCGGGCACCGCCATCAATCCCCGCAAACGGATACGGGGTAATGCGGAGATTTTTAACGCCAGCGCTACCACATCTTCCGGAGAAACACCACTTTTACTCTCTTCGCCACTGATGTTCACTTGCAGGCAGATATTTAAATCGGCCATGGTTGCTGGCCGTTGCTCCGACAAGCGAACTGCGATCTTTTCTCTGTCTACCGAATGTACCCAGTCGAAATGCTCGGCAATCGGCTTTGTTTTGTTACTCTGTATTGGCCCGATGAAATGCCATTCAAGATGTAGCTCAGGCGCATTGCTCTGCATCAAGGTGATTTTTTCTAACGCTTCCTGAAGGTAATTCTCGCCAAACGCAGTTTGCCCATGCTGCGCAGCCTCCAGAATCGCTTCTGCACCGAAAGTTTTAGAAACAGCTAACAGTCTGACCGACTTCGACGGGCGATCAAACCTCTGCTCGGTTGCCCAGATGTCATCAAGTACGGCTTGCAAGTTGTCAGAAATTAAGGACATAATCAGAAAATTTTGTAGGGAACTTCATCAATTTTTTGCTTGCTCTTCTTTATTAGAGCAAAATGCACTAGGCTTTGACGCCGCGTTATCGACGCGTTATCGCAATTGTCATCAAAGACGTACACCAATTACCGGAATTATAAATGGACATTTCTGAACTGCTTGCGTTCTCCGTCAAGAATAACGCCTCCGATCTTCACTTATCATCAGGCCTGCCACCAATGATACGGGTACACGGCGACGTACGTCGAATTAATTTGCCACCACTCGAGCATAAAGATGTACATGAGTTGATCTACGACATCATGAATGATTCGCAGCGCAAAATTTACGAAGAAACTCTGGAGTGTGACTTCTCTTTTGCGATTCCGGGACTGGCACGTTTCCGTGTGAATGCGTTTAATCAGGAACGTGGCCCGGCTGCCGTTATGCGTACGATTCCATCAAAAATTTTAACGCTGGAACAATTGAATGCGCCGCGTATTTTTGCTGATCTTGCCTTAAAACCTCGCGGTCTGGTTCTCGTTACCGGACCGACCGGTTCAGGAAAATCAACCACGCTGGCCGGGATGGTAAATCACCTGAATGAGAATGAGTACGGACACATTCTGACTGTCGAAGATCCTATCGAGTTTGTGCATGAATCAAAAAAATGCCTGATCAACCAACGTGAAGTCGGCCCGCATACCATGTCGTTTAATAACGCTTTGCGTTCAGCTTTGCGTGAAGATCCTGATGCGATTCTGGTTGGTGAGTTGCGTGATCTTGAAACGATTCGTCTGGCATTGACTGCCGCCGAAACAGGTCACTTGGTTTTCGGCACCTTGCATACATCCTCAGCCGCTAAAACGATAGATCGTATTGTCGACGTTTTCCCCGCTGAAGAAAAAGAAATGGTCAGATCGATGCTGTCAGAGTCCTTGCAGGCTGTGATTTCGCAAACGCTGCTGAAAGTTAAAGATGGCTCGGGACGTGTTGCTGCCCATGAAATTATGATCGGTACGCCCGCGATTCGTAATCTGATCCGCGAAGCAAAAATTGCTCAGATGTATTCCGCAATACAGACCGGTAACAACATGGGTATGCAGACTTTGGATCAGAACCTGACAGATCTGGTGAAGCGCAACGTGATTTCGGTAGGCACAGCACGCGCAGCAGCGAAAATTCCGGAAAATTTCCCAGGTTAATTGATCAGATAGAAAGAGACAAACATGGAACGCGATCAGGCAACCAAATTCATGCATGACCTGCTCAGACTGATGCTGAGCAAAAATGGTTCAGACTTATTCATCACCGCAGACTTCCCACCAGCGTTTAAAATCGACGGCAGAGTCACGCCAGTATCGAACCAGCCACTGACACCGGCACATACGGTTGATCTGGCACGCGCGATCATGAACGATAAGCAGGCAGCTGAGTTCGAATCAACTAAAGAGTGTAACTTCGCGATCAATCCTGCCGGTATGGGACGCTTCCGCGTCTCCGCCTTTATGCAGCAAGGCCGTGTCGGTCTGGTATTGCGGACAATCACCACAGCCATTCCTAAATTAGAAGACCTGGGTTTACCGGAAAACCTCAAAGAGGTTGTGATGACCAAGCGTGGTCTGGTGATCATGGTCGGCGCAACAGGATCAGGTAAGTCAACCACGCTGGCAGCGATGGTGGGGCACCGCAATCAATCCAGTTACGGTCATATCATTACCATTGAAGACCCTATCGAATATGTGCATCCACATGCGAATTGCATCGTGACGCAACGCGAGGTCGGCATCGATACCGAAGACTGGGGAGCCGCGTTGAAAAACTCGTTGCGTCAGGCACCTGATGTCATTCAGATTGGTGAGATCCGTGATCGTGAAACCATGGACTTTGCGATTGCGTTTGCAGAGACCGGCCATTTATGCCTCGCAACTTTGCATGCAAACAGTTCAAATCAGGCACTGGACCGTATCATCAACTTCTTCCCGGAAGAGCGTCGGGCGCAATTATTGATGGATTTATCATTAAACCTGAAAGCTGTCATTTCGCAACGACTGATACCATTAAAAGGACGTAAAGGCCGTGTTGCCGCAGTTGAAATTATGCTGAACTCTCCACTGATTTCAGATCTGATCTTCAAAGGTCAGGTCCATGAGATCAAAGAAATCATGAAGAAATCACGTGAACTCGGCATGCGTACGTTTGACCAGGATTTATTTGATTTGCATGAAGCTGGCAAAATTACCTATGAAGATGCACTGCGTAACGCGGATTCTGTGAATGAATTACGTCTCGCAATCATGTTGCAGGGTAAAGAGTCAAAAGAGCGTGACCTTAGCGCTGGTACTCACCATTTAGGCATCGTTTAACTATGAGCGCACTTGATTACATCGTCACTAATTTGCAGGGCCAAGCAGTTGACCTGAAACAGTATCTGGGAAAAGTGGTGTTGATCGTCAACACCGCAAGCAAATGCGGTTTTACGCCCCAATACAAAGGGCTGGAAGCGGTCTACCAGCAGTTTAAAGACAAGGGCGTGGTGGTACTTGGATTTCCATGCAATCAGTTCGGCCATCAGGAGCCGGGAACGGCGGATGAAATCGGCAGTTTCTGCGAAAAAAATTATGGCGTCACTTTTCCTCTGTTTGAGAAAATTGATGTCAACGGCAAAAATGCACATCCGCTGTTTCAGCACCTGAAATCCGAAGCTCCAGGTCTTTTGGGCATACAGGCGATTAAGTGGAATTTCACTAAATTTCTGATTAAACAAGACGGCTCGGTGTTTAAACGCTATGCGCCACAAATAGCACCAGCGGATATTATTCAGGATGTGGAAAATCTCATCGCTGGGAAATAAGTTCTGTTTTAAGTTGCATTGTATGGTTGGGGCAGATCATATTATTCCCAACCATTGCAATGCCAGCGGCAAAAATATTGCCGTCAGCAACCCCGACAACCCCATTGCCAGACCTGCAAACGCGCCCATTTCTTCGCTTAACTGAAAAGCTCTGGCTGTTCCTATACCATGTGCACTCACGCCTAATGCAAAGCCGCGTACGCTGTCATCTTTGATATGCAGAAAATTCAGGATACCCGTCGCCATCATCGCGCCGAGTATGCCGGTCAGCATGACCAATGCGGCAGTCAACGACGGCAAGCCGCCGACTTTTTCCGTAATCCCCATCGCAATCGCCATCGTGACCGATTTTGACGCGAGCGACAATACCGTCACATGTGACGCACCGAACCACTGCGCAAGTAACATCGCGGTGCCAATCGCAGACGCACTTCCTAACACAGCAGCAAGCAGAAATGCCCTCCACTGTGAGCGCAGCTTATTCATCTGCTGATACAGCGGCACGGCCAAAGCCACTGTTGCCGGTCCCAGTAAGAAATGGACGAATTGCGCACCTGAAAAATAAGTCTGATACGACGTACCGGTTCCAATTAATACCAGCACCAGCATTGCGACTGAGATCGCGACCGGATTTGCAAGCGGGCTGAATTTACATCGGACATAGATCGCATAGGCAAGTTGATAGGCAAGCAGAGTTGCCGTCAGCCCCAGCAGAGGCGATGCTGCCAGATAAACCCATACGTCTGCTAATCTTGCGTTCATCGCGACATCCACTTCACACACAAGGCTGTCACAACAATCGAAATCGCGGTGCTCAGCACCAGTGCGATGACCAACGGTATCCATTCATCCAGAACAGTTTTTCCGTGCACCATGATGCCAACACCGGCCGGAATAAACAGCAAGGATAAATGCCTGAGCAACTCCTGCACGCCGGGTATCAGTTTCGGTGCAGCCTCTTTTTTCAGCAACAAAAAAACAAATAGTAACAACATCCCGATAACGGGCCCTGGGACGGGCATTTTCGTCATAAAGACAAAGCCTTCGCCCAGACACTGAAAAATCAGGAGTATTAAAAACGTCCGGATCATGATCTTGACTCAGGCATTGGTTAACGCATGATCAATTAATTCGACCCAGTGTTTGACCGGCGTGTCTGTTCCTGATTGCAAATGCGTCAGGCAACCGATGTTCGCCGATAAAATCATGTCTGGTTTTGTCGCCAGCAGATTGTGTAATTTTTTATCCCGCAACTGATAAGACAACGCCGGTTGCAAAACAGAATAGGTTCCGGCAGAACCACAACACAAATGGCTGTCGGCACACATCTGCACATCAATTCCCAGTGCTTTCAGTAAGCCTTCGACTTTGCCACGGATTTGCTGTCCATGCTGCAAAGTACAAGGCGGATGCCAGACGATACGTTGCCTGAGTTTGCCTTGTAATCTGCCAACCAGCTCGGTCTCAAATGCAGGCAACACTTCACTCAGGTCGCGCGTCAGAGCAGAGATACGCTGCGCCTTTGCTGCATACGCCTCATCATGCGCAAGCAGATGTCCATATTCTTTGACGGTCACGCCACAGCCGGATGCGGTCATCAGGATGGCTTCGGCACCAGACTCTACATATGGCCACCATGCATCAATGTTATTGCGCATATCATTCAGTGCCGCGTCCTGTTCATTCAGGTGATGACGAATCGCGCCACAGCAGCCTGCTTTCGGAGCACTGATCAGCTCGATACCTAAAGTGTCCAGTACCCGGGCGGTCGCATAATTAATATTCGGAGACATCGATGGTTGCACACAACCATCCAGCAATAACATTTTCCGGGTGTGCTGTTGCTGCGGCCACAATCCGGCAACTTGTTTTACCGGCACCTTATTCTGCAATGCTTTAGGTAATAATGGCCGCACGGATTGGCCAAGGCTCATTGCCGGTTTGAATATCCAAGGCGTAGGCAACAGCGTTTTCAGCGTACTCCGGATGAACCTCTGCTTCAGCGTCCGCGGCACTTGCTCTTCTACGACCTTACGGCCAATATCCAGCAAGCGTCCGTACTGAACGCCTGACGGACAGGTCGATTCACAATTACGGCAAGTCAGGCAACGGTCAAGATGTTGCTGCGTTTTTTCAGTGGCGACTTTGCCTTCAAGTACCTGCTTGATCAGATAAATACGGCCACGCGGACCATCGAGTTCATCACCCAGCAATTGATAGGTAGGACATGTCGCTGTACAAAAACCGCAATGCACACATTTGCGCAATATGTCATCGGCCTCTTTACCCTCACGGGTATTCTTAATAAAGTCTGCGAGATTAGTTTGCATAGCGAATTAAAAATCCTTGTACAGGCGGCCAGGGTTAAAAATACCTGAGGGATCGAAAGCGACTTTCAGACGCTGATGTATCTTTGCCAGCGGAGCGGATAAGGGCGTAAAGACGCCAATACTCTTGTCGCCGCCACGGAATAAGGTGGCATGACCGCCAGCCGCTTGTGCGGCAGCACGAATAGCAGCAGGGCTTTCATCGCTGAACAACCAGCGCTGCGCGCCGCCCCACTCTATCAGCGACTTACCGGTCAGAGTTAAAGGCGCAGTGGTAGATGGAACGGATAAACGCCACAAACCATGTGCCTCATCCTGTGAAAAGAAATCATGCGTCTGTTCACGCAAATCGTTCCAGGCAGAAGCGGCATCCTGCATCTCCTCTCCTCCCAATCGTTGCTTTGCGGCGCGCACAGCGGCCTCAGCGCCAGAGAGTCGTAACATCAGCCGCCCTACGTGCCAACAGCTACCGGACAACGGCAATGCCTGTCCGGCCCACTCATTCATCTTCTGAATCGCATCGGCTTCGGATAAAGCAAATACTAATGTCGTTTCTGCAAACGGGCGTGGCAACACTTTAACGGAAATATTCAACACCAGACCTAAGGTTCCCATCGAGCCTGTCAGCAAACGCGAGACGTCATAGCCAGCAACATTCTTCATAACCTGACCACCGAACTCCAGCACTTGTCCGCGACCATCCATCAATGTCGCACCAAGAATAAAATCACGTGCAGCGCCGACATACGGGCGACGCGGCCCCGACAAACCGGCGGCAAGCATGCCTCCTATGGTCGCCATTGCACTGAATTTGGGAGGTTCGAATGCCAGCATCTGATTATTTTCTGCCAGTAGTGCCTCGATCTCAGCGAGCGGTGTACCGCAGCGTGCAGTCAATACCAGTTCGGTCGGCTCATACGCCAGAATACCGGAATACGCCCGGGTATCAAGCACGCCACCTTGCGCTGCCTGACCATACCAACGCTTGCTGCCGCCGCCTTCGATTTGTAGTGGAAGGTGGTTCTGTGAGGCATTCAATATCCGTTCCCGGAAGCCTTCTATCAAGTTATTCATCACGGTGTCCATTTATATGGTTTTTATTTTTTTAGAAACGAGGCAAATCAGGAAACTTCAGATTTCCCTGTTTCACATGCATACGTCCATATTCTGCGCAGCGATGCAAGCTTGGTATCGCCTTATCCGGATTCAGCAAACTATGGGGATCAAATGCACGCTTCACCGCAAAAAAAGCATCCAGCTCTTCACGTGAAAATTGCACGCACATGGAATTAATTTTTTCAATACCAACGCCATGCTCACCAGTAATCGTGCCACCGACGGTGACGCATAATTCCAGTATCTCTGCACCGAATGCCTCGGCCCGCAGAAACTCGCCTTCCTTATTCGCATCAAACATGATCAGCGGGTGTAAGTTACCGTCGCCGGCATGAAACACGTTGGCGCAGCGCAAACCATATTTTTCTTCCATATGGGTGATGCCTATTAATACTTCCGATAAGCGCTTCCGGGGAATCGTTCCATCCATACAGTAATAATCCGGCGATATACGTCCCGCTGCGGGAAACGCATTTTTACGACCAGACCAAAAACGCAAACGTTCCGCCTCACTCTGAGAAACCGCGATTGCCGTCGCACCAGCTTGTTCCAGCACGGCAGACATGCGAGCGATTTCTTCTTCGACTTCTTCCGTCGTACCGTCAGACTCACACAGTAAAATCGCTTCTGCATCAATGTCGTAACCGGCTTTAACAAAGGGCTCGACCATACGTGATGAGGTTTTATCCATCATCTCCAGACCTGCCGGAATAATGCCTGCAGCAATCACGTTTGCAACCGCATTTCCGCCTTTCACCACGTCATCAAATGAAGCCATAATGACGCGCGCAACCTGCGGTTTCGGTACCAGTTTGACGGTTACTTCGGTGACGATGCCGAGCATTCCTTCGGAGCCGATAAACACTGCAAGCAAATCTAAACCCGGTGCATCCAGCGCTTCACTACCCAGCTCAACAACGTCACCGTCAATGGTGACTACGCGCGCGCGCAGCACATTGTGTACGGTCAGACCATACTTCAAACAGTGAACACCGCCAGAGTTTTCTGCGACGTTACCGCCTATCGTGCAGGCAATCTGCGACGAAGGATCCGGCGCATAATACAAACCTAAAGGTGATACCGCTTCCGAGATTGCCAGATTACGCACACCCGGCTGAACCACTGCCGTTCGCGAGTAAGCATCTACTTTCAGAATTTTATTGAATTTAGCGGTGGATAACACGACACCATCGGCGATCGGCATCGCACCGCCAGATAAGCCGGTTCCAGCACCACGGGGTACGATGGGAACGTTCAAACGGCGGCAAACTTCCATCACCGCGATAATCTGCGATTCACTTTCCGGCAGACAAACGATCATGGGCAACTGACGGTAGGCCGCCAAACCATCACACTCGTATGGACGGACATCCTCTTCATGATGCAGGATGCAATGCCCGGGTAATGCCTGCCGCAGCGCTTTCACGACTTCCTGCTGCCGCCCCCCATACAAATCATTTGAACTGTTTTGCTCCATCGCCTTACCCCATCTGTTTTTTTGCCAGTGTAATCAGCTTTGATGTATCTGGGATGAATACTTTAAACTTTACTGACTGAATTTTTTTCAGGACATAAAAAAAGGACGCCACAGCGTCCTTTTTTAGCATTCAGAGTGCTTACACGGAGAATGAAGATCCGCAACCACAAGTGGTGGAGGCATTCGGATTTTTAATCACAAACTGCGCACCTTCCAGATCGTCTTTATAATCGATTTCAGCACCCACCAGATATTGATAGCTCATAGAGTCAATCAACAACTGCACACCATTTTTTGTCATGGTGGTGTCGTCTTCATTCGTGATTTCATCGAACGTAAAACCGTATTGAAAACCTGAACATCCGCCGCCTTGTACAAAAACGCGTAATTTCAAATCAGGATTACCCTCTTCTTCAATCAACTGAGCAACTTTTGCAGCTGCGCTTTCTGTGAAATTGATTGGTGTTGGCATTTCGGCTACAGCATTCATTTTTTGCTCCTTGGATCTAAGATGTTCTCATTATAGTCCCGACTCCGGAACTATGCATTGGACGCTGCAAGTTTCAGAGTTGCAGGCTCTTGCGCAAGATCATGCGTGAGTTTGCCAGATACCAGGGCACCGCTAAGCATCTCCAGCGTTTTGTAGTGAACGTCGCCAGAAATTTTTGCCTTAGGCTGCAACTCTAACAATTCTGTTGAAAACACTGGCCCGTTAATCACACCATTCACGACGATGTGTGCCGCCCTTACTTCACCATCAATAACGGCCTGCTCTGAAATGACCAGCATGCTCAACGACTCAGTATCAGCAATAACGTTGCCACGAATGTGTCCATCAATGCGCAAGCCACCTTTGAAATGCAGATCACCTTCAATTCTTGTAGTGGATCCGATAAGGCTATCGATGGTGCTTTTTGTTTTACGACTGAACATGAAAGAATTCCTTTTCAGGGCATAGATCAACAATATTCATGAGCTTTATCTTCCAACTCAGAATTAATTGATGCTGGTTTATAAATTAACCGCTTGTTGAGCGCGGACTTGGCCCCGGTCTAACACTTTTACCTGGACATTTTTGGCGACCGCACCATCTGGAAGGGTAATGACTCCCTCCAGTCGCTGGTAATGTCTGAACGATAATTTTAATTTACCAGCTTCGCCCGATTTGGGATCAGGGAAATACATCGTAGCAGGTTTACCTGCCTGTACCAAACCTAATAAAAATTGCAATTCACCATTAAAATCTCTGCCATTTTTTACACCTTGCATCACCAGAGCACGATAACGCAATTGGCCAGGTGCGAGCATTTCTATCTTCAGATTCTGAACGGTAATCCCATCATTCCCTGTCGTTGACGGCATCACGCCTTCAAAAAAAGCCAGATCATCTTTCAGCTTTTGATTTTCTGCAGTCAGCGCTTTGATCTGATCCGTCAGCTCTTTCTGCATGGAACGATCAATGTTCTGCTTACTTTCTATCGTGTTTGCTTCCAGTAACAACTTATCGCGCTCAGCTGTCAGCTCTTTTACCTGCGTTTCAAGTGACTGCATCTGATTCAGATTAAACTTTGTTCCGAATGCAAAGCTCTTTCCAAGATCATAGGTCCACCATGCGACAGCAGACGTCAATGCGATCACCAATACCAGCATGGCCAGCCGGAGCGGCCACGGCTGTTGATGCGTAATGGTCATTTTCGACGCCAGATGGCGTCGTTGCCAGAGTCGTTTCTTTGCCATGTATGAGTTACGGCAAAACCGGGATATGCTGTAATCCAGCTACTTCATCCAGACCAAACATCAAGTTCATACACTGCACAGCCTGCCCGGATGCACCTTTTACAAGGTTATCCTGCACTACGAGAACGATCACGGTTTTGCCATTATTCGGCCGGTGCAACGCCAGACGCAGCATATTAGAAGCGCGGGTAGAACGTGTTTCCGGATGAGAGCCAAATGGCATGACGTCAACGAATGGCTCATCTTTGTAGGCATTTTCAAACAACGCCTGCAATTCGTCGTTACTGATATCGGTGTTCAGGCGGGCATACAAAGTCGAGTGCATACCGCGTATCATCGGCACCAGGTGAGGAGTAAATAACAATCCCACTTTTTGTGCAGTCATACGCTGTAATTGTTCTATTGTCTCCGGCGTATGGCGATGGCCTGAAACGCCGTAAGCCTTAAATGTATCGCTCGCCTCGGAAAACAGAATACCGATTTCAGCCTTACGTCCGGCACCTGACACTCCGGATTTGCAATCAGCAATCAAATCCGTTGCATCGACAATTCCGGCTTTCAATAACGGATAGAAACCCAATTGCATGGTCGTCGGATAACAACCCGGATTGCCAATAACCCGTGCGGTTTTGATCGCATCACGATTCAGCTCAGGCAAACCATAAACGGCTTCGGTCAGCACATCAGGGCACGTGTGTGGAATGCCATACCATTTCTCGAACTGAGCAACATCTTTCATCCGGAAATCTGCGGCAAGGTCAATCACCTTGACACCAGCCGCCAACAATTCCTGCGCTTGCGCCATCGCCACACCGTGAGGTGTCGCAAAAAAAACGACATCGCACTCTGTCAGCTTCGCCTTATCAGGCGAAGAAAATGTCAGGTTAACACGCCCACGTAGTGATGGATACATGTCTGCCACAGGTAAGCCGTCCTCTTTACGCGACGTAATTGCGGTCAGTTCCACTGCTGGATGCATTGCCAGCAAACGTAATAACTCTACCCCTGTGTAACCCGTACCACCTACTATTCCAACTTTAATCATTGACGTTCCTTGCAAGAAATTTTCCGCTATTTTAACAGCAGTCAGTCATCTCAAAACGCACTTCACGGAACTCATCCGCAACTCAGCACACAAAAGCAAAAAGCCGCCCAAGGGCGGCTTTTTGTAGCAATTCCTGCCAGCGATAAAAAATTAACGCTTGGAGAATTGTTTTGCGCGACGTGCTTTGCGCAGACCCACTTTTTTACGTTCAACTTCGCGAGCATCACGAGTAACGAAACCAGCTTTGGACAATTCAGATTTCAAAGTTGCATCGTAGTCGATCAGGGCACGAGTGATACCGTGACGAACTGCACCGGATTGGCCGGATTCGCCGCCGCCGTGAACGTTAACCATAATATCGAATGTTTCGAGATTATTAGTCAGTTCCAGAGGTTGACGAATGACCATCAGGCCAGTTTCACGAGAGAAGTACTCGTTCGCTGGTTTGCCGTTGACAACGATCTTGCCGCTGCCGGATTTCAGGAATACGCGAGCAACTGCGCTCTTGCGACGGCCAGTTCCGTAGTTGTAATTACCGATCATGGCTAATCCTTAGATGTCGAGTACTTGTGGTTGCTGAGCTGCGTGCGGATGTGTTGCATCTGCATAAACTTTCAGCTTCTTGATCATTGCATAGCCGAGTGGGCCTTTAGGCAACATGCCTTTAACTGCTTTCTCGAGTGCACGACCTGGAAAACGCTGTTGCATTTTCGTGAAATTTGTTTCATAGATACCGCCTGGATAACCAGTGTGACGGTAGTATGTTTTGTTCAGAGCTTTAGTGCCGGTCACGCGCAGTTTGCCTGCATTAACAACAACGATAAAATCGCCTGTGTCTACGTGTGGAGTAAATTCTGGTTTATGTTTGCCGCGTAAACGGAGTGCCACTTCGCTGGCAACACGTCCGAGTACTTTATCTGTCGCGTCAATCACGAACCAGTCGCGCTGAACCTCATGGCCCTTAGCGGAAAAGGTTTTCATGTTGAATCCTAAAAAGTTAAATACGCCCTTTTTTGGTGGTTCTGCCTATGATCCGACAGACTCTCCCTTGTTAAATTCTCAGTCGGGCAAATTGAGAATCGGAAATTATAGGGTTTTCAAGGAGTTAGTGCAAGAACTGTTTAAATTTTAAGCAAATTTTCCGAAGACTTCCTGAATTGCGCTGAAAATACATTTCCAAATAAATAACGATATCCTCAACGCAAAAATATCTCTCCGGCAGATACAGTAAAATCGCTGTCAACATACTTCAAACAATCAGTGAGGAATAAATGGAAGCTACTGTACGCTGGACAGGCTTATCTGGCATGTCTTTTTTGGCAGAAACTGGCTCAGGCCATGCGGTTTTAATGGACGGCGCACCAGAAGGTGGTGGTCACAATCTGGCGCCACGCCCGATGGAAATGGTTTTATTGGGTACGGGCGGATGCACGGCCTACGATGTCGTATTAATTTTACGTAAGAGTAAACAAGATATACGTGGCTGCGATGTAAAGCTCAGCGCGGAGAGGTCTGAAACAGAACCTAAAGTTTTTACCAAAATCAACTTTCACTTCACCGTTCGTGGACGTCAGTTGAAAGCCAATCTGGTCGAACGCGCAATCAAACTTTCACATGAAAAATACTGCTCGGCGTCTATCATGCTTGAGAAAACGGCTCAGATGACGCACAGCTATGAAATCATTGAGGACGCTGAAATACCCTCTGAGCACGATACTCAGGGATGAACGGACTCTTCCGATTGCTCAAAAATATCCTGATATGTCGGGTAAAACGAGCAGTACCTGATCGTCGTAAATAAAGCCAGAACAGGCATCATCAGCAACACGACAAAACCGGTGTTGCCTGTGACCAGCGCTAAGATCTCAACAAAAATGGCTGGCAATAATCCTGAAATGAGGAACCAGGAAAGCGCATAAATTAAAAACGCCTTGGCGGCACGTTTGACCGAAAAAAAACTGTAAAACAGCGCTTTTGGCACAGACATCCCGTGCCACATAATTAACGGCCCCGCGAACCAGAAAGCCATCAACGCTGGCAAAAAAGCGAGTACCGCCATCAGCATTCCGAAAAACAGACGCCCTTGAGGTAAATCTTTGGGATCAACCGGTTTTTCACTGGAAATAAACTCGAATAAGGCGCCATCGTCAAAAAGTTGCGATATCAATGCTGCCCCGGAAATGGCCAGCAGGTACAGGCAACCCAAAGCGAATAAACGTAAAAAGAACTCAGAACGAAAACCCACCAGCAATACCGTTGGCTTCACCCGCACACCGCCCTCAATCAGACGGCAAGCCTGCATAAAGCTCATGGCAAACACGGGAATTAACACCAGAGGCAAAAAGCGGCCAATAAATGGCACGAGGCTAATTCCCATGTTAAAAAACATATACGCAAAAAAGAGTGTCAACATTTCTGCAGGTTGCTGGCGAAACAGGGAAAACCCTCGTTTAACCCATAACCACCCCGTTGAAGCTGGTACTGAATTCATAAATCACTTGTTAAAGGGGGGACAGGCAGAGATTCGCGCAAACGTAAAATCCGTTCAAAGTGTGCAGGGTCATGTGGCGTCAGCATTTCTGCATCTCTTGGTTGATAGTAGTCATATAACCGGGACAACCAGAAGCGCAGAGCAGCTGCCCGCAACATTGGCTTCCATGCAACCGATTCCTCCGTAGTAAACGGCCGCACCAAATTATAAGCATTCAACAAAGCCCTTACCCGCGCAACATCCAGCTCACCTGTTGCCGTGTCGATGCACCAATCATTCACTGTCACGGCGACATCGAAAATCCAGGCATCACAGCCGGCAAAATAAAAATCAAAAAAACCTGTCAGCTTTTCGCCGTCAAACATGACGTTATTACGGAACAAATCCGCATGGACGGGTCCTCTTGGCAAAGCACGATAGATTGGCGTGCTGTCAAAGGCATCCTGATAATGCACCTCTGCACACAACAGATGTCGCAGCTCGTCGGAAAGGAAAGGAAGAACTTTCGGCGTCGTTTCATGCCACCAGTTCAAAGAACGGAGATTTTCCTGATATAAGGGGAAGTCTTTTCCAGCAAGATGCATTAGCGCAAGCATCGCACCGACTGCGGCACAATGCACTGGCTCAGGATGCATTTGTGATGCCCCGTCCAACTTACTGACAATAGAGGCTGGTTTTCCGTGTAAAGCTGTCACCAGCTCACCAGCGATATTGGCAACAGGCGCAGGCACCAATACCCCCCTGTCTGCAAGATGGCGCATTAACTTCAGGTAAAACGGTAATTGTTCGAAAGTCAGATTTTCAAAAATCGTCAGAACATACTCACCAGTCTCTGTCGTAATAAAAAAATTACTATTTTCAATTCCAGATGCAATCCCTTTAATTGACAGCGCTTTCCCCAACGGGAATTGTTTTATCCAGGAACTGAGGTCATCGAGTGTGACTGAGGTAAAAACTGCCATTGTGATATCGCAAAAATAGAATAAAAAACTTACTTACCTGCAGCACTGGCTGGTACCGCCTGCGCTGGAGCTGGTGGCAATACAGGAGGCTGCTCGACTTCTTTGCTTTCTTTTTTGCCACCGAATTCGAGAATAGTCCACTGCGGTGCACGATTTGCATTTCCCTGAACGGTACCTTTGGGAGCATTACCGACTTCAGGATCCGCTTTTAACGTGTAATTACTTTTGCCCGACTTCACCTGAACTTCCATGACTTTGCCAGCATTATTACGCTTCTCAGTGATCTTATTTTTTGGTTCTGGCTTACCAACGGATAATGCAGGATCTGCCGCACTCTCTTCCAATTTATCCAACTTAGGCGGCGCCTGGTCAGGCTTTTGCGTCTGAGCCAATACTGCTCCTGCAAAACTCAACAAGAAGAGGCCAGAAAGAACTCCTGGCAGGATTTTCGACATTTTTTTCATGGTTAATATCCAATTGGCTTGAACTGGCAGACATTGTAACAAAGCAGTGCTCTCACTGACAGAGAATCTACGGCTCCCGCTCTGATAAAAAAAAGGAGTCGTCTGACGACGACTCCTTTTTGAATTTTCTAAATTAATTCGGGTATAAACCCGAATTCAATTAGAACTTGTGACGAATACCTACGCTGAACATTTTGTCTGTAGAGCCGTTCACTGCTTTCAACATACCAGCATTTGCTAAGTTGTATGAAGCATTGCTGTCGTTAGTTGTGCGTGCGAACGATGTGTAGACATCTGTACGCTTGGACAAGTCGTATGTGTAACCGATAGCGAATTGTTTGCCGTCTGCGTTAGAAACTGCTTTGTTTTTTACTTGTGTGAAGTCAGCAAGGAATGCACCTGGGCCAAACGGTACTGTCGCACCGATCATCCAAACGCGTTCATCGTTAGTGCCGCCTTTGATAGTTTCGTATGCAGCGTGAGCTTTTACAACCGTGAAGTCATAAGTGCCACCAACGAATGTTTTCTTACCAGCATTTGCATCATTACCAGCTGCGTCGTTCAGTTTTTCATAAGCGATTGCTGCGTAGACTGGGCCTTCAGAGTAAACACCGGAAACACCAACTTTACGATTTGCTGAATTATTGCCTGCTGCTTCGCCGAAGCCATATTGCACGGAACCTACAAAACCACTCAGGTTGTTTGTAGAGTAAGTGATTGCATTGTCAGTACGTGTCGATGTTTTGAACAAACGACCGATGTCACCTGCCAGACCGATGTGGAATGGATCAACGTTATCGCCGATGTCATAAGTTACGGATTTTTGACGACCCAGGTTCACAGAACCGAAATCACCGGACAAACCAACATAAGCTTGACGACCGAAAGCCAGACCGTTTTGATCAGACGCGCCAGTATCAGTTTTCAAACCCATTTCCAAAACGAAGTTTGCTTTCAGACCGCTACCCAGATCTTCAACGCCTTTGAAACCCAGACGTGAACCGTTTTGAACACCACTATCCAAAGCTGTTCTTGCGCCAGCGCCGTTGTCATCACGAACCACGCCCATGTCAACGATACCGTAGATCGTTACGGAAGATTGCGCGAAAGCTGCACCGGAGAATGCACTCATCAGAGCGAGTGCGAGGAATGATTTTTTCATTGTCTAGTATCCAAAAATGAATGTTAAATTTTTGCTGCACCACAAACAAAACGCGGCAAAAAACTGAATTGCAGGTCAATTTACAGCCTTGAACCAGTTATTGATCCAATGACAAATGTCACGATACCTGCGAAAAATGACATTTTGATGAAATCAGACTACTTAATAAACAAGGACTTACAGAGCGTTGCAATATAAAGACATTGCTAATTTTGAAAAATTTAATCAGGTATTTAACAAAGCTAGCGATATCCAGGCTCGCATTATAGGCATTTTTTACCTTTGCTGCACAGCACCAGTCAGATAAGGGATATCCCGTATTTTTCAATAGGTAGAAAAAAACATATTTATCCGACGGTTTCCCATGCATTTTGTTTTTGCGCTGTTTTCGACCGCCAATAGGCACGACCGCTGTACCAGAGCGCTGCCGCAATCAATGCGCAAACCAGCTGACCAAGGGCTAACGAGAGAGCCGAATGATCTAACGCAGGAGCAACAACACCGGCAATCACAGCCCCCAGTAAAGTCAACGTTGCCGACTGGCACGACGCAACGATACCTCTGATTGTAGGAAACAAGTCCAGAACCAGCAAGGTCGCGCCAGGTGCAACCAGTGACATGCCAAACGTGTAAAAAAACAACGGAGTGACGGACCAGAGCAGGACTGGCGCGGAGAAAAAATGAAATGTCACGTTGAATACGGACGCGCCAATAAGGAAGCAGAAACCGATACTCACCTGCTTCCATACCGAGAGTTTGCCCGCCAGCCTGTTAGCGGCAAGAGCACCTAAAAAAATGCCGGCAACAGAGGGAATAAATTGCCAGCCGAACTGATCCGCAGCCAGCTTCAGATGTTGTGTAATAAACACTGGTGCAGCAGAAACATAGAGAAACATCCCGGCAAAATTAAAGGCAACGGTACCGGCTTTTAGATGGAATAAGGGAGACTTAAATACTTTTCGGTAACTAAGCCAGAGAAATTCCATACTGAATTCCTGCCTCTTTTCTTTCGGTAAAGATTCAGGCAAAAATTTAAAGCAGGCCAGCCACAGTAAAATTGTGTACAAAAAAAGCAATAAAAAAATTGCCCGCCAGCTCATAAAACCCACGATCCAGCCGCCAAGTATCGGTGCAATTGCAGGGGCGATCGAGAAGATCATTGTCACCATCGACAACAAGCGTTCCGCCGGAGCACCGGCATAAAGATCGCGGATCATTGCCCGCCCAACCACCATTCCGGCACCTGCCGAGACGCCTTGCAGAATGCGAAACCCCCACAGGTAATGAATGCTGTGTACCGACGCACAACCAAAGCTGGCGACAGCAAAAATCGCTAAGGCAGCCAGAATGACATTACGCCGCCCGAACGCATCAGACAGTGCGCCATGCCACAAGGTCATAAACGCAAACGACAACATGTAAGCGGTCAGCGTCTGCTGAACCTCCAGTGAAGTTGCCGCCAGGCTGCTCTGTATATTAGGGAACGCCGGTAAATAAGTATCAATAGAAAAGGGTCCCAACATCGCCAATGCCGCTAATAAAGTGGCAAGTCCGGCGTTGCTGAGCTGTTGGCGGGAGTGCATTTGTTACCCTATCATTCAAAAAAATAAATAAAAGCTGTTACAAAAAAAAAGAAAAAAGGCGAAATATTTCGCCTTTTTGTTGCTAATGCGAGACACAGCAGGATTAAATCCCCCCCATACAGAGGTATTTCATTTCCAGATATTCATCCATACCGTACTTAGAACCTTCACGTCCGAGTCCGGATTGCTTGACGCCACCGAACGGTGCAACCTCATTGGAAATTAAGCCTGTATTAATACCCACCATGCCATATTCCAGCTTTTCGGCGACACGCCAGACACGGCCGATATCGCGCGAATAGAAATATGACGCCAACCCAAAATCGGTATTATTTGCAGCTGCAATAACTTCTTCTTCCGATGTGAATTTCACAACAGCTGCAACTGGCCCGAAGGTTTCCTCATTCATTACCAGCATGGAAGCTGTGACATCCGCCAACACTGTTGGTTCATAGAATAATTCCCCAGCGCTGTGCGGCTTACCACCCGCAAGCAGGCGGGCGCCCTGTGCCATCGCGTCGGCCACATGTTCTTCTACTTTCGCCACCGCTTGCGCGTCGATCATCGGGCCTTGATTCACACCGGCATCGAAACCGTCACCAACTCTGATTTTTTGTGCCCCGGCAGCTAATTTACTGACGAATTCATCGTAGACCGATGCGTGCGCATAAAAGCGGTTGGTACAAACGCAGGTCTGACCTGAATTGCGGAATTTCGACAACAAGGCGCCTTCGACTGCAGCATCAATATCAGCATCCTCGAAAACGATAAACGGTGCGTGACCGCCCAGCTCCAGCGCCAGCTTCTTCACCGTTGGCGCGGACTGACGCATCAGAATGCGGCCAACCGGCGTCGAACCAGTAAACGACAAATGCCGGACGACAGAGCTATCGCATAAAACTTTACCGACAGCGACAGACTGCTCCGCATCGGCAGTAATAATATTTATGATCCCGGCAGGAATACCTGCGCGGTGTGCCAGCTCGGCAATCGCCAGTGCCGACAAAGGCGTCTGTTCAGCGGGCTTAATTACAATCGAACAGCCCGCAGCAACCGCCGGAGCAACCTTGCGGGTAATCATCGCAATCGGAAAATTCCAGGGCGTAATTGCAGCGCACACACCAATCGGCTGACGCAGCACCACCATGCGCTTATCGCTCCAGGTTGAGGCCATCACATCGCCAGCGACACGCTTCGCTTCTTCGGCAAACCATTCAACGAAACTGGCACCGTAGATGACTTCGCCCTTTGCCTCGGCAAGTGGTTTGCCCTGCTCCGCAGTCATAATCGCGGCCAGATCATCGGCATGGCTGATAATCAGATCAAACCAGCGACGCATGATATTGGCGCGCTCTTTTCCTGTTTTCGCCGCCCACAGAGGAAAAGCAGCTTGCGCGGCAGCAATGGCGGCATGCGCATCTGGTTCGGCTAAATTAGGTACTGTCGCCAACACAGCTTGAGTTGATGGATTCACCACATCAAACTTCGTCTGCGCCGGCACCCATGCGCCATTGATATACGCCGCGTCACGCAGTAACGATGCGTCTTTTAATCCTAATAATTTTGCAGTTTGTTCTGATGACATCGCTCCGTCTCCATCATGTTTGACTGATTAATGAATGAATGAATAGCAAATACCGGACTTACGCAACACCGCACTCGGCAGTGACCACTACTGATCATATAAATATGTCAGCCTCAGTTGGCATCCCTTGTCGCAACAAAATTGCCGTAAGTCCGCAATAAAAAGGCAAGCCTAAAGCAAAACAGCCAGGTCTGCTTGACCCGGCTGTTTTATTCAGATGAATTATTTTGATTTCATCTTTGTTATTTTGGTTTGGCTTCCTCGCGACGGTTGAAACCGGCAACCATATCAAAGCGGAATAAGCGGCATTCCAGCGCACCATTAAAGAAAGGCGTTTTGCGCGATTCTTTTAAACGCAGCATCTTCGGTACCGTCAGATCGGCAGTAAACAAAAAGACGCTCCAACCGGCAAAGCGTTGCTTCAACGTGGTGCTGAAGGCGCTGAAAAACTCTTTTGCCAGATCATCGGTTTCCAGCGAGCTGTCACCGCGCACGCCGATACGTTCGCCATACGGCGGATTAGTCAGCAATATGCCTGGCTGCGTCGTCGGGGCCTTGATTTCCTGCGCTTCAATCTGTTTCAGCGGCACTTCAAAACGGATACCTGCTTTATTCAGATTATTGCGCGTCATGACCACCATATCGCCGGAAATATCGCTGCCGAAAATCGTTGGTTCAGCGGGCAAAGGTTTTGGTTTCGCGGCGGCTTTAATAGCAGCCCACGCATCCGCATCAAACTGATGAAATTTTTCAAAACCGAATTCGCGTTTTAATCCCGGCGGAATCCCTGCCAGAATTTGTGCCGCCTCAATCAGTATCGTGCCGGAACCGCACATAGGATCAAACAAAGGCACGCCCGGTTTCCAGCCCGCAGTGCGCAACAAACCTGCCGCCAGATTTTCGCGCAAAGGTGCGTCACCCGTTTCCATGCGCCAGCCGCGCTTGAATAAAGGTTCGCCGGAAGTATCGAGATAAATCGTGAAATTGTGCGCATCGAGAAAACCGACGATACGCATGTCCGGCGTCTTCGTATCGACCGAAGGACGCTGGGTAAACTGATCGCGGAAACGATCGCAAATCGCATCTTTGATTTTCAGCGTGACAAATTCCAGACTTTTGACTGGTGACTTCACTGCCGTGACATCGACGCGTATCGTGTGGTGATAACCGAACCAGTCTTCCCACGCCTGCGCTAACACCAGATCGTAAATATCATTTTCATTCGAGTAGCTCGCATGCGCCATGCGCATCAGCACACGCGAAGCGATACGGGAATGCAGATTGATGCGCCAGCCGTCTTGCAGACTGCCGGAACAATGGACGCCGCCCGGCACTTGATTGTGGACCGCCATGGTTTTATCCATTGCAGCGATTTCGTTCAACTCTTCAGCGAGAGCGATTTCCATGCCGCGCGGACATGGACAAAAATAGGAATGACGTGTCATGGGGAACCTTTTATCCGTTGTAATTCAAAAAATACAGGGTGAGCAATCCTCACCCCTCACTACACTTACAAGCTACTGTTTTACTTCAGCAACGTGCACTGTTTTTGTCGCCAATCAGAAAGGCTTGACGACAACTAATATCACGACGATCAGCAACAAAATCACCGGTACTTCGTTAAACCAGCGGTACCAGACGTGGCTGCGCTTATTCTGACCTTTCTCAAATTTTTTCAGCAAACTGCCGCAGGCATGGTGATAACCGATCAACAGAATCACACACAATAATTTTGCATGCATCCAGCCATTACCGGGGCCTTTACCGATGCCGTAACCCAGCCACAAATACCCGCCCAGCAATACCGCTGGCACCATCAGCATCGTGGAAAAGCGATACAGTTTGCGTGCCATCAGCAACAAACGTCCGGTGCTGGTGGTATCGGTTTCCATCGCCAGATTCACCAGTATGCGCGGCAGGTAAAACAAACCGGCAAACCAGGAGGTGACAAACAGAATGTGTAGCGCTTTAATCCAGAGCATAATTGACTTTCAACATTTCAAAGTGGCATACAAGAACTTATTGGCGAACTTCGCCGTGACCAAACACGACGTATTTTAACGAAGTTAAACCTTCCAGTCCGACCGGGCCACGCGCATGCAATTTGTCATTCGAAATACCGATTTCTGCACCAAGACCGTATTCAAAGCCATCGGCAAAACGGGTGGAAGCATTCACCATCACCGAAGCCGAATCCACCTCGCGCAGGAAACGCAGTGCACGGCTGTAATCTTCGGTGATGATCGCTTCGGTATGCTTGGACGAATAATCATTGATGTGCGCCATCGCCGCATCGATATCCGCCACCACTTTGACCGCCAGCACCGGTGCCAGATATTCTGTGCTCCAGTCTTCTTCGGTGGCTTGCGCAAGATAAGGATAATCAGCCAGAATCACCGCTGCTGCGGAGTCGCAACGTAATTCGACTTGTTTGGCCTCATACAGTTTTGCCAGCGGCGGCAATACCCGCGCTGCAATTCCTTCGGCGACCAGTAAAGTTTCCATGGTGTTGCAAGTGCCGTAACGATGGCATTTGGCGTTGAATGCAACGTCCAGCGCTTTTTGCAGATCGGCTTTATCGTCGATATACACATGGCAGATACCGTCGAGATGCTTGATCATCGGCACGGTCGCTTCCTGCATCAGTCGCGCGATCAGACCTTTGCCGCCACGCGGTACGATTACGTCAACATACTGCGGCATGGTGATCAGTTCACCGACCGCTGCGCGGTCTGTCGTTTCCACGATCTGCACCGCATCAGCGGGCAAGCCAGCGCCAGCCAGACCTTCTTTGACCAGTTTTGCCAATGCCTGATTGCAGTGAATCGCTTCCGAGCCGCCGCGCAGTATCGTCGCATTGCCACTCTTGATGCACAGGCCTGCGGCATCGACGGTGACATTCGGGCGTGCTTCGTAAATGATGCCGATCACACCGAGCGGCACACGCATCTGGCCGACCTGAATGCCGGTCGGACGATACTTCATATTGGATATTTCACCGATAGGATCAGCCAGGCTGACGATCTGCTCTAAGCCTTCCGCCATCGTCGCAATCGCTTTATCTGACAACGTGAGGCGATCTAACATCGCGGCTTCCATGCCTGATGCTTTGGCAGCAGCGAGATCGAGTTCATTCGCGGCGCGCAATGCGGCGGCGTCGCGCCGGATCGCGGCAGCAATCAGACTCAAGGCGCGGTTTTTCGCCGCCGTATCGGCCTTCGCCATCGCCCGCGATGCCGCGCGGGCGCGGGCGCCAAGGTCGTTCATGTAGTGTTTGATGTCCATCATGTCATTTTGGGAGCTTTATATACTCCCCCCAGTATTTTTTAAAGCCCTTTATTTACAAGGACATTAGGTGTTTTTTTAAGGATACTCCCCCAATTTCAGGGGTTATTGGCATTTCCGGAGGCATTGCTGCGGCATGGCGGCGGCAGTTCAGGCTGCGCTTGCGACTTTTAATCCCAACTGCAGCAGCGCATCCCAGGCGTCACCGGCAAATGCTTTGGCACGTAAACCTTTGACCATCTTATCGACTTGCGAGGCTTCTTGCAGCGCTGTTTGCAAGGTCTGCAAACTGACTCTGCGTAATGCCGGGTCCATGAGTTTTTCTCTGGGTCCCCAAATTCTGTACTCTTTCAGCAGGGCGGATAATGGCCGCCCTTGTTGCATGCCGGATTTCAGTTTCAGCAAAGTGCGGATTTCTTCCGCCATCGCCCACAACACCAGCGGCAATGCTTCGCCCTCGCCTTTGAGTCCATTCAACATCCGCGATAAGCGGGCGACATCACCGGCGAGCATCGCTTCATTGAGTTTAAAGACATCGTAACGGGCAACATTCAGCACCGCGTCATGAATTTGTTCAAAGCTGAGCTTGCCTACCGGATGCAGCAAAGCGAGTTTTTGTATTTCCTGATGCGCAGCAAGTAGATTGCCTTCGACGCGATCAGCGATGAAATCCAGACTTTGCCGATCCGCGCTTTGTTGTTGCAAGGCGAGACGCTGGCTGATCCAGTTCGGCAAATGATTGCGCTCCACCAGTGGAATATCGATATACACCGCAGCTTGTTGCAGACTGCTGACCCAGGCCGCTTTTTGCGTTGCCCAATCGAGCTTAGGCAGAGTAATCAGCGTCAGATTATCCGGCGATAAATGCGCGACATAATCCTGCAGCGCTTGTCCGCCATCCTTGCCGGGCTTGCCCGTAGGAATACGCAGATCGATCAGCTTTTTATCACCAAACAGCGACTGCGACTGATTCGCTGCCAGCAGCGCACCCCATTTAAAACTACGCTCGACCGTTAAAATTTCACGCTCATAAAAGCCCTGCGCTTTGGCCGCACGACGGACTTTGTCCGCGGCTTCGAGCGCGAGTAAATGCTCATCGCTGGTAATCACATACAGTGGCGCCAGCGTTTTCGCCAGATGGCCATCGAGGGCATCAAAGCGCAATTGCATTTATTGATCCATCTTCACGACCGACAGGCGGCGCATAATCTGCTGCACCAGATCGCTTTGCATATCGCGGTACAGCAAGGCTTCTTCGGATTCTTTCGCCAACACCTGCGCTTCATTAAACGTGATCGTGCGTTTCAGTTGCACCGTCACTGGCTCCAGATATTCTTTACCAACCGCATCACGCAGGCGGAAACGGAAGTTATACAGCAGATTGTATTCACGTACCCGGCCCTGACTATTCAAGGACAGAATCTGCTTTTCGCGGGTTTCGCTCAACACATCCAGTATCACTTCCGCATCTTTCGCTTCAGCAGTGATCAGCGTCTGCCCGTTCGCGCGTATCTGACGCTTTAATTCGCCACCCAGCGGTGATGCATCAGACAGACCGATGTAAATACTTTTAAATGGAAAACTGACCGGTCCGCGCAAGGTAAAACCGCATGCGGACAAACTCACCAGCATGGCAACAGCGAGCAGCCATGTCAGTTGACGTGAAAAAACAGAACGCATGCGGAGGACTCCTCTAACAAAAATTAAGCGACGATATTGACCAGTTTACCCGGTACAACAATGATCTTCTTCGGCGCACCTTCGATGAAACGCTGCACGCTTTCACTAGCCAGCGCGGTCGCTTCTATCGTGGCTTTATCTGCATCTTTACTAACCTTGATGCTGCCGCGCAGTTTGCCGTTCACCTGCACCATCAGTTCGATTTCATCCTGCACCAGTGCAGCTTCATCGACTTGCGGCCATGGTGCATCGATCAGCTCGCCGAGTTCGGCAGCAAAACCGAGTTCCTGCCACAACGCATGCGTGATGTGTGGGCAGACCGGATACAGGCCGCGCAGCAGTACGCTGAACGCTTCACGCAATGCGGCTGCCGAGCCTTCGGCATCCGATTTGAAAGACTCTATCGTGTTGAGCAATTTCATCGCACCGGATACCACGGTGTTGTATTGCAGACGATCGTAATCGGCATCGATTTGCTTCAGTGTCAGATGCACTTCACGGCGCAATACTTTGACATCTGCGGCATAACTGGCTGGTGCAGCAGCGCCAGCCGCAATCGTTTCAGACAATTTCAATGCCGATGCCCACAAGCGGCGCAGGTAACGCGAGGCACCTTCAACACCGCTGCTGCTCCAGGCGGCACTTTGATCTGGCGGACCCGCAAACATCGTGAACAGACGCGCCGTATCTGCACCGAACTGCGTGATGATGTCTTTCGGCTCGACCACGTTGTTTTTGGACTTCGACATTTTTTCTATGCCGCCCATTTGCACTGGCTGACCGTCAGACTTCAGACTCGCCGATACCGGACGGCCTTTATCGTCGTGCTGGACTTCGATTTCATTCGGATAGAACCAGGTCTTCTTGCCGCTGGCATCTTCACGATAGAACGATTCATTCAGCAACATGCCTTGCGTGAACAGATTTTTGAATGGTTCATCAATCTTGACCAGACCCATATCGCGCATCGCTTTGGTCCAGAAACGGGCATACAGCAAATGCAATACCGCATGTTCAACACCGCCGATGTACTGATCCATCGCCATCCAGTAGTCGTTGCGTTCATCGACCATCGTCGTCGCATCCGGGCAGGTATAGCGCATGAAATACCAGCTGGAATCGACGAAAGTATCCATGGTGTCGGTTTCACGCTGCGCTGGCTTACCGCATTTAGGGCAAGGCACGTTCAAGAATTCTGCATGCGTCTTTAATGGATTGCCGGAACCGTCAGGGATACATTCGGTTGGCAATACCACCGGCAAATCTTCGTAAGGCACAGGCACATCACCACAGCATTCGCAGTGAATGATAGGAATCGGCGTGCCCCAGTAACGCTGACGCGAAATACCCCAGTCGCGCAGACGCCAGGTGGTTTTTTTCTCGCCGACGCCTTTGGCAGCGAGATCAGTGGCGACAGCGTCCACCGCTGCCTTATAACTCAGACCATCGTATTTGCCGGAATTAACGGTCACACATTTCTGTTTGTCGCCATACCAGTCAGCCCATGTTTCAGTGGTAAAGCTTTCACCTTCAACAGCCACCACTTGTTTGATCGCAATAGCGTATTTTTTGGCAAAAGCAAAATCGCGTTCGTCATGTGCTGGTACGCCCATCACAGCGCCGTCACCGTAAGTCATCAGCACATAATTACCGACCCAGACTTCGACCTGCTCACCAGTCAGTGGATGCGTGACGAATAAGCCCGTTGGCAGACCTTCTTTTTCCTTGGTCGCCATTTCGGCTTCAGTCGTACCACCGGCTTTGCATTCTTCGATGAATGCTGCCAGTTTCGCGTTATTTTTTGCAGCGACAGTCGCCAGCGGATGTTCCGCCGCCACGGCGCAAAACGTCACGCCCATAATGGTGTCAGGACGAGTCGTGAAGACGTACATTCTGCCGTCTTGCACCAGGGCGCCAGTCTCATCTTTGATTTCATGGTTGAACGCAAAACGCACGCCTTCACTCTTGCCTATCCAGTTGCGCTGCATGGTGCGTACTTGTTCTGGCCAGCCATCGAGCGTATCGATACTGCTCAGCAATTCCTCTGCGTATTGAGTGATGCCGAAGTAGTAGCCGGGAATTTCACGCTTTTCCACCAAAGCGCCAGAGCGCCAGCCGCGACCATCAATCACCTGCTCATTCGCCAGCACGGTCTGATCAATCGGGTCCCAGTTCACGACCTGCGTTTTTTTGTAAGCAATGCCTTTTTCCAGCATCTTCAGAAACAGCCACTGGTTCCAGCGGTAGTAATCCGGATCGCAGGTCGCCACTTCACGCGACCAGTCGAACGCCAGGCCCAGCGGCTCCATCTGCGACTTCATGTCTTCGATATTCGCGTAAGTCCATTCTGCGGGTGATTTTTTATACGCAATCGCCGCATTTTCGGCGGGCAAACCAAACGCATCCCAGCCCATAGGCATCAACACGTTGTAACCCTTCATACGCAGCTGGCGCGCCAGCATATCGTTGATGGTGTAATTACGCACATGACCCATGTGCAGCTTACCGGAAGGGTAAGGCAGCATAGAGCAGGCGTAATATTTACCTTTAGGGAAACGTGGATTGTTTTCTACTGCCTTATAGGCGTCGATTTTTTTCCAATGGGATTGCGCCGATTGCTCGACGTCGGAGGGCGTGTATTTTTCTTGCATGGCGTGACCAGAAGTAGATGCGGAAATGACTCAGAACCTTAGATTATAACTGGTTCAGGGGGGATATTGAGCAATGCTTGCGAGCATCAGGGTTTGGCGGTGTCAGCTTCCGTTACCGGTTGCATCACAAACGCAATTTTGTTCAGCCCCTGCGCCTGCGCCGCCGCCATCAATTGCGCAAGCACGTCGTAACGGGTGGATTTGTCGGCGCGTAATTGCAGATCGGGTTGCGGCTGTTGTAAAGCTGCCTGCCGGAAGCGTGGCTCCAACGCCGCCAGATCGGTCGCAACGCCCTGCAAATAAATGATGCCAGCGGCATCAATCGCAATTTGCAGAGATTCTGGCTGTTGCTGACCAGGCTTCGCGGCAGCTTGTGGCAAATCCAGTTTGATTGCTGGCGTCATCAATGGTGCGGCGATGATGAAAATCACCAGCAACACCAGCATCACATCCACCATAGGAGTGACATTGATGTCTGCCATGTTGTGCATCTGTGATCGTCCGGCTTTGTCATTAAACGAACCAAACGCCATGTTCACACCTGTTTGTCAGAATGTTGCGGATCGCTATTGCGACTGCAATGTGCATGCAGATCATGCGCAAAGCCATCCAGCTCTGCAAATGTAATGCGGTTAAAACGGTTGAAAACATTGTATGCCAGCACCGCAGGAATGGCGACAATCAGACCAAAAGCCGTCATAATGAGCGCTTCGCCGACCGGCCCGGCAAGCTGATCTATCTGTATCGTGCCTGCGGACGATATCGCCGTCAGCGCGTGATAAATCCCCCATACCGTACCGAGCAAACCAACAAACGGCGCGGTAGAACCAACGGAGGCCAGCACCGTCAGACCATTTTCGAGACGGCTAGTGGTCAGTTGCAGCTGTTGGCGCAAAGCGCGCGTCAGCGCATCATTCAGACTACTGTCAGCACTCAGGGTGGAAGCACGCTGAGCAGCATCCATTGCCGACATCGCCGCTACCGCCAGCAACAGATATACCTGCTCTTTATCGCGTTGTTGTAACAGTGCCTGCGCATCGTCCATGCTCGGAGCCAGCCAGAATTTCTGCAAGAACGGTGCTGCCTGACGCACCCGCCAAAATGACCAGGCTTTGGCAAAAATCAGCGCCCAGCTCAACAATGACATCAGCAGTAAAAGATAGGCAATGGCATGCCCGAACTGATCTGCCTGCTCCCAGTAATGTGCAATTGCGGCGTTCATTGCGATGGATGAGTTAGTGGTTATTCAGCCCAAGCACGTCGTACATATCGAACAGGCCAGTTGCCTTGTCGTTCAGGAAACGCGCTGCCCGCAAACTGCCATGCGCATAGGTGACGCGACTGGAAGATTTATGCGAAATCTCAACGCGCTCGCCGATACCAGCAAACAGCACAGTGTGATCACCGACAATATCGCCGCCACGGATGGTGGCGAAACCTATCGAAGACGGATCGCGTTCACCGGTTACGCCTTCGCGCGCAAAAACGCCGACCTCTTTCAGATCGTGACCGAGCGCATCGGCAATCACCTCGCCCATTTTGAGCGCGGTACCGGAAGGCGCATCGACTTTATGTCGGTGATGCGCTTCAATAATTTCGATGTCGTAGCCTTCGGCGAAACTCTTGGCTGCCATTTCAAGCAGCTTGAGCGTCACATTGACACCAACACTCATGTTCGGTGCAAAGACAATCGCGGTCTGTTGGCCTGCCGCCGCAATGGCTGCTTTACCCGCATCATCAAAACCGGTCGTGCCGATAATCATTTTGATGCCATGCGCAGCGCAATAGTCGAGATGCTTCAACGTTCCTTCAGGACGTGTGAAATCGATCAGAAAGTCCGCGTCCGCCAAAGCCTTGGCCAGATCGGATTCAATCAACACACCGGCAGGTTTTCCGAGAAATGCACCGGCGTCGGTACCGATCGCTGTAGAACCGGCCACATCCAGTGCGCCAGCCAGTACCATGTCGTCTGCGTTGCTGATCGCTTCAATCAGCATCTTTCCCATGCGGCCGGAAGCGCCCGCCACTGCTACTTTTAATGCAGTCATACTAGCTTTCTTTATTTTTTATCTTTTTTCTTTGGCGTGCCATCGAGATCATTCAGCGACTCAACTTTATCTAAGCCCAGTGCCGACTCGGTAATCCTTGCCAGATATTCTTTTTCCGTCGGCAGGCTACCGCCTTCAAATTTAGAAACCGTATTGTTTTTAAAATGAATAGTGACCTGACTGACGACCTGCTCACCATTCGGCTTAGTCAGGCGGAAAGGATAATCCCAACGATCTTCGTGAAACATATCGGTCAGCAAAGCGGTGCCAAGCACGAAACGGACTTGCTCGCGCGTCATGCCCTCTTTGATCTGCGCCATCATTTCCTGAGAAACGAAGTTACCTTGCTGAACAGTAATACGATACGGCGAAATATAGCCAAGGAACTTACTCACCCCTGTCGGCGCGTATATTTGCGTACCGGCCGTCGCTGACACCGTTTTGTCCGCCACTGGCGGTTTCGATGCGCAAGCAGATACGCCCAGTAATAATGTCATGCCTGCAAGCCGGATGGCTTTACCTTGAACAGATTTTGAAAACAACAATCGCATAGGTACCCTCAGTAATTGAGCAACATGCCCTAAAACCCGATATCATAAAGCAGATAGCACTCTTTTGACCGAAAACATGACAAACAGCACTCCAAATCTGAAAGCCAGCGGACTTAAAGCGACCTTGCCACGCCTGAAAATCCTCGAAATTTTTCAAAGCAGCAAGGTTAGACATCTGACTGCGGAAGACGTCTATAAAATACTGTTGACTGAAAATATGGATGTCGGCCTGGCAACTGTCTACCGTGTCCTGACACAATTTGAACAGGCTGGCCTGCTGCACCGGAATCATTTTGAAACTGGCAAAGCCATTTTTGAATTAAACGAAGGCTCACACCATGATCATCTGGTCTGCCTTGATTGCGGTCGCGTTGAAGAGTTTTTTGATGCGGAAATTGAGCAGCGTCAGCATACCATCGCTCTGGAGCGTGGCTTTAAAATCGCAGAGCATTCACTGGCGATCTACGGCAGCTGCACGAAAGAGAATTGCGAACACAAAAATTAAGCATCTACTTGCTCATGCCAATGAGCATAGAAGCGCTTGCAACAGGATGCTTGGGCGTTGTGGATTATTTTTTGGGATTATTTCTTTATTTTTGCAGCGACACCGGCGACGGTATCAATAATTTTCTGCGCATTAAATGGTTTCAGAATAATGCCATGTATGCCTGATTTCACCGCTTCGGACAGAATTTCCTTATCGTGACTCCCGGTCACCAGCAATATTCTGGTATCAGGCAGCATATCCTTGATTTTCGGCAGCACATCAAGACCGCTGACTTTGGGCATCACCACATCCAGCATGATTACATCTGGCCTCAGTTTGAGCGCCAGATCCAGCCCGGAGCCGCCATCCGTCGCCTCTCCTGCAACCGTGTATCCCTCGTTGCGCAATACGACACGTAACACCTCGCGGGTAATGTCGTTGTCGTCGATGAGTAATATGGAAATATTTTTATTTAACATCGCATGTCTCTTTGCACGTCTTTTTGCCTTTATCTTACTGACTCAAGGCATTGGAGAGTAATTTTGCCGTAATGTCGACGATAGGAATCACTCTTTCATACGCCATTCGCGTCGGACCGATCACACCCAGGGTGCCAACGATCTTACCATTGACCTCATACGGCGCAGTGACGACGCTCATCTCATCCATAGGCAACAACTGCGACTCCCCACCGATAAAAATCTGCACGCCTGTCGCTTTACACGATACGTCCAGCAACTGCATCAGACTGCTCTTTTGCTCGAACATGTCGAACAGCTTACGCAGTGATGTCATGTTGGACGATAAATCCTGCACATTCAGCAAATTGGTTTTTCCTGAAATAACCATTTCATCACTTTGCTCAGACAAGGCATCGCTGCCCGCTTCGACAGCGGCTTGCATCAGGCTGGTCATATCTGTTTGCAACTGCCGTAATTCGCTGTTGATACCGAGACGAGCATCTTCAAAAGCATGTCCACTGAAATTCTGATTCAGATAGTTGGCTGCCTGCGACAACTGCGCTGGCGTGTAATCAATATCCGTCAGAAGCAAGCGGTTATGCACTTCTCCGGTCGGTGCCACCACCACCAGCAAAATGCGTTTTTCCGACAGCCTCAAAAACTCGACCTGCTGAAAAATGGATTCGGTTTTCGGCGTCATGACAACACCGGCAAACTGCGACAACGAAGATAATATCTGGGCGGCGTTGGCAATGATTTTTTGCGGCGGCTGAGATACCAAGCCAGTTTGCAGCCGGGATTCCAGAGCCAGTTCACTGATTTCCTGCACCGTCAGTAATTTATCAACAAATACGCGATAACCTTTGGGGGTGGGAACGCGGCCAGCCGACGTATGCGGGCTGGCGACCAAACCCATCTCCTCCAGATCAGCCATCACATTACGGATCGTTGCCGGTGACAGATCAAGACCAGAAATTTTTGAGAGAGCACGCGAACCTACAGGCTGACCGTCGGCGATGTAGCGTTCTACGAGGGCTTTTAACAGAGTTTGAGCGCGAGTATCTAGTAGCATCTGTTCATTTTATGCGAGTCAAGCAAACATGAACATAGAAAACTTCATAACCATTTTGTCAAATCATGTAAATTTTTAAATTCCGCGTCAGGCTGAATATGTCGATGACGATCATCTTTGATCTCCAGACGATGCCTATTCATCCATGCCCCGCGCAATCCGGCCTGTTGAGCGCCTTGCACGTCCAGCAACAGATCATCGCCAACATACAAAGTTTCATGAGGCGCAACGCCCAAGGCTTCGCAAGCCGTGAGAAATATGCGCGGATCAGGTTTGGCGCAGCCAAAATCGCGGGCAGCAATCGAAGTCCGAAAATGGGACGCAAGACCAATTTCACGCAGATCAGCGAAGCCATTTGAAACTGACCCCAACAAAACCCGCTGCGACAACATCTCCAGCGCCGGTACGACATCATCATACAAACTGACCTGATTGCGGGCGTCGGCAAATACCGCCATGGCCTGATCGGCCTTTGTGACAGGTACATCATGTTCTGCGAATATCTGGCTAAGCAGAGTATGTCGCAACGCCCACAGGTCGTATTCAAAACGAGGATCCGTCGGCACCAGTTTATTGCGCCTTTGCCGCATCGATTCTACCGAGTAGTTCGCGGCGACCGCAGGTACATGTTCCTGCATCCACTGATACAAGCTCGCTTCCGCATGTTGAATCACTGGCGCAACCGGCCACAAGGTATCGTCTAAATCCAGTAATACAGCTTTAATTGTCATAAATAGCAGTCAGTTGATTCATTTCTACGCTAATTATGGTCTAATCTGACGAATCACGTCACCACTCTTTTTTTATGACTGCCCCTTCAAAAACGATTGCACTTGTTGGTAAATTTAATGCTCCCGGTATAGCAGAATCAATGAGTGAACTCGCCAGCTTTCTTGACCGTGCGGGCAATACGGTTGTGGTCGAAGCTGAAACGGCGCAATACATAGAATTACCGGGGTTTCAGGCTATGTCGGTCGCGGACATAGGCAAACATGCAAACGCTGCAATTGTGGTCGGCGGCGACGGCACGATGCTCGGTATCGCCCGGCAACTGGCGCAATACCATATCCCGCTGATCGGCATTAATCAGGGGCGGCTTGGTTTCATTACAGATATACCGCTAGACCGCATGATTCCGGTGATTGCTGAGATGCTGGAAGGCAAATACGTCTCTGAACGGCGCAGCCTGCTGCAGGCGATCGTTGTTCGTGAGGGACATCAGATCTTCAGCGGCCTGGCCTTTAACGACATTGTGGTGTCACGCGGGACTGGTTCCGGCATGGTCGAGCTCAGTGTCGAAGTCGATTCTCATTTTATGTACAACCAGCGCTCGGACGGATTGATCGTGTCCACCCCGACTGGCTCTACTGCCTACTCTCTATCAGCAGGTGGACCGCTGCTGCACCCCAGCCTGAATGGTATTGTCATGGTGCCGATTGCGCCGCATGCTTTGTCGAATCGCCCCATCGTCCTGCCGGAAAGCAGTGAAATCGTGATCGAAATCGTTGCCGGACGCGATATCAGCGTCAATTTTGACATGCAAACCTTTGCCAGCCTGCTGCGACAGGATCGTATCGTCGTCAAACGTTCCAACCACACGGTCACTTTTCTGCATCCTCAGGACTGGAATTATTACCATACGCTGCGGGAAAAACTACACTGGAACGAATACCCTACCGTAGAAGGTGCACTGAATTAATGGCAAACGGCTCCCGCTGAACCGGGGTATACGAGATGCTGCTCATAGCCGCTGCTCACAGAGTTACTTATTGCTAAAATAGCTTTACTAATCCAGTCTGAATTTTTTTCCTTTTTTCATTTCGTTTTTTCATTTTTAACTACTCCTGCTCCTATGCTGCGCACGCTTGCCATTCGTGATTTTGTCATTGTTGATGTTCTTGAACTGGAATTTTCATCCGGATTCAGTGTCCTGACGGGTGAAACCGGCGCAGGCAAATCGATACTGATCGATGCACTGACACTGGCACTCGGTGGCCGTGGCGATGCCAGCATGGTGCGCGAATCTGCCGCCAAAGCAGATATCTCTGCTGAGTTTTCGGTCTCGGATAATGTTCAGCAATGGTTACTGGAAAATGAATTCAGCGATCCTGAGCAACAGTTGATTCTGCGCCGAACGATCGATAACGCTGGGCGCTCGAAAGCCTGGATCAACGGCATCACCGCCACCGCAACGCAATTACGTGAACTGGGTGATCTGCTGGTCGACATCCACGGGCAACACGCGCATCAGTCTTTACTCAAAGCGGAAGCACAACGCACGCTGCTGGACATGCAAGGCGGTTTGCAAGAGAACGCCGCAGAGGTCGCAACACGTTATAAAGCGTGGCGCAATCTGAGCCGGCAGCGCGAAGAATTCGAGACCAACGCCAAGAATGTTTTGCAAGAACGCGAGCGCCTCGAATGGCAGGTGGGTGAACTAGACAAATTGCAAATCAAAGCAGGCGAATGGGAAAACATCAGTCAGGAACATAGCCGCCTCGCGCATGCGGCAAGCCTGCTCGATGGTGCGCAAGAGGCCGCTGCCCTGATTTCGGATTCAGAACATCCAGTGCTGTCGCAACTGACTGCTGTACAACAGAAATTACTCAAGCTGCTGGATTACGATGCCGCGCTGAAACCCGTCACCGAAGCACTGGAATCTGCCTGCATCAATTTGCAGGAAACCACGTATGCGCTGAACGATTATCTGAATCGGACCGAGCTCGATCCGGCGCGCCTACGTGAAGTTGAACAACGCGTCGAAACCATCCATACAACTGCGCGTCGCTTCCACGTTGCGCCGGAATATCTGCATCAGGAATTTGCAACTTTATCTGAGCAATTAAAACAGTTGTCCGACGCCAGCGATATGGATGCACTCCGCTTGCAGGAAGAAAAAGCGTATCAGCATTATCTGCAGGCCGCGCAACAACTAAGCAAGGCGCGCGAAAAAACCGCAAAAACACTCAGCGTTGCAGTGACGGCGGCGATGCAGGAATTAAGCATGGCCGGCGGCAGTTTTGCCGTCAGTCTGAATGCATGTGAACCTGCTGCGTACGGACTCGAGCAGATTGAATTTTTAGTCGCCGGTCATGCCGGAGTGCAAGCCCGTCCGTTGGCAAAAGTAGCGTCCGGCGGCGAGCTGGCGCGCATCTCCTTAGCTATTTCTGTCATCACTTCTGGTGCAACAGCAACACCAACCTTGATTTTCGACGAAGTCGACAGCGGCATCGGCGGCGGTGTTGCCGAGGTCGTCGGACGCTTACTGAAACGACTGGGGCAAGATCGTCAGGTATTGTGCGTCACCCATTTGCCGCAAGTCGCAAGTCAGGCAAATCAGCATTTTCAGGTCAGCAAAACAAATCACAACGGCAAAACCATTTCTCATATCGACATGCTCGATAACAAACAGCGTGTCGAAGAAATCGCCCGTATGCTGGGTGGCATAGAAATCACCGCAACCACTCGTAAACACGCCAGAGAATTACTGGCCTCTTAAAAAAATAAATACCATGCGCTTTCTGAAAGAACCTGATTACTCCCACGGAAAAATCGGAAAAACGGCAGTCGTACTGATTAATCTCGGTACACCGGATGCACCGACCAGACCGGCAGTGCGTCGCTACCTGAAACAGTTCTTGTGGGACAGACGTATCGTTGAAGTGCCCCGTGCAATCTGGTGGCTGATCCTGCATGGGATTATCCTGCCTTTCCGTTCCGGTCAGTCAGCAAAAAAATATGCCTCCATCTGGACGAATGACGGCTCGCCGTTGAAAGTACATACGGAAAAACAGGCTGTGCTGTTGAAGGGCTATCTTGGCGAGCGTGGTCATGAGGTACACGTCACTTATGCGATGCGCTATGGCACTCCATCCATCCCCGATGTACTGCAAAAGCTGAAAGCAGATGGTTATGACCGTTTATTAATTTTGTCGGCTTATCCGCAATATTCGGCGACAACGACCGGATCGAATTTCGATGCGGTGTTCAGCCATTATCAACAGGTCAGAAATATTCCTGAACTGCGTCTGGTTAAAAATTATCATGACCACGAGGCTTACATAGAAGCGCTGCGGCTATCGGTACTGGCGAGCTGGCAAACGAACGGCAGACCAGAAAAACTGGTCATGAGTTTTCACGGCCTACCAAAAGCATTTCTGTTACGCGGTGACGTCTATCATTGTGAATGCTACAAAACCGCACGTCTGCTTGCTGAAAAGCTCGGTTTATCGAAAGATCAGTACATCGTGACATTTCAGTCACGTCTAGGCAAGGCCGAATGGCTGCAACCTTACACCGCACCGACGGTAACGCAGCTCGCCAAAGACGGGGTGCGGCGCATTGATGTGATCTGCCCCGGTTTCATCGCCGACTGCCTGGAAACCTTAGAAGAAATTGCGATGGAAGTACGGTCTGACTTTCTGCAGGCCGGTGGTAAGGAATTTAATTACATTCCTTGTCTGAACGAATCGCCATCGTGGTTACGCGCTCTGGCGGAAATTGCGGAACAACATCTGATCGGCTGGCCGACCATGCTGACTGTCAGCATGCGCGAAGAACAGAAGCAACAGGCACTACTCAGCCGCGCCGAAGCCAAACGTATGGGTGCGAATCAATAAACGCCAGAGACATGACGACAGCAACATATTTTATCGGCGACATTCAAGGTTGCGACGACCAGTTGGGTGAACTGCTGCAGCGCATAGAACAACAGTCACCGTCCGCCCGCTATCTGTTTGCCGGTGATCTGGTGAATCGCGGGCCGAAATCCTTGCAAACCTTGCGTCGCGTCCGTGCTTTGCAGCAGGCCGGGCGAGCAGAGAGTGTGCTTGGGAATCACGATCTGCACCTGTTGGCGGTTGCTCATGGCATCCGTCCCGCACATCGCAGCGATACGCTTACAGACATATTGGATGCGCCGGATTGCGCTGAATTACTGGAGTGGTTGCGCCAACGGCCAATGGCAATCACAGAGCAGCAGCACTTACTGATTCATGCCGGACTTTTTCCGTCGTGGTCAGCCGAAAAAACGATGGCGCTCGCGGGAGAAGTCGAAACCGTGCTGCGCAGTCCGGACTGGCTGGATTTTTTACGGCAAATGTATGGCAATACACCTGCGTATTGGGATGACAGTTTACAAGGTGCAGATCGCTTGCGCTGCATCGTCAATGCCCTGACACGGATGCGTTTTTGCAGTATCGATGGACAGATGGATTTTGCCAGCAAAGACGGCATCGGCGCCGCACCGCAAGGATATGCGCCCTGGTTCGATCTGCCACGCGCGTCCGAGAATAGCACGGTGGTATTCGGTCACTGGTCCACTTTAGGACTGGTATTACGTCACAATCTGATCAGCCTTGATACTGGCTGCGTCTGGGGCGGCAAACTGACTGCAGTTGCGCTGCATGACAGAACGCTGGTACAGATAGACTGTCCACAACAGCAAAAACCGGGCTGAAATAAGCAATATTTTTCCCGCTAGAAACAATCTAACGGCAAGTGCGCGCTCAGCCCACTTGCCGTTGTTGTATTCATGATCGTGACGACGCAAAACAGTTGTGAACAATGTTTAAAACATTACATTCAAATAATAATTTAGCAATCTTCTGATCTATACTTCCAGATAACAAATTTGTTACATTTATTACGTTTTTAAACATGTGCCTGCGTGCCAAATCTGGGAAAAATATATGGATCCGAATGAATTTCTGCCCGCTACCCGAACAGAGTTTCACCGGACTTTTCTGAACAGTGTAGAAGCCGCAACACCACACACACTGGAAGCCTTATTTAAAAAAGCTGAGGCCGCCCGCAGCTCAACGGAACAAAGAGATTATCTGCATGCCAGCATGCGCCTGCGGCAAGGCAGGCAAATGCTGGATGCCATGAGCGACGCGATGGATGGCTTGCTGAACCGGAGCTTCCAGACCACCTACAATACGTTTCGCCCGACATCTGTCTTGAAAATGCAAAGCGACAGTTTGTCACTGGTCGATTCGCATGCGCTGGAAAACGAACTGCTGCTCAATGAAATTACGGCACGTTTCCGTGCCGAAGCAGAAGAGCAGATACGCGATTTGAATATACGTATCGCACTATTGTTCAGTCAGGAAAAAATCAGCGAACGAGAGAACCCGTTCCGCCCATATTTAATCACCCGCAGCATTGCCAGCGGCATAGAAAAATTTGAACTGGACGACGATATTTCTGCGGCCGTTATCGCACAGATTGCAGAAGATCTGACGCCGCATATTGGTAAAATTTATGATGCAGTGAATAATTACTTCGCTGCCAAAGGAGTGGCAGCAGAACTACAATTAAAAATCAAGAAAACACCGCCCGCTACTACAACTACAGCAGCTGCGACAGCGGCGACAGTTGCCGCCGCACCGGACACATCTCCGCAGGTCAACGACAGCATGCCCTGCGCGGAAATGCATAATGAAGGTGTAATACCGGGTGCGATGCATCAACACTCATTCTCAGGCAACGAAGGACCTCCGTCGCCAGCATATCCAGCGCAACAGTTGCAAGCGACTCCGGCGACGACAACAGTCAGTAAAGTTGAACAATTATTCAATAGCGTGAGAGATATCGCGGCTGGAATAAGCACCAGTAAAATCGGTTCTGCAACACAGCAATTCACACAGCAGCTGGTGCAACAAGCCGCCTCTGCTTTTACGTCACAGCCGACCGTCGTTGCGCCATATCCGGGATTGGAAGGATACGCCGCGCCGATCGCAGATCCAGGTCAGACACGCGCCAGCGCATTTCAATGGCTGGAAAAAAATCAATCCGTCGGCTCGACCTTACGACAGTTATTTGGTGGGCACGGAGAAATAAACCGCACGAACGACGACGCCACGAATCGTATCCCCAATAGCGCCAGCAATGGCGTAGCAACTGGCAATGCGGAAGGGCATGCCCCAGGCCAAACGCTGAACAGCGCTCACCACCTGCCACACACAGCATACGGATCTGCACAAACCAGCGCCACACCAACGGCAAATAGCGACCATCGCAAGCATTCTGATCACGCTTACAGCATCGCTGACAGCAATCACTCAGATAGCAGTACAGGCATCGTACAGTCGGTGCATGAGCTACAAAAAAATAACATCATTACCGGCGAACAGATGTTCAATCATCTGGGCGGCATCCGCAACCTGATACTGGAGCAAAGAACCACGCTCAATGACATGACAGACAATGTCGATGAGCAGATGACGATTGATGTCGTCGCAATGCTGTTTGAATTTATTTTGAGCGATCCGCAAGTACCGGCAGAAATACGTGCGCAGCTGGGGCGATTGCAATTTCTGGTGCTGAAAATCGCCCTCCGCGATCAGACTTTACTGACCCAGAAAGGGCATCCGGCACGCATGCTGATCAATCGTGTCGGCTCCATTTCACTGGGGCTGAAACAGATCGATCCGACAGGTGCGCACATCACACAGGAAATTTGCCGCATCGTCGAAACCTTGCTGGAAGATGACAGCGAAAGCTCGCAATTATTCATCCGCATGCTGGATGAGTTTGATGCGTTTATCGCTCGTGAATTGCGCTCGAGTGAGCAAACGATTGCACATACGGTAGAAGCCATTGAGACCGCAGAGAACCGCACTTTGCGACTGGTGCATATCTCGGCGCAGTTACGCGAGGTCTTGCAAAAACTGCAGATTGATCCCTATCTGCGTGATTTTTTAGAAAATACCTGGGTACATGCGATCGAATATGCCGAACGTGAAGATGCCAAACGCGGTATCCGTTATCGTCTGCTGATTCCCGACCTGCTGTGGAGTATCGTCGCCAAACTGAATGAAGAAGACCGCACTCAACTGTTCGCTTTGCTGCCCATCATACTGAATACTTTGCGCGAAGCACTGACTGCGATTCAGTGGAATAACGCTAAGCAGAAACATTTACTCGACTGGCTGGTGGATGCCCATACAAATGCTTTACGCACCGTGCAGCCGCCGCTTAACCCGCAGACACGCTCATTAAGCTTACCGGCAATTCATGAGCATTTTGCCGACTTCATCTATCACAACGAAGCCTCGCAGGAAGCCTTGCATGAACAGTTGCGTGCGCCGGAAACCCAGCAAAGACTGGACAAAGCAATACGCGACCTCGACATTCAGGTGCAGATGCTGGATGAGTTTTTTGATAGCGAGTTAGCGACAGACAGTGACATTGGTGAAAAGCCCGTCGACACTGTGGAATTTACGCAAGAAGTCATACAAGAGCGCCTGCGCAGCGGTATCAGCCTGGAAGTGAAACTGGGAATCAAACCCAGTATCGCAACACTGAACTGGGTTGATCCATCACATCATAATCTGGTGCTGACGCTGGCAGGCAACGAAAAACCTTCGCTCGTCAGTGTGCGCATGTTCCGCCGCATGATTGCTCACGGTCGTGTACGTTTTCTCGAAAATGAGCCGCTGTTTGAACGCGCGGTGCAAGCCCTGCTGACTTCGGCAGATGCGATTGACCATCCTGCATTCGCTTGAACTTTGTAACGACATCGGTTGTCAGAGGCGATACCGCCAACCAGACCATCGCCTGTCATGACCGTGATCTACCGCCACGATAAATGGAATGCACAGCGCACAAGCATGCGACTGTGTTCTGCACTGCTGGCGGCGGGAGTCACACTGCTATTGATATTGTCGCTGTCGCAGCCAATCAGCAGGATCAATACGCTGGATGCGATCTCCCGTCCGGCCATGCTGTTGCAATTTCAACTGAATATCCGCCCGACTGTCGATACTGTGCCAGATAAGTCTGCGGCTACTGCGGCTTCGGTACCAACTTCCGGTGCTATGCGTAAAGCACACAACAAATCAGCCTCGACTACCGTATCGACAAGCGTGGCCGACACTCCTGAAAACGTCAATGTGCCTGTCTCTGCCAGCGGTAACACGGCAACCGATTCAGTGCCGCTCGATATCAGCTCGCAAAGTATCGCCAGAGCCTATCAGGCAAGCAAGAGTGAATTACAGCAAGGTGCCGAAGCCAGTGGCAATCCCCTGGAAAATGCGGCACTGAGTAAATATGAACGTTTGCAGAAAGATTTAAAGCAGGCGACGATTCCGGGATGCACGGATGACGATGCCTTAAAACATCGTCCGGCAAAAATCAGTGGCGTCGCCTTTATTGGATTACTCGCAGCACCATTCTGGGCACAGGCAGCGATGTCGGGCAAATGTCGCTGATGCTGCTGCAATAGAAGAGTGCGTCATCACTCTTGCAATAACTGCTGTTTGCCGAAACATACTCCCGGCGAGTATTTCCAGGTTATGAAAACCTCATACGGAATGGGATAACCGAGCCACTTCCATCATCGATGTGCCGAACGACGGCGTTATCGGATAAGTTTCTTCCCATCGTTCAGCCAAATCGTGCTTGCCCTTCAATCTGGACAGGTTTGCGAGAGGCAGGCTGCTCTCGTCCATCCTTGAGCTCAGTCACATTATTGAGATGCTTGCGCACTGTTGGCCGGGAGCGCCAGATCGAGACCGATGGCGGAGCTGGAAGGCCTTTGTACTCAATGGTGCCTGCAAACTTTGTCAATGATGTCCATATACAACACTCCGGATACCTACTACTCAAACACGGATGCGTGACACACCGGAGTGAAAATTTGGATACATATCCCTGATCTGCAAAGTATTACGCGCTGTTTGACAGCGATGCAACTACCTCATGATGCAAATAAATTACTTTCGTATTAAGAATAAGTGACTCATTTATTTATTGCAAATGATAATCATTATTATTTATAATTAAACCAGTCGCATTTTCATGCCGATGACAGCCCGCCAACTTGGGGCTTAAGTAAAAGACATTCCGGACACATACAGATGAAACAAATCACAGTCCGGTATTCGTCGAAGCTATGCTCAACGTCAAGCTAAAAATCTCAACCGATTTATTTTTGAAGCCCCATCTATGATCCGCAATATCTCTCACCCGGAAGATCACTCTCCGTCTCACTATTCAGAAGCGGCCGGGCGCAGATTGCGTCAATTCATTTCTGCATTTTGGTTCGAAGGCACTTTACGCGGGCATGTGAAACGATGCTCAAAGAAATTTGTTGTAGCGACGAAGCTGGTTGGACACGCATCGCTTATTGCATGCTGGTGAACAATATTTGCGAAGTGATTGCCATCCTCGCCAACGGCAATCACGCACTCTATCTCGATCTATGGGCTTGCCTCCGCAATACCCTGCAAAGTTATCTTGCGCAATTTCCTGATGCCAAAGCTACGCGTCGGATACAAGGCTTGCTGTCGGGCGAGCCTTTGCCGGTCAAAGGAAATTTATTGACCCGTTTTTTAAAACAGGCCGACCGCAAAGCCGCCTACCTCCCTTTATACCATCCTTTGGGCGTGGTCAATGGAACAAATACTCAATTTTAAATCGGCAGTTTTACTACTATAAGGAAACACAAATGACATCTGTAAGACCCATCTCACTCATCATCAGCACCCTGTTTTATCCTCTTTGCAGTTACTCTGTTCAAGCACAAACAAAGAACACAAACGAACTACCTCAAATTGAAGTGAAGGCTACATCTCAACCCGGTACCACCGCTGTGAGCGGTGCCAGCAAAACGCCATCCAGCATACTCGAAACAGCGCAATCAATCTCTGTTGTGAGCTCAGAAGATTTACGGGATCGCGTCGCCAATAGCAGTAAAGAAGCATTGGAATTTACACCCGGCATCGTCGCTGGACAAGGAGAAGGACGGCGGGATGAATTCTACATTCGCGGGTTCTATTCCCCACGCGAAACACTGTTAGATGGCATGCGCGACGACAGCCTGTATTTTCGAGATATTGCCACGACAGATCGCTTAGAAGTCATTAAAGGTGCTACCGCGGCCTTGTATGGTCGTGGTGCCGCCGGCGGCCTGATTAACCGTATTACAAAAAAACCACAAGCAAAACAAGACCAGGAAATCTCTTTAGCTTTAGGCTCCAACAAACAACGAAGAGTCAGTGTCGATGTCGGTGGCTCCTTAAATACGGAAGTCAACGCGCGTTTGATTGCCGCCTACGACTCCGGCGATAGCTATCGGGATGTGGTTGAGCATCGCCGTACGCTGCTGGCACCATCGCTGTCATGGAGCTTCTCACCGAAAACCAGCCTGTTGTTGCAAGCTGAAATACAGCGCGAAGACCATATACCAGATCGCGGCATTCCATCCTTAAATGGGCGAGCCGTGAACGTCGATGCAAGTCGTTTTTATGGGGAAAAATTTGACTTTACCAGCACCGATAGTGATCTCGTGAAAGCGCGTTTGGAACACACATTCACCCCACAGCTCCAGCTCGTCAATAACACGCAATACAGTCAAACCGATCTGATCGGTGCGAATACACGCAGCCGACGTGTCAACCCCAACAACACCGTTTCACGTCAGATTACTTACTTCCCGATAAAACAAAAAAACCTGATCAATCAAACCGAATTAACTTACAGCGTCGCAAATCATGTGCTGCTGGCGGGTGTGGAATTGTCTCAACAAAAACGTGATTCATTGGTCAGACAAACCGGCATTGCTTTACCGGTCGATCTTTATCAGCCTCAACAATTACTTACTGCTCCAGATTTCAAGACTTTACCGGTTGCACTGAACAATGACTTTAATGCCGACACAACGGCAATCTACGTGCAAGATCAAATCATGCTGACAAATGATTGGAATATGCTGCTAGGTGGACGCTTTGATCATTTCAAGCAAAAGCAAACTAATCGTTTACTCAATAACGCCATCAGCGAACGCAGTGATCATTTATTCTCTCCACGTTTGGGACTGACATATAAAATTACCCCAGAGCAGTCCGCTTACCTTACCCTCAGCCGTGCATATCAACCAGCTGGTGGAGATTTGCTATACACCGGCAGTACACCACTCACACAAGTGGATCCATTAAAAACTGACTTACAAGAAATAGGTTTAAAACAGGAATGGCTGGATAAGCGCTTATACAGCAGCATCGCGATATTCAGAATTGAACAAAGCAATCAATTAACGGCAGACCCGACCGACCTTACAGGCTTGCGTCAGTTGCAAGTTGGTCGTCAGCGAAATCAAGGCTTAGAAGTCGAACTTAAGGGGGAACTTTTTAGCGGAACACAATTTAATGCCAGCTACACCTATAACGATGCAAAAATCATCGCATCGAACGACGTACGTGTAGGTAATCGCGCTGAAATGACCCCGGCACACAATGCCAGCCTGTGGGTTAATCAACGACTCGCCAGAAATTGGACATTGGGTGCAGGTCTTCTTGCACATAGCGAGCAATTCGCACTGACCGACAACGCTGTGCGACTCCCCGGTTATGCCCGTCTCGATTTAGCATTAAGTTACTTGCAACCGAAATATGACATCAGCTTAAAACTCAATAATGTCAACAATACTCGCTATATAGAATCTGCACAAAACAATGTGCAGCTACAACCCGGCGCACCTTTCAACATCCGCTTAGTATTGAACACACGATTGTAGTCAGCCGGCTTGCGTATCTGACGGATCTGTTCTGAAATACACTACTCATCAAAAGCGTTGCGATCATGCCCAATAAATTTTATTGGGCATTTTATTTTTAGTGATGTGAATAGTCTTTCGTCGTTCATTATTCAGCACCCGATGGAGCAGGCAGCTATTGCGACAAACCTAATTCACGCATCACCAGTTCACGCGCCTGCAAAGCGATGTCACGACGATGCGCACCTTCGGTCGCAATCGCCGGTAAGCGTATCACTTCGGCAGTCATGCGCGGCGCTTTGAGGATAGTGCTCATGCTTTCGGCAAACGTCATGTCGCCAATGAAATCTGCCGCCGCATGAAATTTTCCTTGTGCATCGACATACCGCAGCACAAAAGGCTGCACCGGTACTTTGGCTTCTATCGCCGCTTCAAATAAATTGGCATGAAATGGCAACACCGTGCCCTGCGCTGCGGTAGTGCCCTCAGGGAAAAAAGCGATACGTTTGCCATCATGAATCTGGTGTACCAGCCCTTCGTAAATCCGCCGCACTTCACGCTGTTTACCACGCGCTAAAAATATGGTTCCTGCTTTTTCGCATAGCCAGCCCAGTACGGGCCAGGAACGGATATCCGCTTTCGCAACGAAATGACATGGATGCACCGTGTTAATAACAAAAATATCGAGCCAGGACACGTGATTCGAGACGATCAGCGCTCGTTCTGCGAAGTGTCCCTGGCTGGCATCCTTAAACACCACATCCACTGTGCAGATCGCCATCAGTTGGCGCGACCAGCGCTGCACCAGCGCTTCTCTCCGGACAGCCCCCACGATGGGAAAGAGCAAGGCACTGGTCAGCAAGCCTGCAAGCAGATGGAGGAAAATGCGGAAAAAATGCCAGAAAATCATACGGACTCGCCAGATACTCCAACGGAGCATTCATTAAAATTTTTGTTCTTCGGTACAAAGCCAAGAGGCGTCGCAGATGGCATTCATACGCCCTGTTCGCTTTGTATATAGCGGTTATTGCCAGCAGTCACCGCATCACCCGGCGATAGCAGGCGATGCAGGTGACGGTGTTGAATGCAGATTACAGATTGTCAAAGGCAATATGCCCATCCACCATCGTCAGCTTAACGACGCCCGGCAATTCGTAGCCAAGAAACGGCGTATGCTTGCCCTGACTCGCCAACGCAGCGGCTTCCACTTTCCAGTGTGCAGCAGGATCAAATACACACAGATCGGCCGCACTACCTACAGCCAGTTTGCCTGCAGCGATACCTGCCACCTGTGCCGCACCGTTACTGATTTTCGTCAACGCTTGCGACAAAGTCACGGCGCCACGGCTGTCTTCTGCCCATTTCAGCGCAAGCGACAATAACAACTCCAGCCCGGTTGCGCCCGGAGACGCTTCAGCAAACGGCAACAGTTTTTCATCATCATCGACTGGTGTGTGATCCGAGCAGATCGCATCAATGGTGCCATCGCTCAATGCCGTTTTAATCGCATCACGGTCGCGCTGGCTGCGCAATGGTGGTGTCATGCGTGCATTCGAATCAAAGTAGCCGATATCGTTATCGGTCAGATGCACATGATGGGCGCCGACATCGCAAGTCAGCGACAAGCCTTCGGCTTTCGCCTGACGCACCAGATCCAGACCGGCAGCGGAGGAAATCCGGCACAGATGCACTTTCGCCCCCGTCGCCCGCATCAGCTCAAACAAGGTATGCAAGGCGATTGTTTCTGCCATCACTGGCACGCCGGATAAGCCCAGCCGTGATGCCAGCGAGCCGCTGTGCGCAACACCACCTTTGCCTATATAAGCATCTTGCGGACGTAACCAGACCGTGTAGCCAAACGTGCTCGCGTATTGCAAAGCACGTTGCAAAGTATTGGTATCAGCAATCGTTACTTCGGCTTGCGAAAAACCGATACAACCGGCCTCTGTCAGTGCGGACATTTCTGTCAGAGACTCGCCTTTCAGTCCCACCGTCAGCGCGCCGAGTGGATAAACATGGGCTTTATTTTGTGTGCGCGCACGTTGCCGCAGCATTTCGACCAGACCAGATTCATCCAGTACCGGATCCGTATCCGGTGGACACACCAGACTCGTTACGCCACCGCGCATGGCGGCCTGCAATTCCGATTCCAGTGTGGCTTTGTATTCAAAGCCGGGTTCGCGCAAACGGGCACTTAAATCGACCAGCCCCGGAGCCACAACCAGACCGCTGGCATCCACGACTTTGTTGGCGACAAAATCTGCCGGCGCCGCACCGACAGCAAGAATTTTTCCGGCAGCGATAAACACATCCTGTACCGCATCAATGCCGCTCGCCGGATCAATCACGCGGCCATTTTTAATTTGAATTTTCATGTTGCTTCCCTGTACGTCTCACGTAACGGATAACGCACGATCAGTTATCGCCGGGCCTGCGCCGGGCTCAATCTCACAGATATCAGGCGTCACTGCCGCTGTTGCCGGCGACAATGCTCATCACTGCCATGCGCACGGCAATACCGAATGTGACCTGCGACAAAATCACGGCCTGCGGGCCGTCCGCGACAGCAGAATCAATTTCTACGCCACGGTTCATTGGACCCGGATGCATGACGATCGCATCAGGATGCGCCAGCGCCAGCCGTTCCGGCGTTAAGCCGTAGCTCTTGAAATATTCCTGAGCAGAAGGCAGCAAGGCACCACTCATACGTTCATTTTGCAGGCGCAACATGATGATGACGTCCACGCCTTTCAGGCCTTCGTTCATATCGGTGAAAACGCGCACACCCATCTGTTCCAGGCCGCCCGGCAGCAAAGTGCGCGGACCGATCACGCGCACTTCCGGCACGCCCAGCGTCGTCAGCGCATGGATGTCAGAACGTGCAACGCGGCTGTGCAAGACGTCGCCGACGATAGCCACGGTAAGATTCGTAAAATCTTTCTTATAGTGGCGGATGGTGTACATGTCGAGCAGACCCTGGGTCGGATGTGCGTGGCGACCATCACCCGCATTGACTACATGCACATGATGCTGTTTCGTATCATTGAGATGTTTGGCAATCAAAAAAGGGGCGCCGGAAGTCGCGTGACGAACCACAAACATATCGGCGTGCATTGCCGCCAGATTGTCGATGGTGTCGAGCAAGGATTCACCTTTGCTGGTACTCGATGCCGCAATATTGAGGTTGATCACGTCGGCCGACAGACGTTTCGAGGCGATCTCAAATGTAGTGCGGGTGCGGGTGGAGTTTTCAAAGAACAGATTAAACACACTTTTACCGCGCATCAGCGGCACTTTTTTGACTTCGCGGTCGCTGACGCTGACAAATGACGAGGCGGTGTCGAGAATATGATTGACGATGGATTTAGGCAGACCGTCTATCGTCAGCAGATGCTGAAGTTCACCGTGTTTATTGAGCTGAGGATTATGCATGATCGATAGAAAAACTAAGTGTGCCATCGTCTGCGCGTTGCAGATTCACAGAGACAGCGGGTTCAAATGAGGCAACATGCACAACAAAATCGGCAGCAATCGGTAATTCACGCCCACCGCGATCCACCAGCGCCGCCAGCATCACACGGGCAGGTCTGCCGTAGTCGAACAACTCGTTGATGGCTGCGCGCGTCGTTCGTCCTGTGTACAGCACGTCGTCCACCAGTATGATGTGTGCGCCATCGACTTCGAATGGAATATGTGTCGGCTTGACATCAGCATGCAGACCTTTCGCCGCATAGTCATCGCGATAAAATGACACATCAATCAGACCAGGCTTATTTTTCAGGCCGAGATCATTCACCAGGCGTTCGGCAATCCAGGCACCGCCAGAGTAAATACCGATGATCGCCAGATTATCATTTGCCACGGCTTGTGGTTTGATCTGCTTCAGAAGCTGCTGATACAGCGCTTCCGCATTCAGTGTGGAGGAAACATTGCTCATGGGTTCTCGTCAAAATATTGTTGCAGAATCAGGGCTGCGGCATCGTCATCAATATGTGCACCGCGCTTGCCGTTCAGAACGGCGGAGGAATAACGTTCATCAACCAGTTTCGTCGGGAGCTTGAAGCGGCCTTGCAGCTGATTCGCAAAGCGGCGGCAACGCTGCGTCATTTCATGCGACTCGCCATCCGGATGCAGCGGTAATCCGACTACGCATAACACTGGCTGCCAATTGCTGATCAGCGCAGCGACTTCGGCAAATTTGCCATCGTTGGTCGGTGCATGAATGATGTTGAGTGGCTCAGCCTGACGCAAGAAGGTATTGCCGACCGCCACACCAATACGTTTCAATCCGAAATCAAAGGCAAGCACCGTACCATCAGCCTTGGCTTCGAGCATAGTCATCAGGCGTGCCCCGCTTCGGATGAAAGCATAATCGGATCAATACCGAGTAATTTGATGGCCGCATTAAAACGCTCTTCGACCGGCAGCGAAAAAATAATCTGCGGATCGGCGGCAACAGTCAGCCAGCCATTGGCGAGAATTTCTTTTTCAAGTTGCCCCGCGCCCCAACCGGCATAACCGACACTCATCACAGTACGTTCAGGGCCGTCACCAGCGGCAATCGCTTCGAGCACATCGCGCGAGGTCGTGAAAGCAATATCATCAGTTACTTTCAGAGACGAGGTATATTCGCCGACCGGAGAATGCAGCACAAAGCCACGATCGTCCTGCACCGGGCCGCCAAACATCACCAGATGCTTACCCATAGGATGCGAATCAGGGATCACTTCCAGGCGCAGATCGATACGGTCAAATAATTCAGCCACGGTCATATCGGTCGGGCGATTAATCACCATGCCCATCGCGCCACGCGGATTATGTTCACACAGATACACCACGCTGCCGCCAAACACGGGGTCATGCATAGAAGGCATTGCAATCAGGAAATGATTTGTTAAATTTAAATCAAATGCAGGAGCGGCATCACCGCCTGCTGTTGCAACAATGTCAGAAATGGAGCCAGCCGGAGCGGGAACACCGTCGGGCAGTTCAGAATGTGGGGATTTTGTTTGCTTCGCCATACCGCCATTTTAGCATTTTTAACGTGTATTTTCGATGTGTGCTAAGGTTCCGCACCATGATTCCGACTTTCCTATTCTGATACTTATGCAAGAAAAATCTGTTTCTTTTCAGCGCACTCTGGTCTGGTTCCGGCGTGATTTACGCTGCTTTGATCATGCCGCGTTATATCAGGCTTTACGCCATAGCAAAGAAGTCATCTGTGTTTTTATTTTTGATCAGACCATCTTAAAACATCTGCCAGCCAATGACAGGCGCGTGCGTTTCATTCACGACAGCATCATTGAGCTGCAACAGGAAATCGGCAAACTTGGCGGTAGCCTGTTGGTAATACACGGCGATCCTGCCACCGAAATTCCACGCGTTGCAGAACAACTGCAAGTCAACGCGGTCTTCACTAATCACGACTATGAGCCAGCGGCATTGCAACGCGATGCCGCGGTGAAAACCGCACTCGGTAAGCAACAGTGCGAATTTTTAAGCTATAAAGACCAGGTGATTTTTGAGAAAAACGAAGTTTTATCGCTAGCCGGTACGCCCTTTTCCGTCTTCACACCCTACAAGAACGCATGGCTGAAAAAATTCTATGCGGAAGGTAGTGATTTTTACGCAAAATCCTATCTGGTAGAAAAATATGCTGCACATTTTTGTCGTATCGATTTGGCCGGCATACCGGCTTTATCAGAGATGGGCTTCAGCGACGACCAGACTCAGGCACTTCCTATACGAACAGGCATGTCCGGCGGTACACAGCTGATCCAGGACTTTCTGGCGCGGATGAAACATTATGATGTTGCCCGCGATTTCCCGGCGCTCAAAGGGCCGTCATATTTGTCAGTGCATCTGCGTTTCGGCACGGTATCTGTGCGGCATCTGGTACGCGAAGCAATGCAACAAATCAGAACCAGCAGTAATCACGGTGCAGAAATCTGGCTGGCCGAACTGATTTGGCGCGATTTCTATTTTATGATTCTGCACCACCATCCGCATGTGACCGAACGTGCATTCAAGCCGGACTATGATGCGATTCAATGGGAAACAGGCACTCAGGCAGATGCGCATTTTGCCGCCTGGTGCGAAGGTAACACCGGCTATCCGCTGGTTGATGCAGCGATGCGGCAATTGAATCAGACTGGTTACATGCATAACCGCTTGCGCATGGTGACCGCCTGCTTTCTGATTAAGGATCTGGGCATAGACTGGCGGCGCGGTGAAGCTTATTTTGCCGAAAAACTGAATGACTTTGATTTATCGGCCAACAACGGCGGCTGGCAATGGGCCTCGTCATCCGGCTGCGACGCGCAACCATATTTCAGAATTTTTAATCCGATAACACAATCCGAAAAATTTGATGCCGATGGCAAATTCATTGCGCGCTATTTACCGCAACTAGCCAAACTGGATAAGCGCACAATACACGCACCATGGAAAGCGGCGCCCCTGCTATTACAACAAGCGGGCGTCAGTCTGGGAAAAGATTATCCTTATCCCATCGTCGAACATGACGTCGCGCGAAAGAAAACCCTGGAGCGTTATGCCGTAGTCAAAAAGCCAGGGACGCTATCTGCGGATTAAAGTGCATCAAGCAGCAACAGGCATTTGATAATATTGATGAGGACGGTGTAGCACGCACCCATAGTCAACTCAACATCGAGCCTAAAACAGCACGCAATTAACATAAAAAAGCAGAGACGAATCTCTGCTTTTTTTATTTTCCAAATCAGGAATTACTTACACTACAACTGCCTGCTCTTTACCAACAAAACCGACAATCGCTTCAAGTAAATCGTCTTCACGGTAAGGCTTACCGAAATATTCATTCACGCCAAGTTCGCGTGCGTAGTTGCGATGTTTATCGGCAGTACGCGACGTAATCATGATGATAGGAATATGTGCAGTACGAGCATCACTGCGAACGTTACGCGTCAAATCGAAACCATCCATGCGCGGCATTTCAATATCGACCAGCATCACGTCAGGCGTCACAGATTGCAGCTGTTCCAACGCATCAATACCGTCTTTCGCCAGCACGACCTGATAGCCTTCACGTGTCAGCAAACGCTGAGTAACGCGACGCACCGTCAGAGAATCATCAACGACCATCACGATATGCTGGGTTCGCAAACCCTGCACCGGCTCGGCATTCACCTGCGCTGTAGTATTTTCCTGATGCAAATCAGCGACGGCCCCTAAATCAGAAACCACTTCAGAACCGGATTGCGGCAAACGAGCATGTTCGTGTTCAGCCCGCTGCGCTAAAGGAACAGGATTCAGAATCAAAACGACTTCACCGGAACCCAGTACAGTCGCACCGGCAATACCCACCATACGTGCCAGTTGCGGGCCAATGTTTTTAACAACGACCTCACGATTACCGACGATATCATCGACGTGGATCGCTACGCGATCAGTACCGCTCTTCATGATCAGCAACGGTGTGTATTGCTGGGTCACAGGCACGGCGTCACGCTGACCTAACAGGGCAGACAAATAATGCATCGCAACACGTTGTCCCTGCCACATCAAAGCACCGTCATTGTAGGCATTGGCCAATGCATTCGACTTCAGATGCTGCACTTGTTCGACCAGAACCGATGGCACCGCATAAGTACGCCCACCAGCACTCAGCAACACGACCTGTGTTACGGCAAGCGTGAGCGGCAGGCGGATAGTGAATTCCGCGCCCTTACCTTCTACCGTAGAAACCTCAACACGACCACCCAGCGAGGCCGCCTCAGAACGGACAACGTCCATACCGACACCGCGTCCAGCCAGCTCTGTTACTTCATTCGCCGTTGAGAATCCAGGTTCAAAAATCAGGCTGGCAGTTTCAGCATCACCCGGCGTTTCATCTGTACCGATCAGACCAACGCTGAGCGCTTTCTGACGGATGTTTTGCAAATCCAGTCCCTGACCATCATCGTTGAAACGGATAACAACTTCGTTACCTTCCTGACGAATCTCGATCAGTAACTCACCGGTTTCTTGTTTGCCATTAAGACGGCGTACGTCACGTGTTTCGATACCGTGCACAATCGCGTTACGCAACAGATGCTCAAACGGGCCGACCATTTTTTCCAGAACGCCACGATCCATTTCAACGCCGGACCCACGGATATCCAGATTGACGCGCTTATCAACTTCTTTCGAAGTCTGACGGGTCACACGATACAAACGCTCGGAAACACTCGCAAACGGGATCATACGCACACGCATCAGATCCTGTTGCAACTCACGGGTCAGACGCGCCTGCACATGCAAATTACCGGAAGCGCCATCTATCGTCCGCGTCAGATTCGTCTGCACGGTTGCCACGTCGCTCACGCTTTCCGCCATCATGCGGGTCAGCTCTTGCAAACGGGTAAAACGGTCAAACTCCAGCGGATCAAATTCACGATCACCAGACAGCGCCATACGTGATGTAATCTGCGTTTCAGCCTGAATCTCTACTTCACGCAACTGATCACGCAAGCGACTGACGTTAGCGGTCAGTTCGCCTAATGACGAGCGCAAAGTACTGACTTCATTCTCTAAACGTGAGCGAGAAATAGACACTTCACCGGCCTGATTGACCAAGCGATCCAGCACGTCGGCGCGTACACGCACCAAAGGTACAGGCGCACCTGCAGTTGCTGGCGCACTGACAGGAGCATGTGGAATAGCCGTCGTCCTGACCGCAGACTGACTATCGGCAATCGGCATCAAAGGTGTCAGGCTGACCATTTCACGCGGCGTTTCGACGGTCTCCGCAGGAGCGATACCTGCTTCACTCGCGACCAATGCTTCCTGGAATTGATCCAGTTCTTGTGCTGCGGTTAATGGCTCAGGCAGCAATGGTTCAACGTGAGTCTCAGGGTTTTGCAAACGATCAAACAACTGCATGCTGTAATCATGGCGCGCCATTAAATCATCCATCAACGGCGCACGTACCGCACCACTGGTGTGCATCAGACTTTCAATACGCGTTTCCATGTCATGGATGTGCTGCCCTAAGCCCATCGCACCTGCCATCCGGGCACTACCTTTAATCGTATGCATCAGACGTGCAATCGACTGCGGTATTGCCGTGTCATCAGGCTGTGCCTGCCAGCTGCGCAGCAACTGACCTACCATCGGTAATAAGTCGTTTCCTTCTTCGAGGAAGACGGGCAACAAATCAAGATCGAGGTCATCTTTGACCTGTGTTGCTTGTTGCGGTGCGCTTTCGGGCAATGCAACATTCAGTTGCTGCACGACAGTCTCATCCGCCAGATTCAGTTTGTCAGATTCTTCAGTTGGTGTTTCCGCAAGTCCATCACCGGACAGCTCTTCTGCAACGTCAATTCCTGACAAATCTGCCGGATTAAGTTTTTCGTTTGTTGAGGTAATGAATTCCTCATCTGCACCAGAGCTGGAACGAGCGATAACCGCCGCCAACAACTGATCTAACTGTCTGACATCATCAGGGGCAAACTCTGCCATTTCAGACAACGCAAATTTCTGCAGCATCCGTTTTGCAGACTCCAACGCATGATCCAGCATGTCGAATTCAGCAGAGGTCAACATAACCGGATGACGCTCAAGGCGCTGTAAAACAGATTCCAGACTATGCGCCAACTCTTTCAACGGAATCAGACCAACAGTTGCAGAACTGCCGGCAAGAGAATGACTCGCATGAATCGCGTGTGTAGAAACATGACGCTCAGGTTCGTGGCGCCACTCAGATAAATCCTGCGTCAGGAAGCGAACGATTTCGTCGGTTTCTGCCATGTATATTGAGTACAGCGGCAGACTGATTTCAAGATCACCGATACGTTTGACATTGTCATCGATCGTCACGACCGGCTTATTCAACTCCGGAAATTCGATAATTTTTGCGCCAGCAGAATCAGAAGCTGGCTCAGCCACTGCAACCGGCGCCTCAACTATCTGTGGTACTGAGTCTTCAATATCGGCAACAGAAGAAACTTCGTCAACAGTATCCTCAGACGTCATGACAGTTGCTACGATCTGCTCTTCCACCGGACTCAGCAAATCAACAACTTCTTCAGGTTCAGTTACCGGATTTTGAATGTCCGCAGCAACCGCATCGGGAGTAGAAAAACTGATTGATTCAATCGATTCAGTTGTTGCAGTATCAGCGGCAATAAAGATGTCATCTGACGCAGGTAAAGGATGCGCCGTCGTGACGTCATCAAGCGTTGCTGCCGTCTCAGCCAATATGTTCGCCGCACTTGGCAAATCGTCGAATGCACTGAGCTCAAATCCAGATGTCAGCTCGTCTGTCGCTACATCCGCAGCCACATCCACTAACGGCAACGCTTCTATCGTTTCTGCACCGTCATCAAGAATCGCGAATGCATCACCGTCCACAGTAAGCGAAGTTGCAATAAGGGGCTCATCAAGCGCCCCGGCAATCGCGGATTCTTCCACTTCAGATACATCATGTGCTACAGGTTCTGGCAACAATTCATCTTCAGGCTCAATTGCCACAGGCTGCTCTGGCATTTCTGACACTACAGCTGGTAACTCGTCAGCGTCCTGAAAATCAAGACCGGCTTTGATTCGTTCTGCTGCAGCGATAATCGCAGCGCCGGTTCTTGCCGACTGGCCTGATTGCTTGAGCTCATCAACCCAGGCATTCATCTCACTCGCTGTACGATCGAGTAGTGCATACAGATTGTCATCACCACGACGCGATTCCGACAACCATAAGTTCATCACCTGCTCAATGCTCCAGGCAGTTTCACCGAACACATTCAGTCCAACCATGCGGCTACTGCCCTTCAATGTATGGAAGGAGCGGCGCAAGCTGGTCAGATATTCCTGGTTGTCAACATCAGCACGTGAACGCGGCAAGGTGTCCTGGACAAAATGCAAAACTTCATCTGCCTCTGTCAGGAAAATTTCGAGCAACTCAGCATCAATTGCCTCGTCACTTTGCGGCAAAACAGCAGCAACAGTCGTCGCTTTCACTTCCGCCACAGCAACCGGTGAGGTGGCGGCAACGATATCCTGCAAACTCTCCGTTGAATGTGACTCTTCACCTGACCCAAGCAATTCAATCGCTGCTTTTGCACGACCACTTGCAGCTGAGTCATCCAATAAAGTCGCCACCGAGCGTTCAGACTCCAGCGAATCTTTCAACTGCGCCTTCAGTGTTTTATCGTCAGGATTTTCAGCAAGAGACACAGCGAGACGTGCCGATTCGTGCTGTTGGTTGAGTAATTCTTTTTCTGCGGTTAAAACGGAAGAGGACTCTTCAGTGGAAGCTTGTAACTGATCAGCTGAGAAAATCACATCCTCGCTGACAGGTAATAACTCTTTCTGCGCCGGTGCATCCAACAGATTAGGACGGAAAAGACCCGCTTCAGCGTCAAACACAAATTTCTTTTTCGCTGTTTCTGGCTGTGTCTGCAAAGTTTCAATGAAAAAACTCAGAGCGCCAATATTTTGCGCCAGTTTTTGATGCTCAGCTTCACGATCAGATTCAGACAACTCTTTGGAGTCCGCCAACGTAGCAACCGTCTGTCTGGTCGTTTCCAAGGCTTGCATCGCCGCATCCTGATCCAGAATCGCCATCGCGCCACTGACCTGATGCAGCATGTTATCGATCGAATGCAGAGATTCACTTTGCGCAGGATCACGGAAGTATTCGTCCAGTGTTTTTTCAACCTGACGCAAACTCGTCTGAATTTCAGAAACAAGAACCGTCATGGTCTGACGCTGCTGTGCCTCGCGCGAAATTTCACCCATCCAGGCTGCTTGCGACTGCGGCTCATCGCCGGATACAACCGATAATAAGCGTGCAGTAATTTCATCCGCGCGCTCGGAAAAATGTGCTGGTAAACGGGTAATCTGATCCAGTGCATTTTCAACGAATAACAAGCTTGTCGCCAATTCCAGAGCCAGCTTACTGCCATCTGCAGAATGTGCGACATGTCTGGCAATACCGCTTAATTCGCGTAAAAGCTTAGATAGCGAGGGCACATTTAAACCCGTGCCCGTCTCTGCCAGATCCTTCATTTTTTGCGAAAATTTATCAGCCAGACTGGCATCGCCGTTCGCAATCCGGCCCCATAAATTTTTAACAGCGGTCAGCTGTTCTTTTGCAGTACTTAATACGCCTGCCGCAATCTGACCATAATTTTTTTCGTTATAGTCAGTCGGTACTTTGTTATCCAGTTGATATGCGCGACGAATACTGGACACAAACGCAGACGGTTTTTCTACCTGAGCTAAAAAGAACAAGGCATCTCTGAGCAGACGCTCAGGAATCGTGTTGACACCATCGACAAGACGACGGATTTGTAAATTAATACGCCCGAAAATTTGTTTGACGTATTGCTGATCGTCGATCCCACCATCGGCGACCGCCTCAACAAATGCCCTCATCACAACCCAGAAAGCTTTCGCCTGAGAATTGGTCTGCATCTGATCGATTTCATGAATCAGGCCGTGCATGTTCTCGGCTGCTTCGCGTCGCTTTTGCTGATCTTTGCTCGTCAGTACCGTCAGCAGCAATTTCTCAAAACGCTGACGTAAGCCACTGTAATTCGCAGGTTTGCCATTTGGCGTTACAGCGAGTTCAGGAATTCTTTCGCTGACAGATAACGCTGGGAAAAATAAGTCTGCCGGATGTATCCGCTCCGCCCCCTTGAGCTCAAGGAGTGCACGGTAATAAGGGAACAATCGGACTGGCTGGTGCGGTGCCCCGGAAAGTAAATCCTCAAGGTAACGTAATACAGCATGAAAAGCGTCGAGAATGACATCAATATTTGCCTGTGTCATTTCCAACTGACTGCTTTGCAAGCGTTCTATCAATTCCTCAATGGTTTCAGTGACGATAGAAACGCCGTCAATATCAACGATTTGCAAAGCACCATGTGCCTGATGCAAATAACTTTTCGCATGCAATAAAGTGGTAGATCTTGCGTCAACATCCTGTGCAAGCGCTTCAGTCAGCACTTTGCCAGCGTTGGTCATCGCTTCCCGCACCTCGGGCATAACCCAGGAGAGTGGTCCAGTATCAAACTGTTCCTGAGGCAGATGTGACGAATTTGAAAAATCGGATGTCATGCGCGCTCCGCAAACTCAAGAGACGATGAACCGCGGTTCATCGTCTGCAAATATGATAGGGTCGTTTTAAGCAACCCATAGACTGGAAAATCAGGCAGTTACACGGAAACGGGATACTGAGTTTTTCAATTCCTCAGCCAACAGAGACAATTGCTTAATCGACTCGGATGTTTGCTGTGTACCGTTCTGGGTCTGTTCGGTAATAGTCAGAATGTGCTGAATATTTTGTGCAACACCGTTTGCTGACGTCGCTTGCTGTTCAGTCGCCAGAGAAATGCCTTGAATCAGTTCGGCCAGACGGTTAGAAACGCTACGGATCTCAGACAAAGCGGTACCTGCCGCATCTGACAGTTTTGCTCCCTCAACCACACCCTGTGTCGATTTTTCCATCGCGGCAACCGCGTCATGAGTATCCGTTTGAATCGTACGCACCAGCGCACCAATCTGCTTTGTCGCTTCAGCTGAACGTTCCGCCAGACGCTGCACCTCTTCCGCAACCACCGAGAAGCCTCGACCTGCTTCACCTGCAGATGCCGCCTGAATCGCCGCATTCAGCGCCAGTACGTTGGTCTGTTCGGTAATGTCAGAAATCAGTTCAGTGATTTCACCAATTTCCTGGGACGATTCACCCAGACGTTTAATCCGTTTAGACGTTTCCTGAATTTGTTCGCGGATCTCGTTCATACCCTTGATCGCATCTTCCACCGCATGCGCGCCCTGTTCCGCCGCAGCAACCGATTGACGCGCAACTTCTGCAGACTCATTCGCAGAGCGCGAAACGTCGGTAATATCCTGCGCCATCGTCAGAACTACCTGACCGGCATCGGAAATTTCACGCGACTGTTGCTCTGACGCTTCCAACAAGTTATCTGAAATACCTTGCGCCTGATTCGACGCAGACGTAACTTGTTCAGCTGTCGTCGTAACCCGGCCGACCAGACCACGCAACTCTTCCACTGTGTAGTTAACCGAGTCGGCAATCGCGCCTGTAATATCTTCGGAAACCGTCGCCTGAATAGTCAAGTCACCATCCGCAACTTCCTGCAATTCATTCATCAGTCGCAAAATCGCGGCCTGATTCTGATCGTTTGCAGCTTTCGCTTCTTCCTCTTGTTTTTGCGCTTGCAACATTTGCTCCGCAGCTTCCTGACGGCGTTCATTCGCTTCTTTAGCGCGATTACGGCTATCCTGCAACAGAACCAAAGCAATACCAACCGCAGATGCTAACGCAACGGCCGCGGAAATCAACATCAGCCAGAAGGAAAAACTGGTGGAATCCTGCTGATCCGTATATGTCTTTTGTAACTTAGTCAGTTTCGACTTCAGCTCTTCGTTTTCGTTAAACAATAACTGTTCAGATTGTTTGGCGGCAATGAAGTTTTGCAAGTTACCCAGAATAGTGGAAACCGAAGCCTGATATTCAGCAAAAGCCTTTTTCAATTCTTCCAGTTTTTCGCGAGTATCCGCGTCTTTCGTCGGCGTCAGCCGAAGAACCTCACTACCGTTAAGAAAACCTTCCACCAGATCGCGGAAAGTATTCGTATCTTTACCTAGCAGGAAAGCAGTCTCTGGATTAACACCCTCAGAAGTCAAGAATTCATTCGCGCTACGACCCAGACGCTGGGTCAACATGACCAACTGACCGGAAGCAGAAATCTCACGAGCGGATCCACCGCCTTGTACTTTCAGCGTAGAAATCTGCTCAGTCAATTCCAGCAGAACCGGAGACAGCGAATTCAGCTTTTGCAGCGTCTGACCAAAACCGGTCAGTTCCTGACGACGAGCTAAAATGGTTTCAGATGCTTTATTAGAATTCTGCCACGCTTTGATGGTTTCTTTTAAAACGGGCTCAAGAGTGGAGTCGGCAGATTTAACATCACGACCTTGATAAGTACCACCATCCAGCAGGACTTTCAGATCGTTATTAATTTCTTTACGACTGTCTTCCAGCTGTTTAAACGCCTGAACGTTACCCTGAATCGAGTTTGGTGCCGCCTTACCAATACGCTGGGAATGCATCAGCACGTCACCGGAAATCTGCACCTGCGTGGAGATCAGCGCAGAATGATTCGCATTGAGCCAAACGAAAAATGCACCAGCCACTAACGCACCGACCATGGTTGTGGACAGAATGCGCATTTGCCTTTGCAATGACATTTTGCCGATGATCGGTAAATAAATGTCGCCGCCTTTTTCCAAAGCGTCACCGATGAATGTCGCATCAGCGCGATTATGAGTCGTATCGAAGTCAGTTTCAGCTTGCTTGTGCTCGCCTTCCTGAGATGATTCTGGCGTTAACATTTTCACGTTACTGGCCTCCTCAACTTCAACCGAGCCAGCATTACCGAATGACCTTGCCGCAACTTCTGCTCCGTCAATTTCCGGATTTTCTTTTCCCTTGGACAAGAACGGTAGTTTCAATGCCATTACTGAATCTCCTAAACGATTGAATATCTGTCAGCGTTGCTTCAAATGAAGCACTGACTATAAACCTATATGCAGAAAATCCTGATTCTGCACCAACGCAGCCAGGCTAAGTTCATGCCACACATTTCCATCACGGTCACGAAACCGTCTTTGCAACCACTCCTGACTATTCCCGTCAGTCTCACCAGATGCAATCTCTTCCATCTCAGCAAGGTTACGCAAACCCAGAACCTGCGAGACCAGCAAACCACTATTGAACCCCAACGCGGGTGCAAAACCGACAATACGGCAAGAATTGTCGAGTTTGGTCAGTTCAAATCCCTGAAACCGCGACAAATCAACCACACTGGTCAGGTTACCGCGGATGTTTGACAATCCCACGTACCAATCCTTAGTTAATGGTACGTTGGTCAGTAGTGTGGCACTGACAATTTCACCAGCTTCCCGCAGATCAAGCAAATAACGCTGCTGCCCGATAATGATCCCCAATTGACTAAGCTTGGAGAAGCCGCCACGCTGCGCAGCCTGCATACGCTCAACCAACTGCGCCTGAAACTCACGCAAACGCGTACGTCGCACACCACTGTCTGACTTGGTAATTTCAAGGTTAGCAGCAGAGTCACTCAAAGTCTTAGTCATGAGGCTATCCGGGTATTTCTTTTAAATAGAGACAAGCAGGCGATCTGCGGATCATTAACTAAGAGCGGCAATTTTTGCCAACAACTCTTGTGGGTCAATTGGCTTTACCAGGTAATCCTTGGCGCCTTGACGCAAACCCCAGATACGATCTGTCTCCTGATTCTTGCTGGTACAGATGATAATTGGCACATCCTGTGTTTCCGGATCTTTGGCAATAGCACGCGTGATCTGAAAACCGTTTTGCCCAGGCATCACTACATCCATCAGAATCAACTGTGGTTTATCTGCCTTAATTTTTGTCAGGGCTTCCTCGCCATTTTCAGCGGTAGATACAGAGAAGCCATTTCTAACCAAAACTTCCGTTAAAAAATAACGCTCTGTAGGAGAGTCATCTACTATTAATATTTTTTGAATAGCCATTCGCTAATTCCTCACATAAAACTGAATTATTTTTCCTGTGTATCGGTCGTGTAATTCCGCACAGTTCTCAAAAGACTATCTTTTGTAAAAGGTTTGGTCAGATATTCATCAGAACCGACCATGGCGCCGCGCGCTCTGTCAAACAGTCCATCCTTGGAAGATAACATAATGACAGGTGTATCCCTGAATTTGACACTTTTCTTTATCAAGGCGCAGGTTTGATAACCATCCAGCCTTGGCATCAGAATGTCGCAAAAAATCAGGTCAGGATGAGAATCGTTAATCTTTGCGAGTGCGTCAAAGCCGTCCTCAGCCAAGACGATTGTATAACCAGCTTGTCCGAGGAATATCTCTGCCGATCGACGTATCGTGCTGCTATCGTCAATCACCATGATTTTCAAGTTTTCATTGCTTGCCAACGCTGACATAAAATCATCTTCCCGACAGAAAAATAGCAAGCTACCACTTTAACAAAAAAAATTTCGATCTGGCGTTTATTTCCCTGCAATAAACATTCCGTATCGCCAAAAAGACACACTTTTATAGTCTAAAAGACACATTCCTATCAAATTGCTGTCATTTCAAAATCTTCTTTACGGGCGCCACACTCAGGACAAGTCCAGTTCATGGGTACATCATCCCATAAAGTACCGGCAGGAATACCATCTTCGAGGGAACCTTGTTCTTCATCATAAACCCAGCCACAAATCAGACACATCCATGTTTTATACTGTGGCTTTTCGCCAGCACTCTCACTCACGACTAAAATCCTTCAATCAAGTAAAATATTAAATATCCTGCATAAAATTACAAAAGCCTGCATTTCTGCGTAATTTTTCTTTTTCGAACCATCCTTGGTTCGTCAAGGTTGCCTATATTAATCTACCAAACGTGCAAAACCAAATTTCTCCCATTATTCTTAGTTTTGGTGCTTCAGACCCGGTCGGAGCAACGGGACTGTTTGCGGATCTGGCATCATTTGCCGCAATGGGCTGCCACGGACTGCCAGTTGTGACCGCCATTCTTACTGGCGATACATCGCAAATTGATGGCATCCATCCATTAGACGCGGATCTGATTGACGAGCAAGCCAGAACCGTTCTGGAAGATATGCCCGTGCTCACGATTAAGGTCGGCCAGGTCGGTAGCGTGGATAACGTCACGACCATTGCCGAGATCGTCTCGGATTATCCGGAAATGCCCTTGATTCTGGATCCATTTAATACCGCAATCACAGATCACATTCCCGATGCAGAAGACCTGACCTTATCTATCCGGGAATTACTAATCCCACAAGCGACGTTATTACTGATTTCAGCGGTGGAACTGTCACGCCTGGCAGAAACCTGGAAGGAAAATGCAGAACCGGAAGACTTAACGGCAGATGCGATGGCGTTAATTGATTCCGGTTGCGAATATGTTTTTGTCACCGGAACACCGTGCAACAGCGGAGAGGTCGCAAATACGCTGTTCAGCGAATCTGGTATCGTCAGACGAGACGTCTGGCAACGCGTGCCTGGCTCTCATGCCGGAGCAGGGTCAACGCTCTCCGCTGCAATTACAGCCTTACTGGCAACGGGTCTTGAGATTCCAGAGGCGGTAATGGAAGCACAGGAATTTACCATGGCGGCCGTGAGCCACGCGCAGCAGTTAGGGATGGGGAAACTGATTCCTGACCGCTATTTCTGGGCGAGAGAACCTGAACACTGAATACACACTGTCTGTACACGCTGTATAAACGCATCATCCAGCGGCAACACCATTCGAACCAATTATCCTTTCTATCATGACGAATAAAAACGAAATCCTGTTTGCACGTGCGCAAAAAACGACTCCCGGCGGCGTCAATTCTCCGGTCAGAGCTTTTCGCTCCGTCGGCGGTACGCCTCGCTTTATCACCCGTGCTGAGGGCGCCTACTTCTGGGATGCAGAAGATCAGCGTTACATCGACTATATCGGCTCTTGGGGTCCCGCCATTGTCGGCCATGCACACCCTGATGTTGTGAAAGCCGTTCAGGAAGCTGCCGCCCGCGGATTGAGCTTTGGTGCGCCGACCGAAGGCGAAGTGTTGATGGCGGAAGAAATCTGCAACATCGTTCCAGGCGTAGAGCAAATCCGCCTGGTATCGAGCGGAACTGAAGCGACGATGAGTGCGTTGCGCCTCGCCCGCGGAGCGACTAAACGCGACAAAATTATTAAATTCGAGGGTTGCTACCACGGCCACGCCGACGCGTTGTTAGTGAAAGCTGGCAGCGGCTTGCTGACTTTCGGCAACCCGACATCGGCAGGTGTGCCGGAAGATTTCAGCAAACATACACTGGTGCTCGACTATAACAACAGTCAGCAACTGGAAGATGTATTCCAATCGATCGGGGATCAGATCGCCTGCATAATTGTTGAGCCAGTTGCGGGCAATATGAATCTGATTCGTGCCACGCCAGAATTCCTGCAAACCATGCGCCGTCTTTGCACTAAGCATGGCAGCGTGCTGATTTTTGATGAAGTGATGTGCGGTTTCCGCGTCGGACTGCAAGGGGCTCAGGCCTTGTATGGAATACAGGCCGATCTGGTATGCATGGGTAAAGTCATCGGCGGTGGCTTGCCAGTGGCCGCATTTGGTGGACGTGCCGATCTCATGGCGCACATGGCACCGCTCGGCGGCGTCTATCAGGCGGGGACTTTATCAGGCAACCCGGTCGCCGTCGCGGCAGGCATGACAACATTAAAAATTATTCAGCAACCAGGTTTTTACGAGCAATTGACGGCACAAACCCGCAAACTCGCGGATGGCCTGACTGCGGTAGGACAACAAGCAGGCTTTGATTTCTGTGCAGACGCGGTCGGTGGCATGTTTGGTCTGTATTTCGCGGCACAGATTCCCGATTCCTATGCCGCGATGATGGCGACGGACAAAGGTAAATTTAATCGTTTCTTCCATCTGATGCTCGATGCTGGCGTTTATCTCGCACCATCGGCTTTTGAAGCAGGCTTCGTTTCGATCGCGCATGACGATGCGATTATTGATACGACGATAGCAGCAGCCAAACAAGCATTCTCAACACTGTAACTCCTAATATTCACGCGGTTGCCAGAGCAAAAATAGCCTGTCAGCCGCGTGAATACTCAGAGTCCTGTTTTACCCTTCCTTTTTTATGCGCTTTTTCCATCTCCTTACCGTCTGAAACTCACCCGTGTTTCTCTGCCAGACAAATGCAGGCTAGCCTCCTGTTTTGGGGTTTCACTGATGATCTGACCGCGCTTAATCACGTAGCGTCGCACCGGGCGCAAACGTAATGCCTCAATACTGCTGGCAGCATCAAGAATAACGAAATCCGCAAAGCAGCCCGGCTGCAAACCATAGCCTTCCAGCCCCATGATTTTGGCGGGTGTTTTAGTCACGGCATCGAAACACTGTCGCATCGCCTGCTGCCCGGTCATTTGGGCAACATGCAAACCCATGCTCGCTACTTCCAGCATGTCACCCGACCCCAGGCTATACCAGGGATCCATTACGCAATCATGTCCGAAAGCCACGTCGATTCCCGCTGCCAGCATTTCTGGAACGCGTGTCATGCCACGACGTTTAGGGTAAGTATCGTGACGGCCTTGCAAAGTAATGTTAATCAAGGGATTGGCAATGGCAGCAACCCCTGCTTCACGCATCAGCGGCAACAACTTACTGACGTAGTAGTTATCCATCGAATGCATGGATGTCAGATGCGATCCCGTCACCCGATGATGCAAACCGAGACGCTGCGTATGAAAGGCCAGCGTTTCTATATGACGTGACAGAGGATCATCGGATTCATCGCAATGCATATCAACGCGCAAACCTTTTTCTGCAGCAAACTCACATAACAGACGCACTGATTCGGCACCTTCTGCCATCGTCCGTTCAAAATGCGGAATGCCGCCAACTACATCCACGCCCATCGCAATCGCGCGTTTCAGATTATCGAATGCTGTCGGACTGCGTAATAAGCCGTCCTGCGGAAATGCCACCAACTGCAAATCAATATACGGTGCCACCTGCCGCTTCACGTCCAGCAAAGCCTCTGCAGCCAGCAAACGGTCATCACAAATATCGACATGGGTACGTATTGCCAGCAAACCTTTGGCAATCGCCCAGTCGCAATAGTCGATCGCTCTGGCAACCAGTGCTTCCTGCGTCAGCATTGGTTTGAGTTCACCCCATAGCGCGATTCCCTCCAACAGCGTTCCTGACTGATTCACGCGTGGCAAACCGTATGAAAGCACGGCATCCATATGGAAATGCGCGTCAACAAACGGTGTGCTGAGCAAATCCCCGTTCGCATCAATTTCAGGAATACTTATCTTCGGTAAGCGTTCCGCTATCACTTCTATCCTGCCCTGCCGCACGAGAATATCGACACCGCTGCGGCCATCGGGCAAATGCGCATTACGGATCATCAGATCATGCATGTGAAATCCTTTCTGGATGTTTGCAAAAATTTTAACCGCTAGCGATATCCTGCGTCATAATCTCATCATCGAAAAGCAGGAATTTTTATGGCAACAATGAAGCAGGTCGCGGAAAAAGCGCGCGTATCAACGACTACCGTTTCGCATGTGATCAATAATACCCGGGTTGTCAGCGATGATGCCCGTGAGCGTGTTCTCTCTGTCATCAAGGAATTACGCTACATTCCCAGCGCCGTTGCACGCAGTTTAAAAAATGACCGGACCCATACCCTCGGTATGATGATTCCTAATAATTCGAATCCGTATTTCGCCGAAGTAATCCAGGGCATAGAAGATGCGTCATTCAAACTCGGCTATAACATTATTTTGTGTAATTCTGATGATGATCCGAAAAAGCAGGCTGCGTATATCCGGGTACTGATGGAAAAACGGATTGACGGTCTGATTCTGGTGCCATCAGGATCTGACGAAGAATTAACAAAATTGCTGGCCGATGAAGGCATCCCGAAAGTGCTGGTTGACCGTGAAGTGGCAGGCGTTGCGGCAGATTTAATTGAAGCCGATCACGTACAGGGCGGCTATGATGCGACCCGCTATCTGATAGGGTTAGGACATCGCCGGATCGCCTGTGTTGCCGGACCAGACACGCTGCTACCGAGCGGTGGTCGGGTCACCGGTTATTTACGCGCGTTAGCCGAAGCAAAGCTGGAATTCCGTACGGAATATCTGATCCATAGTGACTTTACCAGCCAGGGCGGATTTAATGCATTTAAACAGTTACTGGCCTTACCTGAAAAACCAACGGCGATTTTTGTCAGCAATGATCTGATGGCGATCGGTGGCATCTGCGCAGCAAATGAAGCTGGCGTAAAAATACCGCAACAGCTCTCCGTCATCGGTTACGACGATATTGCACTGGCCTCATTCAGCACGCCACCATTGACGACCATCGCACAACCTAAACACGATATAGGGCAACTCACTGCGCAAGTTCTCGTGGCCAGAATTACGAATCCAGCCCTTCCGTTACGACGTGAAATGCTGAGGTCTCAGCTGATCGTCCGTCAATCGACAGCAAAACCGGAAAACTAAGATTTCCGGTTACAGCATCAGCAAGCGTGGCATCAACTCATTGAGCACCCGGCTCAATATTTGCAATAAGATTAACACCAGCAACGGAGAGAAGTCCAGGCCTCCCAGCGAAGGTAATACCTTGCGGAACGGTGACAGCAAGGGCTCATTCAATGCACGGATAAAGGGTGCCAGTGGCGCATGTGGATTCACCCAGCTGAAAATTGCTTCAAGCACCAGCAGAGCCATCAAACCATACAGTACCCACTGCAACACGCGAAATACTGCAAGCAGCAAAATTGTGCTGAATGAGACTTCAGATAACAACCAGAAATCCAATACCATCGACAACAACGCAGTCAGAAAAACGCCGACCATCGTTGCCCAATCGTAGCCACGAAATCCCGGCACGACACGTCGTATCGGATGTACCAACCAATCTGTGATTTGAAAAATCGCCTGTGCCAAACCAGCAGGAGGACGGACGCGTTGTACTTGCATCCAGAAACGTAACAGCAAGAATCCGGCAAAAAAGCCAGTCACGATATCGATGACGAAGGTAAAAATTCCATGCAGCACAAGTTATCCTCAAAAAAAACCCACCAGGTGAATCATCACATAGTGGGTATTGTGCCTGAATAAGGTCAGGCAACCAAGTAGCGTAAAATTACGCTGGACGATTGCCAGTCGGGAATGGCCACGCAGCATTCGGGCTGACGACTGTTTTTGCATCAGGAGTCGCTGGCTTCGCTGGTGCAGCTTTTTTCGCCGCTACTTTTTTTGCAGCTGGTTTAGCGGCTGGTTTAGCCGCTGCTTTTGCTGCTGGCTTCGCTGCTACTTTTTTCGCTGCTGGCTTCGCTGCCGCTTTAGCGACGGCTTTCTTCGCTGCTGGTTTGGCCGCTGCTTTTGCTGCTGGTTTCGCTGCTACTTTTTTCGCTGCTGGCTTCGCTGCCACTTTAGCGACGGCTTTCTTCGCTGCTGGTTTGGCCGCTGCTTTTGCTGCTGGTTTCGCTGCTACTTTTTTCGCTGCTGGCTTCGCTGCCGCTTTAGCGACGACTTTTTTCACTGCTGGTTTGGCCGCTGCTTTTGCTGCTGGTTTCGCTGCTACTTTTTTCGCTGCTGGCTTTGCTGCCACTTTAGCGACGGCTTTCTTCGCTACTGGTTTGGCCGCTGCTTTTGCTGCTGGTTTCGCTGCTACTTTTTTCGCTGCTGGCTTCGCTGCCACTTTAGCGACGGCTTTCTTCGCTGCTGGTTTGGCCGCTGCTTTTGCTGCTGGCTTCGCTGCTACTTTTTTCGCTGCTGGCTTCGCTGCCGCTTTAGCAACGACTTTTTTCGCTGCTGGTTTAGCCGCTGCTTTTGCTGCTGGCTTTGCAGCTGCTTTTACTGCCGGTTTAGCTGCTACTTTTTTTGCGACAGCTTTTTTAGCAGTCGTCTTTTTCGCAGCGGCGGAATCGCCCGCTGCCGTTTTTGGTGCTGTTGCCATTTTGTTTCTCCTTCGATAGAGATGGAAAAAATCGGATAAAAATTAAATCCGCTCTATCCTTTCAAGCGGATTATTCATGGGCACAAACATAAACGATGTTTGTGCTAATGAATTCGGCATCGGCTGAACTGCTGCATGCCCTCAATGATGCAGCACTTCAGCCATAAAATTTTCGCTCTGTGATCGTCGTCTGAAACGATCAATCTGCAACGCCCGCGTTCCCTGCGTACGTCAATAATAGTTACAGAACTCAAGGCACAAAGCCAAAAACCGCAATACCCGATTTCGCCAGGTATTGCGGCACTAACAGTACAAGCAATTTAATCTGTGACTGTCCATTCAGTTTGGTGAGGCCTCTCGAGTTTTACATCTCGTGCAAACCTTGAGCATTCCTTTTCAGGAGACCGGGGCGCTTATTCAGCTGCTACTCCCAATTGAGGGCTCCACCGGTTTGATACTCAATCACGCGCGTTTCAAAAAAGTTGCGCTCTTTTTTCAGGTCTATCATTTCGCTCATCCACGGGAAAGGATTTTCTTCCTGAGGGAACAAAACATCAAGACCAATTTGTTGTGCTCTGCGATTTGCGATGAAGCGTAAATATCCTTTGAACATCGGCGCATTTAATCCAAGCACTCCACGCGGCATTGTATCCTCTGCGTAGCGATATTCCAACTCCACCGCGCGCAAAAACAACGATTTAATTTCATCTCTGAATTCCGCCGTCCACAAATGCGGATTTTCCATCTTAATCGTATTAATCAGATCAATCCCGAAATTGCAGTGCATCGATTCGTCACGCAAAATGTATTGATACTGTTCCGCCGCACCCATCATTTTATTCTGACGACCAAGCGCCAGAATCTGCGTAAATCCAACGTAGAAGAACAGTCCTTCCATCAGACACGCAAAGACAATCAGCGAACGCAGCAAAGTCTGATCCGCTTCGGTCGTGCCAGTTTTAAATTCAGGATTCGTCAACACATCGATGAATGGAATCAGAAACTGATCTTTATCACGGATCGATTCGATTTCGTTATAAGCGTTAAAAATTTCGCCTTCATCCAAACCCAGTGATTCAACAATATATTGATACGCATGAGTATGAATCGCTTCTTCAAATGCCTGACGCAACAGATACTGACGGCATTCCGGCGCGGTGATGTGACGATAAGTACCCAGCACAATATTGTTTGCCGCCAGAGAATCTGCCGTCACGAAGAACCCGAGATTACGTGTCACCAAGCGACGTTCATCGTCAGTCAGACCATTTGGATTTTTCCACAATTCAATATCGCGCTGCATATTGATTTCTTGCGGCATCCAGTGATTCGCGCAACCAGCCAGATATTTATCCCATGCCCACTTGTACTTGAATGGTACCAGCTGGTTAACGTCTGTCTGTCCATTAATAATCCGTTTGTCGGCAGCATTCACACGACGCGCAATATCTTCTGCGCTCGCAGATTCGGTCTTTTTGACCAACGCTGGATTCAGCGCAACTTCCTGCAATTGCAAACCAGCTTGTGCATCACTACCTGTTGGCCGCACAGTTGATGGCGCTGCTGGTGTGGCTTCATCGTCCCAAGATAACATTTTTATTCCTTACAAGATGACACTTTATCTTTGCGCATAAGCAAAAATGTGCCGGACATTGCGAACGATGGATAGCTCACATCGTTCGCTGAAAGTTCAATTGATTAGTTCTTTATTTATGTCAGTTACTGCCTGAACACCGACCGCATTACTGACAAGCTTCGCACTCTTCGAAACCAGGATCTCCTGGGCGGAGGTAGCAAGCAGCCCCCTCAGCTTCAGGGGCAACTGCTGGCGCAGCCACCGCCGGCGCAGCACTGAATGCTCCAGCACCACCATCGACCGCAACCGCATTCAACGCACCGGTTTTGGATGTAGATTTTTCTGTATGTGTCGCACCTATCGTACGCAGGTAATACGTCGTTTTCAGACCACGTAACCACGCCAGTTTATAGGTCTCGTCCAGTTTTTTACCGGATGCGCCCGCCATATAGATATTCAGGGATTGCGCCTGATCTATCCATTTCTGACGACGCGACGCCGCTTCCACCAACCACGATGGGCTAATCTCAAACGCAGTCGCATACAGTTCGCGTAAATCTTGTGGAATACGATCAATACGCGCCAGGCTGCCGTCGAAATATTTCAGATCGGCGATCATCACTTCATCCCACAAGCCACGCAATTTCAGATCGCGTACTAAGTGTTCATTAATCTCAGTAAACTCGCCCGATAAATTCGATTTCACATACAGATTCTGATAAGTCGGTTCGATACAAGCTGAGACACCGATGATGTTAGAAATCGTTGCAGTCGGCGCGATCGCGACGCAATTGGAATTGCGCATACCAAATTGCTTGATGCGATCACGTACCACAGTCCAGTCCATGGTTTCAGAGAAATCCGCTTCCAGATAACCGCCACGCTCTTCCGCCAATAACTTCAATGAGTCTTGCGGCAGAATACCGCGATCCCACAACGAACCTTTATAAGAGCTGTAAGTGCCACGCTCTTCGGCCAACTCTGTCGATGCCAGGTAAGCGTAATAGCAAACGGCTTCCATCGATGTGTCAGCAAACTGCACCGCTTCATTCGATGCATATGGCACACGCATCATGTGCAGGCAATCCTGGAAGCCCATGATACCCATGCCAACCGGACGGTGGCGCAGATTCGAATCGCGCGCTTTTTGCACTGCGTAGTAGTTAATATCGATCACGTTATCCAACATACGCATCGCAGTACGGATCGTTTTTTGCAATTTGACGTGATCCAGTTTGCCATTTTTCATGTGTGCTGGCAGGTTGACCGAGCCCAGATTACATACGGCGATTTCGCTTTCGTTCGTATTGAGCGTGATCTCGGTACACAGATTCGACGAGTGCACTACGCCTACATGCTGCTGCGGACTACGGATATTGCAAGGATCTTTGAACGTGATCCAAGGGTGTCCTGTTTCAAACAACATAGACAGCATCTTGCGCCACAGGTCGAGCGCCGGTATTTTTTTAGACAGTTCGATCTCACCGCTGGCGGCTTTGGCTTCGTAAGCGAGGTAAGCGCTTTCAAATGCTTTACCAAATTTATCATGCAGATCCGGTACATCGGATGGGGAGAACAGCGTCCAGTCACCCTTTTCCATCACACGCTTCATGAACAGATCCGGAATCCAGTTGGCCGTATTCATGTCATGCGTACGGCGACGGTCATCACCGGTATTTTTGCGCAGATCGAGGAATTCCTCGATATCCATATGCCAGGTTTCGAGGTAGGCGCAGACTGCACCTTTACGCTTACCACCCTGATTGACCGCAACCGCAGTATCGTTGACGACTTTCAGGAAAGGCACCACGCCCTGAGATTTACCATTCGTGCCTTTGATGTGCGCACCGAGTGAACGCACTGGTGTCCAGTCATTCCCCAGACCACCTGCATATTTTGCCAGCAAAGCATTTTCTTTCAACGCATCATAAATACCGGCCAAATCATCAGAGACAGTAGTCAGGTAGCAGGATGACAATTGCGAACGTTGTGTGCCGGAGTTAAACAGCGTCGGTGTCGAGCTCATGAAATCAAAGCTGGACAACAGGTGATAGAACTCGATTGCCCGAGCATTACGGTCTTTTTCTTCCAACGCCAGGCCCATCGCCACGCGCATATAAAAAGCCTGTGGCATTTCAATACGGGTGCCGCGGACATGCAGGAAATAACGGTCATACAAAGTCTGCAAACCAATATAGCTGAATTGCAGATCGCGGTCAGCGACCAATGCTTTTGCCAGGCGGTCCAGATCAAATTCCGCTAATTTTGTATCCAGTAATTCGGCAGCAATGCCTTTCTGGATAAATTGCGGGAAATAGCGAATGTATTCAGCGGCAGCATCCTGCTGAGCCACCTCTTTACCAAAGACTTCTTTACGTACAGTGTGTAACAGCAAACGGGAAGTCACCTGACTGTAGGCTGGTTCTTTTTCCATCAAAGCACGCGCAGCCAGAATCGCTGATTTATGCAATTCCTCGACAGGCACGCCGTCGTACAGGTTCTTCAATGTTTCAGTCAGGATCGCTTCTGCATCCGCCAGTTTGTCGAGACCAACGCAGGCAGCAGTAATGAGGGCACGAACTTTTTCAATGTCGAGAATGACTTTTTCACCGTCAATAATCACATGGATTTGCGGCAGTTTTGCCTGTGAAGCTTGTTGCGCTTCGCGTTGCAGGCGGCGTTCTTCCTGATGTTTGGCACGATACAAAACATAAGAACGGGCAACATCATGCTCACCGGACCGCATCAGCGCCAGCTCAACCTGATCCTGAATATCTTCAATATGAAATGTGCCACCAGTTGGCTGTCTGCGCAACAATGCTGCGACAACCGTCGAAGTCAATTGCTCAACGAGTTCACGGATACGGGCAGAGGCGGCGCCCTGACCACCGTTAACGGCCAAAAACGCCTTCGTCATTGCGATCGCAATTTTTTGCGGTTCAAAACCAACTACGGCACCATTACGACGAATTACCCGGTGCTCGCTGAATCCGCTGCCAGCACTCGCCTGAACGGCGTTACCGCCTGCGGAGCTTAGGTCGGAATGAGATGGTGTTGATGTTTCCATTGAAGAGTGCATTGAACCTCCAGAGTCGGTGATATCTTGAGTCGCTCATGACTTCAGACGATCATGAAACGCTCGGGTTAACTGAATGTTGCGCCTTATTACAAACTAGCTTTACACGGCAAATGGCCGTGTTATTTCTTCATTTTTAAATCAATTGCTGCTAAAAAGGGGAATGTGAAGCAAGAAAGGTAAAACAAGAAAAACTACTATATATAGTGCACAAATAATTTATAGCCCTAATTCTAGTACCCGACGCTAAGGTGTGCAACCGCTTTATTTGCTAATTTTTCAGTAATTTTTTTTGTGCAGCGATTGACTTTCGCAGATGATCAGAAATCTGCAGCAAGCTGAGTAAGTGAGTGCTAACAGAAAATAGTCACACTACTTAAAGGATATTTATCTATCGGTTTTCAGCATCAGTGTCGCCAATCCTGCAACAGGGCGAAGCAGATCTTAGGGAGGAAGCGAAGTGAAAATGGCCGCATGCTGACCATACCGTCGTCCGCATGAAAGCGGGGGCAAAAACGCAGCTTGAATTTCCGGAAAAACTAATCCTGAATTTTTAATTTCTGTATTTGGTAACGCAATTGTCTGAAGCTGACACCGAGCAGCTCTGCCGCCTGAGTCCGGTTATGTCGGGTCTGCTCCAAAGCCCGCATAATCAGTTCGCGTTCGATATTCTCAAGATATTCAGGCAAGGAACAAGGAAGCTTCGGAGGAGAAAAAACATCTTCATCTTTCGGGGATATAGTCTCAGTAACCAGCTGCTCAGACTGTACAACATCATCAACATGCTGTTCCATTGGCGTTTTTTTATTATTGCGCAACGCCAGATCGACCAATTGTATACAACCATCATTGGCAAACGCGAGTGCACGCTCGAGTATGTTTTCCAGTTCACGGACATTGCCAGGGAAATCATAAGCACGTAAAGCCTGCAATGCCGCTGGCGACAAGGTGACATCACCACCAGCGAGCTTACGTAATATCGCAGCAGATAAATCAGCAATATCATCAAGACGCTCACGCAACGGTGGCAAGTGCAGCTCAATGACATTTAAGCGGTAATACAAGTCCTGCCGGAATCGACCTTCGTCTACGCAGGTACTCAGATTCTGGTGGGTGGCACTGATAATCCTGACATCAACAGCCTCTTCCAGCGTCGCGCCAACTTTGCGAATACGGCGTTCCTGTATTGCACGCAACAACTTCACCTGCATCGCCAGCGGTAAATCTGCGACCTCATCCAGCATCAGCGTGCCACCATTCGCCGCCTGAAAAAATCCTTCGCGATCATCTGCCGCCCCGGTAAAAGCGCCTTTGCGATAACCGAAAAATTCCGCTTCCATCAATGTCTCAGGAATTGCCCCACAATTAACCGCAATAAACGGCTTGCCAGCGCGCGAACTGGATGTATGAATTTCTCGTGCGGCCAGCTCCTTACCGCTACCGGATTCCCCGGTAATGATGACCGGTGCCATGCTACGCGCCAGACAGCTGATTTGCGCACGGACTTCCTGCATACCTGACGATGAACCAATCAGAAACGAGGTTGGCGTCATTGCACACACATCGGACGCGACTTCTGGTTCGGCATTGACCAGATTTATTTCCAGCGCCGAACGCACCAGTTTGCGTAAATGATCGAGAGCAACGGGCTTTGATACATAATCAAACGCCCCGGCCTTCAGAGCAATCACCGCATTATCAGTGCTGCCAAAGGCCGTAATCACCGCGATGGGGGTGTTTTTATAATGAAGATTAACCTCTTCCACTAACTCCATTCCCGATCCATCAGGCAAACGCATGTCAGTCAACACCAAGGAGTAGCAGTTTTTAGCCAGCAGCGTTCTCGCAATATCCAGATTTTCGGCGCTATCAACATCCAGCCCCATTTTAATCAGCGTGATCTCTAACAACTCGCGCAAATGCGCCTCATCATCAACCACCAGAATGCGTGGACAAGTGTTGCCGCCAATGTTGCTCATGCGTTCAATCCAGAAAAATTAATCACGAAACGCCCCTTAGGCTCACTGTCTTCAGCATCGCTGTGATCGACACGATATTCATAATCTAGCAAGGCTTTGTTATTCAGACATAATTCCCGCGCCATATACAAGCCCAGACCAGTTCCCATCCGGGATGTCGTATAAAAAGGTTCGAATAAATGTGCACGGACTTCAAAACTGATAGCAGGACCATCATCCTGAATATGCAACTCCTGCCGACCACCAGGATTTATCATTGCATACAAACGAATGCTGCCAGAGCGACCGCTTGCATACCGGACTGCATTCGACAGCAAGTTTGAAACAATTTCAGTCAAATGGCCAGGATCGAAACTGACTTTGAAATCAACATCATGAGCAACGGCGATCAGATCGGGGGCGACTTTTTTTATCTCGACAAAATCCTGTACGCACTGGCTCACCAGCGGCATCAGGAAATAAGGCTCGACATCATTGCGTGCCTTACGTGAGAGTTTCAGAATATCTTCGATCAACTGATTTAAACGTCCGACATTATCGTCAACAATTTTTAAGAGACGTTTTGCCTGCTCTTTATTGTCTTCTATGTGAGCAATATCTTCGTTTAACAAAGAGGCCGCATAAGAAATGGACGACAGCGGATTTCTGACTTCGTGCGCAATACTGGCGGTCAGACGCCCCATCGAGGCTAGTTTCAATTGCTGCGCATGATTCTCAATATCCGACACATCCTGCATAAAAATAACGGTGTAATCATTCGCTGACGCCTGCAGACCAGTTTCATTCGCATCTTTGACGATAATCATCCGCAATTTTAGATGCGTGACAAAATGCGGTCGCTCTGATCTGAAACCAAAACTACTGTGTTCAAAACCTGAGCGCGGTATCGCGGAGCCGGAAACACTTCCTTTACTTTCATCCAGGTAGCAGGGAATAGACACAAATGAAATCTCATCTTCTAATTCTCTGGGTGCCTTACCCGCATTTCGGATCTGGATATCCGCCAAAGTGTCCGCCATAGGACGCAAAGCGATGACATCTGCCAATTTGATACCAATCATGTCTTTTTTGAGATTTCCGCCAAGCATACGTTCTGCGGCCGGATTCATTTCAAACATGCGCCCGGAATGATCAAGCACCAGTATTCCGTCATCCATATCCGCGATCACCAGACGATTGATCGCCTGCTGCATTGCTAATTCATTTCCACGCAATGCTGCGAGTTGTTCCTGGCGGATAAGATTACTCGCGAGACGATTCACCACATACACAACAGCAAAATAGGAGGCACCGAACAGACCCGCCTGCGAAACCAGACTACCATCATCTAACTCAAGGGAACGGTACATTCCTTCGCTCAACAACAACAAACTGACAAGCGAGCAGAAAAAGAAAGCCCACAATAACGGCGCCAGAATCGAAACGCCCGCCAGAGGAAACAAAAATAAGATATTAAAGCCACCACGCCCGCCGCCGGAGCCGAGATAAAGCAAGGAAATAATGATGATGTCGAGCGTAATCTGCGACAGCAGTTGCAAAATAAAATGCCGCGTGTGCACGACTTTGAGTATCGTAAAGCCCAGACTGGAAATTAAGTAGGCGGTACAAATATCAATGGCAAACACATGGGAAAATACCCAGATGTCTTTGTTGCTGCGTAAATTGAGCAGCAACAAAAGACTGATGGCAATGATGACCCGGGAAATATTCAGGGTTTGCAGAGATCGCCAGAACGAGGGCGTCGGCTCAGGAAAAACAGAAAAAGTCGCTGCCATGGGCTCAGCTTATTTCTGAACTAATGCAAATCAGCGTGCGCTGAAGAACAATAGGTTTGTTGGCCCCGGATAACGGCTTCAGAAGCGGGTAAATAAATCTGACAATGCGCACAGCAAACCATGGTTTCTGCCGGCGTAGTGGCTGTCGCCGGCATATCAAATGAAGAAGCGTCGGATGCCGTCTCCGCATTCCGGCTGCGCATGCTGTCCTGCGTCATAGGTCTGGCTTTTTTACGTATCGCCAGAATGACCAACACCGCCAATACCAGCCACATCAGCAATTTCATACCATACTCCTGTGCAACACCACTTCCAGCACGAAACGACTGCCGACATACGCCAGCAATAAGGTCAGGAAACCGGACAAGGTGAAGTTCAATACAGTTTTTCCACGCCAGCCGCGCCACCTGCGCCCCACCAGCAAGATGGCAAACAACAGCCACGACAATAATGACAGGATGGTTTTGTGATCCCACTTAAATGCCACGCCCAGCACCTGCTCGGAAAACACAATGCCAGATAATACGGTCAGGCTGAGTAATACAAATCCGACAGAAATCAGTCTGAACAAAACCTTTTCCATCGTCAGCAAAGCTGGCAATTTATCAATCACCGCGCTCAGCCATGGTTGCAAAGTGCGTGAACGCAATTTATGCAAATGTTTATCTTGCAGACTCATGATCGCCGCATGAAACGCCGCGATAGTCAATGTGCTGTAGGCCAGCAATGCGATGCTGACATGCCAAGGAAACATCGCTGTTTTCCCCGTCAGTGCAATCACTGCACCCGGGAAAAATACAGGCAGGATAGAAAATCCTGCGGCAGGCGGAAATAACAAAAACTTCAAGCCATCGAGTGAAAAATTACGATTCTCTATCAGATACACAGAAACGGTCACCCATAGCGCCGCCGATAACATGGTCGCAAAACCGATACGTAAAGCATCATCCGCAAACACTGCCAGCCATAATGAGGCGGCATGCAGCAACCACGCAAGGACGCTGACCCCGGCACCAACGATGCGCTGTGGGAACGGAACAAAAACAGCGGCCAGATAGAGAACGACCACCAGAAAAGATAAATAGATTTGCATCAGCTAAGTTTACACCATGTCGCCTTAAAAATTGACGTTCGCTTGCATACTGACTGTATTTCCGACGCCAACGGGAAATTGAAATACCTGAATAATCCCGGAACAAGCGATTGCATCAGGTTTATTTGCAGAAAATTGCAGAAATTAGACGTTAATTTGAACTTTTCAGATTTTTTCGCGACTAAACTCGCTGGGTCCAGTATTCATATACTGAGCCAAGGGATAGACTCACTTCGTTTTCTCACTTTTCAATAATAAAACTATGAAAAAGACACTCATTACGCTGGCAGTTCTGAGCACAGCCTCAGTCGCCTACGCCGACGAAGGCATGTGGATGCCACAACAGCTGCCACAAGTAGCTAAAGAGCTGAAAGCCGCCGGTTTAAAATTGGATCCGGCAACTTTAACCAAACTGACAGAATTCCCTATGGGTGCCATCGTCAGCCTGGGCGGTTGTTCAGCTTCTTTTGTTTCGCCGCAAGGCCTGGTTGCAACCAACCACCATTGCGTCTATGGCAGCGTGGCGTACAACTCCAAGCCTGAGCGCAATCTGCTGGCGAATGGTTTCCTGGCCAATACGCTGGCAGAAGAATTACCGGCTGCACCTGGCTCACGTATTTTTGTTACTAAAGAAGTCACTAACGTTTCTGACAAAATCATCAGCAAGGATGTTGCCAAACTGGAAGGCAAAAAGCGTGTTGACGCGATAGAGAAAAATTCCAAAGCCCTGGTTGCCGAATGTGAAAAAGATGCCGGCCATCGTTGCAATGTCTATCCATACTATGGCGGTCTTGAGTTTTACATGATCAAACAGATGGAAATCCGCGACGTCCGTCTGGTGCATGCACCTGCCGAAGGCGTAGGCAAATTCGGTGGCGACACTGATAATTGGATGTGGCCACGTCACACCGGCGACTACGGTTTCTACCGCGCGTATGTCAGCAAAGATGGCAAAGCCGCTGACTACAGCAAAGATAACGTTCCTTACGTTCCTAAACATTACCTGAAACTGGCAAAAGACGGCTTATCTGAAGGCGATTTCGTCATGGTACTGGGCTACCCTGGCCGCACCAACCGTCACCGTCTGCCATCTGAAGTCGCGTACACATTTGACTGGAGCTATCCGGCATTCGTCAAAGCTTCCGGTGAGTCACTCGCGATCATCGCGAAAGAGACCGCCAATGATCCTGACGCCAAGCTGAAATATGCGAGCCAGGTTGCCGGTATCAACAACTACTACAAAAACCGTCAGGGCATGCTCGACAGTTATGCTGGCAGCGATTTTCTTGCCCGCAAAACCAAAGAGCATGAAGAGTTGAAAGCATGGGTTAATAGCAATCCGGCTCGAGCAAAAGAATTTGCCAGCGACATTGCGGATGTAGAAAAACTGATCGCTCAGCGCGATGCACAAGGCAAACGTGAATTTTTCCTCGACCGTTCGTATCCACGTCTGCTGAGCACTGCCCGCAGTCTGTATCGTCTGGCAAATGAAACGACGAAACCGGATGCTGAGCGCAAAGCTGGTTTCCAGGTTCGCGACCTGCCACGCTTTAAAGCAGGTGTAGAAGCAGTTGAGCGCAACTATGTAGAGAAGGTCGATAAAGCACTGGTACTGAACAGTCTGAGCCAATACGCTGCACTGTCAAAAGATCAGCGCAGCGCCAACTTCGATGCGGCAATTGGCATCAAAGACGGCATGAGCGAAGCTGACCTGAAAACCTTGCTGGATAATTTGTATGCTGGCAGCAAACTGGGCGATAAAGCGACACGTGCAGCCTGGCTGAATGCCAAACCTGAAGACTTCAAAACCAGCAACGACAGCTTCATCAAAGCTGCGGTAGCAATGTATGAAGGCGGCCTGAAACACGAAGCGGAAGACGAAGAGCTGGCAGGTAAAATCCAGCAAGCCTATGCCAACTACATGAAAGCAAAAATCGCCTTCATGAAGAGCAAAGGACAAGCGGTTTACCCTGATGCGAACAGCACATTGCGTGTCACGTTCGGTAAAGTGGCTGGTCGCGATCACGGCACAGCCGATGGCCTGGCATGGTCTGCATTCACGACAGTCAACGGTATTCCTCCAAAAGCCACAGGCCAGGGAGAATTCAATGCGCCTGCTGCTCAGTTAGCCGCAATCAAAGCCAAAGACTTCGGAAAATATGTTGATCCTAAGTTGAAAGCAGTGCCACTCGCCTATCTGGCAACACTCGATATCACTGGTGGCAATTCCGGTTCTGCTGCGCTGAATGCAAAAGGTGAATTCATCGGACTGGCCTTTGACGGCACGCTCGATTCCATCATCTCTGACTGGGATTACAACAAAGCCAATACACGCTCGATTCAGGTCGATCTGCGCTACATGTTATGGCAAATGAAACATGTCGATAAAGCAGACAAACTGATTAAGGAAATGGGCGCGGAATAATACGCCTTGCTCCTCACCAAAAGCCACGCAATCAGCGTGGCTTTTTTTTGTTGCACATGATTGCCGACGATGCCCCGCAAAGACCTATCCTGCATACAGCACAGCCTATCGTTTCCTTGACTTTCTCTGCTTATTTCATACATTGATATAAATTCTGTGCAACAGTCATTCCCCTCGCGGATGCCCGCTGCACGAGTTCACTGATTGGTGAGCAGTCAGACTGACACCGATATCCATCAAAGCACAATAAGGATAAGGACGAGACATTATGAATCTGCTGAATCTGGGAAAAATGCCATTTTCATTTCATGGCGGCTGGGATACGGTGAGTAAAATTCACCCTTCTGTCATCCGTAGTTTTCTGTTGCTGGTGTTGCCATGCTCATTGATACCGCCGCTGGCGTTGCTGTATGCGGGCAGCCATCATGCGGCCTTATACTGGGTTGATGCGCCTTACCTGCGCTGGCTTGATGTGGCTGCCGTGTTTCTGGTCATGGAATTACTGACGGTACCGCTGATGGGCTGGCTGATTCGTAAGCTGGCGAGCGATCATCAGGTGACGATGGACTTTCAGGATAGTTTTCTTCTGGCCAGCATTACTGCAGTGCCGATGTGGTTATCCAGTCTGGGCTTGTTATCCGCCGATCTCTGGCTGGTGATCGCCTGCGTGATTATGGGTCTGATATTGGCGGCCAGCGTGCTATATCACGGCCTGTATGCGATTTTAAAATTAGAAGATACCGTTGATGCGCAAGTCATGGGCTACAAAATTTTCTCTTTCGGTGGCATCGTCTGGATCATGCTCTGCAGTTTCGTTGCATTGCCACTGATGTGGTAAAACCTGCCACCACGCGGGCTAACACGCGTTAGCTCGTCAGCGTCTTCTCCTGAAGCCGGACATGCTGCATCTCAGCCAGCGTGTCCGGTTTCGTATTACCGGATACTCCCCCCTCTTTATTCTCAAACCGCCTGATTGTCAGCATCAATAAAGGCCTGCTCAGATACTCCCCCGGAGTATCTTGATAAGCCAAAAGCTGCCACGCCTCCGGCATTTGCCTTGCCGCGTCTAGTTCCAATGACGAATAGACGCACACTCCCCCACCCCTTAGCATCCTCAGGGTCATTCGGGAGAGCAATCATGAAACGCAGAACCTTCATCTTCACCAGCCTGGTCCTCAGCAGCGGACTGGTATTGCCGGCGTCGGCACAAGTGAATAACATCAGTGATGCGATCAATAAAGCCGGGCGACAGCGCATGCTGGCGCAGCGATTGGCGAAAGCCTATCTGCAATTAGGCATGGATATCGATGCCGATCACGCCAGAAAAATTCTGGATCAGTCCTTATCCGTATTTGATCGTCAACTGGTGGAATTACGGACCTTCGCGCCGAATCCGGATATCAAATCGCGCCTGAGCGAAGCCGAAAAAATCTGGCTCGATTACAAGCAATTATTGGTAGGAAAAGCGCCCAACAAGACTGATGGCAAAAGCATCCTCGTATCGAGCGACAAGCTGATGCAACTGGCCGATGACAGCACACTGCAGCTGGAAAAACTTGCCGGAAACAGCAGCGGAAAATGGGTCAACCTCGCCGGTCGGCAAAGGATGTTGTCGCAGAAAATGGCCAAGCTTTATTTAGGCCGGCAATGGAATGTTGCGCCAGCCGACGCCAGCACGCTGCTCGACAGCGCCCGCAGAGAATTCGTCGCGGCCCAGAACGCGTTGAAGAACGCCCCCGTCAACACCGCAAAAATTAAAGATGAGCTGGAACTGGCGCAGCAACAATGGCTATTTTTCGACCTTGCCCTGCAACAAGCGGATGATGCTAAAACCCGACATCAGTCTGCCATCAATGTTGCCACCAGCAGTGATCGCATTCTGGAACAAATGGATAAAGTCACCGGCCTGTATCAGCAACTCAGCTAAATACTACGCGCGCACGGTTTTGTTATCCGCGCCACTCACTTAATTAAGCTGATATTTTTTGAGCTTGTCGTACAGAGTTTTTTTTGGAATACCAAGACTGTCGGCTGCCAGCGCGACATTCGACTGATGTGTACGCAGCGCCTGTGCGATCAGCGAGGCTTCGATCGCCTCCAGTTTTTTTGGCAAACTGTTCGCATCCGGCAGTGGCTGTTTATCAGTCGCATTTTCGCTTACATGTTCACTCTCGTTCGGACTCTCCATATCAGCCACACCGAGCACCAGCTTGTCTGCAAAATTGCGCAGTTCACGCACATTACCAACCCAATCACGTTGCTGCCAGAGCTGCATTTCGGTCGCACTCCATTCCGGCAGCGAGCGTTGAAAACGCTGTGCCGCTCCTTGTAAAAAATGCGCCAGCAACAGCGGAATATCTTCGCGTCTGTCATTCAGGCGCGGCAGATAGACATGCACGATCGCCAGGCGGAAATACAGATCTTCACGGAATTTATTTTCTGCGCTCAGCGCCAGCAAATCAGTTTTGGTTGCGGCGATAATCCGGCAATCGAGTTCGATCAGATGGTTGCCACCTAAGCGTTCCAGTCGGCGTTCCTGCAACACTCGCAGCAGTTTGACCTGCATCGCCAATGGCATGCTTTCAATTTCGTCGAGGAAGACCGTACCACCGTTAGCGTATTCAAGCTTACCGATACGACGTTTTTGCGCGCCAGTAAAAGCGCCCGCCTCATGCCCGAAAATTTCACTTTCAAATACGGATTCAGGCAGTGCGCCGCAATTGATCGCGACAAATGCGCCCGCCCGTCCACTCGCCAGATGCAACTGGCGCGCCACCACTTCTTTACCGGTACCGGTCGCGCCGTGAATCAGCACGTCGGCTGGTGTCGGCCCGATATTACGGATGAAATGGCGGATTTTTTCGATTGCCGCTGATTGCCCGATCAGCTCGGGCATCGCTGGGCGATTTGCCAGCGTTTGTTTCAGTTGCTGATTTTCCAGCACCAGACGGCGTTTTTCCTGCGCGCGCAAACAGGTATTGAGCAAGCGCTCGGCAGAGAATGGCTTTTCTATGAAATCATACGCACCGGCGCGCATCGCCTCTACCGCCATGCTGACGTCGCCATGTCCGGTAATCACGATCACCGGTAAATCTTTATCGGCAGCGACCAACTCGCCCAGTAAATCCAGCCCGGATTTTCCCGGTAAACGCACATCCGTCACCACGATCCCACTAAAGCCTGCGGACAAATGCGTCTGTGCCGCTTCGGCGCTGGCAAAAGCCGCGACACTGAAGCCACCCAGTTCCAGCGTCTGCGTGGTCGCCAGACGCACGGCTTGTTCATCTTCAATTAATACGACCGACAAAACAGACACAATGATTTCCTCTTCTATCTCTCTATGACGCTGATGATTCTGGCTGCAAATGCCAGGAAAATCAGATACTCCCCCATCATTTTAACTTTTTCAGCCTAATCTCAAGGAAAACAAAGGGGGTAAAAATATACTCCCCCCAGTATTATTTCGGCAAAATTATTCCGGCAAAACGGGCAAGCGAATCACGAACTGGGCACCGCCCTGACTATGATTGCCTGCATGCAGGCTGCCATTCATCGCCTGCACAATAGAAGACGAAATCGCCAGACCTAATCCCAAGCCTTTACCGCTGGGCTTGGTGGTGAAAAACGGTTCAAACAAATGGGTAATCACGTCTTCTGGCAAACCGGCGCCGCTGTCGATAATCTGCAGACTGATGTGCGCCTCATTTAATTCCAGCAGCACCTCAATTTTTTTTACCGGCGCTGTTTCCACTGCATCCAGCGCATTTCTGAGCAGATTGATCAAGACCTGTTCTATCCGCACACTGTCGCCCAGCACCAGCACCTTCTCTGGCATCGCCAGTTGTACCTCCACCTGAAGTCGCTCAATATCGCTCTGCAACATCGCGATGGATGCATGCACCGCAGAACACACATCGACCGCGCCCAGTTGCCCGCTGCTCTTTCTGGCAAATCCTTTGAGCTGAGCGATGATGGAACCCATGCGTGCGCTGGCATCACTGATATGCTGCAAGTTCGCTACCGCCTCATCGGTTTTGCCGCGCTGCAGATAGGTCGCCGCGTTGTCGGCAAACGCGCGGATGGCGGTCAGCGGTTGATTCAGTTCGTGGGTGATTCCTGCTGCCATTTGCCCCAGCATCGCCAGCTTTCCGGTCTGCACCATTTCATTCTGCGTCGAACGCAGCACTTGCTCTGTCGTCTGCAATTTATAGAACTGCTCTTCGAGTTGTGTATTGGCAAGCATTAAATCACCAGTGCGCTGCGCAATTTTTAATTCGAGTTCATCGGCGGCGCGCTGTAAAGCAATTGCCGCCGCTTGTCGTTCCTCGATACGGCGCCGGCGCTGATAATAAACACCGGCAACGGTCGCTGCGAGCACCAGCAACAACATAGAAATCACCGCTGCCTGCACACCTGCCTGCACCACTTTACTTTCATCAGGAAACAACATCAGTTGCCAGCCAAGGCGACCTATCGGACGAGTCAGATAATCACCAAAGCCAGCCTGATCTTTTTTGGGCAGGCTACTGATGGCCGTAACCGGCTTACCGGAATATTGCAAAGTCGCCTGAATATCACTCAACACATCTTTATCCAGCAAACGCAGACTGCGATAACGCCACTCGTCGCGGTTACTTAAAAATATCACGCCATTGCGATCAGTCAGCGCAATAGGTTCATTATTGCTGCGCCAGGATTTCTGAAATTCATCCAGACTGATCTTGACCGTAATCACACCGACAGGCGCACTGTGCCCGCGTTGCGCAGCCGACGCATACACCGGTTGGGAAATAAAATAGCCGGGAATACTGGTGGTGTTACCGACCGCATAAAAGTGGCCTGACGAGCCACTCTTCGCCATCGCATCCTGATAATAAGGACGGAAGCTGAAATTTTTTCCTATGTAACTTTGCGCACTGTTCCAATTGCTGGCAGCGATCGTCATTCCCTGCGCATCCATCAGGTAAATCGCGGCAATTTTTGCCTGCTGCTGCATATCCTGCAGCGTCAGATTTAATTGCTGCACCAGCGCTTTATCAGCAGGGTTCGCCAGTACCTGTGCAGCTAACGGCAGATACGAAATTGAGTATGGCAAAGTCTCGTAGCGCTCAAGCACCGATTCCAGATCCAGTGCAATAATCTGCAGCTGTCTGTCACCGGCCAGACGGATTTCACTTTTTTCTTTTTGTGCGAAAAATAAATACGCAAAAAAAATCAGCGCCACACTACATGCCGCACTGAGACACATAGTAATGATGCGCTGATGAGAGTTCATATGTTATTCAATAACCTGCTTTTGCCATCGCAGTGATGGGATGACGGGCATGTTTAATCGACGGCAGCCATTTTCAGTTCATCATTATGATGACGTTGCTGCTCTTCCATGACGAGCTGTCCGAGTTCACGTTTCAAGGCGTTGAATTCAGCCGCAGACGGGTCGCGCAAACGTGGCAGGTCGATCAGAATATCTTTCTTCACGGTGCCCGGACGATAAGTCATGACGATAATCCGGTCAGCAAGATAAATCGCTTCTTCGATACTGTGCGTCACAAAAATAATGGTCTTTTTCAACTCAGCCCAGAGACGCAGCAATTCATCCTGCAGATTACGGCGGGTCAGTGCATCAAGTGCACCGAACGGTTCATCCATCAACATGATCGGTGAATCCAGCGCCAGCACACGCGCAATCGCAACCCGCTGACGCATCCCACCGGACAAATCTTTCGGAAAGCGATGTTTGAAATCAGCCAGACCCAGCATCTCAAGTAACTTACTGACGCGTGAGGCAATATCGGCTTTTCCCATGCCTTTAATTTCCAGTCCGAAAGCGATGTTCTGCTCGACTGTCATCCAGGGAAATAACGCGTATTCCTGAAACACCATGCCGCGATCAGGGCCGGGTTCTGTGACATTTTTTCCATTCGCAATTATGCTGCCGGACGACGGTAAAGAAAAACCGGCAATCGCATTCAGCAAAGTTGATTTACCGCAACCGGAAGGACCAAGCAGACAAACAAACTGCCCTTCGGGAATTTCCAGATTAATGTCGCGCAGGGCGACGACTTCTTTGTCTGCAGTCTTGAAGATTTTATTGACCGCATTCACTTTGATATGTGTAGGATTCATCTCAGTTCTCCAATCCACGGTGCCAGCGCAGCAAATAGTTATTTAATTTATTCATCGCCAGATCAATTGCCAGACCCAGCATACCGATACTGATCATGCCAGCGATAATTTTGTCCGACCAGAAATACTCACGCGCTTCGAGAATCCGGAAACCCAGACCATTATTCACCGCAATCATTTCAGAAACGATCACGACAATGAAAGCGGTACCGATACCGATACGCACCCCCGATAAAATATACGGCACAGCGGCAGGCAACATCACCCGCACAAACATCGTGGTCTGACTGGCACCGAGATTGCGGGCCGCGCGGATATAAATCCCATCAACATGACGCACACCGGCAATCGTATTCATCAATACCGGAAAAAACGCGCCGATCGCAATCAGGAAAATGGCCGGTGGATTACCGAGTCCGAACCACAGAATAGACAAAGGAATATATGCAATCGGCGGAATCGGGCGCAGGATCTGCATCAAAGGATTCATCCAGGCATAGACGCGCTGGCTAGATCCCATCGCCAGCCCCAGCGGTAATGCAAGCCCGGCACCGACAACAAAACCAACCAGCACACGATACATACTACCGATGGTGTCACGAACCAGTTCACCGGAAAATGCCCATGACAAACGACTCATGGTTGCCGGGTCGTAGGCTTCCAGCGGCAATGCATACTCTATCCATTTTTTCACCACGGCGACCGGTGAAGGTAATACTTGCGGATTGACCCAGCCATTGCTGGTGACGATTTGCCAGATCGCGATGAGGATGGCGGGCACAATCAGACCCGCGCCAATTTCACGCCATTTGAATTTCATTTGTTGTCCTTAGAAAAGAGAAACAGAAGCAGCGTCAGGGACGGGCCAAAGACTTGCTTCTGTTCTGGATGTTACAGGCTGATGCTGTGCCAGGAGTACCATGGTTTACCGGTACTTATTTAATGTTCAGACTTTTCTTCGCTTGCTCAAGCAAATCTGTTTTGACCCATTCTTTTGCTACTGGCGGCTTACTCATTTTACCGATGCCGTATTTTTGCATCAGATCTGTGGTGACCTGAATATGCTCGACAGACATATCGTAAGAGTAAGGTGAATTGCCTATCGCATTCACAAAGTCTTCATGGCTGACCTGACCTTTGAACATACTTTCACGCACATATTTTTCTGCCAGATCTTTGTTGTCGATAAAGGCTTTTGTCGCCTCAACAAAACAACGCATGAATTTTTCCGCGACAGGGCGACGCTCTTTGTAGAATTTCTCTGTCATCACCATCGCACGTACCGGTTCACCCAGCGGTGTATCGTAAGGCTTGATGACTTCTTTACCAAAGCCCTTGCCAATCGACTGTGAAGAGTAAGGTTCAGACTGCATCATCGCATCGATATTTTTACCCAGCAAAGCCTGATTCAGATCAGGAAAACCGAGGTAAATGATCTGCACATCTTTACCCGGCTGATCGGAATATGTGAGCCCATTCTGCGACAACTCAGCAGCCAGCAAAATATCCTGAATACCACCGCGCGTGACACCCACTTTTTTGCCCTTCAGATCCTTGACCGTTTTTACGCTGAGATCGGCACGCGCCACAAGGCGCGCTCCGCCTTTAGCAAAACCAGCCACCACATAAATTGGTGTACCGCTGGCGCGACCAGAAATCGCCGCTTCAGAAGAGACTGCACCAACGTCCAGCTCACCGGCAATCACTGCCTGCATCGCATCGAGGCCTTTGGAAAAGACGCGCTCTTCCACTTTCAGACCGCATTTCGGTGCGATTTCTTTGATGTAGGATACCGCACCATAATGGGCGAATTTGAGGTTACCGAGACGGACAACTTCCTGTGCCTGAGCACTGCCAGCCAATGCCAGAGGGATCACGGCGGCCATCGTCAATACTTTCTTCAGCATACTATCTCCTTATGATTTTTTCGATAACGTTGATGTCAACACGGATCTATCAGCACAGATCGTGCCAGTAACGCAACTCACGTAAATAATTGATTCCATTAGACCTCCGTCAATAATTGGCTGCAGACAGTCTGAATATTCAGAAAAAAATGCCGGAATCTTCTGAGACTCCAGCATTGCATCGGCGTTGCTTCACTTGTACCTTCGCTTTCCAGCCCGTCCGAGACGTAGCAGAAACGAAGGTAGTTTCGCTGAAGATCAGCGCAAAAATTTCTTGTCGCGATTGATAATCGTCAATTCAACGAATTCACTGCCGCTATGATCTTTCTCACCATAGGTCAACAAAATGCCGCCGATATCATTTTTATGCATCGATTCCAGCGCCCGCACAAAGCCATCGCGCGTCAGGCCGCGACCGCTTTTCTTCAAGCCCTCGACCAGCACTTTCGCAGACACGAAGCCTTCCATTGCGGAATAAGACTCTGGTACCGTCGTTCCCTTCGTCACCTGCTTGAATTCCTGACCCAGTTGCGTCGCCAGATTCGGCGCTGGCATCACTTGTGACACCATAATGCCCACAGCGTGCGGGCCCAGACTGTCAATAAATCCTTGTGTCGCGTTATTCGATAAAGTCATGATCTGCGCGGTGTTGCCACCGGTACGCAAGGATTTGATGATATCCGCAGTAACGGGAGCTGCACCGACAATGATCAGGGCTTTTGCATTCGACGCCTTTACCGCATGAACCACCGCAGCCACATCGGGTTTTAAACGGTCAAACTTAATCGTTGCTGCCGGTTTCAGCTTAAAGCTGTTTTCCGCTGCCAGAAAACCTTCTAAGGCATCATGTCCGAAACTGTCGTCAATATGAATGATGCCAACTTCTTTCAAGCCTATCGTGGAAAACTGCTCGACCGCCTTTCTGACCTCGTCCTGATATTTCGCCCGCACATTGAATACGTAACGATGCAAAGGCTGATGCATCACTACCGCGCCGGTACTCGGGGCAATCAGCGGAATTTTATGTTCGTTCAACAGCGGAAATAAAATCTCAGATGTCGGTGTGCCACGGCTTTGGAACAATGCAAACACGTGGTCTTTTTTAATCAGCGTTTCCGCATTTTTATAGGCCTGGGTCGGATCAAATTTATCATCCAGAGTGATGAGTTCAATTTTCCGGCCATTCACACCACCGTTTTTATTCACATAAGCAAAGTAGGCATTTGCACCGGCCTGCATTTCTTTGACAGCTCCGGCAATCGGGCCGGTGACACCGACGGTTTGTCCTAACAATATCGTTGAATCTGTCACACCATCTTCAGCCAAAGCGATCGCACTGGTGAAGAGGGCGACCACGCTCAGACTGAGCCCGGCAATCAGATGATTCAAATTTTTTTTGCGCATAATAGTCTCCGAAAAAAATAACAGGTTATGACGTCAGCGCTCCATAACTCATAACAAAAAATATAAAAACCAAATCACAATCAGGGCAAAATCCTGATGGATCATAAAAGAATCAGCGTAAGAAACGCTTGTCACGTCCAATCATGGTCAGCTCCACAAATTCGCTGCCAGTGTGGTCTTTTTCTGAATACGTCAGTGTCAGCCCGCCGAGGTCTAAGCGTTTAATTGATTCTAACGCCCGGATCAATCCCTCTCTTGTCGGGTTTTTACCGGCACGACGCAAACCTTCGACCATCACTTTGGCAGAGACAAATCCTTCCATTGCCGCATACGATTCTGTTACATGATGCTCTTTCGTAACTTGCCGGAACTCTTGCCCCAACTGGCTGGACAACAGATGCGGTGCAGGTACGATCTGCGACACCATAATGCCAGTGGCATGTTTACCCAGAGAATCAATAAAAGACTGCGATGAATTATTCGATACCGCCATGATCTGTATCGCACTGCCGGCATCACGTATGGCATTGATCAACTCCGCTGTCGTCGTTCCAGACGTCACCAGAATTAAGGCCTTGCCCGCGCTTTGAACGACGCTGGCAGCGACCGCTTTAATATCCGGTTTGGCTCTGTCGTAAGAAATGATGGAGACCGGTTTCAGCTTGAATTGCTGCATCGCGCTTTGAAACCCTTCCAGTCCATCTTTCCCAAAACTGTCATCAACGTGAACTAAAACAATATCTTTCAGGCCGATGGTGGCAAATTGCTCGACGGCCTTTTTCACTTCATCCTGATATTTGGCTCGGACATTAAACACGTAATGATTGACAGGCGTATGAAATGTCACCGCACCAGTTGAAGGGGCAATCAGCGGAATTTTATGTTCTGCCAGCAAAGGCAGTATCGCTTGCGTATGCGGTGTACCACGACTCTGGAACAATGCAAATACGTGCTCTTTCTTGATCAGCGTATCTGCATTGCTCAGCGCCAGCGCCGGATCAAATTTATCATCAAGCGTCTTTACTTCAATTTTGCGGCCATGCACCCCACCGTTTTTATTAACGTAGGCAAAATAGGCGGCGGCGCCTGCCATCATTTCTTTAACAGGGCCTGCAATTTGCCCGGTCACGCCTATCGTCTGCCCCAGCAAAATAGTGGAATCCGTCACGCCCTCCTCTGCGTTTGCATGCAAAGTAGAGAAGAACGTGCCGACGGCGAGCAAACCGACAACAAACAAACGGCGCGATAGATTTTTTTTCATTTGATTTCCAGCTTTTCAATGGACTTGGGGGTTTTACAATTTCGCAGCAAAGACAATAAAATAATTACCGTAAAGAAATATAATTATCAGGCCAAAGCAGATTTTATTCCCAGGAAAAATGTAAGTAAAAACCGGTGACACTGATCTGTGTCAGCAAAGAAATATCCCCAACAGAAATGAATCCGTTCCGATTTTACAGAATAGTTCATGTAAACATTCTGATTTTACGGAACATCTGCATTTCAGCCACAAGCTTTTCTATGAATTCGCAGAGCCACTGCGGTGATCAGGTAAAATGGCGGATTGTTTTGCTCCGAGCGACTGACCGTCACCGGGCAATCGCTTTCAATTTGCTTTTTACCCAAGAAATTCTACTCGTTCGCTATGCTTGATAACCTTACCCAGCGCCTCGCCAAAGTCGTGAAGACTATGCGTGGCGAAGCCAGACTGACCGAATCCAACACTGCCGACATGCTGCGCGAAGTACGCATGGCATTGCTGGAAGCGGACGTTGCCTTGCCTGCAGTACGCGAACTGATCGCCCGCGTTAAAGAAAAAGCGATGGGCGAAGAAGTAATCTCTTCACTGACTCCAGGCCAGGCATTGGTCGGCATCGTTCAGAAAGAACTTGCTGTATTGATGGGAGCTGACCTCGGCGAAGAAGCCTCGCAACTCAGTTTCGCCTGCCAACCACCAGCAATTATTCTGATGGCGGGTTTGCAAGGTGCCGGTAAAACGACCACCGTCGGTAAGCTTGCCAAATATCTGCGCGAACAGAAAAAGAAAAAAGTGCTGACCGTTTCAGCCGACGTTTATCGTCCGGCCGCGATTGGCCAGTTGCAAACTGTGACCGGGCAAGTCGGTGCCGACTTTTTCCCGTCCACGCCAGATCAAAAGCCTGTCGATATCTCCTTAGCCGCTCTCGATTACGCAAAAAAACATTATCACGATGTGTTGATCATCGATACCGCCGGTCGTCTTGGTATTGATGAAGCGATGATGCAGGAAATTGCCGCGGTACATGCCGCAGTCAAACCTATCGAAACTTTATTCGTCGTTGATGCAATGCTGGGACAGGATGCCGTCAATACCGCCAAAGCATTTAATGACGCGTTGCCGCTGACAGGTGTCGTGCTGACCAAGCTCGATGGTGATTCACGCGGTGGTGCCGCGTTATCGGTACGTTATGTGACGGGCAAGCCGATTAAATTTGTCGGTGTTGCAGAAAAACTGGATGGCCTTGAAGCCTTTGATGCGACCCGCATGGCCAGCCGCGTGCTCGGCATGGGCGACATCATGGCGCTGGTCGAATCGGCACAAAAAGGGATGGACGTCGCCGCTGCGCAGAATCTGGCGCACAAAATCAAAGACGGCGGCAAGTTCGACATGAACGACTTCAAAATGCAAATATCGCAAATGAAGAATATGGGCGGACTATCCGGACTGATGGATAAATTGCCAGCACAAATGCAACAGGCCGCCGCCGGTGCGAATATGGATCAGGCAGAAAAATCCGTGCGCCGCATGGAAGGGATCATCAATTCCATGACGCCGCTAGAACGCGCGAAACCAGAGCTGATTAAAGCCTCGCGCAAACGCCGCATTGCGACCGGTGCCGGTGTGCAAATACAAGAAGTCAACCGCATGCTGGCGCAATTTGAACAAATGCAGTCCATGATGAAAAAATTGCGTGGCGGCGGCATGATGAAAATGCTGCGCGGAATGAAGGGCATGATGCCAGGAAAACGCTGATTTTCCACCGTCACCCTGAGGTTACAAAAATGGCCGTATCAGAGGTAAAACCCTGCTGATACGGCTTTTTTTTTGGATAGAAATCCAACGAAGCAGCATTTACTGCATTTTTTCTTAAAAAACGCACAAAAAACACTTGCATCACCGTGGAAACCGCACCACTATGGGCGATGCGTGAAGTGACGCAATGCAGGAGCTTTTCAAAACGATCAAAGCTCCGTCCACAAAATTGTGAAGGAGGCTATTTATGGCAACAGCAGCAAAAAAACCAGCAGCGAAACCAGCCGCGGCACCAAAAAAGGCAGCAGCTAAACCGGCAGCAGAACGCAAGCCAAACGCAGCGTTCATGAAGCCAATGACGATTTCCCCAACGCTGGCAGCAGTGATCGGTGCCGCACCGATTCCACGTACTGAAGTGACGAAAAAAGTATGGGAATACATCAAAAAGCATAACCTGCAAGACGCTGCTAACAAACGCAACATCAATGCAGATGACAAGCTGAAAGCCGTGTTCGGTGGTAAAGCGCAAGTCTCCATGTTTGAAATGACAAAACTCATTTCCGGTCACCTGTCCTGATTCATCAGGAATAGCAACCGCAGTTGCGTTGGGAAACTTTATGGGAAGATAATGTCCCATCCCAAACAAAAATGCCCGCATCGCGCGGGCATTTTTGTTTTCTGGTTTTATTCTTCCGACTTTATTTTTCTGACCTAAAAATATCTACTTATTGAATATCTGCTTATTTCTTAAATTCCCAGTTCTTCCAATTTGCCAGCACGGCATTCGGGTATTCCGGCTTGCCACGGCTGCCGTTATAACGGCCCAGTGCCAGATATAAATCGCCCTTTTCCATATCCATATACAACCGCAGGATAGAGCAGCCATAACGCAGATTGGTTTGCATGTGAAATAACTTAGTCGCATCGCCATCGCCGATGCTGCGCGACCAGAACGGCATCACCTGCATATAACCGCGCGCACCGACCACTGAGGTTGCATATTTGCGGAAGGCCGATTCGACCTGCATCAAACCCATGACCATCGCAGGATCCAACCCGGCGCGTTTGGATTCATACCATATTGTTTCGAGCAATTCGATGCGTGTCTGATAATCGGGTATCCGCTTTTTCAGGCGCGACGACATTTCGCCCAGCCAGTGCAAATAGCTGATGCGTTCTTCTATCGTATTGAAACTGGGTTTGGGCGGACGCGGATCAGAAATCGCTTTCGACAAGGCGAGACGAACCGAATCCGCCATCGCTTCTTCTTTCTGATTACCGGCCTGCGCCGGTAAGGCATACAGCAATGCTGTCCATAAACTGAACAGCAAGATCATCCATCGGGGCAACAGCAAAATCGCTTTCAACTTCTCAAAAATTAAGATTTAAGGGGAGTATCTGTCATTTCATGCCAATTGTCTGAATAAACAAAAGGTGGTTTGAAGATACTCCCCCCAGTATATTTAGCCGCTTTAAGCCGCAACCAGCTTGCTCTGAACAAAAGCCAGCATCTCAGCAACCGGAACGTTGGTCGCTTCAGTATCGCGACGGCCAACGTATTCGAGCTTGCCTTCCTTCAGACCACGGTCGCCGATCACCACGCGATGCGGTACGCCGATCAACTCCCAATCGGCAAACATCGCACCTGGGCGTTCACCGCGATCATCCAGAATCACATCGATGCCTGCCGCCAGCATTGCCGTGTACAGCTTTTCGGTTTCCGCTTTGACAGCTTCGCTGCGATCCATACCCATAGGGCAGATCACGACTTCAAACGGGGCAATCGCTGTTGGCCAGATGATGCCTTTTTCGTCGAAATTCTGTTCTATCGCCGCGCCGAGAATACGGGTCACGCCGATACCGTAGCACCCCATTTGCAGCAATTGCGGTTTGCCATTTTCGTCGAGGAAGGTCGCTTTCATGTCTTGCGAATAGCGGGTGCCGAGCTGGAATACATGGCCAACTTCAATACCGCGCTGTATCGCCAGCACACCTTTACCATCAGGTGAAGGATCACCATCAACCACGTTACGAATATCGAGCACCAGCGGCTCTGGCAAATCACGTCCCCAGTTCGCACCGGTGAAATGGAAATCGGCCTCATTCGCGCCGCAAACAAAATCAGCCATATTCGCGACCGTACGATCAGCGACGACGTGGACAGGCTTTTTGGTATTGATAGGGCCGAGGTAACCAGGCATGGTGCCAAACCATTCGACGATTTCTGCTTCGGTGGCGAAACGGTAATTCGCCAGACCCGGTATTTTGTTGGCCTTCACTTCATTCAGCTCATGATCGCCACGCAGCAGCAGCAGCCAGATTTGTTTGCCGGCTTCGCCTTTTTCTTCATCATCCACCGCGAGTACGATAGATTTCACCGTGCTTTCTAAAGGAATATTCAGGAATGCGGCAACGTCTTCGCATTTCGCTTTACCGGGTGTCGCTGTTTTGGTCAGTGCTGCGTTCGCGGCAGGACGCGTTGCCGACAATGCCACCGCCTCGGCCGCTTCCATATTGGCCGCGTAATCCGATGTCGGGCAATATACCAGCGCATCTTCACCGGTTTCGGCAATCACATGGAACTCATGCGAACCGGAGCCACCAATCGCGCCGTTATCCGCCGCGACAGCGCGGAATTGCAGGCCAAAACGCTGGAAAATCCGGGTGTAAGCATCAAACATAATCTGATACGATTTTTTCAGACCTTCAACGTCGCGATCGAAAGAATAGGCATCTTTCATCGTAAATTCACGGCCACGCATCAGACCGAAACGCGGACGACGCTCGTCGCGGAATTTGGTCTGAATATGATAGAAGTTCACAGGCAGTTGGCGATATGAGCGGATATCGGAACGCACGACATCGGTAATCGCTTCTTCCGACGTTGGCTGAATGATGTAATCGCGGCCGTGACGGTCTTTGACGCGCATCAGTTCCGGGCCCATTTTGTCCCAGCGACCGGTTTCCTGCCAGAGTTCCGCAGGCTGGACAACCGGCATCAGCATTTCGATCGCTCCGGCGCGATTCATCTCCTCGCGGACGATATTTTCGACTTTACGAATCACGCGCAAACCCATAGGCATGTAGTTGTAAATGCCGGATCCCAGACGTTTAATCATGCCGGCACGCATCATCAGTTTGTGGCTGACGATCTCAGCATCGGCAGGGGCTTCTTTAAGTGTAGAAATAAAAAATCGGGTAGCTCGCATGACAGTGATTCTTTTTAAATGGAAGGTTATAATCAACTCAATTTTAAAGGATTAGCTGGCTAATGCGCCCACTCTTTGCATATTTGATGAAGGAAACCGCGTTTTGTTCGCCAGACTGGCTGCTGCCCGGAACTAAATGGGCTCGCTTTTTGACGTAACCGACGCTTTCAATTGCAGGGACAAGCCGTTTAGCCACAGAAAGTTTTGAGGTTAGACATGCTAGATCGTGAAGGCTTCCGCCCTAACGTTGGCATAATTTTGCTTAACGCCAACAATCAAGTCTGGTGGGGAAAGCGCGTGCGCGAGCACTCATGGCAATTCCCGCAAGGCGGCATTAAATATGGCGAATCTCCTGAGCAGGCAATGTTTCGTGAGTTGGAAGAAGAAACAGGTTTGCTGCGGGAACATGTCAAAATTATCGGCCGCACCCGTGACTGGCTCCGTTATGAGGTGCCAGATCATTTTATCAAACGTGAAATTCGTGGGCATTACCGTGGGCAAAAACAGATCTGGTTTTTGCTACGCATGGTTGGTCGCGATTGCGATATCAACCTGCGTGCCAGCAACCACCCAGAGTTCGATGCGTGGCGCTGGCATGAATACTGGGTGCCGCTGGATGTGGTGATTGAATTTAAACGAGGCGTTTATCAACTGGCATTACAGGAGTTATCCCGTTATCTGCACAGAAATGATCACCCCGGAGCCCAGCGCCAGCGCTCGCCACGACAAACGACGAAGGTCACGGAGAAATTGATGAATCCGGACAAACCTGAACAAGAAGAATCGAAATAATTTATGGCAAATGACAATCAACACCGCTATGCCAAAGGCTTGTTCGGACTGCTGCTGATTGCAGCCGGATTGCATCTGCCGCTGACGCACGCAGCAGATCAGGAAGACGATGACGTGAACACAGCGTGGCAGGAAACGGCGCTGCAATTACCGGCTGCTCCAAAATCGGAAAATCTGCTGCCTTTTTATAACAGCGGCACGCAGACTTTCTCGATTGATAAGCCATCGGTTTCTGTCGAAAAAGATGGTTCTGTGCGTTACACCCTGGTATCGACTAGCGCCAGTGGCGCAAAAAACGTCAGTTATGAAGCGATACGTTGTGAAAGCTATGAAAAAAAGCTGTACGCATTTGGTCGCAGCGACGGCACCTGGTCAACATCTCGACGTAAAGAGTGGGACAGAATTTCGAATGCTGGCGCCAACAAGCAGCACCATGTTTTATACACCGAGTATTTGTGTGATGGCAATACGGTTGCCGGAAAAGCAGCAATGATCACGGACCGATTAAATGGTAAACGCTCGCCGTTTAATCGCTAAAAAACGCGTGGCTTATACAAAAAAAGGTGCTCAGGCACCTTTTTTACAAAACGACCAAATTGTCGCGGTGTATCAGTTCCTGCTCTTCAACAAAACCTAGAATCGCTGCAATTTCCGCCGAAGGATGGCGCTTAATCCGCCGCGCGTCTGCGCTGGCATAATTCGATAACCCTCTCGCAATCACCCGACCCGCTTCATCAACACACGTCACCACCTCGCCGCGGCCAAACTCACCGCTCACGTCCAGCACGCCGATCGGTAACAAGGATTTGCCTTCCCGTGTTAATTTCTGTACGGCGCCGGCATCGAGCACAATAGTACCTGCAGTTTGTAAATGATCCGCCAGCCATTGTTTGCGCGCCGCAATCGGTGCCATATCGGAAACCAGCTGCGTGCCAATGGCCTCGCCGTTCGCGAGCCTGGCCAGCACATTCTCTTCGCGCCCCCAGGCAATCACAGTATGCGCCCCGGAACTCGCCGCACGTTTGGCGGCCAGAACTTTGGTCAGCATCCCGCCGCTGCCGAGGCTGGAACCGGCTCCACCAGCCATCGCCTCCAGTGTTAAATCCCCTGCTTTCGCTTCATGCACAAATTTTGCAGCGGGATTTTTCCGGGGATCCGCGGTGTACAAGCCTTTTTGATCCGTCAGAATAATTAAGGCATCGGCTTCGATTAAATTCGCCACCAGCGCACCCAAGGTGTCGTTGTCGCCAAACTTGATTTCATCAGTGACAACAGTATCATTTTCATTGATGATAGGAACGATACCGAACTGCAACAAAGTGAATAAGGTCGAGCGCGCGTTCAGATAACGTTCGCGATCGGCCAGATCCGCGTGAGTCAGTAAAATCTGCGCGGTACCAATGTCATGCGCCCGAAAGCTGCTTTCGTATATTTGCGCAAGACCCATTTGCCCGACGGCAGCGCAAGCCTGCAGCTCATGTATGCCGGTCGGACGTTTTTCAAAGCCCAGCCGCTGGCGCCCCTCAGCAATAGCACCAGAGCTGACCAGAACAACTTCCTTCCCCATTTGTCGCAATGCGGCGATCTGCACCGCCCATCGTTCTATCGCGACCTTATCAATGCCTTTGCCGTCATTTGTTACTAACGAAGAACCCACTTTAATTATCAGCCGCTTGGCGTCTTGGATCACAGAATGCATAAAGAGTAAAACCACAGTCGATGGGGAGGAAAGTCTTAAATTATACTTTATGTGGACTTAATCACATTAAACTAAATTAAATTCAGACTTAGCTTTTATTTTCATATCAATATCCTGAGAAAATATTATTTCAATACGAATCATGAAATCACTTTTTAAATGACTGACAAAGTATCAGGCGAAAAAAAAGCCTGAATTTCAGGCTTTTTTGATGAGTCTTATCAGTCTTCCCAGACTTTAAAGCGAGGATCATCCGGATCAATGGATAAAATGCCCTGCGCTTCTTCTTTCATCTGTGTTTCTTGCGAACGCTGCTCTTGTGTCCGTTTCTCTTCGATGTCTTTGTAAATCGCCATCACCAGATCTTCGCAACCTTCGCGGTTCAATGCAGAAATCTCAAATACCGGGCCTTTCCAGCCAAAACGTTTGACGAAGTCTTTAACTTTTTTCTGACGCTCTTCTTCACTGAGGACATCGAGCTTATTCAATACCAGCCAGCGTGGCTTGTCGTACAGGCTCTCATCATATTTACGCAGTTCCTTGATCAGGGCCTTCGCATCTTTAACAGGATCAACGTTATCGTCAAATGGCGCCAGATCAACAATGTGCAACAACAAGCCGGTACGCTGCAAATGCTTCAGAAATTGCACACCCAGACCGACGCCATCCGCAGCACCTTCGATCAAACCTGGAATATCGGCAATCACGAAACTCTTTTCATGGCTGACGCGCACCATACCCAGATTCGGATGCAGAGTCGTAAATGGATAGTCGGCGATTTTAGGGCGCGCATTAGATACCGCAGTGATGAATGTGGATTTACCCGCATTTGGCAATCCCAACAAACCAACGTCTGCCAGCACTTTCAGTTCGAGACGCAATTCACGTCGCTCGCCCTCTTTACCTTCGGTACGCTGACGTGGAGCACGATTAGTCGAGGTTTTGAAATGGATATTTCCCCATCCACCTTCACCGCCTTTCACCAGCTCCACCTGCTGACCATGTTCGGTCAAGTCAGCGATCACTTCATCTGTATTGCGGTCAGCAATTAAGGTTCCTACCGGCATGCGCAAGAAAATGTCATCTGCGCCTTTGCCATAGCAATCCGCACCACGGCCATTTTCACCGTCTTTCGCTTTGTGCAGTTTCGAATAGCGATAATCAACCAAAGTGTTGATATTACGATCAGCAACCGCCCAGATACTACCGCCACGACCGCCATCACCACCATCGGGACCGCCAAATGGGCGGAATTTTTCGCGACAGAAAGAGGCAACCCCATTACCGCCATCGCCGGCGATCACTTCAATTCTGGCTTCGTCAATAAATTTCATTTTTACCACCTAAAAAAGCTTGTATAAATCTTTGCTACCCAGATGGAACAAACGATTTATACAGGATTTCTCGAAACTAAAAAGGCTCTACCAATGGCAGAGCCTTTTTATCATACTGGCTTGCGCCTTAGCTTGAATTACTTCAAAACTTAAGCTGCAACAACAATTGCGTATTGATGCTTGGAAGCACCTTTAACAGCGAACTGTACTTTACCGTTAACCAGCGCGAACAAAGTGTGATCTTTGCCCATACCAACGTTTTCACCTGGGTGAACACGTGTACCGCGTTGACGAACAATGATACCGCCAGCATTGATAGCCTGACCGCCGTAAACTTTAACGCCTAAGCGTTTTGACTCTGAGTCACGGCCGTTGCGCGTGGTGCCGCCGCCTTTTTTATGTGCCATTTAATAGCTCCTTGATACAGGTAATGAACAGGTAATCGAGAGATTAGCCGTTGATAGATACGATTTGCAATTCAGTGTAGTTTTGGCGGTGGCCTTGACGCTTCTGGTAATGCTTACGACGACGCATTTTGAAAATACGTACTTTGTCGTGACGACCGTGATCTACTACCTTAGCCAGCACCGTAGCACCTGCGACCAATGGAGTACCAAATTTAATTGTTTCTCCAGCACCCAATGCGAGCACTTGATCAATGGTGATTTCGGAGCCAATGTCTGCAGGTATCTGTTCTACTTTAAGTTTTTCACCAGCGACAACTTTATATTGTTTGCCGCCGGTTTTTATGACCGCGTACATGTGAAACCTCATCAAATAAATAAAAGGGATTTTCTCCCGCACTTCAAAAACGACCTAGGAATTCGGGAAAACCCCAAATTATACATAGACTTAGATCTGGCGTCAAAAACAATTTGCATATTTTTTCAGCAGAGAAACCCTCGCGAATGAAAGCGGTTTGAGGAATTTCAATAAGAAACGAGAAAACAGATGGATTGCGTACCGGGTTACAGCGCAAATTTAATCTTGTCGTCGTATAATCTCGCGGTCTTGAATTAATTAGCAGGATTCCCCCTTGTCTGCCACTGCAAACCCAAACCCTATTACCGACGTGATTACTGCGGATATGTCTGCGGTTAACGATGTTATTCGCCGACAGCTCTATTCTGACGTTCCTCTGGTAAATCAGGTTGCTGAGTACATTATCAGCGCAGGTGGAAAACGCTTACGTCCCGTTCTCGTACTACTCATTGCGAACGCTTACGGCTACCAAGGGAAAAACCACCACGACTTAGCAGCAACTATTGAGTTTATTCATACAGCAACTTTGCTGCATGACGACGTTGTTGATGAGTCATCACTGCGCCGTGGTCGCCAGACTGCGAACGCACTGTTTGGTAACGCGGCATCCGTGCTTGTCGGCGATTTTTTACATTCACGTGCCTTCCAGATGATGGTCTCTGTTGGCAGCGTTCCGATTATGCAAGTTGTTGCCGACGCCACCAACGTCATCGCTGAAGGAGAAGTGCTGCAACTACTGAATATGCACGACCCGGATGTGACGGAAGATCGTTACTTACAAGTCATACGCTCAAAGACAGCCAAATTATTTGAAGCATCTGCAAAAGTAGGCGCTCTTATCGCTGGGGCAAATGAAGAACAGGTAGAAGCGGCGGCAGAATATGGTCGCAGCATCGGTACAGCATTTCAATTAATCGACGACGTGCTCGACTACACGGGGAACGCAGAAGAGATCGGGAAAAATGTCGGTGATGATTTGCGCGAAGGCAAACCGACTTTGCCTCTGATTTATCTCATGAAAAATGGTACGGCCGAAGAAAAAGAACTGGTTCGCACATGTATAGAACAAGGTGACGAGTCACAGTTCGATAAAATCTTACATGCGATTACGCAATCCGGCGCACTGGATTACACTAAAGAAAAAGCGGTGGAGGCAGCGCGTCAAGCATCGGCAGCGGTCACACACTTACCAGCCTCTCCATTTAAAGAGGCGCTTCTTACCTTGAGTCAGTTTGCAGTTCAACGCAATCACTGAACGTAAAAAATCTCATTCAAACAGAATTTCAATCGAGGCAATCACAGAAATGTGCTTGCCTCGATTTATTAGTAGACTCCCCTGAGTTCGGCAGTATTTTTGTCGCATACTTTCACACAAAGACAACAGTTCCGTTGGCTGAACGCAGCTCAGATGTAAAAAAAAGTAGCATGCCTTTACAAAAAAGGGCTTCAGTTGCATCATCGCAAAGCAATTCATTCTTTTTGCAAACCTAACCCATAAGTCACTATGTCTGCCGCTCCACCAAACACTGCACCGCAAGTAACAACCCCAGGACTTGCCCGAGCTTTAATGCAAGGCAATTTGCTGACGGCAGCACAAACCGACACCATAGTAAAAAAAACACAGATAGATAAAACACGTTTTATCGATGGGCTATTGCAAAGCAACATTATCAGTTCGCGTGACCTTGCCACGTTTTGCTCTGAAACCTTTGGCTACCCGCTACTGGATTTATCGGTAATCAATGAGAGTCTGATTCCAGACAAATTGGTTGATCCCAAGCTCATGCAAACGCAGCGCCTTGTTCCTATTGCAAAAAAAGGAAACAAACTGGCACTGGCAGTTTCAGACCCAACCAACAACTCCGCGTTCGACCAGGTTAAATTCCAGACCAGCCTGGGTATAGAACTCATCATGGTGCAGCATGATGCGTTGCTAAAAATGTTGGAAAAAATCAGTAAAACGTCAGAACAGAGTCTGAACGATCTGTCTGGTGATGAATTCGATCTGGATTTTAAAGAAGAGGATTTAGGTCAAGCCGCCGCAGCAGCGGCAGATGCGCAGGCGAATGAGGTTGATGACGCACCTATCGTCAAATTTCTGCAGAAAATGCTGGTTGACGCCATCAACATGGGTGCATCCGATTTGCATTTTGAGCCTTTTGAAAAATTCTACCGGATTCGTTTCAGGGTTGACGGTGAGCTAAGGGAAATTGCCCAGCCGCCACTGGCGATCAAGGATAAGCTGTCGTCCCGCATTAAAGTTATTTCCAAACTCGATATCTCTGAGAAAAGGATACCTCAGGATGGCCGGATGAAATTGGTTCTGAACGCCAATAAATCCATCGATTTTCGTGTAAGCACATTGCCAACACTGTTCGGCGAGAAGATCGTTATGCGTATTCTCGACGGATCGCAAGCGCAAATGGGGATCGATGCACTCGGTTACGATCCAGACCAAAAAGAAACGCTGATGAATGCGATTCAGCGTCCTTACGGTATGGTGTTGGTGACCGGTCCGACCGGTTCAGGTAAAACGGTATCTTTGTATACTTGTCTGAACGTGATTAACAAACCGGGCATCAACATCTCCACGGCCGAAGATCCGGCTGAGATTAACTTACCCGGCGTGAATCAGGTCAATGTGAATGATAAAGCAGGCCTCACTTTTGCTGCAGCACTAAAATCTTTCCTTCGTCAGGATCCTGACGTCATCATGGTCGGTGAGATCCGCGATCTGGAAACTGCCGATATTGCGATTAAGGCTGCGCAAACCGGTCACATGGTATTTTCAACACTGCATACCAATGATGCTCCATCTACGCTGACACGTCTGATGAACATGGGCGTAGCGCCGTTCAATATCGCATCGTCTGTCATTCTCATTACGGCACAGCGTCTGGCGCGCCGCCTCTGCACTTGCAAACGCCCAGCAGAAGTACTGGATGAAGTACTGCTTGCCGCGGGCTTTAAAGAAGAAGATCTGGATGGGACCTGGAAACCTTACGAACCCGTTGGATGTGATCGCTGCAATGGGAACGGTTACAAAGGACGCGTCGGTATCTATCAGCTCATGCCAATTTCCGAGTCGATTGAGCGCATTATTTTGAACAATGGCAGCGCCATGGAAATTGAAGAGCAAGCACAGCTTGAAGGTATACGCAATTTGCGCCAATCTGGATTGATGAAAGTGCGGCAAGGATTAACCAGTCTGGAAGAAGTACTTGGATGTACTAACGAATAATCGGAGAGCAGTTACATGGCAACTAATTCCGCCAAACCTATAAAAAAAACCAAAGACGTTCTCTATGCCTGGGAAGGTAAAGATAAATTTGGAAAAACAGTGCAGGGAGAAATACGTGCTGGTGGAGAAGCGATCGTTAATGCAACTCTCAGGCGTCAGGGTATTCTGGTTACCAAGCTAAAGAAAAAAACTTACAGCTCTGGTAAAAAAATTACGGATGCGGACATCACCTTATTCACACGCCAGCTTGCGACTATGATGAAGGCAGGTGTACCACTATTGCAGTCATTTGATATCGTCGCCAAAGGAAATGTAAACCCATCAGTATCCAAGCTGTTACAGGATATACGTGGCGACGTAGAAACAGGGACCAGTCTGAATCAGGCATTCAGAAAATTTCCTTTGTATTTTGATCCGCTGTTCTGCAATCTGGTTGGTGCTGGTGAGCAAGCCGGTATTCTGGAGGATTTGCTGACCCGTTTGGCTATTTACAAAGAAAAAACCCAGGCAATAAAGAAAAAAATTAAGTCTGCTCTGACCTACCCGATTGCCATTCTTTCTATCGCGTTTATAGTTACGGCAGTAATTATGATTTGGGTAGTTCCTGCATTTAAAGAAGTGTTTACAAGTTTCGGTGCCGATCTCCCTGGGCCAACACTAGTCGTGATGGCGATATCTGACTTCTTTGTGAAGTACTGGTATATTATTTTTGGCGGATTATTTGGCTCCATTTACTTTTTCTTCCAAACTTGGCAACGCTCCTTACAAATGCAACGCACCATGGACAGACTGCTGTTGCAAGCCCCAATTTTCGGTGACGTGATCAGAAAAGCGACGATCGCTCGCTGGACCCGTACTCTGGCAACCATGTTTGCGGCCGGCGTTCCATTAGTCGAGTCCCTAGACTCCGTCGGCGGCGCTGCCGGTAATGCTGTGTATCTCGACGCTACGATAAAAATTCAGACGGAAGTCAGCACCGGTACCAGTCTGACTGTCGCAATGCAAAATGCAAATGTATTTCCTTCTATGGTGACGCAGATGGTTGCTATCGGCGAAGAATCTGGTGCACTCGATAGCATGCTGGGGAAAGTTGCCGATTTTTATGAAGAAGAAGTGGATGAAGCTGTTGCATCTTTATCCAGCTTAATGGAGCCAATTATTATGGTAATTCTGGGTGTCATTATCGGTGGTCTGGTCGTTGCGATGTATTTGCCTATTTTCAAACTGGGTGCAGTCGTCTAATGTTAGAAGAAATTTTTTTTGCACAACCCGGAAATGTACTGAGTACGGTCATATTAGGCATCTTCGGGTTGTTAGTTGGCAGCTTTCTGAATGTGGTGATTTATCGTCTGCCAAAAATGATGCAGCGAGAGTCAGATAACTATGTTGCGAACGAAACCGGGCAGGAATTACCCCATCAAGAACCTTATAACCTGACCATACCGCGCTCGGCGTGCCCTCATTGCGGACATAAAATCACTGCGCTTGAAAATATTCCCATCATCAGCTATCTGGTCATCGGCGGGAAATGTACAGGTTGTAAAGCGCCGATTTCTATTCGCTATCCACTCGTTGAACTGATCACTTGCTTGCTGAGCGCAGGCATGATCTGGCACTTTGGCAGCGGCATTGCGGGTTTATCTGCGATGTTTTTTACTTACTTCCTGATTGCGATGACATTGATCGATGCGGATACGCAATTGCTACCGGATGATCTGACGCTGCCATTGCTCTGGCTGGGCTTGCTGGTCAATCTGAATGGCACGTTCACCTCATTGCCTTCAGCGGTGATAGGCGCAGTGGCAGGCTATTTATCTCTGTGGTCAATTTACTGGGTATTTAAATTGGCGACTGGAAAAGAAGGCATGGGCTATGGCGACTTCAAGCTGCTGGCAGCCCTGGGAGCCTGGATGGGTTGGGGTATGCTGCCTGTCATCATATTACTGTCATCCGTTGTCGGTGCCGTTGTTGGCATTGCTCTCATCATCATGTCAAAAATGGGGAAAAATACCCCACTTCCCTTCGGACCTTACCTCGCGGGTGCCGGATTGATTGCTTTATTCTGGGGGAAACAGCTATCAGCCATGTACCTGAATACCTTCTGATGTCTGAGAGATTTACTGTTGGTCTGACAGGTGGCATCGGCAGTGGAAAAACAACCATTGCCAATATGTTTGCCGACTTCGGTGCGAGTATTATTGATACCGATGTCATTGCACATCAACTGACCCAATCAGGTGGCATCGCCATGCCAGTGATACGCGAACAGTTTGGCGTAGCCTATCTGACTGACGATGGCGCCATGAACCGGACGCGCATGCGTGAGCTGGTCTTTGCCGATAGCAACGCAAAACAAAAGCTGGAAAATATCCTTCATCCGCTGATACATCAGGAAACCGAAAAAGCTGCCGGCGCGGCAACTGGTCTTTATCTTATTTTTGTCGTCCCTTTACTCATCGAATCAGCAACCTGGCGCAACAAGGTGAGTCGTATTTTGGTTGTTGACTGCGAAGAACAAACCCAGATTCAGCGAGTGATGACGCGAAATAATTTAAGTGAAGAACAAGTACGCGCCATCATGCGAGCCCAGGCAAGTCGCCAGCAACGACAAGAAGCCGCGGATGATCTTATCTTTAATGACGGTGATCTGAGTTCAGTAAAAGCCGAAGTCCGTGCACTGCATGAGCACTATGCATCTCTGGCAAAATTATCAACAAACAATCATCACAAAATAGCGCCATCAGATAATTCCCGTTAAGAACAAAAAAAATTCACGTGGCATTTGTATTTTCTGACAGTATGGTTCAGAATCACGTGAGGCTAGAGTTGGCATAAATTTAAACAGGGAAACTATTTTGATTGTTTACGAATACCCTTTCAACGAGCGTATTCGAACGCTATTGCGTTTGGAAGACCTGTACGAAAAATTTACTTTTTTTCTGCATCAGCCAGACCCTCTGCAACATCACATCGCGCTTGCAACCATTTTTGAAATGCTGGAAGTGGCAGGTCGTGCCGATCTCAAATCCGACTTATTACAAGAACTTGAGCGACAAAAACACACGCTGATCGGTTTCAAGTCCAATCCCAATGTGCAGGCAGAAATGCTGGATAAAGTGCTCGACGATGTCGATCGCGTCAGCAGCGCTCTTATTGCCTGTACCGGTAAGACCGGACAAAATATTCGTGACAATGAATGGCTGATGAGCATACGTGGCCGCACCATCATTCCCGGTGGCGCATGTGAGTTCGATTTACCCAGCTATCACGCGTGGCAAAAAAACACGACTGAAAAGCGATTTGCCGACATCACAGCCTGGTTTGCACCGATTGCCCCGCTATTTGATGCGATCAATGTGGTTTTGCGCCTGTTACGTGAGTCCGGCACAACAAGCAAAGTCATTGCGCAAACTGGTAGTTATCAGCAGATGTTACAGGGAAAAGTGTATCAACTCCTGCGCGTCAACGTGGCTCGTGAGACTGGTGCCATTCCTGAAATTTCAGCCAACAAATATATGCTCTGGATACGCTTCATGTCACAAGACGGCGATATGAAACCCAAAGCGTTTGAGGGCGATATTGCCTTCGATCTCACACTCTGTAATTTTTAATTTCTGAATATGGCTACGTTTGTTAATTGCCCCACCTGCAGCAACAAGGTGGAATGGAAAGAAAGCAACCTCTGGCGTCCATTTTGCTCAGAACGCTGCAAGCAAATCGACCTTGGCGCCTGGGCTGAAGAAAAATACTCCATTCCCGCTGTCAACTTGCCGGAAGACCCCGAAGAAAACGCTTTAAATTAACGCTTTTGCGGTATGCCGTATTTGCGTAATTTTGTCGCAATCATGGAATGGGAAGTCGCCAGTCGGGCGGCCAACTTACGGCTCGAAGGATATTGCGGGTAAAGCCGTTCAAGCAGCGCCCGTTCAAACGCGGACACCGACAAATCCCAGTTCTCCGCCGTCTCCAGATTGACCTCATCAGCACTGATGCTGCCCTCAGCCCAATCCACATCCGCAGCGCCAAGCACCCGCTGATCCGACATCGTAATTGCCCTGAACACGACGTTTTGCAACTGGCGGACGTTGCCCGGCCAGCGATTCGATACCAGCGCCGCACAGGCAGACGAATTCAGGCGACAAACCGGTTTTTGTGACTGTGTGCAGGCTCGCTCAATAAAATGCCCGGCCAGCAGCAAAATATCATCAGGCCGGTCACGTAACGCTGGCATCTCCAGATGAAGAACATTCAGGCGGTAAAACAAATCCTCACGAAACAAGCCTTCTTGTACCATCTTGGGTAAATTCCTGTGTGTCGCACTGATGATACGCACGTCCACTCTGACTTCTTTATCGCCGCCAATACGACGAAACTTACCATCATTTAAAAAGCGTAATAATTTCGCTTGCAGATACAATGACATCTCACCGATTTCATCCAGAAAAACGGTGCCACCATCGGCCATTTCAAACAAACCAGGTTTGCCTCCACGCTGCGCACCGGTGAATGCACCGGACATGTAGCCGAACAACTCGCTTTCGGCGAGACTCTCAGGCAAGGCTGCGCAATTTAACTCAAGAAAAGGAGCATTACTTCTGTTGCTGACGCCATGACAAGCTTGCGCAAGTAACTCCTTACCCGTGCCGGTTTCACCTGTAATCAGCAATGGCGCATCCACCACCGCCATTCGGGCTGCACGCTTTTTCAAAACGCGCATCTGCTCGGACTCGCCGATCAATAAGTCAAAGCCACTGCCGGCGGAATTCTGCAAGGCATGAATTCTGCCGCCGATGCGGGTCGGTGCATGAAACGTCAGCACGGCACCAACGGAGCGCGATAAAGGTGCCAGCTCAGGAAGCAAGGGTTCCGATACCGGCGTCACATCCATAAAGAAAGGTTCGCCATACAAAGTCACTTCGCGGCTGGGAATACGAAAACCGTTCGCAATCAGCTCCTCTTGCAGCGCCGCATCATCCAGCACCTGACTCAGGGTCAGCCTGCACAGCGCCGCTTCATCCATGCCCGCAACAGCCGCCGCAGCAACATTGGCAATGACCAGATTACCGCTGCCATCAACTGCCAGCACCGGGTCCTCCATGACCGCCATCATGGTGTCCAGATGCAAGCGCCGACGTATTCCCGGCAGCACATCAATCACCTCAATCTGACCAACACCATCCACCTTCTGGCAATCTTCCTGTAAATCAGGAAGCATATATTCGAGCAGCTCCGGGCTGTCGATATAGATATGCGGCGGATCAACCTCCACCGCAATGACATTCAGGCCGCGCCTGGCCAACACAGCGAGAATTTCATGTGCGATGCCAACCCGGTCACGAAACTGAATATTGATGCGCATGAGTTGATGAATGAATGTGGTGGGAAATTAATGCGGCTCAGGAGTATAGTCACGCGGCCGCGCGTAGTGACTGCGAAAGCTATTTGTTGCGGCCAGACCGCGCAAGCGTCCCAGATCAAATTGCTCCAGTTGCTCCAGCACGGCACGGTTTACCGTCATTCGGACCTGTATCAGTAACAGATCAACGCTCTGCTGGCTTGGATTGCGGCCAGAGCGCAACCCGTCTCCGGCAAGACTGACATCATTCTCAGCGCCTTTACACAAGGCGCGCTCTTCGGCCTCTACAAAGCAACGATAAACATCCGCCAGTGTAAAGAGCTTGCTGCAGTCGCGGCAATGCCAGGCATCTTTCTCTTTGCTGTCACGCCCGACCAGACCATTCTGACTCAGAGTCGAGAGAATAGAACGGATCAACCGCGGTGATTTTCCTGTCGTTTCCACCAGACTGCTGATGTTCGTTGCTCTCGGCATCTCCATCATGATCTGAGCCAGCAGTTCAATTGCCGTATAAAAACGCGTATTCAGATTCGCATCTGCAAATATCTGCGTTGATGACAGCAATTGTTCAAACTGACTCATACCAGTTCCTGAGGCGTCACAACAGGACGATTGACGCTGCCGTAACGATCCATGAACAAACCTTCGGTAGAAATTGCCGGACGCTTACCTGACACAATATCGGCAATGAACTGGCCGGAACCGCATGACATCGTCCAACCCAGCGTGCCGTGACCGGTATTCAAGAATAAATTACGGTAAGGTGTAGGGCCAACGATAGGCGTGCCGTCCGGTGTCATCGGGCGCAAGCCAGTCCAGAATTCGGCCTGACTGACATCGCCGCCACCAGGGAATAAATCATTGACCGAGAACTCCAGCGCTTCGCGACGCTCTTTGCGCAGATCGAGGTTATAACCGGCAATTTCAGCCGTACCGCCAACCCGGATACGATCGCCGAGGCGGGTAATCGCAATCTTATAAGTTTCATCCATCACGGTGGATTCAGGCGCGCGTGTCGCATCGGTGATCGGCACCGTAATCGAATATCCTTTAATCGGATACACCGGAATTTTGATGCCCAGATCGCGCAACAGGAAAGGTGAATAACTGCCCAGCGCCAGTACATAACGATCCGCCTTGAATTCGCCTTCCGACGTGATCACGGAAGTAATCTCATCGCCTTCATGCACCAGTTTCTGTATCGTCACGCCGTATTTAAACTGCACACCCAGCCCTTCTGCCAGTTTTGCCAGATTCTGCGTGAACTTAAAGCAATCGCCAGTTTCATCGCCAGGCAAACGCAAGGCGCCGACAAATTTTTCCTGCACATTCGCTAATGCAGGTTCGACTTTCAGGCAACCCGCTTTATCCAGCGTTTCGTATGGCACATCATAGCGTTTCAGAATGGCGATATCGGCAGCGGCACCATCAAGCTGTTCCTGATTCCGGAATAACTGCAAGGTGCCCTGAGTGCGCTCATCATAAGAAATGCCTGTATCCGCGCGCAATTGCTGCAGCACATCACGGCTGTATTCCGCCATGCGCAACATACGGCCTTTATTCACTTCGTAGCGCGCGTTCGTACAATTCATCAGCATCTGCATGACCCAGCGCCAGGTGTTGAGGTCCAGCGTCGGCTGTATCGCCAGCGGCCCATGCTTCATCATCAGCCATTTGATCGCTTTCAGCGGCACGCCTGGTCCGGCCCATGGTGACGAATAACCTGGCGATACTTCACCAGCATTGCCATAACTGGTTTCCAGCGCAGCAGCTGGCTGACGGTCGATCACCGTAACTTCATGCCCGGCTTTAGCCAGAAAATAGGCGGAGGTGGTACCGATGACGCCGGAGCCGAGGATCACTACTTTCATATTATTTCTCCTAGATGCTGAATACTGAATTAAGCGCTGATGGTTGGTTAGTCTGTTGTTGGTCTATTGTTTGCCGTCTGGTTTGCCGTCTGGTTTGCGGTCTGTATATTCGCGCTGATAACGCGCACCGAGACTGGTCAGAATTTCGTAAGCGATGGTGGAAGCTTTACCGGCAACGGCATCGACTGTATTGGTTGCGGAAATCAGATCCACCAGTGCCCCCGGCTGTAAGTGTTCGCTGGCGATTTGCGTCACATCCAGCGTGATCGTATCCATCGATACCTTACCCACCATAGGCACATCACGCCCGGCGATTTGTGCAATACCACGGTTACTCAGACTACGCAGCCAGCCATCGGCATAACCAACCGCCACCGTTGCAATGCGGGTCGTTTCGCTGGCCTGCCAGGTCGCGCCATAGCCGACTGTGGCGCCGGCTGAGATTTCGCGGGTCTGAATGATGCGCCCCTGCAAGTGCGCCACAGGGAATAAAGGATTTTCCTGTCCCGCAACCGGGGCAATACCGTATAAAGCGGCGCCGGGGCGCGCTAAATCAAAGTGGAAATCCGGCCCCAGAAAAATGCCGGAAGAATTCGCCAGACTGCCGCCGGCAGCAGGAAGCAGTTGCCGCACCTGCTGAAAACGCTGCAGCTGCTGACGATTCATAGGATTACTCTGGTCTTCAGCGCACGCCAGATGACTCATGGCGTAACGCACAGCGATCCCCTGAATAAAATCAGGATCGGCACGCCATTGCTCAACTTCCGCCGCCGACAGCCCCATGCGTGCCATGCCGGTGTCGAACTGAATGATCGCAGGTAAAGCCGTTTGTTTTTGCGCAGCCAGCTTGCGCCACGCCAGAATCTGTTCACGACTGTTCAGCACCGGCATACAGCGATGCTCAAGAAATTCAGCCTCATAGCCGACGGGCGAGCCGTGCATCACGATGATCTGAGCCGCATCCGGTAAATGCGGGCGCAAGCTGATCGCCTCCTCAAGATGCGCGACAAAAAAATGTCGGCAACCTTCATCGTACAACACCTGCGCGACCGGAACCGCACCCAGCCCGTAAGCATCGGCTTTGACAGCAGCGCCGCAATGGGCAGTGCCGAGTTTGCTGCGCAGCAGCCTGTAATTGCCCCGCACCGCCTGCAAATCAATACGCAGTACCGCGCCACTCTTTCCAGCTACTTGTTGCATGTTCTTCGCACTCCATCGCTACCGGGAAAATGATAAGTATTCATAGCAATGCCCGTGCCACGTGAATTAGTCTCATCAATTCAAAGACTTAGCTTATAGCCCGGGAAACCACTCAGAAACAGGTGTATTGATTTCAATACACCTGTTGCGACATTCACCCAGAATCACATGCAGAGCCAGACTGAATCGTATCAAAACCGGCACATCGTATATAAATCAATACAGTGTGCGTATTTTAATACAGCACCAAATTAAAAACGAGCAACGACCATTTTCACCCAAAAAAATATCAGGCAATCGGATACTAAAAAGAAATAGTGATGAATCAGAAAAAGCATCAGGCTTGATGCGACTACCCAGAACGCCACCGCATCAACTACGCGCTGGAAATTGACTGCGGGCGAAAACGGTACGCGGCACAGCAACACGGAAAATATCGATCAATCAGGCATTTTTAGGGGGGTATATGGCAAAAACACCTTCATCTCCTTATAAATAAAGGGCTTTTAAATATACTCCAGGGAGTATATTTTTAATGTCAGAAGCCATTTCTGAGCGTTGCAGACGTAAAAAAGGCGGAACCTGTTGCGGTTCCGCCTGTGAAAATACGATGTTAGCAAGCGTAGCGTGCCTGCTCCGTTAGGTGCAGTACGCACACCGCGCTCCTCAATTAAACGTAACGCCAGCCGACGAACATCAACATCGCCTAATTGGTGCGTGTGACGCACCCTACGATTGCTGAGGAATTTACCCAGCAATGGTTCGTGCGCCCGCCCATTCATGTGAATGAGCGGATGCCGATTTTGAAAAGAGCAACCTCCTCCCAGCTTATGTGGGCTTTTACATATTGCCCCTGTCGTCCTATCCGAATTTATTGGTCATAGCCAAATCTCACTGACCGCGCTCTTCGGTCACGCAAACAAGGAAGCACTGAAGCAATTCCATTAGATTTCCAATTCCAGCGCTTCCAATGAACTTACTTTCCATTATTTCAAACTGAATCCAATTTGTTTCACTACGTTCCGAGCGGTGGAAAGGCTTAACGACATCAGAGAGGGTAGTTTCGTCTAGATCGATTTGCACATACCAGCCGGGATTGTCCGTAGTCTCGATAGTCATCCCATAGGTGTGCTCCCAATCGCCATCACACTGTTCACTTAACCATGCTTCAAGCTGGACTATTACGTCTGTATTTACTAACGATTTCATCTCTTAGGTAACTCCTCTGGTAGGGCTGGCCGAACATCTTTGACACCGGCCTCATGAACATGTGGCGTATCCACTTTGGTGCGGTTAGCATTAGTATGCGCTCTCCCGGTTATGTCTACACGTTTGACTTCATCATGCCCAGTGGGGTTTTTCGGATTTGGATTATACGTAGCCGTATTCGTTGTGTTTCCTGCCGCGTCGCGCTTCATCACCGAATGTGGCCCTTCCGCTTCCGTCACGGGCGAAACCTTATTTGCATTGCGCCCCCCCTTCTTAGCCTCCCCTTCGCCGACCGCTCCCGACCCGACCTCCAGGATTCTTGGCACGCTCGGAGGCTGTAGCCGCGCCTTGTGACGATTGCTTGCACCACCCTCACCAGCAGCCTTTTCCGACTGTATGGCAGCCTGTTCCGCCGTCGCCTTCTCCGTCGCACGCGCCGCTTGTTCCGCGCCATGCTTGGACAATTGTTCGGCAGCTTCGCGCTTGATCTCAGCCTTGATAAGAACCTTGACGCCATCCTTGATCAGAGTCCCAACACCTAGCGTCGCGCCATCAGTAATGGCCAAAACACCATGGAAAATGGCCATGCCAACACGGCCTTCTCCCGCAGCAGCCTTGCTGTCCATGACACTGCCATAAACCAGCATGTACTCAGACCATTCATAACCGGTCGGGTCCGTCAGATTGGTCGGATTGTTGAGTACGTAGGTGTAACGGTTGCAGCTCTGCCCGTTATAGAAATCCTGTACGTAAGGGTCGGCCGAGAGGAATCTGCCAATGAGCGGCTCGTACACCCGACCATTCATGTGCACCAGATCCAGATCGTCCAGCATTTCGTGACCGGTGTAACCTTTGTTGTCGGTCTGGCCGTCTAAACTATCCGGTGTCACTGTGCCATTCACCGCGCTGCTGTCGAAGGTGCGACGCTTACCCCACGTATCATACGCGAGTTTTTCTTTCAGATTGCCGCTAGCATCGGTAATGCCAACGACACTGCCCAGACGATCCAGGTGGGTCCAGTTGAGTTCGCTGGTGTTGCTGCCCGGCTTGTCGATTTCAACACCGAGCCCATTTGGCCAGTAGGTTTTGACGGTGGTCTGGCCATTTTTGATCTCGACTTCTTGTGCTCCGGCGTAGTAGTGGTGGTGGTGACTGTCGGGTTGCCGTTGGGCTGGCTGGTTTTAGTGTGTTTGCGGGCGCGCTGGAGATTGACTGCGGGCGAAACGGTACGCGGCGCAGCAGCACGCAAAACTCAGTCAATCAGGCATTTTCAGGGGAGTATGTGCCAAAAACGCCATCATCTCCTTGTAAATAAAGGGCTGTAAAATATACTCCCCGGAGTATATTTTTAGCTCCAGAAGCCATTTCTGCGCGTTGCGGGTATAAAAAAGGCAGAACCTGTTGCGGTTCCGCTTATGAGAATACGATGTCGGCAAGCGTCGCGTGTCTGCTCGACGGATGCTGTACCGTGATTGAGGCAATCGCACCGACGCTGGGTCAACAAATGATGAAGCGGATGAGATTTAAGAAAGAGACGACACCTGCGCGGACATCTGGTCGTTTTGCAATAAGCCCAGCCACTCAAGCAGAGGAATCGTCGCCGGTAACAGGGGTGTGACGCCGACGCTGCCTTGCCAGGCGAATGCCTGCCCCTCCAGACTTTGCGGCTCGCCCTGCCATTCGCGGCAGATGTAAAAATGCAGGCGGACATGCGCATGCGGATACACGTGCTCGACACCACACCACGGCTCCGCACTCATTATCTGAATGCCCAGCTCTTCGACAAATTCCCGCTTCAGCGCATGCAGAATAGTTTCGCCGGCTTCGACTTTGCCGCCGGGGAATTCCCAATAACCTTCGTAGGGCTTTCCAGCGGGGCGCTGGCCGAGCAAGACGTCGCCGTTCGGCTTCATCAGGATACCAACTGCGACATCAACTGGCTTCACAGCAACAGGCGCGACTTCAGACATGCGGCACCTTCGTCACTTTACCGGCATAGTCGCGGGCAAACTGCCACGCGACGCGACCGGAGCGCGAGCCGCGCTGCAAAGCCCAGCGCAAGGCTTCGGCGCGGGCTTCTTCAATCTGCGCGGCATCGCAAGCAAAATGGCGGAGCCAGTGAGCAACGATGTCCAGATAATCATCTTGCCTGAATGGGTAAAACGATACCCATAAACCGAAGCGTTCCGACAAAGAGATTTTTTCCTCGACCGTTTCACCAGGGTGCAGATCACCATCGTCGCCATGCGTATAACTGCTGTTGTCCGACATTTTTTCCGGCAACAGATGGCGGCGGTTCGAGGTCGCATAAATCAGGACATTATCGGACTGCGTTGCGATGCTGCCGTCCAGCGCCACTTTCAGTGCTTTGTAACCGGCCTCGCCTTCCTCAAACGATAAATCATCGCAGAAGATGATGAAGCGCTCAGGCCGCTCTGCAATCAGATCAACGATGTCGCCCAGATCAGCCAGATCGCTTTTATCAACTTCAATCAGACGCAAGCCCTGATCGGCAAACTGGTGCAGGCAAGCCTTGATCAGCGAAGATTTACCTGTGCCTCGGGCACCGGTCAGTAAGACGTTATTCGCTGGCAACCCTTGTACAAACTGCCGCGTATTCTGCTCAATCTGCGCCTTTTGCGATGCGATGTTATGCAAGTCATCAAGCTGAATGACGGAGGCGTGACGGACGACCTGCAAATAACCTTGTCCACCACGTTTGCGCCAGCGAAACGCATGACCGAGCTGCCAATCCGGTGCCGGGGTTGCCATCGGCAGCAAACTTTCCAGCCGGGTTAATACGTGTTCGGCACGGAGTAAAAACTGATCAAGCTGCGTCATAGTTCAGCACATCAGGAACGGTAATCGGCATTGATCGATACGTAGTCGTGCGACAAATCACAGGTCCAGACCGTGGCGCTGGCGTTGCCGCGTGCGAGTTTAACGCGGACGGTGATTTCGCTTTGCTTCATCACACGCTGCCCGTCTTCTTCACGGTAATCAGGATTGCGGCCACCATTTTTCGCGACCCAGACGTCGTCCAGATACAGATTCAGTTTGCTGACATCCAGATCGGTCACGCCTGCATAGCCTATCGCCGCGAGGATACGGCCAAGATTTGGGTCAGATGCAAAGAAAGCGGTTTTCACCAGCGGCGAATGGGCAATCGAATAGGCGATTTTGCGGCATTCTTCAATGTCACGCCCTTCTTCGACCGCAATCGTCATGAACTTGGTTGCACCTTCACCGTCACGGATAATCATGTGCGCGAGTTTTTGCGACAGATCGATGACTGCTTTCGCCAGTTGCGCGTATTCCGGTGAACCGATTTCGTTCACTTCCACTTCGCCCGCACCGGTTGCGATCAGCATGAAAGAATCGTTGGTGGAAGTATCGCCATCAATCGTGATGCAGTTAAACGATTTATCAGCAGCCTGCTTGACCAGATGATCGAGTACGGGTTGCGCGACTTTGGCGTCCAGCGCCAGATAGCCGAGCATGGTCGCCATATTCGGCTTGATCATGCCAGCACCTTTACTGATGCCGGTCATGGTCACTGTTTTTCCACCGATCTGCACCGTCGCGGATGCCGCTTTCGGCTGCGTATCGGTCGTCATGATAGATTCAGCAGCGAAAAACCAGTTGTCTTCTTTCAGATTGGCAATCGCTTGCGGCAAACCGGCCACCAGACGATCAACTGGCAAAGGCTCCAGAATCACGCCAGTAGAAAACGGCAGAATCTGCGCCGCTTCACAGCCCAGCAAATCCGCCAGCGCCGCACAAGTCGCGTTGGCCGCTGCCAATCCTGCATCGCCGGTACCCGCGTTTGCATTGCCGGTGTTCACCACCAGCGCGCGGATAGGGGCGGAAGCCATGTGCATGCCTTCCAGATGCGCTTTCGAGACCTGTACCGGCGCAGCGCAAAAACGGTTGGTCGTAAACACGCCGGAAACGGTTGCCGTCGGCGCCAGTTCCATGACCAGCACATCTTTGCGGTTCGCTTTACGGATACCTGCTTCGGCATGCCCCAGACGAATACCGGCAACCGGTTTCAGATCAGCAGCAACAGGGATGGGGGAATTAACGGCCATGATAGTTTCCTTGCGATGAAATCAAGCCGCCATTGTAGGACATTTTTAGGTCAGCGAATGGCAAAAATCAGCACCGGAATGCATGACAAAAGCGGATGATAAAAACGGATAACAGAAGTGGATAACAGAAGCGGATGCCCGCAGCACCCGCCTCATCCGGCGCGGGACATTACAGTCCCATCATCATCTGGGCAATGATATTTTTTTGTATCTCGTTAGAACCGCCATAAATCGATAACTTACGCAGGTTGAAATAATTGGATCCCAGCGAACGCGCATCGCCATCGTTCGCCGCATCGCTGTCATATCCATACACCGCGGTTTCCGGCTGGAATGGCTGCGCCTGCGGCCCCAGTACCTGCACCAATAATTCGCTGATCGCTTGCTGAATTTCGGTGCCCTTGATTTTCAGTATGGATGCTTCCGGCCCCGGCGCACGCTGACTGGCTTCTGCTGACAGCACGCGCAGATTGGTAATTTCCAGTGCCATCAGATCAATTTCCACCTGCGCCACGCGCTGCGCAAACTGCGGGTCTGCAAGCAAAGGCTGGCCATTTTTGGATACGCTCAACGCCAGCTTTTTCAGGCGACCCAGCTCACGTTTGGCGATGCCTATGCCGGCGATATTCGTGCGTTCATGGCCCAGTAAAAACTTGGCATAAGTCCAGCCCTGATTTTCCTGACCAACCAGATTTTCTACCGGCACCCGAACCTGATCAAACCAGACTTCGTTAATTTCATGCGCGCCATCCATTGTGATAATCGGGCGCACCGTGATGCCCGGCGACTTCATATCGATCAGCAGAAAAGAAATGCCGCGCTGCGGCTTCACCTCTTTATCGGTGCGCACCAGACAAAAAATCCAGTCGGCATATTGCGCCAGTGTGGTCCAGGTTTTCTGTCCGTTGACCAGATAATATTCGCCGTCAGCGTCGCGCATTCTGACGGCACTGGTTTTCACTGCCGCCAGATCGGAGCCCGCACCCGGCTCGGAATAGCCCTGACACCACCACTCATCCGCCGACAAAATTTTGGGCAGATAGCGTTGTTGCTGCTGCGGTGAGCCAAACGCCATCAGCACCGGTGCCACCATCTTGATGCCGAAGGGTGGCAGGCGTGGGGCACCAGCGGCGGCGCAGGTTTCTTCAAACAGATATTTTTGCACTGCAGTCCAGCCAGTGCCACCAAACTGCTGCGGCCAGGAACTGCCACCCCAGCCTTGCGCGAATAAAATCTTTTGCCAGCGCACATAATCATCGCGCTCCAGCTTCCAGCCATTCAACACCTTATCGCAGATATCTGCGGGTAAGGCGCGCGCTAAAAACGCCTGTACTTCGTCACGAAACATGCCATCGGCAACACTCAGATTCAGATTCATCACAAGGCCCGGATTAGTGAACAAAAATTAGAAAGCAGAACCTGCAGTATGCAGTAAACCGGCGCTAGCTGGCACTGTCTTCCGATGCTGCATGGCGGCAATCCTGCGTGGCAAAGTCAGGCGATCGTCTGTACGCAAGTGCCCGATTTCGCATAAAAGAAGCGGCTAAAACGCATACTCCCCCCTGTTTTTATAAAAATCGGCTTTATCTCAGCATAAACATTGGGGTGTTTAAGATACTAGGGGGGAGTATTTTTAAGGCCTTATTGAGCAACAAAACCGTTGCAGACAAGATTATCACCACTGTCAGCCCAAGCACGGATGCCGCAATATTGATGACCAAGACATACGCAGCCATTGCAGCGACAAACTGCACGATACTGATTGCGCAAAAAAATATCCATAAAAAAAGGGATGAATTTCTTCATCCCTTTTTCAATGCATGACACTACAGTCAGGCTTGCATCACGCCAGCTTGCCGTGGCATTGCTTGTATTTTTTACCGCTGCCGCAAGGGCAAGGATCATTCCGGCCAACCTTCAGCGCGTAAGTAATTTCCTGTTGCCCGTCGTTAGTAGACGCCGTCGGTGCCAGCATTTCTTCTGGCGACGCATTTTCATCAAAGTCAGCATGCTGGTAATGCACGTTGCCGACTTGCGATTGCGCCATTTGTTCTTCCGCCGCTTCGATCTCTTCACGTGACTGAATACGGACAGTCACCACAGTGCGAACCACGTCATTTTTGATCAGATCCAGCATTTGCGAGAATAATTCAAATGCTTCGCGCTTATATTCCTGCTTAGGATTTTTCTGTGCGTAACCGCGCAGATGGATACCCTGACGCAGATGATCAAGTGCGGCCAGATGTTCACGCCAGTGGCTGTCTATGCTTTGCAACATGACGCTGCGCTCGAAGCCGGCAAAAGATTCTTTACCTACACTCGCGATTTTTTCTTCATAGCTTGCGTTCACCGCTTGCTGAACGCGTTCAAGAATATCTTCGCCCGTCAGATTCGGCTCTTTTTCCACCATGCTGGCCAGCGGCAGATCGATTGCCCACTCAGAAGACAGCGCTGCTTCCAAACCTGGAATATCCCATTGCTCTTCGACTGAACCCGGTGGCACATAGGTGTGCACCACATCGGCAAACATACCGTGACGCAACGACGACATCAGTTCTGTCATGTCGTGCGCTTCGAGCAATTCATTACGCTGCTGGTAAATCACTTTACGCTGATCGTTGGCAACGTCATCGTATTCCAGCAATTGTTTACGCACGTCAAAATTGCGCGCTTCCACTTTACGCTGCGCAGATTCGATTGAACGCGAAACGATGCCCGCTTCGATAGGCTCGCCTTCCGGCATTTTCAGGCGTTCCATGATCGCGCGTACACGGTCACCGGCAAAAATACGCAGCAACTGATCGTCCAGCGACAGATAGAAACGGCTGGAGCCAGGGTCACCCTGACGACCGGAACGACCGCGCAACTGATTATCTACACGGCGTGATTCATGACGCTCGGTACCGACGATATGCAAACCACCGGCATTGACTACCTGCTCGTTGAGTGATTTCCATTCATCGCGCAATTGTTGCGACTGCGCCTGCTTTTCAGCATCAGACAATGCCGGATTCGCCTCGATCAGTTGCACCTGCTTGGCGACGTTACCGCCGAGCACGATATCGGTGCCGCGACCCGCCATATTCGTGGCGATCGTAATCGCTTTCGGGCGACCTGCCTGCGCTACGATTTCCGCTTCACGTGCATGCTGTTTCGCGTTCAGCACGTTGTGCGGCAATTTGGCTTTGGTCAGAATGCCGGATAACAATTCGGAATTTTCAATCGATGTCGTACCGACCAGCACAGGCTGACCACGTTCGTAGCAATCCTGTATGTCTTTCAGCATTGCGCCGTATTTCTCATCGGCGGATTTATAAACCTGATCCTGGCGGTCTTTACGCTGCGAAGGACGATTCGGCGGAATTACCACTGTTTCCAGACCGTAGATTTCCTGGAATTCATACGCTTCGGTATCCGCCGTACCTGTCATACCTGACAGCTTGGTGTACATACGGAAGTAATTCTGGAACGTGATCGAAGCCAGCGTCTGATTCTCGTTCTGAATCTTCACGCCCTCTTTCGCTTCAACCGCCTGATGCAAGCCATCAGACCAGCGACGACCCGTCATCATACGGCCAGTGAATTCATCAACGATGACGATTTCATCATCCAGCACCACATAGTGCTGATCTTTGAAATACAAGGCGTGCGCGCGCAAGGCTGCGTACAAATGATGGATCAGGCTGATATGTGCCGCGTCATACAGCGATGCGCCTTCTGGCAACAAACCCATCTGGGTCAGAATTTTTTCAGCTTTGTCGTGACCCGCTTCGGTCAGCAAAACCTGATGCGCTTTTTCATCTTTGGTGTAGTCGCCCGGAACTTCGATCTGGCCTTTGCCATCCGGCGTTTCTTCGCCTATCTGCAAGGTCAGCAGTTTCGGCACTTCATTAATTTTGTAATACAGTTCGGTGTGATTTTCGGCCTGACCGGAAATAATCAACGGTGTGCGCGCTTCATCGATCAGGATCGAATCGACCTCATCGACAACGGCGAAATTCAGACCGCGTTGTACGCGCTCTTTCGCTTCAAACACCATGTTGTCGCGCAGGTAATCGAAACCGAATTCATTGTTCGTACCGTAAGTGATGTCGGAGGCGTACGCGCCCTGCTTGGCATCGTGATCGAGTTGCGACAGATTGATACCGGTCGTCAGACCCAGCCAGCCGTAGAGTTGCCCCATCCATTCGGCATCGCGCTGCGCGAGGTAATCATTCACCGTCACCACATGCACGCCCTTACCGGACAAAGCATTCAGATAAATCGGCAGCGTGCCCATCAGGGTTTTACCTTCACCGGTACCCATCTCTGCAATTTTGCCGTAGTGCAGAACCATACCGCCTATCATCTGCACATCAAAGTGGCGCATTTTCAGGACGCGCTTACTGGCTTCGCGGCACACCGCAAATGCTTCTACCAGCAAACTATCTAAGGTTTCACCTTTCGCGACGCGGGCTTTAAATTCAGCAGTCTTGGCTTGTAAAGCCTCGTCCGACAGAGTTTCCAGCTGAGGTTCCAATGCGTTGATCTCACGCACCGTCTTTTGGTATTGCTTCAAAAGCCGCTGATTGCGGCTGCCGAATATCTTGGTCAGGAATGACATGCTATGAACGAAAAGTTAAATTCTGAAAAAAGCCGCAGCAAAAATTGCCTGCAAAGCAACAATATGGGATAACTCACGATTTTACCACGCGGGAACGGCTTGACCAGCAAATCACTGCCTAAACCTTGACGCATTGGTACGAGTTGGTGGCTAATTGGACAAACTCAAGTCTATTTTTGATTCAAAGCGGAAAGACTGGCCTGATTGGCTCCGGCGGACAGAAATTTATGCGGATTTTGTGGCACATCCTTGACCCGCACCTCGAAATGCAGATGCGCGCCGGTTGAGCGACCAGTTGAGCCGATATCAGCAATATGCTGTCCGCGCTTAACGATATCGCCGAGCTTGACGTAAATTTTCGAAGTATGGGCGTAACGGGTAATCAGCTCGCCACCGTGATCAATTTCCAACATATTGCCAAATTGCGGATGATACTCAGCAGCAATCACCACACCACCGGCAGCAGCCTGAATCGGCGTTCCGGTCGGCGCAGAAAAATCGATGCCCTCGTGAAACGCGCTGCGCCCGGTGAACGGATCAAGGCGCCAGCCAAAACCAGAGGCGTTATACGCCACATTCACTGGCTGTATCGTCGGCAACATTTTTGACTGTATCTTGAAACCCATCAGCTTTGTTTCGACGACATTCATATAGTCGGAGCGATGCTCAACATCTTTTTCTAACGCGTCCAGCGCCGCCTGAAACTCTTCCATATTCAGTTCATGCGAAGGTGCGCTGGAAATTTCAGGGCCGCCGCGTGCTGGCAATTCCTTGAAATTAAATTCCTCAGGCTTGACACCGGCCAGACCTTGCACACGCTCGCCCAGCGCATCGAGCCGTATCAGCTGCGCCTGCATTTCGCCCAGCTTGACTGCCATTGCCGCCAGGTTTTCTTTGACATAGCGGTCTTTCGCATTCGGATCGTTTGGCAACGCAGCGCTGGCTGGCAAAATATTTCGTAAGAAAGGTAAATCAGCACTCGCCAAGCGGAATGTAAGTGCCGCCATCAGCGCACCGCAAATAATCGTGATGAGCATAAAACCCAGTATCGCCAGCACGACATGATGTGATGACAAGGTCACCGATTTCGCTTGGGTAAAGCGGGAGTGCATTAATATAATTTGCATCAATACTACCCCTTAAAAACTCTGTGGAATGCGGCTGTAACGCCGCACGGTTTGTGGTAATGTGCTGTCCATGTCAACACCATTCACACCATCACGACCTCCGTATCGAATCAATATCAAGCGCGGACGCCCGGTTATGGGTGCCACAGGCGCTGGCGATTTTTTGCGTATCAACGATAAGATTTCGCCGCTGTTACCTACGATACAACGTCATTTATCACTGCAAAAAGATTGCGCGGCAATTTTGCCACCGATATTTGATACTTGTGAAGTCATGCAACTGGCAGATGGTTTGCTGACACTATCCGCGCCGAACGCGGCATTAGCAACCAAACTGAAACAACAATGCCCGAAATTGCTGGCCAGTCTGCAAGAACGGGGCTGGCAGATTAACGCAGTCCGCATCAAAGTACAAGTCAGGCGGGTGGTAGAAAAAGCCGCGCCTGTGAAACAACTGGCGCTTTCAGGCAAAGCCTTGCAGGCATTCAGCACCCTGGAACAAAATCTGGAAAACACATCGCAGAACACGGATCTGCTGGCAGCATTATCGCGTCTGTTAGAACGCCATCAACAGACAAAAAAATAACGCTGTGCGCACACTGCATCAGCAATCAACGCTCGCGTTCTTTTTCCCATAGAACATCGCTACCGCCATCAACCCGGTTCAAAACCCGCGATAAAACAAATAATAAATCGGACAAACGATTCATATACTGACGCGGATGATCATTGATAGCTTCATTCTTCCCGACGCTCACAATCGCTCGTTCAGCGCGCCGGCAAACGGTGCGGCACACATGTGCCAGCGCTGCAGGCCGGTTTCCTCCGGGCAGAATAAAATCCCGCAACGGCGGTAAATCAGCGTTATATTTTTCCAACAATGCATCCAGCCGAGCGACCTGCGTTTCTGTAATCAAGCTATAGCCCGGAATACACAACTCTCCGCCCATATCAAATAAATCATGCTGAATAGAGATCAGCTCATGCCGCAACTGCGGCGATAAGTTTTCACACAACAAGACACCGATATGTGAATTCAGTTCATCCACATCGCCCATTGCGTGCACGCGCAAGGCGTCTTTATCGACACGACTGCCATCACCCAGACCTGTGGTGCCGGCATCGCCGGTACGTGTCGCAATTTTTGAAAGTCGGTTACCCATAGCTCATATAATTCGGACTGAAGTCGCAGAGCATAAGCCAAAAATGCCGGGAACGCATCATAATAGACAGCATCAATATGCTGCTTACCAGCATAAAATAAAAAACCAGCGTTATCGTAGGCCGGATCCGGGTGTACTTAATAACTGCAATACTGAGAGGCTTATAAGGCTGCTGTCAGAAATGCGCGTCATAATGGCGGACTGGCGACCATTCGTGCCGCCTTCGCTATGCCAATAAACGAGACACACTACATGCATGTGCGCCACTGCGCGCATGGAATGAAGAATCATCAGGATACAGAATGGCTACAAGATTACCTCCGGTTCACGCTCTTTCCGCTTTCGAAGCGGCCGCCCGCTTTGGATCATTTGCCGTTGCAGCAGAAGAGCTGTGTATTACCCCTTCCGCGCTTTCCCACCGCATACGCTTACTCGAAGAACATTTGTGCGAACGTGTTTTTGTCAGAGAAGGTCGCAGCGTCACACTGACTGAATTCGGTCGTCGCTATCTTGATGTCGTGCGAAATGTATTGCGCACTTTGTCTGATTTTCCCTTGCCCAACAAAGCAACGCAAAATCAGATGCGTGTCAAAGTCACTGTGCCGCCAACGTTTGCCCGCTACATGTTCATGCCACGTCTGGCAGAATTCACCAGCAAGCATCCGGACATCGAAGTGGAAGTCTATCTGTTTGTTCCCTTATACGATCTCAGCCTGTCGGAAAGTGATGTTGAGGTCAGATTCGGTGCGGGAGAATATCCTAATCTCGTCACTAAAAAACTGTTTATCGAACCCAGCTTTGCTGTTGCCAGCCCAGCCTATCTGAAGACGATTCCGAAGATCAGCACACCGACCGATTTGCGCCATGCATGCCTGCTGCGCTCAGCACTGGAGCCATGGCAGCCGTGGTTTGAAGTGGCGGGATTAGACTGGGCAGAACCAACGCATGGATTACGCGTTGACGATCTGGGCTTGTTACTTGAAGCGATCAAACATGGTCATGGAGTAGGTTTAACACGTCAGCACTTTGCGCAGGAAATGATCGATAACGGAGAAGTCATACGTTTATTTGACACGCAACTGGCAACACCGCCGCACGCCTATCATTTGGTACACGAAGCCCAACCAAGCCTGCGACCCGAAGTAGCATTATTCATTGAATGGATGCAGTCAGTCTTTAAGGATTAAGCACTTGCAGCGCCGACCTGGCGCTGCAACGCTATCCATTGATCCAAAGGCATGGGGTAAGAAAACAAGAAACCCTGCATAGAACCGCAACCATTCGCGATCAGAAAATCTGCCTGCTGTCTGGTCTCTACACCTTCGGCAACGACTTTTAAACCAAGATGCGCGGCTATCGATAAAATAGAACGGACGATCGCGGTTCCATGTAAATCTTCCGGCGTATCCTGAACGAAGCTTTTATCAATTTTCAGTTCATACAAAGGCAGTTTTTTAAGATACGAAAAACTTGAATAGCCGGTACCAAAATCATCAATAGAAAACCGGATTCCCAGTGTATTGAATTCCAGAATCCGCCCTACCGTTTCCTGTAAGTTGTCAATCAGCAGCCCTTCCGTCACTTCAAAAATCAGCCTTGTCGGATCGGCACCAGTTTCTCGCAGAATGCTTTTTACTTTCTCGACAAAGTCCGGCTGCCTGAACTGCTTGGGGCTGACATTAACGGACAATGCGATCGGCATTCCGACGTCTTTCAACCGATTCAAAGATAGACAGGCTTCGCGCAATAACCAGTCACCTAAACGCAAAATCAATCCGGAATCTTCGGCAACAGGAATAAACACCGCTGGTGAAATGGGGCCATGTACCGGGTGTGTCCAGCGCATTAACAATTCACCGCCGACGGGCGTTCCAAGTCGGTTCACCTGCGCCTGTATATGCAAAGACAACTGTTGAGAATCCAAGGCCTCGCCTAACTCCCTCTCCATCGTGAGTCTTTGTTCAATCTCGTTTTGCATCCATTTTTCATAAAATGCAATTTGATTTCTTCCGCGCGATTTTGCTCTGTACATCGCAGTATCGGCTTCGCGCAAAAGATCGTCAGCAGTTTGATTTTCGCGTGGCAACAGGGTCACCCCAATACTGCAACTGGAGTTATATAACAGACCATCGATATCAAAAATCTGCATCATGGTTTGTTGAATCTTCTCAGTAACCGTCAACGCTGCATGGGTACCGTTAACGAGATCGTCAGAAATATCCACCAATAAAACAACGAACTCATCGCCACCAATGCGGGACACAGTATCGACTTCACGCAAGGAGTGCACCAATCGATGAGCGACTTGTTTCAGCAAAGCATCGCCAACAGCATGTCCGCGCGCATCATTGATATATTTAAACTTATCAAGATCAATAAATAACACTGCACTGATCAGACCTGTGCGTCTGGCATGGGCGAGCAAAACACCTATTCTGTCCAACAATAAACGGCGATTTGGCAATCCGGTCAACACATCGAAATATGCTAACCGGTGTATATGTTCTTCAGCCTCTTTCTTTTCATTGATGTCGCGTGCTGTCATGACCCAGTGAGTAAGATTGTCAGCATCGTTTGTTAAGGGCATCCCATCCACTTCCACCCAGAATTCGCTACCATCCCGCTTATAACAAATCAATTCGACGTGAAAGGCACGCATCTGAGACCACGCCGACTGAATCTCTGCCAATTGCTCTGCCTGAGTTCGCTTTCCAGTCATCAAATGAGGAATACGTCCGACAACATCTTCCAGGGTATAGCCGGTCATACGTTCAAAAGCATCATTCACGAAAACGATCCGGAGTCGCTCCTCACTCAAACTTTCTGGTAACACGCGGATAATCATAACGACTTCGTTCAGATGAGATACCGCAGCAAATATCAGACGTAATTTTTCGTTCACTTTTTTCAAAGCAGACTGTTCCTGCACCAAAGTCTGGCTGCTCATCTGCTGCTGCCGCAATGATATTTCCAGGCGACTCAGCAAAACATTGCAGGAGATGGTCAACACTGCACAGATAAACGAAAAATTAAGTGTAACGACGAGCCAGCGCAGAAACGTATCGGTATGAAAACTCAACAACTGAATTTCGACGCTTCCCCAATAGCCGCCTAACAATAATGTCAGAGAAGACAGGAGCAAAGAAAAGATCGCCTCACGCAGAGAACAGAAAAATGAAGTCATGACCGGAAAGGCCATTAAATAAATTAAGCCTGTCACACCCACTTTTAACAAAAACCAGATCCCCAATACGTAAACGAGTATCAGGAAACTCCAGACTCTGCGACGAAAACTTAACTTTGGTAAAAATAGTGTCGCACCAACCCAGCAGAGCGCGAGGAAGTCAATAACAACGATGGACCAAAGACCTTCATTTACTGCCAGCATAATACTGGGAATCGCCGTCACAATTCCCAATATCAGCACACACAACAAGATCACAGACAGGATTTGGAAACGCCACTCGTGAGTATCGGGAGCTGAATCTTGCGACGCTCGGTACTTATCAAGGAAGAATTGAAAAACAGCCACAGGATCTGTCCTTTTTTCAATCAGGCGGGAGCTTGTCAGGCTCATGCTAGGCCATCATCAGTCATCTCAGATTGCAAATGACCTGCTTCAGATAATCTTATACCAACGAGAAAAATTGTGAAAAAAATATATTTTTCTGTCGAACAACAATTTCTTGGACAGCACCAACGCCCGTTACGCAACTAAAAAGCTTGGGCATCCCTAAGCCTAGTCGACGTTTTTACCTGCGGCAGCACACCAAAGCGTAAACCATTGCTCGCGGGTTAATCGCTGTGTGCATGCAAACACCGCTTCGCGCAATGCCGATATACGCCCCGACCCGGTCAATACCATCGGCGTTGAAGGATGCTGTAAAACCCAGGCAATCGCAACCGTTGCCAACGGCGCTTGAAGTTCCGCAGCCACTTGTTGCAAAGCCACACGGACACGCTGTACATCCGCATCCGCAGCGGCTCCGGAGAATAAATCACCGCCGCCCAATGCCGACCAGATCATTGGCGCGATGCGCAACCGCTGGCATAAATCCAGCGTACCGTCATGCAAAGGCGGCAGATGCAGCAGTGAAAGTTCGACCTGATTTGTGACCAATGGAAAACGTGATGCCAGTAAATCAAATTGCGACGGCGTAAAATTTGACACCCCGAAATGTGCGACCTTGCCACTGTGCTGTAAATGCTGAAATGCTTCAGCCATTTCATCGGCATCCATCAAAGGATCAGGCCGGTGGATCAAGAGCAGATCCAGACGATCAATCTGCATTGCCCGCAAAGAATTTTCAGCAGAAGCAATGATGTGCTGGCGACTGGTATCGTAGTGCTGAATATGATGTTCAGGACGATGCTGCGACACCAGTTTAATACCGCACTTACTCACAAACTGAAATTCTTTTTTTAATTCAGGCGCTATATGCAACGCCTCACCGAGCATACGTTCACTCTGGTAATCGCCGTAAATATCTGCCTGATCTATGGTCGTAATACCGAGTTCCAGCGCCTCTCGCAAAAAACTGACCCGTTCTTGCGGTGTTTTTTGCCAACTCGCCAGTCGCCACAGACCAAGAACGATACGGGAAAATTCCGGACCACCGGGCGCAATCTGAATACGTGGGGAAATCAATGGCGCATTCATTTTTTTTGTATATCCTGAATTGCGGCAACTAATGCTGCCGTTTTGGTGAAGCCGGATGCAATCATGTGCAAGGCATTGTCGTGAACCAAGAGCAATGCAGGGAAACCACGTATTCCCCAGCGCTGGCATTGCTCAAATTCCTGTCGCGTGTCCGCCATGCACATCGGCGAGACCAGTGTTTCATAAAAACTGGACGCATCAAAACTCTCTGCACCGTCGATCTCATTCAGCGCATGCACCGCAATATCCGACAGAATATGCAAATCGGTCACGTCTTTGCCTTCCGCATAAAACGCATGTTGAATCGCGCGAAAGACCGATAACAACTGGACTGACGCAAGGTGATCCGCCAGCATTTTGCTTGCCACGACTGCGCGACATGCTGGCTCGGTGTCGTATTTAAAACCCTCTTGCGTCATTCCTGTCGCAGCAAACGGCAGACCAGTGGCTTCGGCGACATGCGTCCAGTGGCCGCGTATGGTTTGTCGTTGCTCCTCGCCCATGATTTCCTGGTTATAGGCGCGCAAACCACCAACGATAATATCCAGACTCGCCTCCGGCATCAGTTCCAGCAAGGCTTGCAGCTCAGGGCCAAAGCCATAGCACCAGGAACACATAGGGTCAGCAACGTAAATCAGTTGAGTCATACGATATTTCTTTTCGTAGCAAGAAAAATTAAACAGGCCGGAGTATATGCAATTTATGCGGGATACAGCGCACCAAGAATACGCGGTCCTTTGGCACCGGTGACTGCCGGCAGATTGCCAGGGCGACGCAGACAGAATTGTTGTGCCAGCCAGGCGAACGCCATCGCTTCTACTTGCTCCGGTGCGACACCGAGCGCATCCGTGCTGCACACCAGTGCGGATGATCCGGCCTCAAATAAAAACGTCTGCAACATCAGCATCAGTCGGCGATTGTATGCACCGCCGCCGCAGACATAGACGGCTTTTACCTGCTGCCCGCCATGCCTGCAAATCGCGTGTGCCAGACTCATCGCGGTATAGGCACACAATGTTGTCTGAACATCGACCGCAGCCACAGTTTCAAATCCCTGCAATTGCCGCTGCAACCAGGCGGGATGAAACAGATCACGTCCGGTGCTCTTGGGCGGAGTCAAATGCAAATAAGGCTCGGCCATGAGTTTCTCAAGTAAGGCTGAATTCACAGTCCCTTGCGATGCCCACGCACCATCGGCATCATAGTTTTTCCCTTGATGCTGATGTATCCAATAGTCCATCAGCACATTACCCGGCCCGGTATCAAAGCCAGTCGTGCTGCCATCCGCGCCAAGAATACTGATGTTGCTGATGCCGCCGATATTGGCGACGACTCTGCATTCATTGTCGGCGGCAAATACGGCGCGATGAAATGCCGGCACCAAGGGGGCGCCTTGTCCGCCTGCAGCAATATCGCGGCTGCGAAAATCAGCAATCACATCAATGCCAGTTAATTCGGCCAGCAAGGAAGGATTATTCGTCTGGCGGGTATAGCCCAGCTCAGGCCGATGCCGTATCGTTTGCCCATGCACACCGATTGCCCGGACATCCTGCAGAGGATATTGCTCAGATAAAAGTTGGATGCACTTGGCATAAGCTTGTGCCAGCGCATTAGCCAGCATTGCCTCCTGATGCAGCTCATCATTGCTAGTACCCTGCAACATCATTGCCTGCTGTCGTATCTGTGTTGAAAACGGAAGGTAAGCACTGGCAAGTAACTCTACCGGCGTTCCCGGTGTTTCAGGCAAGCGCACGAGCACCCCATCCACACCATCAAGGCTGGTGCCAGACATCAAACCAATATACAAAGAAGTATTCTGCATATTCACATCACTAAAATGAAAAAGGCCGAACGTAATGTTCGGCCTGTATTAAGCTTATCGCTTTAACGGGATGCCAGCTTCATCGTTTCCGCTAAACGTTCAGGACGCAGCAAATTGAAGCGGTGGTGCATTTCAGAAGCAACTGCTTTGAAGCGCGGCATATCGTTTCCAGCCAATGGCGGAGCCTCTGGCAAACTGATGCCCATAGGATCGCGTGCTTCATTATTCACACGGAACTCATAATGCAGATGGGGGCCGGTTGCCCAGCCAGTTGAGCCGACGTAACCAATGACTTCGCCCTGACTAACGCGGCTGCCTTTATGTATCCCCGCCGCGAAACGGCTCATGTGCGCATAAGCCGTACTGTAATTGGAATGATGTTTCACCACCACCAGATTACCGTAACCATTGCTTGGCCCGACAGAATCCACAATGCCATCAGCGGTCGCACGAATCGGTGTTCCTGTTACAGCGGCAAAATCGACACCTTTATGCGCTTTCCACTGGCCTGAAATCGGGTGTACGCGCATCGAGAATCCCGAAGAGATACGGGTAAATTCCAATGGCGATTTGAGGAAAGATTTTTTGAGAGACTTACCGTCGAAAGTGTAATACCCCCCCTGACCGCCGGCTTCATCAAACCATACCGATTGGTAAGTTTTTCCGGCGTTGGTGAATTCACCTGCAAGTACCCGGCCGGTTTTCACCAGTTGGCCGTTTTGCCAGAAACTTTCATAAACCACGTTAAACTGATCTCCGCGTTGCAACTTACGAAAATCAATATTGGTTTCAAACATGCTGACAATCTGCGACGCCACATTATCAGCAATGTTCGCCTCATCCGTCGCGGCAAACAGCGAGGAAACGATATTGCCGGAAGTCATTTCAACGCGACGTTCCAGTGCAGCAGGCGCGTCGGTTGCGACGAAATGTCCGGAAGCATCGCGTTTGACTTCGATATTCCGGGCAGGCTTATCTGTACCGTCCACCACTGTCGTCTGCAACCATTCCAACTCGCCGTCTTCATTGGTTTTGACGCGGACGGACTTGTCGGTACGCAACTGTAATAAGCTGCGCGCCACATTGTCAGTTTTAATGAAAGTATTCGCGTCGGCGTCATCCACGCCCAGTCGCAGCAATAAGCCACTCAGCGTGTCGCCACGACGGACGATCTCTTCACGAACATACTGCTGATCAGCATTGGCCAATGCCGCAACTTGTTCATCGAGGCTGGGCAAAGGTAATTCTTTGGTAATTTTTTTAACCGGCAAATCTGCCGCATCCGGTGCCAGAGGTGCAACGGCCGTCGCACCTACAGCGCAGACGGCAAAGAATAAAGCAGTGACGGAAACAATACGGGAAACGCGGGTGGAACCTAACAACAGTCTGGAGCTGCCGGTAGCCACACGAAGTAATTTATCTGATGGTCGCATGCAATAAGTTAAAATTGACTGTTTTTATCGAAAATTCGGGGGTCGCTGCAGCAATCATATTCTAAGCAAAACATGCTCGAAGAATATGATCGGCGACAAACCAAGGCTGGATTATAAAGCAAGAAAACTTGATCCCAGCAAAATTAAACTGACGCCCAGAATCTGGCAAAACGCTGATTATTGATTCAGAATGAGAACCCTGACCAGCGATGTTACAAAAAATCTCGTTTAAATACATATGACTTCTGCACAAAATTCCAACTCCAGTTCCAGCCTGATTACGCCAGCCAAAGCCTTACCACTCTCCGATGCAGTGCAACACGCTCTCGCTGTCACCAAACGCGGTGTTGACGAATTGCTCATCGAAAGCGAATTTGCGCAAAAACTCGCCCGCAGTGAACAGACTGGCAAACCTTTACGTATCAAACTGGGGCTGGATCCGACTGCACCAGATTTGCACCTTGGGCATACCGTTGTTCTGAACAAGTTACGACAACTGCAAGATTTAGGCCATCAGGTTATCTTTCTGATTGGCGACTTCACGTCGATGATCGGCGACCCTTCCGGACGTAATATCACCCGCCCACCGCTGACGCGTGAACAGATCGAAGAAAACGCTAAAACTTACTTCAAACAAGCGAGTCTGGTACTGAATCCGGCAAAAACTGAAATCCGTTACAACTCAGAATGGTGCGATCCGTTGGGTGCACGCGGGATGATTCAGTTGTCATCCAAATATACCGTGGCCCGCATGATGGAGCGCGATGACTTCACCAAACGTTTCAAAGCAGGTACGCCGATTTCGGTGCACGAGTTTCTGTATCCGCTGATGCAAGGCTATGATTCCGTCGCATTACATGCCGACCTCGAACTTGGTGGCACAGATCAGAAATTCAATTTACTGGTCGGCCGCGAACTGCAAAAAGATTACGGACAAGAGCAACAATGTATTCTGACCATGCCGCTGCTGGAAGGTCTGGACGGCGTTGAAAAAATGTCGAAATCGAAAAATAACTATATCGCCATCACAGAACCCGCAAATAACATGTTCGCCAAGATCATGAGTATTTCCGACGAGATGATGTGGAAGTATTACGACCTGCTTTCGTTCTGCTCTATTGAGCAAATTGCGGCTCATAAAAAAGCCGTGGCTGACGGCCAGAATCCACGCGATATCAAGGTTGCCCTGGCACAGGAAATCGTCGCCCGCTTCCATAATAAACAAGCTGGCGAAGATGCGCTGTCCGATTTCGTTAACCGCTCGAAAGGTGGCATACCGGACGACGTGCCGGAAGTCAGCCTGAGCGGTGCGCCAGTCGGTATCGCGCAGTTATTGAAACAGGCGAACTTGTGCGCATCGACCTCGGAAGCCCTGCGTATGGTCGAACAAGGTGGCGTGCGTATTGACGGCACCGTTCTCAGTGACAAAGGCTTGAAAGTGGAAGCCGGGATATTTGTATTGCAAGTCGGCAAACGTAAATTTGCCCGCGTAACTTTGTCAGCATGATCGCACTATTGCAACGCGTCAGCCATGCCAGTGTCGTCGTCGATGGTGAAACCACCGGCACGATCGGCGCAGGCTTAATGGTACTGGTCTGTGCAGAACGCGGCGACACTGAAACTGAAGCAGACGCCTTACTCAATAAGCTGCTGAGCTACCGCGTGTTCAGTGATGATGCAGGAAAAATGAACCTCAGCATCACTGATACGCAGGGTGGCTTATTGCTGGTACCGCAATTCACGCTGGCGGCCAATACCAACGCGGGCACCCGCCCTTCGTTCACGCCAGCAGCTCCGCCGGATGTCGCGCGCCAATTGTTCGACTATTTTGTCCGGCAAGCACAACACAAACACAGCACAGTCGAAACTGGCCGTTTTGGCGCCGACATGAAAGTGTCACTGACCAATGATGGCCCGGTCACATTTTGGCTGGAAACAAAAAAGTCGGCGTAACGATGTCTCTGTCGTGGCATCCACATGCCTGTAACTATCTACAAATCTGATGACTGAAATTCTCCTTATTCGCCACGGCGAAACGGCCTGGAATGCCATTAAACGCTTGCAGGGACACCTTGATATTTCATTGAATGCACAAGGAACGCAGCAGGCGAAAGCACTGGCATGGTCACTGCAGAATGAAAAGCTGGATGCGATCATCTCCAGTGATTTACAAAGGGCAGTGCAGACTGCTGGCGAAATCGCGCGCTTGCAAGGCATCAGCACCCGCATCGATGCTGGCTTACGCGAACGTTGTTATGGCGGCTTTGAAGGACAACTGTACAGCGAGATTCCGCACGTTTTTCCGGAAGCCTATGCGGCCTGGAAATCGCATGATCCTGATGCAGAGTTTCCGCCGGGGGAAAATAAAGGGGAGACGACACGTCAGTTTCATCAACGTATCGTCGCGCACATTGAGCACTACGCAAAACAATTCGAAGGAAAAAAAATTGCCCTGGTCGCCCACGGTGGTGTACTCGAATGCGCGTATCGTGCTGCCAAAGGATTACCGCTGAGTGCTCCGCGTGAGGTCACGATTTACAACGCAAGCATTAACCGCTTTGAATACAAAGACCATGCTTTGCAACTGATCCAGTGGGGAGACATTGCCCATCTCGACACTGACGCTATGGATGAAATTAATCAAAACGATAAAGCATCCTGAGGCTGTTCATATCGCTCATATCCACAGAGAGTGCTGATGCAAACGTCACATCAGCACTACAACCAACCCACACATGCTGCGCAATTTCCAGCCAAACAAAACATGGCGGCCAGCCAGTACTGACTGGCGGTCGAAATTTAGAAAAGCAAGTCTAAAGCTATCAAAATAGCGACCTGATTGAAATAAATATTCCTTCAGATAGCAGCGTATTTGCTAATTATTTAGGCAGGTTTCAGGTAAAATAGCGCTTCTTCAAATTCCCTCCCACCTCATCGTGCAAATTGGTTCCTACGTCTTGCGTAACAATATTTTTGTGGCTCCTATGGCTGGGGTCACCGACAGACCTTTTCGTCAGTTATGCAAAGAACTCGGTGCAGGTTATGCCGTTTCGGAAATGGCAGCATCGAATCCGAAATTGTGGGAAACCGAAAAATCGACCCGACGCACTAACCATGCCGGGGAGATGGAGCCCAAGGCAGTACAGATCGCGGGCGCAGATCCACAAATGCTTGCGGATTGCGCAAAACATAATGTGGATAAGGGCGCGCAGATCATCGACATCAACATGGGCTGCCCGGTCAAAAAGGTGTGCAATGCGTGGTGTGGCTCAGCGCTGCTGCAACACGAATCTCTGGTCGGCGACATTCTTGATGCCGTGGTCGGTGCGGTTGATGTGCCTGTCACGCTGAAATTCCGTACCGGCTGGGACAGAGCAAATAAAAATGCGCTGACGATTGCGCGTATGGCGGAATCAGCAGGTATACAAATGCTGACCTTGCATGGTCGCACACGGACTGACGGCTACAAAGGCGATGCCGAATACGACACCATTGCCGCCGTCAAAGCGGCAGTGACTATTCCGGTAGTTGCCAATGGCGATATCACCACGCCGGAAAAAGCGAAATACGTGTTAGAAGTCACCGGAGCAGATGCCATCATGATCGGGCGTGCAGCGCAAGGGCGACCATGGATCTTTCGCGAAATCGAACATTTCCTCGCCACTGGCGAACACTTACCACCGCCATTGATCAGCGAAGTCAGGCACCTGATGGACAACCACCTGAAAGCCCATTATGAGTTTTATGGTGAGTATCTTGGTGTCAGAACTGCGCGCAAACACATAGGCTGGTATGTGCAAGACCTCGTCAACGGCGAGGAATTCCGGCAGCAAATGAATTTACTGACGTCCTGCGAAGAACAACTTGATGCCGTCAGTCAATTTTTTGATCGCATGGCGGGGGAACGGTTACAATACCGCCCCTTTGAAGAAAAAATGGCGGCGTAAAACAAACCGATATTTGTAATCCGACCGCATAACATCAGCGCCTTCAACATTGAAATGAAAGCGCCGACCGGCATAACCGAACAGTGACAAAAACAGCATGAGCAAAGATAGCATTCAGGACGCCGTCCATAAAAATCTGGAAAAATATTTCCGCGATCTCGGCGAACAACCCGCCTCCAATATTTACGACATGGTTGTGTTGGCAGTAGAAAAACCTATGCTGGAAATGGTGATGATACGCGCCTCCAGCAACCAGTCACAAGCAGCAGACATGCTCGGCATTAACCGCAATACCCTGCGCAAGAAATTGCAGCAGCACGGTTTGCTTTAATTATTTGCCGCCAGCGCCTGACACCGATTTCCTTACTCACTTATCTTCATCATGATCAAACAAGCTCTTATCTCCGTCTCCGACAAGACCGGCGTGCTCGAATTTGCACGTGAATTGTCTGCACTCGGTGTCAAGTTGCTCTCCACTGGCGGCACTGCTAAATTATTAGCCGATAATGGCCTCGCTGTGACCGAAGTGGCAGACTACACAGGTTTTCCTGAAATGCTCGACGGTCGTGTGAAAACACTGCACCCGAAAGTGCACGGTGGCATTCTGGCACGCCGCGATTTTCCTGAGCATGTGGCAGCGCTTGAACAGCATGGCATTCCGACGATAGACATGGTCGTTGTGAATCTGTATCCGTTCCAGCAAACGGTCGCCAAAGCAGAATGTTCGCTCGAAGATGCAATTGAGAACATCGATATCGGTGGTCCAACGATGCTGCGTTCATCAGCTAAAAATCATAAAGACGTGACCGTCATCGTTGACCCTAGCGATTACGCCGTCGTGCTGGCTGAAATGAAAGCCAATGCGAATGTGGTCAGCTATGACACTAAGTTCACACTGGCAAAAAAAGTATTTGCACATACCGCACAATATGACGGTGCGATCACTAACTATCTGACCAGCCTCGGTGAAGATAAGGCGCACACGACACGCAGCGCTTATCCACAGACACTGAATCTGCATTTCGACAAAGTGCAGGAAATGCGTTACGGCGAAAATCCGCATCAGTCAGCAGCTTTCTATCGCGATTTGAAAACAGTGGATGGTGCGCTCGCCAACTACAAACAATTGCAAGGCAAGGAACTGTCTTACAACAATATCGCTGATTCCGACGCTGCTTGGGAATGCGTTAAATCATTCAAAGAATCCGCTTGCGTCATCGTTAAGCATGCCAATCCTTGCGGTGTGGCGGTAGCACCGACACCATTTGAAGCGTACAGCAAAGCATTGCAAACCGATCCGACATCCGCCTTCGGCGGCATCATTGCCTTCAACCGTGAACTCGATGGCAAAGCAGCAGAAATCGTCGCTAAACAATTCGTTGAAGTGCTGATCGCACCATCTTTCACCGCAGAAGCCAAAGCGATTTTTGCCGCGAAACAAAACGTACGTTTGCTGGAAATTGCCTTGGGCAACGAAGTCAATCAATACGACGTTAAACGTGTCGGTGGTGGCTTGCTGGTACAGGCACCGGATGCGAAAAACGTTTTACAGGAAGAATTGCGCGTTGTCTCAAAACTGCAGCCAACACCACAACAAATGGCAGACATGATGTTTGCATGGCGTGTCGCAAAATACGTTAAATCGAATGCGATTGTGTTCTGCGGCAACGGCATGACGCTGGGTGTCGGTGCAGGTCAGATGAGCCGTATTGATTCTGCGCGTATCGCCTCGATCAAAGCACAAAATGCCGGATTATCGCTGGCGGGTTCCGCGGTTGCATCCGACGCATTCTTCCCGTTCCGTGACGGTCTGGATGTGGTGGTGGATGCTGGTGCGACTTGCGTGATTCATCCGGGTGGCTCTATGCGCGACCAGGAAGTTATTGATGCAGCAGATGAACGCGGTGTAGTGATGGTCTATACTGGCACACGTCACTTCCGTCATTAATCATTCGCCTTGCTCTTTTGCGGGGCAAGGCACTCATGAAGATTTTAGGTATCGACCCCGGATTGCGGACTACTGGATTCGGGGTTATTCATAAGCAGGGACAGAAGCTTACTTACATCGCTTCTGGCACCATCAAAACAGTCGAGGGTTCTTTACCCGAGCGGCTGAAAACCATCCTTTCCGGTGTTGCCGAAATTGTCCGCACTTATCAACCTGATTGTGCAGCGATAGAAAAAGTCTTCGTCAACGTCAATCCACAATCCACCTTATTGCTGGGACAGGCACGTGGTGCCGCCATCTGCGCTTTGGTTGCCGCCGATCTGACGGTTGCTGAATATACTGCCCTGCAGGTCAAGCAAGGGGTTGTCGGTCAGGGACGTGCCCGCAAGGAGCAAGTGCAGGATATGGTGCAACGGCTGTTAATGTTATCCGGCACACCAAGTGCGGATGCGGCAGATGCGCTCGGCGTTGCGATTTGCCACGCCCATAGCGGTGAGGCGTTGGCAACCTTGAGCGCCATTGCGCCCGAACTGGCGAAAAAAGGTTTGCGTGTAAAAGCTGGCAGGCTGATAGGCTGAGCACAACATCTGAAACTAAGCATAGCCCCCTCAATATTGATGCGGCATAGCGAGTCTTTTTGCCTCAAAACCCTTACAAATACTGCGGCACATCTGCTCGACTTATATTTTTATCTTTCAACGCGACTCAGGAAAGCAACACCAGCCTTGAGTCGTGGAATTTCGCTGGTGCACTCTCGTCAAGCCGGAGAGAATCGTTTACTATCACTGCTTATTCATACAGTATGAAAGCAGTCTCATGATAGGTCGCATCGCAGGCACTCTGTTAGAGAAAAATCCCCCGCAGTTACTGATCGATTGTCAGGGCGTAGGCTACGAAGTCGATGTGCCTATGAGCACGTTTTATAACCTGCCGCCTTTAGGTGAAAAAGTGGTTTTGCTGACCCATCTGGCGATACGCGAAGATGCGCATGTACTGTTTGGTTTTGGGTCCGCAGAAGAGCGTGCAACCTTCCGTCAACTAGTAAAAATCAGCGGTGTCGGTGCACGTACGGCATTGTCTATCCTTTCAGGAATGTCCGTGGCAGATCTGTCGCAAGCGATTACAATGCAGGAAGTCGGTCGCTTAACCCGCATTCCTGGCATAGGCAAAAAAACTGCCGAGCGTCTGTTACTGGAACTCAAAGGAAAACTTGGAGCCGATTTATTTACCTCCAACATGGCAGCCGCTGCCGGAGATCATAGTGCCGACATTCTGAATGCCTTGTTAGCACTGGGTTATTCCGATAAAGAAGCCATGCTGGCGATGAAGTCCGTACCAAAAGACACGGGTGTCTCTGAAGGCATCAAGCTCGCCCTGAAATCACTGTCTAAAGGCTAAAATTACATCATGAGCATACAGACAGATAATCTCTCGATCAATTTCAGCGAACAACGCATCATTGCGGCAACGCCGGTATCCGTGAATGAAGAAGCGATTGAACGCGCGTTACGACCAAAGCAACTCGACGAATATGTAGGTCAGGAAAAAATCCGTGACCAGCTGGAAATTTTTATCACCGCTGCGCGCCAACGCGGTGAGGCACTGGATCACACCCTGCTGTTCGGGCCTCCTGGCTTGGGAAAAACCACGCTGGCACACATTATCGCCAGAGAGATGGGGGTGAATCTGCGCCAGACTTCGGGACCAGTTCTGGAGCGGGCGGGGGATCTGGCTGCACTGCTGACGAATCTGGAAGCGAACGATGTTTTGTTCATCGATGAGATTCATCGTTTGTCTCCCGTCGTTGAAGAGATTTTATATCCTGCATTGGAAGACTATCAGATCGACATCATGATCGGTGAAGGCCCGGCTGCACGATCGGTTAAACTGGATCTGCAACCGTTCACGCTGGTCGGAGCCACAACGCGGGCAGGTATGCTGACCAATCCCTTGCGTGATCGCTTCGGTATCGTCGCCCGCCTGGAGTTTTATACACCAGAACAACTGACGCGTATTGTCACACGTTCGGCATCCCTGCTGAATGCGCCAATACACGAAGCTGGCGCACGAGAAATCGCTAATCGTGCGCGAGGCACACCGCGTATCGCCAATCGCTTACTGCGGCGGGTACGTGACTATGCAGAAGTGAAAGGCAATGGCGAGATCACCAAAGATATTGCCGATGCCGCCCTCAAAATGCTGGATGTGGATACCGTTGGCTTCGATCTGATGGACAGAAAACTACTGGAAGCCATACTGTTTAAATTCGGCGGCGGCCCCGTCGGGCTCGACAATGTGGCAGCAGCCATCGGTGAAGAGCGCGACACCATTGAAGATGTGCTGGAACCTTATCTGATACAACAAGGCTATCTGCAACGCACTCCTCGCGGAAGAATTGCCACCACTCTGGCGTACGAGCATTTTAATCTTGTACCGCCTGGGAATGAGTGATAACCGGAGATCTATTGCTTCCGGTTTAAATACAAAATCAGTTCAGATACTAAGGTGCAGGAACCCAGCAATCACGATAAGCAAACAATCGGCCTCTTTCGTTCATCAAAAGTGAGTCAAACGAATTGTCGATTGCACCAATTCCATACACAAAATAAAAAAGCACCCAAAGGTGCTTTTTTATTTTCTACGACAGCAAGCTCACGCTTGCCGACAATTAGAACGCGTGACGGATACCAACGTTAAACATACGCTCTGTACGACCAAAACCATCTGCCAAATTACTTGCATTTACTTTTGAATCATTTGCAATACGAGAGAATGAAGTGTAAACGTTTGTACGTTTAGACAAAGAATGTGTATAACCCAGAGCCAGTTGTGTGCTGTTACGATCAGTACTGACTACATCACTAGAAACACGTGTTACACCAGCGATAATATTACCTGCAGCACTGACTGGGAATGTTGCTCCCAGATTCCACAATTTGTAAGCAACAGAATTGTCATCTGATTTTACTTTACCATACGCCAACGCTGCTTTTACAACGGTGAAATCATAAGTTGCACCAGCAAAGATATGTTTGATCGCGTTAGTTGGGAGATTTGCATTTGCTGCTTTTGTACGATCAACGCCATCTTCAGTATGGTACGCAACTGTCGCCAGCAATGGGCCCGCTGCATAAGAACCAGAAACACCGATACCGCGGCCTTTACCGATATCACCAGCTTGTTCACCGAATGTGTAAGCCAAAGAACCTGTAAAGCCGCTCAGGTTATTAGTTGTATAGTTTGCTGTATTGTTAGAGCGTGGATTTGTTGCGAAGAACAAATTACCTAAACCTGTTGCGCTTGTGCTGTCTGTTGCGCTACCACCGATAATGCCAGTACCGAACGGATCGATAGAATCTACAGCATCAAACATTGGTTTGTTTTGACGACCAAGTTGAATCGCACCGAAATCACCCGACAAGCCAACCCATGCTGCACGACCGAATGCAGTACCACCTTGAGCAGACGCACCTGTATCAGCTTGAACACCCATTTCCAGTTTGAAATTTGCTTTCAAGCCGTTACCCAGATCTTCGCTACCTTTGAAGCCCAGGCGGGAACCGGATTGAACACCACTATCCAACGATGTAATGGAACCTTTACCTTTAGAATATTGACCATTATTTTCGTTTTGAATGGCCATATCCAGTACGCCATAAACGGTAACGGAAGACTGCGCCTGCGCGGTACCTGCCACTGCTGCCAATACTGACAATGCGATAAGTGATTTTTTCATTTTTATTTCTCCAAAGGGTTTAAGACAATTACGTTGAGTTTCGATCATTCATTTCAACTTGCTGACAAGTGATACTAAAAATGAAACGTCAAAATATATGAGCTGCTAATATCAACAGTCGTATTTGACCAAATTTGAAGAAGAACAGCCAAGTTAAATCGACGTTCGAGGGTAAATAAGCGAAATTGATGTCTCAATTCCACAACAGACCTTAACCGAAAATCTATATTACTCCGGACAATAAGAACGTTAGGAAAAGCAAATTCAGCGTGTCTGAATGTGTTTTTTTTAAAATTAAAATAACGAAAAAGCATTAAAAATTACAAGGATATCAACGCATCATCATTAATAATTTTCGTTGTTCAAAGAAAAAAAAGCCAGCGGTTCGCTGGCTTTTTAATTGCGCTGCCTGATGAAACTACATATCAGAATGCATGCAAGATACCAAATGCTGCACGAGTCGCTTTACTTTGAACGCCATCAGTACCGATGATACCCAATGCCAATGTTGTATCTTTCAAGGCTGAAGAGCCAGCTTTAGCATAAGTCAGCGATGCGTAAGCAGTAGTGCGTTTGCTGAATGCATACTTAGCCAGACCGATGTACTGATCAGCCTTACCGTCGAAATCGCCTGAACGTTTTGTATTGTAGTAAGCGCCAGTCAGAGTCAACTGATCAGAAACTGCATAGTCAGCACCCAGACCAATAACAGTAATCTTGCGATTATCGTTTGGCGATGTCACTGCAACCGGAGCCCCCAGTTTGCCTTCAATTGTGTTGTGGCCATAGGTAAAGCGCAACATAGTCGATGGTACAATTTTGTATTTAATACCACCCGCCCAACCACTCAGAGAAACATTGCCAGTAGGATCTTTCAATTTTGCGAAAGACAATGCTGCACCGTTCGTGCCATCTGTGAAGATACCTGCGAGGCCAGCGTAAGAACTGGAAGACATTTCGCCGGCTTTTTCACCGAAACCGTACATCGCTGCACCAGCGAAGCCAGAAATGAAAGGGGAAACATACTTAACCGAGTTATTTTGACGCAGAGCTGTACCGCCCTGATTTGTACCGAAACCGCCGAAGAATGCGCCAGAGTTCAAGCCCACCAACGCCACGTTAGGATTTGTACCGGCATGTGCCAGACTCATAGGATCAGCCAGACCAACGGAATCCACACCCAGAATATTGTTACGCCCCATCGTGACGGCACCAAACGCACCTGATAAACCAACCCATGAAAGGCGATCAAACAGGGAAGAGTTGTTACCAGCCTGGCTGAAATTTTGCGTCAGGTTACTACCGCCAAAGCCTGCACCTGCAGCGCCAGTATCATTCGCCAAAGTGCCTTCCAGATTGAAGTTAGCTTTCAGACCGCCGCCCAGATCTTCGCTACCTTTAATACCCCAGCGAGATGTCAACAGCTGACCAGCTTCCATCACGGCTTTATTGGTGCCACCCGCTTGATTATTGGTGTACATCACAGCAGCATCAACGATACCGTAGACGGTCACATTAGATTGTGCGGATGCCGCAGATGCGAACGCGCCCAGTACAGCAAAAGCGATGAGTGATTTTTTCATTGAATTGTCTCCAGATTTTATAGTGTGATTTGACTTAATGTCTGCAGCTCTTAGTTAGGCCGCTTTTTTAATTGTGCTGCAAGTTATTCCCAGCTGATTGATAAACAATCTAGGAACGATTGAACCAAACTACGTGGATTTGGGCAAAGAGAATTTGCGAACGACCGTGTTTAAGCAAATTAAATGTGGCGCGGCGACAACAGTGAGCATCAGCACAACGGTAGTCACTTTTAGCCCTCCTGAATCTGCGCATGCCTTGCGCCAGCTTAAAGCCAGCCCCCGGGTCTGTTGTTTTACAATAGCGCCTTACCTTTTACCGCATCGAAACCATGTCCCTGCCAAATATAGATCGTATCGTTCTCAGCTTTGATCGCGCGCTGCGCACCGTTTCGGCTCAGGCGAAAAGCTCGCGCCCTTATCCCGCCGAGGCCGTCGCTACTGAAGACACGCTGAGTGAGCAGGAAAAAAAACACAGTGCCGGCCTAATGCGGGTCAATCATGTCGGTGAAATCTGTGCCCAGGCGCTGTATGACGCCCAAAGTGCGTTTTCACATACAGAAGAAGTGACCCGCCAGTTGCAACATTCCTGCATCGAAGAAGAAGATCATCTGGCGTGGACGGCAAGCCGCCTGAGAGAACTGAATTCACATACCAGTTTCATGAATCCGCTCTGGTATGCAGGCGCCTACACTTGTGGCGTGATCGCGGCAAAATGTGGCGATGCAGCAAGCCTGGGATTTGTCGTTGAAACAGAACGGCAGGTTGAAGCGCATCTGGCCGGACATCTGAAGTCGCTGCCTGCACATGACGAAAGGTCGCGTGCGATTGTCGAGCAAATGCGCGTTGACGAGGTGGCGCACGGTGCCGCGGCACAAGCCTTAGGGGCAAGTGAAACGCCGCAGCCGATCAAAATGGTGATGAAACTGATGGCCAAAGTGATGACATCAACGGCTTACTACATCTGACAGCAGATAGCACGCCTTACCACAACAGCGCCTTTGGAAGGCTGGCCAAGGCGCTGTCGCAATAAAGCATTTGCAGCGATTCAGCCAGCAGCACCGACGGCTTACACAAAATGCAAAAACAGAGCAGCGATACCCGTTGGTAGCGCCGCAGAAGCGATCAGACCCAAGGGGCTGATCGCTTTTTCACTAAACGAGTCTTTTAAAATCGCAAACCCGGCAGGATTCGGCGCATTGGCAATCACCGTCAAGCCACCACCCGTGACCGCGCCGGATACCAGCGCATATTTTGCTGGATCCGGTAAGCCAACAACCAGTGAGCCCAGATAAGTCAGCGCGGCATTGTCCGTCACCGCTGTTAATGCGACCGCGCCGAAAAACAGGACAGCGTTATCCATACCGGCCAGCAACGGTTGCAGCCACCATTCCTGCTTACCGCCGAGAACCACCAGACCCGCCAGAAAAAATGCAACCAGCAAGCCTTCTCTCAGCATCAGCCTGTCTTGATACTGTTTGTACGCTTCAGTAAATCCGAGGAAAAATAAAAACAATCCTAAAAATACGACCGGATAATGCGCAAACCAGACCGTGGCCGCGAGAAAAATAAAATGAATTGCCACCACAGAAAAAGGCACGGGCGCATCCGCTGTCGTCGGTTCCGGTGCTTTCAGTGCCGTCAGTTCTTTACGGAAGAACACACTCAGCAACAAGGCATTTAATACGACAGCACAAGCAGCCTTCCAGCCGAACATCTGCATCATGAACGCGCTGTTCCAACCCCATTTCTCTGCCACCATCAACACTGGCGGTGCCGCAAACGAAGTGAGTACGCCACCGATAGAAATGTTGACGAATAAAACGCCCAGCGTCATGTACTTCATCCGCTCGGAAATCGCCTGCGAATAAAAGCGATCCCGTAACATCAGCGCTGCCAACGTCATCGCTGCCGGCTCAGTAATAAAAGAACCAAGCAATGGCACCAGAGACAGGCATAAAAAATACGACACCAGCTGCGTATTTAACGGCAACGCGCGCGCAATGCGAGAAACAAAAGCCTGCACCGCCCACAACACCGGCCGGGTGCCAGCCACCACCAGAATCGCAAAGACAAATAAAGGCTCAGTAAAATTCTGCGCTTCAAGATAATGAATCGCTTCTTTCTGATTCACCAGTACAGCAATCACGGTGACCAGCACAAAAGCCCAGAAGCCGAAAACGACCTCGACCTCTCCCAGCAAATGCCAGAGGCCAGCATGATGCCGACTTTTGTGTGCCAGCGAAATAAAAAATTTGGTGGAAAAAGTATGCAGTACAGCGATACCAAAGATCGCCGCCGCTACATACTGAATCAACATATCGGTCGTCATTCTGCGTCCTTTTCCATTAATTTAAGTAGATCAACACGCCACAGCAGCGAACACAATCAACTCCGACATCCACATGTCGCGAAATAAACTGCGCTGACCGTCAAAATCCCAGCGAGGTTGATTCGATGAACAATCAGATTTTTTCCAGTTTGGCGATACTCAGATCCAGCAGCTTCATACCGAACTTACCGAAATTGATATGTGCACGTGCATTCGTGCCACTGCCTTCGATATTCACGATCACCCCTTCACCAAACTTAGGATGCGCGACGCCCTGCCCGATACGCCATGCATTCGCATCCGCGACCTGATTGAAATTCTGTGCGATGCGATTCGCGCCTGCAGCAGGAACATCATCCCATGTAGATTTTTTATTGCCAAACCATTGCGGCTGAATCTTTGGCGACAGCCATTTCAAGGATTCTTCCGGCAACTCCTCCAGAAAACGCGAGCGCATGTTGTAGCGCGTCTGCCCATGCAGCATGCGGGTTTGCGAGAAGCTCAGATATAAACGTTGACGTGCGCGCGTGATCGCCACATACATCAGACGCCGTTCTTCTTCGACGCCGCTTTCTTCCTGCGCGCTGTTCTCATGCGGGAACAAGCCCTCTTCCAGACCGGTGATAAATACCGCATCGAATTCCAGCCCTTTAGCCGAATGCACCGTCATCAACTGCATCGCATCTTGTCCAGCCTGTGCCTGATTGTCACCCGCTTCCAGCGAGGCGTGCGACAGAAAAGCCGACAATGGCGACATCACCGTGGGTAGGGCCGCATCCGCATCGATAATGACATTACCGTCGCCGTTCTCCAACAAAACAGTGTTGGCAGATGCCGGGCCGGTCAGTGCAGGAGCATCTTTGCCAAAGCCTTCTTCCGACACAAACAAACTCGCCGCATTCACCAACTGATCCAAGTTTTCTATGCGATCAGCGCCTTCTTTTTCTGTCTGATAATGCGTCTTCAAAGTGCTGAGTTCGATGACGATCTGCACCATCTCAGGCAAAGGCAGATACTGCGTTTCAAAGCGCGCACCTTCGATCAGTTTGATGAACGCTGCCAGCGATGAGCCGGCTTTGCCGCCGACATACGGCACTGCCGCATACAGCGAGCAGCCGTGCTGTTTAGCGGCATCCTGCAACTGCTCCAAAGAACGCGCACCAATGCCCCGGGTTGGGAAATTGACCACCCGCAAAAAGGCGGAATCATTGTGCAGGTTATCCATCAACTGCAAATACGCAATCGCATGTTTGATTTCGGCGCGTTCAAAAAAGCGCTGACCGCCATACACACGATAAGGAATATTCGCGCTGAACAAGGCATGTTCGATCACGCGCGACTGCGCATTCGAGCGATACAGAATGGCGATTTCACTGCGCGGCAAACCTTCGCGGATCAGATTTTTCGCTTCTTCAATAATCCAGTTCGCCTCTTGTATATCGCTGCTGGCTTCCATCACGCGTACAGGTTCGCCATGCCCGGCATCAGTACGCAGATTTTTGCCGAGACGCTTGCTGTTATTCGCAATCAGAATATTGGCGCTGTCCAGAATGTGGCCATGCGAGCGGTAATTCTGTTCCAGCTTGATCAGATTCTGCACTTCAAACTCACGTTCAAATGCCGACATATTGCCGACATTCGCACCGCGGAAAGCGTAAATACTCTGGTCATCATCGCCGACCGCAAACACCGCAGCACCACGGCTGCTGCCAGCGCCAGCCATGAGTTTCAGCCATTTGTATTGCAGGTCATTGGTATCCTGAAACTCATCGACCAGTATGTGTTTGAAACGTGCCTGATAGTGTTCGCGCAAAGGCTGATTGCGGCTGAGTAATTCATACGTGCGCAACAACAGTTCGGCAAAATCGACCACGCCTTCACGCTGGCACTGGGCGTCATACAGATCGTACAGCCCCACCAGTTTGCGATTGAAATCATCGTAAGCATCGACCTGCGCAGCGCGCAAACCCTGATCTTTGGCGCTGTTAATGAAATACATCAGCGTCTTCGGCGGGAATTTTTCGTCGTCGATATTATTCGCTTTCAGCAAGCGCTTGATGAACGACAGCTGATCGCCGGAATCGAGAATCTGAAACGTCTGCGGCAAACCGGCATCGCGGTGATGCGCGCGCAACAGGCGATTACACAGGCCGTGAAACGTGCCTATCCACATGCCACGGGTATTGATCGGCAACATCGCCGACAAGCGTGTCAGCAATTCTTTCGCCGCCTTGTTGGTAAAGGTCACCGCCAGCACCCCCTGGGGGGACACCTGGCCGGTTTGGATCAGCCACGCAATGCGAGTCGTCAGCACACGGGTTTTGCCGGAACCGGCACCCGCTAAAATCAGCGCCGACTGCGCCGGCAAAGTCACAGCGGCTAGCTGTTCAGGATTGAGATTGTGAAGTAAATTTTGCATACCCCGATTATACGGGACAGACCCTGCGCTGCCGCGCCGATCTGCAGAATATCCGGCAGACCGATCACCATGATCTGATGCAGAAATGCCGCTGATATGGCTGTACGCGAAACCCGCGCCACAGTTCAGCATGCCGCCCAACTATATGCAGAAACATCAGAAATTCAGCATACTCCCCCTCAAAAATAAGAAAAGCTGCTTCATCTCCTTATAAACAAAGGGCTTCAAAATATACTCCGGGGAGTATATTTGAGGCAAAAAATGCCGTCAAAACAGGCGGCTGAAGTCGGCGGCCGCCTGTTGCGGATTTTCTGCCATATACACGCTGCTGATGGCAGCGACCATTTCCGCCCCGTTCGCCATCAGCGGCTGACAGTTTTGCAGTGTCATACCGCCAATCACGACCCGCGGCAGATCAAATTCTTGGCCAGCGTCGCGCACAATATCTGCGGACGTGGTGACCGCATATTTTTTGATTCGCGATGGATAAAACCCACCGAATGCAATGTAACTGGCGCCACTCGCAACCGCGCTGCGGGCCAGCTGCATATCGCCGTAACACGAGGCACCCAGAATTTTACCGGCACCGATCTGCGCACGCGCTTCGGCCACGGAAATATCGGTACCGCCGACATGCAAACCATCGGCATCAATTTCCATGCACAAATCCAGATGGTCGTTGATGATCAGCGGTTTGTGATAGCGTCGGCACAACGTCAGCAAAGCCGTTGCCTGTTGCCGCCGCAATGGCATGTCTGCCGTTTTGTGGCGATACTGAACAAGCGCCGCGCCGCCCAGCAAAGCCTGTTCCGTAACAGCAAGTAAGCGTGCGGTATCGTCCCAGTCTGGCGTCACGATATATAAACCACGTAATGCATGTGTCTTAGTCATTTGAATTATCTGCCCGGAATAAATTGCCCGTCTGCGATCGCGTAAGCACGCTGCAGACATTGTTGTGTGTAGATTTGCGCCTGATCTAAAGCATGTCGCATGGAATGCCCCAGCGCCAGCTGAGCCGCAATGGCAGACGCCAGCGTGCAACCGCTGCCGTGAAATTCACCGGATAAACGCGGCCATTGCCAACGCTGTTCGTCGCCTGCATGTGAATACCAAAAATTATCCACCAGCGCCCCCGCTGCATGCCCGCCTTTCAGCAAAACATCGGCTGCCGTCATCTGCATCAGTGTTGTTATCTGCGATGAAGATCCGGCAGCGTCCGGCACCAGCCTTTGCAACTCCGGCAGATTCGGTGTCAGCAGCGTCGCGACTTTCAGCAAAGGCTGTATCGCAGCGACCGCGTCATCCTCCGATAAACGATCACCGTGACCGCTGCCCAGCACGGTATCCACTACCACTGGCAGACGCGGATTTTTTATCCGCAGCTGCTGTATCAGTGCAGCGATGGCGCGCGCATTTTCCGCATTGCCAGCGATGCCGACCTTAATCGCAGCCACCGGTATTTTGTCGAGTAAGCACTGCACTTGCTGCAGTATCAGCGTGTGCGGCACGGCCTCCAGCGCATAGACATGATCGTTGTCCTGTACGGTTAATGCTGTGATAACCGGCAAGGCATGTGCGCTCTGCGCGGCGACCACTTCGATATCTGCCTGTATGCCCGCGCCGCCGCTGGGGTCATGCCCTGCGAACACCAACACGCATGGGCGTTGCGGGATCGTCGTTGCCATCAGACGATGCGCCCTGCCATTGGTGAAGAAGGCGATGCTGCAAACTTGCGCGGCATACGTCCCGCTAAAAATGCCTCACGCCCCGCCGCTACCGCCAGCCCCATCGCACGCGCCATGCGCACCGGATCTTTGGCTCCGGCAATCGCGGTATTCATCAACACGCCATCGCAGCCGAGCTCCATCGCAATTGCGGCGTCGGAAGCTGTACCAACTCCGGCATCCACCAGCACCGGCACCCTGGACTGTTCGATAATCAATGATAGATTCCACGGATTCAGTATGCCCATGCCGGAACCGATAAGTGACGCCAGCGGCATCACCGCAACGCAGCCTATGTCTTCCAGCATACGCGCCTGTATAGGATCATCGCTGCAATACACCATCACATCAAAGCCATCCTGCACCAGTGTTTTCGCTGCTTTCAGGGTTTCCGGCATATTCGGAAACAAGGTCTTTTCATCGCCCAACACTTCGAGTTTGCACAGCTTATGTCCGCCCAGTAATTCGCGCCCAAGCTGCAAAGTGTAGACCGCATCTGCTGCGTTATAGCATCCGGCCGAATTCGGCAAGATTGTGTATTTGGACGGCGGCACCGCATCCAGCAGACTCGGTGCATTCGGGTCTTGTCCGATGTTCACACGACGAATCGCCACCGTGATAATTTCCGCTCCCGCAGCTTCTGTCGCCAGACGTGTTTGCTCCAGATCTTTATATTTTCCGCTGCCAACCAGCAAGCGTGAACGGTAGGTTTTACCGGCGATGGTCAGGCCGCTATCTACGTTTGTTGTTGTGCTTATTTCTGTTTGCATGTTTCTATCCTTTTCTGTTTTTTCTGTTTTTTCCGTTAGTGCAGTAAGCTTTGTCTGAGTTATTTTTCAGCGATCAGCCACCGCCGATAGCACGCACCACATCGACTTTGTCGCCTGCCTGCAACGCATGTTCTGCCCAGCGCGAACGCGGCACAATCTGCCGGTTCACCGCGACTGCAATCGCGGTATCCATCAGGCTAAGATCGGCGATCAGCTCTGCCAGCAACTGTGCTGGCCTGAGCCTGTGTGAAGCGCCATTTAACTGGATTTCCATCGTCATCACCGCTTACTGTTTTTTATAAATTTCAGCACCGGATTGGATGAATTCCACCGCCTTGACTGCCATCCCTTTTTTTAGTGCATCGATGTCGCTGATGCCCTGATTCGCGGCGTAATCCCGCACTTCCTGCGTGATCTTCATGGAACAAAAATGCGGCCCGCACATCGAACAGAAATGCGCGACTTTGGCAGAATCTTTCGGCAGCGTTTCATCATGGAATTCACGCGCTTTATCAGGATCAAGACCGATGTTGAACTGATCTTCCCAACGGAATTCAAAACGTGCTTTGGACAAGGCGTTGTCGCGGATTTGCGCACCCGGATGGCCTTTCGCCAGATCGGCTGCATGTGCCGCAATTTTGTAGGTGATGATGCCGTCTTTGACATCGGTTTTATTCGGCAAACCCAGATGTTCTTTCGGTGTGACGTAGCACAGCATCGCGGTGCCATACCAGCCGATTTGCGCCGCCCCTATGCCGGAAGTGATGTGGTCGTAACCGGGTGCGATATCGGTCGTCAATGGCCCCAGCGTATAGAACGGCGCTTCGTGGCATTGCTCTAATTGCAGATCCATATTTTCTTTGATCAGATGCATAGGCACATGACCGGGGCCTTCTATCATCACTTGCACATCATGTTTCCAGGCGATTTGCGTCAGTTCCCCCAGCGTTTTCAATTCACCGAGTTGTGCTTCGTCATTCGCGTCGTAAATCGAACCCGGACGCAAACCGTCGCCCAGACTGAACGACACATCGTAGGCTTTCATGATTTCGCAGATGTCTTCAAAATGCTCGTACAGGAAGCTTTCTTTATGATGCGCCAGACACCATTTCGCCATGATGGAACCACCGCGCGACACGATGCCCGTCATACGTTTGGCCGTCATTGGCACATATTGCAAACGCACACCAGCGTGAATCGTGAAGTAGTCAACGCCCTGCTCGGCTTGCTCGATCAGCGTGTCACGGAAAATCTCCCAGGTCAGGTCTTCCGCTTTGCCATTCACTTTTTCCAACGCCTGATAAATCGGCACGGTGCCGATAGGCACGGGCGAATTACGGATAATCCATTCGCGCGTTTCGTGGATGTGTTTGCCGGTCGAGAGGTCCATCACATTGTCACCACCCCAGCGTATCGCCCAGGTCATTTTTTCGACTTCTTCACCTATCGATGAAGTCACTGCAGAGTTGCCGATATTGGCGTTAATTTTCACCAGAAAATTACGACCGATAATCATCGGTTCGACTTCTGGATGATTGATGTTCGCTGGAATAATCGCACGACCACGGGCGATTTCGGAACGCACGAATTCTGGGGTGATTTCCGCAGGAATCGATGCGCCGAAAGATTGCCCCGGATGCTGGCGTCCCATCAACTCTGCCAGCTTATGTCCCATCGGGCCGGACGCTTTTAATTGTTCCAGATATGCTTTGCGTTGCAGGTTTTCGCGAATCGCGATGTATTCCATTTCCGGCGTGATGATGCCTTGTCGTGCGTAGTGCATCTGCGTCACGTTTTTGACAGCGAGTGCGCGACGTGGTTTACGTTTCAGGTTGAAACGCAGTGCTGCCAGTGCAGGATCATGCAGGCGCGCGATGCCATATTCAGACGTCGGGCCTGCCAGTTCTTCGGTATCGTTTCGCTCTGCAATCCATTGCCCGCGCACGGATGTCAAACCAGAACGGATATCGATGTTGACGTCAGGATCGGTGTACGGGCCTGATGTATCGTAGACATAAATCGGCGGATTTTTTTCCGAACCGAACGTCGCTGGCGTATCAGACTGGCTGATTTCGCGCATGGGTACGCGGATATCCGGGCGGCTGCCCTGTACATAGATTTTGCGGGAATTCGGCAGCGGCTGTATCGCGGCCTCATCAACTGTCGCGGTGGCGGACAGAAATTGTGGGTTGGCATTCATTTTGGCTCCTTTGCGCTTTGCATATAGGCATGGAGCCAGCAAAGGAGTTTGTAAAGCGGTGCGCAATCGTCGCGGAACGGCGTTGGCATTCTTTAGCAGCTTCCCTTCGCTGGCATTATCCAGATCAGGTTCGAGGGTATTTCTCACCCGTCATCGCACAAGTGCGGACAGGACCCCTAGCATTTTTTTCCAAACAAAAACGGTATTTCTGTCTTTGCCGGAAGAGCGCCATTATAGCGGATTTATTGCGGATTTATTTTGGGCTTATGGCGTGCTTATTGCGAGCTTATTACATGCCTAGTCACCGTTTCAATTTTACGGTTGCATGTTGAAAATCAGAAAAACCAATGTCAGTGTTAATGCGGCTCTGGTGCCTTAGCGTATGACAAATCCAGTTTGGACGGTCCCGACACTTCGATCAATTCCACCATGCCATTCGCGATCGCCGTGGACAGGTCCGTTTCCAGCACCGGTAATGCGATCTCAGGCGACACCAACAAATGCGAAATACCATAAGCACGGTTACGACCATTCGCCTTCCCCAGGTACAACGCCATATCGGCAATCTGCAGTACTTTTTCCCAGCCGAATGCTGACTCTGGCACGTCAGAAAATGGCAAGGCAATGAAGCCCGCCGTTACCGTGACCTGTATTTCCTTGTCTCCGGCCATGATGGGTTCGGCCCCAACCGCTTGCAGCAGGCGTTCAACCAGACCAGCGCTCTGGGATGGCGACGATTTCGGTGAAAACACCAGAAATTCTTCACCGCCCCAACGCAGCACCATATCGGTATCCCGTACCACTTTCCGCAACCGGTGCGCCACTTCCATCAACACCGCGTCGCCAATGGCGTGCCCCAATCCATCGTTAATCTGCTTGAAATGATCGATATCCAGCAAGATCAGACAATCCGGATTATTTTCCTGTGCATCACGCCGATCCGCCTCGGCCTGCGCCATCCTTGCCTTCATCATGTCAAGGAAAGAACGGCGGTTGTAAAGCCCCGTGAGTGGATCACGTATGGCATGAAATTCCAGCTGCGAATTAGCTTCACGCAATTGCAGATTAATCCGCTTTACCCGGCGATATAACAGGAACAGAAATGCCACCACCAGTACAGTCACAATCGCTCCCAGCAGCGTAACGATTTGCTGCAGGCGATGATTGCGAATGTCGGCGTCCTTCAGGTCGTTTTCTTTTGCCAGTAATTCAATCTGCTTCTGCTTTTGCTCGGAATGGAACTGTTCCTGTAATGCGGCAACTGCCTTGGCCCGGTCTGAGCGAAATAGTTCGTTACTGAGTTCTTGCTGGCGACGCACGGTTTGTAAAGCCTCTTTGTACATACCGGCGCGCTCATACATCGCGGCCTGTTCGCCTAGTACAGCCTCTGCATCCGGCTTCTGATCCGAGTCGATAAAGTACGTCACTACGTCATTAATCAACTCCACACCTTGGGAAATCTTTCCCTGACCTGCCAGCGAAAACCCCAGATTTACACGGGCGATGGTGATGGATTGCTTGTCCTTCAGGGTCTCGGCTTCTTTGAGCGCCTGCCTTGCATAATTTTCAGCCTGACGGTACTGATTCATGATCAGGTAATAATCGCTGATATTAATCAGACTGGTCACCGCCATGGCGACTAATCCCGCCTCGTTGGCCAGTTTCAGGGCGCGCTTATACGCTTCGGCTGCCTCCTTATTTCTGTGCAGCGCCGATAAGGCAATGCCCTGACTGATGTTCAGCGATGCCGCCGTTTTGGGTGAACGCGACAAAGGCGACAAAGAAAAAGCTTCATCTATCGTCACCAGCGCTTTTTCAGGATCTTTCATGACGGAGTACAACTTGGCAATCGCCTCCAGCTTGTACATGCGGTTTTCGATTTTGCGGGTTGTCAACTCATCGGTAAGTCGCAACGCTTCGAGAAAATGCTGCAATGACGCCGCAAAGTTACCGGTAATGTAATACGCCGAACCAAACGCACTGTGCAAACGCATACGAACCTCCGCGCTGGCGGATGTATGCAGAGAAGATTGGATCTGTAATAAGTTCTTTATCGCGTCATCGGGCTTACCGTCATCAATCAGTGCGTAACTTTCCATGATGCGGGCGATTGCCACACCATCCTGATCATGCTCAGACCCTGCCAGTGTTTTTAATTCAGTAATGCTGTCAAGCGCGGACTGTATTCGTCCTGCATCGTAATACAGGCTGACGATGACCTTGAGCGCCTCCAGACGTACCTTGGGTGTCGATTTGGCGAACTGATTTTGCTTCAGGAACTCAAGTTGTTTTAAGGCTTCGGTATTGTCGGTATCAGATAATTTTCGAATCTTGATGATATGTTCAAGATCAGCCTTTTCGTCTGCTTTGGCAGAAGACACCGATAACGAAAGGGTCAACGCACCACAGACACACAGAGATATAAAAGTCCACGTTCTGAGGTTCGCCATCGGTATTTATAAGCAACGAAAGGTAAAAGACAGGAAAGTCTATCCTAACACTTTATCGCCAAAAAATTACATTTTCGGGACAAATGCGGGAGCGACTAAAAAACACGTAGCAAAACTTCTACGATAATTGACAGGACTACGCAGCAAAAAGCTGGGCAGAATTATGTAATAGCGCGATATCAGACAGCACTGTCATTTATAATCAATGGTTTAGCACACTAACAACTGACAATCATGGAATTAGCGAAGTCTTTCGAACCGGCAGAAATCGAACAACAATGGCGCTCCGAATGGGAGAAACGCGGTTATTTCGCGGCCAGCATGGACGATGGCAAACCCTCATTTTCTATCCAGTTGCCACCGCCGAATGTAACCGGCACGCTGCACATGGGGCATGCGTTCAACCAAACCATTATGGATGGTCTGACGCGTTACTACCGTATGCGTGGTTACAACACGGCATGGATACCTGGCACCGATCACGCCGGTATCGCGACACAAATCGTCGTCGAGCGTCAGCTCGATGCACAAAAAATTTCACGCCATGATCTTGGCCGTGAAAAATTCCTCGAAAAAGTCTGGGAGTGGAAAGAAAAATCCGGCTCGACGATCACCGGCCAGATGCGCCGCATGGGCGCGTCCGCCGACTGGGATCGTGAATATTTCACGATGGATGCCGAACGCTCGAAATCGGTCACCGAAGTATTCGTGCGTCTGGTCGAGCAAGGTCTGATCTATCGCGGCAAACGTCTGGTGAACTGGGATCCGGTGCTGGGCACAGCGGTCTCTGATCTGGAAGTAGTATCGGAAGAAGAAGACGGCTCGATGTGGCATATCCGTTATCCGTTTACGGATGGCTCCGGTCATCTGACAGTGGCGACGACACGTCCCGAAACCTTGTTAGGCGACGTGGCCGTGGCCGTGGATCCAACTGACGAACGTTATATCCATCTGGTCGGCAAGATGTTAAAACTGCCGCTGACGGATCGTGAAATTCCGGTGATTGCCGACAGCTATGTCGATAAAGAATTCGGTACCGGTTGTGTGAAGATCACGCCAGCACATGACTTCAACGATTACGCCGTTGGTCAGCGCCACAACCTCGACAAAATCAGCATTCTGACACTGGATGCGAAGATCAATGAAAACGCACCGGCGGCTTATCAGGGCATGGATCGTTTCGTCGCTCGTAAGCAAATCGTCGCCGACCTCGATGCACAGGGCTTACTCGAATCCGTTAAACCACACAAACTGATGGTGCCACGTGGCGACCGTACGAATGTGGTGATTGAACCTATGCTGACCGATCAGTGGTTCATGGCGATGAGCAAACCTGCACCGGAAGGCACGCACTTCCCGGGTAAATCGATCGCTGAAGTCGCGCTTGAAAAAGTCGCTTCAGGCGAAATCAAATTTGTGCCAGAAAACTGGACGAATACCTACAACCAATGGCTGAATAACATTCAGGACTGGTGTATCTCACGTCAACTGTGGTGGGGTCATCAGATTCCGGCATGGTATGGCGACAACGGTGAAATTTTTGTCGCACGCAATGAAGCAGAGGCAACAGCAAAGGCCGCAGCGGCAGGCTATACCGGTGCACTGAAGCGCGATGACGACGTGCTCGATACCTGGTTCTCTTCTGCACTGGTACCGTTTTCGACCATGGGCTGGCCGGAAGAAACACCAGACATCAAACACTTCCTGCCTTCCTCTGTGCTGGTCACCGGTTTCGACATCATTTTCTTCTGGGTGGCACGCATGGTCATGATGACCACGCACTTCACAGGCAAGGTACCGTTCAACACCGTGTATGTGCATGGTCTGGTGCGCGATTCCAGCGGTCAGAAAATGTCCAAATCAAAAGGCAACACGCTTGATCCGATTGATCTGATTGATGGTATCAAAGTTGATGATCTGGTCGCCAAACGCACGGTTGGCCTGATGAATCCGAAACAGGCAACGGCGATTGAAAAAGCGACCCGCAAAGAATTCGCCGATGGCATTCCGGCGTATGGTACAGATGCATTGCGCTTCACAATGGCGAGCTATGCTTCACTCGGTCGTAATATCAACTTCGATCTGGGACGTTGCGAAGGTTACCGCAATTTCTGCAACAAACTGTGGAATGCAACCCGCTTCGTGTTGATGAATACGGAAGGCAAAGATTGCGGTTTTGGCGCAGACGTGACCGATGCCGATCTGGATTATTCGCCAGCAGATAAATGGATCATCTCGACGCTGCAACGCGCAGAAGCAGAAATCGAAAAAGGTTTTGCCGACTACCGTTTCGACAATATCGCTTCCGCGATTTATAAATTCGTCTGGGATGAATACTGTGACTGGTATCTGGAAGTTTCCAAAGTCCAGGTGCAACAAGGTACAGAAGCACAACAGCGCGCCACCCGCCGCTCACTGCTACGTGTACTCGAAGTCACGCTGCGTCTGGCGCACCCTGTAATTCCTTTCGTGACCGAAGCGTTGTGGCAAACCGTGGCACCGCTGGCTGGCAAGACGCTGAATCCAGCAGGTGACTCCATCATGGTGCAGCCGTATCCGCTTGCCGTGGCAGCGAATATCGATGAAGCAGCCGAAGCCTGGATGCATGCGCTGAAAGCCATGACCGACGCTTGCCGCAATCTGCGCGGTGAAATGCAATTATCACCAGCGTTGCGTGTGCCTCTGTTATTGCAAGCAGCAAATGCAGAAGACAAGGCGCGCCTGCAATCCTTTGCACCGTATCTACAGGCATTAGCCAAGCTGTCTGAAGTGCAGGTGCTGGATGCCTTGCCAGAATCACCGGCACCGGTCTCCATCGTTGGTGAATCAAAACTGATGCTGAAAGTCGAGATCGATGTTGCTGCCGAACGCGAACGTCTGAGTAAAGAAATCACGCGTCTCGAAACAGAAATCGGCAAAGCAGAAGCCAAGCTCGGCAATGAAAGTTTCGTTGCGCGTGCGCCAGCTGCGGTGGTCGCCCAAGAGAAAGAAAGAATGGCGAATTTCTCTGCCACACTGGTCAAACTGCGCGAGCAATTCGGCAAATTGCCAGCAGCTTGAAACAGCGCGTTTCGTCAGTAAGGCAGTGAGTTAAATTAAAGTAGTTGCTCTAAAAATATTGTGCGTGGCGCAAGTATCGCCACGTACAATCAGCGCTCAGGAAAGCGGTTTTCAGCAGCAGTCACGCTGATGAAAACCGCAAAAAAAATAAACTTATTTGGTGAGACTATGAAAAAAACTGCACTTCTGGCTACATTTCTTTCCCTGTTGTTTTCCTCTTTCGCGCATGCAGAAGAAGCCGCTGTCGGTCTCTGGAAAAATATCGACGATAAAACCGGAAAACCGAAAGCGCTGATCCGCATCACTGAAACCGGTGGTGAACTGCAAGGAAAAATCGAAAAATTGTTTCTCGAAGCCGATGCAGATAAAAATCCTAAATGCGACAAATGTGAAGGCACAAATAAAGATCAGCCGATTATCGGCATGACTATTTTGTTCGGTCTGAAAAAAGACGGTGACGAATACAATGGCGGCAAAATTCTTGATCCGGGCAATGGTAAGTTATACAGCAGCAAACTGACCCTTGCTGATAACAATAAAAAACTCAATGTCCGTGGCTACATCGGTACACCATTTCTGGGTCGCACACAGGTCTGGCTGCGGGAACAATAAAATTGCCGGTCACATATTTTGATATTAAAAAAGGAAGCCATGCGCTTCCTTTTTTATTTTACAAAGAAATAAATGCGGTGATGCGTACGATTTCAAACATGTGACAAACGGCATTGCAGATGAAACTTTGCATACACACCACAGAAAAAAATCTAACCTTCCCCACACAAAATTGTGCTCGCATGCTGTTGCAACAAATCACGACGATCAACAGTGGTTTTTTTGAGAAAATAATTCCCCAGGTAAATTTTTGCACTAAGATGAAACACCATCGCGCGGTACGGTTTTCAGAATCCGTCACCGCTATTCTGGCAGATACTATTTTAAAGAAAAGAAACTGACCATGAACTACCTGACCGAACTCAAGATTCGCACCCGCCTGATGTTGGGCTTTGGCATTGTGCTGTTGTTTGCAACGATCTTGCTGATTCTCGGTCTGTATAAACTGAGTCAGTTACAAGGCTCAACCGACTACATCTTTCAGACCAAAGTCGCGAGTCTGAATGCCGCCACCGAAATGCGTGAACAAGGTCGAGCCTTAGCGCTGGTACTCAGAAAAATGAGTTCTCCGCGTGACCTTGCCGAAGCAGCGCAGGAATCAAAGCGACTGGCCACCACCCTGGAAATATATGACACATCTGAAACGCTGGCGAAAAAGCTGATTGATGATGCGGCTGGTCAGAAAACGCTGAAGCAGGCTCTGGATCAGAAAACAGCGATCTTATCGATCTCAAAAAAAATCCGTGATTTTGTTGCAGAAGGAAATTACTTCGATGCCTCTGCTTTACTGCAAACGGAATTCGTCGTGCCGCATGAAAAATGGATGAACGAATTATCTGAACTGGCAAAGCAACAGCATGAAGCCATGCAAGTTGCTTACGATGCGTCCACCAGCAATTACAGAAAATCGCTGACCAGTATGTTGATTATCGGCTTGCTGACGCTGGTACTGGGTAGCATTGCGGCATGGATGATTGCGCGTAGCATTATCGGACCGATCACGAATGCTGCCGCATTTGCCGACCGTATTGCCAACAGCGATCTCAGCACCAGCATAGAAGCTGAAGGGCGCGATGAACTGAGTAATTTGCTGCGTTCGCTGTTGCAAATGCAAAACAATCTGCTGGCAACGGTGACCCAGATCAAGCAGGGAACCGAAACGATTACCGTCGCCTCGCAGGAAATTGCCCGCGGTAATGCGGATCTGTCTGGCCGTACCGAATCGCAGGCAGGTTCGCTGGAAGAAACCGCCAGCTCGATGGAAGAACTGACCAGTACCGTCAGACAGAATGCAGATAATGCACGCCAGGCGAATCAGTTGGTCGTGTCGGCCACACAAGTCGCGGTAAAAGGCGGCGCCGTGGTGCAGGAAGTCGTAGCGACGATGGGATCGATTAAAGACAGTTCCAAAAAGATTGTCGACATCATCAGCGTGATTGACGGCATCGCCTTCCAGACCAATATTCTCGCGCTGAATGCCGCAGTAGAAGCGGCGCGCGCTGGTGAACAAGGGCGCGGCTTTGCGGTTGTCGCCTCCGAAGTCCGTAATCTGGCACAGCGCAGCGCTACGGCGGCGAAAGAAATCAAGCTGCTGATCGACGATTCAGTCAGCAAGGTTGATCAGGGTGGTGCACTGGTCGATAACGCAGGAAAAACCATGGATGAGATCGTCACAAGCGTGCAGCATGTGGCAGACATCATGAGCGAGATCACGGCCGCCAGCATGGAGCAAAGCTCCGGTATAGAACAGATTAATCTGGCCATTACCCAGATGGACGAAATGACCCAGCAAAATGCGGCACTGGTGGAGCAAGCCGCTGCTGCCGCCGAAAGTATGGAGGAACAGGCGATGGCACTGACACAGGCAGTCAGCATTTTCACCCTGCCAGCGACACACCATGCTGCTACACTTGGCAGCCGGCCTGCTTTGCGTCTGGGCTGAATATGGCGGCACTGCAATAATTCACCTGTGACTTATTTTTGACGCCGCTGAAATACTTTGAAACAGTTGATCTATATCACGCTATAAAAAGAGGAACCGAATACCATAAGGTCATACTGACATTTACATATTTTAACTGGAGCACATATGCAAGTAGATCATCATCCTTTAGCAGTGGAATTTCCTGAATTTAAAGACAAAATTCACACAATGAAATTGCAGAATGCACACTTTGCAAAATTATTCAGTGAATACGATGACGCGGACAAAGCTGTCAATCGCGCAGAAAATGATGTGGAACATCTGACCGATGAAGCCTTGGAAAATCTGAAGAAAGTCCGTATCAGCCTGAAAGATCAGTTATTCCATTTGCTGCAAACAGCATCCTGATCGGGATGTCTGTGCCTCCGGATAGTTTTCACTAGCCGGAGCTGGCATTCAACAGTACGTGGGATAAGACTACTTATCCGTCATAAGCGGTCTTTACTCACGTTACCTGTTGAATGCTGTTCATATCTGCGACGGCCGGATATGACAATTCACGTTATACAAGTACAAGCAGTATTGTTTAACGTTACCCGTTGCCGTAGCTTTTTGCGGGATATTTTTTCTTCGCCCGGACAACACTCTGATTTTTTTTAATTCTCTCCATTTGTTTTCACGATGGCTGTATCTGCACGTCTATTACTATGAATCTCAATAACTTAAAAATCAGCACACGGCTTGGTCTTTGCTTTTTCATGATTCTGTTGCTCGCATTTATCGCAACCGGATTCGCACAATGGCGACTGGCTCTGACCGCTTCAGAAACTAAACTGATGATGGAGCTGCCATTAGCAAAAGAGCGCATGATTTCTGACTGGTATCGTTATATTCAGGTTGGCGTCCGGCGCACAGCTGCCATTGCGCGCAGCAGCGATCCCTCATTAACGGCGTTCTTCGCAGAGGATGCAGCGGCCACCATGAAGGGCGCGACTGAAATGCGCGACAAGATCGAGCCCTTATTAACAACTGACGAAGAAAAACGCTTATTCAGCGACATTACAGAACAGAGAAAAATTTATACCGCTGCACGCGAAGATATTTTGCGCGCCAAAAATAGCGGCCAGGCAGAAGAAGCAAACCGGATTATCGAACAGGTATTTATGCCTGCCGCCAAAAAATATCAGGAGTTGGTACAGCAATTACTGGAAGCGCAGCGCGGCTATCTGAATCATCTTGCCAACGCGGTTCAGGACAATTATCAGAGCGCAAAAAGTACAATTCTGGCGCTGTCACTGGCAGCATTGGTCTGCGGCATGATCTGCGCCTGGCTGCTGTCTCGCAGTATCACGCGTGAGCTGGGTGGTGAGCCTTCTTATGCGGCAGATATTGCGCGCCACATCGCCGCTGGTGATCTGGCCACCGAAATCAAGATTGAATCCAGCGACCACAGCAGCTTACTGAATGCGATGAAACACATGCGCGACAGTCTGGCGGATATCGTCAGTCAGGTCAGAGCTGGCACCGAAACCATCGCCTCGGCATCAAACCAGATCGCCGCTGGCAACATGGATTTATCTGCGCGCACCGAAGCAGAAGCCAGCGCACTGGAGGAAACAGCCGCCTCTATGGAAGAATTAAACGCCACGGTACGTCAGAATGCAGACAATGCGCGGCAGGCGAATCAGTTCGCAGCTTCCGCATCAGAAGTCGCGGCAAAAGGTGGCGCAGTCGTCAGCGAAGTGGTCAGTACCATGCATGGTATTAACAGTTCAGCGTCAAAGATTACCGAAATTATCGGCGTGATTGATGGCATCGCATTTCAGACGAATATCCTCGCATTGAATGCGGCAGTCGAGGCCGCGCGCGCCGGTGAACAGGGGCGCGGCTTTGCCGTGGTGGCGACCGAAGTGCGTAATCTGGCACAGCGCAGCGCGGCAGCCGCAAAGGAAATCAAAGTTCTGATCGGTGACTCGCTGGATCAGGTGCAGACAGGCAGTAAGCTGGTCGAACAGGCAGGCGCAACCATGCGCGATATTGTCGACAGCGTCGGGCAAGTGGCCGCGATTATGCAAGACATCACCAACGCCAGCCAGGAACAAAGCCTCGGTATCGCGCAGGTGAATCAGGCGATCACGCAAATGGACGACACGACGCAGCAGAATTCTGCGCTGGTGGAAGAAGCCGCCACCGCCTCAGTATCGTTGCAGGATCAGGCACAAAATCTGGCGCAAATGGTCAGCGTGTTTAAGCTCGCTGATCAGAAAGCACAGACGCATGTCCGACCTGTGTCTGTGAAATCGCGGCAAATCGCGGTTTCTGGCAACATGAGTACACCGCTGCAAAAACAGAAGCAACAGCGCATCAACGCAGCTTACTGAAACGGTGATGTCATCTCCGGCCTTCGACGCTCTATCGCGTTGATCGTGCCGGGCAAAACAACGCGGCTTGTGTGATTTATGTGGCTGATGGAACTGATACAGCGGACACAACTTATGCAGCCTGTTCCGCTTTGTTTTGCCGTACCGGGCGAAATACCTGCGTGTCCTGATAAAACGCCAGATCCTGTGCGTGCCACCAACCGGGAATACCCAGCACCGGCAACGGTGTATAACCCGCCGTCGTTAAGGGCTGCGCTTGCAATTGTGCCGTGACCAGCTGATCTATCACGGCATAACGTTCTGCTGTGCTCAGAGAAAAATAATCTGCATCGACGCGCACCAGCCAGCTATGCGCCGTAATCGCCTTATATGGCTGCACCAGTTTTTCCATCAGGGCATGACCAAAACTCAGCACTTCGGCGTGCGCACCAAACTGTGCCCGGCGGTCGATAAATGCCGCGCTCCATTGATGCTGGCGCAAAGCCGCCACCAGCGCATCGCCATCAGCGGAATTTTCCACCACCAGCAAGGCAGCATTCTCGTCAAAAATAGTTGCCGCATCGCGCGCCGGGCCACGTGATTTTCCTATGCCGAGTTCGGCAATCTGCGCCGCCTGCAAGGCATTGAGCTGACGTTTAATCAGGGGAAAAGTCAGCCATACCAGCGCATTGAAAAAATCATGCAGATTTTCGCGGGTCGGCACATTTCCTGTCGCGCTGATATGCGCTTCGTAAGCCATGCCTTCCGGTAAATCTTCCTGCGGAATAAATTGCGTCGGCAGCGAGCGGTGATTCTGCAGGTGCATTTCCTGCGCCATGCGGTTCAGTGCGGCACGCCACTCAGGCGCAGCGACTAAGCGAGTCGCCGCGGGGCGCACCGTTTCAAACCAGGCTTGCGACCAGTCGATCTGATCAAAAAAACGTGACGGCATCCGACTTAATCCGCCAGCATTTTCCAATGTATCGTCTCGCCGCTATTTAATGGCACGATGGTGGTGCCGGCAAATGGTAATTCTGCCGGTAATGTCCAGTCTTCGCGCTGGAGTGTGATCGTGCCACTGTTGCGTGGCAGGCGGTAAAAATCCGGGCCATTGAAACTCGCAAAGGCTTCCAGTTTATCTAAAGCGCCAGCCTGATCAAACGCCTCTGTGTACAACTCCATCGCATGCAAGGCGGTATAGCAACCGGCGCAGCCGCAGGCGTGTTCTTTCAGCCCTTTCGGATGCGGCGCAGAATCGGTGCCGAGGAAGAAACGGGGGCTGCCGGATGTCGCCGCTTTCAGCAGCGCCTGGCGGTGCGTTTCGCGTTTCAAGACAGGCAAACAATAGTAATGCGGACGGATACCGCCTTTGAAAATCTCATTGCGGTTATACAGCAGATGATGCGCGGTAATCGTCGCGGCAACCGGGCCAGCAGCCTCGGCCACATACGCTGCGGCTTCGCTGGTGGTGATGTGCTCAAACACCACGCGCAGTTCCGGCATGTCCTTACGCAGCGGCTGCATTACGCGTTCGATGAAAACGGCTTCGCGGTCAAACAGATCGATCGTGGCATCCGTCACTTCACCATGCACCAGAAACGGCAAGCCGACTTCCTGCATGACTTCTAAGGTCTTGTAGCATTTTTTCAAATCAGTCACACCGGCATCAGAATTCGTGGTGGCACCGGCAGGATACAGTTTCACGGCATGCACAAAACCACTGTCTTTGGCACGGCGGACTTCGTCCGGCGGAGTATTGTCTGTCAGGTACAAGGTCATCAGCGGCTCAAACTGCATTCCGGCTGGTAAGGCGGCGAGGATGCGCTGACGATAAGCGGCCGCCTGCTCCGTCGTTGTCACTGGTGGTTTCAGATTCGGCATCACGATTGCGCGCGCAAACTGTGCTGCTGTGTGCGGCAATACGCTGGCTAAAGCATCGCCATCGCGCAGATGTAAATGCCAGTCATCGGGGCGGGTGATCGTCAGCGTCTGGGGTAGCGTTTGAAGTGAGGAAGTGGTCATGGTGGCTTTCAATAGCAAATTCTGTCTAGCCGTCATTCTACCTTTCCACGCGTCGCGCAGAAAGCACAAAAATATACTCCCCCCAGTATCTATAAACGCCCATTGTTTATGCTGACATCAGGGCGATTTATAAAAAAATAGGGGGGAGTATATGAAAAACGCACGCCCTGAGCGGGAGTGCGTTTTTTGTTCAGGCCGCGATCACCACACGACAGCACAGCGCTGTGCTGACGACGAGATCAGTGCGTGATGATCTTCGCGAGGAAATCACGTGCGCGGTCAGAACGCGCATTGGTGAAGAATTCATCTTTCACGCAATCTTCCACAATCACGCCCTTATCCATAAACACGATACGGTTCGCGACTTTCTTCGCAAAACCCATTTCATGGGTCACGACCATCATCGTCATGCCTTCTTGCGCCAGACCGACCATGACGTCGAGCACTTCATTAATCATTTCAGGATCAAGCGCCGATGTTGGTTCATCGAATAACATCGCGATCGGGTCCATCGACAAGGCGCGCGCAATTGCCACACGTTGCTGCTGACCACCAGAAAGCTGACCTGGAAATTTATCTTTCTGCGCAATCAGGCCGACGCGATCAAGATATTTCAAACCGCGTTCAGTAGCTTCGTCTTCAGAACGCCCCAGCACTTTCATCTGTCCGAGCGTCAGATTCTGGCGTATCGACAAATGCGGAAACAGCTCAAAATTCTGAAACACCATACCGATGCGGGCGCGCAGTTTGGACAAATCTGTTTTCGGATCGCCGACAGAAACGCCATCCACGGTGATCTCGCCTTTCTGAAACGGCTCCAGACCATTGACGGTTTTAATCAGTGTCGACTTACCCGAACCAGACGGACCGCAAACCACCACGACCTCGCCTTTGGCGACCTGGGTTGTGCAATCGGTCAATACCTGAAACTGACCATACCATTTGCTGACGTTATTTAATTTGATCATTTTTATCTCCAATATCTCAACAAGAGAAGTGGCGGAAAATGCGCTGGCGACAGAACCTGGCAGCGCGTCATTTGCCGGCATTTCTCAGCGAATCATCCTCAGCGAATAATCGCTACTTTCTGCTGCAGTTTTTTCACCAGACTGGACAAGCCAAAACACATGATGAAATACACGACAGCGACAAATGAATACATTTCTACCAGACGACCATCGCGCTGCGCTACTTTCGATGCAGCACCGACGAAGTCCGTAATCGATAACACATACACCAGCGAAACGTCCTGAAACAGCACGATCGTTTGCGTCAGCAACACCGGTATCATATTGCGGAAAGCCTGCGGCAATACGATATGACCCATGGTTTGCCAGTAATTCATACCCAATGCATAACCAGCCCAGATCTGCCCGCGCGGAATCGACTGAATACCGGAGCGCATGATTTCGCAGTAATACGCGGCTTCAAACATCACGAAGGTAATCAGGCACGATGAAAACGCACCAACCTGTATAGGCTCGGTCGCTCCGGTCAGCCAGGCACCGATGTAAGGCACCAGAAAGTAAAACCAGAAAATCACCATCACCAGCGGAATCGAACGCATGATGTTGACGTAGGTCGTGGCCACCAGTGAAATCAGTTTATTGCTGGACAAGCGCATCATTGCCAGTACCGTGCCGAGCACTGTACCGCCGACCATTGCCATGAAAGTCAGCTTGAGCGTAAATGTCATGCCCGTCGTGAAAAGATAAACCCACGAACGTTGGATGACATCAAAATCGAAATTAGAAAACATGATTAATGCCCTCCTGTCTTAGCAGAACCCGAAGTGATGAAGCCGGGAACCGCGAGCATTTTTTCCAGAACATTCGCCAGCACCAGCGCGATCACCGATACCACCAGATAAATCAAAGTGGCGGCCGTAAATGCCTCAAATACCTGAAATGAAAATTCTTGCATGGAGCGGGCGCTGGCTGTCAGTTCCATCAAACCTATCGTCAGAGCGACCGAGCTGTTTTTAATGATCGCCGCCAACTCATTCGTGAGTGACGGAATGATGATGCGGAACGCCATCGGCAATAATACGTAACGATACGTCTGCGGTAAGGTCAGGCCTAACGCAGTACCTGCCATACGCTGGCCGCGTGGCAAGGCATTGATGCCAGTTGATACCTGTACCGCAACGCGCGCCGAAGTAAAGAAACCAAGACTCAGCACCGCAGTAATAAAGGGGGCATTCGGCATAGACTTAAGCCAGTTGCCCATCGCTGTCGGCACCAGCTCCGGCATCACGAAATACCATAGAAACATTTGCACCAGCAGCGGAATGTTACGGAATAATTCGACGTAAGCATTCGCCAGTTTCGCCGCCCATTTATTTGGCGCGGTGCGTATCGTACCAATGATCGCGCCTAATACCAGGGCGATAATCCACGCCAAAGCTGCTGTGGCTAAAGTCCACAACACGCCGGAAAGCAAAGAATCAAAATAGGTGCCGCCGCCATCGGGCGCAGCCTCCCAAAAAATGTTCCAGTTCCAGTTGTAATTCATCTCACTCCCCTAAAGCAAACACCCGTCATCTTGTTGTCTAAACTTATTTTCGTCCGCGGTGCTCTGTGATTTTCGCCAGGCCAATGACACCGTGCAGCATCAATACCGGAACGCCTCGATCAGCTCACCGACGGGGCCAAAAATAAAACGGGAGGCGAGTAACACCCCCCGTTAAGATGACTTCGATCTCAACCACTAAAATTTATTTTTTCTTTTTCAATACTGCTTTTTGGGCTTCTGGTACAGCAGCGTACGCAGATGGTTCACCAGAATCTGTTGGTTTTGCCATCACCGCTTTGAGTTGCTCAGAGACTGGCCAGTTCAGGGAAACACCTTTTGGTGGAATCGGTTGCAGGAACCACTTGTGGTAGATGCGATTCACGTCGCCGGAAGTCAGGACATTGCTGATCGCTGTATCAACCACTTTCTTGAATGCAGTGTCATCCTTGCGCAGCATGATGCCGTATGGCTCAACGGACAGGGCTTCTTTGCTGATTTCGTATTCGCCAGGATTCTTGGAATTGGCAGCCAACGATGCCAGCAAAATATCATCCATTACAAATGCGACAGCGCGGCCAGTTTCCACCATCAGGAAAGCTTCTGCATGATCTTTTGCCGGCAAAATGTTGATGCCCAGATTCTGATCAGCGTTCAGTGTCGTCAATTGTTTCAGATTGGCGGTACCGGAAGTCGATACAACTGATTTGCCTTTCAGATCAGCCAGCGATTTGATGTTGGAGGATTTTTTTGCCAGGATACGATTCGCGGTGACGAACGTCGTTGGTGCAAATGCCACCTGTTTTTGACGCTCAACGTTATTCGTTGTCGAACCACACTCCAGATCGATAGTGCCGTTCGCCATCAGCGGAATACGGGTCGCTGAAGTCACAGGATTGAGTTTGACATTGAGGCTGCTCAAACCTAATTGCTTTTGTACCGCGCTGACAATCTTCATACACAAATCAATCGAATAACCCTGATATGATTGCTTATCGTCAAGATACGAAAATGGGATAGAAGAATCACGCACACCCAGAGTGATGGTGCCGGTATCTTTAATTTTTTTCAGTGTACCGGTTTCCTGCGCTTGCGCCGAACCAGCGATCACACCTGCACTGAGCATCAGCGCCAGAACTTTTAATAATTTCATACTATCTCCCAAAGTTAAACCAAAAAGATCATCCCGCTACGACGAAGTTTATCAAAACCGCTCCATGACAGTTTCTTATTTTCAGACATTTTAATAAGTAGAAACACGTATCGACACAAAAATAGTGAGCAATCCGGTCACGCATGCAGGATGGTCTAAGCTTTTTAGCAATTAATCGCCCACTTTATCGTTAGGAAAACGAATAGTGTCGCGCAGCAAAACCCCCATAGGCATATTCAGATTAGCACCTTTAGGCGGGATTGGCTTTTTAAACCACTTGTCATACAGTTTTGTGAGCTCCCCGTCATTCATCATCCGCGCCATTTCACGATCCAGCAATTCTTTAAAAGCGGGATCATCTTTACGCAACATGACGGCATACGGCTCGGTCGATAAAGAGTCGCCAACGACAGCAAATTTTTCAGGATCTTTGCTATTGGCGCGGAATCCGTAAAGCAATACGTCATCCATAGGAAATGCGTCGGCTTGGAATTTTTCCACCATGCTGAACGATTCCGCATGGTCATTCCCTTCCAGTAAGCGCAAATTCAGGCTACGCGCCTTATCCCGCTCGTGTAACAACTTAACAGTCGTCGTGCCTTTGGTCGTCACGACTTTTTTATCTTTCAGATCGATCCAGTTTTTAATACCAGCGTCTGATCGCACCAGCATGCGCGTCGATGCAAAGAAATGAGGAATCGTGAAACTGACTTGCTTGCGACGTTCTGCATTATTCGTCGTCGAACCACATTCCATATCTGCTTTGCCTTCAATAATCGAGGGAATACGGCTGCTCGGTGTCACCAGCAAATAATGCACTTTTAAATTCGGTGCTTTCAGTTCTTTCTTGATGGCGTCGACAAATTTGAGACAGATATCGACAGCATAGCCTGTCGGTAACTTTGAATCAGGAAGATAAGAGAACGGTAAGGATGCCTCGCGGTGAGCGATCGTCACCGTCTGGGTTTCCTTAATGTGGCTGAGTGTGTCAGCCATAATTGCGGGAGAAAAGCCCGAGGCGATACAACACAGGGTCCAGAACTTCATCCGGCGGGTTACGGCTTTCATACAAACTCCTTTTAATCATGCTCAGGATAGTAATGAAAAATCTTTCCCTGTTTAAACTAAATATGTCTCTGTTTGCAGAATTTAATTTGGATAAATTTATTATTTTCAACAGAATCACGGAAATGCTGTTGAAAAAAACAATACCCACGTTTCTGCATCCCGATAAAGAATACAAAAACATGGGTTTTGAAAGAAGCAACAACGCCAACTTACGACGGTTGCAGACGATGCAGTATCAACTGCATCGTCTTGCGGGGATGAAGATTATGGATACAGACCGCGTACCTCACGTGCCTGCAAGACACGGGAACAACCGATAATAAAGGCGGCTGTACGTAAGGACACTTTCTTATCTTCAGTCACCTGCCATACAGAACTGAAGGCTTCACGCATGATGCGGGTCAGACGCTGATTAATTTCATCTTCAGTCCAGAAATAACTGGAGAAATCCTGCACCCATTCAAAATACGACACAGTCACACCGCCCGCATTGGCGATCACGTCTGGTACAACCAACACACCTTTGTCGCGCAAAATATCATCGGCTTCAGGTGTCGTCGGACCATTCGCGCCTTCCAGAATAATGGAAGCACGGATCTGATTCGCATTTTTTGCAGTGATCTGCTGTTCAAGAGCTGCCGGAATCATGATGTCGCAATTCACCGCCCAGAATTCTTCATTTGGCAGAACTGCTTCAACTCCTTCGAATCCAGCGACACTGCCTTTTTCTGCTACGTGTGCCAGCAGTTTGTTCACATTCAAGCCGTTAGAATGGAAAATCGTGCCGCCGTGATCCTGAACTGCGACGATTTTCGCACCCGCTTCAGCAAACAGACGTGCGGCAATACCACCCACGTTACCGAAACCTTGTACCGCGATTTTAGCGCCCGCCACACTCAGACCACGTTTGGCAGCAGCTTCGCTACCGACCACAAACACGCCGCGTCCGGTTGCTTCACGACGACCAAGACTACCACCGAGAGAAATAGGCTTACCTGTCACAACGCCAGTCGCAGTGCGGCCTTCGTTCATCGAGTAGGTGTCCATCATCCACGCCATCGTCTGTTCATTCGTGTTGACGTCTGGTGCCGGAATATCTTTGTCCGGGCCAATGATGATGCCGATTTCGGAGGTGTAACGACGCGTCATCCGCATCAGTTCGCCACGGGATAAAGTTTTTGGATCGACACGGATACCGCCTTTGGCGCCACCGTAAGGCACATTCACTGCCGAGTTCTTGATCGTCATCCAGGCCGACAATGCCATCACTTCTGACAAGGTCACGTCCTGGTGGAAACGCACGCCACCTTTACCAGGACCGCGCGAAGTATTGTGCTGTACACGGTAGCCTTCAAAATGAGAAATCGTGCCATCGTCACGCTCAATAGGCACATCAACGATCAGGATACGCTTCGGGCGTTTCAGCGTTTCTACCCAACGCGACAAATGGCCGAGGTAAGGGGTAACGCGATCGATTTGCTCAAGGTAAACGGACCAAGGACCGGTCTCTGTCGGGGTAAGATAGGACGGAATCTGGTGTTGGCTGGACATGGTATGACCTCCTGATATATTGATCTGATTTTATCTGTCTTTTCCGGAATGCCGATTTTCAGCACCTTCCGAAAGATGATGCATAGTAGTCTTCTCTGGCGAAATTCAGCCAATGCTTTGTTTGCATCAATCTATGCAATAAACGCATAACCATCAAGCGAGATTTTTTGACCGGGATTCAGCGCGCCATAACACTGACATCAATCAGGCTGATTTTTTCTGCTTCTTATCCGCTTTTTTCTGCAACTCTTCAAGGTATTCCCACAATCGCGACACGATCATTTTCCCCGGGCGCTGTACCGATGGGCGCTCGCGGTACAAACGGATTTCCATGTTGACTTCCCATGCACCGCTGCCGCCATCGGCGCGTGCCAGCAACTTTTGCTTCACTTCCCGGGTGACGGCGGACTCCGGTAAAAACGCGATACCACGCCCTTCCAGCGCCATCATTTTCAAGCCTTCCGCCATATCGGTTTCGTAGCACTTTTCCAGATGCAGCGGAGTACGGCCATCATTCAGAATCAGATCGACCATACGCCCCAGATACGCATTATTGGCATAGGCTAAAAATGGTAACGGTGCGTTATCTGTGCCGGGAAATTCAAACTCGGGTACGCCTTGCTTATTACATCGTGTATAGGCGCGCAAAGCCTCGGTCCCCATGCTGATCATGTCGTACTGGCTTGCATCCAGCAGCAAGGGTTGACGCGGATGGTGATAGCACAGCAGCAGGTCACAACCACCTTCGACCAGCGTCATGACGGCGTCGTGCACATTCAACGCCAGCAGACGACTGTTGATTTCGCCAAACGCAGATTCCAGCCCGGTCAGCCAGCGCGGAACATAAGTTAACGACAAGGTGTGCGGTACTGCAAAATCGACCGTAGTTTGTGTGCTCGGGCGTTTACCGCGCAACAATGCACGGGCATTATTGATCTGTCCAAGCATCGCCAGCGCCTGTTCATAAAACACTTCACCGGCGTGCGTCAAACGTGTCGGATAAGAAGTGCGGTCGATCAGATCGCTACCCAGCCACGCTTCCAGAGATTGTATGCGCCGAGAAAAAGCCGGTTGCGTGACATGTCTTAATTCTGCCGAACGGCTGAAACTATTGGTCTCTGCGAGAGAGACGAAATCTTCTAACCACTTGGTTTCCATTTATGCCCCCGCTGCTGACAAAGACTGCGCAGATGGTGTGCTGCCGTCTTCTTCGCCGACATCATTACCGCTGCTTTGCTGCCTTTCCCACATCTGCGCATAGGCGCCCTGTTGCGCCAGCAAATCCTGATGCGTGCCGCGTTCTATGATCCGGCCTTTGTCCATCACCAGAATCTGTCCGGCATCAATGATGGTGGATAAGCGATGCGCAATCACCAGACTGGTGCGGCTGCGCGCGATTTCTTTTAATTGCGCCTGTATCATTTGCTCGGAACGGGAGTCCAGCGCCGAAGTCGCTTCATCGAAAATCAGTATCGATGGATTTTTCAATAAAGTGCGGGCGATTGCCACACGCTGCTTTTCACCACCGGATAATTTCAGACCGCGTTCCCCCACCATGGTGTTGTAACCATCGGGCAGCGTCTCGATAAATTCGTGGATGTAAGCGGCTCTGGCAACGGCAATGATTTCATCTTTCGTCGCCCCCGGTTTGCCATAAGCGATGTTGTATTCAATTGTGTCGTTAAACAGCACGGTATCTTGTGGCACGATGCCGATTGCCGCACGCACCGATGCTTGCGTTACACCGCGCAAATCTTGTCCCGCAATGCTGATGCAGCCACTCTGAATATCGTAAAAACGGAACAACAGCCGCGATAAGGTTGACTTGCCGGAACCGCTATGACCCACAACTGCCGTCGTCGTTCCGGCCGGAATCGTAAAGTCGATATCAAACAAAATCTGGCGATTGCTTTCATAACTGAAATCCACATGGGCAAAGCGTATCTCTGCGCCATTCTGCGCGGTGATCAACAGCGGTTTTGCCTCAGCGGAATCAGCAATATCCTGATTCTGATCCAGCAGCGAAAACAGTTTCTCAATGTCGGCCAGACTTTGCTTAATCTCACGGTAAAGCACACCCAGAAAATTGAGTGGCATATACAGCTGTAGCATGAAAGAATTCACCAGCACCAGATCGCCGAGGCTCATCGTGCCATCGATCACGCCCTGTGTCGCACGCCATAAAATCAGGGTGATGGCGCTTGCAATAATCAGCGATTGTCCGGTATTCAACAGCGATAAACTGCTTTGCGATTTGACCGCGGCCGTCTCAAAATTTTTCAGACCCTGATCGTAACGCTGCGCTTCATATTCTTCATTGCCGAAGTACTTCACCGTTTCATAATTCAGCAAAGAATCAATCGCCTTGGTATGTGCTTTCGAGTCCAGCTCATTCATCGTGCGACGAAAATGCGTACGCCATTCCGTTACGGTGATCGTGAAAATAATATACGTCACCAGTGCGCCGAAAGTAATCACGCTGAACCAGATGTCGTAATGTGTACTCAGATAAACCAGTACCAGCGAAATCTCCAGCAAGGTCGGCACGATACTGAATAAGGCATACGACACCAGCGATGAAACAGCGCGGGTGCCGCGCTCAATATCGCGGGTGACACCGCCAGTCTGGCGATTCAGATGAAAGCGCAAAGACAAAGCATGCAAATGCCGGAACACCCGCAACGCAATCGTGCGCACGGCTCTTTGCGTGACTTTGGCGAAAATGAATTCGCGCAGTTCGGTGAACAAGGTGGTCGATAAGCGCAACGCGCCATAGCCGATCAGCAGACTCACCGGCAATACCATCAATGCCGCCGGATGGCTTGCCGTTACGGTCAGGCTATCGACCAGTTTTTTCAATACAACCGGAACGCCGACATTCGCCAGTTTCGCGCCCACCAGAAACGTCAACGCCAGTAATACCCGCCATTTGTAAGCCCATAAGTAGGGCAACAAGGTTTTAATGGTCGAGAAATCGCCCCGTGGCTGGTCAGCCGGTGGTAGGTGGGCAGCACTGTTACCTGTATTTTCTCTGCGACGCATCGTAAGAGTCTTTTCCTGAAGTGGTTTATCATGTCGGCAATGCCTGCAATTTGCACAAAGAATTCTGAGCAACACCATCCGGTCTGATCGTTTACCCTTCTCAGAGCATGATTCCCGATGATTTTTTCTCTGCCAGTGCAGGCACATGCAACGCCGTATCTCATTTTTTATCATTTTGACGTCTTTGGCCTGAGCAAGATTAAAAAGAACAGCCAGGCCGACGTGGAATAAATATCTGAGAGATGGATTTACTCTGATTGTAACGTTTTAAGGAAACTCCCGATGACTGATCATCACCAAACTACTCTTCCGGCAGGTATGCCGACCCTGCGCGTCATGCCTATGCCATCGGATGCGAATGTGCATGGCGACGTTTTTGGCGGCTGGATCATGTCACAAGTCGATATTGCCGGCGCGATTCCGGCTGCCCGCCGTGCGAATGGGCGTGTGGCAACGATTGCCGTCAATTCTTTCCTGTTCAAACAACCGGTGTTTGTAGGCGATTTATTGTCGTTTTACGCGCAGATCGTCAAGGTAGGTAATACTTCGATCACGATAGAAGTTGAAGTTTACGCAGAACGTAATCGCCTGCAAGCCAGCACCGTCAAAGTAACCGAGGCAACATTAACGTATGTTGCAACCGGTGAAGACAGAAAACCACGCCAGATTCCGCCACTGGAATCCGTTTCGTCCGGCGTCTGAGGATAAATCAAGTGCAGTCACGTCGTCTGTTTTTACAGCGCAGCCTGCAACTGGCTGCGCTTGCAGCGCTGTCGCAGGCGTTTCCCGGTTATGCGGCAGAACGCAGTAAAGTTTATCCGTTCACGCTGGGTGTTGCATCGGGCTCGCCGCGCCACGACAGCGTTGTTATCTGGACGCGCTTAATGCCTGATCCTTTGAACGCGCAGGCGCTCGCACCGATGGTTTACAAAGTCTTGTGGGAAGTCGCCGAAGACGAGGGCTTTAAACATATCGTCAACAAAGGCGAAGTGTTTGCGCTGCCGGATCTGGCGCACAGTGTGCATGTCGATGTGACGGGCTTAGCGCCCGGGCGCTGGTATTGGTATCGGTTTATTCATGGCGATGCAATCAGCCCAGTCGCCCGCACGCGTACCGCACCGGCGATGGATGCACCGCTCAGCACCTTGAAATTAGCCGTGGCGTCCTGCCAGCATTGGGAATTCGGTGAATATGCGGCGCATCGCCACATCGCGCAGGCCAATCCCGATCTGGTCGCCTTCCTCGGTGATTATATTTACGAATGGGGCCCTTACGACCTCAAGCATCCGGCCAAACCGCGCCGACGCGATATCGAAAGCAGCAATCTGGATGAGTACCGTGCCCGCTATGCACAATACAAATCCGATCCGCAACTGCAAGCGGCGCATCATGTGGCGCCCTGGATGGTAACCTGGGATGACCACGAAGTCTGCAATGATTACGGCAACGAGCGCGATGAACGTCTGGATGCCAATTTCATTCTGCGCCGCGCTGCTGCCTATCAGGCGTTTTACGAACACATGCCGGTGCGCCTGCACAAAGTAACCGTGCTGCCATCGCAGTTTGCCCACATGCGCATTTACGAGCGATTTGACTGGGGCAGACTGGCACGTTTTCATGTGCTTGATGACCGTCAATATCGTTCGCCGCAAGTTTGTGCCAAACCGGGTCGCGGTGGCTCGAATGTCGTCACACAGGCCGAGTGCACCAACCGCAACGACAGCGCATTAACGCTGCTCGGTGCAGAGCAAGAAAAGTGGCTGGCACAAGGTCTGGCAAGCTCGCAGGCGAAGTGGAATATTCTGACACAGCAAACCTTCATGGCGCAAACCAATCTGAGCAATGTGAATGTGGACGGCGAAGGAAAATTCTGGACTGATGGCTGGGACGGTTACCCTGCTGCGCGCCAACGTCTGTTTGACGATATTGAAAAACACCGGCCTGCGAATCCTGTTGTGATTTCAGGCGATGTTCACACGTTTTACGCCGCCAATCTGAAACGCGATTTCTGGAAAAAATCTTCGCCGGAGAATCCGGTACTGGCGACAGAATTTTGCGGCACCTCGATCACCTCCAATTCGCGCCCGCAAGAACGTACCGATCAGATCGTTGCGCAGAATCCGCATATCAAATATGGCCGCAGCGATAAACGCGGGTTCATGCTACTCGACATTTCCTCTAACAAAATGCTGACACAGTTCGTCGCACTGGATGATGTCAGCAAAGCAGATTCAGGAATCAGTACGCTCAAAAGTTTTATGGTCGAAGACGGTAAAGCCGGGCTCGTCAGTATCTGAACGTGCTGCAATAATAAAAAAAAAGGAAGGCAATGCCTTCCTTTTTTTGCATCTTCAAACTGCCTCTTTACGATCAAATATACTCCCACCAGTATATAAAATACCCCCTTATTTTATGCCGACAATAAGCAGTTTTTATATAAAAGAGGGGGGAGTATCCTTCATTCAGCAAATAAATACCGATGAATTATCGAATCAGCGCCGCTGCCATCACACGATCAGGCTGGTTTCTTTTCGTCACGTAATTCACGACGCAAGATTTTACCGACATTCGTTTTCGGCAATTCCAGACGGAATTCTATGTACTTCGGTTTCTTGTACGCAGTGAATTGCTCTTTGCAATAATCCATTAACTGATCGACCGTTAATGAAGGATCTTTGCGTACCACAAACAATTTCACCGCTTCACCGGAATTCGCATCCGGCACGCCGATACATGCGCATTCCAGCACGCCTGGGTGTAATGCGACCACACCTTCGATTTCATTCGGGTACACATTGAAGCCAGACACCAGAATCATGTCTTTCTTACGATCGACAATCGTGGTGTAGCCACGGAAATCCATGATGCCAACGTCGCCGCTTTTGAAGAAGCCATCAGGGGTCATTACTTTTGCGGTTTCTTCCGGCATATTCCAGTAACCCACCATCACCTGCGGACCGCGGATCGCGATTTCACCTGCATGTCCCAACGGCAGACGATTACCATCATCATCCAGAATCGCGATTTCTGTGGATGGAATCGGCAGACCGATCGTGCCGGAAAACTCTTTGGTATCAGGCAAGTTGGCGGTCGCCACCGGCGATGTTTCAGACAAACCGTAACCTTCAGCGATGGCACAGCCAGTGATTTTCAACCATTTATCGGCCACGGCTTTCTGCACGGCCATACCACCGCCACTACAGATTTCATAACCGGAAAAATCCAGTTTGGCGAATTCAGGATTATTCAACAAGCCGTTATACAACGTATTCACCGCAGGGAAAATATTGACCTTGTAGTTTTTGAGCTCTTTGATGAAGCCGGGAATATCACGTGGATTCGGAATCAGCAAATTCATCGCGCCGATACGGGTGCCCAGCAAACTGCAGACAGTCAGCGCAAAGATATGATACAGAGGCAAAGCGCAGACGATGATGCGCGCATCATCTTTATGCCCGGACATGCTCGGGGTCAGCCAGGCGTCGTTCTGCAAGACATTCGCCACCACATTTCTGTGCAACAGCGTCGCACCTTTGGAAACACCTGTCGTACCGCCGGTGTACTGCAGGAAAGCGACGTCATCACGATGAATCTCGACTGCTTTTAAGCTCAGTGAATCGGCTTCGGACAACACCTGATTGAAGCGTTTGGCGTTCGGTAAAGAAAAAGCTGGCACCATTTTCTTCACATTACGAACAACAAAATTCACCAGCAGGCCTTTCAGGCCGAGCATGTCGCCCATACTGGCGACTACCACGTGTTTCACCTGCGTTTTCTGAATCACATGTTCCAGCGTTGTCGCAAAATTCTCAAGGATAAAAATCGCTTCAGCACCCGAGTTTTTTAACTGATGTTCGAGTTCACGCGGGGTGTACAGCGGATTGACGTTCACGACCACATAACCGGCACGCAGAATAGCCGCCATCACGACCGGATACTGCAAGACGTTTGGCATCATGATCGCAACACGGGCGCCTTTTTTCAGACCTTGCTGCTGTAACCATGCACCAACTTTCTGCGACATCAGATCCAGCTTGCCGTAAGTCAGATATTTCCCCATGCAAGCGTAGGCATTGCGGGCAGAAAATTTCTTAAATGCCTCTTCAAGTAACTGCACCAGTGACTGATATTGCGTCACGTCTATTTCTGCGGGCATGCCTTCCGGGTAGGATTTAAGCCAGAATTTTTCCGTCGTTTCCATCTGTATTTCCTCGTCTCTGATTGTTGTTCTGTTGATGATCTGCTACTGCACAGAATATTAAAGCATGGTCGTTCTTTTTAATAGTAACAATATCCCGAGAGCCGATGCTATCGGCTAAGTGAAACTAAGGCAAGCATTTTGCGCTAACCTGAAAGCATCCTCTAGTAACTTGCTGCAACGCACAATAACATGCGTTCAAATCCCGCAATTTTACTGATGCAGAACAAAGCTGCGCAGGTAAAACGTGGTGGTTTATCCGGCCTCAGGCTTTCTCCACCTGCACCAGAACATCATAAAAAGTCGGGCCGCCGCCCATATCCGTTAATTGCTGACTGGTGACTTCATTCGCATTTTTATGGTCGCTGGCAAGTTTTTTCCACCAGATCGATAAACCTACAACCAGCCCCTGCCGCGCTTTATCCGTCACCCGCGCCTTCGCCACGAAACTGCCGCGATCATTGAAAATTCTGACCTGATCACCGTCATGAATCTGCCGGAAAGCAGCATCGTCAGGATGCATATCCAAATGAGGCACGCCTTCGGTATCGCGCAGGCTTTGTACATTCACAAACGTCGAATTCAGAAAATTGCGTGCTGGCGGCGAAATCATAGCCAGCGGAAAACGGGCGCCCAGTTGTGGATTCGCCGCGACAGATTCATACGGAGGAATATAAGTCGGCAAAGGGTCAAAACCATCCTTGCGCATACTCTCGCTATAAAATTCACACTTGCCGGATGGTGTCGCAAAACCGCCTTCGGCAAAGGGGGCTGGCTTCACATTGACTTTCTGCCAGCCGCTCTTCTTCAGCGACGCCCAGTCAAAATGGATTGCACGTTCATCGTTTTTGTGAAAAGCCTGACTCGCCATCTCGTCGTCAGACTCGTCAAAACAAGCATCATCAAAAGCCATTTTCTTCGCCAGTAATCGGAAAATTTCGCTGTTTGGTTTGGCTTCGCCTAAAGCAGCAATGGCTGGATTATTCGCCATCATGTACAGATGGCCGTAAGTCGTGTGTACATCGGTGTGTTCCAGCTGCGTCGTTGCCGGCAACAAAATATCAGCATAATCTGCGGTATCGGTCTGAAAATGCTCAATCACAACGGTGAACAAATCTTCGCGGGCAAATCCTTGCGCCACTGTAGCGGACTGCGGCGCGACTGCAACCGGGTTCGAGTTGTAGACAATGACAGCGTCAATTTTCGAGCCGAACTCTGCGCTGCTGTGCTTTAACAAATCGTCGCCGATGGTACTCATATTGATCGTGCGTCGCGGCTGCCCTTGCGGAAACAAGTCTGGCCTCTGCAAATAAGATACGTTTTTTGGAAATGCATCGGATAAAGATAATTGCACGCCACCGGCCGCATGTCGCCATGCGCCGACCAAGGCGGGTAAGCAGGCAATATTCCTTACAGCCATGCCGCCACCATGAACGCGCTGTACGCCGTAATTCATCCGTATCAGGCTTGCCTCATCGCGTTGCGCACAATGTCCGTAATCGCGGGCAAGCTGTATCACTTCCTCGGCTGTAATGCCACAAGTGGCAGCGACACGCTCCGGCGTCCATTCGGCCACGCGTTGGCTGAGCTGCTCAAAACCCAGTGTGTGCTGTGCGATGTAGTCATGATCAAGCAGATCTTCTGCGATCAGAACGTGCATGAGACCCAAAGCCAGTGCTGCGTCCGTACCCGGCAGCAGAGCGATATGCTGATGACATTTTTCCGCTGTCAGCGAACGATAGGGGTCAATCGCAATTAATTTGGCACCATTGCGTTTGGCTTCCTGCACCCGCATCCAAAAATGCAGATTCGATGCAATCGGATTACCGCCCCAGATCAGTATCAGTCTGGCATTTTGCGTCTGCTCAGTGTCAGTTCCGATGCGGGAGCCGAGAGTATATTTATAGCCGACACCACCTGCGGTCGCACATATTGTGCGATCCAGAAACGATGCGCCTATCTTATGAAAAAAACGCTGCGCCATGCCATCGCCCTGCAGCAACCCCATGGTTCCGGCATAGCTGTAAGGCAAAATCGCCAACGGATCATTACTGGCGACCGCTTTCAGTTTTTCACTGACAGTGGTCAGTGCTTCTTCCCAACTGATGCGTTCAAACTTGCCTTCCCCTTTTTTTCCTACCCTCTTTTGTGGATATAACAGACGGTCGGCATGATAAGTACGCTCTGTATAACGGGAAACCTTGGTGCACAACACACCGGCAGTCGTCGGATGATCAGGATCTCCTTTGACCGCGACGGCTTTACCATCCTCCACATGTACCAGTAGCGCACAGGTATCCGGGCAATCATGCGGACAAACCGCACGTACTATTTCACTACTCATTCTGACTCCTGAAAAGATGGCTCACGGATAAAAATAGTACGTGAGCATCCATAAATTTTTTCCATGTGATCGGTACGCTCGGTGGAGCACACCTCTCACGTTTGCTCTGGCAAACAAAATCAAGGCAAATGATCCTCCGCCGTACCGAGCCGAATTCCTGCATTCAGTCTTTCTAATTCGAGCAGAGCCGCTGAATGATCTGCGGTTGGATAACGAGTAGATAGGTTTCGGTAAATATCCGTGACCAGACTGGTCAATGGCAAGTTCAGACCCGCATCCGACGCTGCACTCTGAATATTTTCCATATCTTTGGTCTGCGTTTTGACCTGGCCTCCGGGCATAAAACTGCGATCCAGCATGCGCTGCCCATGCACCTCCAAAATCCGGCTCTCAGCAAAGCCGCCGCGCAAAGCCTGGCGTACCGCAACAGGATCAGCGCCGCCAGCCTGTGCCAGCAACAATGCCTCCGCAACGATATTGATTGTGCCTCCCACAATGAGCTGATTACACAATTTCGCCAACTGCCCAGAACCCGGAGCGCCGACGTATGTCGGACGTCCTAAAACTTTTAATATTTCCTCTATCTGTGCGTAGGTTTCCGGCCTCGCACCAACCATGATGGCCAGCGTTCCAGCCTGTGCGCCAATCACTCCACCGGAAACCGGTGCATCAGCAAAAGCGATGCCCTTACTCAACAACGCCTCATCAAGTGCTTTCGCCTCTGATTGGCGGGTTGAACTCATATCGATGACAATGCTGCCAGCTTTCAGGTAGGGCATGACTTGTCGCATAACATCTTCAACTACCGGCCCCGAGTCCAGCATAGTAATGAGCACGTCGGCAAACCAGTCACCGGCATTCACCGCATCCTCTGGTCTGTCGGCAAGACGAGCACCGTATTGTCGCAAAGCCTCGGCCTTTGAACTGGTGCGGTTCCAGACCGTCAGTGCATAACCAGCCTCGAGCAAACGGATGGCCATCGGGCGTCCCATCAAGCCTATCCCTAAAAATCCTATACGTATTTTCTTTGTCATTCTATTTTCCGATCGCTGAACGGCTTAAATATTATCGTCTTTTCGCGGCCGGTGACGCTGAATGAAAATTCCAACCATGTTATTCTTCAACTTTTACTCCACCTTCTTAAGCAGCGTATGACAACCTTTAATAAAAAAATCCTTTTGGCCGGTGTTGGACTTCTGCTCGCTCACGCCAGTTCATTTGCCGTAGACTCGGTTTCTGCAGAATTCGCCAGTGGCAATAAGTCACAATTTGTGCGCGGCGGTGCGCAATGGAATTGGGACAATGCCTGGTTCAAATCGAATGGTACGCAAGTGGGCGGCTACTGGGATGCCACGCTGACCCAATGGCGCAATAATGCCTATCAAGGCGTATCTGGAGCGACTCAAAATATTACTGATGTCGGCATCACGCCGGTCTTTCGCTTCGAGAATGAGAATAAAAAAGGTTTCTATGGCGAAGCAGGTATAGGTCTGCATTTATTCTCTCACGTCTATAACAATAACGGTCGTGCCTTTTCGACGGCATTCCAGTTCGGAGATCACATAGGCGTAGGCTACGTTTTCAACAATGGTTGGGAAGCAGGCCTCAAGATTCAACACTTCTCAAACGGAGCGATAAAAAAGCCGAATCCTGGTGCGAATGTTGCCACGCTTAAGGTTGGCTACCACTTCTGATCAGATTCTGACTTGGCGTAGCCAACAGCGACGAATAACGAAGTGCAAAGGCGCCCTGAAAGGTACGCGCAAGATTAAATATAGGAGCCTGCAGGCTCCTTTTTCTTTATCCGGCAATGTTCTACTGGTCAGTAAAAGAAGACGAGCCCAGTTCACGCAGAAGCAGGGAAGAGAATCGAATGAAGAAACAGAAGACGGCAGAAAGAAGAGCAAGAATGAGGAAGATGCGCCGGAATCAGAAATAAAGCCTACGGCGAAGCGTGAAGAAGAAGTAAAAAAGAGATCACCAAAAGCAAAACCCCCGGTTACGGTAGGTAACGGGGGGTTAGCAGAATACAAGCCTGACGATAACCTACTTTCACACTGGTTGCAGCACTATCATTGGCGCAGAGTCGTTTCAC
>NZ_JAGSPK010000004.1 GCF_018139565.1 Cognatundibacterium rivi
TGCGCCAATGATAGTGCTGCAACCAGTGTGAAAGTAGGTTATCGTCAGGCTTGTATTCTGCTAACCCCCCGTTACCTACCGTAACCGGGGGTTTTGCTTTTGGTGATCTCTTTTTTACTTCTTCTTCTTCTTCTTCTTCTTCTTCTTCTTCTTCTTCTTCTTCTTCTTCTTCTTCTTCTTCTTCTTCTTCTTCTTCTTCATGCTTCGGTACCGCTGGCTTTATTTCTGATTCCGGCGCATCTTCCTCATTCTCGCTCTTCTTTCTCTTTCTGCGTGAACTGGACTCGCCTTCTCTTACTGACCAGTAGTCAATATTGCCGGGTAAAGAAAAAGGAGCCCGTAAGCTCCTTTGTTTGATCTTGCTGGTCTTGCTCGCACCTATCAAGGCGCCTTAGCACTTCCTTATTCCTCGCTGTCGGCTACGCCAGGTCAGAATCTGATCAGAAGTGGTAGCCAACCTTAACCGTGGCAACATTCGCACCAGGGTTCGGCTTTTTTATCGCTCCGTTGGAGTTTGGAATTTTCAGGAGCAGTCGTTCCTATTTGATACATTCGCCTTTGCGTTAACTTGCTTTTGACGACAGACTTACTTTTTTGCTCCCGATTTACTATACAAGTCAATAATGACGTTGATCGCTTCGTTACATACGTCACAGAAAGAGTCGCTACGGTCGAACATAATGCATTGCATTTGCGGACGGAAATATCCAGTTGACTCATAATTCGCCCCTTCGTAAGCCCCAACATCGTTTTTATGCGAAGCGTTGGAAAACAATTGGCGATTAAATTGCAGATCCTCTTTAAATAAAGCACTCATTTCGGATTCAGGTCGATTTTGTGCACGTAGTTGAATTCGACTTTGCTGGTATTCTTTTGCGTGCTGATCAAACACCGTTTTAGGCCATGGGGTAGGCAATGGTGTCCCCGGTCTTACCTTGTGTTTCCACTTCAGATTAGCCGGGTCACGCAAGGTTGTCGCATTCGGTTCCCATGGTTCTGGCAATACCTCACTGCTTTGATACGCGACAGGTGATGTGTAATATTCATCAGCGAGACCAGCAAAGTGATGACCTAATTCATGCACAAAAAGATATTCAGCCCAGTCATTTTTTGCTGCCGCAGTACTGAATTGTCCAAAAATACCGCCACCTCCATAAGTCTCATTATTAACGAGAATTTCAATGAACTCGTAAGGAGCATTTTGGGCGATGTCTCTGAGCGCGCGGTTATCTGTTGTAAGAATATAGCGTTCACTGCCAAATATATCGTAACGCGTGCCGAGTGCAGACGCATGATGCACTCCGGTTGAAGGGCGCGAGACCCCCGATTCACTGGTTGGAACGGCGATTGCCCAGACGTTAAAGTCTTTGGCACGTTCTTTGAACGGTGAAACCTTAAAAAGGTGCGCCGATAAACGACGCGCATCTGCGATAAATTTCTTCATTTCTGCGGCACTGTAACCATCCCCAAGAATTAATAAATCCACCTTCTCTGGCGATGGACCACTGACGACTATCGGCACGGGTTTGGCGATGGCTCGTGGTTGCTTGCGGATGACATCCTGTGCATCGGTATCGATATCAACGCTCCATACTGGCACAAATGTATTACTCTCATTCCGCTTCAGAATAGTGACTCGCACAGGATTGCTTGGCTTTGGAAAACGCACCGATTCTTCAAAGCCACGATTTAACTTGCTAGCTTCATCTGTACTTTTCCATTCGCCAAAAATCGTTGAAAATCCTCGTGAATAAATGAGTTCACCAGTTTTCAGATCGCTCACTTCTACTTTGTTAACGCCGCGATCAGATGTATCAATGTTTTGCTGTAAGTTACCAGGCCAAGGCAGAGGCTCTATCAAGACGCGACTTAAAGCGTATTGTTCAGTTTTAGCGTTGCCGGTGTGCATGTAGTCCACCCGCACAGTTGCAGGTATCGCTGCCAGACAAATGCTCGAAAAACTCAGCAGCATAGCAATGACGCCATGCGTTAAAAAAGAATTCATTTACTCTCCCGTGATGTTATAAAAAATATGATCGCCAGTTTGAATCAAGATTCATATCGGCAAAAACAAACCTGATTGTAAATTGCTCTTGTATTTCGTATAAACGGAAAATTTGCGCTTTGGCATAATCCCAGGTTATTCAAGGTATTTTTCGGATTCTCTGTATGCATAGCTTCTGGCTTCCCATTTACAATGACGACTGAGATTGCAGAACACGCAATCAGTTTATTTTTAAAGGTAACAATGAACAAATCTGAAGCTATATTGATCGCGAATGAGTCTTTACGTGCGAACATACTCAATGATATGAATACGCAGTTTTCGAATGTTGTCCGTTACGCGGGTGATGAAGGCTGGTGGCTCAATATTCCTCTGACTCACTTTCGCAAAGAAATTCATTTTCTGATTTGTAGCGATAAAGCGAGAATCATTCGTCACTTAACGATTAAGGCGAATAACATCCTGAGTCCTGCGACCAAGTTTCGTATTAAAGATGGAGTTGCCGATATTTTTATCTCTGCGGCGAATCCAAAACGATTGGTTGATGCGTTACAGGGCGGGACAAAATACAGCTTTAACAAGCACCTTGTTGATGAGTATCGATATTAATCGAGAGTGATTCAGTTCGATTTAAAGAGATTTATTTTGCAGATCAGCACAAGGCTGATTGACCGCGCGTATTGCAAGTTTTGCCTATTAATGTCATAATCCCGCTTATGCGTTGCCGAGATGGCGGAATAGGTAGACGCACGGGACTCAAAATCCCGCGCCGCAAGGCGTGCCGGTTCGATTCCGGCTCTCGGCACCAAAAAAATTTAATAAAAAAGCACCTTTTGGGTGCTTTTTTATTTGCCAATCAAATTGAACGTACTACTAAATACCTTCTAAAGTAGTTGTCCGTTCTCTCTGTATTTGTCCTAAGTTGTTCTCGCAAAAAAGTAGGTCCTCCACTAGTTGCATGACCTGGGCTAATTTACAAAAAATTTTTAATCACGGGCTCTCATTTAATTCAGTATTGAATTGAACGACGTAGCTTGAATGTCCAGTAATGAATTGGTTGCATACCGGACCTTCGTTGGCCCGATATGCTTATCGTTATATTTTTACTGTAATTTACGGCGATACAATATAAATAATTCATCTTTATCGGCAGCACGGTGTCCGCTCCAGACGGGTTCCCATTGTTCTGCGTCAACGTGAGCTGGCATAACGGGTGTGGCAGTTTGCTTCCGGCTATTCTGCGTCATCAGATAACCGCAGTCATGGTCTGAGAATCCTGCGAATTGTATTTTGCCGAAGTAAGCAAAAGTGCTCCGTTGCGATGGCCCGATATATCCTTCGATACAGTAAGATTTATTCGGTAGTTGCTGGGCGAGGTCTTCGGCAACACTGGCATAAGTCACTCGGTGATTAATCCATGGCAGCCATAACGTCAGCAGCAGTAACCAGCATAAAATAAGTCCGCCACTAGACAGCACGACTGCCCGCCAAAGAACCGATGGTTGCCGTGAAATACGCCAGTAAACCAGAAGGAACCAGGCAACCGTAGCGATGAACGCAAGCGTGAAAATGAACGGATTAAAGCTTGCTTCGAAACCCGGAGCAAGCCTTAGAATTTTTGCTCCCAGGTTGCTGGGGACCCCAGTTTGCTCTGCTATCCAACCCAACCAGATAAAGCCCGCAGTGCCTGTGAGGACAGTCACTGCAAACCAGTCAACCGCGTTGATAGCACTGCGCTTCATTGTTGGGAGGCCGAATGCAGCAAGAATTGCTATTGGGGGCAGCAGCGGGAGTAATAAACTTTCCTCTGCATTTTGACTCATTAAGGCCAGAATGATAAATCCGAACAGGAATGCAACTGGTAACGCAATATGCAGCGCTTTTTCTTGCCTCCGCCATGCGTAAATAGCCCACGCAGCAAAAGGCCAGGCTGGCCACGCAAACCAGATGCTATATTTAAAAAAGTAGCTGATGCTATCGATACCAGGCCAGTTAATCTGACGGTAATTCCATAACATCCAGGCGGGAATCGGACTGCTGTCATATGGATGATTAACTTGTATTGCAAGCAGCCAGATAGTTGTTGGAAGCAGCGCGACAGGTAACGCCGCAACAATAAATTTAATGTGCTGCGTTTGCTGGCGATAAACACACAGCACGATCAGTATCAAAAACAAGGTAACTGGCAGTACCCAGCCTTTCGTTAGTACGAGCAGGCCGAGACTGAGTCCTAATTGAGCACTAAGAGAAATTTTTGGCGTATCGAACAGGCGGACGCAAACATACAGAGTGAATGCCACAAGCGAAATTTGCAGGGTTTCGGCGCCCGTTTCGTGGCTACGTATCAGTAAGCCCAGACATCCGAGGTAGATCAGTAGGGCGCCGTCGGCAAGTGTGCGGCCGAAATCTTTGGGATCCGGTTGTCCGCCAAAAGCGAGTTTCAGTGGCTGGGCTTCTGCTCGGCGCCCAAGCAGATAGGTTGCATACCAGACTGAAACTGATCCGAGTAAAAAGAAAAAACCCGTCGACAGTCGAGCCGCCATAGGAGCGCCAACAATACCACCGAATAGTTTGACGCAGATGGCACCGATCCAAAACGCCAGTGGTCCTTTTTCTGCCATGGGCAGGCCAACGATGTGTGGCCACAGCCAGTCGGAAAGCGTGCCTTGCGCCATCGTCCACATGATGCCGAAACTTGTCGCATCATCGCCTTTCCATGGATCTCGTCCAATCAGACCAGGCAGGATGTAGAGCAGACAGAGTGCCAGTATTCCCCAGCGAGGAAGGGCAATGGTGGCGGAGGCAGGAAGACGAACTGGCTTCATAGCGTTAAATGTGGGTGGAAAGCGTGCTTATTGTAAGGAAAGAAGAAGTAAAAAAGGCAGCCTGAGCTGCCTTTTTTTATTTAAATCATTGCACGAATTAGTTAGCAACAGAAGTCTTGGAACCAACGCTGCCGAACTTTTTACGGAATTTGTCAACGCGACCAGCGGTGTCAACGATTTTATGTTTACCAGTGTAGAAAGGATGGGATTCTGCAGAAACCTCGATCTTTACCAGTGGATATTCTTTACCTTCAAATTCAGCTTTGTCTTTTGTGCTGATAGTTGAACGTGTGATGAATTTGAAATCGTTAGAAACGTCGTGGAACAACACTTCGCGATAGTTTGGGTGGATGCCTTCTTTCATGCTTGCCTCAATATAAAGTTGGTAGCCAATAAGCACTTCGTCGGTCGTCTCGCTTCTTGACCCGATTGCGTATCACTTGCCAGAGTTAAAGTAATCATGGATTTTGCGATTGCAAAATACCAAGCCCGCGATTATACAATAGGATCGTTCGTTGGCGCCATATCGGATTGTTTCACCATGTTTACTGATCAATAAACGCAGGGGTGTTGATTGATTCCTTAATTTTGTTTATCAATATGGCATTGCAGTTTTAATTTTGCGTAATGATTTAGCCGGACTGCAGTTAAAATTTGGCATTGATTGAATGACGTGAGAAGAGTATGGCAGGAAGCTATGTAGGGATGAACGCAATGTTACACACCATCGAAGTGGCAGGTGTCGTGGCATTTGCCTGTTCCGGATTTATCGAGGCCAGGCGCAAGCGTATGGATCCGGTCGGGGTGTTCACGGTTGCCTTTATTACCGCTTTTGGTGGCGGTACGCTGCGTGATTTATTGCTTGATCGTCGCCCACTGTTTTGGGTGGAAAATCAGGAATATCCCATATTGATTTTTTTACTGGCATTGATCGCTACGCCTTTGTTTCGTCATTTGCGCCATGCTGTTACTGAGAGCGCGATCGAGTGGGCTGATGCTCTGGGCTTAGGCTTATTCAGCGTGACAGGAACATCGCTGGCACTGGAGTTAGATATGCCGGCTTTTGTCTGCGCCATGATGGGCGTTATTACCGGTATTTTTGGTGGTGTACTGCGGGATGTGATCTGTAACGAGATACCCATGGTATTCCGGCGCGGTCAACTTTACGCTACCTGTGCTTTCACGGGATGCTGGGTTTATCTAGGAATGACTTACCTTCAGTTTAACGATGCGGCAGCCTTGCTCGCCGGCATTATCAGTACCTTCGCCTTACGGATGCTGGCAGTCAAGTTTGATCTGAAGTTACCCGCCTGAATATAAGTAATACTGCCAGTAGCTGCAGTTACCCGATACTCAGGCAGATCTGGGATTTTTTTTAAGCGGCGGACGTGTCTGTAAGCCGCTTAAAAACATATCTACCATATCCTCTGCGTGCGTGTTGATACAGTAGGCATTTGGGTCTTCAAGCCATTCACCGATGAGACCTACCAGGAAACTATGATTTGCTTGCATGGCGATCCACGTATCAGTCTCCGGCGGCAATTGGCCTGAAGCGACTGCATTGTCGATAATGACCTGCACTTTATTCATGCATTCTGTGCGCTTTTCTTTTTCAGTTTCGAAGTAGGGAAGGTCAGCTGTTTTTTCGCTACGATTAAAAATAATGTCGAATACCTTACGTTGGCGAGGGTCACTGGAGACGAGTTTCAGAAAGTGGATATTCAACTGCCGTAGCGCCGCGATGGGATCTTTTTGGGGCGCATCACTTATTTCGTTCAATAAGGCTTCCATAGGCAGGAAGGCGCGATCACACATCGCCTGAAACAGCGCGTTCTTATCTTTAAAGTGCCAATAGATAGCTCCGCGCGTCATTCCAGCTGCACATGCGACGTCATTCAGCGTAGTGTTGGTCACGCCTTTAGTCGAGAAGACATCTTCCGCAGCATTTAACAGTGCTGTGTGGGTTTCCTGTGCTTCCTCTTTCGTCTTTCTTGCCATGATTTTCCTTGCTAAGTTCATATCTGCCGCCCGGTTGCCGAAGGTAACCTGGCGCACTGATATCACTCTGTCTGATGTGTCCCCGTTTTTTGTAAAGATGCGCTTTCCTCTTTTTGCCGGCATCTTAAGAGGAGGGCGCAATTATCGCAATACCAGAATGACTCTATTTCCACGAAGTTTGCGGTAGTACACTTCTTTTTACGAAAAATTCATACTTTGTTACATGAGAAACAAGGCTATCCAGATAATAATAACGATCTCAATCTTGGCGTACTTGTTGAATACCGCCTGCCGTTAATTTCGATGATTTGGCGATTCGTAATCAAGTTGTCATCGTTATCTGTGAATGCCTTGCTAATCTATAGGGTCATTTCAGAATTTCATTTACAAACATTCGTGTATGTATATAATAGCACACCGTCCTTTCATTTATAAGAAAGAATTTCTATGTACTCCTCAGGTTTCCCTTCGTCCCAGTCCTTGACCCTGTCATCACAGATATCACAATTATTCTCTCGCCGCGCCGCCAGTGCGCTGGCGATCAGTTTGTCTTTAATTGTGTTGACTGCGTGCGGCAAGCAAGGTGGGCAAAATGCTGGTCCAGGCAATATGCCTCCGCCAGAAGTTAATGTCGTTGCGCTGGAAAGTCGTGATCTTGCAGTGGATTTTGAATATGTGGGCCAGACTGCAGGCTCCAAAGAAACAGAGATCCGGGCGCGTGTTCCGGGCATTCTGGAAAATCGTTTATACGAAGAAGGCTCCCGCGTGAAAGCAGGCACAGTCTTATTCCAGATCGATCCAGCGACTTATCAGACGCAACTTGCCTCCGCCGAAGCTTCTGCTGGCGTTGCAGAAGCGAAGCTGAATCAGGCAAAACGTGAATATGCGCGTCTGGCACCTCTGGCGACAGAAAAAGCGATCAGTCAAAAAGAATTTGACGATGCAAAGTCAACGCTGGAAACCGCAGAAGCCAGCTACAAGCAAGCGCGTGCACAAGCAAATGAAGCAAAACTGAATCTGGGCTATACCAAAGTCGTGGCACCGATAGACGGCGTCACCGGCATGGCGGCTAAGTCGAACGGTAGTCTGATCACTAGCGCAGACAGTTTATTGACCACGATTGTTCAGACCGATACTTTGTATGTGAACTTCAGTATTCCGGAATCGGATTACCTGAAAGTTTCCAAAGAAGTGAATGGTGGCAAGGTCGCTGTACCAGGAAAAGTTGCTAAAAATGGCAGCATAGGCTTTGATGTGAAGCTGAAACTGGCCGATGGCAGCATGTTCCCAGCGACGGGCAAAATGAATTTTGTCAGTGAACGTATTAACGCTGCCAATGGCGGTTTTGACGCGCGTGCGCAAGTGGCTAATCCTGACGGTACTCTGCGTCCTGGACAATTTGTTCGCGTCATGTTGTCTGGGGCGAAACGTATAGGGGCACTCGCTGTACCACAACGTGCTGTGATTGATGCACCGATGGGCAAGATTGTTTTTGTGGTGACACCAGATAACAAATTGGCACCTCGTCCGGTTGAGCTTGACGGCTGGTCGCACGGAGAATGGATCGTTACCAAAGGACTGAAAGCTGGTGAGCGCGTGATGGTTGATGGCGTGATCAAAGCGCATGAGCCTGGTATGACAGTGAAGCCAGTGCTTATTTCCGCACAGGCAGCCAATGCTGCACCCGCGCCTACAGCAGCTCCGGCTGCCGCAAAAGAAGGTGCTTCTGCAACAGGGGCAGCATCTGCCGCGTCGGCTGCCAGCACTAAGTAACTGTGTCAATACGCATTGAGAGATGCGTGGCTTATTGTTGATAGCACTCCATTCTTTATGAACATCCTGCTTCTGACAGAAGCAGGCGACAAGGAATAATTCATGTTCTCTAAATTTTTTATTAACCGGCCGATTTTCGCGACTGTCGTTTCGCTGATTATCGTGCTGGCTGGTCTGGCCGCATTACGCGTCCTGCCAATTTCTCGCTACCCGGAAATTTCTCCGCCGGTAGTCAATGTGACTGCAGTGTACCCAGGTGCGTCTGCTGAAGTGATTGAGCGCACCGTCGCGGCTCCGATTGAGGAACAGATCAACGGTGTCGAACACATGCTGTATATGGATTCTGTTTCGTCAGCAGATGGTCGCGTGTCAATTAACGTGACCTTCGAAGTCGGTACCGATCTCGATATTGCTGCGGTGAACGTGAACAACCGCGTGCGTCAGGCTGATGCCAAGTTGCCGCAAGAAGTGCGTCGCCAGGGCGTGACAGTTTCCAAGAGTTCGTCGAATTTCCTGGTGGTTGCAGCTTTGTACTCGCCTGATAATCGTTACGATGCTTTGTATCTTTCTAATTACGCGACGCAAAACGTACTGGATGCGATCAAGCGGATTCCGGGAACCACGAACGTACAGATTTTCGGTGCTAAAGACTATGCAATGCGGATCTGGATGCGTCCTGACCGCATGGCGCAGCTTGGTGTCACAGTGGCCGATATTTCTAATGCAGTGAATGAGCAAAATGCGCAGTATGCCGCAGGTAAGATTGGCGCGACGCCAAATAATACCGAAGAGCTGACAATGACGGTGACGGCGAAAGGTCGTTTGCTGGAACCGGAACAGTTTGCCAATATCATCGTGAAATCGGATAAGAGTGGCGGCACGATACGTATTAAAGATGTGGCGCGTGTTGAACTGGGTTCAAAAGATTACAACCTCTATGGTCGTATTAATGGACATCCATCTGCCAATATCGGTGTGTTCTTGCAAACCGGCGCAAATGCGCTGGAAACACGTAAGGCGGTTGAGAAAACACTGGAAGACCTGAAGGCAAAATTCCCAGAGGGAATGAGTTACGCAACACCATATGACACGACACCGTTTGTGACCGAGTCTATCTATGAAGTGCTCAAGACTCTGGGCGAAGCGATGGTGCTGGTGTTTATTGTTGTGTATCTGTTTCTGCAAAGCTGGCGCGCAACCATTATTCCTACGCTGGCGGTTCCAGTCTCTCTTGTTGGTACGATGGCCGGGCTGCATCTGTTGGGATACAGCATTAACACGTTGACGCTGTTCGGTATGGTACTGGCGATCGGTATCGTTGTTGATGATGCGATTGTGGTGTTGGAAAACGTTGAGCGTCTGATGAACGAAGAGGGCATGACCCCGAAGGACGCGGCAATTGAAGCGATGCAAGAAGTGACCGGGCCTGTGATTGCGATTGTGCTGGTGCTGGTGGCAGCTTTTGGTCCGATTGCTTTCCTTGGTGGACTCGCTGGTGAGTTGTATCGTCAGTTCTCTGTCACGATTTCGATCGCGGTAGTGTTATCCGGTATCGTTGCTTTGACTCTGACTCCAGCTTTGTGTGCGATTTTATTGAAACCCGGAGCAGAAAATCACCATCGGTTTTTCTTATGGTTTAACGCGGCTTTCCTGCGTTTCACAAAACACTATACCAATGGTGTCAGCTTTTTCCTCAAGCGAGCCGTGTTAGGCGTTGCATTGGTGCTGGGCATGGTCGCTTTGACTGGTGTCCTGTGGAAAACTGTCCCTGGTGGATTGGTGCCGGATGAAGATCAGGGTTATTTCATCGGCGCGACAATTTTGCCGGATGGTGCTTCGCTTGATCGTACCGATGCTGTTGTCAAACAAGTTGAAGCGGCAATGAAAACGAATCCCGATATCGACACCACATTTGCGTTAGTTGGTCTGGATTTCCTTGGCGGTGGCGGTCTGAAATCATCTGCGGCGACGATGTTTTTCCCGTTGAAACCGTGGGAAGAACGTAGTAAATCTGCGCAACAGCTGGTTGGCGAAAGCTATATGAAAACGGGTGGCATTAAAGAAGGTTTACCTTTATTTTTTGCTCCACCTGCAATTCAGGGTTTAGGGCAAACCGGTGGTTTTGAATTCTATCTGCAGAATGCTGGCGAGGGTGGTGTTAAACGTCTGGCAGAGATTTTGCCTTTGCTGATTGCAGAAGCAAACAAACAGCCAGAGCTCGCAGGTGTGAAAACATTATGGCAAGCGAATTCGCCACAATTGTATGTGGATGTGGACAATGAAAAAGCCAAATCGATGGGCGTTGCACTGGCTGATGTTTACAGCACACTGGCAGCTACGATGGGTAGTTACTATGTGAACGACTTCAATAAAAATGGTCGTATCTACACAGTGCAGTTGCAGGCAGAAGGCCAGTTCCGCGCTAAACCAGATGATATTGGGGCTATGTATGTGCGCGCTGCCAGCGGTCAGATGGTACCGATCCGCGCATTTACCACGATCAAGTTCATTACCGGGCCTGATTCGGTAGAACGTTTCAATGCCTTGCCTGCAATTAAACTCATGGGCGATGCTAAGCCAGGCTTCAGTTCTGGTCAGGCGATCGCAGCGATGGAACGTGCCGCGAAAAATGTTTTGCCATCTGATGTTGTGTATGACTGGGGTGGTGCATCGTTCCAGGAAAAACGTAGCAGCAACGCCGCAGGTTTGGCGTTGGGCGCGGGTGTCTTGATGATTTTCCTGATTCTGGCTGCACAGTACGAAAAATGGTCGCTGCCGTTCTCGGTATTGCTGGCGATGCCTTTCGGTATCTTCGGCGCGCTGCTGGCGGTATATCTGCGTCACTTTAATAATGACGTGTACTTCCAGATCGGCTTGGTCACCTTACTTGGTTTATCGGCGAAAAATGCGATTCTGATTGTGGAGTTTGCGGTGATGAAAGTGCATGAAGGTTATGCGCCGGTTGCAGCAGCGGTAGAAGCGGCACGCTTGCGTTTCCGTCCGATTCTGATGACATCGCTGGCGTTTATTCTGGGTGTTGTGCCACTGGCATTCTCACACGGTGCGGGTGCTGCGGCACGTCAATCCCTGGGTACCGGTGTGTTGGGCGGTATGCTGGCTGCGACTTTCCTCGCGATCTTCTTTGTTCCTTTGTTCTTTAAGCTGATTAACGACAAGCGGTTTAAAACATTCCCTGAAGACTTCCATCATCCTGATCACATTCCTCTGGGGCAGTTGATTAAAGAAAAACAAGCAGAAGGGAAGGAGTAATTATGCTGAAAACTCAATTTGTCCTGAGCACTATTGTCGCGAGTCTGGCACTCGTGGGTTGTGCATCGGTCGGGCCTGATTATCAACGTCCTCAGCTTGAGGTTCCTGCGAAGCTGGAGGCGACCGGCGGTAAAGCGGCCAATACTGACTTCGTGCAATGGTGGAGCGCGTTCAATGACCCGGTTTTGCTTGATCTGATCCAGGAAGCCGCAAAAAATAATCAGGATTTGTTGCTGGCGACAGGGCGTATAGAAGAGGCTCGCGCTCTTGCAGTTGGTGCGAAGTCGAACCGTTATCCTAGTGTTGACGCGACCCTGAGTGGCTCTAAAGTTCGTACCAGTGAAAATGCCGGTAAGTTGGCCAGCGGTGCTGAGCCGGTCAGTAAAGATTTCCAGTTAGGTTTGACTGCTTCTTATGAAGTCGATTTCTGGGGGAAATTATCTCGCGCAGATGAGGCAGCGAAAGCTCGCTTATTCGTGCAGGAGTACAACCGTACGACGGTGCAAACCAGTTTGTTTAGTAATCTTGCACAAAGTTATTTCGCTTTGCGTGCCGCTGATGCACAACTGGCATTAGCGCAGGCGACTTATCAGACACGTGCGGAAAATCTGCGTTTGCAACAGAAACGCTTCGCATCTGGCGCGGCAGGTGAGCTGGATTTGCATCAAGCCGAATCCGAAACTGCTGCCGCAGAAGTCAGCGTATCGCAAGCGAAGCTCGCTGTCTCTAATCTTGAGTCAGCAATCGCGGTGTTGCTTGGGCGCAGTCCGGCTGCGGTAGCACAGCCAGTGATCGCACGTGGCAAGGATATCCAGGCGTTGTATCAGCATCTGAGCTTACCCGCTGATTTGCCATCCGACGTATTGAATCGCCGCCCGGATATTCTGGCAGCGGAGCAAACGTTAGTGGCAGCGAATGCAGATATCGGGCAAGCGAAGGCGGCGTATTTCCCTAGTCTGAAGTTGACGACAGGCATCGGTTACGAGTCGCGCGTATTCAAAGATCTGGTTGATCCGACATCGTTGCTGTGGAATCTCGGTGCCAATCTGGTCCAGCCGGTATTCCGTGCCGGAGCCATCGGTGCGGTGGTCTCTGGTGCAGAAGCGCGTAAAACGCAGGCCACCGCACAGTATGTGCAAGCGGTACAAGGCGCTTTCCGTGACGTGCATGATGCGTTGAGCAGCGCTGAATCGAATGAGCAAATTTATCGCGCAAATCTGAAACGAGTCAAGGCATTGAAAGATAGCCTGCGTTTAGCTGAGTTGCGCTATAAAAATGGTTACAGCAGTTATCTGGAAGTGTTGAATGCTCAACGCGATCTCGCAACTGTTGAAACAGCGTTGATCGACACTCAGCGAGCACATCTCAGTGCTGTTGTCAGCTTGTATAAAGCAGTTGGTGGCGGTTGGGAAGTGAAAGCGATCTCCCAGTAAATTGTTCGTTTAAAGAAAAAGGCCTCCTGATTCAAATCAGGAGGCCTTTTTTATTTTCATGGAATTGATATCAGACAGTAGGACGAAAAAAAAGAACCGACAACTTGCATTGTCAGCTCTTTTCAGTACAACCAGCGCTCATTCAACAGCGAGGGTCATACTTAACCACCACGACGCATCATTTCAAAAAACTCTGCATTATTTTTGGTGGCTTTCATTTTATCGAGAATGAATTCCATCGCTTCGATTTCATCCATCGAATACAGCAACTTACGCAAAATCCAGATTTTCTGGAGCTGATCTGGTTTGATCAGTAATTCTTCGCGACGTGTGCCAGATTTATTCAGGTTAATTGCCGGATAAACGCGTTTTTCCGCCAGGCGACGTTCCAGATGTACTTCCATGTTACCCGTGCCTTTGAATTCCTCGTAGATCACGTCGTCCATACGGCTGCCAGTCTCAATCAGCGCCGTGGCGATAATCGTTAATGAGCCGCCTTCTTCGACATTACGTGCTGCACCGAAGAAGCGTTTTGGGCGCTGCAATGCGTTAGCATCGACACCGCCTGTCAGCACCTTGCCGGATGCCGGAATAACGGTATTGTAGGCACGCGCCAGACGGGTGATCGAGTCGAGCAGAATGACCACGTCTTTTTTCATTTCGACTAAACGCTTGGCTTTTTCCAGTACCATTTCAGCAACCTGAACGTGGCGTGTTGCAGGTTCGTCGAAAGTGGAGGCGACGACTTCACCACGCACGGAACGCTGCATTTCGGTCACTTCTTCAGGGCGTTCATCGATCAGTAAAACGATTAATGTTACATCCGGATGATTGGTTGTGATGGCATGCGCGATATGCTGCAGCATCACGGATTTACCTGATTTCGGTGATGCGACCAGCAAGCCGCGTTGACCACGTCCGATAGGGGAAATCATGTCGATAATCCGGCCTGTCGTATTCTCTTCGCCGCGCATTTCGCGTTCCAGCGTCAGCACTTTGTTCGGGTGCAGAGGTGTCAGATTTTCAAACAGAATACGGTGTTTGGATGCTTCCGGTGATTCGCCGTTAACCTTGTCTACTTTCACCAGTGCGAAATAGCGCTCGCCATCCTTAGGAGTACGTACTTCACCCTCAATCGAGTCACCGGTATGCAAATTGAAACGGCGGATTTGCGAAGGAGAAATATAGATGTCATCTGTCGATGCCATGTAGCTGGCATCGGGAGAGCGCAGGAAGCCAAAACCATCAGGTAATACTTCAAGTGCGCCATCGCCAAAAATTTGTTCGCCTGCTTTTGCACGTTTTTTTAAAATCGCAAACATCAATTCTTGTTTGCGCATACGCGCAGCGTTGTCAATATCAAGCCCGATCGCCATTTCCAGTAATGCGGATACGTGTAGGGCTTTTAATTCAGATAGATGCATGGTGAGTGTCCCGGGACGGGAATATGAGGTGGGGGAGTGAACAGAGGAACTGCGGAATAAACAGAATCGTTATTTGTCTTTTGAGGTCAGCGACCTGTTAAGCATTCTTTATGTATTTGTACTTTGGTCTCAATGCGCATACGGCGCCGGATTTCATTTTTGAAGGATTGTACACCATCAGAAAGAACATCCAGCGCAGCAGGTAAGCAAATTGTCAGATATTGCTATCGATAAAAGAGATCAGCTGACCTTTAGCCAGTGCGCCGACTTTTTGTGCGGCTACTGCGCCATTTTTGAACAGTATCAGTGTCGGGATACCACGGATGCCAAATTGGGCAGGAACTGCCTGATTTGCATCAACGTCCATTTTTGCGACAATAATTTTGCCATCGTATTCTTTAGCAACTTCTTCCAGAATCGGCGCAATCATTTTGCATGGACCACACCATTCGGCCCAGAAATCGACCAGGACAGGTTTGTCAGATTTTAATACATCAGCTTCAAAAGAAGCATCGCTTACGTATTTGATGTTTTCGCTCATGGAATCCTCATTGAGAGGGAAAAATTAAGGGGTAACAGCGCCACAGAATATCGGTCGGGCAGTTGGGAACTCGCCGTATTCAGAGGTTGGATCTGGCGGCGATTGGCTTAAATTCAATAGCGGAAATTTATTTCGCACCTTGAATATGCCAATGAAGAACCAAGCGTGGTTAGCTATGCGTCAAATAATAACCTATTTTTTAAAAAAGTGTGATGCTAAGCGCCAATTTGTATAATTCGGCACGCAAAATGCAAGCGACCCATTCTGATTTTTCCGGTTTTAAGCAGTGTGCTGTTTGTTGGAAAGGCGTTTCTGGACGCTGAATATATCGTTCAGACACTGAATTTACTTGTTTAGCTTTAGATCACGATGCTGATGCTGAGGGTTTGCTCGTATAATAAGAAGCTAGGTTTGTCGCGCCCCAATATACATAAACATATGATGATTTCCGATTTCGAATTGCTTGCCGAAAAAGTAGCCAAGCTTGCTGAGCTTACCCACGCCTTGCGGGTGGAGAATGCTGCCTTGCGTAATGAGGTGACTGCGTTAACAACGCAGAATCAGGATGTCAGGGAACGTATGCAACAAGCACATGAACGGATTACGGCTCTACTGACACAATTACCAGCAGAAGTTCTGGAGGATGAAGAGGTGTCAGCATGACGGATAAAAAATTGATTCAGGTTGACGTCAATATCATGGGGCAAGCTTACAAATTGTCCTGCAAAGAAGGTGAAGATAGAGCGTTGCGCGAAGCTGCCGCTTATCTTGATGCGAAGATGTGTGCAATTCGTGACTCTTCCCGGGTCAAAGGTACTGACAGGATCGCAGTGATGGCGGCGTTGGGTATGACGACCGAGTTGCTGGCAACTAAATCTCCCGAAGGCCCCTTATCTGGATTGTCTTTGTCGGAAGTAAAACAAAAGATGACGCAGATGCATGAGGTGATGGATCAGGCGTTGACTCCGCAAGAAAATCTATTTTGATTTTTAGAGTTATTGCTTAATTTAATCAAAAATGAGCAAAATAGTTCTCGCTTCAGTCGCATTTGAGAGTAAACTTTAATTCCCTGCCGTGTTCGCCAGTGCCATATATTCCTTGAACCATTTATGTGCATAGGCTGTGGGATATTGTTTGATGGGTGTGAGCGTCGCTAGTTCGATGAACCCGAAATTGAACTGACCGTGGCCAACTTGAACCGCTTAGGTTCAGGATGCCGGCATAGCGGCATCGGTGGGGGCTTATTCTGAAACGACTGTCATTTCTGACAGTCGTTTTTTTATTTGGCGCGTCTGAATGTGCGACAATTTATTTTTCTCTTTCTCTTTCTCTTTCTCTTTCTCTCAAACGATGATGAATTATTGGCTAATGAAGTCAGAACCTGATGAGATCAGTATTGATGATGTGCTGTCGATGAAGAGCGTGCCGTGGTTTGGCGTGAGAAATTATCAGGCGCGAAATTTTATGCGGGATGCGATGCGAGTCGGTGATGGTGTGTTGTTCTATCATTCCAGTTGTGCTCAGCCGGGTATTGCCGGTATCGCGGAAGTGAGCAGTACATCGTATCCTGACCATACGCAGTTTGATCAGGACAGCAAATATTTCGATCCTAAGGCGACCAGGGAAAACCCGCGCTGGATGATGGTTGATATTAAGGCCTTGCGTAAAACGCGGTTATTGAGTCTCGCAGAGTTAAGATCTGTACCGGAGTTAGCAAGTATGCTGGTTCTGCAAAAAGGAAGCCGCTTATCGATCACGCCGGTCGCTTCGCATGAATGGGAAACCATATTAGCTATTTTGGATAAATAAACTGATGACCGACGATCTGACTCAAACAGTAGCAACTGTTTTTCCCGCCGCCAGATTCATTAAGGAAATTGGTCGGGGAAAAGATGGTGCCCGTAGCATGTCAACTGAAGATGCTGCGACCTTGTATACGGCGATGCTGGATGGTCGCGTCAGCGAGCTTGAGTTGGGTGCGATTTTGCTGGCGATGCGGATTAAGGGCGAGTCGATCGATGAGATCGCCGGTTTTTTACACGCTGCCCGCCCGTTTATGCTGGCACTGGAAGCACCAGTCAACACCAACTATGTTCCGGTGTTGATACCAAGTTACAACGGCGCCCACAAAAAAGCGAATCTGACACCATTACTGGCAATCTTGTTGGCCCGTCGTGGCGTACCTGTGCTGGTTCATGGCGTCAGTAGTGATCCCGGTCGCGTGACAACTGCCGAAATTTTTTCTGCGCTGAATTTTCCTGTTTGTAGTAATGCGTCCGATATCAGCCAGGAAATGTCCCACAGGCGCCCGGCATTCATTCCCGTTGAATTGCTTGCTCCCACTCTCGCACGTTTGCTTTCTTTAAGAAAAATTCTCGGCGTTCGTAACTCGACGCATACCCTAGTGAAGTTACTGCAGCCGTTTACAACACCAGCTTTGCGCCTGACTTCTTACACTCATCCGGAATATCAGCAGATGTTGCAGCACTACTTTAGCCAGCGTGCGCCACATGACGCCGGTGACGTTTTTTTAATGCGCGGAACCGAAGGCGAGACGGTAGCCAGTACCGGACGCGCACAACAGATAGACTGGATACACGAAGGCGAAGTGACAACCTTGGCCCACACCCAATCTGTGATCGTCGGAGAGATTGAAAATATTCCGGAGCAGTTCGATGCCGCGACTACCGCAGCCTGGATACAGCGTGTATTAAATGAAGAAATTCCTGTGCCGGTGAATATTGCGGCGCAGGTAGAGCATTGTGTGCTGGTGTCACACCTGATTCATCAGCGATTAGCGAAGTAATTTACCGGAGAGATATTTGCAAGAAACTGCAGAATGTTCCGTTCACGATTGACGAAAAAAAACGCCGGATTCATCATCCGGCGTTTTTTATTTGTGACTGAGTATCAGAAGTTTGCTTTGAACTGCACGCCATAGCTGCGTGGTTCGTTCACGATACCTGTCAGATTGTTGAAGTCGATGGCGGCGATAACTTGTTGCTTATTGGTGATGTTACGACCATAAGCTGCAAGTTCATATTTGCCATCGGCCCATACGTAACCTACGCGCAGACCACCTTCCAGCATCGACTTTGCCTTGTACTCTTTGGCTTCATACAGGAACATGTTGTAGCTGTCTTTGTAAGCCCAGTCTGTATTCGCGTACAAAGTACCGGCACCGATTTGTGTCGAATATTTCAACGAGAAATTACCTACCCATTTAGGCGCGCGTGGCAACGGGTTGCCGCCGATTAAAACCGTACCTGCGACAGAACCTTTCGGATTCGTTACGGTACAACCGTTGCCACATGGAGCAACGAACAGTTTGTCATCCTTGATTTCAGTATCGTTATAGCTCACGCCAACTGTTGTTTTCCAGTTGCGGTTCAAGTTTGCTTGCAAGTCCAGTTCAAAACCCTGACCGACGGCTTTGTCAGCGTTGACCAGTTTATTTTGATTAACGCTGCCGCTACCGGCAGTGAGTTGCAAATCTTTCGCGGTGTAATGGAATACGGTGGCACTGACGCGAGCCGTGTTATCCAGAATATCTTTTTTGATACCTGCTTCGAAAGACAAGGTTTTTTCTGACTGTGCGACGGAAATCGTGTCGCCGAAAAGCACCCGACCTTGAACGCTGGGAGCGCGATAGCCGGTTGCAGCACGGGCAAATAAAGACGTTTCTTTGTCCAGTGTGTAATTGGCACCCAGATCCCAACTGACGTTAGTGGAAGACGGATGTGCTTGCAAGAAATCGGTATTTTTCCCGCCGAATGGCGTCTGCGTTCTCTGTGCGTCAAAATCTTTTTTATCGCTGGTATAGCGCACGCCACCACGCAGTTTCAATTTGTCGTTAACCGCATAGTTCAGTGTACCGAATGCGGCCCACGATTTTGCATTCTGATGCTGCACTGCATAGCCATTTTGTGGATTGCCAGCACTCATGGAGTCAAAGTTAAAGCTGTCGACTTGCAGCTCTTCTTTGAAATAGTACAGGCCGGTGATCCATTGCAGCGGATCCTTAGTGTTGGATTCAACGCGGACTTCCTGCGTGACTTGCTTTAGATTCGGCAGGCCATCAGCGGTTTCAGATGCGAATGGAATGAATCCCGGGCCTGAAGTGGCGCCGGCGCCATAGCCGCCATCAACGTCCGCACGACTATAGAATTTTGCTTTGTCATACGCCGTGATGGAGTGAACGCTCATACCTGGCAAATCCCAGCGCAGACGCAGGCTGGCACCGGAAGAGGTCAGGGTTTGCGTATTCAGACCATCGGTAGGGTAGGTGCCATAATCAAAGCCCGGCACCAGATTATTCGTACCTTTCTGGATGATATTGGCGCGGAATAAGGTCGCGTTACCAGACATGTCGCGACCATGTAAATTAATCAGAGCGCTGAAGTCAGATGTTTTGTAAGCGAACTGCAGGCGTGCTGCATTGTCGCGGTAGCCTTCCAGATTTTTTTCGCCGGTAGAACGTGGATTGGTAACGCGGTCATCACGGCTTTGCGCCTGACCGGAAAAACGCATCGCCCATTCTTTGCTGAGCGGCACGTTGATGGCGCCTTCCAGATTCACCGCATTGTTGTTGCCGTAACCGAGGCTGCCGTAACCTTCAAAGCGGTTCGTTGGTTTTGCCGAGTCAAATTTCAGCACGCCAGCTGGCGAGTTGCGACCAAACAGCGTGCCTTGTGGGCCGCGTAAAATTTCAACCTGATCAACGTCGAAAACCGGGAAGCCTTTGAGAATAGGGCTCTCCTGCACAACATCATCAAAAATCAGTCCGACAGGTTGCGATGCATTCAGATCGAAATCAGTGTTACCCAGACCGCGGATATAAAAGCGTGGGAAAGACCGACCAAAATCGGATTCAATATTCAGACTGGGAACGCGGGCTGAAAGGAAGCGGATATCCTGACCGCTGGCATTATAAGTATCAAGCGCCTCGCCTTTAATGGCAGAAATGGACATCGGCACTTCTTTGATGTTTTCCGCGCGGCGGTTCGCGGTGACGATGACTGTTTCCAGTTTCGTCGTATCGTTGCTTGCTTCCTGCGCCCATGCAGCTTGCATAGGAAACGCAGATGCGATTGCTAATGCAATCAAGCTGCGAGCTTGTACTTTTAGTACGGAATGAGAAGATAATTTTTGCATGAAGGGAGTCCCCGTAGTGGATGATCAGTGACCAGATTGAGTGCATTAATGAGCCAGAAGTGTGCGTAGCGACGATGATGTTTCTTGTTTTTCCGTTACTACGCAAACGTTTGCTTGCGGCTGTAATTAGTTATCTCTTTTGATGTAAATCAAGTCAAGTATTAACTCTTTTATGACAAAAATAAGTTTCAATATACGTAAAATCGTGTTGTGAATTTCAAACAGTCGGGTGCTGCTGCGATCAGCATCGTCCGTTTTCAGCATTTGCAGAGTCCGCTGGTGCGATCTTTTACGATGAGGCGATTTTGCACTGTAAAGCGGCATTTCAGGTTGAGCTGCGCGATTAAGTTGGTGATGGCGCGCGCGGCATATTGTGGTAACGCTATTCTGATTCTTAGATTCTTAGTATCCGTAGCAGAAGGGGATTCCGCTACAATCACGCCTGAATTTTTTGAGGCTGCCATGAATAAACAATTTGATGTTGCTGTAATCGGTGCCGGCGCGGCAGGAATGATGTGTGCGGCGGTGGCTGGGCAGCGTGGCAAACGTGTGGTGTTGATCGACCATGCGAGTCGTCTTGCAGAGAAAATCCGTATTTCTGGCGGCGGGCGCTGTAATTTTACGAATCTGCATGCAAGCCCTGTGAATTTTTTGTCAGAAAATCCTCATTTCTGTAAAAGTGCTTTGTCGCGCTATACGCCGCAGGATTTTTTATCTCTGATCAAGCGCCACAACATTAGCTGGCATGAAAAACACAAAGGTCAGTTATTTTGTGATGACAGTGCCGAAGACATTATTCGCATGTTGAAAGCAGAATGTGATCTGGGTAAGGTGCAATGGCGTATGTCTTGTCCTGTCACAGACGTTCAAAAGGCAGATGCTGGTTTTGTTGTGCAGACCTCACACGGCGACATCATGGTGGATCAGGTGGTTGTTGCTACGGGCGGCCTGTCGATACCCAAAATCGGCGCCACTGATTTTTCACACAAAATTGCCCGTCAGTTTGGCTTGAAAATTATAGAACCGAGACCGGCTTTGGTGCCATTGACGTTTGATGCTGCTGCGTGGGAGCCGTTTGTGCCGCTGTCTGGTATTTCTCTTGAGGTCGATATTGAGACTGGCGACAAGAAGAACAAAATGTTGTTTCGTGAAGATTTACTGTTCACGCATCGCGGCTTGTCGGGGCCGGGCGTCTTACAGATTTCCAGCTACTGGCAACCTGGTACGCCTATCCGGATTAATCTGTTGCCCGAAGTCGATCTGGCAGAAGATCTGATTGCGGCGAAAACGACGACAAAAAAGAATCTGGCGAATTATTTGTCGCAATATTTGCCAGTTCGCCTGATTGATGGCCTGCTCACGGCTCATGCATTCGACGGCAACCTGAAAATCGCGGATATGCAGGATAAGCGTTTGCGTTTGCTGGCCGAAAAAATCAATCGTTGGGAGCTGACCCCTAACGGTTCTGAAGGTTATCGCAAGGCGGAAGTCACGCGTGGCGGCGTCGATACCCGAGAGTTGTCACAGCAGAGCATGATGGCAAACAAAGTGCCCGGGCTGTATTTTGTCGGCGAGGCCGTCGATGTCACAGGCTGGCTGGGCGGCTATAACTTTCAATGGGCGTGGGCGTCGGGCAGCGCTGCCGGAATGGCGGTATAAAGCGCGGCTATTCCGGCTGAGGCAACGGGAATGACGGCGATCTGGCTGTCTTTAAATACTGGGGGGAGTATATTTTAACCCCCAGATTTAACGCGGACATTCGCTGGTTTTTGCCGGATACTCCCCATTTTTCTTAAAAAATCTGGTTTGGGGTGTTGACTTCTTGTTGTTTTTTGCTAGAGCTGAGCAAGTTTTTTGCGTAAGATTTAATCATCGTCCTTCCCATATCTCCAAAAGCCTGCTAATATCTCGTTCTTCTATAAATCTTTCATTGGTTTGAACTTACATGACCACAATTCGCCTTAAAGAAAACGAGCCGTTCGAAGTCGCCATGCGCCGCTTCAAGCGCACTATCGAAAAGACCGGTCTGTTGACCGAATTGCGCGCTCGCGAGTTCTACGAGAAGCCAACTGCAGAGCGTAAGCGTAAGCTGGCAGCAGCAGTTAAGCGTCACTACAAACGTATTCGTAGTCAGCAATTGCCTAAGAAAATGTATTAATTCCGATATGGTGTCTGGCTTAGTCAGATACTTTCGGTATTGCATTGCTTAAGTATTGCATGCCCGCTCCGGTCAACCGCAGCGGGCTTTATTATTTTTATCTGATTCAGTTATTCAGGGGTAAGTCATGAGCTTAAAAGAGCAAATCACCGATGATATGAAAGCCGCGATGCGTGCCAAGGAAGCTGGCAAGCTCGGGACTATCCGTTTGTTGACGGCTGCAATGAAGCAAAAAGAAGTCGATGAGCGCGTTGAATTGGATGATGGCATGATCCTCGCCATTATTGAAAAAATGATCAAACAGCGCAAAGATTCGATTCAGCAATTTGAAGCGGGTGGCCGCCAGGATTTGGCCGATATCGAAAAAGCGGAATTGGCTGTGCTGTCCACCTATATGCCTGCAGCTTTGTCGGATGAAGAAGTTCAGGCTGCGGTTGCCGCGGCTGTTGCCGAGACCGGTGCTGCTGGTCCACAGGATATGCGTAAAGTGATTGATGTGTTAAAAGCAAAACTCGCCGGACGTGCAGATATGGGAAAAGTATCTGGCTTGGTGAAAGCCGCTTTAAGCCGTTAATTTTGAATTTTATTTGTCAATTGCAGCGGCTGAAAAGCCGCTAAGCAGACTTGATCCCACAAAGTTTTATTCAGGATTTACTTGCCCGCGTTGACATTGTTGACGTGGTGGGTAAATACGTCCAGCTGAAAAAAGGCGGCGCAAACTATATGGGTTTGTGTCCCTTTCATAATGAAAAATCTCCCAGTTTCACCGTGAGCCCGACCAAGCAGTTTTATCACTGCTTTGGTTGCGGTGCGCATGGCAGCTCTATCGGTTTTTTGATGGAGTACTCAGGCTTGAGTTTCGTCGACGCTATCCGCGATCTGGCGCAAAGCAATGGCATGGTCGTTCCCGAAGAAGATCGCATGCTACCTGCACAAAGGGCGGAGGTGCAGGCCAAAAGTCTGGCCTTGTCAGAAGTCATGACGAAAGCGGGCGAGTATTACAAACAACAGTTGCGCTCGGCGCCGCCAGCGATTGCATACCTGAAAAAGCGCGGCTTGACCGGAGAAATTGCAGCGCGCTTCGGTTTGGGTTTTGCGCCGGATGCCTGGGATGGTTTGCGCTCTGTTTTTGCAGACTATCAGGCGCCCGAGTTGGTTGAGGCTGGGCTGGTCATCGATAAGAGTGACGAAGAGGGGGGCGGGCGCAAGCGCTATGACCGCTTCCGTGATCGTGTGATGTTCCCAATCCGTAATACGAAGGGGCAGATCATCGGTTTTGGCGGGCGCATTATGGAGCAGGGCGAGCCCAAATATCTGAACTCCCCTGAAACGCCACTATTCCAGAAGGGTTACGAACTCTACGGTTTATTTGAAGCACGTCAGGCGATTCGGGATGCTGGTTATGTGTTGGTCACTGAAGGCTATATGGATGTCGTGGCGCTCGCGCAAATGGGTTTTCCGCAAGCCGTTGCGACGCTGGGCACGGCTTGTACGCCAACACACGTACAAAAATTGTTGCGACAGACCGATCACGTTGTATTCAGCTTCGACGGTGATACTGCCGGACGCCGCGCGGCCCGGCGTGCGCTGGATGCCTGCTTACCGCATGCGAATGACGATAAATTTATTAAGTTTCTGTTTTTGCCTGCCGAACACGATCCAGATAGTTTTATTCGCGAATTTGGTGCGGATGCATTTGAGCAGCAAGTACATGAGGCGATGCCCTTGTCCCAGTTTTTTATGCGGGAGATGATTGCAGATAATGATCTCAATTCGGCAGAGGGGCGTGCAAAAACGCAGTTTGATGCGAAGCCCTTGCTGCAGGCGATGCAGCCTTCAGGGTTGCGTTTGCAAATGGTGCGCAATCTGGCGCAGGTGACGCAGACAACGCCCGCCGAGATAGAGGCTTTGTTTGAGCTTTCCCAGCCAGTTGCCCGTCAGAAGCTTGCGCCGCCACGTTCAAAACGCAGTGCGCCGGTTGGGCTGGAGCGTCAGATTATGCGCATACTCGTTGCTTATCCGGCCTTAGCGCTGATGCTGGACGATGTTGCGCTTGCTGAAGCCGCATTGTTGGCGCCGGATGGTGCAGAGATGTTAATGCAGTTGGTCGGTATTGCGAAAGAGATGGGCGAGGGCGCGCAATTTGCCGCGCTCGCCGAGCGATTGCGTGTCGTTAGCTCTGATTTCGATGGTTTGATTGCGGAGGTGGCAGGTCAGACCGATGCTGATGCTGAATTGGTCAGACTGGAGTTGCTCGGTGCTATGCGGCAAATTCGCTCTCAGGCGCTCAAATATGAGGCAGAAAGATTGGTGGCGTCAGGTTTGCGTACTGAAGTGGAAAAGGCGCGTTGGCGTGAAATTATGCAGTTGCAGGAAGAATTGCGCAAAGAGGCGGCCGCGGAAGCAGGAAGTCGCCAGTAATTTGCAACGGTTCTTTTTTAGCAAGAAATTTGTCAGTTTTTTATCTGAATTGATTTAGGCTATGTCTGTGATGATAAATGGTTTGCCTATTTTTTTATCAATTTAGTTGTCATTGCTCTGGCTTTGGGCTAGAGAATGTGACGCTCGCATGGTATAATTAAAGGCTTACGATTCAAGGTCTTAGGTTGTTTCATTTTGCGTAAAATCATTTGATTATCGCAAAATGTGTTGTTTAGGTGAGCGTATGCTCCTCCGAGTAACCCAAAACACTGGCGCTGAGACTCGGGAAGTCTGAAGCAAAAATGATTTGCTCTGCATACAGGTCACCTGGCCTGATGCAGGAGTATGTCTTTATTGCAAAATATGTCAGCAGGCGACTTCCTCAGTTCCGGATGGTTTGATTCAATGGCTAGCGCAATGAAGAAACCCTCGAAAACCCTGATGCCTACAACGGTTAAAAAAACTACGGCAAAGGCATCTAAAAATGCAGGTGCCAGCACCGCAGCAAAAACGGTGAGTAAGGCAGTTGTAGCCAAAGCAAAAATTACCAGCCCGAAAGTGCAATCCAAAGCCGTCAGCAAGCCTGTCGCTGCCAAGGCACCGAAAGTCGTTGCGCCAGTGAAGGCCGTCGCAAAAGCAAAGGTCGCAGCAACTGTTAGTGTGGCGGGTAAAAAAACGGGGGTAAAAGATATCAAAGCGCCTAAAGTAAGCAAACCAGCAGCGTCCGCGTCGACAGTCAAAAAGACGGTCTCAAAGTCGGTTGCTGCAAAAACAGATACAAAGAAATCAGTTAGCGTCCCATCTAAAAAAACGACTGTTAAAACAACTGTGAAGCAGGTTACAGTCAAGGCGCCACCGAAAGCAAAAAAAATTGATGAGAAGCTGGCGGAAGGTGCAGTTCATCAGGCTGAAGGTAAGCAAAAGCGAGTGACAACGGAGTCGTCCCGAGCTAAATCAGTACCATCCGCAACATCGAAAGCTTCCGTGACAACTAACAAAACCGATTCAAAGATAGTGACCAAACCTACCAAGAAATCAGCAAAAGCTGCTGCACCTGAAGTTCAGGAAATCAAGACCGGATCTGCGCCTACTGTCAGTCAGACCACAGACGCTGCCGTGCTTGCTGCTATCGATACGTCCGGCTATGTTTTGCCTGGCGTGAAGGTGCCTGGACGCCGTGGCCGCAAGCCAAAAGAATATCAGCCGGAAAACGAAGAAATTGCAGCATTGAATGCGGTTGAACGCGCGGAAATGAAGGCAATCGATAAGGCCAAAGCAAAAGATCGCAAAGCAAAAGAGAAGGCGTTATTGAAGGATGCGTTTTCCTCTGACCCAGAGGCGACAGAGGAAGAGCTCGAACGTCGTCGTCAGAAACTGAAAACACTGATTAAGCTTGGTAAAGATCGTGGCTATCTGACATTTGCCGAGATTAACGATCACTTGCCGGAAAACGTTGTTGATCCTGAAGCGATCGAAGGCATTATCAGCACCTTCAACGACATGGGCGTTGCCGTTTATGAGCGCGCGCCTGATGCTGAAACATTGTTGTTATCCGATAACGTGGTGACTGTCACGACGGATGATGATGAAGTCGAGGCGGCCGCTGAGGCTGCATTGTCAACCGTGGATTCTGATTTCGGACGCACTACCGATCCGGTTCGCATGTATATGCGTGAAATGGGCTCGGTTGAGTTGTTGACGCGTGAAGGCGAAATCGTTATTGCGAAGAAGATTGAAGAAGGCCTGAAGGATATGATTCAGGCAATTTCAGCTTGTCCGACGACAATCGCAGAAATTCTGGCCGCGGCCGATAGAATCGCTGCAGATGAAATAAAAATCGACGAAATCGTCGATGGTCTGGTCGATCCAAATGCGACCGAAGATGCGCCTCCTGCTCCTGCTGTCGTTGTTGCAGCAGAAGAATCTGATGAAGATGAAGACGAGGAAGAAGATGAAGAGGAAGAAGATGAGGATGGCGGTGCCGCTGCCGCTGCCGCAATTTCTTCTGAACAGTTAGAGCAAATGAAGCGTGAGGCACTCGCCAAGTTTGAAATCATTGCCTCTAATTTTGAAAAAATGCGCAAGTCTTACGAGAAGGAAGGCTATAACTCTAAGACTTACGTTAAAGCGCAGGAAGCTATTTCGAATGAACTGCTTGGCATTCGCTTTACTGCCAAAGTAGTTGAAAAGCTTTGCGATACTTTGCGTGGACAGGTTGACGAAGTTCGTCATATTGAAAAGCAAATTCTGGATGTGGCAGTGAATCGTTGTGGTATGCCGCGTTCGCATTTTATTAAAGTTTTCCCCGGCAATGAAACCAATCTGAGTTGGGTTGAAGGCGAAGTGAATGCGGGGCACTCATATAGCGCGATTCTAGGACGTAATGTTCCAGCGGTTCAGCAATTGCAGCAGAAATTGATTGATTTGCAAGCGCGCGTGGTATTGCCATTGCCTGATCTGCGTGGCATCAATAAAAAGATGTCGGCTGGTGAAATGAAGGCGCGTAAAGCAAAGCGTGAAATGACTGAGGCCAACTTGCGTCTGGTGATTTCCATTGCGAAGAAATATACCAATCGCGGCTTGCAATTCCTGGATTTGATTCAGGAAGGTAATATCGGTCTGATGAAGGCCGTGGATAAGTTTGAGTATCGCCGTGGTTACAAGTTTTCTACTTACGCAACTTGGTGGATACGTCAGGCGATTACCCGTTCGATTGCCGATCAGGCACGTACGATTCGTATTCCTGTGCACATGATAGAGACGATTAATAAAATGAATCGTATCTCGCGTCAGATTTTGCAAGAGACGGGCGCAGAGCCAGATCCGGCAACGTTAGCGATCAAGATGGAAATGCCGGAAGATAAAATCCGCAAGATCATGAAAATCGCTAAAGAGCCAATCTCGATGGAAACACCGATCGGCGACGACGATGATTCTCATCTTGGCGATTTCATTGAGGATAATCACACGCTTGCTCCGGCAGATGCAGCATTACATGCTTCCATGCGCAATGTCGTGAAGGATGTGCTTGACTCTCTGACGCCACGTGAGGCGAAAGTATTACGTATGCGTTTTGGCGTTGAAATGTCAACTGACCATACCTTAGAAGAGGTCGGTAAACAGTTTGATGTGACACGCGAACGGATTCGTCAGATAGAGGCAAAAGCATTGCGCAAGTTACGCCACCCATCGCGTTCAGATAAGCTGAAGAGCTTCCTTGAAGGTAATTAATGTTATATAATTGGCGCTGATTTTTTTCAGCGCCCGTTAATATATTGAGCTGAGTTTTCAGCACAATGTTTTGCAGGCGGCAGCATCGGGCTTTTCCTGCAAATCCTGAAGTGATTTCCAAACCTGGATTAACCTCAGATTACAGCAGGCAGAGCTTGCAGAAAGAATTGGGCCTCTAGCTCATGTTGGTTAGAGCAGCGGACTCATAATCCGTTGGTACCGTGTTCGACTCACGGGAGGCCCACCATTTACCATGACTGATACTAAGTCCATTCCAAATTCCCCTTCTGATCAGACTGAACACAAAGTGAAGTTTGAAGATTTCGGCTTATCTCCTGATATCCTGCGTGCTTTAACTGAGCAGGGCTATGTCCATCCTACGCCCATACAAGCGGAAGCAATTCCTGTTGTATTACAAGGTCGGGATGTGATGGGGGCCGCGCAAACTGGCACAGGTAAAACAGCAGGGTTTTCTTTGCCGATTATCCAGCGTTTGCTTGCTCATGCAAGTACCAGTGCCTCGCCAGCGCGCCATCCTGTCCGTGCTTTGATACTGACGCCAACGCGTGAACTCGCGGATCAGGTTGCCGAGAACGTCAAAGCCTACTCTCGCTTCACACCTTTACGTTCCACAGTTGTTTTTGGTGGCATGGATATGGCGCCACAAGTTGCCATGTTGCGTTCAGGTGTGGAAATCGTGATTGCGACACCGGGGCGTTTGCTCGATCACGTTCAGCAAAAGACGATTAATTTATCGCAGACGCAGATTCTGGTAATGGATGAAGCTGATCGTATGCTTGATATGGGTTTTTTGCCGGATCTGCAGCGCATCATCAATCTGTTGCCTAAGCAGCGCCAGAACCTGATGTTTTCGGCGACTTTTTCTCCTGAAATTAAAAAGCTGGCTGCCAGCTTTTTGAACGATCCACAAACGATAGAAGTTGCTCGTAGTAACGCAACATCTGACAACGTCACGCAGATTTTGTACAAGGTTGCGGAAGATGAGAAGCGTGATGCTGTCTCTTTCATTATCCGTGAGCGTGGTTTGAAACAAGTGATTGTTTTCAGTAACACGAAAATCGGTGCGTCACGTCTCGCTGTCCATCTGGTGAAGCAAGGCGTAAAAGCATCTGCGATTCATGGTGACAAATCGCAAAATGAACGCATGGTTGCGCTGGAAGATTTTAAACGCGGTGAGGTGGAAGTACTGGTGGCAACGGATGTGGCTGCGCGTGGTCTGGATATATCCGAAATGCCTTGCGTGATCAATTACGATCTTCCGTATAACGCCGAAGACTATGTTCACCGTATTGGCCGTACCGGGCGTGCTGGTGCTAAAGGTGATGCAATTTCTTTGTACACGGATCAGGACGAGCGCTTGCTCGTTGATATTGAGAAGCTGATCAAACAGAAAATTGTCAGATTGACTCTCGCTGGTTTTGTCCCTGCTACCCATCAGGTGGAGCGTAGCCGTCCGGTACGCGACAAATCTGAACGTACCGAGCGCACTGATCGTAGCGAAAAACCTGCGCGTGGTTATCAGCCGCCAAGAGAAAAAGTAGACCCGTGGTTCTTGAAGCCTTATGAGCCAGCGGTATCTTCTTCCCTGAAAACCGGAACCTCTGCTAAAACCAGTGAAAGCGCTGCTGCAAAACCACAAAAGCGTGCGGCCTTATTGGGCGGTATCCCTAAAGTCTGAACGTTTATCGATGGCAACTGAGATCACGTATAACGGATCTCAGTTAATAATTGCGTTGTTGAAAAACTCAGGCAGATGCGTTTTCATTTGATTCCTGCTGGTGATATTGCCAGACCAGGTTCGCCGCGCATAAATCTTCCAGAGCCGTTCCGACTGACTTAAATACCGTCACTTCCTGCTCCGATTGGCGCCCGTTATGTCTCCCGGCGCAGAGATCGGCAAGCTCGGCAACAATCGCTTCCTTTTTTAAGCTACCACTTTGTAATGTCTGCAGAATATCGCCGGCTTCTGCGAATGCTCCGGTGAATGTATCCACGAAGACGACAGACTTTGCCATCAGTTCATCGTCCACTTCGCGCATATCCGGTTTGAAACCGCCAACCAGGTCAAGATGCGTACCTGCTTGTATCCATTTTCCTTTGATGATGGCTTGTTTGCTTGTTGTTGCGCAGGTGATGATGTCAGCGGACATGCAGGATCCCGCGAGATCGTCGCTGACTTCAATTTTGATATTCTTTGGCAAATCTGTGAAAGATAATAAGGTCTGACGGCAGCTTTCTGATTTTTCTACTGATCGCCCCCAGATGCTGATTTTATTGATCGGTCTGGTATAGCTATGCGCGAGTGCCATATGTGGCGCGAGGCTGCCATTGCCAACGAGAAGTAAATGACTGCTGTTTTCTTTGGATAAAAAACTGGAAGCGAGCGCTGATGCCGCTGCAGTTCGTTTTTGCGTTATTTCCTCACCATCCATAAAGGTCAGCGGCACGCCAGTGATGGAATCGAATAAAATGAATACTGCGTGCACGGTCGGCGTGTCTTTATTTTGTGGTGCAACCGTGACTAATTTCACACCAGTATGACCGGATGGATTCCATGCTGGCATCAAAAGTAAACTTGAATTGACCTGTTCCGATAGTTGATGCGCATGTCGTTTTGGAGTCACTATTTCTTGTTGAAATGCTTCCCGTAACGCTTGTATGAGCTGCGGATATTGTAATGCCCGCCGTACATTTTCTTTGCTGATAAATGGAATCATATAGGTAGAATCACAAGAGGCTTCTGGTAAGAATCAAATGCATATCATATCCAGTCAAGAAAGAAGATAAGGTGAAAAATATGCATTCAACTCATCTTCGTTTGCAGACAAGTTTTCAGTCTTATTCCGCTTCAAAAATTTTTTCTATCGGCATTCCGAATAATTTTGCGATTGCAAACGCGAGCGGCAAACTGGGATCGTACCTGCCTGTTTCTATAGCGTTAATCGTCTGCCTGGACACCTCCAGAAGATCGGCGAGTTGCGCCTGGCTCCAATCTTTTTGAGCACGCAATTCCCTGAGCGAATTTCTCATGCTGACTTCTCTTGCCAGCAGCGCACAGCATCGGTTACGCCCCAGCCCGCCATCAGTAAGCCCCAGACAATAAACATGCTTAATTTAGGAAATCCTGCTGCTTCCATGAAGCCATAAGATAATGCGAAGACAGCGGTCATCGCCGCGGAAATACCGACATTTTCTAATTGACGACGTCTGATGTATTCATCCATACGACGGAATTGTCTGATAATCGCCCAGATCATCATGATGGCTGGAATGACCGGCGCCAAAATAATCAGGGTACGAAGCGGCTGCGGCGTCATCTGATCAGCAAGGAAATTACTGAGAAATATAACGATAAAGTAAATAAAAAAAGCACCCAGTAACTCTTTGAAATACATGTGATTCGCTTGTTTCTCACGCATGACATTCTCCATGTAAAGTTTATTTGACACTTGTGGTCATGAAAATAGCCTCGCAAATGCAGGCTGTTTTACCTTACTTCTTGACGATTCAGAAATTGATACGTCAAAAAAGTAAAGTATGCTTTACATATTAACGTTAAAAAAATCAATGTCAAGCTAACTTTACATCCATAGGAAAAATAATACCCGCACCAATTTTTAGAAGAAAAACCGGTGCAGGTCACTTGCATTTGTTCTGATTCTGTAGTGCCAGGGCAATTTCTCCCTGATACACGCTACGTGATTACAGTATGGTCAGTGTTACTTCAATGTTGCCGCGAGTTGCGTTCGAATATGGGCAAACTTCGTGGGCTTTATTGACCAGTTCTTCGGCTACCTGGCGATCCATTCCCGGTAAAGAGATATTCAATGCTACTTGAATACCAAAGCCACCCTTGCCATTTGGGCCGATGCTGACGTCTGCTTTGATTGAAAGATCTGCTGGCAACGCAGTCTTACTCGCCGCAGCGACGAACTTCAGTGCACCGATAAAACATGCAGAATAACCAGCAGCGAATAATTGTTCCGGATTTGTACCTGCGCCGCCCGCGCCGCCTAATTCTTTTGGCGTCGTGAGTTTAACGTCCAGTTGATTATCGCTGGAGACAGAGCGGCCATCGCGACCACCGGTAGAAGTTGCACTTGCTGTGTAAAGAACTTGCATAAGATTTCCCATTTAAATTGACTGCATGAAGAATATTTTCGCTACGACCCTATGAGTCGATGGATGAATAATATTACACAATTTAATTGTGTGCAATTTAAATTGTGATTATTTTTTTCTATGCACTCGATAAAGGAATTTTATTTTTCAGTGAGATTGGCTCTCAATTCTGAGAGTTGGCTGCGCAGTTGCATCAGTGTGTCTTGGTCTTGTCCGCTGGCACAGAGGATTTTGAGTGGAATTTTTTTTGCCGCTTTTTTCAACTCTTTCCCGCTGTCGGTGAGAATAATTCTGACTTGCCGTTCGTCAGAGTCGTCCCGGTGGCGTTCCAGCAAGCCAGCTGCTTCCATTCGTTTCAACAGAGGCGTCAGTGTGCCAGAGTCAAGAAACAGGGCGTTTCCTATCTCTTTAACGAGAATATGATCCTGTTCCCAAAGTACCAGCATGACCAGATACTGCGGATACGTCAGGCCGAGTTGTTCCAACAGCGGTTTATAACTTTTGGTAAGTGCCAGCGACGCAGAGTACAGCGCAAAGCAAAACTGGTTATCAAGTGCCAGTAAGTCCGGTTCTTTTTTTACAGATTCGTTCATATGACACTCAAAAAAATAGAAATAATAATGATTGCCTGACATGATAATCAAATTCGGTACCACTTGTCTTTGATCTTCGGGTCTATCGGGCCTGAGTCTGCACGGTATAATGCTGGATTAATGAAAACCCGTATATGCAGAGGTAAGTTGTGACTTTTATCGAAAAATTAAATGCCGCCTGGGCTGAAAATCAATCTCTGCTTTGCGTTGGGCTTGATCCTGATATCAGTCGTTTTCCTGCCGAGTTAGCCGGCAAACCTGATGCTATTTTTACTTTTTGCAAAGCGATCATCGATGCGACTGCCGATCTCGCTTGCTCATTCAAACCGCAGATTGCTTATTTTGCTGCATTACGCGCCGAAGATCAGTTGGAAGCACTGTGCCGCTATATCAAAACGACTTATCCTACTATTCCCGTCATACTGGATGCGAAACGGGGAGATATTGGTGCAACGGCCGAACAATACGCACGTGAAGCATTTGAACGGTATGCCGCCGATGCGGTGACCGTCAATCCGTACATGGGATTTGACTCAGTCGCTCCGTATTTGGAATGGAAAGATAAAGGCGCGATTGTTTTATGCCGCACCTCAAACGCTGGCGGATCGGATTTGCAATTTCTGAATGTAGGTGGCGTTCCTCTGTATCAGCATGTTGCCAAACTGGTGGTAGAAAAATGGAACACCAATGGACAATGTGCTCTGGTCGTTGGCGCGACCTTTCCTGATGAGTTGGCGCAGGTGCGCCATATTGTTGGCGATATGCCATTGCTGGTACCTGGCATTGGCGCACAAGGCGGCGATATTGCTGCAACTGTTGCAGCTGGAAAAACAGCAAACGGAACAGGGATGATGATTAATTCGTCGCGCGCAATTTTGTACGCAAAAACGTCCGGCAATGAAACCTTTGTAGAAGCTGCCCGACGCGTCGCGATTGAAACTCGTGACGCGATTAATCAGCATCGAGCTTAACTGAAACGGTATTCGTTTTTACCGTTAGTCATGACGCGAAATAATTTGCTTTACGGAGCCGCGTCGTGTTTTTCTGACTGCAAAAATAATACCGACGCTGAATATTTTCAATAAAAGAAAAAGACAAAAGAGACTGATTGCCAACGGGAGCACAGTGAATATCAGTGCGATAGCGATGCAAGCGATAAAAATGCTGTGCAGTGGCAAACTGGCAATCAGGTAAGCCGCTTTTTTGATGAGGTAAATAAATTCATGCAGGCTTTGGCGGAAGAATGCTGTCATTTCATCGCGATTTATTGAGTTCATCTTCTTTCCTCGGTTGTTTGTCTGAAGCAGAAAGATAGACTTAATTTCTTTGCTTTGCATCCGAGCTGCGATGAACGGAATTATTCTGGGTTCAAGTCGACAAAAAACGAGAATAACTGTTCGTTGTCGCCGACTGATTCACCGAAAAATAACGTGGTGCAAAGTCGATCAATTCAATCTCGTTTTCAGGCGTTCGTAGCCAGTGCGGCTGACTGGAATTTTTATACCACTGCGTAGCACGGCCACCTGAGTATCCTTACTCTGGCGTTCTATCCCTGTTAATGCCTTCATCTGCAACAGATAAGAGCGATGGACTCTGACAAAACCGGTGGACGAAAGTTGTTCCTCAATGTCCGACAGACTCTGCGTTTTCATCACTGTTCTGCCGTTCGCGTGAATCAGAATATAGTCATCCTGCGCCTCAATAAAATCAATTTCCTCGAACGTCAGTACATGTACTTTCTCTCTGTCGCGTATCGTCAGGCGCTGTGATTGTTGGACGTTTGATGTAATCAGTTGCTGTATACCAATTGGCGATGAGTCCGCGGCCTTATCTTCCTGTAGGAGTTTTTTCGCTTTCTGTAGTGCCTCATCAAATCGCTGTTGGGAAAATGGCTTCAAAAGATAATCGATTGCGTGCAAGTCAAAGGCCTTTACCGCATATTGGTCATACGCGGTCGTAAAGATAATGCCGGATTTTCTGCCTGTGGCATCCAATACTTCCAGCCCGGTTAATTCCGGCATTTGTATATCTAAAAAAATCAGATCGGGTTGATGCGCAAATATTGCATCGACTGCTTCGGTGCCGGTCTCGCACTCACTGATAACGACGATGTCCGGATGAGAGCGCAGATACTCCCGGATCAGGCGGCGGGCAAGTTCTTCATCATCGGCAATTAATACTCTGAGGGAATGATTCATATCGTGTCAGTTTGTCGTTTTAACTCTATTGGTAAGGATATTTCTACAAAGAAGAGATTGTCCGTGCGTGACCAGTGCACCCTGGCACGATCAGCATAAATCGTATTAAAACGCTCGCGCAAATTTGTTAATCCCAAGCCGATACCGCTATCCGTGCTTACTTTATCTGAAACGGGATTTTCTACACGGATATGTAGCCATCCGTCTTGGCCACAGATGCTGGCGCTAATCAAGCCGCCTTTAGGCAATTGCCGTACGCCATGTTTGATCGCATTTTCAAATAAGGGTTGTAAACTCATTGGCGGTATTAATGCACGATCAGTATGATCAACTTGTATATCGATTTGTAATTTCTGGCCGTAACGGATTTTTTCTACCGCCAGAAAATGTTCGCATAGGTCAAGTTCTTCTCTGACAGTGATTGCGGTGTGTTCAGACAAGGCCAGCGTTTTTCTGAAAAAATCTGCGAGGGAAATTACCATGTTTCTGGCGCCAGCAGGATCAATGCTTGTCAGTGCACTGATGGAGTTGAGGCTGTTGAATAAAAAGTGAGGATCAATTTGTGTACGTAAAAGCTGTAATTCCGCATCACGGGCAAACAGGCGGGAAGCAGCCTCTCGACGTTCTGCTTCGCGCAAATTATCAAAACTAATAAGGACATCGTAGGCCAACAAGGAAAGCAAATACAGTGCGAATCCTGTAGCGAGAATAATTGCTGCGAGTTGGTTCGAGATAACGAGTACAGCTTCCTTACCGGTCACGGAAATGAGAGCCATATTCCAGATTTCGCATATGCCTAACAGCAGGATGCCTGAAACCATCGCACTGCTGCCGAACATCAGAAACGTCAGAAAAATAGAACGTCTGGATAAGGGAAGTGTCCGGCAAATGTAATACGACGACGTCGCCACAAAACCGAAAATCAGTGACACGGGCAGAGCGAAAGTCAGGGCGTAAATCCACTGGCACAATCCAGCGGAAACCAGGAGCCTGGAAAATAAAGCGCCTACTAACAGCCAGATTGCGACATACCAGAGAAAACGGCGGAAATCGGACAGAATCGGATGCATGTGAGTTCTCGAGCGTCAGTTCTTCACTTCGACTCCGCCCATGATGGCATATCCCTGCAGGTACAATTTTTTATCGCGTACCATCGGCGGTACGGTCTTATCTTCGAACCCACCCAGAATGGGTACTCCCTGAGAAATGACTGTCCAGTCGTGGGGGATTTTTAATTCTATTCCTCCCCACATCGCAAAGACATTTAAGGTCGCTTCGTTTTGCAAACCGGCATTACGCAGATCAAGTTCGATACCACCCATCACCGCGGTCAGCTCGCCACCGCGGAAATCCGGTGTGGAGTTCTGCATTTTCGCGCCGCTCATAATTGCGGAGATATTGCTCTCCGCTTGCTGATTGCTGCTTCCTGTGGCCGGATTGGAATAAGATGTACTGCTATTTATCTTATCCTTGAAAATAATCATCAGACCTGCAGCGATAATAAAAACTGGCCACCAGTCACGCATTCTGAAGTAAACGATACCCAGATGTTGCAGCGTCAGCAGCGCGCCTAAGGCAACGAAACCTGCGCCGATAAGACGACCGGAGGTATTCTGACTGCGGGAAATTTTGAGCATGCCGACCAGAATAAATACCATAGGCCAGAACTGGAAAAACTGACGCGTACTGAAAATATCTAAATTATCTACCAGTGCCAATGCACCAAAAATTAATAACAGAACGCCAAAGAATACCTGGGTTTGCGGTTGTCGCTTACTCATGATGTGAACTCCACGGATGAACGGATAATAAAATTACTGACGTGTTGAAAGCAGACCAGCAACGATACTTTTGATGCCAACGGCAATCAAAACAACTGGCCAGCTAGTGGCGAATGTCCAGCCCCACAGATTTTCTACAGATGCGTATACCCAGAAAGCCAGAATAACGGTGCAACAACCATTCGCAATATTCTGGGGCTGGCGTGAGCTAAGCATTTCAATCAGACCAAAACATCCCATCAGCGCTGGCATGATGTACCAATAATCAGCCAGATCAGAAACACGCATTTTTTCTGCAAGAAACAGAACGCCTATCGTGACCAGTACGGTACCAAGCAAAAAGTTTTTTCTGTGTCGCGTTTGAGGTTCTTCATGTTCTCGGCTCATCTCAACTCCTTGATCAATAATTCTGTAGACAGAATAAAGATAAACCGTATCACGATGCTTGTCGCATATTTATCGGTGAATAGCGCTGCTTTGTCGGTGAATGACGATTTTCGGATTTTTTTACTAAAAGCAGGCGGATACGGGAGAGCACTGTAACTATTACAGGTACCTCGAGCAATATCAGAGTAATTGCGTTGCCGGTTACTATTTGCTGAGCCGCGTCAGAAAGAGAGGGCGTAGCAAGCCTGAAGGAGCGGAGGGCAGAAAAGTGTGGAGACTTAACTGAGCAGTTGGTTGAAGTCGTCGGCTTTTCTGACGACGCGTCGGGAGGCTGTGCCGAATATATTGTGGGTTTCCTCGACAACGTATTCGTTCGATCCCCGGGTGCAGTACATTAAGCCGCGAAAATTGGTTCCTAAGTAAGCGAAGGGCGCAACCTTGGTTTTTACCGGAGAGTCATCCCCCAGCAATGCCCGTAGTTTGCGCTCGACATCGTACAGGCTTCTTTCATTGAGTGAGACTTTGGCGCCTTTTGGTGTCGGAAAACTGGTCACAAAGGACGGGTTTTGCCCCATGGGATTAGTGAAGGTGATTTTAATTCCTAATTTCAGAAATTTGGAAATCGCGAAAAAATCATTTTCATCATACATGGCAACTCTCCCTGAACCGATGTTCTGTACTTGTTCTTCTCAGAAGTGATATTCAAAGCTTGCCAGAAATCCCCTGTTTTTACAATCTGCACAGAATAAAAAAGCAGCAACCTATGATGTATCGCAGAAGTTATATCTCTGTCTAGATCGAAGGCGCAAACGACATGTGCATGCCGTCACGCCTGCACAGATAATTTCCATTCTGCATAGCTTTGCGGCACATTCGGATCGGTGACCAGTATCCCGCGCAGGCTTTGTTTGATGGCGTCGATAACGTCTTCACTGTTTGTCGCTGATGGCGTTATCTGGTGCCAGTGAAGGGGAATCTTTGTCAGCCCCAGACTTTCATGCACCCCGTTTAGTTTTTCGGCGCTGGCGATCAGTTGATCCTGCCCAGTCTGTTGTTTGCTGGCGAATACAATCAGGTTGTAGCTGTCGTAGGATTTCAGCCAGCGTAACTGATGGGAAAACTGGGTGTACAGCATCTCCAGCATTGGCGATAGTGTGCTCGGCTTTCCCCATACATTGGCAATCAGTATACCGCGCGCATGTAAATTCCGGTAACAGTGTGCGTAAAATGCAGCGTTATTCAATGCGGGTACCAGCCCTTCAGTGTCGTAGGCATCCAGAAAAATCACATCGGCCTGTTCGGTTTGGCGCGGTAACCATTCAGCTGCATCCGCATGAATCACCGTCAGCCGCTCATCATCGGGTGGTACAAAAAATTGTTCCCGCATTGCGATCACATCGGCGTTGATTTCAATTGCCGTGATGCGGCAATCCGGCAGATGGCGGTAGCAGTATTTGACCAGCGAGCCACCACCAAGACCGATCAGAATAATATGTTTCGGCGCCGGATTGAACAACAGAAATCCCATCATGATTCGGGAATACGCACAGAGTAAGCGTTGCGGTTCATCCAGCTTCATCGCGCTTTGCATACACGCCGGTGTCAGATACATCATGCGCAGACCATCATCATCAAGAAAAAACGGCTTACCGCGATGCTGATCTGAAAGTGCTTGTAAATGCTTGCGATGAATCACTTCTTCTGCTGGCAGCTGGTTCAGAAAAAGGCGGGACAAGCTCTGACGTGGCTTCGACATGACTATCCTGACACTCTCTGCATTAGTTCGTTGCTGTTGCTGCTGACAAGGCGGCATTCAACTGTGTGATCTTTTCTATGAGCGCCGCGTTTTCGGCCTCGAGTGCTTTAATCCGTTGCTGAAGAATGACAGATTCGCTGACCTGATCCATCGCTCCGTTATTGGTATCAGACGGATTTTCTGCGTCTTGAGAATCAGGAAGCTTGCTCGTTTTTGCGGGCGCTTTTTGCTCGCGTATTTTTTCGCGGACCTGTTTGGCTGCTTGTTGTAATTCTTTACGTCCCCCGGCGACTGCGGCTGCTTGTTCATTGCTTGGCAGTGTCGCAACGGCAGCCGCAGCGCTGATGGAAATTGTGCCATCGCGTACCGCCTGAACCAGTTCCGGCGCTGCTGCACGCTGAATTTTTTCGATCTGTAAAACAGCGTTGCTGCTGATACCGGCGACCCGGGCAATGTCCTGACGACTTTGCGTAGGTTTCACTACGGGAACAGCGATGTCTGTTTCTTCATTCCCTGATGTGCCATTTTCATCTTGCGCTTTGATGCGCATAGAAATAATTTCTTTTTTTCGCAGCGCTAACATGCCGCGCTGAAAATCGGAAACGCTGCGGCGTGCCAGATGATTATCGATCATCCATAACTGCACATCTTCGAGATCATTAAAATGATCGTTTTGTATCGTCTTGAAAGGAATGTTGTGGCGCTGGCAGATCGCATAACGATTGTGCCCGTCAATCAGAACCTCACCCCAGAGTACCAGTGCATCACGGCAGCCTTCGGTGAGTATGCTGCGTTCCAGCGCTGCATATTCGTGTTCAGTCAGAGGGTCAATATAGGCGCGTAGCCCTTCGTGAATAATGATGCTCATAAAACCAGCCTTGCAGTGTTTCGGGGAAGGTCGCATTGTAGCCGAGAAAAAGCATGGATTTCCGCTTGTCGATCGCGAGTTATGGCGAATGTTTGTGCGGCCTCACGTGTACAATGCGATCTGAAACAGTTGCCACTCAGATGTGGCTTCGCATCCGGGCAGATGCGTCAATGCTGCGGTGATCCTGATCGTGTGCTGACTTACCGCTGCCGGAGATGTCTGGCGCTATTCATCACGCGCCGGATGGCATGCAATCAATGTAAATAATATACATCGCGCGACAAGCGCTTTTCCCAAGGATCCCCTTATGATGACCTATGAAGAATATCTGGATGAAGTCACCACGCTGATGACAGAAAAATTTGATCTCACTGATGACGCTGCGATTAAGCACGTGATGCGCGCACAGGCGAATGATTTCTTTACGTTGCACGACGATCATCCTGAAATGCGGACGCAGGAACGCGCAGAGCAGGATGCCCAGACCATTTACGATCAGCGCAATAAATCACGTCCGCATACACCGCCACAACGTACCAGCAAGCCGCGTAAGTGAATATGACTGCGATGGCATGAAAACACCAAAAAGACTACAGCCGCTGGTTGAAGAGGGCTTGATCGATGAAGTGCTGCGGCAGCTAATGAGCGGCAAGGAAGCCACTGTCTATGTTGTTCGTAGCGGCGAAGATATTCGCTGTGCAAAAGTCTACAAAGAGGCGAGCCAGCGTAGTTTTAAACAAGCGGCTTCTTATCAGGAAGGGCGTAAGGTAAAAAACAGTCGCCAGGCCAGGGCGATGGAAAAAGGCACGCGTTATGGCCGTAAGATGCAGGAAGAAGTCTGGCAAAACGCCGAAGTCGATGCCCTTTATAAGTTAGCTGCAGCCGGTGTGAAAGTACCGACGCCTTATATTTGTTTTGAAGGCGTGTTATTGATGGAACTGGTGACCGACGCTGACGGCAATGCGGCGCCAAGGCTGAATGATATTGCCTTGTCGGCAGAGCTGGCATTGCAATATCACGCACAATTATTGCATCAGGTAGTGCTGATGTTGTGCGCAGGTGTTATTCATGGCGATTTATCCGAGTTCAATATTCTGGTTGATGGCGACGGCCCTGTCATCATCGATTTGCCGCAGGCGATTGACGCTGCCAGCAATACCGAAGCGGCAGTGATGCTGGAGCGCGACGTGGCGAATCTGGCATCGTATTTCGGGCAGTTTGCACCGCAGTTGAATGACACTCAATATGGCAAAGAAATCTGGAAGTTGTATGTTGCAGGTCAGCTCACACCTGAAACGCCGTTAACTGGACATGTCGCCGCCGATACCCGTCCGGTGAATGTGGGCGAAGTGATGCGTGAAATTGAGTCGGCTATTCTGGAAGAGCAGGAAAGATTAAGGCGCCTCGCTGAGATGTAAAAACAGGTGCGCAGTCTGATCGCGAAGAATCACAATGCGCTCTTACGCCTGACAAGGGTGGAATGAATGAAATAAAAAAAATCCCGACAGAAGTGTATCGGGATTTTTTATTTCAGAGGCGTTGCAGCTTGTTGTTATTGGCGAACGCGTTTTTTCGCACCGGTTGCAGGGCTGGCTTTACCTTTATAGGCTGGTCTGCCGCCTGCTTGTGGAAAGGCAGGTTTATCGCCTTGCAGATTTTTAGTTGGCGGGAACGGAAATTTCACGGCCGATTTTTTTTCCAGAACTGCAGCCTTTGAGGATGCCTCTGCAGCTGTATTTGCCGTATTTACCGGAGCTACCACTTCTTTTATTTGTACTGATGTAGTAGGTGCAGCAGGGGATGTTTTCTGTACTTCTGCTATGGCTGATTTTGCTTCAGTCTGAGCCGGAATCGCTTTTGTCGCTACTGCTTTTTTGGTCGTTTTGGGAGCCGTCGCTTTTGTTGTCGGAACAGCGGCTTTTGCCGGTGTCGCAGGAGCGACCGATTTTGCCACCACCTTTGCTACCGTTTTAGTTTTGCTGGTCGTTACCGCTGCTTTTTTTGTTGCTGCTGGCGGCTGACTGACGGTCTTTTTGTTAGCACTGGCTTTCACATCCGGTTCTGGTAAAAGTGAAATTTGCTTAGCGCTGGTGCTGCTTTTGATTTTTACTGGAGATACCGTTTTTGTACTGACCGGGCTTGCGTTCAGTGATTTCTCCGCGACGACGGGTACCGCTTCGGTATTGGTGATTTTTACCGAAATCAGATTATTTTTACCTGCGTTGGCAAGATGCAGAAATGCTTCGCGCGTATCGCTGGAGATAGTCGCCAGTTCTTTGCCGTAGGCGAGCAAACTATCGATCTGAGGTTGTCGCTGCGTTTGTGCCAATGCTAATAATTCTTGAGGTCCGCTGCTTGATAATACCTGGCGAGAACTCGCGCTTACTTTTTCCACTGTGTCTTTGATTGTTGCGAAGTTGAGCGCAATCATTTTTTCAAGGCCTTGAAAGGCGGTGTTTGAGAATGATTGCAAAAGTTCCAGCTGTTTGCTCAGCTGCTCTTGCGCAACGACGGAAATTTGTGTTTGAATCAAAGGCATGAATCTCTCCTTAAAGGTGGATAAGACGTTTCAAGCGTTAATTTTGATCAGGAACGCCTGGTAAAGTGATCGCACAAATGAATCTTGAAATGATCGGTAAAACTGACCGCTAACAACGCAGCAGGAACAATCGTTTCTATTCCTCTTCGCTTTGCGCATTCACTTTGATCCGGTAGCTCTTCAAAAATGGCGCAATGCCGCAATCCGCATTCTAACCTTGGATCTGCCTCTCTGCCATTAAAAAATATTGCAGTGCAATAAAATATCTCTTTTACGTTTGATGGAAAATGACATGGCGAATGAATTCGCAACGACAGACAGCCTGAATGATTTACGTGCGCAATTGCGTCAATTTACGGCGGAACGCCAGTGGGAACAGTTTCATACCCCAAAAAATCTGGCGAGCGCCCTGATTGTGGAAGCGGCTGAATTACTGGAACCTTTTCAGTGGCTGAACAATGGCAAGGCCGATGAACTCGGCGCGGAAAAATTACAGGCGGTGCGGCATGAAATGGCCGACGTTATGGCATACCTGATCATGCTGGCAGATCAGTTAAATATTGACCTCATTGCGGCGACGAATGAAAAAATTCAGTTGAATGCGCGGAAGTATCCGAGTGATATCGTTCGTGGTGATGCTCGCAAGTACAACGAATATGAGTGATCCGATTGCGTCGTCAGATAGGGCTTAAGCAACTCTGAAGAAACTACTCAGCGGGTCATTTTCCAGTGTTCTTTTGGCTTTTTCTAAAAATACCGTGTGCTGAAAATCTTGCATGGAAAATGGAAAACCTTTGGCGGTCAGCCACGCACAAGCTTCTTCCGTGGTCGTGCAGACATAAAAATCGTCACCAGGAACAATGCCGGAGTTACGTTGCACGATATCCAGATGAAACCGGCTTGGGCATACGAAAGCGATGCACTGACAGCCATGCGTAATGGCCCAGTCACGCATCGACGTATAAGCTTTTAAAGCGACGGTGGGAGCCATTTCCCAATATTCACCTTGCGCCAGGCTTGCCCATGCTACACCCGTCGGAGCGATTGCTTTATAGTCTTCAAACATGGCTCTGACACCCTGTTCATTAAAATTGCCTGCAAAAGCGCGTACAACCACGTTACGCACCCGACTCACTTCCCACTCGCCGTGTATCTTCATTATTTCACCTGTAAAGCCAGCTGGAATTTTAATATTGAATTGAGTGCACTATGTGAAAACAATCGTTAAGTAAGTGTGAGTAAGTAAGGTAAGTGTGAAGAAAAAAACAGCGTTTTCCTTGTTCTAATCACATTCAAGGTAATTTCAATGTGCTGATGGCATATTTCCGGCTTGCCGATAGAGTTGAGGAATTTTATTTTTACTCAGAATCACCATAACGACACTGGCAAGCGCCAGCAATAACCAGTTGAGGCGAGGGCTGTCGAAATGCTGTGACAGATCGAAAAGTATTCCGCCTGCAAGGCTGCCCACCATATTTCCCATGCTTTGATACAGCATTTGTTTCGACATCAGTTTTCCTGTATCGGCGTGAGTTTTATCCGCAAAACGCGCCGTCAGCACGTCTAACGATGGGCCATAAAATACTTGTCCGAACGAGAGCAATACCGCTGAAACGATAACGGCAGCGGCAGAGTGCGTAAATACAAGCATGAGCAAAAAACTCAGGAAAAGACAGCCATAGCCGATTTGCAGGAAGCGGAAATGATCTCTGATTCTGATCGCACGTTTAGAAATCGGAATCTGAAAAAAGATGATCACCAGTGCTGATATCCAGAATGGTGTGGATACCGGAATATCCGGTGTGAATTTAGGAATGTGCAGACTGAATCCTATCATCGGCTGTATGGCAAAACACCAGAACATCGCGTTGGAGAGATAGAAAAGAATGGGTAATTCGGCTGCGCGCTGTCCTGTCGTCGAGGCTCCTGCGCTGGCTGAATTTGTCTGTAGTGTTGATGCGTGCTTTTCCTGCTGTGCCAATGCGGTATGTAAAGCCAGATATTGTTTTTCATGTTCAGAGATTGCCCGCATTGCGATCAGCATAAAAATACCATAAGCAATGAAGGTGATCAGGACGATCAGAAATACCAGGCGTAAGCTTTCATGCGGCACCCAACTTGCCATCAGATAACCGCTGACCAAGCCCATCCGTATTGCGAACGCGAGGCGACTGAATAAAGACGACTGATCCAGATCACGGAGTTTCAGCAGATAATTTTTCAAGCCTGGAAATGACAATCCGCTGCCGAAGCCAGCGAGAACAGCAAACAACGCGAGTGCCCACGCCTGCTGCAGAAATGCCATGCAATACAGCGCAATTCCTTCGAGAAAAATATTCCCGCAAACCATCAGCGGGTGATTGACTGCACGCGAAAACCGGCTACCGGCAAATGAACCAATGACGCGACCCAGATTCAAGCCGAAAAGGATGGAGGCCGCCCAGAAGCCGGAAAAGTTCTTTCCTGTTTCTGAGACGATCAGCGGCGTATACAAAGCGACGCCGCCGGAAGCAATGGCCACACCGATGTAGATCAAATATGAATTCGCGAGCGAGTTAAATTTCTTGTTGTGCATACTAAAAGGCGTAGCTTTGATGAATGGCTTTTTACCGGGTTGAGGCAGAGATATCTGCAGAAGTGGGGGCCGCGTGGCATCGGTTATTTTGATACGAACCAGAGCCGTTATTGTACGCTGCCACCGCTCTGAATATGTGGGATTTCATTGCCAGAAGTCGTCGTGATGATGTCGCTCCCCCGGCCTTTTGTAACGAATTGAAAGGTCGCAGATTCCGGTACTTGCTGTTTCATCACGGGAGACTATCAGGATTTTTATTTCAAAAAAAATTCCTCGCTGCCAGACTATTTCCACACTTTAAGCACAACTTGTCGTGCTGAGGCTGAGCTACATAGTCATTGTGTAGCAATGAATTGTAAGACGTTGGATAACCTGAGGAGTCACATGATGTTGAATAAAAAATTGGTTGTTGGAATGATTGCTACTGCTGGTTTTATGCTGAGTGCAGCCGCATCTGCGCAAGTGTATGTTGGTGCGACAGTCGGTAAAGCACATTGGAATGACGATTGCAAAAATGTCGTTTCATGCAGTACCAGTTCAAACACTTACAAGTTATTAGGCGGTTATAACATCGACAAAAACTTTGCAGTTGAAGCGAGTTACTTTTCTCTGGGAACCATTTCTGCAACTGGCAATGTTGGCGGTACGAATGTGTCTGCCGATATGAAGGGCAAGGGTTTTGAGGTTTCCGGTTTGTATAAATATGAATTCACCCCTGAACTGAGCGGGTTTGCTAAATTGGGTCTGGCGAGTATCAAGGCTGAAGGCAGCGGCGCAGTTGCAGGCGTCGGCGCCTACAACGACAGCACCACATCAACACAGCCAGTATTTGGTTTTGGTGCAAGCTACAAACTGACCAAAGAGCTTGCCTTACGTGGCGAATTTGAAACCCGAAAAATCAAATTCAGCGGCGACAAAGAGGCTGTTAATAACATCTCTGTAGGTTTGCAATATTCGTTTTAATCATTGAACCAGACAACGGTGCCCTGATGCACTGTTGTCTGGAAAACGGTGGCATACATTCTTTGCGATGTTGTCGCCCGTTGGCAGGAAAACTGAACTTATCCTGATCTTTATTTTGACGTGACTGCCCGCTGTTGTTACATGTACTTACGATTAATACGGCAGTCGGGTCAACTTGATGAACACATGTTTCGTTGAGATATCCATACTTCTGTTTTAATTTTTTAATGGAGCCGGGCTATGTCAGATAATCAAACAAATAAACGTATTCATCCACTTGTTGCAGGTGCTGCGGTATCGGTAATGCTGGTCAGCCTGATCGGTGTTGCAGCGATGACCGGAGTCTTGCCTAACTCTAACAGCAAGACTGTGCCGGACAACGCCAATGCCAATGCCGTGGCGATGAAAGATGCCGGCGGCAATAATCAGACTTCATTCTCACCATCAAATGAGCCAGTGCAAAACACTGCGAAGCAGGGTTCCCGTTCTGCTGGCTACGATAATTCCGGCAATGTAAGGATTGCGGAACGTAAGCAGGATGTTTGCGATAATTGCGGTGTCGTAGAATCTGTGCGCGTGATTGAGCAGCAGGCATCCCAAGGCAGCGGTGTTGGCGCTGTTGCCGGGGCTTTACTTGGTGGTGTATTGGGTAATCAGGTTGGCGGTGGCGATGGTCGCAAACTGGCAACCGTGGCAGGTGCTGTCGGTGGTGGTTTTGCCGGTAACGCTATCGAGAAACGTACCCGTACCACGACCGTTTATGAAGTGCGTGTGAAAATGGAAAATGGCCATGTGCGTACTTTCCACCCTTCGACTCAGCCGGGATGGCAGTCGGGTGATCGCGTCAGAATCGTTAATGGTAATTTGCAGTCGGCATAAGACCATCGATCAGTTGAATTCAGTTTTTATCTCTCAATATACATGCGCTTGCCAGCACAGAAATGCTCTGGCAGGCGCATCAGATATGAGGGATTGAATGAGAATCTGACTATATAGTTCTCCGCCCAAATTCCCGACACATTTGCAGCACAGATTCATCATGTAGTGTGTCAAAAAAATGCAGCACCAGCTTATTGCTCATCTTTGGTTCCGCTTAATCTGGCCGACGAAACTCGTTCTCTATCCACCGCAAGGCGTTTTTTCTGTCCAGCTTATAGTTCGCCGCAACTTTTACTTTCGCCAGTTCTGCGCCGTCAGCATCGAGGGCACTCAGATACGCATACGGATCATCTTCATCCGGCACTATATCCAGCATGATTTTATAGTCTGCCTCATCCGTGCTGAGCTGCAGACTTTTGTGCAGCAGTGCGTGCAATTGTTGTTCATGACGGCGGATCACTTCTGACGCAGTTTTGACTAGCGTACCGAACGCGTTGGCATCCAAGGGTTTAGGATTTTTTTTATCGCGTCCCATGGTCCATGGACCAACCAGCGCCGGTTCCGGCTCGCCATCTTTCAGCATTGCCACTGCCCAGCCTTCATCGTCATCGTTTTTGATAACTTTGGCTGTCCAGCCTTTGTCGCGCCACAGGCGAGCTTCAAAAATCGCTTGGTCTTGTTCTGGCATAGTCTCTTCAAGGTTATCGAAGTGATCGCCGGTGTTTGGATGAGTGTGTTGCAAAAGAAATTCTCTGTGAAAGCAAATACAGGCGACATCCTACACGCATCGCGGCACCGTGGCAGGTTTGATGTGGATACTGAGGCAAAAGACTTTGCAAAGGCGCATGTTTCCTGAATGTGCGTCATACGGGCGTCATACGGGCGTATAGCGGATGCTGCGGGCAGCATTGCTGTCAGACCGTTTTTCTATGCTGATCGAAACGGTCAACCAATAACATACCAGTGATCATCGCCAGTAAAAATCCAGCGCCTTTGGCAATGCCTGCGCCTAGTAATACGATTGCAGGACCCGGACAAATACCTGCCATGCCCCAGCCTATGCCAAACAGCAGGCTGCCGCCAACGAGGCGCAGATCAATCACCGAGATCGTCGGGAATTGCATAGGTTCTCCGAGCAATGAAAGCGAGCGCCGGCGTAACAGTGTGAACGGAACGATCGCGACGGCGATGGCGCCTCCCATAACGAAGGCCAGCGAAGGATTCCAGACGCCCGCCAGATCAAGGAATGCGAGTACCTTGGCCGGATTCGCCATTCCTGCAACGATCAGACCCAGTCCAAATATCAGGCCGCAGAATGCCGCGGTGATCAGTTTTTTCATGTTCTTATCTTTCTCAGAACAGGTGGCGTACGACATACACGGTCAGAAAACCGCTGGTCATAAATGCGAGTGTCGCTACGACGGAACGCGGAGACATGCGCGCCAGACCGCAGACACCGTGGCCGCTGGTGCAACCCGAGCCGAGGCGGGTTCCGATGCCAACCAAAAGACCGGCGATCAGCAATGGGATCCAGTCCGTATCCAGCGTGATTTCAGGCAATGCGGAAAACTGGCGATAGATCAGCGGTGCGGCGATCATGCCTAGTGTGAACATGGCGCGCCACGCCCAGTCTCCACGCACCGGACGAAACAGCCCTGCAACGATGCCGGTAATACCAGCAATCCGCCCCAGACTAGCCATCAGCATGACTGCTGTCAGACCGATCAGGACGCCGCCTGCGAATGAGGTCGTCGGCGTAAATTCATTCCACGCAATCTGCATCACTATTCTTTCCATATCTGAGGTTTAAACGGAGTCCCTTTATTTATGGGCTTGCTGGTAGCAAAATCGCTGGAAAGCCTTATCTTTATTGAGACTTCACAACCTGTCGCTCGCCACATAAGGAAAATCAGGCAAATTGCTGTTGCAGATAGCGGATGATATCGCCTGATTCATACAGCCAACGCACCTTGCCTTTGTCATCGGTGATCTGCAGACAGGGGACTTTCGGGCTGCCACCCTGTGTCAACAGAGTCTGGCGATGTTCCGCCGATTTTTGCGCATCGCGTAATTCGATAGAGAGCGACAGTCGGCGCATTTCCTGACGAACCTTGATGCAGAATGGGCAGGTCGTGAATTGATACAAGGCCAGTTTTTGACAGGCGGCATCGACTTTTGCCTGTTCCGCAGGCGCGCGAACGATGCCTTGCGGTGCACTCAGGCGTTCTTTGAGCAGCATGAAAGGGCCGAGTATGGCCCGCAATAATCTGAAAAAAAGCTTCATTGGTTCTTTCTTAAACGGTTTGCTGGCTTGCAGCAAGAGGAGCGTCATTGTAAGTCAGAACGGCAGATACCTGCTGATGCGTACTGGCTGGCAGAGTGCGTCGGATGCGGACTTTTGCGGGGATGGCAGAGCGAAATGCGGTCGGGGCAACAAACTCAAGGTAATAAATTCAATGCAACAAATTTAAGGTCATCAAATGTCCGGCGCAGACAACTGAGGTGTAACACCGCCGGTTTCGGCTGTGACCTCTGAGCACATCGTTTTCATCGACTGTGGATAGATTAAATGTACTGATCGATACGGTTGCCCAGCGTTTCCGTCGGATGTACGGCTGGTGCCGCATTCTGGGTATCCTGGATACTGGTGGTGGCATTGTTGCTTGCTGCCTCATTGACGGCTTGGGACTGTTCCAATTTCAGACGGGCAATTTTTTGCTCTACTTCAGCAATTTGCAGCCTGAGTTGCAACATTTGTCGTTGCGACACTTCGGTCGTTGCTGTTTTTTCTGCATCAGTCAACTCTTTTTGTAATGTGGCAAGTTGTCTTTGCAGTGCGGCGATTTGCGCATGACTGGCTGCGCTGATGGCTGAGGTGCTGCCGACGGCGGTGGCGGCATCGACTGGATAGACGGGCATATATCCCTCCGGCGAGATTGAACTGTATTTCGATCAGCAGACTTTGCTGGTTCATTGCAGAGTCGGTTCACACACCATCGACTGTCTGCTTGTTGACGTTAACGGCACAAAAAGCGTCAACCTCAGGGGAATGATCAAAATAATCAAAAAAACAACAGCACCAGCGAGCAGCTTGGTGGACTTGCGGGATAGATGTGGAATATCGACAGGACATTTCATCCGTCTTCTATATTGGATGCGGCTTCTGGCCTGAAAACCGGCTGTAAGCCACAATCAATAAGGAGATGAGAAAACAAAGTGATGAAGTTAATGCAGACGCATGCCGTTTCGATCGCATGCGCCTGACTGCGGCAGATTATTTTGCCGGGATGCGTTCCAGCACGGCCAGCAACAGCGTCCAGTATTGACCGACGGTCTCGATATTCACCATTTCGTCGGGGCCGTGTGGATAACGGATGGTCGGGCCGATGGAAACCATATCCAGTTCAGGATAATGTTTTTTAAACAGACCGCATTCCAGTCCGGCATGAATCACCATGATCACCGGTTCTTTGTGATAAATGCTTTGGTAGGTGTCTTTGACAATCGCCATCACCGCTGAGCTGGTATCAGGCTTCCATCCCGGGTAGCAACCGGAAAACGCGATCTGTGCACCCGCCAGATCGCTTAGCGATTGCAGTGTGCTTTCGATATTTTCACGACCGCTATCGATCAGCGAACGAATCAGACACAGGATAGTCACTTTGTCTTGTGAGGTGCTGATGACGCCGACATTCAGCGAACTTTCGGTGACGCCGGTGATTTCATCGCTCATACGGATCACGCCGTTCGGGCAGCTATTGATCAGATTGATCAGTTTGGTCTGCGTCGCTGTTTGCAACACTTGCGCAGGCGCTGCTGTACTTTGCAGGCTCAGTGTTAATGCGGGTTCCACTACGGCCAGCTCGGCTTGCAAGATCGCCTGATACTGAGCGACGCGTTGTTCTAATAAGGCAATGTGCGCCGGGGCGATTGTAAAGCTGCATTGTGCTTCGCGTGGAATCGCATTACGCAACGAGCCGCCTTTGATGTCAGATAAAGATAAGCCGAGTTCCTTTGCATGTCCGGCAAGGAAGCGGGCGATCAGTTTATTGGCATTGCCGCGTCCCAGATGAATATTCACACCGGAGTGGCCGCCTTTCAGACCTGCAATGCTGAGCGTGAATGCCTGCTGATCTGCTGGCGCTGGCTGCCATTGCATAGCAAGGCTGATTTCTGCATCCACACCACCGGCGCAACCCATGTAGATTTCGCCTTCCTGTTCCGAATCGGTATTGATCAGGATCTCTGCATCCAACATGCCCGCCTGTAAGCCGAACGCACCGGTCATGCCGGCTTCTTCATCGATGGTCAGCAGCACTTCCAGCGGGCCGTGGCGTATATCGTCCGAACCCAGAATCGCTAACGCAGATGACATACCGATACCGTTGTCGGCACCCAAAGTTGTGCCAGTTGCTTTGACCCATTCGCCATCGATCCATGGCTGTATAGGGTCGGTCGTAAAGTCATGCTCTTTATCGGCGTTCTTCTGCGGCACCATATCCAGATGCGCCTGTATCACGACTGTTTTACGGTCTTCCATACCAGCGGTCGCTGGCTTGCGTATGATGAGATTGCCGACATGATCCACGACCACTGGCAGACCACGTTGTTGAGCCCATTGCTGGATAAATTCGCTGAGTGCTGCTTCGTGTTTGGAGGGGTGCGGGATCGCACAGATTTGTTCAAACCATTGCCATAAAGGCTGAGGGAAAAGTTGGTGAATTGCGGTAGTCATGATTGTCCTGTGAAGCCATGTGTGCTGGTACGCGCGGCTGAGGGCAAAAGTTTAACATAGGCATCCCGCTGATCCGATACTGGCGTTATTCTTCAGAGCAAGGCACGTCGCGCTGTTTCGACCAGTTTTGCAGACAAACGTGCCAGACGTGGCGATTGCACTTTCCAGCGATGCCAGTACAAGCTGACATCCACCGGGTGCGCTGGTGCCAGTCTGACAAGCCCGGATCCGCGCGGCATTTGTTTCAGCATTAACTCGGGAATCATGCCCCAGCCCAGTCCCAGTGCGATGGCATGGTTATACGGCGAGGTGGCAGGAATGTAGTGACGAGGAAACGCGTTGTCAGATAAACCGAAATGCTCAAGCAAAAATTGCGATTGCAATTGATCTTTACGATTAAATGTCAGCACCGGCGCCAAGCGGGCGCTGTCACGCTGCATTCCCTTTGGAAACCAACGCGTACAAAAAGCTTTGCTGGCAACCGCCTGGTAACGCATGTTTCCTAATACTTCGGCCTCACAACCCCGCATCGCTGCTTGCTGTGCCGATATACAACCAAGCACCATGCCGCTTTCCAGCAAAGTGTGGGTGTGCTCCTGATCATCAATACACAGATCCAGCAGTATGTTTTCTTTGATCAGAAAATCCGCCAGCGCAGGCAAAACCCAACTGTCCAGACTGTCTGCGTTGACGGCCAGCGCAATGCTGACAGGGGCATGCGGCTGATCGGAAAACGTATCGGCTAAATCCTGCTCCATTTCCGCGACGCGCCGCAAGTGCTGCAAGAATCGCTGACCGGCGGGCGTGGCGCGGCAAGGACGGCTGCGAATAATCAGCGTGGTTCCCAGTTGTGTTTCGAGCGCACGGATTCTTTGCGACAGCGCCGATGCGGTCAGATTCAGCTGTTGTGCTGCGGCTTCAAAACTACCGTTATCGATCACGCTCATCAGTGCTGCACATTGTCGGGTATCGAATTTCATTGTTAAGAAATTTTAATGTCATCGTAAATAAATTAAATTTACTTCAGCTTAGCCGTGAAGCGCTGCATCATGCAAGCATATTCATTGCCGCCGGAGCACTTAAGATGTTGACGTTTTTCTTGAAAGGCATGGGGCTCAGTGCCAGTCTGATTATGGCCATTGGCTCGCAAAATGCGCATGTGTTGCGTATGGGATTACGACGCGAACATGTCGCGTTGACGGTTTTTGCATGTGTGATCTGCGAAGCGGTGCTGATCGCCATCGGTATTCTGGGGATGGGAACTTTGCTCAGCACTCATCCGCTATGGATACGTATCGCCAGTTGGGGCGGTGCCGCGTTTCTGTTCTGGTATGGTTTGCGTGCTATGAGCTCGGCGATGCAGTCGCACAGCCTGCGGGTGAGCGGCGGCGAACAAGCCATGAACTGGCGACCTGCACTGGCGGCAGTGTTAGCGGTCACGCTGCTCAACCCTCATGTCTATCTGGATTTATTGGTGTTGCTGGGGGCTGTCGGTGCGCAACAACCCGGGGACGGAAAATTCTGGTTCGGGCTCGGCGCTTTATGTAATGCCGCGCTGTGGTATGGCTTACTCGGTTACGGCGCCAGATTACTCACCCCCTTGTTTGCCCGTCCTCTGGCATGGCGTATTCTCGATATTGTCATCGCTGTGATGATGTGGACATTAGCGCTTCAATTGCTGATGTGACGAGGATGTTTTGCTGATGACAGTCCGAATTGATTGCCGCCGCATGCTGTGTTTAAGCTTGACGGCGGCAATCGTTGACCAAATCAGAACTGGCCGTTTAAAAAGTCACGATACGCTTTCAATGCTTCCGGCTTACTGAGTGCATTCATGTGGCCTGCATTCGCAATTTCTTCGTAACGTTTATTGCTGCGCTGAATACTGACAAATAATTCGCGCGCAGTTGCAGCCGGGGTCTGTACATCATTCGCACCATTAATGATCAATACCGGGCCAGCATAGTTACGCAAGGCAGCGCGATTATCGACAGCGCTCAACTCCGCATCAAGATTGATTTTGACGAAAGGTTTTGCAAACCACGGCACCATATTGTCGGAATAGGCGAGAGCGGTGGTTCCTGTGCCTTCCAGTACCAATGCGTCGACAGCACGCTTACTCGCCAGTCTTGCTGCTACAAAACTGCCAAAAGAATGACCGTGTACAACTAGTTTTCCAGGTGCCATTTTGCAGGCATAGTCATACAACGCAAGCGTATCGTTTTCTAATTCGAGCAAGCTATGCGGTTTGCCGTTTGAATCGCTACGTCCGAAACCACGATAATCAAAGCTGATGACATTGGCGTTCAGCTCGGTAAATGCTTTTGCAAAACTGGTGCCGTCGGCATCGACGCGGACGCCACTGCCCATGAAATACAGCACCGTAAAATCGGCACCGGGTTTGCGGATGTAAACGCCACGACTGATGGCGCTATCGACTTGCTTGTATTCGATATTCTCAACCTGATACGCAGGCGCAACACTGGTTAATAAACTGATTTTCCCCGGATCTCTTGGAACGAATTGCTGTGCAGTGTAATTGACCGTCGTGCAGGCGCTGAGCGACAGCACAGATGCAAGTAACAGCAAGCACGGTGTGGTGTGGCGATGTTTATTCATACGATCTTTCATCCGTGAGTACATCTGTTGGCAGGAGTTTTATTGTGTAGCAGATGGCAGAGTTAGCTTTGCGAAATAAACTCATTCTTTTTTACCGGATGCTGTTTCAGGGCGGCTGTTGCCGCCGGCATCTTTACATCGTTTATCTTTGAAAAACGCCCATGCTTCCTCAGCAATTTCGATATCTGTATTTTGTGCGCCGACCAGTCTGGTCAGAAACCACGGGTAAAACTGACCCCGGCTGGGTTCTGAATGACCACCGCCATTGATTCTGAGTAAAACGACTTGAAGTTGCTCCGGATTATCACCCCAGGTGACACGTGTGCATGAGGTCGGATTGCTTGCCGCAGATTTCGGAATATCAATGCTCTTTCCGGTTGTGGGCAGGTTCGCCAGCGTACGCCAGATATCGACAGTTTCTTCTATGCTTTTCATCGGGCTTAGCAGCGGTGTGTAAAAATATTTACCACCACCGTAGGGTACCAGCGGATCGCGGGTGCTGGCGACGATCAGAGCGGATATCTGTGTCGCGGGAGCCGCACACACGCTTTGCTGCGGCATATTAGCCAGGACGCTGGCAAACGCTGCGAGCATAGATCCCAGTTCTGTCGCCAAACGGTAGGCCATCATGCCGCCTTTGGATACACCCATCACATAAACGCGCTGCGGATCCGCCTCATGCGCTTGTATCATGTGCTCTATAAGCCCACGAATCATGCCCGTATCATCGGTCACTGGTTTATTTCTGACATGGGCAAAGCTGTCATTCCAGCCTTTTTTGCTGCCATCCGGTGCAACAACCAACAATTGTTCGCGCTCAGCAATTTCTAGCCAGATGGATAAGGGGGATACCGGAAACGCGAGCCCCATTACTTGTGCTGCAGATGCCCCCGCACCGTGCAGAATAATCACCAGCGGACGCAAGTTCGAATTTTTTTTACCAGGAGTCGCCATCAGGTAATGACGCAGCCCGTCGGCAGTGGCAATCGTGTGAGCGGTGATGACGGCTTGCCCGGGACGCTGCAGCATTTGTAGCGATCTGTTTTCGTTTGACATACTTCTGCACGTCCTGTGGTGGTGTTCTTAATCGGTCTCAGAATTGCGAATAGTCGCGGTGTATTTTCGATTTAACATCAGCGATCAGGCGTATAGAAATCGCGGATTCCAGCGTCTTTTTTCCATCCTGCGCAGGTAAGAACTGACAGCTCTTGAGCAGACGGATTGCTTCCATATCCGAAGCGGTACCGCTGCTCCATTCCAGTGTCATTTTTTTGACCATTCCTTTCTTATCCAGATAAACACCAATCACAATGCCGCGTTCTTTTTCTTCGTCAGAGGCAATATGCACCGCATCTGAGCTTGCGCAACTGGCGGCGATCAATTGCGGCTGCTGGTAATCAATACCACTGATGTTCCATCGGAATGTGCCTTTCAGAGGCGTTTTTTCCATGTCAGGCTGATCCAATACCTTACAGTTCTGTACGGCTTGCAGCACGGCTTCATCCAGTATGCGCCAGCCACTGCTGTTGGTGACTTCGGCTGACATGACCTTGCCATCGGCATCGGCAATAGCGGAAATTGTGGTGTTGCCCTGCAACTCGTAGCGCAGTGCATATTTGGGGTAGTTGATGGGGCCGCAACGAAGAAACAGCAGCGGGTAAGACTGGTTGTCTGGGGCGCTGTCCGTCTGCGAAGCACTGATCGGGTTTTCCTGCGCAGGTGGCGTAGCGAAAGACAGGTTTGAGAATGTCAGCAGCAAACTAAAAAGCAGCGCGATTTTTTTCATATCAGTACAGACCTGTCAGAAAAGTGGATGGAGTAAATACCTGCCGCCTTGGTTGTGATGCGCATCAGGCGCTACGATTGTATTCAATATTTATTTAAATTGCTTGATTGAAAGATATTGGTCTAATTACAATCTTGCGACATGATTTGTGTTTTTAATTCCGCCCATTTGGTTCACGCCGCGACAGCGACGACGCTGTAGTGATGTTGCGCCACTCATCTACTTCTTTTGAAAAGGTATCGCATGCGTCAATTTTCTGGGGCAGTTTTGTTGTGGATGCTGTTGCAAACTTTGATGTCGCCCGGCGCGATAGCCAGAGATGCAGAATCGGTGAAGCCGGGCGTGGTGTCCGCACCAGTCGCGGCGTCTGCGACCAGTATCGAAGCAGATTCTGTGACGCCGAATATCAATCATCTGAAAATTGATATTGCCACTGCGTGCGCGATTCCCACGTATCCCGAAGCTGCTCTGCGCTATGGTATGCAAGGTGACACTATGCTGAAGCTGATGATTGATGAAAGCGGCAAAATCAAAGCGTTTCAGTTAGTGCGCAGCAGCGGCTGGAAAATGCTTGATCTGACCGTGATGAACGCAATTATCGGTTGCCAGATATTGCCAGAGGGGCAGCGGGAGCCGAGTGAAATATACACCGCTTACCGCTGGAGGTTTGATCAAGGCTACACCAGCCCGGCAGTGTTAGATGCGAAGACTTGCAAATCCTCAGACAAATTGCGCATCGCCGATGACAGAGATCATAAAGAAAAAGATCCGGGCATCGTCGTCGGTATTTATACGTCGGAAACAGGAAAAGTGCTGGATGCCAAAGTGCAGTGGGGCAGCGACGATGCACAACTCGATCAGGAAAGCCTGCGCATCGCCAAATCATGTGAATTCATGCCCGCCGAACGCAGCGGCAAACGCATCCGTAACGCCGGGTCACTGCGCTTCGTTGCGAAGTAATGTCATTCAGGTGATGCATTTTGAGGTGAGTATGTCACCGCAACCCCTAATGAAAATGCGGCTGCTGGCGTGGAAATGTGCAGGGAGCCACGATTTCATTACTGTTTTTTTTGCGTATATTTTATTAGTCAGAATAATTGCAAATGTTGAACTTCTCTGAAGTGCTCGAATGAGCAAATACTTCGTTTGACATGCTTACTTCCAAAGAAAAATGCCGCCATTGTGACCGTGTTGTTGATGTACTTTTCTATCTACTAAAATCATCTTATATTTTTGCTTAAGATGGTGCCATGTATAGTTATCTGGACTACCGGAGCCGCTATATCCCGCGATCCGATTAGCGATAGAAAAGTGTTGGGCTCTTGTTGCAGTTTGCAGTTTGACTTTGGTTTTGTTATCTTTCATTAAGCCATACCCTGTTTTTTTACAACCTAGCTCCATGTCGATGATGCCCCCGGAAATCGGGGTTGCCCATTGGGTCTTTTGCGTTGGCTTGGTAAAATCAAAATACCCATTCCCATCGCGAGTGTAGGCAACATTTTTATATTGGCCGACGGTATTACTTGTATAAGTTTTGGGACCTGAAATACCAGCGCCGCGTGCAAATTGCTTGATGCCTTTGTCCGAAATTTGTCCACTTTGCCGTATTTTTTCCTGTGCAATTAGCGACGCGATCTGATTGCGGGTCAGAGGTCCTGAGTTAGTCCATTGGTTGAACACATTCTGGGCTACAGAAAAGCCAGTCTTTTCAGCTAAACTGACCTGTTCTTTAACGACGTTCAGATCGCAAAAGAAACTTGCTAACCATTTAGCATCCGAACTTTTCCAGTATGTAGTATCTATGTCCTCAGGTTCGAGACTTTCCATTTCTCCAGACCCCTCTGGATGATCGTTGTCATCTACTATTTCGTCGTTATTGTCCTGAGGAAATTTGCTCTTAATCCATTCCGTTGCGTTATTAATGATCGTATCGAGTTCGTACTGTCTTTCTTCGATTAGGGTATTACTCAGACGGTCATATAACTCAGAAAAATCACTATCCTCATTCGTTTTGTACGCATTGACATAATGATTAAATGGATTATCGTTGCCTAGGATGAGTTCTAAATACGATATGGGATTGCCATCGACTGTTTTGGAGTTGATTATTTCACTACCTCTCTTCCAGACTCTTTGTACGGCCACATCTGATTTTCGTATCGATGTCGACGGCGATGTGTCTTTGAGTTGCGCCTTTGTTTGTAACAACTTCAAAGCCTTCGCCCCCATCACGTCCGCTTCCGTCTCCAGCCCCGCATCATCATTGACCGCTACACCATCTTTCATCTGCATCGTCGGCTTCACACGCCCCTGCGCTTGCTGTACGACATGCCAGGCTTCATGTGGCAAGTGTTGTTCCTGCCCCGGCGCGACGTGAATATCGCTGCCTTGTGCGTACGCGAGTGCATTGAGTTGCGCCGGTTGGGATGAGTTGTAACGTACCTTTACATGATCCATGCTCATGCCGGAAAGAGATTCGATACCGGATTTGAGTTGATTCGGCAGACCGGTATTATTGGGCTTGGCGGTGGCTTGCTCTTGCCTTTGTACAGTATCGAATTTCCCTTGGAGTAGTTCGTCTTCTTCAACGCGTTGCACAGGTACGAATTTCCCCTGCAACGGTTCTTCATCTTCGACTCTTTGAGCGGTTATCAGCTTGTTTTGCAGGGGTTCATCTTCTTCCACCCGTTGTGCTGTCTTGAACTTGCCTTGCAGAGGTTCTTCTTCCTCTACCCGTTGTATGGTGGCGAACTTCCCTTGCAATAGTTCTTCATCTTCGACTCTTTGCAACGCAGCGGTGCTCGCTGCTGCACTCATTCTTTTGAGCTGCACCGCGCGTTCGCTTGCTGCGGCTATGCGCTGCAAGGCTTGTAATTGAGCAGCTTGCGGACTATCGGCAGCTGTTTCTCGCAGGCGACGTTGGATAGCCGTTTGTGGTCGTGAGTCAACAAAGTTACTTTGCTTTTCACGTCCAGCCACCGCAGCGTTCTGCCTGAGTTGGCGAGGGTTGGTTCTTGTTTCGGCGTGTGAATTGGCTGTCGCTTGTTGCAATGGCGCTGCTGCACTCATGATCGACCTCGCGTAGTGGAAAGGCTATGCGGAAAACAATCATATTAGCGAAAAAGTTGGCTTAAATGTAAATATTTTCGACTGTCAGCTAATTCGGGCTCCATAGCACTCCAAATAGATGAAGCCTCAAAATAATTGCACCCGAGGGTTTCAATGAGGGCTGTTGACGTTGTAGCCTGAGCGCATGCTGTAATGGGTACTTAGAACGACTGGAGGGCGAACAAAATGAAAAATCGCCCAAGCTCACATCCACACGCTGTGTTCCACATGATTCGTTGGAATATACGTCAGATACTGCACCATGCGCGGGGTAAGACCGTGATTCGGCGTTGCGCAGTGAGGCAGGGCCTGATGCCAGATGATGAAGTCGCCGGCTTTGCCGGGTACCGCGCGCGGCTTCAGGGTTGCGGTTGCAATTTGCCGGATGTTGTCTTCGGGCTTGAATTGCTTGATCCAATCGGCGATCTGGCGATGGAAACCGGGCACACAATGAAAGGCACCGTCGCTTTCGGTGCAGTCGGTTAAATACAATAAGCCCTGGTAGCGTTCTGGTATCGGTTGTGCGATGCTGACGTCCCAGTGCAGGGCACTGCCGCGAAAAGAAAAATGCGCCGTTTCCGGTGGATTGAAACTGACGTGATCGATCGTCTTGTATATTGCCTCACTACCATAGAGCTGCGCATAGGCTGCGCGAATACGCTTTGATGCACGGTTGCTGTTTAATTGCGGATGATTGTACAAGGGCAGCATCAGGCCGTGCTGTAAGCATTCTGGCTGATACCAGCTTGACGGCTCTTGCAGTGTTGCGCCTGTATGTTGCCAGATGGCGTCGCAACTGGCAGCGCATGCGGCGGCATCAATAACATTATGCAAAACAAGATAGCCGTTTTCTTGCCAGAAAGCGACTTCTTCAGCTGAAAGGCGATAGCTGTTGTCATCATTATCCGATGCGTCTTCTGCTACCTGGTACCGCGCGCTGGTATGCGCGACCCATTCGTAAAATTCTTCCAGAGTCGGGCGTTTTTGCAGCAGAAATCTGAGTGCAGCCGGGTGCGCAATCTGATTGGCATACAAGGCTTGTATCTGTTGTTCCCATTCTGTTGATGCGCGCGCGCTGGTTTGATAAACCGGATCGCAATGACGCTGCCACAGTGTTTTTAAAACAGACCAGTCTTGCATGGATTTCCTCTATCGTGAGTTTTTATGTGCGGTTTTGACCTAGCGTCGTACGTCTTGGAAGCGGCAGAACGTAGTGTAAATCGTCATGGACGGCGGTGCAAAAATGCTGATGGATCAGTAAATCAAGCAGTATTTCAATCTGCAGCTTATGTCAGGACCACAGAGAAATTATCAGTCCGATGCGCTTGCCTCCAAATTAATGCCATCCGTGTGTAAGAACGCCATTTTTCATTATCTGGGAAATTGCATTGAGGAAATTTCAGAGTGTAATCCACTATAATTGCACGCACGAAAACCAGAGCCTGTTGACACTTAAAAGCACGATGAAGCCACTTGATATCTACACCTTAGTCTTCATGAATGCATTTATTTGTATAGGCATGAGCGTCATCATGTTTTCAGTACATCGCACATTTAAATCAGAAGTGCAGGGTGTGGGGCATTGGGCATGGGCGCAGTTAATGACATTGCTGGCGCTGCCGATACTTGCGACCCAAGCAGTACTGAGTGAATACATTGCAATTCCCGGATTTAATGGTGCGATGTTGTGGGGGCAGGGAATGACTCTGATCGGTACCCAGTTGTTTTACGGGCAGAAGCCGACCTGGCGTTTGTTTCTTTTTATCTGGGGGCTCACCATCGCTGCTTTGATGTGGTGGCTGGCGGTGACACCCAATTTCAGCATACGCGTGGCGATTTATTCACTGACCTCTTTTGGGATGTACTGCGCTCTGGTCCGGCTGGTCTGGCTTCATGGCGAAAAGCAATTCAGCAGTTATTTTTTTGTGGCGCTGTTGCTGCTACATGCTGCTCTGACATTAATACGCGGTGGTTTCGCTCTGGCATACGATGGCGCAAGTGTGAACTTGCTGAAGACCAGCAATCTGGCCACGACCTACCTGGCAACCTCGACAATACTGGTGCAGCTGTTAAGCGTCGTTTTTCTGGTCATGGCATCGCGTCGTTTAAAGGCCGTACTTGAGCAGCGGGCGGTCAAAGATCCGCTGACTGGCGTGCTCAATCGCCGCGGTTGTGGTGCTTACTATGAACGACTGCAATTGCATGCCCGCCAGGCTGATTTTCCGCTGGCGTTGCTAGCGATAGATCTGGATCACTTTAAATGCGTCAATGATCAGCATGGTCATGCCGTCGGGGATCAGGTGCTTGTGTTCGTCGCAGGAAAAATCTGCCAGTTGCTGCGTGAGTGCGATCAGATCGCGCGTTTCGGTGGTGAAGAGTTTGTTGTGCTGTTGCCGGGAACAACAGTGGCGGAAGCGCGAGTGGTCGCGGCCCGGATTCAGGCAACGCTGAAGAATGCGCAAACAGATTTACCGCTCTGCACCCTCAGTATTGGCATCGCTGGTAATAGTAATGTCAAGGATGATTTTGATCATTTGCTGCAGCGAGCCGATGCTGCTTTGTATCGTGCTAAAAATAGCGGGCGTGACATTATCGAAACAGATCATGCAATGTTGCCAGGGAGCGCGATCTCTGTCGCGCAGTAACACAGAATATGAAGTTGCATCTGACCTTATCAGAGTTGGCGACAAGAACGAAAACCTGAAGCAACAACGTTGGGAAGATATACCTGAAAAAGCATCACTTTGTTGCGTCATACCGAAACAAAAGCAGAAAGGAAAAGAATGTTTTTACGTGGATTGCTAGTGTGCTTGCTGTTTTCTTCAACAGCCAGCGCGCATGTGGTGATGGAGGCACTGAAGGCGACCGATCAGAGTCAAGTCAGTGCGTGGCATTATCGTGTGACATCATTCGAAAACGCTAAGCTCAAAAGCGTAGGTGTGTTTGATCCGGCCAAAGAGAAAAAGCAGCAATGGCTGCTGGAGTCGTTTGAAGGACGGGTACCGACGGAAAAAGAAACCAGAAAATTTCTCGACAAAATGGAAAGTGCCGATCAGGAAAAGCTGAGCGAACAGGTTGATGAGAAATCCTTACAGGCGATAGACGCGGGCAATAATCCCAGACGCTGGCGTTTTCACATGCGTAAAGACGCTGATTTACGAGGTGTACCTCCTGAAAAAATTGCAGGCATTATCACACTCAGTGAAAAGGGTGATTTGCAAAGAGTGGAATATAGCAACATTGAAGCCTTTCGCGTCAAGCTCATCCTCAAAATGAACCATATTGTTGCCGTCACTGAATATGAAAAACAGGCAAACGGGGATAATCTGGTGAAGTCAGAAGCGGTAGAAACCGATGTCTCGGTGATGGGAAAAGACATCAGTCTCAAATTACGCACCGATTATCAAATGCTCCGTCATCAATAAGCGACATCAATAAGCGCCATCTCTGGTGCCTTACTTTGTTTTCCTGAAGTTTCTTATGCGTGAGAAACAGCAAAGCACGGACCTTACAACCGGGACAGCCTATTTCGACTTGTCGTTGTGACACCGTTGTTAATATACATCTTACTCAGACGGATTTACGGCAGCACGGTGCAGGGCACAGGTTACTACTTGCCTCTGTGTCTGATTTTACTCAAACCGATTCAACAATTTCTTGCAATAAGAAAATTTCACTAACCCTATACTGAGCAGCAATCCTGCCTGCCATGATCGCGCCCTTGCGACACGGCAGCAGCGGGAGCCAATATTGTTATCAAAAATAGGGAGACTGACATGAAAAAAATCGGATCACTGATACTGGCATTTCTGATGACTTTTGCCGTATGCGGCGTGTCTTCAGCAGCAGAGGATCATGGGACTGCTGAACAGGCAACAGCCATGGTAAAAAAAGCGATTGCCCACTTTAAAGCCAATGGCAAAGATAAGGCGCTGGCAGATTTTAATGATCCTTCCAACAAACAATTCCATGACCGAGATCTGTATGTCATCGCATTCGATATGGAAGGCACGATGCTCGCATCGGCAAATACCAAACTGGTCGGAAAACCGCTGATGGATTTTAAAGATGGCGACGGCAAACTGGTGACCAAAGAAATGCTGCAGGTCGCAAAAACGAAGGGCTCAGGCTGGGTCGAATATCGCTGGCCTAATCCCATCACTAAATTGCTGGACCAAAAAACGACCTACATAGAAAAAGTCGACAATTACCTGCTTGGTGTCGGCATTTACAAAAAATAAAAATCGATAGTCCCTTTTCGCCGTCCTGCGATAAAAGGGACTACCACTCTGCTTACTGTTTTTCTGACGGTTATTAAAACAGTGAGAATCCAGCGGAACGATGCTCGTTTCTTAGTTACCTGGTGACAGCCGCATCAGTAACGGTAGCAATGTGCTTGCTGACTTTCACTGCGCATAAACGGCACTGTCTGTAGTTGTGAGGTTTCACGCTGGCATTGCTTTAATACTTCGGTATAAGCCTCGACCGCATTTTCAGCGACACTTTTTTTGTACGCATCTCCAATTGCTTTCGCGAGAGAAGACTCTTTCATCTTTTTTGCTGAGTTGTAGCGTCGATCATCTTCTCGTACCGCATCGACAATCAAGACATTTCTTAACTGACCCACCCGCGTGAGTAGCGGCGTCCTCGCCGTCAAGCTTTCACTATCGTTTAACTGCGCCTGCATTGTTTCAACATCTGCCGCTAACGCCGCTGCTGTCAGGCAGAAACTGAGAATCAGGCTAAGAAGTAACTTCATATGGTGAGCTACCTGAACACAGGTTTTAAAGAGATCAATTGCGGTACGCATGCCGAAAAAGTTTCCCTATTTTACTCATGAAATTTTCAGCACCGGGAAACCTGTATTGATGCAAGGTTTGCCTGAATGGAAAAGAGGCGCAAGCGAATGATGCATACACAGTGCGTATATACCTAAAAAAACGGATAATGGCGGCTAACTTACTTTTAACGCGCTTTTGCTCGCTTTTTTGGAACACTCTTCATGGAAATTAAAGTCAATTTTCTCGATAAGCTTCGCCTCGAAGCCAAGTTCGATGATTTCACGGTGATCGCTGATCAGCCTATCCGCTATAAAGGCGATGGCTCAGCGCCCGGGCCTTTCGATTACTTCCTTGCTTCATCGGCATTGTGCGCGGCGTACTTCGTGAAGTTGTACTGCAACACGCGCAATATTCCGACTGAGAATATCCGTCTGTCGCAAAATAATATCGTTGACCCGGAAAACCGCTACGCGCAAATTTTCAAAATTCAGGTTGAATTGCCCGCCGATATTTCTGAAAAAGATCGTCAGGGTATTCTGCGTTCGATTGAACGTTGCACGGTCAAAAAAGTCGTGCAGGAAGGGCCGCAGTTTGTGATCGAAGAAGTCGAAAGTCTCGACGCCGATGCGCAAGCTTTGCTGACCTTAAATCCAGATGCAGAGGCTGCGACCTACATCCTCGGTAAAGATCTGCCTTTGGAAAAAACCATCGCGAATATGTCCGGCTTGCTGGCGGGGCTGGGCATCAAAATTGAAATCGCATCGTGGCGCAATATCATTCCGAACGTGTGGTCATTACATATTCGCGATGCGCACTCACCGATGTGTTTTACCAATGGCAAAGGCGCGACCAAAGAAAGCGCCTTGGCGTCGGCGTTGGGCGAGTACATTGAGCGCCTGAGTAATAATCATTTTTACGCTGGTTCGTTCTGGGGCGAAGATATTGCGAACGCCGAGTTTGTGCATTATCCGAATGAGAAATGGTTCAAACCGGGTAAAAAAGACGCGCTGCCAAAAGAGATTCTGGATGCCTACAGCCTGGCAATTTATAACCCCGATAAAGAATTGCGTGGCTCGCATTTGATTGACACCAATTCTGGTAACACAGAACGTGGTATCTGCTCATTACCATTTGTGCGCCAATCCGATGGTGCGACTGTTTATTTCCCATCGAACCTGATCGAAAACCTGTTCGCCAGCAATGGCATGAGCGCGGGTAATACGCTGGCCGAAGCGCAGGTGCAATGTTTGTCTGAGATTTTTGAACGCGCCGTCAAACGTGAAATCCTCGAAGGCGAAATCGCCTTGCCTGATGTGCAGCAAGACGTGTTGGCAAAGTATCCCGGTATCCTCGCTGGCATACAAGGCTTGGAAGAACAAGGCTTTCCGGTGTTGGTCAAAGATGCCTCGCTCGGCGGGCAATATCCGGTGATGTGCGTGACCCTGATGAACCCACGCACCGGCGGCGTGTTTGCTTCGTTTGGTGCGCATCCGAGCTTTGAAGTCGCGCTGGAACGCAGCCTGACAGAATTGCTGCAGGGCCGTAGCTTTGAAGGCCTGAATGATTTACCGCAACCCACCTTCGTCAGTCAGGCTGTGACTGAACCAAATAATTTTGTGGAACACTTTATCGATTCCAGCGGCGTTGTGTCATGGCGTTTTTTCAGTGCCAAAGCCGACTACGAATTTGTGGAATGGGATTTCTCAGGCCGAGGTGAAAACTCGAATGCCGATGAAGCTGCCACCTTGTTCGGCATCCTCGCCGATTTGGGTAAAGAATCCTACATGGCGGTGTATGACCAGCTAGGCGCGACTGCTTGCCGCATCCTGGTGCCGGGTTATTCAGAAGTCTATCCAGTCGAAGATCTGATCTGGGATAACACCAACAAAGCCTTATTGTTCCGCAGCGATATTTTGAATTTACATCAACTTGATGACGATGCACTGGAAGACTTGCTCGATCGTTTAGAGAATAACGAACTCGACGATTACAGCGACATCGCCACCCTGATCGGTATTGAGTTTGATGAAAATACAGTGTGGGGACAACTCACCGTGCTGGAATTAAAACTGCTGATCCATCTCGCCTTAGAACAACTCGAAGACGCGCAGGATTTGACGCAAGCCTTCCTGCAATACAACGACAACAGCGTCGAACGCGGTCTGTTTTATCAGGCGCTGAACGTGGTGCTCGAAGTTACACTGGATGATGAATTAGAGCTGGCTGATTACGAAAACAACTTCCGCCGCATGTTTGGCAACGAGCGCATGGATGCAGCAATCGGATCGGTCAATGGCAGCGTGCGTTTTTACGGCTTAACACCGACGAGCATGAAACTGGAAGGCTTGGACAGACACCAGCGACTGATCGATAGCTACAAAAAATTACACGTGGCGCGGAGTAAGTTTTCGGGTGCAGGTCACTGATTTTTTTGGGAAGCTGCTTAATGCCTGCACATTAAGTGTCAGGCATTAAGTGCCTTACAATCTCGAAATTTTAAAATCCGTAAGAAACTTTGGGACAAAGATTTATATCCGTGTGGGCACAAATAGGTACTGGACATGGGGAATAGTCTAGTTTGAAAATGTGTTAGGTCGAGACTTGATCCTTTTTCCTTTTGTTTGTGTTTTTTTGGGAAATTAAGGGACTACAATTTTGGTGCCACCACCTAACTCCACTTGCTCATTATCCACTAGCGTTTCAGAGCCTACTATTACGGTGCATTTAATTGATGGGTCTTCATAATAAATCTCATCTCCTGATTTATTTTTTGTAAGATCTATTGTTTGATCATAGGGAGTTATGACATCTGCTTCGTAGGACATGTCTTTAGGCGCTTTTCCACCGTTGTTCTTGAACTGATTGTGCACCTCGTTTTCAATTGTTTTATGGCGGCCGTTTAATCTAGGTGTCCCTGGTACCAAATTTCCATCCAGTGCATCTGCGGAACCACCCCAGTTTGCATTTACCACATGTAGACCTGTTGCATTGTTACTGTTACTTTGGTTTTTGAGCAGCCCCTTCCAACCATGGTTATGCACAGTATGCGAACCTATCGACTTTGGATCCATAATTTCACCCTTCTTCCAAGTGACTTTCGAACTAATGCTTTCGGTCCATTTTTCAGTACTTTTTGGGAGATTTACAGTTATTTCTGCCGGATTAGGGTTATAACTATATTTTTGTATTAGCACATTGCTCTCCCCCTTCGCTAGGTTAAGAGCTTTCTTCTGTACATTTATGTCTATTGAAGAACTATTTTTAGGCTCTTTTTGCTGGATGGGTTGCGATGGCGACGGGTTCAGTTCTAACATTCCAACATCCCCTTCCTTCCTCATCTGCACAGCCCCCAACCCCAAGGCTTTCGCTCCCATCAGATCCGCCTCGGACTCTAACCCCGCATCATCATTTACCGGAACCCCAGCCTTCATCTGCATCGTCGGTTTTACGCGCCCCTGCGCCTGCTGCACGACGTGCCAGGCTTCGTGTGGCAAATGGCGCTCTTGTCCCGGAGCGACATGAATCTCGCTGCCTTGCGCGTAGGCGTGGGCATTCAATTGGGCGGGTTGTGCGGAGTTGTAGTGCACCTTGACATGATCCATGCTCATGCCGGACAGCGATTCAATACCGGATTTAAGTTGATCGGGCAGGCCGGTGTTATTTGGTTTAGGCGCTTCGGCTGCATCTGCTACGTCACGCTGGGCTGTTTCGGTTGCCGATTTAGCTTGGAGCGGTTCCTCTTCTTCCACCCGTTGCAAAGCAGGCGCATTCATCATCGCGCTCATGGCTTTGAGCTGAGTGGCGCGTGCACTGGTTTGTGCCATTTGCTGAAAAACTTTGAGTTGGGCACTTTGTGGGCTGTTGTTGGCCGCTTCTTGTAGCTGGCGTTGCGCAGTGGCTTGCGGGCGCAGGTCAGCAAATTCACTTTGAACGGCACTTGCTTTACTTTGCTGGCGTTGCGCAGGTTGTGCTGCCTCGGTTTTCGCTTGCTGCATAGTTGCGGATGAACTCATGACTTGCCTCGCGTAAGGGTAATGCCATCAGACGAAGAACCTATTCTAATGGCAAAACTGTTGGATTTTTCCTGATTCAGTGAAAATTTAATAACGTCAGAAAATGGAAAGGATGACCACGATGAGAAAGTTCCGTTTTACCAATGAATGAAGAGACCAAGTTAGCCCACAAATCACAACACCCGCAAAAGATATCCTCTCAATAAAGATGAGCCTCGTGGCATGCGAACCTGCCATAGACCTGATATGTATTGTTTAGTGCGCTACGCGTTAATGATGAAAAAAAGCGACTTAAAATGAAGATGTCAGGAGAAGTGGTGCGTGTGATGTATAACAAAGAGGATGCACATTACGCATACTTTATGTTTGCACCTTATTTATCCGCGAATACTCATGCGTTCAATTCCCAGGTTCTCCATCTGGATGATTTACAAAATCAACAGGAAATAATGGATTCCACTCTGCACCACCGTAATGAACAAAATCATCATCGCCAATTTCATGTAGTGGACTATTACTAATCAAATGGTCTGCAAAATTATTTGTTTCTGTTTGTACTGCGGTAATTTGAGTTTGTGCTTCGCCTTTCAATTCGTCGTCCATTTCTCTTCCATTTAAAATTTCTTCTGCTTGTTCAGCATAGTCGCTAATGTATGTAAATATATCTCGCTGCGACACTTGTGTATTTCCATGAGCCGCATAAGAACCAAAATTCAAATTGGTAAAATCATCTGCAACTGGCGCGCCAGTCTTTATTGCACCAAGATCTGGAAAGCCATTAGCTAACTCAGACATGACATATGCGTATCTTCCTTCTAAAGTTATGTGACCATTATTTGCCACCGTATACTGATCCAAATTGACGTGCGCTCCAACACCCGCCTCGTTAATGTGAGAGCGTTTATTGCCTTCATTCAGTCCATTAAAAAATGCTGGCTGTTCTTGTATGTTAACCGTAGGTTCAGCACCTGTAGCATTTCTCGAAATATGCACATACGCCTCGGGACTTGTTGAGTCCACAATTTCCATTCCTTTGCGATAGACAACATTGCTTGGCAAATTCCGGTTGTATATTGATGTTGTTCGTTCCACCCGTTGCACAGCAGGTGCATTCATCATCGCGCTCATGGCTTTGAGCTGTGTGGAACGCGCGCTGTTTTGTGCCATCTGTTGAAAGGTGTTGAGCTGATGGCTTTGCGGGCTGTTGTTGGCGGTATCTTGTAGCTGGCGCTGTGCGGTGGCTTGCGGGCGCAGGTCAGACAATTCACTTTGAACGGCACTTGCTTTACTTTGCTGGCGTTGCGCAGGTTGTGCTGCCTCGGTTTTCGCTTGCTGCATCGTTGCGGATGAACTCATGACTCGCCTCGCGTAAGGGAAATGCCATCAGAAGGAGTTTCTATTCTATAGGCAAAACCAATGGACTTATATCCAATTTAGTAAGAATTTAACAATGTCAAAAAATAAAATAAGAAACGTGCGCAGAGGAGGGGGAAGCTCATGAATTAAAAGAGGACGACAACTCTAAGATTGAGATATCTACCTACATCAAGAGATACCCCGCAAAAAATAAGGCTTGCAGACTAAAAATACGCCACAAACCGCATAGATATTGGGGGCGAGTGCGTAGAAAAAGAAAAATGATCAGTAAAAATTGACGATGCCCGGCAAAGAGGTATCCGCAGCGCGTCCTGCGAAGGTTGTTTGCTAACCCTCGATGGGAAATGCAAGTGCAGGTTCAATATGTGCAGGCGGATGGAAGAATAGCGCGTTGGTGAAGATCAGCCTTGATATTTCAAGGCTCAGATAGCGGTACTCATTTTCGTCGTCGCATATTGATTACGCGCGCAATTCTCGGGCGGTTATATCGTTGCAAAATCACAGGGTAGAGATTCAGTAAGATATTTAAACCAAACAGCCACATTGATTTCATCAAACCAAATCGCATCGCGACAACAATATTAAAGGCCAGCACGATAAAGAAAATAATGAAATGACCGAGTTCTGATTTCTTAGTCTGATGGTGCAAACCCATCAGAGCCTCGGCATTTTTTTCGACAGGCGTCGATTTTCTGATGACTTTTTCCCATCCAATTAACACCAGCATTTTTCTGAAAAAATTGATGCCCAGATATTCGTAAATTTTCCCTCTTCGTTCCCAGGTTTTTTCGTCAAAGTAAGACGATAGAAGCGGGCTTTTCATTATCTCGATAAGAGCGGAAACCCAGATCATCAACAGAAAATTCAACGCCCACGCAAACTCAAAGCTGTCCATACGAATGAAATAAGCCAGCGCTAAAGTAGAGCCGATTGCCGCAATGCTGATAGATATAAAAATCAAAGAATTTTTCATAGCATTTCGTCGCCTGAGTTTTTAAAAAAGCTGACAGCGTCTTACTTGTGTTGCAAAACGTAATTTATAAAACATGATGAGCTATTTGCACAGCACAAGATAGTGCCGTATTTCACCTTGAATATCCAATGGGAGATAAATAAAACCTCCAGCCTGAATAATCAAACGCCGTTGATACGTTGCGTATTGTGCGATCAGCAGGCGATGCGAAGCGCGTGAGAAGCGGGTAGGAAGCGGGCAGTCGCACGCTTTCAGGCGGCTTGCGTGAAACAGGATACCCGGTTGCGCCCTTGCTGTTTAGCGTCGTACATCGCCTGATCGGCGCGGCGCTGAATGGCGGCAATGTTGGTTTCGCTGCGTTCGCCGCTGGCAACACCGATGCTGGCGGTGACTTTGATGCGCTGCTGGCCGATTTGCGGCATCAGGGCTTCAATGCCGCTGCGCATGTTTTCGGCCAGTTTGGCTGCGCCGCTTAAATCGGTGTCCGGCAGAAAAACGGAAAATTCCTCACCACCGATACGGCCAACCGCATCACTTTGCCGGACTGATTCCTGCAGTTGTTTAGCGACAGTTTTCAGCACGATGTCACCAGCTTCATGGCCAAAGGTATCGTTAATTTTTTTGAAGTGATCGAGATCGACAAACAGCACCGCGAACGGCTGCTGGTGGCGGCTTGCCAGATGAATCAACTGATCGCAGGTTGCATAATATGCGCCCGCGTTCAGCAGATCGGTCAGCGGGTCGTGGCTGGCGATATGACGCAACTGACGGTTAGACTCGCGCATACGGATGAAGTAAGACACCGAGCGCGCACCATAGACATGAAAAAAAGCACCCAGATACATCAACGCTGAGAGCAAGGTAGCGATCGCATTTGTTGAATAAGGCTGCGGCAAAAATGCATTGCCCACCGCCAGACCAACGATCGTACCTATGGTAATCAACATGCCCGCACGCTGACCAAGCAAAATATAGATCCCCGGAATATTGGTAAAAAACCAGATCACGCGCATTTCATCTTCCGAAACAAAATACAGCGCAGACACAAACTCCAGCAGGCATAAGCACTCGTATATCCACGCCATTGCCACAAAGCGTTGCGGTTGCCCGCGCAAGACCAGCCAGATCACCAGACTGATGAGCGTAAAACACGTCATCGAAACGACATGGATGGCGTCGATATGATTTACCCCGCTGGCGACGCCCGCCAGCAACAGCACGGTCACCCCCGCACCAGCCAGCAATAAAATGCATAAAAACCGGAATTGAAACGCCCGGTATTCCTCATTTTTAAGGAAATCAATATTGCCGTATAAAAGATGATTCAGTGCGTGCATTGACGTTGCGTGATCCGTATTTTTGAAGGAGTAACCATTGTCAATGATACGCCAGAGCACCAGCGTGCTGCCTATCTTCCTGCGCATTTTGCAACAACATTGGGCTGTCATTTTCTGACGAAATACCAGCTCTAAAAAACAGAGTGGCAAGTAGCAAAAAGGGTTGCGGAAGGAGGGCGTATGCTACGCTTGCGGTAAGACAGCGCGTGTTAATTCGGCAGTAAAAATTGGTCTGCGCTGAAAGCTGTTCACGGTGAATAAATACGTGCAGCAAGATTATTTTTTTAACGGAAATCCTTAATGTGGAAAAAGTTCGGAATTTGCACTTTCAATCAGCCTTGCTGTTGGTCGCCTGGCTGTGGTCTTCTTGCTGCTTTTCACAAACGACACTGGTGTCAGTAGAGAGTGTCAAAAAAGCGAATTCGACACTGGTTATTGCGAATAATCGAAGTCGTATTCCATTGACTTTAAGCCTGAATTTAGTTCTTTCCAGCAACATCGCCTCCAGCGCGAGCTGGCCGATAGTGCGCTATATTGCACCCGGACAAACGCTGGAGTTAGTCGACATTTCCGCATTCAATAAGCAGCAGAGATACGAGTTTTTTTATAAATTTAATTATGTAGTTGGTTCGCCAGTTGCGCAGCATGACCCGACTGCGAAATACAGATTGCCTTTTATTTCAGAGCAGCCCGTCTTCGTCAGTCAGGCACCAGACGGCCCGATTTTTTCTCACAATGCAGTTTCAAATAAAAATGCCATTGATCTCGTTATGCCTATTGGTACGCCGATTGTTGCGGCCAGATCTGGTTATGTCATCGAAAATGTAAACCAATTTGCAGATAATGGACTGGCGAAGCCTGAGTTTGTGGACAAGGCAAACCTTGTGCGGATTCTTCATGACGATGGCACTTGGGCCGAATATATCCACCTGAAACAATATTCGTCTCACGTCTCTCCGGGGCAAAGAATCGAAGCTGGTATGGTCATTGGGCTGTCGGGGAATAGCGGTTTTTCTACGGAACCACATTTGCATTTCCACTTACAAAAAAATGCAAATGGCATCATCGTTTCGCTGCCCATAGAATTTTGGCATCCGGTAAAGGGCAAGATAACACCCCGCTATCACACCTGGCTTGCGTACGAAAAAAATACTTCAACGACAATCGTGCCTACAAAAAAATTAAAGGAATGTGTAAGAAAAGACGCGATCATTGACGACGCGGTGTTGAAATGTATGAAGCAAGCTTAATCTTGTGAAATAGGGCGGCAGGCAATAATACGGCGGTCAGAATAGGTCTGCGCTAAAAGTTATTCGCGGTGAAGAAATATGTGCCGCCAGCGATCTCTGAACGTTGGTTTTAGACATAAGAAAGGCGCGAGAAATAAAATCACAGCACGCTTTTAACGCGATGAATCGTCAATATCCTTAAAACGCCACCCAATAAAGATGCGGCTCGTGGCAAAAAACACGCCACAAGCCGCACAAACATTACGTAGGGTGCTTACTTATCAATTTCATAGTCCGTGCCATCGACTACTTTTTTAAGCAAGTCGACTGTAGCCTGCGAGTACTTGTGAGTGAAGCTATCAGTAGCTCGCCCGGTTTTTAATGCTACGTGATATTTATTGTCATTTGACTTTATGTTAAAGCCCTTTGTTTCAGTAACGATTTGAATTAGATCTTGCGCCTTACTCCAGTAATTGAAACCAAGTTGTTCTGCAACGCTTGAAAGTGTGTACGGATAGCTTAGATTAACCTTTGAAGGGTCATCTAAATGAGTTACACCAAAAAGTTTTGCAAAATTTTCGCCATTCTCTAGCGAATGTTCGAGAGATGCAAAATCGATCTCAACATTCTTATGCGGTACATCAGATCGAATCAAATTGACAGATCTAGCCATTAAAGAACGGAGCAATTTTAGATTTACATGTTCGAGATTTCCATCGCCTTTAAAGGCTTTAAAGACCCACTCAAAGTTTTGCGCGGTAATATTTTTGATGCGAATATTTTTATCTTCAGAAATGGTCAAGACCTTGTCTCTAGCAGGATAAGACGATGCAGTAATCCCACGATCCCACTCAAGAATATAAATATTAGGGATCAATTGAAAGTTTGCACGAACCATTCGGTCGACGTCGTATAAAACTTTTTTAATATTCGGATCGTTTGCTCCATACCCTATAAAAATAAGTGGGTGCTCGACAAAGTAAGTTAATAACTTTGCACTTAAATATTTATGATCTTCTTCAAAATTTATATAATCTTCGGCACCAATGACGATTGACTGCGGATCTGAAATGCAACCATGAATTTTGAAAATTTCGCCAATTGAAAAAAAAGGTTTTCTTAGAATTTGTTGGCCAATTATTCGATCGTAGGTTGGGAAAATAGATTCAATTATTTCGTCGTAATTAGTGGTGATAATTGCATGAGGCGAAATATTTTTTATTGCCGAAATTTCAGCTTTTAGTTCGGCACTTAAGGGCTCTCCAGACTCTTCACGCAACAATACCGAGATCATGTGTTTCAAGAAAATATCTTTTGGAAATTTTCCACTTCGATATTCTTCTGGAAAATGTTCTTTTCCCGCGCCCCATGCCCATTCAACATAAGCTTCAGCAAAGACACTTCCGATCTTTATCGGATCATTATATTTCTGCTTATAATATGCGTAGTCTTTATCAATCGTCGGACAAAGTTCTGCCAACTTCCGTAGAAGTTCATCCCAATTTGGTTTTTTTGCATATCGTTTGGAAAATCCAGAACCGATAAATAAAATGGGCTGGCATAAAGCTTCAGTCAACACAGTCTCAATATCCGCGGTTACCTCTGCGATATATTGGTTGTAGTCAAGTGGCATAAGCATCCTATTTTTTGCTAAATTTTGGTCAAATAACAAACGATATTAGTTTGGGTGAGTCTAATTTACTTCGGCCAATTGGAATATGCTTCAGCGATGGAACGTTCAATGATATCGAAAAATGATCAGCGAAGACGAGACGATCACTTCCCCCACGAATCCTTCAAAGTCGTCACCCGATTAAAGACCGGTTTCCCCACGACAGAATCCACACGATCCGCGACAAAATAGCCGTGGCGTTCAAACTGTAAACGCGTATCCGGTGTCACGTCTTTCATGCCGGGTTCTACGTAGGCTTTGACGATTTCTAATGCGTTTGGATTGAGCAGTACCATGAAGTCTTTGCCGCCTGCATCTGGATTCGCATCGGTGAACAGGCGGTCGTACAGGCGCACTTCGGCTTCTAAGGCGTCGGCGGCGTTGACCCAGTGGATGTTGCCTTTGACTTTGTAATTCGCGCTGCCTTCGGTGCCGGATTTGCTGTCGGCGAAGTAGTTGCAATGCACGGCAATCACGTTACCGTTTTCATCTTTATCGCAACCGGTGCATTCCACGACGTAGCCGTAACGCAGGCGCACTTTGTTGCCGGGGAACAGGCGGAAGTAGCCTTTGACGGGTTCTTCCATGAAGTCTTCCTGTTCTATCCACAGTTCTTTGCCGATGGTGAATTCGCGGTTGCCGCGTTCCGGGTGGTGCGGGTGAACGGGGGCGCTACAGGAAATATTTTCGCCTTCAGGGAAGTTGTCGATGATCAGTTTCAACGGGCGCAGTACGGCGGTGGCGCGTGGTGCTTTCGGGTCGAGGTCTTCACGCAGGCAGCCTTCGAGTGTGCTGTAATCGATCCAGCCATCAGAGCGGGTGACGCCTATGCGTTCGCAGAAAAGCTGGATGGATTCTGGTGTGTAGCCACGGCGACGGATGCCGACGATGGTGGGCATGCGCGGGTCGTCCCAACCGCTGACGATGTTTTGCTCGACCAGTTGGCGCAGTTTGCGTTTGCTGGTGACGACGTAAGTTAAGTTCAGGCGCGCGAATTCGTATTGGCGTGGCACGGGTTGTTTGAAGAAACCGCCTTCGGCTGCGCGGGCGATAATCCAATCGTAGAACGGACGGTGATCCTGGAATTCTAAGGTGCAGATTGAGTGCGTGATGTTTTCGATTGCGTCTTCGAGCGGATGCGCGTAGTCGTACATCGGGTAGATGCACCATTTGTCGCCGGTGTTGTGGTGATGCGCGTGGCGGATACGGTAGATTGCCGGGTCGCGCATATTCATATTTGGTGACGCCATGTCGATTTTGGCGCGCAGGATGTGGGCGCCATCGGCAAATTCACCGGCTTTCATGCGGCGGAATAAATCCAGTGATTCGCTGGCTGTGCGATCGCGGAAAGGCGAGTTCACGCCAGGCCGTGAGAAATCACCACGATTCGCCGCCATGTCTTCAGGGCTTTGGCTATCGACGTAGGCATGGCCAGCATTGATCAGGTATTCGGCAATCGCGTAGAAAGTGTCGAAATAATTGCTGGCGTAATACAGGTGATTGCCGCCGCCGTTTTGTGCCGAGGCTTGCCAGTCGAAACCCAGCCATTTGACGCTATCCATGATGGTGTCGACGTATTCCTGATCTTCTTTTTCTGGATTGGTATCGTCAAAGCGCAGATGGCAAACGCCGTTGTAATCGCGGGCTAAACCGAAATTGAGGCAGATTGATTTGGCATGGCCGATGTGCAGGTAGCCATTTGGTTCTGGCGGAAAGCGGGTGATGACGGCTGGCATGCCATCGCGCTTGTAAGTGCCTGCGGCGTTGTCGTTATCGATAATGGCGCGTAAAAAATTGGAAACGGGTGCGGTGGTTTCTGCTGCTGCCTTATTTTTGTTGTCGTTGCTCATAAATTAAACCGATAAAAATGAAATGTTGGATACGAGACCGGCGCGCTGGTTCGTTGACAGGCAGATGGCAGGCGCTTTCTGGTGAATTGCTTTGCGCAGGCGATGCGCAAGAGACGCCCAACCTCATCTGTGCCCGTGAGCGAACGTGCGCTTCAGTGCTTCCATAATGGGATGACAAGCATTTTACCGTAGCGCAGCACAGAAAGCGCATTTGTTTGGCGGCTGTTTGTTGTGCGGATGCTGGCGCTAATGCTGGTGTCAGGCGTGAGCGCCATTGTATGGCGCACCACGTATAAATGGCTGATGCAGGATGGATGCTGAAACTGAGTAGAGCCGGGCTGCTTTGTGCCTGCCCCGGAGGCAACAACGATGCATCAGTTTTCTTTGTACTCGACGCGGTTTCTGCCATTGTGTTTCGCGGCATACAGAGCATTATCCGCGCGCCGTATCATTTCAGAGATGTTGTCGGGATGGCGGTGAGCGGCAACGCCAAAGCTGGCGGTGCGTTTGCCTACGGTCTCGAATTCATAGACTTCGATCGCGGCACGCAGCTCTTCTGCAACCGCAATCGCGTCTTCGGCGGTAGTTTCGCGGAAGATCACGATGAATTCTTCGCCGCCCCAGCGTCCAACGGCATCACTGCTGCGCACGTTTTTCTGCAGGATTTTACCGATGCTGATCAGTACCTGATCACCGACCTGATGACCATACGTATCGTTGACTGACTTGAATTTATCAACGTCGATAATGGTCAGTGCAAAATTGCTGCCGTAACGCTGGCTGCGCAAATGTTCTTCGTCAAGGATGGTTTCGAGTTTGAAGCGGTTGTATAAACCGGTCAGGCGGTCGGTATTGGACAGATATTCGAGGTCCTGATTTTTCAGTTCGAGCTGGCGGGTACGTTCGCCGACCAGTTTTTCCAGATTGGCATTGACCTCCAGCATTTCATCGTGGCTGCGCTGAATTTCAGACGCCATTTTATTAAATCCATCTTCGAGTTCCTGAATCTCCCCGCCGGAATTGGCGAGGATGCGGGTACTGAATTCGCCTTGTGCCATGCGATGTACGCTGTCGATCAGGCGTGACAGCGGGCGTGTCAGATCATTGCTCATACGCAGCGCCAGTACGGATGCAAACGCAGTGCCGACGACGCCGATCAACAGGCTGACAATCGCAAACAGGTTTTTGCTGCGCTGGCTGGATGCGGTACTGAGTTCCAGATAGACGTAGCCCAGCAGCTTGGCTTTTTCTGCTCTTTCTTTGGTCGCGCTGTCGAATAAATCAAATGCGTCGCCTTCGGTATTGCCCTGATAAATCGGCGCACCGAAAATCAGGCTGCCTTTTCCTTTTGAAATGCGGCCTTCCATGGCTGCTCGCTGGTGTTCTGCGGTGAGCACATCGGGTTTGCCGCTGATGGCAAGAATATGCCTTTCAGTGTCAGTAATAATCACGGCTTGCGAATCATCTTCTTTCATGATCGCTTGCGCCATTGATTGCAGCACCTCACGATTACCTGAAAACACGCCGTATTCGCAGGCGGGAGCGAGATGACGTGTGATCAGCGCACCGCGCGCTTTGAGCGCACCATCAATTTCAGTAATACCGACCACGACGACCAACACCGTCAACAAGATCATGATGGCCCATACCGGCACCAGGGCGATAAACAGTATGCGTTTTGATAGCTGCCAGTTTTTCATTGCGCCTGCTCCGACGTTAGCCTGAGATGGCGTTGGATTTCAATGTCGGAATCGATGCTGAGACCCAGCGAGCGGGCGACTTGCGGATTCGTATTCACTGAAAAATAGCGAGGATACTGCGGCGCAGGCAGGCTGCTGGCCGAGGATAAATTGCTGATAATTTCTGCAACCTGCTGGCTGATCTGGGCAGGAGTGCTATACACCGCGGCCAGTGCGCCCGCCTTCACGTAGGAAGCGGAAAAACCAAATAAAGGCACTTGCTGCCGGTAGCTGGTCAATAAAATGCTGGAAATATTATTGCGGTTATAGATCTGCGCATCGGGCACGGCCAGTATCACATTGCTGTTGCTTAATAGCCGGCGCAGTGCGTTCAGCAATTCTGCATCATCGGTGACAGATTCGATATTCACTGTCAGATCGACTTCTTTTGCTGCGCTTTGCAGGGCGGAAATGTAGTCGCTCGATTCTCTGCCCAGCAGAATGCCGACTTTGGAGCGGGGCGGCATGGTGGCGCGTATCAGCCGTAATTGTCTGCTCCATGACTGATCCATATAGACCGCTGAAAACCGACGTTGATCCTGGTTGCGGTTGTATTGCTTTGCTGTTTTGATGAAGGTTGCCCTCGGTACCAGCACGTTCAGTACGGGATTCGTAGCAGGCTTTTGCGCCATCGCCACCATCGCTGGCGTGCCAACGGCAATCACGAGCTGGTTGGCAGCGGCACGGCTGAATTCATCATTTGCCATATTTTTCAGCGAGAGCAGCCTGACTGAGGTTTTATTTGATGGCTGCAAAAGACTGTTGAGGTGATTTGCAAATTCTTCGTATGCGCCACCTTCATCACTCAGGACGATAGTGATGTTGTCCAGCGTATATGCCGAAGCGGTGACGCCGGAGAACAGCATGAGTGCCCATCCGAGCAGGCAGGCGTAGCACTTGCGGCGCAAATCCCTGCTGATCAGTCGGCGTAAGCGTCCCATGATTTAAAAGTCGACCTTCAGTTTCAGTCTGGTTAAGCGACCTGGAAATTCGTTGTCGTGGCGATATTCAAAGTAATGCGCATTCGCAATGTTTTGCACGATCAACGCGAGCTCAGCCTGATTCCCGGCCATTTTAAATTGATAGGCCAGACGTCCATCAAAACGGCGATTGCCATCGACGTAATAACCACGATTCATGACGGGATTGAAATCGGTAGCATTGAATTTTGTCTTTGCTACCTGATAAGCAACCAGGCTGCCTTGCCATTGCTCATTAAATTTATGGCTGATTAACAGGCTGTGGCTGTATTTGGGTAATGAGTCGCTATAAATAACGCCATTGATGTTGTCACTTTTGACGGTGCCTCCTGATAATCCGTAAATAATACGGGTCGCGTCACCCAGTGGCGCTTTGACTTGCAACTCGTAGCCACGCATTAATGCGCGACCGGCATTCAGATCGCCGCTGATCGCAGATTTTTCTTTGCGAACGTCGATCAGCTCATTGTAGTCGTCATAAAAAATGCGGAAATCGATATCGGCTTTGGCGATTTTCCCCATGTAGCCAATTTCTGTTGATTGGACGCGTTCCGTTTGCAGTGGTGGCAAGCTGGGGTACATATCTGCACCGCGCCAGTAGCTCTCATAGACCTTTTCATACACCGATGGTGAACGGGTTGCGCGTGAATGACTGATTCTGAATGTGTGATCAGGAGAAACATGCCAGTTGAGTGCAATCCTTGGTGTGACGTCGCTACCGGTGTAGGTATTGTGTTCCGCCATCGCCCCGGCATTCAACACCAGATCTGGACGGACTCGCCATTCCAGATTGCCGAATAATCTTTGCAGATGGTAAGGAAAATCACCGTAAAGGTACTGGTTGTCACCGACCCCCAGATAGTACGGTGCATAGGTATTGTCGTACCGTACACTGCCGCCCCACACCAGACGGGTATTTTTAAACGGTGAAAAGGTGTGTTGCGCTTCCAGATCAAAACGGCTGAATCTCGCGTCACCATCACTGATGCCATCAGAATCGATCAGCCTGGCGTTGACTCTTTCCTGCGTATGAAACGCTTTCAGGCTTAGCTCTCCGCCCGATTCCAGCGCGCGGCGCCAGTAGAGCATTTCAAAATGATTTTCTGCCCGGCGCGTGACGGCTGCGACGTTGTCGTATTCACCAACTTCGCGCGGGCCGCCATTGTAGCCAAACTGAAATTCCAGCGTGTCGCTGGCGTTGATCTGGTAATCCGTACGCAGATTGAAAATCTGCATCGTTTTATTATCGTATTTATTCAGTGTCCAGAATTTATCCTGAGAGGTCGGATGCTGGATAAATGCGTTTTCCCCGTCATCCTTGCGTATGCTCGCAGTCAACCGGTAGCTGAGATCACCACTTTTTGCGCCATAGCGAAATACGCCTTCTGAGCGGCTGTTGCCATACGAAAATGAAGCCGACGCACCGCGGGATTCCGCCGCATGCAGGGTAATGATATTGATGACACCGAGATAAGAATTTGCGCCATAGCTCGCTGAATCCGGGCCGCGTATCACTTCTATGCGTTCAATATCAGCCAGAACTATCGGCAAATCGCTCCAGTTAACCCCGCCAAACAAGCCTGAGTAGACCGAGCGGCCATCAATCAGCACTTGCATGCGATCAGATGTCGTTGTTGTCACCATGCCGTGATAGGCAACGGTGCTGTCTGCAGAGAAATACGGATCAGCATGGTAGGCCACATACATGCCAGGAACCAGCCGGAAGATTTCGGACAGATCCCAGGCACCGGAATCTTTGATCATTTGCTTATCAATGACGGTGACCGCCGCCGGAGCTTCGTTGATGGGCTGAGATAAGCGTGATGCGGACAATACGACGGGAATATCATCCAGAAAAATCGACTCCCCTCGTTCTGCCGATTCCTCCAAAAATGCGGCGTGCGCGTTCAGGTAAGGAAAAAATAGCAATACAGCAAATAAATGACTGTATTTGCGGCTTGATACGCGGCGCGAAAATACAGCATCTGGCATGCTAAAAACAGTTGGCAAAATAGGCTCCGGAAGGCGTCAATACTTGGTTTGAGCTTAACACAGCACTTACGCGCCGCTGTCGTGCCAATGCAACTTTGCGGATAATCTGCCGGGGATTTTTCTTAAAACTCAGCGAGGGTCTTTCTTGCTGGAAAAATTCTTTGCTTCTTCGACAAAAGAGTGTCTGATCGGATAAGGTTTCGTCATAGTCATCAGTATCCTGATCCTTATATGTCGTACGTAAATATGTCGTGCGTAAAGTTGATGTACAGAACTGGGCTCGCGGTAGAATAGCGGGATGACTACAGAATTAACACTTTCTCCAGAAGCGAACGCTCAAGCAACATCCGCTGCGCCTTCCGATCCAAAATTTGTCCATTTACGTATCCACTCTGAATATTCGATTGTGGATGGTCTGGTACGTATTGATGACGTGATTAAGGCCGCAGCCAAAGACATGCAGCCAGCAATGGCGATTACTGATCTGGCAAATCTATTTGCCATGGTTAAATTTTATAAGGCAGCCCGGGGCAAGGGGATTAAACCGATTGCCGGTTGTGATGCCTGGATTACCAATGAAACCGATCGTGAAAAACCATCACGTTTGATGTTACTGGTCAAAAATCGCAAGGGTTATTTGCAACTTTGTGAATTGTTAGCGCAAGCCTGGCTGACGAATCAATATAAAGGTCGGGCCGAGATACGCTTTGAATGGTTGCAGAAATTGCATGAGCAGGGCGAAGGCGGTGGCTTGATCGCCTTGTCCGGTGCGCATTTTGGCGATGTCGGCGTGGCGATTGATAATGGCAATCTGGCATTGGCAGAAGAGCATGCGCGCCGTTGGGAAAGTATTTTTCCTGACCATTTCTATATCGAAATACAACGTGCAGGCCAGGCCAACATGGAAAATCATGTGCGGCATGCGGTAGCGCTGGCAAAGAAATTACGCCTGCCGGTAGTGGCGACGCATCCGGTGCAATTTCTGAGTAAAGATGATTACATGGCGCACGAAGCGCGGGTCTGTATCTCGGAAGGTGACATGCTCGCGAATGGTAAGCGTGTGCGTCGCTTCAACGACCAGCAATGCTTTAAGACGCAGGCAGAAATGCAGGCGTTGTTTGCCGATATGCCGGCGGTTTTGCAAAATTCCGTAGAAATTGCCAAACGCTGCAACCTGACGCTGGAACTCGGTAAACCTAAATTGCCCGATTTCCCTACCCCTGATGGTATGGATATTAATGAGTTTCTGGTGCATGAGGCGAAGCGCGGGCTGGAATTCCGCCTTCAGCATCTGTTTCCAAATGAAGAAAAACGCGAGAAAGAGCGCGCCCGTTATGAAGCCCGCCTGAAGTTTGAGACCGATACCATCGTCAAGATGGGTTTTCCAGGCTACTTCCTGATCGTTGCCGACTTTATTCAATGGGCAAAAAATAATGGCGTCCCCGTCGGCCCGGGCCGTGGTTCCGGTGCCGGTTCACTGGTTGCATATTCACTGCTGATTACCGATCTTGATCCTTTGCAGTACAACCTGCTGTTCGAACGTTTCTTGAATCCAGAACGCGTTTCTATGCCCGACTTTGATATTGACTTCTGTCAGGAAGGTCGTGACCGCGTCATTCAATACGTGAAAGACCGTTACGGCAAAGAAGCGGTGTCGCAGATCGCTACCTTCGGAACGATGGCGGCCAAAGGTGCGATTCGTGACGTGGGGCGTGTACTCGATTTCGGCTATATGTTTTGCGATGGCGTGTCTAAACTGATTCCGTTCAAGCCGGGTAAGCAGGTGACGATTGCGGAAGCGATCATCGAAGAACCTTTGCTGGCCGAGCGGCAGGAAAACGAAGAAGAAGTGAAGACTCTGCTCGATCTGGCGCAGCAAGTTGAAGGTATTACCCGCAATATCGGTATGCATGCCGGTGGTGTGTTGATTGCGCCAGGCAAGCTGACGGATTTTTGCCCGCTTTACACGCAGGGCGGGGATTCCGGCGTGGTGTCGCAATACGATAAAGATGACGTCGAAGCCGTTGGCTTGGTGAAGTTCGACTTTTTGGGTTTGACAACACTGACGATTCTTGATCGGGCGGTGCGCTATATCAAAATGCTGGATCCTTCGATGGCGGATTTTGATCTGGCGAAATTGCCGCTGGATGACAGAGCATCGTATGAATTACTGACCAAAGCGAAAACCGTCGCTGTGTTCCAGCTGGAAAGTCGCGGCATGCAAGGCATGTTGAAAGATGCGCGGCCTGATCGCTTTGAAGACATTATCGCGCTGGTGGCGCTGTATCGCCCGGGTCCTATGGACTTGATTCCTGACTTCTGTAAGCGTAAGCACGGCGAGAAATTTGATTATCCCGATCCGCGTACTGAGGGCATTTTGTCCGAAACCTACGGCATCATGGTGTATCAGGAGCAGGTGATGCAGATGGCGCAGGTGGTAGGTGGTTATTCACTCGGCGGTGCGGATTTGCTGCGTCGTGCGATGGGTAAGAAAAAAGCCGAAGAGATGGCAGAACATCGCCAGATTTTCCGCGACGGCGCAGCCAAAGACGGTTTGCCACAAGAAAAAGCCGACGAGATTTTCGACTTGATGGAAAAATTCGCGGGCTATGGTTTTAATAAATCCCATGCTGCCGCGTACGCGCTGTTGTCGTATCACACTGCTTACCTGAAAGCCCATCACCCAGCCGCGTTTATGGCCGCCAATATGTCGCTGGCGATGGACGATACCGACAAGGTAAAAATCTTAGTCGAAGACGCGATGGATATCTGCAAGCTGAAAATGCTGCCACCGGATATCAATCAATCGGATTACCGTTTTATGCCAGTCGGTGAACCCGGCAAGAAAGCGACGCAGATACGTTACGGCATGGGCGCGGTTAAAGGCTCGGGGCAAAATGCGATAGAAAATATCATGGCGGTACGCGCTGCCGATGGTCCTTTCAAAGATTTGTTTGATTTCTGTAAGCGGGTCGATAAACGTCAGGTGAATCGCCGCACGATAGAGTCATTGATTCGCGCCGGTGCAATGGATTGTCTGGGAAAAGACCGAGCCGTGTTGTTAGCGACGGTATCACTGGCGATAGAGGCCGCGGATCAGGCAGAGGCTGCGGCAAATCAGGTCAGCCTGTTCGGTGACGATGACGATCTGATTCCACCGCCGGACTACATTGATGTTCCTGTATGGTCTGACAAAAAACGTTTGACAGAAGAAAAGCTGGCGCTGGGATTTTATTTGTCCGGTCATTTGTTTGATTCGTATGCACCGGAAGTGCGTCAGTTTATTAAGACGACGTTAGCGAAAGTAGAGCCTTCGCGTGACTTACGCCTGATCTGCGGCATCATTACCGGTGTCCGCACGCAAATGACGCAACGTGGCAAGTTGCTGATTGTGACGCTGGATGACAGTACGGCTGTGGTCGAAGTCACCGTTTATAGCGAGATCATGGAAGAGTTCAAATCCTTGTTTAAGGAAGATGAATTTCTGGCGGTGCTGGGCAAAGTTTCTGAGGACCGTTTCTCGGGAGGCTTGCGGATTTCGGCAGAAAAAGTTATGGATATCGGTCGGGCAAGGGTGCAGTTTTCTCAAGGCTTACGTCTGACATTACAAGCCAGTACCGATACCAAAAAACTGCAGGAATTGCTGAAGCCGCATCTGAATGCGGATGGTTGCCCTGTATTGATCAGCTATCAGAATGCGGAGGCGAGTGCCGAATTGTATTTATCGGACCAGTGGCGCGTGAATCCTGATGATCATTTACGTCTGAGTCTGGGTGAATGGTTGTCTCCGAAAAATGTCACGATCGAATACGCCTGATTTCATGCCCACTGATACTCTCCTTGCCGCCGATGCCAATGTCGTTTCAGCCGCACATTTGAGCGTACCGTTGAAACGACACTGGCGTCAGCGATTACCTGAACAGATACTGATGTGTCTGCCGCTGACCCTGTTTTTTCCGGTCGGTGTGATGTATGCCGGTATCTTTTTTTTCTATCTTGCGCTGATCCTGTCGGGGCAAGCATCCCGCAAGCTGGATAACATCCGGCAGAACCCGCTGTTAATGCCGGTGCTGCTGCTGACGGCAGTCAGTATCGTCATCGCGCTGACGCAGCAGCGACCGCCTGAGATGGAAAAAGAGTTCTGGCCCGCGCTGATGCATTACCAGACTTATCTGTTGCTGCTGCCGTTTCTGGCGCTCGATGCGGGAGAATGGCAGCGTAAAGCAGTCTCTGTGTTTTTCGTTGGTGCCGTGATCGCTTCCACCTTATTTGTTGTGAATTTCTTTCATGTCTTGCCGGATAACACGCTGTTCCACAGCTATGTTTTGTATCAGGGTAATAAATCCATTTTGCTCGGCGTCTTGTTAGCGATTGCTGCAGGCTGGATGTTGCATGAATTGCGTTTGCGAAAAAATCATTATCTGTTGCGTATTCTGGCGTTGCTGTATGTGGTGGCGGCCTTGGTGTTGCTGTCAAAGACGCGCACTGCGAGCCTGATGTTTGTCCTGATGTGCGGTCTGATTTTGTTACGCAATCTGCGATGGAATTTACGTAGCCTGTTGTTGCCGTTGGTGTTGTTAATCGCCATCGCAGCTTGCTTGAAATATGTCGCAGACTTGCCGCGTCCGGCGAGTTGCGTTGTGAGTCAGGTGCAACTGCCACCGTGGGATATCGCCAAATTACGCGCCGTTTGCACAATCCAACAGGCGAACGATTTTGCGCATGGAAAAAAATCCTCCGATGATGACGGCATGCGTGCTGAAATTTACCGGATTACCGCAGGCATGATTGCGGAAAAACCGTGGAGTGGACATGGTATTGCATCGTGGATGCCGAATTACCGACAGCGCTCACAAGGTTTGAGCAGTAACGGTATGACGACGCCGCATAATGACTACTTGCTGTATGCAACAGAGTTAGGCATGGCGGGCGTTGCGGTCTTGCTGTGGATCTGGTTCAGTCAGTTCAGAATTGCCAGGAGAATGGCGCTCAGTAAAGATAATTCAATCAAAGACAAAGCTATGCTGCTGAGCATGTTAACCTTGGCGATGATGACAGGGGCGATGTTCAATGCGATTTTGCGCGACGCGGTTTTCGGTCTGGCATTCATGATTCTGCTGGCGATTCCACTTGCCGGTGTGCGCCAGACTATGCTCAGAGAACAAGCGAATCAGGCCTGAAGCAAATGGCGCTGGTTGCGTTGTGTTGTGTAGTGGCGATGAGCTTGAATGCAATGTTGCGCAGGAATAGTTTTTATGGGGAATATTTCAGAATGAAAAAGCAATCCTCTATATCTGCTGCGCCTGACAGGGTGAAAATGCCTGAAAACCCGCATAAAATATAAGACATTATAAAAAATATGAGTTTGATTAATAAAGAAACGATCACAGTATTTCAGCGGCTATGGATATCGGTACAGGCATATCGCTCACGGATTTTGCTGGCATTGCTGACGATGCTGGGCACGGCGGCGACCGAGGTCATGTTTCCGAAGGTATTGGGTTATCTGCTCGATCACGGCTTTAAAGGTGAGCAATCGCATCTGGCTTTATGGAAAATTCCGGTCGCAATTATCGGTATTTTTCTGGTACGCGGATTGTGTACCTTCACGACCAGCTATCTGATGAGCTGGATTTCCACCAAATTGCTCAACGAATTACGTGCCAAAATTTTTGACCGCATACTGAATGTGCCGGTCAGTTTTTATCAGGCCGAATCCAGTAGCCGTATCATCAACACCATCATGTTTGAAGCGCAGCAGATCGTCGAAATGCTGAAAGTGTCGATGACAACGCTGTTCCGCGATTCGCTGACGGTGCTGGTGCTGTTGCTGGCCTTATTGTGGCGCAACTGGCAACTGACTATCGTCGCGTTGGTGCTAATTCCGGTGATGGCGGTGCTGGTGCGCGGCGTCAGCAAGCGCTTGCGTAAGCTGAATCAGAATCAGCTGAGTGTGAACAATGAACTGACGCAAGTGATAGAAGAGGCAACCCGCGCGAATCAGGTGATCCGCATTTTTGGTGGTCAGCAATACGAGCAACAGCGTTTTGAAGATAAAAATGAAAAACTCCGTGGCTATGCGATGCGTACCACGGTGGCAGTGGCTTCCACCACGCCGCTGACGCAGCTGGCAGCGGCATTCGCTGTCGCCGTGGTGATTATGATTGCGGTGTCGCAGGCGGCAGCAAACCAGACCACGGCCGGTAATTTTGCTGAATTTTTCACACTGATGCTGTTATTGCTGACGCCACTCAAACGTCTGGCGGATTTGAATGGCCCCATGCAGCGCGGGCTGGCTGCATCTGAATCGGTGTTTGGTCTGATTGATACTCCGCCGGAAACCGATAGTGGCGAAAACCTGGCGGGACGGGCACAAGGCAAGCTGGAATTCGTTGCAACCAGTTTTGCTTATCCGGGACAAGAGCAGCGCGCCCTGAACAATATCAACCTCAGCATACAGCCGGGCGAAACCATTGCGCTGGTTGGCATGTCAGGTGGTGGCAAGACTTCGCTGGTGAATCTGGTGCCACGTTTTTATACGCCGGCAGAAGGCGATATTTTGTTGGATGGACGCTCGTTAAGTGCTATTTCGCTTACCAGTCTGCGCCAGCAAATAGCGATGGTGAGCCAGAATGTGGTGCTGTTCGACGATACCGTCGCCGCCAATATTGCGTATGGCGACCCGCAGCCGGATTCAGCCCGCATTGCCGCTGCTGTGCAGGCAGCGCATCTGAACGATGTCGTGCGTGATTTGCCGGATGGTTTGAACACCATGATCGGCGATAACGGTAATCGCTTATCCGGCGGTCAGCGTCAGCGTCTGGCAATTGCCAGGGCAATTTATAAAGATGCGCCTATCCTGATTCTGGATGAAGCGACTTCTGCACTCGACAGCGAATCCGAGCGCGCGGTGCAGGAAGCACTAGATGAACTGATGCAAGGGCGGACGACGTTGGTGATTGCACACCGGCTTTCCACAATTGAGCGTGCGAGCCGGATTGTGGTGCTGGTGGACGGACGGATTGCCGAGACCGGTACGCATACAGAACTGTTGACCAGAGACGGCGTGTATGCAAACCTGTATCGTTTGCAATTTGCGGACTCAAGCAAATAGCACGGTTGCTGCATCGGCATGCTGATCGCCTGATGGTATTGGCGTATTGCTGGCATCAGTTTTGCGTAAAGCCGATCAGACTATGTACTATGCTGCATAAATTTTTAAATCCGGATGATGGGCTCTTTTTCATGGAACAAGTAGCACGATGACGCAATCAGTTTCACCACCAACGCCGCGATTACTGGTAATCGCTCCGAACTGGATAGGTGATGCAGTAATGGCGCAGCCATTGTTGCAACTACTCCGGCAGCAATATCCTCAGCATGCAATCGATGTGTTAGCACCGACGTGGGTGGCACCGGTTCTGCGGGCGATGACTGAGGTTGACACCATATTGGAGACGCCGTTTAAACATGGCGCATTGCAATTACGTGAGCGATGGCGTTTTGCCCGCTTACTGTGCAGGCGTGGCTATGATGCGGCCTATGTTCTACCAAATACCTTGAAATTTGCATTGCTGCCCTGGATGGCAGGAATAAAAAAGCGTGTTGGCTATAAAGGCGAAAGCCGCTATGGTCTGATCAATGTGATGCACTTTGACGATAAAGCGCAGCCCCGTCCTATGGTGACGTTTTATGCGGCACTGGCTTTTGCGCCGTCACCGCAGGCACCGTTGAACTTGCCCAGACCAATGCTGACAGTCAGTGCCGCGCAACGCGCCGCGGCCTTACAAAAGGTCGGTTTATCCGACGAGAATCCTGTCATTTGCTTCGCCCCCGGTGCGGAATTCGGTTCCGCAAAACGATGGCCGGCCAGCCATTTTGCGACGCTGGCGACATTAGTGCTTGCCAGTTATCCGCAAGCGCAAGTCGTGTTATTGGGTTCGCCGAAGGATGCATCGGTCTGTGATGAGATCGTGGCAGCTTGTCCACAAGTGCATCACCTGGCAGGAAAAACCTGTCTGGATGATGCGGTGGCGCTGATGTCAACGGCTGTCGCGATGGTCGGCAACGATTCGGGACTTTTACATATCGCCTCAGCACTGAATCGCCCGGCTCTGGCGATTTACGGGCCGACAGATCCCGATCATGCGCCGCCATTTTCAGATATTGCGCATTCGTTTTCTTTGCGTCTCAAATGTGCCCCGTGCAAGCAGCGTGAATGCCCGCTGGGGCATCATGATTGCATGCAGAAGTTAAACCCTGATCTGGTATGGCCGCATTTACAGTCGATTATGAAGGCGGCCTTAGGTGGTGTTTAAGGAATCGGGCGAGATGAAGCAAATCAGGGACTTACTCGAACGTGCCGCTGGCAAGCCTTTGCCGGATTGGGATCTGTTACGTGCTTCGTATCAGTTACGTCAGTTCAGCAAAGGTGAAAATATCTTCGGTGCCGGAGAGTGGCAACCTTATGTGTATGTTGTCCGCTCCGGTATTGTGAAGCTGACCTATCTCAGCGAAGGTGGCCAGGAGTGGATAAAGTCGTTTATCGGCGAGGCGGATTTTTTTGCCTGCCCGAATGTGTTGCTGGCTGGTTTGCGTACCGATTACTTTGCGACTGCAGTTGAACAATGCGAGATCGAGCAGGTTGATTATTCGGAAATCAATAAGCTGATCGCCCTGCATCCGGACTGGCAGCGGGCGATACGTCAGTTACTGGAATGGCACATCGTGCGTAAGGAGCAGCGCGAGCGTGAACTTTTGACGATGGCTCCGGAAGAGCGTTATCAGTCATTTTTAAAAAACTATCCTGCGATTGCATCCCGCATACAGTTGCGCGATGTCGCTCATTATCTGGGGGTGACGCCGGAAGCCTTGAGCCGTATCCGTAAGCGTATCCAAACCTGATCGGATGTAGCTGGATATATGGATTGCCGCTAACAGCGTTTGCGTGGCAATGAATTCCCGCACTGCCGTGCTTGTTTGAATTAAATTGAAGAGAAAGGGCATTATGGCCGGAGGAAGTTTACTCGCGCTGTTTGATGATATTGCGACAGTGCTGGACGATGTGGCGGCGATGACTAAAATTGCCGCAAAAAAAACCACTGGCGTTTTGGGGGATGATCTTGCCTTGAATGCCGAGCAGGTGGCTGGTGTCCGCGCGAACCGGGAATTGCCGGTGGTATGGGCTGTTGCACTTGGCTCTATGAAAAATAAAGTGATACTGGTGCCGCTGGCGTTATTGCTGAATGCGCTCGCCCCTTGGGCGGTGACACCTTTGTTAATGCTGGGTGGTGCGTATTTATGTTTCGAAGGATTTGAAAAGCTGGCGCATAAGTATCTGCACAGTGTAGAAGAAGTCAGCAGCGAGCATGAGCAGTTATTAGCAGCCGTCGCTCATGATGATGCAAGCATCATGGTGTTTGAAAAAGAAAAAATCAAAGGCGCAGTCCGCACGGATTTTGTTCTGAGCGCCGAAATTATCATCATTACTCTGGGAACCGTGGCGTCTGCCCCGTTTACCTCGCAAGTGACCGTATTAGCGATGATTGCGGTGATCATGACGATCGGTGTTTATGGTCTGGTCGCAGCGATAGTGAAACTGGACGATGTTGGCTTATATCTGAAGCGCAGAAATGCAACGGGCATCGTGCGGAGTTTGTTGCAAGTGACTGGTAACGGCTTGCTGGCATTTGCGCCACGGCTGATGAAATCTTTGACGGTGATTGGCACTATCGCCATGTTCATGGTCGGTGGCGGCATACTCACGCATGGTATTCACGTGATGCATGATCTGATACAGAATGTCGCGCAAGCAGGCGCAGATTTACCGCTGGTGGGTGGTGTGTTGGCCGCCGTTGTTCCTTCGGTGCTGGATATGCTGTTTGGTGTTGTTGCCGGTGCGCTTGTTTTGGTGGTTGTGAATGTGGCTGAGAAGCTCAGGCATTTGTTCAGACGTAATGCCGCATAAAAATGACGGCTGCATACGCATAATTGCGCTCGTTGATCGAAAAAAAGAGGCAGGTTTTACCAGCCTCTTTTTTTATTGGGAGTTATCTGACGGTGACACCAACGATTTCAGGTTTCAAATATGTATTGTCCCGGTGCCGCGCCCAGATCTGCATCATGGCGTGGCTGCAGGGCTTTGATCTGCGTTGCCGATGAATGTCTGGTCAGCCATTGCTGCCAGTAAGTCCACCACGAGCCTTGCTCTGTTTTGGCTTCCGTCAGCCAGACATCCGGATCTTCATAGCTGGCGCCATGTCCTTTGCTTGGCATAAACTGGTAGCTGCGATGAGCATGACCCGGCTCTGAAACAATGCCCGCATTATGGCCACCCGAGGCCAGTACAAAGTCGATGCTGGTATCCGTCAGTACGTGAATTTTGTAAACAGAGCGCCAGGGTGAAACATGGTCTTTCACGGTTCCCACGACAAACATCGGTATTTGTATGTCTTTCAGTGCGACAGCATGCTGGTGTACTTCGTAATGGCCTTTCGCCAGATCATTATGCAGGAACAGATGTTTTAAATATTCGCTGTGCATGCGATAGGGCATACGGGTTGTATCCGCATTCCATGACATCAGATCATTCGGCTTATTGCGCAGCCCTAACTGATAGTCACGCATAATTTTTGACCAGATCAGATCGCGGGAATTGAGTAACTGGAACGAACCTGCCATTTGTTTGCCATCGAGATAGCCTTGTTTCCACATCAGAGCGTCCAGCATGGCTAACTGGCTTTCATCGATAAATAATCCGAGTTCGCCTGGTTCGCTGAAATCGGTCTGGGCAGCGAGCAAAGTAATGCTATTGACCATAGCGGCGAGCGGTTTTTCGCCATGAATTTTTTGCCCAGCCAGAGCGGCAGCTCCGATCGCCAGCAAGGTGCCACCGAGACAGTAGCCGACAGCGTGCAAGGGCTTTTTGCAAATGCTGTGAACTTCTTTTAATGCCGCAAATAAGCCGCTGTCGAGATAATCATCCATACCAAGATCGCGATCTTCACGACCCGGGTTACGCCAGGAAATCATGAATACGGTGTGACCCTGCTCAACCAGAAAGCGCACCATGGAATTATGTGGCGACAGATCCAGAATGTAGTATTTCATGATCCACGAGGGAACTATGAAAATAGGTTCTGCATAAACCTTTGGCGTCTGCGGAGAATACTGAATCAGTTCAATCAGGTGATTGCGGAAAACGACTTTGCCCGGTGTGACGGCGACGTCCCGTCCTGGTTTGAACGGAGCTTGTTCTTCATCGTTTTCTTTATCTTCATTCGTCGGCAGACTGACGCCAACGTCTTCCAGCCAGTGCGTGAATCCAGTCAGGATATTTTTACCACCGCTTTGCTGCGTTGCTTCCAGGACTTCCGGATTAATCCAGGGAATATTTGACGGGGAACTCATATCCAATAGCTGTCTGGCCATGAAGTTGACGACATCTTCATGATGCGCAGTGACGCCACGTATGCCGGTAGTCGCGGTATTCCAAAAATCCTGCGTTTGCAGAAAGGCTTTCGACATTGCGTTAAATGGCCACTGCGCCCAGCCGCTGTGGGAAAAGCGTGTGTCCGATGTACTGGCCGGGACGCTGTACTTTATCGCCTCTGCCGTGTTTGTTGCCGGTGTTGCTGTGTTAGAGCTGAGTGTTGCTGCACGCATAAAAGCAGGCCATTCGGCTGCTTGTTTTTGCAGCAGTCCAACCAGTTCAATTTGCTTGCCCGGCGTGGTCGCCAGATGCATCGCCCAGTCCGCCCACGCCAGATTGACACTGGCCGGCGAAATCCCGCCTGTCAGTTTCGCGATGTGATTTTGCAGCGCCATATCCATAGGATTAACAGGGGCTTCTTCTCCGGTCAGATAACAAATCTGGTCGTGATGTTCCTTATTTGCAGGCAGGGATGTTATCGTATCCTGATGGGGCTTATTTGTACTCATCTGACTTTCCTTTAGCGGTAGTTCCGATTGTCACAAACTTCAAAAGGGGGTGAATTGATGCGAATCAATTCGATTGTGCACCTTTATCAATACACTGCGATGACTAATGTCTGGTGCTAATATGAAAAACTCTGTTTTCAATCTTCATCGACTGCCATTATGCACTTGCCTGCTGAAACAAGGCGACGTGAAAAAAAACAGTCACCCTCGAAAAATCCTATGGTTACCCGTCAGTTTGTTTTGCCTGCACTTGTTGACTCTGAGTGGCACGGTATATGCCGCAGAATCGCTGGAACAGGCATGGGATATTGCTCTCAAGCGTGATCACGTGCTGGCCTCTGCGCAATACAAAGAGCAGGCGGCACAGCATCAACTCAGCTCTGCGCAGGCGAATTACTTGCCTAAACTCGCTGTCGAGGCGGGTTATTTAAGAACAGAGTCGGAGCCTGCTGCCAAGATTAATATTCCTGCTTTGCCTATGCTGAAAGGTGCCAGTCTGCCGTTTGCGCAAGATTCGGCCTATTTTGGTGGGGTGACAGTGTCCGCACCGCTGTACACCAGTGGGAAAATTTCATCCGCGGTGGCTGCCGCACAGGCGCAGGCCGACGCCAGCGAAGCCCGTACCAAGCTGACCCGCAGCGAATTAAAACTGGCAATCGCGCAGTCGTATATCGCTGTGCTGCGGGCTGAACACGCGAACGAGGTTGCGAAAAGCCATATCGGCGCGGTGAGCAAACATGTCAGTGATGTGCAGGAATTGTTCCAGCAAGGCTACGTGGCAAAACATGACTTACTGGCTTCTCAGGTTGCGCTTGCAAATGCGCAGCAACTCGGCTTGCAGGCAGCGAATGCGCTGGAACTGTCGCGTGCCGCTTACAACCGCTGGATGGGGCGTCCATACGATCAGGCGGTGGAGTTGGTCGATATAGGTCAGGCAGGTCAGACACCGGCTGAAAGTGATCTGAATACCTTATTGCAGACCGCAAATATGCAGCGTAAAGAATTGCAGGAACTGACGATGCAAAGTACCGCTTTGCAAAATCAGGCTGCCAGTGTACGTGCCGGGCATTTGCCGCAAATCGGTGTCAGTGCTGGTTATAGCAAACTGGAAAATCGCTATCTGGCCGAAGATAAAGCCTGGTGGGTAGGTGTCGTGATGAAATGGGAACTGTTTGACGGCGGGCTGATCCGGAATCAGGCATCACAACTCGCGGTCAATGCACAGGCCGTGCGCGAAGCAGAACTCGATGTCCGGGAAAAGATAGCCTTGCAGGTGCGCCAATCCTGGTTATCGCAGCAAGAGGCGAACGCCCGCATGCAACTGGTGTCAAAAGCCGTTGAACAGGCCGATGAAACCTTATTGTTGGCGCGGGAACGTTATCGCTCCGGCCTTGCGCCGAACAGTGATGTGCTGGATGCTGAAACGCGTCGTTTGCAAGCATACTCGAACCGGGATAATGCCTTGTACGACAGAGCCTTTGCGCGTCTGCAATTGCAGCATGCCGCCGGACAGCTTTGATATGAGCGCACATCAGTCAGCATTCATTCAGCACCTGATCGCGGGCAGTTGCCGCGCACTACAAGCGTACGCTGGCTCGTCTCTGCCTAGCGTCCCCCTTTATCAATGTGAGAATACAGATGGAAAAAAATCGTAAGTTTATCGGCCCTGCATTGTTGGGCGTTGCCGCCATCGTGATTGGCGTTGGATTTTTTTATTATCTTGCCAGCAGCCGTAAATTACCCGAAGGACTGATCGCCGCCAGCGGCCGCATTGAAGGTGATCGTATCGTCGCTGCCGCCAAGTACCCCGGCCGCATCAGTAAAATATTCGCCAGAGAAGGTGACACCGTGGCGGCTGGTACGGTGGTCGCGCAACTGGAAGATACCAGTTTTCAGGCGAAGGCTGAGCAGGCAAAACAGGCGCTGAATGCGACTGATGCACAACTGAAAGCAGCACAAGCGAATTTAGATATTGCACAACGGGAAGTGCCGATGGGCGTCAGTGTTGCTGATGCCGGCGTCAGTCAGGCGCAGGCGACGCTCGCTAAGGCCAGCGCGGTTGAACAGCAGGCGCGGCGCGATGCGCAGAGACACAAAGAATTGTTTGAGCGCGGTGTCATCGAACGTCACCGCTATGAACAGGCTGATCTCGCATGGCAGGTTGCGCAATCGGATGTGAAAGCGGCTCAGGAAGCAGTGAAGCGCGCGCAACAAGGTTTATCTCAGGCCGGGCTGGGAACAGATAAAGTCAAAGCCAGACAACAGGAAGTGGAAGCCTTACGGGCGCAACGCGACAGAGCGGCCGCCGCTGTAATGGAAGCCGATTCTGTGCTCGGCGATCTGGTGATCAAGTCACCGGCAAGCGGCATCGTCCTGACGCGTCTGCGGGAGCCGGGAGAAGTGGTGTTACCAGGCGGCGCGGTTGTGGAAATGGTGAATCTGGATCAGCTGCATTTAAAAGTTTATGTGCCTGAATCAAAAATCGGTCAGTTGCGTCTGGGATTACCAGTACGTATCTACACGGATGCGCAACCCGATCAGTTTTATGAGGCGACCGTCAGTTATATTTCTTCCCGCGCTGAGTTCACTCCTAAAGAAGTGCAGACGACGGATGAGCGCGTGAAACTGGTGTATGCGGTCAAACTGGCGATTGCAAAAAATCCCGATCATAAGCTGATGCCAGGTATTCCAGCCGATGCAGTTATACGTTGGAAAGAGAATGTCACCTGGCAAAAGCCACGCTGGAAATGAACTTGTCTGTGGTCATGAAACCTGATCAGCAGCCAGACGCGGATAGCGTTGCTGCACCATCTGCATCGTCCGCACCGGTGGTGGATGCGCGCGCACTCACTAAACGCTATGGCGATACCGTTGCCATGGATGGCATCAGTCTGCAGGTGCAGGCCGGTGAAATTTACGGTCTGATCGGGCCGGATGGTGCGGGTAAAAGTAGTTTGCTCAAAGCCGTGGCCGGTGTGCTTGCCCATGACGGCGGCGACTTACGGGTATTCGGCTGCCTGATCAATTCTGAAAAATCCAGCGAACAGATTAAAGACCGCATCGGTCTGATGCCGCAAGGGCTGGGGCAGAATTTATATGGTGATTTATCGGTAGAAGAAAATATCGATTACTTTGGTGGTTTACGTCTGCTGACCCGTGAAGAGCTGCGTACACGCAAGGAAGCATTGTTACGCAGCACCCGGCTTGAGCGTTTCCGTGACCGTCCGATGAAGAATCTTTCCGGTGGCATGAAACAAAAGCTGGGTCTGGTCTGTACCCTGATCCACGAGCCGAAACTGGTTATTCTGGATGAGCCAACGACAGGGGTTGATCCGGTATCGCGACGTGAATTCTGGAGCATCCTCTCGCGCCTGCTGAAGGAAAAAGGAATAACCGCGCTGGTATCAACGGCGTACATGGATGAGGCCAGTCGTTTTCATCGCGTCTCTTTGATGCATGCCGGGAAAATTCTGGCGTCAGGAGAGCCGGAAAATATCAGAACGCTCGCGCAAGGCGCTATTGTCAGCAGTGTTTGTGCTGATGCCTCGCAGCAGGTGGATGCGGTACATCGTCTGACGCAGACGTTCCCGCAGCTTGAAGTGCTCGGGCAAGATATGCGAATTTTTGTCGATCAGCCAGATCCTGCGTCAGCAAAAGCGGAAGTCGTGTCTTGCCTGCAAGGCATAGCGCAACAGCGGACTGAGGTGCTTGAGCCCGAGCTGGAAGATGTGTTTATCGCCTTGCTGAGAAAAAAAGAGCTGGTCGGCAAAGATGAAAAAAGCAGCGCAGCACAACCCGCCGCGCAACGGCATCCTGATAATGGTCTGGCGATAGAAGCGGTGAACCTGTGCCGCACGTTTGGTGAATTTAAAGCCGTTGATCAGGTCAGTTTTCAGGTGCCGCAAGGTGAGATATTTGGTTTGCTGGGCGCGAATGGCGCTGGAAAAAGTACCGTCATCAAAATGCTGACCGGAATACTGAGTCAGACCGATGGCAAAGGGCGGGTCGCCGGTGCCGACATGCGTACCGCAGGGCGCCAGATACGTGAACGTATTGGTTACATGTCGCAGGCGTTTTCCCTGTATCTGGATTTATCTGTACTCGAAAACATACGCTTATATGCCGGCATCTATGGTCTGACCCGGCAACAAACAGCCGCGCGTATGGATTGGATACTCGACATGGCTGGTTTGCGCCCCTTCGGTAAAGCACTGGCGGCCAGCCTACCTATGGGTTTGCGGCAACGACTGGCGCTGGGATGCGCGCTGATACACCGGCCACAAGTGCTGTTTCTGGATGAGCCAACTTCGGGCGTCGATCCTATGGGGCGACGCGCATTCTGGGATGTGCTGTTCCGCCTCTCGCGGGAAGAGAACGTGACGATACTGGTGACCACGCATTACATGTCGGAAGCCGAACATTGCGATCATCTGGCGCTGATGTATGCCGGTCGTATCGTCGCGGATGCTTCCCCTGATCAGTTAAAAGCCGATGTCGAAAAAGAGGCTGGCAAACTCTATGAAATTCAGACCGGCGATGCGCAGGCGGCTTTGGATCGTTTGCAGGCTGCAGGTTATTCAAGTGCTGCTTTGTTTGGTTCGCGAGTCCATGTGTTGATGCCTGACGATGAGCAGGCTTTGCGTCAGATGACGGAAGTGATTGCAGATACCGGCGTGCTGAAAGTCGCACCGAAACGTCTGGCGATGGAAGACGTGTTCGTGCATATCGTGACGCGTCTTGAAGCCGAAGATGCGAAAGCCAGAGGAGAAAAACGATGAATCTGCGCCGTATCCGGGTAGTCGCATTTAAAGAGTGGCGCGAAATCGTTCGTGACAGGCTGTTTTTTGCGCTGGCTTTTTTTGTGCCGTCTTTGCTGATGCTCTTGTTCGGTTATGGGCTGTCGCTGGATGTGGAAAATATTCCACTGGCGATAGTCGATTACGATCAGTCTGTCACTTCGCGTGACTATGCACATCGTTTTACAGATTCCCGTTATTTCTCATTTCAAGGTTATGCCAGGCATGAGAAAGAGGTGGAAAAGCTCGTTATTGATAATACCCTGCGGGCAGTGATTGTGATTCCGCCGCAGTTCGGACAAAATCTGAAAGCCGGGCGTTCTGCCGAAGTACAGACCTGGATCGATGGAACTTTCCCGTTCCGCGCTTTGACGACGAAAGGCTACGTGACGGCGATCAACGCGGCGATTAATGTGGAAAACTTATCCGCACATTTTTCTGCGATGACCGGTATCAGTCAGGAAAAAATACGCAGCAGTTTGCAACCAGTCAAACTGGAAACACGTTACCTCTACAATCAGGAGGTTAAAAGCATCTGGTCGGTTGCGCCGAAATTAATCATGGTGATCCTGATGTTATCGCCGCCATTTCTGACCGCACTGGGGGTGGTCAGGGAAAAAGAATCCGGCGCCATCTATAACGTGTATTCCTCGACCTTATCGCGCGGCGAATATCTGATCGGTAAATTGCTGCCGTATGTCGGAATTTCTATCGTCAATGCCTGTGCACTGAGCGGATTTGCGCTGCTGTTATTTGGCGCGCCATTTAAAGGCGACCCCTTGTTCTTCCTTATCTCCACGATACTGTATGTGATCTGCACAACGGGGATCGGTTTGCTGGTATCGGTGATGGTGAATACGCAGGTGGCGGCGATGGTGGGGACTGCTATTGTGACCGTGGTACCGGCGGTGCTGTATTCGGGAATGATCATTCCTATCCCCTCGTTATCGGCCATTGCCGCGGTGATTGCACATCTTTTGCCCGGGATGTATTACGCAGAAATTACGATAGGCAGTTTTTTGAAAGGCGTTGGTTTTGCCGCGTTGTGGATGGATTTGCTGATACTGACTCTTTATGCAGCCGCCTTATTTACCGCCGGATTTCTGGCGTTTCACAAACGCCCGGATAATTGAGTAACGAGGAAACTGACATGCTATTTTTGTTTGACCGGGTCTGGTGGAGCCGTTTGCAGGCGATGATCTGGAAAGAGTTATTGCAACTCTTACGCGATCCTGTATTGCTGGTGTTTGTGCTGTATGCATTCTCGGCGGATATTTATAACGCGGCGTCCGGCGTTTCGTTTCAGTTGAATAATGCTGCATTGGTATTGTTTGATCTTGATCGCAGCGCTGCATCGCGCGAACTCGCCGGACGCTTTATGCCGCCGGAGTTTCGCTGGGCAGGATCGATCGATCATGCAAAGCAAGGGCAGCAGTTGCTTGATGATGGCAAGGCAATGGCTGTGCTGGATATTCCTCCAGGTTTCGGCGCCGCGCTGACGCGCGGCGATAACACCGCTTTGCAATTGCAGATTGACGCGTCGAATTCTGTGCTGGGTTTTTTAGCTGCTGTTGACGCGACCCAGATCGTAGCCCGCTACGGGCTGGAGCAGGCGGCAGGCAATCTCGGTTTCAGTGCTGATTTATCTGCACTGGATGCCCCGGTCATCAACAATAACAGCCGGGTCTGGTTTAATCCGAATCAGAATGATGCCTGGTTTATGGGTATTTCAGAATTACTGAATGTCGTCACTTTATTTTCTATGCTGCTACCGGCAGCGGCGATGGTCAGGGAAAAAGAACGCGGTACGATAGAGCAATTGCTTGTCTCACCGTTGTCACCTTTGCAGATTATGATTCCAAAAATTGTGGCGATGGTGGCGGTGCTGCTGGGCGGAACAGCATTGGGTTTGTTTGGTATTTTAGTCCCGATCTTTTCTATTCCGGTCAGCGGTAGCCTGCTGTTATTTTTTGCTTTAACTACTCTGTACGTCAGCACGCTGGCGGGCATAGGAATCTGGATTGCAACGTTGACGAACAATATGGCGCAGGCCGGTATGATGGTGATACTGATACTGGCACCGATGATGTTTTTATCCGGTGCCTGGACGCCGCCCGAAGCGATGCCGACGCTGATGCGCTGGGGAATGTATGTGTCGCCGCTGTATTACTACATCAATGCCAGTTATGGCATTTTGATGAAAGGTGCAGGCATCAGCATATTGTGGCCTTTGTTTACGGGCATTCTTGTCATCGGTTGTATTGTCAGCGGTGCGACCATATTACGTTTCAAAAAACAGTTTGGTTAGAACGTATTTGAAGACTTGTGAATAAGAACAGGAATGAAAATGATAAATACAGGTGGCAGTTTTTCACTGGCAGGAAAGCGGGGCTTGATCATCGGTCTCGCCAATGAGCACAGCATTGCTTATGGCTGCGCGGCGGTGTTAAAAAAAAAGGGCGCCTCGCTGGTCGTCTCCTGTGTCAATGAGAAAGCGCAGACTTTTGTTGCGCCTCTGGCGGCAGAGCTTGAGGCGCCGCTGATAGTCTGTAATGTTGAGCAGGACGATGCGCTCGAATCTCTGGTGAATGCCAGCGTCAGTCATCTCGGACAGATCGATTTTCTGATCCATTCCATTGCCTGGGCACCGAAAGAGGATTTACACGGCAGGGTGATCGATAGTTCTGCTGCCGGTTTTTTGCAGGCCATGAATATTTCCTGCCACTCTTTCGCCCGGTTAGCGCGTTTATGCGAACCGCATTTAAGCCAGAGTGCAAGCCTGATCACGATGAGTTATCTGGGGGCAGATGAAGCCGTTGCAAACTACGGGCTGATGGGACCGGTCAAAGCGGCGCTGGAATCTCTGGTGCGATATCTGGCGATGGAAATGGGGCAGAGCGGCCATCGTGTCCATGCAATGTCACCTGGCCCGGTACCAACCCGTGCCGCATCAGGATTACAGGATTTTGACGCACTGATGTCCAAAGCTGTGGCACGTTCCCCGTTGGGGCGTTTGGTGAGTCTGGATGAAATCGGGCAGCTTGCAGCATTTCTTGTCAGTGACGCCTCTTCCGGAATGACAGGGCAGACGCTGTATGTCGATGCTGGTTATCATATTGTGAATTGATCGTTTCTTGCACCCGTCTGTTTTTGTTTTCCTTCCCTCGTTTATCTCTTTCTGGAATACCACTATGAATGACCGCATGAATAGCGATACCAATGTGCCTGACATGATAGTCAATGTGATTTATGACGAATTGCAGATCGGTCAGACTGCCAGTGATATCAAGACTTTGAGTAATGAAGATATACAGGCATTTGCGGCGATTTCGGGCGATGTGAACCCTGCGCATCTCGATCCTGAGTATGCCGGAAAAACTTTATTCCACGGAGTGATTGCGCATGGTATGTGGGGCGGGGCGCTGATTTCCAGTGTGCTCGGTACGCAGTTGCCGGGGCCCGGTACGATCTACCTTGAGCAGGATCTGCATTTTGTAAAACCTGTGCGCATCGGCGACACGCTGACGACGACGGTGACAGTGGCCGCAAAAGATGATGAAAAAAAACGCGTTACGCTGAGTTGTGAAATCGTGAATCAGCATGGTGCGCGAGTGGTGTTCGGAAACGCGCTGGTGATCGCACCTGTCGAGCGGGTCAGTCGCCCGCGTGCGCATTTGCCTACCGTCACTATGTTCGATCTGGGTGCCCGTCAGCAAAAATTGCTGGATAGTGTGCGTAGCCTGACCGCAGTACGATGTGCGGTGGTTCATCCGTGTGATGCCGATTCTCTGGCTGGCGCACTGGATGCCGCGAAACAAGGGCTGATCGTGCCTGTGCTGGTGGCACCGTTAGTCAAACTGAATGAAGTAGCACAACTCGCGCAACTGGATATTTCTGGCATCGAAGTGATCGACGTGCCACATAGTCATGCAGCAGCAGAAAAAGCAGTTGCGATGGCTGCTGCGGGTGAGGTGGAAGCCTTAATGAAAGGCAGCCTGCATACCGATGAATTAATGGCCGCTGTTGTTCATTGCCCCGCATTGCGTACTAAGCGACGGCTGTCTCATGTTTTTCACCTTGATGTTCCCATGTATCACAAGGTCTTGTTACTGACCGATGCCGCCTTGAATATTGCCCCTGATCTGCTGGAGAAAGCAGATATTCTGCAAAACGTGATTCAGCTCGCGCATGCACTGGGAACGGCGGAACCTAAAGTGGCGATCTTATCGGCCGTCGAAACAGTGAATCCAAAAATTGCCTCGACGCTTGATGCGGCGGCCTTGTGCAAGATGGTTGATCGTCGGCAGATTACCGGAGCGATTGTGGATGGGCCACTGGCATTTGACAATGCGATTTCTGCAGAGGCAGCGAGGATTAAAGGGATTACTTCTGTAGTCGCTGGTCAGGCTGATATTCTGATGGTTCCTGATCTTGAGTCCGGCAACATGCTGGCGAAACAATTTGAGTATCTTGCCGGAGCATCGACGTGTGGCGTGGTGCTTGGTGCACGCGTGCCGATTGCTCTCACCAGTCGTGCTGATGGGCCTGCTGCGAGGGTAGCTTCTGCGGCGCTGGTTAAATTACTGGCGCATGAATACAGAAAAAACACGCCATGAATAAGAGCGCGATTTTATCGGTGAATTCCGGTTCATCCACCATTAAGTTTGCGCTTTATCCGCTGCGTGACAGCCATGTGGATGCCGCCAGTATGTCCGGCATTGTGGAAGGTCTGGAACCTGGTGGGCAGCCGTGCATACGTTTCGACGTTGATGGTGTCAGACAGCAGTTTGTGCTGACAGAACTGGAGCTGGATGCCAATGGTGATGCGTTTGCCGCTGTACTCAAAGCTTTGAGGGAATTAATCGGGCAGCATAGTGCAGGCATACGTATTGCCGGAGTCGCCCACAGGATAGTGCATGGCGGTGCGCGCTATGCCGCGTCAGTGTTGATCGATGAAGACACCATGACTTATCTGCGGACGCTGAATATGCTGGCACCGCTGCATCAACCGCATAATCTGGATGGTGTGCTGGCGTTTCAGAAAGCTTATCCTGAAGTGCCGCAGATTGCTTGTTTTGATACGGGTTTTCATGCACAGATGCCTGTGACTGAACGTACGATAGCATTGCCGCAAAGCTTACGTGACGAGGGGATTTGCCGTTACGGTTTTCACGGATTGTCGTACCGTTACGTTGCTGGTCGTCTGCGCCAGAATTCAGAAAAGGCTGACCAACGCGTATTGATGGCGCATTTGGGCAATGGTGCCAGTGTCTGCGCCATGAAAGAAGGTCGTAGCGTAGCGACAACGATGGGCTTTTCTGCATTAGACGGGCTGATGATGGGAACCCGTTGCGGCGCACTTGATCCCGGTGTCATCCTGCATTTATTGCAGGCGGGATGGAATGCGAAACAACTGGAAAAAACCCTGTACAAGGAATCCGGGCTGCTGGGCGTTTCTGGTATTTCTGCCGATATGCGAACTCTACGCAGCAGCGATCAGGCGCAGGCCCAAGCTGCGATAGATTTATTTACGTATCGCGTCATCCGTGAAGCTGGCGCCTTAACCGCATGCCTGAATGGCGTCGATGTATTTGCGTTTACCGGCGGTATCGGTGAGCACGATGCTATCTTGCGACAGCAGGTCGGTGCAGGGCTGGAATATCTTGGTGTCAGGATAGATCGGGATAAAAATCTTGCCGCGCGAGGCGATGAAATCTGCGCAATTCATGCGAGTGACAGTCGGGTCGAGATCTGGGTTGTTCCAACCGATGAAGGGCGCATTGCCGCTATGGACGCTTTTGCGTTGCTATTTCCGGGCTAAACGCGTTTTCAAAGAGAAGCCCGCCGGTGGCATGAACAAATAACGTAAGCCGTGCAGCCCTGCTTTTGTTGACAACTGATATACGGCTATCGGTATCAGTAATCCTGCCAGGCTGCCGATGATTAAATGTGGTGCGGCGCTTTGTATGTGAAATAATTTACTCAACACTATCCTGACACCGCTACCGGTCAGGATATGCATCAGATAAATCGGCATTGAGCAGTATCCCAGCATCGCCAGCCATGTCAGCCACTGTTGCTTCCACTGTGCCAGTAACACCGCTGTGCTGCAGATCAATGCAATGCCAGCGATTGCCAGAGCCAGATTCAACGCAGACTTATCGGTATAGACCAGATGCAGCTGCGAATGAAACAGATATTCCAGCCCGGTGAACATCGCGACGGCGCATAGTGTTGCTGTGAGTGCGTGTGTTTTCAGTACGTCCTTCCAGTGCAAGGCTTGTGTTCCCAATACAAAGAAAATCAGATAACTGGCGATAAAATCCAGAGGGAAAGGGAGTTGCACAAATAGCTGTAAAAACCAGGCGGCAAGCGCTGTCAGAGGTAAGACCCAGGTGGGAACAGTTTCGTGGTCGCGATATAGCATCGCCATCAAAACGAAAATGGCAAATAACACATACAGAAACCAGAACTGCGCCCGCGGTTGCCAGAACAGCGATAACACTTCGCCAGTCGTTGTTGAAGAAGTGGTATATCCGGATAAAAAAACCTCGATAAAACCCTGCAGCAATGACCAGAGAATATATGGGTACAGCACGCTGTCAACTTTGTCGGCAATTAATCCGGTGCGACCATATTTTTGCAAGGATGGTAAAAAAAACAGTCCCGACAAAAAGAAGAACAACGGCATGTGGAAGCTGTAAATGACACTGTCAACCAGCTTGAACAGCCCGGCATCGACCTTGATGCCGGCATTGAATACACCGCGACTCACGTGACCGTACACCACTAACAGTATGCCCAGGCCTTTGGCGTAATCAACCCAGTGATCGCGGTTTTGCATGAAATAAAATAAGCAGAAAAATTACATCAGGATGATGTCGTATTGTTCCTGATGGAACACGTTTTCAACCTGCAGTGAAATTGGTTTACCAATAAAGTCACCAAGCATGGCCAGATGTTGTGATTCTTCTTCCAGGAACATGTCGACCACGACCTGCGACGCCATGATACGGAATTCACGTGGATTGAATTGTTTCGCCTCGCGTAATAATTCACGCAAAATTTCGTAGCAAATAGTGCGGGCGGTTTTCACCTGGCCTTTGCCATTGCAGGCCGGACAGGTTTCGCACAATACATGCGCCAGCGATTCACGGGTGCGTTTGCGTGTGACTTCGACTAAGCCCAGTGCGGAAAAACCAGACACAGACAGTTTGGTGCGGTCACGTGACAATGCTTTGTTTAACTCAGACAGCACGGCCGTTTTGTGTTCTTCGTTCTCCATATCGATGATATCGAGAATAATGATGCCGCCCAGATTGCGCAAACGTAGCTGTCTGGCAATCGCGTGTGCTGCTTCCAGGTTGGTTTTGAAGATGGTATCGTCAAAATTACGACCTGCGACAAAGCTTCCAGTGTTCACATCAATCGTCGTCATCGCTTCTGTCTGATCGACGATCAGATAGCCGCCAGACTTCAGATCGACACGACGACCTAAGGCGCGTTCAATTTCTTCTTCCACACCGTACAAATCAAACAGCGGACGTTCGCCCGTATAGTGTTGCAGTTTGGGTAGTACGGAAGGCATATAATGCCTGCCGAATTCTTGTAGCATCAGATAATTTTCGCGCGAATCGACTTGAATATTTTCTGTTTCTTCATTGACGAAATCGCGCAAGACTCTTTGGGCCAGATTCAAGTCCTGATACAGCAAGGTCGTTGGCGGCTGGGTTTTGCCAAGCTGCGTGATCGTAGCCCAGGTGCGGCGCAGGTAATCGACGTCAGCTTTCAAATCTTCATCAGACGCATCTTCTGCCATCGTTCTGACGATGAATCCGCCTTTTTCGTCTGCTTGTTGCAGACGCTGTACTTTGCTGCGCAATGCTTCGCGCTCTGCTTCATTTTCAATTTTCTGAGAGATGCCGATATGGGTGTCCTGCGGCAGAAACACCAGCATGCGTCCAGCAATCGAGATCTGGGTGGACAGGCGTGCACCCTTCGTTCCTATCGGATCTTTAATGACCTGAACGATGATGGCCTGGCCGTCAAACAGCAGCTTTTCTATCGGCGTCAGTGGTGCGTTCGAACTACCCTCCTGAGGGCGCGCATCCCAGATATCGGCAACGTGTAAAAAAGCTGCCCGCTCGAGCCCGATATCAATGAAAGCCGACTGCATACCGGGCAGGACGCGCACGACTTTGCCGAGATAAATATTGCCGACGAGGCCGCGGGATAGGGTTCTTTCTATGTGCAATTCTTGCACTGCTCCCTGAAAAATCAGAGCAACGCGGGTTTCTTGTGGCGTGATATTAATGAGGAGATTTTCGCTCATGAAGTTCAGAAATTAAGGGATAAAAATTCCAGACTGACGTAACACCTGGCAAGTCTCAAATAACGGTAATCCCATGATGCCAGAATAACTGCCATTGATGTGGGAAATAAAACGTGCTGCCGCACCTTGTATACCGTAGCCACCGGCTTTATCGTAGGGTTCTGGCGTGTCACAATAAGCTTGAATTTGCTGTTCAGTTAATGCCGCAAAGCTGACTTCCGATACTTGTGTTGCCGCGATAAGTCCATGCTCGTGTTGCGCAGCGATGCTGGTCAACACTTCATGGGTGTTACCTGCCAACAGCGTGAGCATCGATATCGCTTCGTCGCGGTTGGCCGGTTTTCCAAGTATTTTCTGATCAATCACAACGGTGGTATCTGCCGCCAGCACGGGGCGCACCGGCAGCTTGCGCAGGTGCATGACTTTCCATGCCATTTCAGCTTTTTCTTTGGTCACACGGCTGACATAGTCGTGAGGTAACTCTCCGGGTAATACAATTTCTGTTACGTCCGGACCACGCGGCGGTATATCTCTGAGCAGGAGTAATTCATATGCTATGCCGACCTGCGTGAGTAACTCGCGGCGGCGTGGACTTTTTGATGCGAGATAGATTTTATTTTCGCGTTGCATTTGATGGCTGACTTATTTTATACGCGGTGATAAGGATGATTTTGCGTGATGGACCAGGCGCGATACAACTGCTCGGCCAACACGACTCTGACCATGCCATGTGGTAAAGTCAGACTTGAAATTCTGATCAGTGTGTCCGCTTTTGCTTTGAATTCCGCATCCAGACCATCTGCACCACCGATGACAAAAACCACGTCACGCCCATCCTGTTGCCATAGACTCAGATTCTGTGACAGAGCGACACTGGTCCAGTCTTTACCGCGTTCATCTAATGCGATGACGCGCGCATTTTTTGGAATGACGGCTTCTATTTTTGTGCGCTCCAGTGCCATGACCGTTTCCGCCGTTTTGCTGCCAGAGCGTTCGACGGGCTTGATTTCTTTCAAGTGTATCCGGCATTCAGGCGGCATTCGTTTAGCGTATTCCTGAAAGGCCGTTTCTATCCAGTCTGGCATTTTATGCCCAACTGCGGCGATGATGAGTTGCATGATATTTTTTTAAAAACTGAAATGAGCTAAAGGTCTGGCGCAAACAAATGGCTGCACAAGGCAGCCATTTGATAATTCAGAACAGCGCAGATTACTCGACTGTTTTTTTACGGGCAGGACGTTTGGCTGCAGCTTCTTTTGCTGATGCCACCGCTGTTTTTGTCGCAGCGACTTTAATACGTCCACCAGTAGGAACTTTTGGTGCTTTCACTGTGCTGCCATCTGCTGCTTTACGGGTGGCTGGTTTGCGTGCAGGTTTTGCTTCACCATCCACTGTTTTCGCCACGCGTGGTTTGCGCGCAGGTTTTTTCTCATCGTCGATCGTGGTCTGAATCGCCATCATGTCATGAGTGACTTCGAGCGGTGCTGCTTTGCCTGCTGGTTTGCGTGTGCGTTTTGGTTTTTCTGCATCATCAGCCGCGCTTGCAGGTGCTGCCGCTTTTGCTGTGCGTTTTGCTGCGCCGAGTTTGACCGGTTTGTCGCCCCAGATTTCTTCGAGACGATAGTAGGCGCGGATCGCCGGTTGCATGATGTGCACAACCATGTCACCCAGATCGACCAGTACCCATTCACCCGTGGTTTCGCCTTCGACGCTGATGACCGTGCCACCATTTTCTTTGACCTTATCGCGGACAGATGCGGCCAATGCCTTGGTCTGACGATTTGATGTACCTGAAGCGACCAGAACACGGTCAAACAGGCTGGTCAGGTGCATAGTGTCAAACAATTGTATGTCTTGTGCTTTCACATCTTCGAGAGCATCAATGACCAGTGTTTGTAATTTTTTAATATCCATTATTTTGATAAATTGAATGTTGTTGTATGTAGTCTAGCACCTTGTGAGTGACTAGCAATCTGATTGTCGGGTTATGCTGTTTTAATTCTTTGCGCAGTTGGGTCGCGGATACATCAACGGCCAGACTAGAGTCCAGATAAGTTCCTCCTGCAGCACTGGCACGCATTTCTTGTGGACTTATCATTCTTTTCTGCCACTCTTTTGTCACTTCAGGGCAGGCGAGGTTGATATCGAATCCGGGACGACTTGCCGCACATAAATGCGCGACGCTGAATAAGTCTTTCCACTGATGCCATGTGTGCAGATTCAGCAATTGATCTGCTCCCATGGCAAAACAGATAGAAGCTTGCGCCCCCAGTTCTGTTCGCAGTTCGCGCAGCGTTTCTATGGTGTAGCTGGCGACATGGGCTTCTGCACGTCGTATTTCCTGCGCATCAATGATCAGCTTGCAGTCTGGCCAGTCTTCAAAAGCCAGCTTCAGCATGCTGACTCTTTGCTCTGATGTAGCCGTCAGAGCGGATTTTTGCCACGGTTGTCCGGCCGGGATAATGCGTAATTCATCTGGTTTAAGTACATCGCACAGGTGCTTTGCCAGTGCAATATGGCCAGTATGGACGGGATCAAAACTACCACCCAGAACCAAGGCGCAATAAGGATCTTTACTGCTTAAACCCATTCCCTGTGCACCAGAAAATGATTTGTTAATTGAGCCTCTGCACTGTCAGTTTCCGGAGTCCAGTTGTAACGCCATTTCACGACCGGAGGCATAGACATCAGAATGGATTCCGTCCTCCCCCCTGATTGCAGACCAAAATGTGTGCCACGATCAAACACGAGGTTAAACTCTACATAGCGCCCACGACGATATGCCTGGAAATCCCGCTCCCGCTCACTGTAGGAAAGTTCTTTGCGTTTTTCAAGAACTGGCAGGTAGGCGGGGATGAACGCGTCACCGACTGTTCTGGTCATCGCAAAACTTTGTGCGAAATCTAGTTCGTTGAAATCATCATAAAAAATGCCGCCGACACCGCGCGCTTCCTTGCGATGTTTTAAATAGAAATACTCGTCACACCATTTTTTGAAACGCGGATGTAAATCACTGCCAAACGGTGTCAGTGCATCTTTGCAGGTCTGATGAAAATGACGCGCATCTTCTTCAAAACCGTAATACGGAGTCAGATCCATGCCGCCGCCAAACCACCAGACGGCGTCTTTGCCTTCCGCGTGGGTGGTGAAAAAACGCACATTCATGTGTACAGTTGGTGCATAGGGATTGCGTGGATGCAATACGAGTGAGACACCCATTGCTTCCCATTTTCTGCCTGCCAGTTCCGGGCGGCTGGCTGCTGCTGATGGTGGTAAATTGTTGCCCATAACATGGGAAAAATTGACCCCGCCCCGTTCAAAAACATGACCCTCTTCAATCACGCGGGAAATACCGCCACCACCATCGGGGCGTTCCCAACTGTCGCTGATAAACTGATGGCCATCGGCAGCCTCAAGCGCGGCAACAATCTTCGCTTGCAACGACAGTAAATAATTTTTAACGGCTTGTGTATCGGTCATTTTACGTTGAACAGGGTGGTCTTCAAAAAGCAAGACGGGTTGGACATAGTCCAACCCATTCGTTGTTGCGCAGGGAATACTCCCCGTGAGCATTGTCAGTGCTTGCGGTTCAGTGCGCGCCAGCCGATATCGCGACGGTATTGAGCGCCGTCAAAATGAATTTTTTCAACAACATCGTAGGCATGTTTTTGTGCAAGTTTGACTGTGTCGCCGAGGCCGACCACACACAAAACCCTGCCGCCATTGGTGCTGAGTACCTTGTCGTTCAGCACTGTGCCAGCATGAAATGTAACACTGTCCGGTGTTTCTGTTGGAATACCCGTAATTTTGTCACCTTTACGTGGGGCATCAGGGTAACCAGCGGCGGCCATCACGACACCCATCGCTGTGCGTCGATCCCACTCAAGTTCTACGGTGTCCAGCGTGCCGTTGACCGCATGTTCCATCACATTGACCAGATCGGTTTTCAAGCGCGCCATGATAGGCTGAGTTTCAGGATCACCCATACGGCAATTAAATTCCAGTGTCTTCGGCGTGCCGTGTTCATCAATCATCAAACCAGCGTACAAGAAGCCTGTGAATACGATACCGTCTTTTGCCATCCCCTGTACTGTCGGCACAATGATTTCGCGCATCACGCGGGCGTGCAACTGTGGTGTGACAATCGGTGCCGGAGAGTATGCGCCCATACCGCCGGTATTCGGGCCTTCATCGTTATCCAGCAAGCGTTTATGATCCTGACTGGTTGCCAGCGGCAAAATATTTTTACCGTCCACCATGACAATGAAACTGGCTTCTTCACCGGCTAAAAATTCTTCAATGACGACACGTGCGCCAGCATCACCGAGCTTGTTGTCAGACAGCATCATGTCAACGGCGGCGTGTGCTTCATCCAGACTCATGGCCACCACGACACCTTTGCCCGCAGCGAGACCGTCCGCCTTAATGACGATAGGAGCGCCTTTGGCTGAGATGTAATCGTGCGCGGCCTGAACGTCGGAGAAAGTCTGATATTCGGCGGTTGGAATCTGGTGACGATGCATAAACGCTTTGGCAAAGTCTTTAGAACTTTCCAGTTGCGCCGCCTCTTTCGATGGACCAAAAATCTTCAGACCACGGTCACGGAAAATATTCACAATGCCTGCTGCCAGTGGAACTTCCGGGCCAACGACGGTCAGTTCGATCTGCTCTTGTTGAACAAAATCGGCCAGCGTTGCCGGATCAGTGATGTCGATATTTTTGAGACGGATGTCCGTTGCAGTTCCACCGTTACCAGGGGCAACGAAAATCGTCTGTACCCGCTCAGACTGAGCAAGTTTCCAGGCAAGAGCGTGTTCGCGGCCACCAGAGCCGACAACCAGAATTTTCATATTATTCTTCTACGATGGCGTTGGTATAAACTTCTTGTACGTCGTCCAGATTTTCAAGTGCATCCAGCAATTTCTGCATTTTGGTCGCATCTTCACCGGTAAAGACGGTTTCTGTCGCAGGTTTCATGGTGACTTCGGCAACTTCCGGTTTGAAACCAGCAGCTTCGAGTGCGGCGCGGATATCTGACAGATCAAATGGCGCGCATAATACTTCGATACCACCTTCTTCATCGGTAACCACGTCATCTGCACCGGCCTCAAGCGCGGCTTCCATCAGCGCATCTTCGTTTGTACCCGGCGCAAATAACATCTGGCCGCAGTGTTTAAACATGAAAGCAACAGAACCTTCCGTGCCCATGTTGCCGCCGTATTTATTGAACGCATGGCGTACCTCGGCAACCGTGCGGACGCGGTTATCGGTCATACAGTCAACGATCAGTGCAGCGCCACCGATGCCGTAGCCTTCGTAACGGACTTCTTCATAGTTTGCGCCTTCCAGAGTTCCGGCACCGCGTTGTATCGCGCGTGTGACGTTTTCTTTCGGCATATTGGCATCTGCAGCTTTATCGACGGCAAGGCGCAGACGTGGGTTGGAATCGACGTCTTCTCCACCCATACGCGCTGCTACAGTAATTTCTTTAATCAGACGCGTCCAGATTTTGCCGCGTTTCGCATCGGTAGCCGCTTTTTTATGCTTGATATTGGCCCATTTACTATGTCCTGCCATGGTCGCTCTTTCCTGAATTGGCAATTGCTGAGCCATCTGGTCAGCGGTTTTGCCTAGCTTAGTTTGATATTGAAGACGCGCATTTTATCATACTGGCATGGTGGAAAATGCCGAAATCAACCGTCCGATCGGCTTATAGACACACCACTCATCTGTCTGAATAATCCTTCAAAGCGCCCCTGTTATGGTAAAGGGTGATGACGTTCAACCTTGTGTACGCTCCACCTTATTAGCCTGAGGTATTTCGTCCGTTCTTGTATTTCGCCTTTTGCTGATGCGTTTGCAAAAAATGATATCAACCACACATTGCGTTTTGGCCAGATGTTGCAAGTTGCCTACAATAAACGTGTCTCAATGATTTGTAATTGACGCTATTCCAGTCTGAGCTGCAGTAAATGGGATGTTCTCACTTCTCCGTTTCCCTCTTATTTTGTCAGATGGCCTTACAATTCCGGCTATGCATTCACAACAATTAAACTCTCATACGCGGCAGCATTATCTTGGCGGACTCGCCATAGCCATCGCTGGCGCCATTCTGTTTTCAACCAAAGCCATCGTTGCCAAGCTGATATACCGGTATCAGGTTGATGCGGTGACTCTGATTACTTTTCGCATGGCTTTCTCGTTGCCGATTTTTGCGGCGATCGCCGTCTGGCAAATGAGGAATTCATCTCCTTTGCCCGTTTCTGACCGGTGGCGCCTGGTTGGGTTGGGATTGGTCGGTTATTACCTTTCCTCATTTTTAGATTTTCTTGGCTTGCAGTACATCACTGCCGGGTTGGAGCGTTTGATACTGTTTCTCACCCCTTCATTTGTTCTGCTGATGTCAGCGGTATGGTATCGCCGGAAAGTCTCGATGCTGGAATGGGCGGCTTTAGTCGTTAGTTATTTTGGTATCGTCCTGGTGTTTTTGCACGATCTTGAGTTTGGTGGAAAAGATGTATTGCTTGGCTCGGCAATGGTGCTGGGCGCGGCTGTCTCTTATGCTGTTTATCTTATCCAGTCCGGGCAAATGGTACGTCAACTGGGTTCTTTGCGACTGGTTTCTTATGCCATGTGCGTGTCCAGTGTTGCCTGCATCGGTCAGTTCTTTGCGTTACGCCCCGTATCAATGTTGCTGCAGCCAGCGCCTGTCTACTTTTTATCTGTCATTAATGCGATATTTTGTACGGTATTGCCCGTGTTTATGACAATGATTGCAGTGCAGCGCATAGGCGCGGCGACTGCTTCACAAGCGGGCATGATAGGTCCTGTATCCACTTTGTTTTTGGGCGCTTTTTTTCTCGCTGAGCCGATCACCGGCTGGCAGATAGCTGGTACGGTGTTGGTGATGGGTGGGATGTATTTGTTAACCAGAAAAAAAATGTAGGAGGAGATATGGTCAAAGCAATCAGGATGCGCAGTGTAGGTGGTCCCGAAGTAATGGAATATGTGGATGTTGAATTAGGTGTTCCGGGGCCGGGCGAAGTTATCGTCCGGCATAAGGCATGTGGCCTCAACTACATCGATGTTTATTTTCGCACCGGTTTATATCCACAAACTCTTCCGGCAGGTTTAGGGATGGAAGCCGCTGGTATCGTTGAAGCTGTCGGCGATGGCGTGCGTCATGTTGCTGTCGGCGACAGGGTTGCATATGCAGGCCGCCCTTTAGGCGCTTACTCAGAGGCGCGTGTCATGCCGGCTGCACAATTGGTTCGTCTGCCTGACAGCATTTCGTTTGAGACTGCGGCGGCAATGATGTTGCAGGGATTGACGGTGCAATACCTGTTTCATCGTACCTATCCACTCAAGGGTGGGGAAACCATACTTTTTCATGCTGCTGCTGGCGGTGTGGGCTTGATTGCCTGTCAGTGGGCACGCGCAATAGGCGTCAATATGATTGGAACCGTAGGATCGGACGAAAAAGCTGAGCTGGCAAAAGCGCATGGATGCACTCATGTTATTAATTACAATAAAGAGAACTTTGTTGAACGTGTAAGGGAAATTACGGAAGGCAAAGGCGTCTCGGTCGTTTATGATTCTATCGGCAAGGATACGTTCACCGGCTCTCTGGATTGTCTTGCTCCGCTTGGTATGATGGTCAGTTTTGGCAATGCTTCGGGCCCTGTCCCTGCGTTTTCTCTGAGTGAGCTGGCTTCACGCGGTTCTTTGTTCATTACCCGGCCGAGTTTGATGAATTACACTGCAAACAGAGTTGATTTGGAACAGATGGCGTCACATTTGTTTACGATGGTTGAAAGCGGAAAAGTTAAAATCGACATCCGTCAGCGTTATTCCTTGAGTGAGGTTGCCCGTGCGCATCAGGATCTGGAAGCACGCAGAACAACAGGGTCGAGTTTATTGATTCCATAGGGCGAACAACTATGCTTCCGAAAGAAAATGAAAGACTGCCAGCCGATGATGGGCGTCCGAAGTTTGGACGTCTGCTGCTGGTTTTGTTTGCTGCCGTCATGTTGATCGTGCTGATTACAGTCGCAACCGAGGCTTACTACACGAATTAAGCGCAGCGGGAAATCTCTTCACGATGAACCGTTTGCTTATCTGAATGACGTTCTGATTTTTTTATACACCGAGTCTCGAATTATGGATACTGTTCCTTTAAACACCGCCAAAGTCAGTGAATTTTCGAGTTCGAGTCGTTTGCTGATGTTGCAAAGTCTGGTGCCTGTTGCCACCAATCTTATTTCGTCGCAATTAGAGGCATTTACGTCGCGATTAACGGATGCCTTATTTAAAATTTCTGACCAGACATTGCAGCCGGAAGAGGCCGCAAGCAGTTTTCAGGCTTGCCAGTTATTGAAACGGAACCAGACCACTTTTTACCGTTTGTTGGCATCGCAGATTTCAACGATGCTGATGAAAGAAGTCAGCGCGATTAATACCCGCAAACGGCTCAAAGATAATCACGATATCAAGGATATTTCTCTCGTTACTTTCGAGGAAATGGAAAATAAAGTTCTGACCAATAATCTGACGAAATCGCTGGAAGTAAACAGCGCAGAAAAATTGGTGGAGCTGAATTGCCGCATCGGCCTGGTGATGAAGCGCACACCAATTACTGTGTCGCAAAATCCCTTTCGCCCAGAAATCTTTGTCAATGCGGTATTGCAGGCCTGGATGGAGCTGGAATCAACGACTGTGACGCCACATCTGATCATACGGATCATGCAACCCGATTTATTTCTGAATTTAAATTCAGTTTATCAGGGGGTGAATGACGCGTTGGCTGAGCGCGGTATCGTGGTCGATACTGATGCCGTGAAGCGGGAAAACAAAAAACGGCATGCTCCGCTGAAGAGTGAGGATCTTGATTCACGCGATCCTTATCTGCAAAATAAATTAAGAAATATTTTTTATCCTCAGGCGTCTAAAGAGCGAAATCAGGCCGGCGGTGTTGGTACGGTTGCGCAAGATGGTGTGGGTCAGTCAGGGCACCTTCAATCATGGTTGCCTGCTGGTGGCGCGGTGGATACGGTAACGATAGATCGTCAATTCTTTGATTATCTGACTGGGATGCAAAAGCAGATTCAGCAAAACCAGTTGGCGCAGCCGGAAGACCGATCGCACCTGCGTCGTTTAACACAAGAAGCTTCTGCGGGCGAATTAACCCATATTGATCAGAATACGATAGAACTGCTGGCAAGAATCTTTGATTATGTGTTCAGTGACGACAGTATTCCGGAAGAAATTAAAAGCCTGATCGGACAACTGCAGATACCGACGCTGAAGGTTGCTTTACTCGATAAAGATTTCTTTTTTAAAGAAAATCACCCTGCACGGGTATTGATTGATACCCTCGCAAAATCCAGTGTGCTGTTGGGGAATGATGCAACCAGTGAAGATCCTTTGTATCAGATGATAGAAGGCATCGTTGATCGGGTTCAGCAGGATTTTGATCAGCAGATCGAATTGTTCTCTGATGTGGTTGCAGATCTGGAGGCATTTCTTAAAAGTGAAGAAGCACAGACTGAACAGGCAATTTCGGAGCCGGTAGAACAAGCGCTGAAGCAGGAAAAAATGCGTCTGGCGCGCGAGTTTGCTGAAAATGATGTTGCGATCCGCACCGACACTGGAGAAGTTGCCGGATTTGTCGAAGAATTTTTGCGTAAGCAGTGGATACGTATTCTGACCATTGCACACAATGTCAAAGAAGAAAAGCCAAACGCACTCGAAAATGCGTTGCGGACGATGGATGATCTGATCTGGAGTCTGAAACCGAAAAATACGTCCGAAGAACGCAAAGAGTTGGTCAGTAAGCTTCCCGCAATGCTGACTTTGCTGAACGCCTGGTTAAATGCGATCAAATGGGATGAGCCGGACCGGGTTTTGTTTTTTTCCAAATTGGCCGAGCGCCATGCTGCGATTGCCCGGGCTCCCTTAGAGTTGTCACCACGCCGTCAACTGGAAATCGCCGTCAATATTGCACAACGTGCGAGCGAGAAAAGACTGAACCGTCATTTCGTTGATCAGAATGAACAGGAATCGGACGAGTGGGGACAGATGGTCGAGGGATTGGAGCGCGGCGTCTGGTTTGATTTCACAACCACTGCAGGCGTCACAAACCGCTTCAAACTGGCATGGGTAAGTCCGAAACGGACCCGCTACATTTTTACAAATCGTCAGGGACACGATTCGTTTTCTATATCTCGCGAAGAATTGCTGGCGCAGTTGAGAAATGGTGATGCCACGATTGTTTCTGCTGAATCAATCGTGGATCGCGCACTGGTTGAGGCTTTGCGCGACCCACCGAATTAAGCTGATGTGCTTATTTTTTTAATGGCAGTTCTATCGTTCTGGTACTGCCATTAATACCCGGGAACCCCTGCAGGGCACTCTCTATCAGATAAGGCATCTGTTCAGTGATCTGCTGACTCAGTTGTTCTGTGCTGACTTTAATGTCGGCCAGTTTTTTTCCGCTCTGGAAGTCGCTGATGTTGATTTCCAGTTGATGCAGATAGTAACGCCGGACACTGAAATCGAGGTTTCTGCTCATGTAGTAGGGGCTGCCGAAATAATACGGTGAGTAAGGTGAAAAACGATAGCCGCGACTGAAATGCATTTGCCAGAATGGGTCATACATTGCCGGAGCCCATGGCGCAGACACCTGAATTTCACCCAGACTCGTTCCGTACTGCATGCCGATTTTTAACGCTGGTGTCATTCCCGCTGTAACTTCCTGAAAACCGTGCAGACCTAATTGTTGCCTGAGTTCCTCTTCATACAATTTGTATTCTGGATTGTTTTCTTGGGATGGCGATCTTTCGACGATATACGACGTCGCTTGTTTATTTCCCGGCCATTCGTGAAATACACTGACCTGGCTGGTGAACGTGCTGGCACACCCTGTCAGCAATGTACTGATGAAGAAGATGGTCCAGGATAAGAAACTTTTCATAGCTTTGCTCCAAATCTTAAGATAGATTCATGATAGCGATCATTCCGCCTCGTTGCAGAAATTTTTGTATTGATTTGTATATGAAAACGCCTTGCTCGGGCTGATGATAACGGCAATTCCGATTCATGGTTTTCAATAAATTGGTGCGTTCACGACAGGCAATAAGCAGATCTCGTTCTGTATTTATTGCGCTATCTTTCTCTGGTTTAAGGTGTTGTGCTTTTTGTCTTGGTAAAATGATGGTCTCACAAAGTTCATAAGACTTTGATTTATACTATTTTCGCGAGATTCCAAGGCCATGCGTAACGATACCGTCATCACTCCTCAAGCCATACTTCGTCAAGAATACGTCGCCCCGGGTTACTGGGTTGATACTGTAGAAATGGGTTTTGATCTGGATCTCAAATCTACGCTGGTTGCCAATCGCATGGTCATGCGACGCAATCACGCCAGTACGGAAAAAGATCTGGTGCTGTCCGGCGAGTCCCTGAAATTAGTGCAATTGCGCTTGAATGGGGTAAAACTGAAGAAAGCCGACTATCAGATTGATGGTGAGACGCTGCGCATTTCGAATGCACCCGATGAAGTGACGCTGGAAATCACGACCCAGATACAGCCTTCGAAAAATACTTCGCTATCTGGTTTATATGCCTCCAAAGGAAATCTCATCACCCAGTGTGAAGCTGAAGGTTTTCGTAAAATTACCTGGTTTCCTGATCGCCCTGATGTCATGGCGAAATATACGGTCATGCTGCGCGCCGATAAAAAGAAATTTCCAGTATTACTGAGTAATGGCAATCTGATTGACGAAGGCGATCTTGATGATGGGCGTCATTTTGCCAAGTGGGAAGATCCGTTTAAAAAACCTTCTTATCTGTTTGCTTTGGTTGCTGGAACGCTGGTCTGTCAGGAAGAAAAATTCAAGCTGAAATCGGGACGCAAAGCATTACTGCAAGTCTGGGTGGAAGAAGGTAATCTTGATAAAACCCAGCATGCGATGGACTCGCTGAAAAAGAGCATACGCTGGGACGAAGAACGTTTTGGGCTGGAACTCGATCTCGACCGCTTCATGATCGTCGCCACTGGTGATTTCAATATGGGGGCGATGGAAAACAAGGGTCTGAATATTTTCAATACAAAATATGTATTGGCGAATTCCAGCATTGCTACCGACATTGATTATGCCGGTATCGAATCCGTGGTCGGACATGAATATTTCCACAACTGGACCGGTAACCGGGTGACTTGCCGCGACTGGTTCCAGTTGTCTTTGAAAGAAGGTCTGACTGTGTTCCGTGATCAGGAATTCTCAGCCGATCTGGTTGGTACGACGACGGGGCGCGCGGTTAAACGTATCGAAGATGTGCGTGTGCTACGGCAGGTGCAGTTCTCCGAAGATGCCGGCCCTATGGCGCATCCGGTGCGCCCAGATTCCTTCGTTGAAATCAATAATTTTTATACGGTGACGATTTACGAAAAAGGTGCCGAAGTTGTTCGTATGTACTACACCTTGCTCGGGCATGATGGCTTCCGTAAAGGAATGGATCTGTACTTTGAGCGCCACGATGGCCAGGCGGTTGAGTGTGATGATTTCCGCGCTGCGATGGCGGATTCGAGCGGGCGTGATCTGACGCAGTTCGAGCGTTGGTATAGTCAGGCCGGTACGCCACGTGTCAGCGTGGTGACGGCTTATGATGCTGAAGCACAAACTTACGATATCAAGCTGACGCAGTCTTGCCCGGCCACTCCGGGTCAGGAAAAAAAATTACCGTTTCATATCCCTGTTGCGATGGGTTTGCTTGATGCTGAGGGAAAAGATATCCCCTTGTATTGCGATGACTACCCTGCGCAGGCGGGGGCAACGAATCTGGTCATTGAACTGACTGCCGCATCGCAAACCTTCAGGTTTAATAAAGTCGCCAGCGAGCCTGTGCCATCTTTGTTGCGTAATTTCTCGGCGCCAGTTGTTCTGGATATTGATTACACCGATGAAGAACTGGGATTGTTATTTGCTAATGACAGTGATCCATTTAACCGCTGGGAAGCAGGGCAGCGCCTTGCCACCCGCCGTCTGGTTAAATTGACGAAAGTGTTGCAGACAGGCGAAGAACTCTCGCTGGATGACTGGTTCATCAATGCATTGCGTAACACACTGAACGACGAGTCCCTTGATCCTGCGTTCCGCGAGCTCATGCTGACATTACCATCCGAAGCGATGATTGCAGAAGCATTTGATGTGGTTGACCCGCAAGCGATACATACCGCCCGTCAGTTTGTGCGCGCGACGATCACTCGTCATTTGAAAGCAGATTTGCTGCATGCCTATGAAACTCACCAGACACCGGGGAAATACCGTCCCGATGCGGCATCGATGGCAAAACGTAGTCTGAAAAATCTGGCTCTTTCATACTTACTCGAATGGGCAGATGAAAGCACTTTCGATCTCGCGCATCTGCAGTTTAAAGAAGCCGCAAACATGACAGACCGGCTGGCAGCATTGGCGGCACTGACAAACTTCAATGGCACGGAAAAGCAGCAGAAAAAATCAGAGAAAGCGCTGCGCCGCTTCTTCAAAGATTTCAAAAAAGAAGATCTGGTGATCGACAAGTGGTTCATGTTGCAGGCAACAGCACATACAACCGATGTGGAAAAAGTAAGAGAGTTAATGCAGCATCCGGCTTTCACCTTAACGAATCCGAATCGCGCGCGTAGCTTGGTATTTAACTTCTGCAACGCCAACCCATCGCGTTTCCATGCGGCTGATGGCAGTGGCTATGCGTTGTGGGCTGAATTGGTGATTGCGCTGAATAAAATTAACCCACAGGTGGCTGCCCGCCTTGCACGTAGCCTCGACCGATGGAAAAAATATCCGGTCGGTTTGCAAGCACATATGAAATTAGCCTTGCAAAAAGTAGCGGCGACGAAAAAATTATCCAAGGATGTCGCTGAAGTCGTCAGCAAAGCGCTGGCCGCATAAGTTTTTTTCGTTTGCAGACACATAGGTAATCTGCGGGGCGTGGGCCGAAAAGCAGCCAGCACCCGCATATTTGATTAGTCATTTGATTATTGAATTTGAGTTTTTAACATAAGGAACATCATGAAACGTGTCAGTCTGACCCAGTATCTGGTTGAAGAGCAGCGTCTGAATAATTCTATTCCTGCAGAGTTGCGCTTACTGATTGAAGTCGTCGCCCGTGCCTGCAAAACCATCAGTCATGCAGTTGGAAAAGGTGCGCTCGGAGAGGTTTTGGGCAGCGCCGGTAGTGAGAATATTCAAGGTGAAGTACAAAAGAAACTGGATATTTTGTCGAACGAGATTTTGCTCGAAGCAAATGAATGGGGTGGTCATCTGGCCGCAATGGCATCCGAAGAAATGGAAACCATACACCCGATTCCGAATCGTTATCCTATGGGCGAATACATGTTGTTGTTCGATCCGCTGGATGGTTCCAGCAATATCGACGTGAATGTTTCTATCGGTACGATTTTTTCAGTTCTGAAAGCACCGGAAGGGATGGCTGCGCCAACCGAGCAGGATTTTCTGCAACCGGGTAGCAAGCAGGTCGCCGCCGGATATGCGGTCTATGGCCCGCAGACTGTGCTGGTGCTGACCACTGGTAACGGGGTAAATTGCTTCACGCTGGATCGTGAAATGGGTTCCTGGGTGCTGACCCAAAGGAATATGCGGATTCCTGAGGACACCAAGGAATTTGCAATTAATGCGTCGAATTCACGGCACTGGTATCCGCCAGTCACGCGCTATGTCGATGAAATGCTGGCTGGTGTGACTGGCCCGCGTGAAAAAGATTTCAATATGCGCTGGATCGCTTCTATGGTGACCGATGTGCATCGCATCTTGTGTCGCGGCGGTATTTTCATGTATCCGGCCGATAAACGCGATACAGAAAAACCAGGTAAGTTACGTCTGATGTACGAAGCGAATCCTATGTCATTTATCGTTGAACAAGCTGGTGGCGCATCGACTGACGGCAAACAGCGGATGCTTGATGTTCAGCCGACAGCTTTGCATCAGCGTGTTGCTGTTTTCCTCGGCTCTAAAAACGAAGTGGAGCGCGTGACCCGTTATCATCAGGAATAACAGGTTTTATCGGTGAAAATAAGAAAAGCGGAGCAATATGCTTCGCTTTTTTATATGGCCATGTCACCGTATACCTGGATTTTCTTTGAAAAGTACTGAATTTTGCAAAAAATACGGCGAATTTCATGGAGGGGTTTATAATTTCGCTATGTGCTGTATCAAATTAATCTTTCGCCACCAAAATTTCAGGCTTATCGGAACTAATCCGTTGCAGGCGAATCATAAAAGGTTATGAATCAAGTTTCTATTTCAGCTTATCCAGGCAACCTTCACCAATCTCAGGCAGGTAACTGGCGTCCGGTCGTTCTGGCGGCGCTCGTCCATGTTTTATTGTTAGGTTTTTTGTGGATTGGTGTGAGTTGGCAAAATAAAGAGTCAACAGCCGTTGAAGCTGAAGTCTGGGACATGACGACGCGCGAAGCCGCACCGGTTGCGGTTGAAATTCCTCCGGCACCACCTCCAGAGCCAGAACCTGTCAAATTAAAAGACATTCCCCCACCGCCTCCTGTTGTAAAGAACGACTTGCCAAAGGAAGATCCTGAGATCGCTTTGCAGCAAGAAAAGAAACGCCTGCTCGCAGAAAAGAAAAAAGCGGAAGAACATCAGCGTGCACTTGCTGAGGAAAAGCGTCAAGCGGAGCAGGAATTGCAGGCGAAAAAAGATAAAGAGCGTGAAAAATTACGCGAAAAAGAGCGCGAACAGGAAAAAGAGCGTCAGAAAGAAAAAGACAAAGAAAAAGAACGCGACAAAGAAAAAGCAGAGAAACAAAATTTAGCGGATCAAAAAGCGCAACAGGCTAAAGACAAAGCAGCCAGCGACAAGCTGTTTAAAGAAAATATGCAGCGTTTGTCAGCACAAGCTGGTGCCACCGGTAGCGGTGGAACGGGTACCGCCGCGAAATCAACCGGAAATAACCGTGGTGATCCAAGCTACATGGCAAAAATTGCCGCTAAGGTTCGCTCAAATACCATTTACAGCGGTGTTGACGCAGTTGCTGGTAATCCGACAGTTGAGTATAGAATTGAGCTGATTCCCGATGGCTCTCTGCGTGGTGCGATTAAAAAACTGAAGTCGTCCGGTAACCTGGCGTTTGACGATGCGGTAGCGAAAGGTATAGAGAAATCTGCTCCCTTTCCTAAAGATAAAAATGGTCAGGTGCCTGGAACCCTGGATTTTGCTTACAAAATGAAGGAAGAGTGATAGGTAATGATGTCTTTTTTGAAAAAAATTATTGTTCGTGTCGTACTCGCTTCGGCAACTGGCAGCATGTTGATTGCGCCAGCCAGTGCACAGTTACGTATTGAAATCGCCGGCGTTGGATCGAGTCAGATTCCGGTGGCGATTGCTGCATTTGCGGATGAGGCGATGACGCCGCAGCAAATCACCGCCATCATTAAAGATGATCTGAACCGCAGTGGTTATTTCAAAATTATCGAGGCTGGCGCGGTCATTACTGAAACCAGTCCGGTTAATTTTGATGAGTGGAAAAAGCGCGGTGCCGAAGCGCTGGTGGTCGGCAGTGTGCAGCGTCTCGCCGATGGTCGCTTTGATGTTCGCTACAAGTTGCTTGATACGATGAAATCGGCCTCTTTGTCGGGCTTTTCTGTTGCGGCAACACCTGAAAACACACGCAAAACGGCGCACAGGATTGCGGACGATATTTATGAAAAACTGACTGGAGTGCGTGGTGCATTCTCGACGCGCATCGCTTACGTGACCAAGGCCGGACGCGAGTATCGTCTCGAAGTTGCTGATGCTGACGGCGAAGGTGTCCGTGTGGCTTTGCGTTCAAATGAACCGATTATTTCGCCATCATGGTCGGCGGATGGCACCAAGGTTGCCTATGTATCGTTTGAAGCCAAAAAACCTGTGATCTGGGTACAGAATCTGATGACGGGTGAACGCAGAGTGATTGCGAATTACAAAGGCAGCAATTCGGCACCAGCCTGGTCGCCGGATGGCTCAAAGTTAGCGATCGCACTGTCACGTGATGGGTTGACGCAGATTTATTCCGTCAATGCCGACGGTTCTGGACTGCAACGCCTGACCAACAGTAGCGGTATCGACACTGAACCGCAGTTTTCGGCCGATGGCCAGTCAATTTACTTCCTGAGTGACCGCAGTGGCGGCCCGCAAATCTATCGCATGAACAGTAATGGTGGCGAAGCTAAGCGTGTGACTTTCAGCGGGAGTTATAATATAACGCCGCGGATTTCACCGGATGGTCGCACTTTAGCTTATATCTCGCGTCGTGAAGGTAAGTTTCAGTTGTATGCGCTTGATTTAGTCAGTGGTCAGGAACAAAGACTGTCAGACACAAGTAAAGACGAATCCCCAAGCTTTTCGCCAAATGGTCGCTACATCATGTACGCAACCGAATCGGGACGTCGTGGCACTTTGGCAGTGGTTTCTGTCGATGGTAAAGTTAAACAAAAATTGACGGTGCAAGCCGGAGATATTCGGGAGCCCACCTGGGGTCCTTTCATGAAATAAGTTGTAATCACTTTTTTTTAATCAGGAGAGAAAATGCGCTTCACATCCCAATCCAAAACTCTGGCTATGCTGGTTTCCAGCGTTGTTCTGATGACTGCTTGTGCTTCTAAAGTACCACTCGAAGACAAAGCAAAAATTGAAGAAAAACCAGTTGCAACAACTCAGACTCCGGCTGACCCAAATGCGGTTAAAACAGTTGACACAGGTTCTGTTGATCCTTTGAACGATCCAAAAGGTGTTTTGGCGAAACGTAGCGTTTATTTCGACTTCGATAGCTATGTCGTTAAAGATGATTACAAATCTGTCGTTGAAGCGCACTCCAAATATCTGAGCACAAACAAAGGCCGTAAAATCCTGATCCAGGGTAATACGGATGAACGCGGCGGCAGCGAATACAATCTGGCTCTGGGTCAGAAACGTGCTGAAGCTGTTCGTAAATCGATGAGCCTGTTGGGTGTTTCTGAAGCGCAAATCGAGGCAGTGTCTTTGGGTAAAGAAAAACCAAAAGCAGAAGGCCACGATGAAGCAGCTTGGGCAGAAAACCGCCGTGCTGATATCGTTTATCAGTAATAGCAGCGTAGTTTAAAAGTGCCCTTGGCGGTCTTTTGAGCTTATTTGACGCCGGATTCCTCACTCAGGATATCCGGCGTCTTTCATTCTATTTTTGATTGCTATGAAATTGACTTCTATTCGTCGTTCTTTTGCCATTGCTGCTTTGTCAGCGGCTTTTTCTACTGCCTTGATTCCTTCGCTGGCATCGGCAGGAATTTTTGATGACGATGAAGCGCGTAAAGCGATTCTGGATTTACGCTCTAAAGTAGATGCCGTAAATCTTCGTCTGGATAATAAACTCGATACCAAAGCGGACAAAGGTACAGCGCTGGATCTGGCGAATGAAAATGAGCAACTGCGTGCCGAGATCGCTAAATTGCGCGGACAGGTGGAAGTGTTAGCGAATGACATCGCCAATACCCAGCGTCGGCAGCAGGATTTTTATGTCGATCTCGATAATCGCCTGCGTAAGATTGAGCCTAAGCGCCTGACGGTCGACGGCAAAGAGGCAACGGTAGAGCCAAATGAACAGCGCGCTTACGACAATGCGCTTAGTTTATTTAAGGCCGGTGATTATAAAAATTCCGTAGCGTCGTTCAACAGTTTTCTGGTGGCGTATCCACAGTCGGCCTTTGCTGGTTCTGCGCAGTACTGGATGGGTAATTCCTATTATGCGCAACGTGACTGTAAGAACACGATTGTGGCTATGCAACAACTGGTGAAAGTGTATCCGGATCACCCTAAGGCCCCCGATGCATTGCTCAATATTGCGGGTTGCCAGACCGAGATGAAAGATAAAAACGCGGCTAAAAAGACGCTGGAAAGCCTGATTGCGCAATATCCGGAAAGCGAAGCGGCGCATGCAGCGAAGAACCGTATGACATCGGCGAAGTAAGTCTGACAAGGATTTAATCCTGTTCATGCCATTGACAGTGGCCTGAAAACACCATATAATTTCGGTCTTTCGGGTCGTTAGCTCAGCTGGTAGAGCAGCGGACTTTTAATCCGTTGGTCGCAGGTTCGAATCCCGCACGGCCTACCACGAATACAAAAAAGACTTATGTCATGTAAGTCTTTAATTTTTTTAGCAAGTTTTGGGTCGTTAGCTCAGCTGGTAGAGCAGCGGACTTTTAATCCGTTGGTCGCAGGTTCGAATCCCGCACGGCCTACCAAAACAAAAGGACTCAGGTGTATGCCTGAGTCCTTTTTTGTTTTTCCAATCATGATGAGAGAAACCGAGACCGGCACAATGCAAACTTTTGTATTGTTCTCCCATCGCCTGTGAATTGGAATTATCATTCCTGATTAGCTTAGCGGACAGTCCATCATGAAAAAGCCTGAAGTCAAAAAAAGCAAACAAAACAAATCAGACGGGCAACGCGGGCAGGATGCTACCGATAACAACGAAAAGCATGAAATTCGTCCCGGTCAGTCGCTGGAGTTACTCAAAGAGCTGCACATCCTCACGCGCGATGGCAAACTGAATCAGGATAGTCGCCGCAAACTCAAGCAGGTTTATCACTTATATCAATTCATTGAGCCTTTACTGGAAAGTCTGCAAAAAGACCATGCGGATATCAGTCTGGTTGATCATGGGGCAGGGAAGTCCTATCTCGGTTTTATTTTGTATGATCTCTTTTTTAAAGTCGGGCAATCGCAAAGCAAAGCGCATATCTACGGGATTGAAACCCGCGATGAACTGGTGCAGCGATCGACAGAACTTGCCCGGCGCCTGAATTTTCCGGGCATGTCTTTCCTGACTTTATCCGTGGCAGATTCGATTACCTCAGATCAGTTGCCAGACCGGATTGACATCGTCACCGCATTGCATGCGTGTGATACTGCAACAGATGATGCGATACAGTTTGCCCTGAAAAAGAAGGCGAGATTTATGGTGCTGGTCCCTTGTTGCCAGGCCGAAATTGCCGCTGAATTGCGCAAAAATAAGGGCGATGCTGTGCGTAATAATCCCTTATCTGAAATGTGGCGTCATCCCATACATACGCGCGAGTTTGGCAGTCAGATTACCAATGTGTTGCGTTGTCTGCAGTTGGAGGCACATGGCTATCAGGTCCGGGTGACCGAGCTGGTAGGATGGGAGCATTCGATGAAAAATGAATTAATCATTGCCGAATACAAAGGTTTGCCTGCGAAACGTCCGGCCGAGCGACTGGCGGAAGTGCTGAAGACGACGGGGCTGGAATCTATGCAGCGACGTTTTTTTGTCACACCGTAAATCTGGCGTCACTTGCAGGTCACAAAAAATGATTAATATCATTTTCACTCTGACGTGCTGTATCTCTCTCATGGTATTGATAGTAAAGGATAGAAAACATGCTGGCTGCCGTTGACCTTGGTTCCAACAGTTTTCGTTTGCACATCGCGCGCCATGAAGGTGACGCGATTCGTGTCGTGAAAAGCGCGCGTGAACCTATCCGGCTGGCGGCAGGGCTTGATGCCGATGGTAATCTGACACCGCAGGCGATACAGAATGCCGTTGATTGTCTGGCGCGCTTCCGTGAAATTCTGAATGCTTACCCGATCGACAGTGTCCGTGTTGTTGCGACGAATACGATACGCATCGCTAAAAATTCTGCTGCGATTTTGCCGCGTGCCGAAGCGGCGATCGGTCATCCGATTGATGTGATTTCCGGTGAAGAAGAGGGCCGCCTGATCTACATGGGCGTATCGAATGCTATACCTGTGCCGGATGAGCGTCGGCTGGTGATGGATATTGGTGGTGGCTCGACGGAAGTGATACTCGGGCGCGGGCACGAGATCATCAAGGTGGAATCGTTCAGCATAGGCACCGTCAAGCATAGCGCCAGTTTTTTCCCGGACGGGCGCCTGACGGAAGCGGCTTTTGAAGCGGCTATTTTGTCCGCTCGATCGATGTTTGAAGATGCCGCGCCACCGTATCAGCCGCAGCACTGGCGCAAGGCTTACGGTTCGTCTGGCACGATGCGGGCGATTGCCGATGCGATCGTCAACAATGGTCTGGGCGATGGCAAGCTGACCTTAAAAAGTCTGAATGCACTGAAACAATACTGCATCCGCAGCGGACAACTCAGCGAACTTGAATTGACTGGTATCAAACCCGAGCGCGTCGCCATGGTGATCGGCGGGCTGGCCATTCTGATCGGGCTAATGGCGGAATTTAATATTGAAGTCTTGTTGCCGGTTGAAGCGGGTCTGCGCATGGGGGTCATGTGGGACTTGTATTTACGTGCGACCAAACGCGACCGGCGCGAAGTGTCGGTGCAGAAAATTACCCAGCTTTTTCATATCGACATGTCACGTGCCAATCGCGTTGCAGAGATGGTGAAATCGATTTATCAGCAACTCAAACCGGCATCCGATACCTATTTGCGCTTGTTGTACTGGAGCGCGATGTTGCATGAAGTAGGCATGGTCGTTTCTCACACGGGTTACCATAAGCATGGTGCTTACATGATAGAGAACGCCGACATGGCGGGATTCACCACCAGCGAGCAGAGAATCATGAGCAAGCTGATCCTGAGTCAGAAAGGTAATTTGCGCAAAATCAGCGAAGGTCTGACGGAAATGGATTTTGCCAAAGCGGTGTTGGCATTGCGTCTGGCGGTGATGCTGATGCACTCGCGCGCGGAAATTGACTATGAAGATATTCGCCTCAAAATGAAAAAGAATATCGAACTCGACATGCGCCGCGATTGGGTTTCTCTGCATCCGACGGTGGCGTACTGGTTGCAAAAAGAAACCGAATGCTGGCGTGAGGTTGGCATGGATTTTCTGGTGCGGGCAAACGTCTGAAACCAGAGAACGCAGATTCATAAAAAAAGCTCGCAATATGCGAGCTTTTTTTTATGAACTGTTTTTATGAAGTTTTTATGCGCTTATTTATGCGCTTATTTATGGGGCAGCACGAGTTCCTTAGCCAGCGAAGCTCGTGCCGATACGTTTAAAATTCTTCCCAGTCTGCGCTTTCTTTTGTTGCTGCCCGTTTTGTTGTGCTCGCAATTTTTTTCAGCGGCTGCGCCTGACGCTGACTGGCAATCCGTGGCGCTGCCTTTGCTGGTGCAGCGCGTAATGTGTGTGCGGATGTGTGCGAGAACGTGGGCGAGGATGTGCCGACGATAGTTTGCGATGTATCCAGCTTAAACATGCTGACCACGTTTGCCAGATTTCTGGCCTGGTCTTGCATCGCAGCGGAAGCCGCCGCAGCTTGCTCTACTAACGCGGCGTTTTGTTGCGTGACCTGATCCATCTGGATGATGGCCTGATTCACTTGTTCTATGCCAGACTGCTGTTCATGGCTGGCCGCCGTGATTTCGCTCATCACATCGGTGATGCGATTGACGCCAGTGACAATTTCCTGCAACGCGAGACCCGCTTCACCTACCTGTTGCGAACCCAGTCCTACCTTTTCAACCGAATCATCAATCAGTGTTTTGATTTCTTTTGCGGCAGCAGCAGAGCGTTGCGCCAGATTGCGGACTTCTGATGCGACCACGGCAAATCCGCGCCCCTGTTCACCGGCGCGCGCTGCTTCCACTGCCGCGTTCAGCGCAAGAATATTGGTCTGGAAAGCGATGCCGTCAATCACGCTGATGATGTCGACAATTTTCTTGGATGAGCTGTTAATGGCTTCCATGGTGTTGACGACCGTCGTGCCCGCCACGGAACCTTTCGCAGCCACGTCGGCGGTGGACAAGACCAACTGATTTGCCTGGCGTGCATTTTCTGCGTTTTGCTTAACGGTCGACGTCAGCTCTTCCATGGAAGCCGCTGTTTCTTCAAGCGAGCCTGCCTGTTCTTCGGTGCGCGCAGATAAATCCAGATTGCCTGAGGCAATTTCGCTGGAGGCAGTTGCGATCATATCGGTACTCTGGCGTACCTCGCCAACGACTTTGGCGAGACTCTGGCGCATGCTCTTCATCGCGAACAGCAGGCTGTCCTGATCATTTTCACGGGTGTGGACATCAATCGTCAGATCGCCTGCGGCAATACCTTTAGCGATGTCGGCCGCATATTCCGGTTCGCCGCCGATGGCGCGCTCAATATTACGTGCCACGATGACGATGATTGCACTTAATACGATGCCGATACCTGCGAGCAAAAAGATGGAATTCCACAGATCTTTGACGAATGCATCCGTCAGATCATCAAGGTATAAGCCGGTGATGAAGGTCCAGTCCCACGGCTTATAGGTCAAAACGTAGGCGCCTTTAGGAAATACCTGTTTCTGGTCTGCATTGCCAGGTTTAGGCCATACATACTCTATCCAGCCTTCACCGGCACCTTTGGCAATGGTTGAGACATTACGATAGAAATACTGTCCGTTGGCATCCTTGAAGTCGCTCGCATCTTTACCGACGAGTTCTGCTTTGATCGGATGCATCACCACAGTCGGATGAGAATTAATCACCGTGTAGTAACCATCCTTGCCGTAGCGCATGGCTTTTAGGCGCGTCAGCGCTTGTTTTTGCGCTTCTTCGAGTGGCATGGCGCCAGAACTGACCAGCGCCGCGTATTCTTTTACTGTTGACATGCCGACGTCCGTCGCAAATCGCAAGGCGATCTGCCGTTCTTCAAAACGGTGCGCTTTATTTTGCAATACATTCACCGTGCTGATACCGAGCAGGCAAAGCCAACTAATGATGAGTGGTAAATAAAGTTTGCTACGAAAGCTGAGTTTCATGTCTCTTCCTGTCTTGTTAAAGAAAATTTTTTCTTAAGGGGGGATACAAATGCGGCATATTTTCTGTGATCTGAGGCAGGGGTAAAAAACACCTCATTGTTCACGGTTTGCAGTCACTGGCTGATTCAGATTAATTCAGCCCGGTCGGACGCTGGCAGATAAAGATCGGGTAACTTTATCCAAACCGATTTAGGCAATCAAAGCGATCAATTCTATATCAGACAATATGTTAATATAAAAAAGTTGATTTATATCAACATTGCGCCAATAACAACAAAATTCAGTTAATTCCGATCTTTTGCTTTATCTGTCAGCAAGGTGTGTTGAAACACGTCTTTTTTTGATTGAGAAGTCTCACCATTCAGACTTCTGCCCTGCGTTTGATTTGTAAAAGACGTGTTCTGGCTTCTTGTTTTTAGTAAAAACAGGGGAGTATGTTGAGTTTTTGCTTAAATCTCATTGAATCTATTGGGTGTTAAAAAATACTCCCCCCAGTATATTTTGATGGATTGTGCTTGCTGTGATCTGCCGACAGACTGAATGCCGATGAGTCCCGAATGGAATCCGGAAGTGAAGCTGATAATGAAGCGACAATAAAAAACGACGATCGCCATCGCGTATCGTCGTTTTTTATGGAGATGACTGCGCTGTTTCAGCGCAGGTCAGCTTGTCGTGACATCAGAAATCAAACTGTGCGGACAGTTTGTAAATCCGTGAGGCGCCGGGTAGCAAGTAGCCGCCGAGGGATTGCGTGACATCGCGCCAGTAGAATTTATCGAATGCATTGTCGATGTTGAAGCGCAAGGTCGTTGCGGTACCGCCTAAGCTGGTCACATAACGTGCCCCCAGATTCACCACCTGATAGCCGGGCACGATCACCGCGTTATCCGGCGAATAGGCTTTATTGCCGGAATATTGCCAGCTCGCGTTCAGATTCAACCCTTTCACTTGCGCCACGGCGTAGTCGGCATAGATGCTGGATTTCAGCTCAGGCACGTTCAACACGCGCTTGCCATCCAGTGCGGCATTCCCTGTGTCTTGCTGTTTCGCTTGGAGTGCGGTGATGCTGGCGCCGAGGTACAGTTGCGAACTCAACTTACCCTGTGCCGAGAGCTCCAGCCCGGTATGTTGTGCTTCGCCGTTTTGTACGTAGGCATTCGCGCTATTGGTGTATTCGAGCGGTTTCTGAATGCGGAAGACGGCCGCGGTCAGGCTCAGATCACGGCTCAGCTCGGTTTTGATACCGAATTCCAGTTGTTTCGAACGTGCCGGATTCAGCATCACATTCTGATTGCTGGTGCCGAAAGGCGCGATGCCGCCATGCTCCAGCCCTTGCGCAAACGAACCGTAGAAAGACATGGATTGCACAGGCTGATACACCAGCGCTGCATTCGACACCCAGGCATTGCGGTCGTAACCGGGGTTATCGAGCTGGCTGCGTGTTATGTGCAGGTGACGCACGCCAGCGTGCAGTTTCCAGCTGTCGCTGAGGCTGATGATGTCTTGCGCGAATACTGACCATTCTTTATCGGTACGACGCAAGCTGGCGGCGCCCGGCTGATTTGGCGAGGGTGCAACGGCGACCGGGTTATACAGATTGCTGGTGCCAGCGAAGTCGTAAATGTAATCGCCAAAATAATCTTTACGGCGCGAAGTCGATAAACCCGCTGCGAATGTATGAGCAAATACGCCGGTATTAAATTTACCACTGAGCAGCGCCTGCGTGCCGGTCATCGATTTCGATTCATTCAGGCTGCGATAGTCATACATATCGTAATCACCATTCGCGCAATAGCCCGGAGCCAGATTGGCAGAACTGCAGCCATACGGAAAAGCGGTGTAATCGTCGCGTTTGAATTCATGCTGATTGGCGGCAAAGCTGGCGTTCCAGTCCGCGTTAATTTTGTATTCAAAACGCAGACCCACATTGGTGTTGCGGGTATCGACCGGTTTCGCCCACGGCTGTTGATTCAGCATCATATCGGCGCTGATATTGCGTGGCAGATCGGTGCCATTCGTGAGCTGAAAGCCGGGTACTGAGAGCTGTGATTTGTGCTGGTAATCGAGATCGAGTTGCAGCAAAGCCTGCGACGACAAATGCCAGTCGAATGCGCCGGAAATAAACTGGCGCTCACCATTCGCCCCTTTGACATACGAGCGCAGGCGTTCGCCAGCGGCATTGATGCGATAACCGAATTGGCGGTCGGCGCTCATGCCGCCCAGATCGGCACTGCCATACAAGGTGCCGCGTTCAGAGATTTCCGTGGTGATGCTGCGCAGCGCGGAAGCAGTCGGGCGCTTGGTCACATAATTCAGTATGCCGCCCGGCGTGGCAAAGCCGGACTGAAATCCGGAAATACCTTTGAGGATTTCAACGCGTTCTTTATTTTCCAGCGGAATCGAGGCATCGCCCGGAATCGCAAAACCATCTTTGCGATAGCTGCTGGAATTATCCATTGCAAAACCGCGAATCGAGAATTGCTCGGCATAGCCGATGGCGTTGTAGGCATCATTCACACTGGCATCGAATTTCATCGCATCAGTGGTCTGGCGTATGCGCAAATCCTGCATTTGCAGCGTTGTCCATGCGGTGACAGAAAACGGCGTCTCGATCAGCGCGGTATCCAGAAAACCGGCGGCTTTGGTGCGTTCGGCTTTGGCATCGCTGAGGCGGTTGCCGCTGACGACGACTTCCGGTAATTCTTTTTCAGTCGATTGCGCGCGCGCCGTGTTCCATGCAAATGCCTGTGCGACAGCAAGCGCGATCAGTGATAAACGGCGTGGATGAAGATGATGTGCAGATGGGTTTTTCATGTTGTACTCTCGGTTGCGATGAAGTACAGCGCGGGAGTACACAAAAGGACGTGGCAGAGGCATGAACTTTGCGCTTCCCTTCGCTGGCATTATCCAGATCAGGTATAAGGGACTCTCTCACCCGGAAACAAAATTCCCAGGACCCCTAGCGAAGGCGCTACTTTAACATGAATCGTTTTGCGCCATCAAAAAAAGCACACCAGGTGTGCTTTTTTGCCTCAAATATACTGGGGGGAGTATATTTTAAACCCCAGTAAATACGCTGAGATTTGATGCAAACAGGCTCATACTCCCTGTTTTTTGGCTGCGAAGCTGATCCACATGCCTTCCATCGAATACACCAGCAGCGCTGCCCAGATCGCCATGAAGCCAAGCAGTTTATGTTGATCAAATGCCTCATGAAACACCCAGATGCCGAGCAATAATTGCACACTAGGCGCGATATATTGCAGCAGACCGAGTGTCGTCATCGGAATCCGCCGCGCACCGGCGGCAAACAGTAACAGTGGAATCGCCGTGATCGGGCCGCTGAGCGCGATCAGTATCTGCATGTGACTGTCTTGCGTCATAAACGCGTTTTGCCCGTGTAAAGTCAGCCACGCGAGATAAGCAAAAGCGAATGGGAACAGCAGTATCGTTTCCAGCGATAAGCCTTCCAGTGCGCCCAGCGCTGAGGTTTTACGCAATAAACCGTAAGTGCCGAAGGTGATCGCCAGCGCCAGAGCGACCCAGGGCAGATGACCGGTCTGCCAGGTCAGCCAGGCCACGCCGAGTGCGGCAAAGGCGACGGCCAGCCATTGACCGGGACGCAGCCTTTCCCGCAGCACCGCCGAGCCAATCAGAATATTCACCAGTGGCGTAATGAAATAACCCAGACTTGCATCCACCACATGACCGTCGTTGACCGCCCAGATATAGATAAACCAGTTGCTCGATAAGAGCAGGGCGCTGAGCGTAAAACCGGCAATCACTTTTGGCTGACGAAAAGCCGCGCTCAGCCACGACCATTGCTGGCGCCAGGCGAGTACCGCACCTAAAAACAGCAGCGACCATAACATGCGGTGGATCAGAATTTCTAAGGCGGGAATGCTGTGCAGTGCTTTGAAATACAGTGGAAACAGGCCCCAGACGATATAAGCCGAGCCTGCGAGGAAGATGCCTTTACGCATGTATCATATCCAGAAAAACGCCGCACTGCGGCTGACGCATGAATTATCCTCGTAAAGACAGAATCATGCTTGAGGGGTAACTTTTTGTTGTACTGAGCAGCGGCGAGAGCGCTCATGATCACAAGCGCCTGTTTTACTTTTCTCTGGCTGCGGCAATGTGTTTGCAGAGTGCTTCGGTGCCATCGAGTATGCGCGGCCCGGCGCGGTTCAGCCAGTCGCCATTCACCGCGTACAAATGATTTTTCTTTGCCGCAGTCAGCACAGAAAACTGCCGCCACTCATTCAGGCTGTCGGTGTTGCTGCCACCGGTGATGATGGCATCCGGGTTCGCTGCCAGCAAAGCTTCCACAGAAACGGTGGGGCTGATTTCTTTCAGCGCACCAAAGACGTTTTTGCCGCCGCATAAGCGTATCGCTGCCGAGACCATGTGCGTATCATTGAGCGTCATCAGCGGCTTGCGATTGACCTGATAGAAAACACTGACCGGTTTGTCGCGTGCGCTCTGATATTGTTGCTGCAGCAGCGACAGGCGGGAACGGAATTTGTCGGCCGCCGCTTTGCCTGCGGCAGGCGTGCCAGCCAGTATCGCCAGTCGTTCAAGCGAGGTGGCTACCATCTCATAATCGCGTGGTTCGCTTTCAAAAACGGTGATGTGATTGTCGCGTAATTTGTTGACCAGCAATTTACCGCTACCTGTGCCCCAGACGACAACAAGATCAGGTTTTAAGGCCAGCAATTTTTCCAGATCTAAAGCAAAGACGTTGCCGACCGATGGTAATGCCTTTGCGGCTGCCGGAAAATCACTGTAATCGCTGACGGCAACGATGCTTTTTGCGGCGCCAGCTTCAAATAATAATTCGGTCGCATGCGGCGCCAGACTAATGATTCTTTGCGCCGGTTTGTCGAGCGTAATCGTACGCTGCGCATCGTCTTTGACACTGACCGCCGCCAGACTGCCAGCGCTGACTAGCAGTGCAGGCAGCAGGCAGACGCTGCTAATCAGCATGCGCAGTGATGTCATCAGATTTCCAGATTGTCGATCAGACGGGTATTGCCGAGTTTTGCAGCGGCCAGCACCACCAGCGGTGCGCCTTGCGCAATATCGCCAGCAGACGGCGGTTGCAGATCGGCGCGTTTGCGAATCGCAATATAATCCGGTTTCCAGTGGCGATTTGCGAGGCTGGCCATAGCTTTACGTTCGAGTTCAAACATATCCAGATGACCGCCGCGGACTTCTTCTGCAACCTGATTCAACGCCTGATACAGCGCCGGTGCTTCAGCCCGCTCTTCGGCCGACAGATACATATTACGCGACGATAAAGCGAGACCGTCATCGGCACGGAAAGTATCGGCTGCGATAATTTCGGTTGGCAGGGCAAATTGCTTGCTCATATTTCTGACGATCATCAGCTGTTGATAATCTTTTTTACCGAACACGGCAACGCGTGGTTGTACGCAAGAGAATAATTTCAACACTACCGTGGTCACGCCGGTGAAAAAGCCGGGGCGGAATTCGCCTTCGAGAATATTGCCGAGATCGTCTGGTGGACGAACGCGGAATTCCTGCGGTTCCGGATACAAATCTTTTTCTGTCGGCGCGAACAAAATATACACGCCTTCTTTTTCCAGTTTTTCTACGTCAGCCTGGAAAGTGCGTGGATATTTGTCGAAATCTTCGTTCGGTCCGAATTGCAGACGATTGACGAAAATCGAGGCGACTACCGGGTCGCCATGTTTTTTCGCCAGTCGCATCAGCGACAGATGACCTTCATGCAGATTGCCCATGGTGGGCACAAATGCCGTGCGTAACTGACCGCTCAGATGGTCGCGTAATTCTTCAATGGATGAAATGATTTTCATGATGAATGTGTGATGTTTCGGTTATCAACAATACTCAGACTGGCGAATAGGCGAGTCTGACGTAGATGGGCGCGAAGGCTTCGGCCTGGGTAATTTCTATCAGTGTTTCTTTTGCCAGTTCGAGCAGGGCAACAAAATTCACAACCAGTACCGGTGCGCCGCGGGATGGGTCGAACAGTTCGGAAAATTCGACAAATTTAGTCGATTGCAGCTTACGTAAAATAGCGGACATGTGTTCGCGTACCGATAATTCCTCGCGGCTGATTTTGTGATGGGCCACCAGCGTTGCCCGCTTCATGATGTCGGCCCAGGCTGCTTGTATATCAGCGACTTCGACATGCGGCCAGTGCAGTACCGTGTTTTGCTCGACGAACACCTGCGCATGTAAAAAATCACGGCCTAGCTGCGGTATTGCATTTAAATCGTAAGCGGCCAGTTTCATTTGCTCATATTCGAGCAGGCGTCGCACCAATTCCGCACGCGGATCTTCAGCCTCATCTTCGGCATTGCTCTTGGTGGATGGCAGCAACATGCGGGATTTAATTTCAATCAGCATGGCGGCCATCAGCAGGTATTCTGCGGCAAGCTCCAGATTGTGTTCGCGGATCTGATCGACATACTTCAGATATTGCAAGGTTACTTGCGCCATCGGAATGTCGAGAATATTAAAATTCTGTTTGCGGATCAGATACAGCAATAAATCCAGCGGCCCTTCGAACGCTTCCAGAAAAACTTCCAGCGCATCGGGCGGAATGTATAAATCATTCGGCAGCTTGAACAGCGGTTCGCCGTACAGTCGCGCAAACGCCATGCCGTCAACGACATCGGGCGTGCTGTCAACGGCACCGACCAGAGGTAACTCTGTCGAGGGAAGTTCAGGAGTAGTCACAAGCAGGGCGCTCTGACAGGATCAGCCTTTGTTTTGATAGACGTAAGCTTGTTGTGGTACGCGCGATTCCAGATTATTTTTTTGCGTTTCCAGATCAACTGGTGCTTTATCCCACAACAGTGCGCGACCGTCACGTTGGCTTTGTTCCAGCTTAGGATTCGCAGTTTTTAAACTTTTGAGAAAGCTGGTTGCTTCAGATTCGTACAGGGAGAATTGCTTGGAGAATTTCATAGCTTTGAAATAAACACATAAAGAACGGATGAAGCGGCATTTTACTCTGTATTTCCGGGAAAACCGCATTCGTCCGGATATGGAAGGAAAAGTATTCGCAGCCACAGACGTTTCCCAGCGACGTGTCTGCGGCAGAGCAATGGCAGATTACAGGTCTGGCTTATCTACCCATTTACGTATGTGCACAGGTTGATAGGTCGCGAAGTGCTGTAATAACTCTGCCGGATTACTACTGGAATACAGTAGTTCCAGATGCGCCGGGCGCAAGAAACCTTGTTGCTGTGTATTCTTCAGAAACTGTAACAGACCGTCGTAGAAGCCTTCGACATTCAGTAAGCCTATCGGTTTGTCATGGAAACCCAGTTGTGCCCAGGTCATGACCTCGAATAGTTCTTCGAGTGTGCCTATACCGCCTGGCATAGCGATAAAACCATCGGATAATTCCGCCATCATGGCTTTGCGTTCATGCATATTTTTGACGATATGCAGCTCGCTCAGGCCGCGATGACCAACTTCTTTATCCATCAGGGCTTTAGGGATAATGCCGGTGACGTTTCCGCCAAGTCGCATGACTTCGTCGGCAATGATGCCCATCAGGCCGACGTTGCCGCCACCATAGACCAGCCCCAATTGTTGTTTGACCAGATTTGCTGCCAGTTGTCTGGCACCGGCTGCGTAGGCAGGTAGGATTCCTGATGCTGAGCCGCAATAAACGCAGATTGCTTTCATGAGTGATTCATTTTTTGCAGATAGTTCTGCGACATTTTTTCAAACACTTGTTTGGTTTCGCCGCGTAAATACGGGCTGATCAGCACGATGACCTGATAGCAGCCGCGCGCCAGTGATTCCGACATGGTTTGCAGCTCTGAATATTTACGCGGATTGCGTACATATTCATACGACAGCCAGTAAGTGGCGACGACAACCATATTGGTTGCGAGTGCATCTATATCCATATCGGTTGCTTCAAATTCGCCGTCGGCGCGTAAGTCGTGGCAGAGATCGGTGGCGACTTTGATTTTATGCGACAGGATTTCTTTGAAATTGAGTTCCAGCTTACGGTTGCGCGACAGTAAATCACTCAGATCGCGATAGAAAAAGCGATAACGCCAGACCAGTTCAAAAGTCAGGTGTAAATAAGTCCAGATATCCTGAATATTGGCTTTTCTGCCCTGCGGGAAGGCGAGCTTTTTATTAATTTCCGCTTCAAACTGGGTAAAAATGGAGTTGACGATATCGTCTTTATTGCGGAAATGGTAATACAGATTGCCGGGCGAAATATTCATTTCTTCGGCAATCACCGTTGTTGTGATGTTTGGCTCACCAAATTCATTAAACAAGCGGAGGGAAAGTTCGAGGATGCGTTCCCGGGTGCGGCGAGGAGCTTTGTGTTGCATGTGATTCTTCTCGAAAAATTATTTCATTAGAATAACATCGTTCTGTTCAACAGCAAAACCTCTCGCTACATTGTGGCAATTTTCTCGTTCTCAGAAGAAACGTGAAATAAGCGTGTTTTAGCGAGCTTATCGTGTAAAAATTGACCATGTTCGTCGAGGCGGGATGTCATCGCCCAGCCTGCGATGCCGATACCGAGCACGATTACCATCGGCCACTCTTTAAGTCCGAGCTGATAATTGATGGCCATTGCTGGAATAAACCACATCCAGGTAAGGCAATAGCGGACGATTGCCTTCACCAGTGGAAGTTTTTTGCCGTCGGTATCTGCCACACGGATACGCCAGGTTTGCATCGCAAGCGTTTGTCCGCTGCGGGTCCAGCAAAATACAAAATAAATACCGATGACAATAAACAGCCATACTTGCCGTAGATGTCGCAAGGTCAGTGCGTGCTTGCTTTGCGTGATGACATCAAACAAAAAACCGGCAACAAAGACGATGCCGAATAAGAGCAAGGCTTCATAGACCATGCAAATTAAACGGCGACGTAAGGTGGGTGTGGCTAAAACGCTATTCACAGATTATTTCGATACGGCTTGGGATGCAGAGCCTACGGCTGGAGCGATGGCAGGTTCGCTGACGGCAGGCAGACTGCCAGAAGCGGGTGCCGGTGTGACCGCTAACGCTGCGGCTGATGCTGTTGGCTGTGGTGCAGGAACTGGTGCGATCGGCGCTGCTAGCGCTGGTTTTGCCGCTGGTTTAGGGCCCAGCTTGATCGGTGCCAGTATTTGCGGATTTTTCACCAGATCTGGTGATAAATTGGTCACGCTTTTTTTCTTGGCATGTTCCTGCGCGAGACGTTGCTTTTCTTCGGCGCTGAGCTGTTGATATTGTTGCCACTGCGCTGATTTTTGTTCAGGTTTCACCAGCGAGCTTTTCGCGAAGTTTTCACGCGCAGCCATGCGTTGTTCTGGTGTGAGCTTAATCCATTCGCGCATTCTTTCCTGCACGCGAACTTGTTCCTCTGGCTTCATTTTTGCGTAGCGTGTGACTATTTCCAGCCATTTTTTCTTACGGCCTTCGGGAAACTTATCCCATTCACCAGCCAGTGGTGCCAATGCCTGTTTTTGCATCACACTCAGTTCCGACCACAGTGGCCTTACCACTGTGGCAGGTGCAGTAATTGCAGGTGTGGCTGCCGGTTTGGAAGCAGGCACGGCATTAATGCCGCCAGCCAGAGCAAATGGCAAACCAGCACTGAAAAGCAGGAAAAATGCGTAATGACGTAAATTGGAAAACGCCACGTTTACTCCTCCGCTTTATTCAGATAAGCGCTGAAGCCTGTATCGACATAAGCTGCGGGAGGTAATTCGTCAACGAGGACTGCGGCATCAATATCAGCTAATTCACTGATGTTTTGTTGCTGTTCATATTCGTAAATACCAAACAATCCGGCAACCAGCGCCAGCATAGGAAGCAATAAACTCACTTTGCCAAACCACGAGCCCATACCTTGAGACGCAAAACCATTTACTCCAGCGAAGACGTTTTTGATTGCGAGTACGCTGACAGGGGCTTCCTGCTTCTTACGGGCAAGAGCAAGCTTACGGGCTTGTGCCAGTCTCTCCAGTGCCGGAGATGGGATGTTTTCTGCCGATTCGTTCAGAGCACGTTTGACCTTGTAGGCAAAATCAAGATCCCGCGATTCTTTTGAGTAGTTCATAACTGTATTCCTTTAGCCTTGAGGTTGGCGGCCAGTGCGTGGGTTGCACGAGAGCAATGCGTTTTGACGCTGCCTTCTGAGCAGCCCATTGCTGCGGCTGTCTCTGCGACATCCATGTCTTCCCAGTAACGCATGAGGAACGCTTCCCGTTGACGTGCAGGCAGCTTTTTTATTTCATCATCAATAATATTCAGAACCTGTTCGCGTTCTAACTTATCTGCAGTCGATTCTGCTGCTTCAGTTCCTTCTTCAGCAGCATAACTTTCGAGCAAGTCAAAGTTATCATCCTCCTGATTATTGCCGGGCGTAAAGCTGGAAAACAGGCTGACCCAGGTATTCCGCACTTTCTCACGCCGGAAAAAATCCAGAATGGTGTTTTGCAATATTCTCTGAAACAGCATAGGCAATTCATTTGCAGGCTTGTCGCCATACTTTTCAGAGAGTTTAATCATTGCTTCCTGGACGATGTCCAGTGCTGATTCCTCGTTCCTGACTGTATAGACGGCATGCTTGAACGCACGCCTTTCCACATTCTCCAGGAAATTCGATAATTCTTTATCAGTAGCCATTGTTGGCGATATTCATATGGTGATCGTGCATTTACTTATCAATAACGGTTACCCGCTAAAAAGTAGCTTGCTTTTAAAATTGCGCATATCCTAGCAAAAATAGCCTTACGTGTCCCAAGTTTTGTCATGCGGTGAATTTTTCGGGATGAAATAAGTCGTTGATAAAAAGAGAAAAGAATAATTCTGCTTGACCAAAATGCTGCAACGCATTACCGTATGAGTCCACCTCAAAATCTCGGGGTATCAAATACTTGGCTGGAATAACCCACAATGTTATTGCCCGCAAGTGCGCTTTAATGAAGCTGTTTGTTCTAACCCATGCCACAAGCGTGAGAAATTTGTCGTTGTAAAGCCTTAACACTGATTGAACGAGTGCCTTAAGCATTTTCCGGTACCACGCCCAACGGGGGTGTAAAAGAAAATGTCGCGGTACAAAAAGGGATGTCAGCTCACCGGATTTACATGTCGATTTCGCCAGGAAAGAACATCCGATCAATTTCCTATGGACCTTGAAAGGACAACATAATGAGTTCAGAATTTACAGGCGCAGAGATACTGGTCAAGTGTCTTGCCGAAGAAGGTATTGAGCACGTTTTCGGATATCCGGGCGGCGCAGTACTTTATATCTACGACGCAATCTACAAACAAGATAAGTTTCAGCATATCCTCGTTCGTCACGAACAGGCTGCGATTCATGCTGCTGATGCTTACTCCCGTTCTTCCAATAAAGTAGGTGTGGCTCTGGTCACATCCGGACCTGGCGTTACCAATGCGGTGACTGGTCTGGCAACTGCTTACATGGATTCGATTCCTATGGTGATCATCTCGGGTCAGGTGTCCAGTGCCGTTATCGGTCAGGATGCTTTTCAGGAGTGCGACACGGTAGGTATTACCCGTCCTTGCGTGAAACATAATTTCCTGGTCAAAGATGTCCGGGATCTGGCAGAGACGATCAAAAAAGCATTTTTCATCGCAACAACCGGACGTCCTGGTCCTGTGCTGGTTGATATTCCTAAGGATATCAGCATGCACAAAACCACTTACAGCTATCCGCGTGAAGTTGAAATGCGTTCTTATAAGCCTGTCGATAAAGGACACGCTGGTCAGATTCGTAAAGCGGTTCAGTTATTGCTGCAGGCAGAACGTCCGATGATCTACACCGGTGGCGGCGTTATTCTGGCGCATGCTTCTGCTGAATTAAATAAGCTGGTGGACGAGCTGGGATTCCCTTGCACGAACACGCTGATGGGTCTCGGAGCTTACCGCGCCAGCGACGAGAAATTCGTCGGCATGCCCGGTATGCATGGTACTTACGAAGCCAACATGGCGATGCAGCACTGCGATGTGCTGATTGCGATCGGTGCGCGTTTCGATGACCGCGTGATTGGTAATCCTAAGCATTTTGCGTCGAATACGCGCAAGATTATTCATATTGACATCGACCCTTCTTCAATATCCAAGCGCGTGAAAGTGGATATTCCTATCGTCGGTAATGTCAAAGACGTATTGCAGGAAATGTTGTCGCAGTTAAGCGCCGTCGAGACCCGTCCCGATCCTAAGCCGCTGGCCGCATGGTGGAAGCAGATCAACGAATGGCGTGGTCGCGAATGCCTGAAATACACACCGTCTTCTGAACTCATCAAGCCGCAATCAGTGGTTGAGAAAGTATGGGAAGTAACCAATGGCGACGCCTTTGTGACTTCCGACGTGGGCCAGCATCAGATGTGGGCCGCGCAATACTATCGTTTCGATAAGCCGCGCCGCTGGATTAATTCCGGTGGTCTGGGGACGATGGGTGTTGGTTTGCCATACGCGATGGGCGTACAGATGGCAAATCCGGATGCGACCGTTGCCTGCATTACCGGCGAAGCCTCGATACAAATGTGTATTCAGGAATTGGCGACCTGCAAGCAATATCACCTGACACCTAAGATCATTCTGTTGAACAACCGCTTCCTCGGCATGGTCAGACAGTGGCAGCAAATTGATTACGGTTCACGCTATTCCGAGTCGTATATGGATTCACTGCCGGACTTCACCAAACTGGTGGAAGCTTATGGCCACGTCGGCATGAAAATTGAAAATCCCGCAGACGTGGATGGTGCAGTACGTGAGGCGTTCGCAATGAAAGACAGACTGGTATTCATGAACTTCATTACCGATCAGACTGAAAATGTCTGGCCTATGGTGAAGGCGGGTCAGGGCCTGACTGAAATGCTGCTTGGCTCGGAGGATCTGTGATATGAGACACATTATCTCCATCCTTTTGGAAAATGAAGCCGGTGCCTTGTCCCGCGTGGTCGGATTGTTTTCTGCCCGTGGTTACAACATTGAAACGCTGACGGTTGCGCCGACCGAAGACCCGACCTTGTCCCGCATGACCATTGTGACCAGTGGTTCTGACGACATCATCGAGCAAATCACGAAACACCTGAATCGTCTGATTGAAGTGGTGAAAGTGGTTGATCTGACTGAAGGCGCGCACATCGAACGCGAGCTGATGCTGATCAAGGTCAGAGCCGTAGGCAAAGAGCGCGAAGAAATGAAGCGTACAGCGGATATTTTCCGCGGCCGCATCATTGACGTGACCGAAAAAACCTACACCATAGAATTGACGGGCAATAAAGGTAAATTGGATGCATTCATTGATTCCATTGACCGTGCGTCAATTCTGGAGACAGTCAGAACGGGTGGCTCAGGTATAGGACGCGGCGAACGCATCCTCAAAGTATAAGCAAAGTATAAGCAAGTATTCATCTGCCTCTGGCATATAAAAATCATTCAAATTAAATAGGATAAAAAATGAAAGTTTTCTACGATAAAGATTGTGATCTGTCCCTGATCAAAGGTAAAAACGTTGCCATCATCGGCTATGGTTCACAAGGTCATGCACACGCACAAAACCTGAACGACTCCGGTTGTAACGTGACGGTTGCTTTGCGTAAAGGCGGCGCATCATGGTCTAAAGCTGAAGGCGCTGGCCTGAAAGTGGCAGAAGTCAACGAAGCAGTGAAAGCCGCTGACGTCATCATGATTTTGCTGCCGGATGAAAATATCGCTCAGGTCTACAACGAAAACGTTGCACCTTACGCCAAGCAAGGCGCGGTACTCGCGTTTGCACACGGCTTTAACGTTCACTACGGACAAGTGGTGCCACGCGCTGATCTGGACGTCATCATGATCGCTCCGAAAGCACCTGGCCACACCGTACGCGGTACGTATTCTCAAGGTGGCGGTGTACCGCACCTGATCGCTGTGTATCAGGATAAATCCGGCTCTGCCCGTGACATCGCTTTGTCTTACGCAATGGCGAATGGCGGCGGCCGTGCCGGCATCATCGAAACCAACTTCCGCGAAGAAACAGAAACAGACTTATTCGGTGAACAGGCCGTGTTGTGTGGTGGTGCGGTTGAACTGATCAAAGCGGGTTTCGAGACGCTGGTGGAAGCTGGTTATGCACCTGAAATGGCGTACTTCGAATGTCTGCATGAACTGAAACTGATCGTTGATCTGATCTATGAAGGCGGTATCGCTAACATGAATTACTCGATCTCGAATAATGCAGAATACGGCGAATACGTGACAGGCCCACGCGTTGTGACTGAGGACACAAAAAATGCGATGCGCCAATGCCTGAAAGATATTCAGACTGGTGAATACGCGAAGAGCTTCATCCTGGAAAACAAAGCAGGCGCGCCTACCTTGATTTCCCGCCGTCGTCTGACTGCAGAACATCAGATCGAAGAAGTCGGCGCAAAATTGCGTGCGATGATGCCTTGGATTGCTAAAAACAAACTGGTTGATCAATCGAAGAACTAATCTTCAAGATCGCCGGGCATCATCCAGCGTGCGCTGGCAGGCGCACGCAGCTCGAAAGCTAAAAGTCGTCCACTGGGACGACTTTTTTTACGCCTTCAAGTGCACTCGGATTGCGAAAAACAAACTGGTTGATCAATCGAAGAACTAACTCTTCAAGATCGCCGGGCATCATCCAGCGTGCGCTGGCAGGCGCACGCGGCTCGAAGGCTAAAAGTCGTCCACTGGGACGACTTTTTTTTCGTCTCAAAATATCTGTTTTTTGTCGGTAAATTGAATAAAACAGGGGAGTATGTTTAATTTTCACCTATATGTCCTAATAAAATAAAGGGGCTTTAAATATACTGGGGGGAGTATTTTTAGGGCTGAAAATGAGGGGAGAAGCCGATTTAGCTTTGAAACACAATCCTGTTGGAGTCATTGCAGGAATATTGGATGGGTGAGAACACTGAAAACAAGGTATCTTTGCAACTTGAATCAAGAAGACTTGTCTGAATCAACAATATCAACATTTCTGGAGAATGATCATGAAAAAACTACTTGGTTTTACTGCGGCTTGTGTGCTGGCATTGCCGGTTGCCGCGCAGACGCTCACCGGCACCGTTATTACGGTTTCAGGATCGGCAGATGTGAAGGCGGATAATGATCAGGCGGTGCTCAATTTTTATATCGAAGAGCAGGACAAAGACAAAACCGTGGCCGCGTCCAGAGTCAATCAGAAAATGAAATCCGGTACTGAGCTGATCAGGAAAGAAGACCCGCAGGCAGAGTTGCGTACGCGGTCTTATTATTCGTATCCCATCTATGCAGAAACCCCTGTGAATGCCGCAGGGCAGCCAGTCAAGCGCCAGATTACAGGTTGGCGATCTGGTCAGTATCTGGAAGTGAAGACGACCAATATTGCGCAGTTGTCGTCGACGGCAGCCGCGGGGCAGAAAGTGTTGGCGCTGAACGGTGTGAATTTCGGTTTGTCTGATGCTGCGATCAAAAAATTCGAAGCCGCGCGGGTTGACGCTGGTTATCGTCAGTTTTCTGAGAAAGTCAAAATGATTGCAGCGACGATGGGGAAGAAGCTTGATGATATTGTGATTGAGTCTCTTGATTTCGATAACGCCGGTAGCGAGTTGCGTCCGTTTGAAGCTGCGCCGATGATGCTCAAGGCAGCCAGAGCTGATGCGGCGGCAACGGAACCCAGCTTTGAGCCGGGATTTACTTCTCTGAATATAAAAATCACCGGAAAACTGCGCCTGAAATAGACCATACACTCAGGCTTGCGGGTTTGCCTGACTGATAAACAGGGTTATACTTCCAGCGCAAAGTGCCAGGTTCCGCCCGACATGTTCGGGCTATTTTATTTCTTTAGATTCACATGCCATCTTTTAATCGACGCAAACCCAAAGGTAATTTCAAACTTTTCCCTAAAGGCGTGCGTAAAACGCAGCAAAGAGTCGATGCTGACGGTATTGCCTTACCGGTGAAAACGGCGGCGCGCGGACGCGGCATTTATCTGTTGCCGAATGCATTTACGACGGCTGCGCTGTTCTGCGGTTTTTACGCCATCGTCATGGCGATGGATCAGCGTTTTTATCAGGCGGCACTCGCGATTTTTGTTGCGATGGTACTTGATAGTCTGGATGGCCGGGTTGCGCGGATGACGAATACCCAAAGTGAATTCGGTGCGCAGTACGACAGTCTGTCAGACATGATTTCTTTTGGTGCTGCACCGGCACTGGTCGTGTATGAATGGTCGCTGCGCGGCATGGATAAACTCGGCTGGCTGGCGGCATTCGTTTATTGCGCCGGCGCCGCGTTGCGACTGGCACGCTTTAATACGAATATCAGCATCGTTGATAAACGTTATTTTCAGGGCTTGCCAAGCCCGGCTGCGGCGGCCTTAGTTGCCGGGTTTGTGTTGCTGATGGATGATTTGCATTTTGTTGGCGCTGATCTGCGTTGGATTGCATGGAGCATCACCTTATTCGCTGGCTTGACGATGGTGACGAATGTTCCGTTTTACAGTTTCAAAGATGTGAACCTTAAAAAGAGCGTTCCTTTTATCGCACCCTTACTGGTTTTATTAGTGTATGTGGTGGTGGTCAGTGATCCGCCTAAAGTGTTATTTGGTTTGTTTGTGTTGTATGGCTTATCTGGTTACGTTGTGTTGCTGTGGCGCTGGCGCAAGGGCCGTCCGATCAGCATCATCCAGACCAGCGTCGAAACGCACGACGATAAATAAAATTTTGTTTTAACGCAGAATCGCCGCAATGTACAAAATGCATTGTGGCTTTTTTTCTTTTCGGATTAATTAAATTAGACAGATGCTGCTATAAATTCTTGCACTTTTCTGTGTTCGCGCTTATAGTCGAATGCATGAACTTTTCAGTCACATCCCTCACATTAAAAACTTTAGCAGACGCCTCCCGTCTGCTATCGCTATTTGCATTTCTGCTAGTGCGGTAACGCGCTAAATCCCCCATACCCACAATTTGAGTAATCTCTTACCCCTGTGTGCGTTGCAAGGGTGGGGCGGAGAATATTCAGCATTTTTATCGATTCATTTTCAATCTCAAACATTCTTTTCAGGAGAAAATCATGGCAGACAAACTCATCATATTTGACACTACTTTGCGCGATGGCGAGCAATCACCGGGCGCATCGATGACCAAAGATGAAAAACTGCGGATTGCAAAACAACTGGAACGTTTGAAAGTCGATGTGATTGAAGCTGGTTTTGCGGCCGCGTCGCCCGGCGATTTTGAGTCGATCAAGGCGATTTCCGCGACGATCAAAGATTCTATTATCTGTTCTTTGTCGCGCGCCAATGACCGCGATATTTCCCGTGCTGCGGAAGCCCTGGCTGCTGCTCAGCGCAAGCGTATTCATACCTTTATTGCGACGTCTCCTTTGCACATGGAGAAAAAATTGCGCATGAGTCCGGATCAGGTGTTGGAACAAGCGATTCAGGCTGTGCGTTTTGCGCGTAATTTTACGGACGACGTCGAATTCAGCCCTGAAGATGGCAGCCGCTCCGAAATGGATTTCTTGTGCCGCGTAATTGAAGCTGTGATTAAAGAAGGCGCCACCACAATTAATTTTGCCGACACTGTCGGTTATGGTGTACCTGAGTTGTACGGCAATATGTTGAAGACTTTGCGTGAGCGCATTCCAAATTCCGACAAAGCAATCTGGTCCGTACATTGTCATAACGATCTGGGGATGGCAGTGGCGAATTCACTGGCAGGTGTCATGATCGGTGGCGCGCGCCAGGTAGAATGTACGATTAACGGACTTGGCGAGCGCGCAGGTAATACCGCACTTGAAGAGATCGTGATGGCGGTGCGTACGCGTAAAGATTACTTTAATCTCGATCTGGGAATCGATACGACGCAGATCGTTCCGGCGTCGAAACTGGTATCGCAAATTACCGGTTTCGCTGTGCAGCCGAATAAAGCAGTCGTTGGCGCGAACGCGTTTGCACATGCGTCCGGCATACATCAGGACGGCATTTTGAAAGCGCGCGATACCTATGAGATCATGCGTGCCGAAGACGTGGGTTGGAGTGCGAATAAAATTGTTCTCGGTAAGCTCTCTGGCCGGAATGCATTTAAGCAGCGCCTCGAAGAGTTGGGCATTACACTGGAATCTGAAGCAGAAATCAATGCAGCTTTTACCCGTTTCAAAGAACTGGCCGATCGCAAATCAGAGATTTTCGACGAAGATATTTTGGCGTTGGTTTCGGATGAAGAACAAGCGAATGACAAAGAGGCTTACCATTTTGTTTCGCTGGCTCAGCATTCTGAAACTGGCGAATCACCAAAAGCAAAAGTGGTGTTTGCTTTCGCTGGAAAAGAAGTGACTTGCGAAGCAAAAGGAAATGGCCCTGTGGACGCGATTGTGAATGCGATTGAGTCTGAAGTGAGTAGTGGTGCTGAATTACTGCTGTTTTCAGTCAACGCAATTACGACCGGCACACAGTCGCAGGGAGAAGTGACGATGCGGTTGCAAAAAGCCGGACGTATCGTCAATGGCGTCGGTGCTGATCCTGATATCGTCGTGGCGTCTGCGAAGGCTTACTTGTCAGCGCTGAATAAACTCGAATCCAAGTCAGAAAAGCTGAATCCACAAGTTTGATTCATTGATTATTTGTGTGCTATAGTCTCGGCTCCCGTCATTTTGGTGGGAGTTTATTTCACGATAACGATGGTTTTGTCATCAAACGACTCTTGTTATCGCATGTAAAGGAAAAATTATGTCTATCGAAAAAAGTGCAAAAGCCGCTATCGTAGCGGACAACGCCCGTGGTCAAAACGACACAGGTTCTCCAGAAGTTCAGGTTGCTTTGCTGACAGCCCGTATCAATGATTTGAACGGTCACTTCAAAGCGCACGGTAAAGATCACCATTCCCGTCGCGGTCTGATTATGATGGTTAACCGTCGTAAAAGCCTGTTGTCTTACCTGAAAGGTAAAGACCTGAATCGCTATCGCGCTCTGATCGAAAAACTCGGCTTGCGTAAGTAATTCTTGCTGAATTTAGCAAAAAATTTATAGCAAAAAGCCTGCGTCAGTTGACTGTCGCAGGCTTTTTGTTTATCTGGTGTTTTGGTTTTGCGCGAAATTTTTAGCAAAATTTGTTAGAAATAAGCAAAAAACTGGCAAAAGGCAATCCTGACGGATTGCACGTGGTGAGGTGAACGACAGCGCCTGAAAATCTGTCGGCAAAATAGAAAGGACACATTGTGTTTAACAAAATTACGAAAACTTTCCAATACGGTCAACATCAGGTGACATTGGAGACCGGTGAAATCGCACGTCAGGCCTCTGGCGCAGTGATGGTCTCGATCGAAGACACTGTCGTGCTGGCAACTGTCGTTGCAAAAAAAGATGCAAAACCTGGTCAGGATTTTTTCCCTCTGACCGTGGATTACATGGAAAAAACTTACGCTGCTGGCCGCATTCCTGGCGGTTTCTTCAAGCGTGAAGGTCGTCCATCAGAAAAAGAAACATTAACTTCACGTTTGATCGATCGCCCGATTCGCCCTTTGTTTCCTGAGGGTTATCTGAATGAAGTTCAGGTGATCGTGCATGTATTGTCTGTGAATCCTGAGATAGATCCGGATATCGCTGCGATGATCGGTGCTTCTGCTGCTATTTCTGTTGCAGGTATTCCTTTCAGTGGCCCTGTTGGTGCCGCGCGCGTTGGTTATATCGATGGCCAGTACGTATTGAATCCAACTGCGACGCAGTTGAAATCTTCCAAGCTGGATCTGGTTGTTGCAGGTACTGAGCAAGCTGTATTGATGGTGGAGTCTGAAGCACAGCAATTGTCTGAAGAAGTCATGCTGGGTGCGGTTGTGTTCGGTCACGAGCAAATGAAAGCCGTTATCGATGCGATCCATGAATTAGTACGCGACGGTGGCAAGCCTGAAGTGCAATGGGCGCCTGCAGCAAAAAATGAGCCGCTGATCGCTGCGGTAACTGCTGTTGCAGAGCCGCTGTTACGTGCTGCATATCAAACCAAAGAAAAGCAGGCTCGTACTGAACAATTGAAGGCCGCAACGTCTACAGTTGCTGCCGCGCTCGCTGAACAAGCTGCCGCTAAAGGTGAGGCTGCTCCTGATTCTGCAGACGTTGGCAATATCTTGTTTGATCTGGAAGCGAAAATCGTTCGTTCCCAAATCCTCGAAGGTGAGCCACGTATTGACGGTCGCGACACGCGCACCGTACGTCCTATCACTATCCGCACTGGTATTTTGCCACGTACGCATGGCACTGCTTTGTTCACCCGTGGTGAAACACAGGCTTTGGTGATTGCGACTTTGGGTACTGCGCGCGACGAGCAAAAAATCGATGCGTTGATGGGCGAATACTCTGACCGCTTCATGTTGCATTACAACATGCCTCCGTTTGCTACTGGTGAAACTGGTCGCGTTGGCACGCCTAAGCGCCGTGAAATCGGTCATGGCCGTTTGGCTAAGCGTGCGTTGCAGGCTGCATTGCCTGATCCGGAAGATTTTAGCTACTCCGTACGTCTGGTTTCTGAAATTACTGAATCCAATGGTTCATCGTCGATGGCGTCTGTTTGCGGTGGCTGCCTGGCGTTGATGGATGCTGGTGTGCCGATGAAAGCGCATGTTGCCGGTATCGCCATGGGTCTGATCAAAGAAGGTAATAAGTTCGCTGTTCTGACCGATATTCTGGGTGATGAAGATCACCTCGGCGATATGGACTTTAAAGTTGCCGGTACTGCAGAAGGTATCACTGCATTGCAAATGGATATCAAAATCCAGGGCATTACTAAAGAAATTATGCAAGTCGCTTTGGCGCAAGCGAAAGAAGGCCGTGTCCATATTCTGGGTAAAATGCAAGAGGCCGTTCCGGTTGGCAATACCGAGTTGTCTGATTTTGCTCCACGCCTGATCACCATCAAGATCAATCCTGAAAAAATCCGTGACGTGATCGGTAAAGGTGGTGCGGTGATTCGTGCGCTGACTGAAGAAACAGGTACGCAGATCGACATCAGCGACGAAGGCGTCGTTACTATCGCTTCTGTTGATGCAGCTGCTGGACAGGAAGCCAAACGTCGTATCGAAGAGCTGACTGCGGAAGTTGAAGTGGGCAAAATCTACGAAGGTACTGTGTTGAAATTGCTGGACTTCGGTGCGATTGTGCAAATCATGCCGGGTAAAGATGGCCTGCTGCACATCAGTCAGATCGCTAATGAACGTGTCAATGCCGTTGCTGACTATCTCAAAGAAGGTCAGCAAGTACGCGTTAAAGTGTTGGAAACCGATGATCGTGGTCGCTTCAAGTTGTCCATGAAAGCAGCTGCTGTTGAAGGTGATGCGCAGGCTCAGTCACAAGAGCCGCAGGCAGCCCAGTAATTGCGCTGATTGTAATGAGTTGTTGAAAAAAACGCCCGTTTAAACGGGCGTTTTTTTATTGGCTTACAATGATTTCTTTATTTATTCGGTGAGTTTTATGCGTGCAATTGAAATTACAAAATATGGAGCGCCCGAGGTTTTGCAATTGTGTGAGCGCGAGATTCCGCAAGCGCAGGCTGGCGAGGTTTTGATCAAGGTGCATGCCGCCGGTGTGAATCGCCCGGACGTGTTGCAGCGGCTTGGCTACTATCCTGTTCCTCAGGGGGCTTCAGATTTGCCTGGGCTGGAGGTTGCCGGAGAAATTGTTGGTGGCGACTTATCTGCGACCAATTTTCAGATAGGTGATTTCGTCTGCGCACTGGTGCAGGGCGGTGGGTACGCTGAATATTGTGTTGCACCTGCTGCGCAGTGTCTCCCCGTACCCAAGGGTTTGAGTATGGTAGAGGCAGCCTCATTACCCGAAACTTATTTCACCGTCTGGAGTAATGTCTTTGATCGCGCCAGATTTAGTGATGGTGAGACTTTGCTGGTGCAGGGTGGTACATCAGGAATCGGAGTTGCTGCGATTCAGATTGCAAGCGCTCTTGGGCACCGGGTTTTTGCTACGGCGGGAACCGATGAAAAATGCCGTGCTGCTGAGGGATTAGGGGCAGAGCGGGCTATTAACTATAAAACTGAAAAATTCCCGGAGCTTGTGAAATCCCTGACTGCTGGCAAGGGGGTGGATGTGATTCTTGATATGGTTGCCGGAAGTTACATTCCAATGGAGATCGATAGTCTCGCAGATGATGGTCGGATTGCGATTATTGCTTTGTTAGGCGGTAACCGTGGAGATGTTGATTTTGGGCAGGTCTTGCGCCGGCGACTGACGATCACCGGATCAACCTTGCGTCCACGTTCGGTTGAGTTTAAGAGACAGATTTCTGCGCAATTGCAGCAACATGTCTGGCCGTTACTTGAGTCCGGAAAAATCAGGCCGGTTATTCATCAGGTCTTTCCTTTGATTCAGGCGGATCAAGCGCACGCTATGATGGAAGATGGTCGCCACATAGGTAAAATTATGCTGCAGTTGGTGTGAGTCTGTCGGGGTTCTTTTTCTGAGATATCGTAGACGTCGATGAAAGTGTATTGAAAAATGCATGTCTCAGACGCGCTGGGCAGATATGTGTCGGATTGGGATGTTGTCCGTGTTTGTTTTGCGCTGGCTTTGTTTGACCGGGTATTGTCAGCGGGATACAATAGACGGTTATTTATATTCTGATCTCTTATGCGACGTACACTAATTGCAGGTAACTGGAAAATGAACGGCAGCTTTGCGGCCAATCGTTCGTTGTTATCTGAAATCGTAGCCGGATTGCCCGTATCTTCGGATTGTGATGTTTTGGTATGTGCGCCAGCGCCGTATCTGACTCAATGCGCTGAGTTGCTGACGGCGAGCCCTGTAAAATGGGGGGCGCAAGATGTTTCTGAGCATGCACAAGGCGCATTTACCGGCGAGGTTGCTGCATCGATGTTGGTTGATTGTGGTTGTCAATATGTGATTGTCGGGCATTCTGAGCGGCGCGCATACCATGCTGAATCGAATGCGGACGTTGCAAGAAAAACTTCGCGTGCGCTGTCCGAGAGCTTGATCCCTATTGTATGTGTGGGTGAAACCTTGGAGCAGCGTGAGAGCGGTCAGACTGAGGAAGTGGTTGCTGCGCAATTGCAGGCGGTGCTGGATGTCGTTGATGTTGCGCAAATTACTCAGCTTGTTGTCGCTTATGAACCAGTGTGGGCAATTGGTACCGGTAAAACGGCGACGCCACAAATGGCGCAGGATGTGCATGCCTTTTTGCGCCAACAAATTGCTTTGAAAGATGTTGCTGCGGCTGCTTCGGTGCAAATACTTTATGGTGGTAGTATGAAGCCCGAAAATGCAAAGGACTTACTGGCAATGGCAGATATTGATGGCGGCTTGATCGGTGGCGCTGCGTTGAAATCTGCTGATTTCCTTGCTATTGCTGCTGCAGCTTGATGGTATTTGCTGAAGATTGAAGATTAATTTTTTTAGGTGTTTTGAATGCAAACTTTTTTTACATTGGTCGTGGTCGTTCAGGTTATCTCTGCATTGGCAATTATTGCGCTCGTTTTGCTGCAGCATGGTAAAGGCGCGGATATGGGGGCCTCTTTTGGCTCGGGTGCTTCCGGTAGTCTGTTTGGTGCAACAGGTTCATCTAATTTCTTGTCGCGCTCCACTGGCATAGCAGCCGCAATATTTTTCGCTGCAACATTGGCTTTGGGTGTTTTTGGTGGTGAGCGTAAGCCAGCTGGCGGTGTGATGGATAATCTGCCTGTGACAAAAGTAGCGCCTGCAGTTGTGCAAACACCTGCGCCAGCTTCTGCCGCTACTGCTTCATCTGCGCAGCCGAATCAGATTCCAAAATAAATTGATATTTCCCGGCAAAAAAACTTGAATTTCCTCGATTGTGCGTTGAACAATGAGGTCATTCAGGGTAGAATGCTGGGCTTATGCCGACGTGGTGAAATTGGTAGACACGCTATCTTGAGGGGGTAGTGGCGAAAGCTGTACGAGTTCGAGTCTCGTCGTCGGCACCAAAAAAACAAATCAGTTTTCTTTTCTGATTTTGTCGAGGAAGTGGCTATTTTTGATGAGGTTCTTCAAGAATGGTTTGCTTCAATATGGCGTTCAAATACAGGTAGCCTAACGTGAACCTCGAAAATTATTTCCCAGTTCTTCTCTTTATTCTGGTTGGTATCGGAGTCGGTGTATTGCCTCAGGTTTTGGGGCGGGTTCTCGGTCCGTATAAGCCGGATTCTCAAAAAACATCAGCATACGAGTGTGGCTTCGAGGCATTTGAAGATGCTCGCATGAAATTTGATGTGCGATATTATTTGATCGCGATTCTCTTCATTCTCTTTGATCTTGAAACTGCATTTTTCTTCCCGTGGGGCGTTGCTATGCGCGATCTGGGATGGACTGGTTTCTTGATTATGCTTGGCTTTGTGCTCGAATTTGCTGTCGGGTTTTGGTACATCTGGAAAAAAGGCGCTCTGGATTGGGAGTGATGGAAAATGGCTATTGAAGGTGTGTTGAACGAAGGCTTTGTTACGACAACAGCCGATAAGCTGATTAACTGGACGCGTACTGGTTCTATGTGGCCGATGACGTTTGGTTTGGCCTGTTGCGCAGTTGAAATGATGCATGCTGGTGCGTCCCGTTATGATCTGGATCGTTTTGGTGTTGTGTTTCGCCCATCTCCACGTCATTCGGATGTGATGATCGTCGCGGGTACCTTGTGTAACAAGATGGCGCCTGCGTTGCGGAAAGTCTACGATCAGATGGCGGAGCCTCGCTGGGTTATTTCCATGGGTTCTTGCGCTAATGGTGGCGGTTATTATCATTACTCGTACTCCGTTGTGCGTGGCTGTGATCGCATTGTTCCAGTTGATATTTATGTGCCTGGTTGTCCGCCGACTGCAGAAGCGTTGCTGTATGGCGTCATTCAGCTGCAAAACAAAATTAAACGTACAAACACTATCGCGCGCTGATCGCGCGATTGCTGAGGCAGCCTTTAACTATGACGATCAAATTAGAAAAACTCGAGCAGGCATTAAAAACAGTCTTGGGTGAGCGTATTCTTGAGCTGAAAAATGCTCTCGGTGAGTTGACGATTGTTGTGTCGGCAGCTGAATATTTGCAGGTGATGCGTGATTTGCGCGATCACTCAGATACGTGTTTTGAAGAATTGATTGACCTTTGTGGTGTTGATTATTCGACCTACGCTGATGGTGCTTGGGATGGTTCCCGGTATGCAGTCGTAACGCACTTGTTGTCGATCAAAAATAACTGGCGTCTTCGGGTTCGCGTTTTTGCGACGGATGATGAAATGCCGCTTGTATCTTCTTTGACTGATGTCTGGAATGCTGCGAACTGGTACGAGCGTGAAGCCTTTGATTTGTATGGCATATTGTTTGACGGTCATAACGACTTGCGTCGTATTCTGACTGACTATGGTTTTATTGGTCACCCATTCCGCAAAGATTTCCCAGTGTCTGGTTATGTGGAGATGCGTTACGATGCGGATCAAAAACGCGTTGTCTATCAACCTGTGACTATTGAGCCGCGCGAAAATACCCCGCGTATTATTCGCGAAGAAAATTACGGGATGAAATAATGGCTGAGATTAAGAATTACACACTCAACTTTGGTCCTCAGCATCCTGCTGCGCACGGTGTATTGCGCTTGGTGCTGGAGTTGGATGGCGAAGTTATTCAGCGTGCCGATCCTCATATTGGCTTGTTGCATCGTGCAACTGAAAAATTGGCAGAACAAAAAACATTTTTACAATCTGTTCCGTACATGGACCGGCTCGATTACGTCTCGATGATGGCGAATGAGCATGCTTATGTGATGGCGATTGAGAAAATGCTGGGCTTGGAAGTGCCCCTGCGTGCGCAATACATCCGCGTGATGTTCGATGAAATCACACGATTGTTGAATCACTTGCTGTGGATAGGCGCGCATGCGCTTGACGTCGGTGCAATGGCTGTGATGTTGTACGCATTCCGCGAACGCGAAGATCTGATGGATTGCTATGAGGCGGTTTCCGGTGCGCGTATGCATGCAGCTTACTATCGTCCGGGCGGTGTCTACCGTGATTTGCCTGACGAAATGCCTAAGCATAAAGCGTCTTTGCTGAAAAACGAAAAATCGATGCGTTTTCTTAACGAAAACCGTCAAGGCTCTTTGCTTGATTTTATCGAAGATTTTACAAATCGCTTCCCGAAATACGTCGACGAGTACGAAACTTTGTTGACGGATAATCGTATCTGGAAGCAGCGTTTGGTCGGTGTCGGTGTTGTATCGCCCGAGCGTGCGAAAGCGATGGGCTTTACCGGTGCGATGTTGCGTGGTTCCGGTGTCGAATGGGATCTGCGTAAGAAACAACCATACGAAGTTTATGATTTGCTCGACTTTGATATTGCTGTTGGCGTCAATGGTGATTGCTATGATCGTTATCTCGTTCGTGTAGAAGAGATGCGTCAATCTAACCGCATTATCAAGCAATGCGTAGAGTGGCTCAGAAATAATCAAGGGCCTGTGATTTCAGCTAATCACAAGGTTACGCCGCCACATCGCGTCGACATGAAGTCAAATATGGAAGACTTGATTCATCACTTCAAGCTGTTCACAGAAGGCTTCCATGTTCCTGCTGGCGAGGCTTATGCTGCAGTTGAGCATCCAAAGGGTGAGTTTGGTATTTACTTGATGTCCGATGGTGCTAATAAACCGTACCGCTTGAAGATTCGCGCTCCAGGCTTCCCGCACCTGCAAGGTCTGGATGAAATGGCGAAGGGACATATGATTGCCGATGCTGTAACTATTATTGGTACTCAGGACATTGTTTTTGGTGAGATTGACAGATAAAAACGTCATCTGACGTTTATTTGAGGCATTAGCTATGGTGTTATCAGAGCAGGCATTTAAAAAAATTGATCGTGAACTGGCAAAGTTCCCGGCTGACCAGCGCCAGTCCGCTGTGATGGCCGCTTTGGCTATTGCGCAGGACGAAACTGGTTGGATCTCTCCTGATGTAATGCAGACTTTGGCTGACTATATTGGTATGCCTGCCGTTGCTGTACAGGAAGTGGCTACTTTCTACAATATGTACAATACGAAGCCGGTCGGTAAATTCAAAATTACCGTTTGTACTAACTTGCCTTGCGCTTTATCGGGTGGGGAGCGCGCAGCGCACCATCTGAAGCAGAAGCTGGGTATTGATTACAAAGAGACCACTGCTGATGGGCAATTTACCTTAGTTGAAGGTGAATGCATGGGGGCATGTGGTGATGCGCCTGTCATGTTGGTCAACAATAAACGCATGTGCAGTTTTATGTCGAACGAAAAAATCGACGGACTTGTGAATGAACTGAAAGAGGCAGGTAAATAATGACGAGTCTGCACAATCGCCATATTAAGCCCCTCATTCTCGCGGGTCTGGATGGTAAAAACTGGCACTTACAAGATTACGTGGCTCGTGGTGGCTATGCATCCTTGAAGCGTATTCTTTCAGAAAAAATTCCACCTGAGCAGGTTATTGCTGAGCTCAAGGCATCGTCTTTGCGTGGTCGTGGCGGAGCGGGTTTCCCGACTGGTCTGAAATGGAGTTTCATGCCACGTCAGTTTCCCGGTCAGAAGTACCTGGTCTGTAATACAGATGAAGGTGAACCTGGCACATTTAAAGATCGCGATATCATTCGTTATAACCCGCACGCGCTGATCGAAGGTATGGCAATTGGCGCGTATGCCATGGGTATTACTGTCGGTTATAACTACATCCACGGCGAAATTTTTGCGGACTATGATCGTTTCGAAGAAGCGATTGAAGAAGCGCGTGCAGCGGGGATGCTTGGTAATAATATTGCAGGCTCTGAATTCAGTTTTCAATTGCATGCGTTCCACGGTTACGGTGCCTATATTTGCGGTGAAGAAACGGCATTGTTGGAGTCGTTGGAAGGCAAAAAAGGCCAGCCGCGCTTCAAACCTCCGTTCCCGGCGAGCTTTGGTCTGTACGGAAAACCGACAACCATCAACAACACTGAAACATTTGCAGCCGTACCGTTCATTTTTGCAATGGGTGGCGAAAATTATGCCGCTCTTGGTAAACCAAATAACGGTGGTACAAAGATATTCTCTATTTCAGGTGACGTTGAACGACCTGGTAATTACGAAATTCCATTAGGTACTCCATTTGCTACTTTGCTTGAGTTGGCTGGTGGCATGCGTGGCGGAAAAAAAATCAAAGCAGTCATTCCTGGTGGTTCTTCCGCTCCTGTGATTGTTGGTGATGTGATGATGAATACGGATCTTGATTATGATTCGATTTCCAAGGCAGGTTCTATGCTTGGATCTGGAGCTGTCATCGTCATGGATGAAACCCGTTGCATGGTCAAATCGCTGGAACGTCTGTCGTATTTTTATTTTGAAGAGTCGTGTGGACAGTGTACGCCTTGCCGCGAAGGCACTGGCTGGTTGTATCGCCTTGTTCACCGGATTGAAAATGGATTAGGTCGCCCTGAAGATCTGGATATGCTGAATTCCATCGCAGACAATATTCAGGGTAAAACGATTTGTGCGTTAGGTGATGCAGCAGCGATGCCGGTTCGCGCATTCGTAAAAAATTTCCGCACAGAGTTTGAATATCATATCGAGCATAAGCATTGCTTGGTTCCCACTTACCTGTAAGCCAGCTTCGGTTAGCACACTTAGAGTAGACCATGGTTGAAATCGAAATAGACGGCAAAAAAGTCGAAGTCCAAGAAGGCAGTATGGTGATGGACGCTGCCAATAAACTTGGCACGTATATCCCCCATTTTTGTTATCACAAAAAATTATCTATTGCGGCAAATTGCCGCATGTGTCTGGTTGAGGTTGAAAAAGCGCCGAAGCCACTGCCTGCCTGTGCGACTCCGGTCACGCCTGGCATGATCGTGCGCTCCCATAGCGACAAGGCGGTGAAGGCACAAAAAGCAGTGATGGAATTTCTGTTGATTAACCATCCTCTGGATTGCCCGATTTGCGATCAGGGTGGTGAATGTCAGTTACAGGATCTGGCGGTTGGTTATGGCGCTACAACCTCTCGCTATGAAGAAGAAAAACGCGTTGTTTTCCACAAAGATGTCGGTCCGCTGGTGTCGATGGAAGAAATGAGTCGCTGTATTCACTGCACACGCTGTGTTCGCTTTGGTCAGGAAATTGCTGGTGTGATGGAATTGGGCATGCTCAATCGTGGTGAGCATTCCGAAATTACTTCTTTCGTTGGTAAAACTGTCGACTCCGAATTGTCCGGCAACATGATTGATCTGTGCCCTGTGGGCGCATTGACCTCCAAGCCATTCCGTTACTCCGCGCGTACCTGGGAATTGTCTCGTCGTAAATCTGTGAGCGCACATGATGGTTTGGGTTCAAATCTGATTGTTCAGGTAAAAAATAACAAAGTAATGCGCGTTGTTCCTTTCGAAAACGAAGAGATCAATGAATGCTGGATTTCTGATAAAGACCGCTTCTCTTACGAAGGCGTGAACAGTGCTGAACGTCTGACTAAACCTATGATCAAGCAAGGTGGTCAATGGCAAGAGACTGATTGGCAGACAGCGTTAGAATACGTAGCGCATGCGATGCGTAATATTCGTCATGAACACGGCGCTGATTCTGTTGCTGCTGTTGCTGCTCCTAATTCGACTCTGGAAGAATTGTTTTTGCTTCAGCGGATAATCCGTGGCATTGGTTCTGACAATGTTGATTTCCGCTTGCGCCAGTCTGATTTTTCTCTGAATGGAAGTATTAAACCTTGGCTGGGTACGTCCATTACCAAGTTCGCGCAGTTGAAGAATGTCTTTGTTATCGGTTCATTCTTGCGGAAAGACCATCCTTTGTTGGCAGCGCGCCTGCGCCAGTCAGTCAAATCTGGCACAAAGCTTAGCGTACTGAATGCGACTGATGATGACTTGCTGATTAAGCTTGCGAATAAAGCCGTTCTTGCGCCATCTTTATGGACGCAGTTCCTGGCCGAAGTAGCAGTTGCTATTGCAGTTAAAAAAGAAATTGCAAAACCAGCGGGTCTGGAATCTGTCGAAGCTGGTGTACTGGCTCAGAATATCGCGGCGACTCTGCTGTCTGGTAACGCAGGCGTATTTTTAGGTAACACCGCGTCCTATCATCCGGACGCGTCTCGTCTGCACGCTCTTGCTCAATGGATTGCGGAACAGACGGGTTCCGATTTCGGTTATCTGACTGAGGCTGCGAATACGGTTGGTGGTTATCTCGCGAATGCAATTCCTGCGAATAATGCTAAGCCTGTGTTTGCTGAAGGTAAGAAAGCGTATGTCGTGCTTCATGCCGAGCCTGCATTAGATACTGCAAACCCAGCTCAGGCGGAAAAAGCCTTAGCTGCAGCTGATATGGTTGTTGTCATGTCTCCGTTTAAGCACGGCGCTGAATATGCAGATGTTTTATTACCTGTCTCGCCATTTACAGAAACTGCCGGTACATTCGTCAGTTGCGAAGGACGTGTTCAGAGTTTTCATGGCGTTGTTAAGCCGCTTGGCGATACCCGTCCAGCATGGAAAGTATTGCGTGTTCTGGGAAATTTGTTAGGTCTGGATAATTTCAATTACGAAACATCCGAATCCATTCGCGATGAAGTTTTAAGCGGCAATGATGTTATCGCGCAACTGAATAACATCGCTGCTTTAAAACCTGCTCTCGAATCTGTTTCCGAGGCTGGCTTGGAGCGCGTTGCCGATGTTGCTATTTACAGCACAGATGCGATCGTTAGAAGAGCTGAATCGTTACAAAAAACGGCAGACGCACGTGCACCTCAGGCTTGGATCAGTACTGGATACGCAGAAAAAATCGGTGTCTCCGCAGGTGACATGGTCAAAGTCACTAAAGGTGGATCAATTCTGTTGAATGTGGGTATCGACGGATCTTTACCTGAAAATGTGGTTCGGATTGCTGCAGGTTCGGTATTGACCAGTAAGCTGGACGGCATGTTCGGTGCTATTAATGTGGAGCGTGCATAATGAATTGGCTGCTCACTGTTCAAACTTTTGGTCAGGGCGTGTTTGGCTATTTCTGGCCTCTGATCTGGAATCTGATTAAGATCGTTTGCGTTGTTGCTCCTATCATGGGCTTGGTGGCCTATCTCACTTTGTGGGAGCGTAAAATGATAGGCTGGATGCACATTCGTCTGGGCCCTAACCGAGTCGGCCCCGCAGGTCTGTTGCAGCCTATCGCTGATGCTGTGAAGTTGTTGCTGAAGGAAATTGTTGTTCCTGCAAAAGCAAATAAAGTTCTTTTTATACTTGCACCGATTATGACGATTATGCCGGCGTTGGCGGCATGGTCTGTTATTCCATTTGGTCCCGACGTTGTACTGGCCAATGTTAATGCTGGCTTGTTGCTGATCATGGCAATCACTTCTGTTGAGGTGTACGGCATTATCATCGCGGGCTGGGCATCTAATTCTAAATATGCATTTTTGGGTGCCATGCGTGCGTCAGCGCAGATGATCTCCTACGAAATTGCAATGGGTTTCGTGTTAGTCATCGTACTGATGGTTTCCGGAAGTCTGAATTTATCGGATATCGTTAATGCACAGACAAAAGGTCATTTTGCATCGATGGGCTTGAATTTCCTGTCATGGAACTGGTTGCCTTTGCTTCCTATGTTTGTTGTTTATGTTATTTCCGGGATTGCAGAAACAAATCGTCATCCATTCGACGTGGTTGAAGGTGAATCTGAGATCGTCGCTGGTCATATGGTCGAATACTCGGGTATGTCTTTCGCTATGTTCTATCTGGCGGAATACGCCAATATGATCCTGATTTCGACAATGGCTTCCCTGATGTTCCTGGGTGGCTGGGATGCTCCTCTGAATTCCATCGTATTCAACTGGGTACCAGGTTGGATTTGGCTGGGTCTGAAAACATTTGTAGTGGTTTCCATGTTTATCTGGGCTCGTGCATCTTTCCCTAGATATCGTTACGATCAGATCATGCGCTTGGGTTGGAAAGTATTTATCCCTTTAACTCTGGTGTATCTGGTGTTTGTCGCAGCATGGATACAAACGTCATGGAATATTTGGAAGTAAGAGGCTGAAAAGATGGAAGCAATCAAAGATTTTTTTGGCAGCCTGATGCTGCGCGAACTGATAAAGGGACTGGCATTGACTGGTCGCTATATGTTCGCCCGCAAGATTACTGTCCAATTCCCAGAAGAAAAAACGCCGCAATCGCCACGTTTCCGCGGTTTGCATGCGCTGCGTCGCTATCCCAATGGTGAAGAGCGTTGCATTGCTTGTAAATTATGTGAAGCGGTTTGCCCAGCGATGGCGATTACGATTGAATCGGATCAGCGTGAAGACGGTAGTCGTCGCACGACACGATATGACATCGATCTGACCAAATGCATTTTCTGCGGTTTCTGTGAAGAATCCTGCCCGGTTGATTCCATCGTTGAAACGCATGTATTTGAATATCACGGTGAGAAGCGCGGCGATCTTTATTTCACTAAAGAGATGTTATTGGCAGTCGGTGATCGCTATGAACCACAAATTGCAGCTGCTCGTGCTGCTGACGCTGCATATCGCTAATTAGAACGGTTTCAATATGGAATTTACTACCGCATTATTTTATGTTTTCGCAGCGATCCTTGTGCTCGCTGCGACACAGGTGATTACCGCACGTAATCCTGTGCATGCCGCGTTGTTCTTAGTGCTGTCGTTTTTCTCCGCAGCCGCAATATGGTTATTGTTGAAGGCGGAGTTTCTTGCCATCGTTTTGGTGTTGGTGTACGTCGGTGCAGTCATGGTGTTGTTTTTGTTCGTTGTGATGATGCTGGATATCGATATCGATAAATTACGAGCAGGATTCTGGGGACATTTACCATTGGCTGCGACTGTTGGTGTCGTGATTGTTCTTGAGATGTCTGCAGTGTTATGGCGTGGTTTTTTACGTCCGGATAATCATGTTCCAGCTGCTGCGGATACGATAGGTAATACGAAAAATCTCGGTATGGAAATTTTTACTCGCTACACATTGGCGTTTGAAATTGCCGCTGCAATTTTGTTACTCGCGATTGTTGCAGCTGTTGCATTGACTTTACGTCGTCGCAAAGACAGTAAATATTTTGATCCGGCAAAAGCTGTCAAAGTGAAAAGTGCTGATCGCGTTCGCATCGTGAAAATGAAAGCGGAATCTGAACGTACTTTAACTTCATCGACAGAAAAGCAAGAGGGCTGATATGGCTTTGACACTGACACACTATCTGATACTTGGCGCGATTCTGTTTGCAATTTCTATTGTCGGCATTTTTCTGAATCGAAAAAATATTATCGTTTTGCTCATGGCAATTGAATTGAATTTGCTGGCGGTGAATATGAATTTCATCGCGTTCTCTCACTATCTGGGTGATGCGGCCGGGCAAATTTTTGTATTTTTCATTCTGACAGTTGCTGCTGCAGAATCTGCGATTGGGCTTGCTATTCTCGTTGTCTTGTTCCGTAATCTGGACACGATAAACGTCGAAGATTTGGACGCACTCAAAGGATAATGTTTCGTGGGGAAATGCTGCGCGCTGCTCCCCATCATTCGCTGGCGATTTAAAAAAGTAATAAGCTAAAAAAGGGTCATCATGGCGGGGCAACTTAACCCACAACTACTATTGGCAGTACCTCTGGCTCCATTGGCAGGATCTGCCATTGCCGGTTTACTGGGCACCAAATTTTTTGGTAACGTCGTAGGGCGTAAAGTTTCACACACCGCGACCATACTCGGTGTGCTAGTTGCATTCATTATTTCATGCATGACGCTTAATGCTTTGATGAATGGCGCGCCAGTTTACAATGCTACTTTGTATCAATGGATGCAGGTTGCCGGTTTAAAACTGGAGGTTGGTTTTCTGGTCGATAATCTGACCGCGATGATGATGTGTGTAGTGACCTTTGTATCACTGATGGTGCATATTTACACGGTCGGCTACATGGCTGAAGATGAAGGTTACAACCGCTTTTTCTCATATATCTCGCTGTTCACGTTCTCCATGCTGATGCTGGTGATGAGCAACAACTTCCTGCAATTGTTTTTCGGTTGGGAAGCTGTGGGTCTGGTGTCTTATTTGCTGATCGGTTTCTGGTACACCAAACCGACTGCAATTTACGCCAATATGAAGGCTTTTTTGGTTAATCGTGTAGGTGACTTCGGGTTTATCCTCGGTATCGGTCTGTTGCTCGCTTATGCGGGTTCCATGAACTACACAGAAGTGTTCGCGAAGAAAGAGGAACTGGCTAAACTGATTTTCCCAGGAACTGACTGGATGTTGATTACGGTTGCCTGTATCTGCCTGTTTATCGGTGCTATGGGTAAATCTGCACAATTTCCGCTGCACGTCTGGTTACCAGATTCGATGGAAGGCCCAACCCCGATTTCTGCGCTGATTCATGCGGCGACCATGGTTACTGCCGGTATCTTTATGGTATCGCGCATGTCTCCGTTATTCGAATTGTCTGATACTGCTTTGTCGTTCATCTTGGTGATCGGCTCGATAACGGCGTTGTTCATGGGTTTCCTTGGTATTATCCAGAATGACATTAAACGTGTGGTTGCTTATTCCACACTGTCTCAGCTCGGCTATATGACGGTTGCACTGGGCGCTTCAGCATACTCGGTTGCTGTGTTTCACCTGATGACCCATGCGTTCTTTAAAGCACTGCTGTTCCTTGCGGCAGGCTCGGTCATCATTGGTATGCACCATGATCAGGATATCCGGAACATGGGCGGACTTCGTAAATACATGCCTATCACCTGGATCACTTCATTGTTAGGTTCTTTAGCGTTGATTGGTACTCCATTCTTCTCAGGTTTTTACTCCAAAGACAGTATTATCGAAGCGGTTCAGGCCTCTCATATTGCTGGCTCTGGCTTTGCTCAGTTTGCTGTCTTAGCAGGTGTATTTGTCACAGCGTTTTATTCTTTCCGTATGTACTTTCTGGTGTTCCACGGAAAAGAAAATTTTGGACATGCGCATGATCACCATGATGCGCACCATGCAGCGGATGAACATCATCACGGGTTGGCACCAGGCCAAAAACCACATGAGTCTCCATTCGTTGTCTGGTTTCCGCTGGTGATGTTAGCGATTCCGTCTGTATTAGTCGGTTTCATCGCGATTGAACCTATGCTGTTCGGTAGTTTCTTTAAGGACGTTATTTTCGTCAATGAAGCTCACCATGCGATGGAAGAGTTAAAACACGAGTTTCACGGCCCCATTGCGATGGCAAGACATGCACTGACGTCAGCTCCGTTCTGGTTAGCATTTGCGGGTGTGGCTGTTTCCTATTTCTTCTATATGGTCAAGCCGTCGATACCTGCGGCAATCAAGAAAAATGCAAGTGCCGTCTACACTTTGCTCGACAACAAATACTACATGGACAGGTTTAATGAAATCGTTTTTGCCGGTGGCGCACGTTTGCTCGGTCAGGGACTGTGGAATGTTGGCGATAAAGGCTTAATTGATGGATTGGTCGTGAATGGTAGTGCGAAGCTGGTGGGATGGTTCTCAAAGCTTGTTCGCTTATTCCAGAGCGGCTACATCTATCACTATGCTTTTGTAATGATTTTGGGCGTGTTGGCATTCCTCGTGTATTTCATGCCATTCCCTTTTGCTAAATAAGTGACCTCGGCTAAAAAAATATAATCATGATGCAGTCAACTTCCTCCTTACTCAGCCTGGCGATCTGGTGTCCAATCGCATTTGGTATTTTTGTTCTGGCTTTTGGCCGTGATCATAACCGTGGTTTAGTTCGCGGTGTGTCTCTGCTTGGTTCTTTAACGAGTTTTCTCGTAACCTTGCCGCTGATCACCAATTTTGATAATTCAGCGCATGGGATGCAATTTGTTGAGAAATTTTCCTGGATAGAAAAATTCAACATTTTTTACTCACTTGGTATTGATGGTATTTCTCTATGGCTGGTGCCACTGACAGCGTTTATTACCGTGATTGTCGTTATTGCAGCCTGGGAAGTTGTTGAGAAACAGGTGGCTCAGTACATGGGTGCTTTCCTGATTCTGTCCGGCCTGATGATTGGTGTTTTCTGCGCTTTGGACGGCATGTTGTTTTATGTTTTCTTTGAAGCGACTTTGATACCGATGTATATCATCGTCGGTATCTGGGGTGGTCCAAACAGGGTTTACGCGGCATTCAAATTTTTCCTGTACACCTTGCTTGGCTCTTTACTGACTTTGCTTGCCATCATTTATCTGTACATTCAGGCGGGTCACTCGTTTGATATCCTGGTCTGGCACAAACTGCCGCTTCCGATGTCAACACAGATCGCTATTTTCTGCGCATTCTTGATGGCATTTGCTGTTAAGGTACCGATGTGGCCAGTGCATACGTGGTTGCCCGATGCTCACGTTGAAGCGCCTACCGGTGGTTCAGTTGTTCTGGCCGCGATCATGTTGAAGCTGGGTGCTTACGGTTTCCTGCGTTTCTCTTTACCTATTGCACCGGACGCAAGCCACTATATGGCTGGTTTCATGATTACTTTGTCTCTGGTTGCGGTGATTTATATTGGTCTGGTCGCACTGGTGCAGGCTGATATGAAAAAGCTGGTCGCGTATTCATCTATTGCGCATATGGGTTTTGTTACACTCGGGTTTTTCATGTTTAACGACATGTCTGTACAGGGTGCGATTGTACAAATGATTTCTCATGGCTTTATCTCTGGCGCGATGTTCCTGTGTATCGGCGTTTTGTACGACCGTGTGCATTCACGTCAGATCGTAGACTACGGTGGTGTAGTGAATAAGATGCCTAAATTTGCAGCATTGTTTGTGTTGTTTTCAATGGCCAACTGCGGTTTGCCAGCAACGTCAGGCTTTGTCGGTGAGTTCATGGTGATTCTCGGCGCAGTACAGTTTAATTTCTGGATTGGCATGCTCGCCGCAACAGCATTGATTTTCGGTGCAGCGTATTCTTTGTGGATGGTCAAGCGGGTTGTTTTCGGCAAAATCACGAATGAGCATGTTGCTCATCTGAGTGATATCAATGCACGTGAATTTTTTATGTTGGGCGTTTTAGCAATCGCTGTGATTGTAATGGGATTGTATCCAGCACCTTTTACCGACGCGATGCAAGTTTCCGTGACTGATCTTTTAAAGCATGTGGCGACGTCAAAGTTACCGCTCTGATTGAAGATATAGACAAGTAAGCCCGTCGACAATTTTCGTTGCGCTAATTGTGTGACAGCAGATTAATGCTAGTAGAACTGAATAATATGAACTTCACACCACTTTATCCTGAAATATTTTTGCTGCTGGCAATCTGTACTATTTTGCTGGTTGACATGTTTTTGCCTGATAGCAAACGTAACCTGACTTACGTCATGAGCATACTTGCTTTGTTTGTTTGTGGTGCGCTGACGATCGCGACTTCGAATACTGACGGGTCAACTTATGTCAGCAACAACATGTTTGTCTCAGATCCGATGTCGACCCTGCTCAAGCTTTGCTCTTATGTTGCGGTGGGCATGACTTTCATCTATTCACGTCAATACGTGACAGATCGCGGGATGACCAATGGCAAGTCGGGTGGTGAATTTTATGTCTTGGCATTGTTTTCTCTGTTAGGGCAGATGATCATGATTTCAGGGAATAATTTCCTGATTATCTATCTTGGTCTGGAATTGATGTCTTTGTCTTTGTATGCACTGGTTGCCTTGCGCCGTGAACATACACCGTCAACCGAAGCATCAATGAAATACTTTATTCTTGGTGCGCTGGCATCCGGGTTCATGCTCTACGGTATTTCTATGTTGTACGGTGCCACCGGCTCTTTGGAATTAGCGGAAGTTGCCAAGGTAGCGAGCTCTCCAACTGCAAATAAAACTATTCTGGTGTTTGGTATTGTATTTCTGGTGGCGGGCTTGGCATTCAAGTTAGGCGTTGTTCCTTTCCACATGTGGGTACCCGATGTATATCAGGGGGCTCCTACAGCAGTGACATTGTTATTGGGTGGCGCTCCGAAATTAGCCGCCTTTGCGATGACATTCAGGTTATTAGTTGAAGGCTTGTTCTCTCAGGCGGTAGACTGGCAACAAATGCTGGTTGTGTTGGCGGTACTGTCGATGGCAATCGGTAATCTTACTGCTATTGCTCAGACTAATCTGAAGCGTATGCTTGCATACTCGACTATTTCTCATATGGGCTTTTTGTTGTTGGGTCTGTTGTCTGGCGTTGCTCACGGTAACACTGCTCTTGCCGCCGATGCGTACAGTGCCGCGATGTTTTATAGCATCACGTATGTGTTAACCACGTTAGGTACTTTCGGCGTCATTATGTTGCTGGCTCGTTCTGGTTTTGAAGCTGAAAATCTTGACGATCTGAAAGGTCTGAACAAACGCTCGCCTTGGTTTGCATTGGTCATGTTGCTGTTGATGTTTTCTCTGGCAGGCATTCCTCCGTTGATGGGCTTTTATGCCAAGTTGTCAGTGTTACAGTCGGTGATCGCAACCGGACAGGTATGGTTGTCCTTAGTGGCTGTGTTGTTCTCTTTGATTGGCGCGTTTTATTATCTTCGCGTTGTTAAACTGATGTACTTTGATGAAGCCTCAGACAACGCTTTGATTACTCCTAGTGTTGACGTTCGCGTGGTCTTGAGCATGAATGGATTAGCCGTTTTAATTCTCGGTATCGTCCCTGGTGGTTTGATGACGGCATGTTTGAACGCGGTTGTAAAAACCTTAGCGTCATAAGGTTCATCTCTTTTGACTAGTTTGACTTCCGTCTGGTTGATCGTCGTGTTGGCAGTTATCGCTGCCAACCTGCCTTTTTTTAATGAACGCTGTTTCGCAGTTTTTGCGTTACGGCGTTTTTCTTTTATCAAACCATTTTGGTTGCGTTTGCTTGAACTGATCGTCTTGTATTTTGTGATTGGTGCTACTGGCGCATTCTTTGAGAGTTCAAGCGGCAATCGCTTTCCGCAAGGATGGGAATTTTTTGCTATCACCGCTTTTTTATTTCTGGTTTTAGCTTTTCCCGGATTTGTCTTTCGTTACCTAAGGCGGCGTCGTGACTGATCGTTTTTCTGGCGACGCGCACTTACTTGAGGAAAAGATCAGCGGCAGCCTGGTCTACGAGGGTGATTTTCTGCAGGTTCAAAAGGATAATGTATCTTTGCCAAATGGCCATGTCGCAACCAGAGAGTTTATACGCCATCCGGGGGCTGTCGTCATTATTCCGATATTTGACGATAACAAAATTCTGCTTGAACGCCAATTTCGTTATCCGCTGAATCGAGTTTTTATTGAATTCCCTGCAGGGAAAATTGATGCCGGTGAAGACCCTTTGATTTGCGCTCAAAGAGAGTTGCGCGAAGAGACTGGTTATACGGCAACCGATTGGCGCCATCTCTGCACGATTCATAATGCCATCGCCTATTCCGACGAAAGGCTGGAGATTTACGTTGCCCGTGGTTTAACAGCCGGTCCGGCTTCTTTAGATGAAGAAGAATTTTTAGAAACATTTACAGCCACTGCAACAGAGATGTCAGATTGGGTAAGAGCTGGCAAGATTACGGATGTAAAAACCGTGATAGGTTCATTTTGGCTGGAAAAGATACTGTCAGATCAATGGTAAGTTGATCGTCGTTGGATCAATATAAAAAGGCCGGCGTAAATTACGTCGGCCTTTTTAATTCAAAGCGTGAATGATCTATTGAAATGCGCTGATATCAATTTTTGCTTCAGTTTTCGCGACAACTTCTTCCACGCTGACGTCATGAGCGAGCTCAATTAACTTAAAGCCTTCCTGAGTAACATCAATCACACCCAGATCGGTAATAATACGGTTGACGACACCAACCCCGGTTAACGGCAGGTTGCAGGATTTAAGAAGCTTGTGCGCATTGTCTTTCGCAACATGCTCCATCAGAACCACCACACGTCCTACGCCTGCGACCAGATCCATTGCGCCACCCATGCCCTTAACCATCTTGCCTGGTATCATCCAATTCGCGAGATCACCATTTTCGCTGACTTGCATTGCCCCTAAAATGGCAAGATTGATTTTTCCACCACGTATCATTGCGAAAGAATCGGCCGAGCTGAAAATGGAAGAGCCGGGCAGGGTAGTTACTGTCTGTTTTCCTGCATTAATTAAATCAGGGTCAACTTCATCTTCGGTCGGAAAGGGACCAATCCCCAGCAGCCCATTTTCAGATTGTAACCAGACTTCCATGCCAGCAGGCACATGGTTTGCCACTAGCGTTGGCAGACCAATTCCGAGATTAACGTAAAATCCGTCTTGCAATTCTAATGCTGCGCGTGCAGCCATTTCATCGCGATTCCATGCCATATTAATTCTCCTGGTATCTTATTTAGTGGGGCGCACAGTGCGTTGCTCAATACGTTTTTCGGGTTGCGTATTGACGACGATGCGATGCACGAAAATACCCGGAGTATGAATTTCATCCGGATCGAGATCACCTGTTTCTACCAGCACTTCCACTTCTGCAATAGTGACTTTCCCTGCCATCGCCACATTGGGATTGAAATTACGTGCCGTTTTCCGATAGACCAAATTTCCCGCCTTATCTGCTTTCCACGCTTTTACCAGCGAGACATCGGCAACCAAGGCTCTTTCCATAACATATTTCTGACCATCAAATTCACGAATTTCCTTACCTTCTGCAACGATAGTACCGACACCTGTTTTCGTAAAAAATGCCGGAATGCCAGCACCGCCGGCGCGAAGTTTTTCTGCCAGTGTTCCTTGTGGAGTGAATTCCAATTCTAATTCGCCAGCCAGATACTGACGTTCGAATTCTTTATTTTCACCAACATAGGAAGAAACCATTTTTTTAATCTGACGTGTTGTCAATAATTGGCCGAGCCCAAAACCATCGACGCCGGCATTATTAGAAATGGCCGTCAATTCTTTGACACCAGAATCACGCAACGCGGCAATCAAAGCTTCCGGTATTCCACATAAACCAAAACCACCAACCGCGATTGTCTGCCCATTTTTGACTACATTGGCCAAGGCGGCCTTTGCGTCCGGATATTCCTTATTCATCGTTGTCTCCTCATAGATATTTCGGGAAATACTTGCCTGTTTTTCTCGCAACAACACGAATATCGGTTGCTGGCGTATTACTTTTTTCAGAATAGGGCTCAGGATAAGATGCTGAGCTATACTCCGCAATACCGTAAAACTACCTGAATAAATTTACCTTATCCATCTGCACAAGAACAACCATATGATAGAGATGCACACTATTGATTTTGAAGTTATTTTCCAACAAGCACCGATAGGAATGTGTGTCTCTCAAAACCGTATTATTTATGCCTGCAATGATGATCTTGCACAGATGTTTCACTATAAAAAAAGCGATCTGATCGGGCAATCTTTCCAGATACTCTATCCAAGCCCTGATGAATTCGAGCGTACTGGTGCTCGCATCACGCCTATCATGAATGCAAAGGGTTCCTATTCTGATGAGCGCATTATGAAGAGAGCGAATCAGGAATTATTCTGGTGTCACGTAACCGGACGCGGGTTGCGGAAAAATGAGCCGCATGCGGCCGGTATCTGGACATTTGAAGACCTGAGTGCAAAGCGCCCAGTGAGTGCTGAACTCACGCCGAGAGAAAGGGAGATCGCTGCCTTGCTTGTTGAGGGAAAGACCAGTAAATTGATCGCCAGGCAGATATCACTCAGCCCAAGAACAGTTGAAATGCATAGAGCGAAGCTGATGAAGAAATTTTCTGCCGCAACATCAAGCGAGCTCGTGCATAAGTTGCTGAGAATTATGCGTTAACCCGTTTTTCGCTCGATGGGGCAATATCTGCGTAGGGCGACGCGGCGTGTTCGGCCATGTCAGAATACAGATGATAATAAAGGGATATCCCGCGGTTTTGCTGACAGAAAATCTGTTGATCCGTTTAGGTACTTGAGGCTTAAGTAGTATAGGAAAAAAATTTTTACTATTGCGGAATTGGTGGCTAATTTTCTGACTCGTATGAGTTAGGGTTGTTAACCTTACTCACACGAGATCAATGAAATCAGTTACTGCACACTCATTCCGTCATCTGCCGTTACGATTGCACCATTCAGGAAGCGGGACTCTTCTGCTGCCAACAATAACAACAGGCCATCAAGATCTTCAGGTGTGCCGACGCGCTTGCGTGGCAGCATTTCTATCAGTTTCTGTCCTTGTTCAGTGTCGAAATATTCCTGATTGATTTCTGTCGAAATATATCCGGGGCAAATTGCATTCACGTTGATGCCGTATTTGCCCCATTCAACTGCCATTGCCTTCGTCATGTGTACGACTGCAGCTTTACTCATGCAGTAGATGCCAATTTGTGGCAACACGCGCAGACCCGCGACTGAGGCGATGTTGATAATGCGGTGTTGTTTTCGTTGGTCGCCTTTGTATCTGGTGATCATCCGTTTTGCAGTTTCCTGCGCCACAAAAAATGAACCCCGTTGATTGGTATCCATCACATAATTGTAATCATCAGGGGTAACGTCGACCAGACGTTGCGTCGTTGATACACCTGAGTTGTTGATCAGAATATCGATAGGGCCGGCTTCCGTTTCAGCATGGGCGATCGCTGATTTGATGCTCGCATAGTCTGTCACATCCAGCGCGACGACGTGGGCTGCACCGCCATCAGCTTCAATTTCTGCGCGTAATTCTTTCAGTCTGTCAACGCGGCGGGAGGCAAGCACGACCTGTGCGCCAGCTTTTGCCAGCACTTTCGCAAAGCGAGCACCTAAACCGCTGGATGCACCGGTAATCAGTGCGACTTTTCCCTCAAAATTAATTTCTATTCCCATCAGTATCTCCTGCAAAAATTTGGATAAACTCAGTACTTCCGTTTAATACACTATCATGACATACAGTGTCTTTTTGTGTGGCCCAGAATTTAGCACGCGCTGTCTTTTGATTGATAGTTCTGAGAGATTCATCGCTTTAATTGATGCAGGCTAAACACTGCTCTGCGATAATTATCTTTCGCCAACACTCAGTATCCGCGTTCCGCAATGGATGTCTTCATCTAATCGGCTGCTTGCGCAATGGCAGATCAACAGCTAACATGCGTTGATTAATTTAGCACGTTCGTTCGAAAAATATTTTAAAGCGATTACAGTCATGACCCAAAACATTCTTGAACAGTACGGTCCCCGCGATGCGATGGAGTACGATGTCGTTATTGTCGGCGGCGGTCCTGCAGGCTTGTCTGCTGCGATCAAACTCAAGCAACTCGCAGTGGAAAACGGAAATGAAGTTTCCGTTTGCGTGCTGGAAAAAGGTGGCGAGCTTGGTGCTCATATTCTTTCCGGGGCGGTGATGGATCCAGAGGCGCTGAGTGAACTTTTTCCTGACTGGAAAGAGCTTGGCGCTCCGCTGAACACGGAAGTGACTGAAGACCGATTCTTATTTTTATCTGAAACCAAGGCATACAAAACACCGAACTGGATGTTGCCTGCCTGTTTTCAGAATCATGGAAACTACGTGATTTCGCTGGCCAACGTAGTGCGTTGGCTGGGGCAACAGGCTGAAGCATTAGGTGTAGAGATTTTCCCGGGCTTTCCTGCTGCAGAAATCCTGTATAACGACGATGGCTCGGTAAAAGGTGTTGCGACTGGCAATATGGGCGTGAATCGCGAAGGCGAGCCGGGTCCAGCATTCCAGCTTGGTATGGAGTTGCATGCAAAATATACTTTGTTTGCTGAAGGTGCCCGTGGACATCTTGGTAAGCAACTGATCGCAAAATATAAGCTGGATGCCGGTAAAGACCCTCAGACTTATGGTATCGGTATTAAAGAATTGTGGGAAATTGATCCCGCTAAGCATCAGCCTGGTCTGGTAATACACACAGCTGGATGGCCGCTGGATAACGCTACTTATGGCGGTTCTTTCCTGTATCACTTGGAAAATAACCAGGTCGCAGTCGGTTATGTGGTCGGGCTTGGATATGAAAATCCGTATCTCTCGCCGTATGAAGAATTTCAGCGTTATAAAACCCATCCGGAAATCCGCCAGTTCTTTGAGGGCGGTAAGCGGATTGCGTACGGCGCGCGTGCGATTACAGCGGGTGGCTTGCAGTCATTGCCCAAGCTGACTTTCCCAGGTGGCGCTTTAATTGGTTGTGATGCCGGTTTCCTGAACGCCAGCCGCATCAAAGGCAGTCATGCTGCGATCAAGACTGGGATGTTAGCTGCCAATGCAGTGTTTGATGCTTTAGGCGAAAATCGTCAATACGATGAAGTGACCGCGTACAGCACAGCTTTCGAGGCATCTTGGTTGCATGAGGAATTACATAAAGCGCGCAATTTCAAGCCGTCCATGAGTAAGGGTTTGGTACTTGGCACATTAATGGTTGGAATTGATCAGGTCGTTTTTGGTGGCAAAGCACCATGGACCTTGAGACATACGCATGCCGATCACGAGTGTTTGCGTCCAGCTTCTGAGTTTCAGCCAATTAACTATCCTAAGCCGGATGGCAAGCTGACATTTGATCGTTTGTCTTCTGTATTTATCTCCAACACGAATCATGCAGAAGACCAGCCTATCCATCTGACTTTAAAAAATAGTAACGTTCCGGTTGACGTGAATCTGGCGAAATATGCAGGCCCGGAAGCGCGGTATTGTCCAGCCGGTGTGTACGAATTTATGAAGACCGATGATGGTAAGGATCGTTTGCAGATCAATTCACAAAACTGTGTTCATTGTAAGACTTGTGATATTAAAGATCCGACGCAAAACATCGTGTGGGTGACACCGGAAGGTGGCGGTGGACCCAACTACCCGAACATGTAAAACTGAAAAAAGCCGCTGTGAAAAAACAGCGGCTTTTTCATAAAAGGGAGAAGTACTATCGTTATTGTGCCGCCCAGCCGCCATCCATGTTCCAGGCAACCCCTCTGATCTGACTAGCGGAGTCGCTGCAGAAAAATACTGCAAGAGCCCCTAGTTGTTCCGGAGTCACGAATTCTCCTGATGGCTGTTTTTCCGCAAGCAGCGCTTTTTTTGCCGCTTCATTACTGATATTGTCTCGCTCCGCGCGGGCATCGACCTGTTTTTGTACTAATGGTGTCAGCACCCATCCTGGGCAAATCGCATTGCAGGTAATTCCCGTTTGCGCGTTTTCGAGTGCGGTGGTTTTTGTCAGCCCGATCAAGCCATGTTTTGCTGCAACATAGGCAGACTTTTGTGCAGACGCGACCAGACCGTGTACTGACGCGAGATTAATGATGCGACCCCAGTTTTTCTCTTTCATATAAGGCAGTGCCAGCCTTGTCGTATGGAAGCAGGAGGTCAGATTAATCGCAATAATGGCATCCCATTTTTCGACCGGAAAATCCTCAATATTCGCAACATATTGAATGCCCGCGTTATTGACGAGTATGTCGACGCCACCAAATGTCGCGCTGGCAAATGCCATCAAGGCGGCAATCTCGCTGGCTTTGCTCATATCGGCGTTGTGGTAAGCAGTTTTGACGCTGAATTTTTCTTCGGTGGTTTTCTGAATTGCCTGAATCTCATCCGGATCACCAAAGCCGTTAAATACGATGTTTGCGCCCGCGGCAGCGAGTGAATGCGCGATACCCAGACCGATTCCTGAAGTTGAGCCTGTCACCAGTGCTGTTTTTCCACGTAAAAAAGATGCTTGCATGTTGACTCCTGACATTAGTTATATAAAAAAGCATGCGTACAAAGCGAATGTGAATGATTTTAAGCGTAACGATCGGTAAAATGTGAGTTACTAGCAGTAGTAAAAATACTATCTCAGGGGAATGCCTCATGCAGCCAAGGCGCAATACCGTTCAATGCTTGTCTCCATCGGGGCTGCATACGATGTCCTACAAAGAGTGGGGTGACTCCGAAAATACCAAGGTACTGGTCTGTGTGCATGGCGTGACGCGGGTTGCCGACGATTTTGATGCTGTCGCGCAGTCCTTATCGTCGCATTACCGGGTTGTCTGTCCTGATGTTGTGGGTCGTGGCTATTCTGGCCGACTGCGCAATCCCTTGCACTATCAGTTGCCGCAATATGTCAGTGACATGGTGACTTTACTAGCGCGTTTGCAAGCAACAACTGTCGATTGGCTTGGTACTTCGATGGGCGGGCTGATAGGAATGGGAATTGCTTCGTTGGAAGGTAACCCGATACGTAAGCTGATCTTGAATGATGTAGGGCCAGCGCTTAATTCTGAGGCTTTGTTACGAATCGGCACTTACATTGGTGAGGATATACAGTTCCGAACTTTCGAAGAGGCTGCCACGTACATCAAGACGATTTCGCTCTCATTTGGTGAACATACTGAGGCTCAGTGGAGTAAATTGGCACGCGATGTCTTGCGCCAGACTCCCGATGGTCATTGGCGCAAGCATTATGATTTGTCTTTGGCTGACGCGTTTAAGGCGACGACACCGGAAATGATTGCGGCCGGACAGGCGATGCTTTGGGCTGCTTATGATGCGATTCGTTGCGAAACCTTGCTGGTGCGCGGTGCCGATTCTGATTTGCTGACAGCAGATACTGCGCTTGCGATGACGAAGCGCGGCCCATGTGCGCAGTTGATAGAAGTACCCCACGTCGGGCATGCCCCAACTTTTGTCAGTGAAGAGCAAATCAAACTGGTGCGTGATTTTTTGTTAAATGAAAAATAGAGTGAGTGATGGAAATAAAGAGATTGCACGTTGGTAAGCGCTTATCTGAGGTGGCGATATGTAATGGCGTCGTTTATCTGGCCGGGCAGATACCGGAAGATGTGAGTCAGGGCATTGCTGGTCAGACTAAAGAGGTACTTGGTCATATCGATCGCCTTTTGTCCGAGGCAGGGAGTGATAAGTCTCGGATACTTTCTTGTCAGATTTTTTTGACTGACATCAGTCAAATTGGCGAGATGAATACCGTCTGGGATGCGTGGGTTGCAGAAAATAATTCACCGCCACGCGCGACCGTAGAAGCCCGGCTGGCCAATCCTGATTGGTTGATAGAAATCGTTGTAACTGCAGCGCAAAAATAAAGAATTGTATGGTATCGACATCAGTTGCCGCATCAGAATCTCAGTTATTGGAAGGTCTGTCAGAAGCAGAGAAAGATAGGCTTATTTCTGCACTTGAATTTGTTACGCCGTTTTATGCGGAAAAAGACGTAATTACCGGACAGAATGCGTTGCAGTTTGTGCGTGGAGTGGCGTCCACACTGGCGATGTTGCGCACTGATATAGACTCACGTATTGCTGCTTTATTGTTCGAGTTGCCAGAATTAAACCCGATCGCGGCCGAGCAAATCGAAGCCCGTTACGGACAAGAGATTGCTGATCTGGTCAGTGGCATCCGGCGCCTGATGAAACTCCGCGAGACTGCGCTGACCCATCATGATGTTGGTCATGGCAAGGATGCGGCCGAGAAAGCTGCTGCGCAGATGGAAACGCTGCGCAAAATGATGCTGGCAATGGCAACCGATATGCGGGTAGTGTTGATCAGGCTAGCGTCGCGGGTGACAACTCTGCGTTATTTTGCCGAGTGCAAGCGCGAAGATAGCGCTACGCAGCAATATGCCAGCGAGACGATGAATCTGTATGCGCCGCTGGCAAACAGGCTGGGCGTGTGGCAACTGAAGTGGGAGCTTGAGGATTTATCGTTCCGCTTTCTTGAGCCCGCACAATACAAACGTATAGCCAAAATGCTGGAAGAAAAGCGTGTGGAGCGCGAGAGTTTCGTTGCAACGGCATTGGCACGTTTAACTTCCGAATTGAAAAACGCAGGTATCAAAGGTGAGGTATCTGGCCGTCCTAAGCACATTTACAGTATCTGGAAAAAGATGAAGGGTAAGTCAGTTAATTTTGACGAACTCTATGATGTGCGCGCGTTCCGGGTGGTTGTTGAGGATATCAAGGATTGTTATACGGTACTCGGACTCGTGCACAACGTCTGGGCGCCAATTCCGAAAGAATTTGACGATTACATTTCCCGCCCAAAATCGAATGGCTATAAATCTCTGCATACGGTCGTTGTTGTAGAGGATGGCCGGCCGCTTGAGGTGCAGATCCGGACGAAAGAAATGCATCAATTCGCGGAATATGGCGTCGCAGCGCATTGGCGTTATAAAGAAAGCGGTGGCTCTAACTTCACTGCGCAAGAATATGACGAAAAAATTGCTTGGCTGCGACAGTTACTTGCCTGGAAAAGCGAGGTTGCTGATGCGGTTGTTGAGCATGAAGATATACAAAGAGAGTGGGTGGAAAAGCTGAAGTCTGCGAGTCTGGATGAGCGGATTTATGTGCTGACGCCACAGGCAAGAGTGATTGAATTGCCGCGAGAGGCGACGCCGGTTGACTTTGCTTATCAGTTGCATACAGACGTTGGTCATCGTTGTCGCGGTGCCCGAGTCGATGGCGTGATGGTGCCGTTAAACACGCGTCTGCAGAATGGGCAGACCGTTGAAATCATTACGCTGAAGGCCGGATCTGCGCAGTCTGGCCCATCCAGGGACTGGCTGCATTCCGAGTATTCGGTCAGTACGCGTACCCGTAGCAAAATACGCGCGTGGTTTAACGTCATTGATCAGCAGGAAACGCTGGCATCTGGGCGGGCACTGGTCGAAAAAACTTTGCAGCGTGAAGGTAAGACTGCAGTTAATCTTGAGGAGTTGGCGCGCAAGCTGGGCTTTGCCGCATTGGATGATTTATTGCTGTCTGTCGGTAAAGAGGAATTCAGTCTCAGGCAGATAGAAACAGTGCTCAGGGATAGCCCGGTCGAAATACCTGACGATCTGAATATCACTAATAAGAGTCGTGCATCAAGTGTTACGCAAGGTGCGAAATCTGGCGTACTGGTTGTCGGGACAGATGGATTGATGACGCAGTTGGCACGTTGTTGTAAACCTGCGCCGCCGGATGATATCGTTGGCTTTGTTACCCGAGGTAAGGGCGTTTCCATTCACCGGCTGACCTGCAAAAATTTCGCAGAAATGCGTAATAAGGCACCCGAACGGGTGATACAGACGACGTGGGGTGAGCACGGTAAGGATACGGTTTATCCTGTCGATATTTTTGTATTAGCGCAAGACAGGCAGGGCTTGTTGCGCGATATCTCTGAAGTTTTTTCTAAGGAAAAAATTAATGTGGTTGGCGTGAATACGCAGAGTGCAAAATCGCAGGCTCGGATGTCGTTTACTGCTGAAATCGGCGGCACTTCGCAATTGCAAAAAGCCTTGACGACAATACGCGAAGTAAGTGGAGTGCTTGAGGTTCGGAGGCAATAAAGCAAGCCGGGGCGAATGCGGAGAAAATACAAGCGCCTGTTCTGTTCGTAGAAAAAGTTCGGTTCAGGGCTAGTAATTGTTCGCAGGTCTCTGCTATACTTCGGTTTCTTTAGACGCGTAGCTCAGCTGGTTAGAGCACTACCTTGACATGGTAGGGGTCGTTGGTTCGAGTCCAATCGTGTCTACCAACGGATTTAAGAAATATAAGTATTTTTAGATAAGAGCGAGAAAGGCATCCTGGTTATGACACCGCGAACTACCACGCAAATGGTTTGGGAGCGACTCTAGTCGAGGATCTTTTTCGTCTGTATCAAATTTGAAAAAGCACGGCTAGCCGTGCTTTTTTTTCGTCTTTATTTTCTAATCGCAAATTTCGGCAAACTTCTGCCACTATGGAGAGTGACATGGTCTCAGTAAAACTTCCTGATGGTTCGCAACGTCAATTTGATGCGCCTGTAACCGTGGCGCAAGTTGCCGCCAGTATTGGCGCTGGCCTTGCGAAGGCGGCGCTCGCTGGCAGAGTTGATGGTGTTTTGGTGGATACCTCATTCCTGATTGAGCGGGATGCCGAGTTGGCAATCGTGACCGACAAAGATGCTGATGGGTTGGATGTGATTCGTCATTCGACAGCGCATTTGCTGGCTTATGCGGTAAAAGAATTATTTCCCGATGCGCAGGTGACAATTGGACCTGTGATCGAAAACGGCTTTTATTACGATTTTTCTTATAAGCGTCCATTTACTCCTGACGATTTGCTCGCGATAGAAAAGAAAATGACTGAGCTCGCTAAAAAAGACGAATCGGTTATCCGCAAGGTATTGCCGCGGGACGAGGCTGTTGCTTACTTTAAATCGATCGGTGAGGCTTATAAGGCGGAAATCATTGAGTCGATTCCTGTTGATCAGGATGTCTCTCTTTATACCGAGGGCACTTTTACTGATTTGTGTCGTGGGCCGCACGTGCCATCCACTGGCAAGCTGAAAGTCTTTAAATTGATGAAACTCGCTGGTGCTTACTGGCGTGGCGATTCTAAGAATGAAATGTTGCAGCGTATTTACGGTACTGCTTTTGCAAAAAAAGAAGATCAGGAACAATACCTGCACATGCTGGAAGAGGCTGAAAAGCGTGATCACCGTAAGCTGGGTAAGTCACTGGATTTATTCCATTTTCAGGATGAGGCTCCGGGTCTAGTATTTTGGCATGCAAAAGGCTGGACGATCTGGCAGCAAGTCGAGCAATACATGCGTAAGGTTTATCAGGAGTGCGGTTATCAGGAGGTGAAGGGGCCGCAAATTCTGGATAGCAGTCTCTGGGGGAAAACAGGTCATTGGGATAACTACAAAGACAATATGTTTATCACAGAGTCGGAAAATCGCTCCTATGCGCTGAAGCCGATGAATTGCCCTGGGCATGTGCAGATTTTCAATTCTGGAATGAAAAGTTATCGCGATTTGCCATTGCGGTTTGGTGAATTCGGTCAGTGCCATCGTAACGAGCCGTCCGGTGCTTTGCACGGAATTATGCGTGTGCGTGGATTTACTCAGGATGACGGACACATTTTCTGTACGGAAGAGCAGATTCAGGATGAGGTAATTGCTTTCCACCCTCAGGCCATGAAGGTCTATGATGACTTTGGCTTTAAAAATATTGCGATTAAACTTGCATTGCGGCCAGAAAATCGCATTGGCAGTGACGAGGTTTGGGATACTGCTGAAGAAACACTGCGCGCTGGCTTGCGTGCTTGCGGTGTGACCGAGTGGGAAGAGTTGCCAGGTGAGGGCGCATTTTACGGTCCGAAAATCGAATACCATTTGAAAGATAGCCTGGGTCGCCCTTGGCAAGTCGGTACTATGCAGGTCGACTTTTTTATGCCGGGTCGCCTGGGTGCTGAATATGTGGCTGATGATAACAGTCGCAAAGTGCCGGTCATGTTACATCGCGCTATTGTTGGCTCGATGGAGCGCTTCATTGGCATTTTGATTGAAAATCATGCTGGTGCTTTGCCTTTGTGGTTATCTCCAGTGCAAGTTTCTGTGTTAAATATCTCAGAGTCGCAAGCAGAATACGCAAAATCTGTTGCTGAAATCCTGAAGAAACAAGGGTTTAGGGTTAACACGGATTTGCGTAATGAGAAAATTACCTATAAAATACGCGAGCACTCTATTCAAAAAATGCCTTACATAGTAGTAATAGGTGATAAAGAACGAGATGCAAACACAGTCGCTGTGCGTACGCGTGGCAATCTGGATCTGGGGGTGATGCCTCTTGATGCCTTCATAGCTCGTTTAAAAAACGAAGCAGACACTAAGGTTTAACAGATCAGTCCGCAATCTTGCTGTAAGCGAGATTGGCATGGTAAAGATTTAATTTTTTAAAGGAAACTGCAATAGCTACCGAAAGAACACATCGTATCAACGGGGAAGTTACCGCACCTGAAGTGCGCTTGTCCGGCGTTGATAATGAACCTCTGGGTATCGTTAAGCTGAGTGAGGCATTCCGTTTGGCCGAAGAGGCTAATGTGGATTTGGTGGAAATTGCACCCACTGCCCAGCCTCCTGTTTGTCGTTTGATGGATTACGGCAAGTTTAAATACCAGGAGCAGAAAAAAGCTCACGAAGCCAAACTGAAACAAAAAGTCATTTTGGTGAAAGAAGTGAAGTTCCGTCCTGGTACAGATGATGGTGATTACAACATCAAGCTGCGTAATCTGGTCAAGTTTCTGGATGACGGCGATAAAACAAAGATTACTTTGCGTTTTCGCGGTCGTGAAATGGCGCATCAGGAAATCGGTATGCGTGTGCTTGAGCGTCTGAAGCTCGATTTAGAGCCTTACGGTCAGGTAGAGCAGTTTCCAAAAATGGAAGGGCGCCAGATGGTCATGATTCTGGCACCTAAGAAAAAGAAATAAGTATTTTGTAGTACCTGTTTGGTACGGGTATTGCGATAGATCTGTTTCATCAGAAACAGATCACAATAAGTGAGAAGTAGGCATCCAAGAGTAGCGTTTATTGCTACCACCTACCATCATATAAAACCGGAGCTGTCGTCAACGACAGATAGTGTTATGCCAAAAATGAAAACAAAGAGCTCTGCTAAGAAGCGCTTTCGTGTACGTCCAGGTGGAACAGTAAAGAGTGGTCACGCTTTCAAGCGCCATATCTTGACTAAAAAGACCACAAAAAATAAACGTCAATTACGTGGTACACGTAACATCAATGCGTCCGACGTGACATCAGTCATGCGCATGATGCCTACCGCTTAACCTCATACTCACTATTTAAGGAGTTATTATGCCTAGAGTAAAACGTGGGGTTACCGCTCGTGCCCGTCATAAGAAAGTTCTGAACCTTGCAAAAGGTTACCGTGGTCGCCGTAGTAAAGTATTCCGTATTGCTAAGCAAGCAGTTATGCGCGCTGGTCAATACGCATACCGCGATCGCCGCAACAAAAAACGCGTATTCCGCGCATTGTGGATCACTCGTATTAACGCAGCAACCCGTCAACACGGTATGACTTACAGCGTGTTCATGAACGGCTTGAAAAAAGCTTCCATTGAACTCGACCGTAAAGTACTGGCTGACATGGCTGTGATGGACAAACCAGCGTTTGCTGCGATTGTTAATCAAGTTAAAGCCAACCTGGCTGCGTAATCAAAGTAATTTGTAGTCGTTGCGATGTGTTAAACATCGCTATATCAAGCGGGGCAGAGGTTGAATCCTATGCCCCGTTTTGTTTTCAGCTCATTATTTCAGCTTCACAGTAAGCGGGAACAACGCATGAACCCTTTAGATCAAATCGTCAGCCAGGCATGTGCTGATTTTCTCGCGGCACCGGATGCCGCCGCACTTGAAAATGCTAAGGCATTGTACCTGGGCAAAAGTGGCCAGATTACCGAACAGATGAAGAGTCTGGGGAAATTGTCTCCGGATGAGCGCAAAGTGCAGGGCGCGGTGATTAACGCAGCTAAAGTCAAAATCGAAAATGCTTTAACTGAGCGTCGTGACGCTTTGGCCGACGCGCAATTGCAGACGCGTTTGAATGCAGAAGCGATCGATGTGACATTACCCGGACGCGGCCGTGGTATCGGTGGCATTCATCCTGTGATGCGCACCTGGAAACGCGTTGAAGAAATTTTCCGATCAATTGGTTTTGATGTCGCTGACGGTCCTGAAATCGAAACCGACTGGACCAATTTTACCGCTTTGAATAGTCCTGAAAATCATCCTGCCCGTTCTATGCAGGACACTTTCTATATCGATGGCAAGGATACTCAGGGCAAGCAATTGCTGCTGCGTACGCACACTAGCCCTATGCAGGTGCGATATGCGCGCATGAGCAAACCGCCGATCAAAATTATTGCACCTGGCCGCACTTATCGTGTTGACAGTGATGCGACGCACTCCCCGATGTTCCATCAGGTTGAGGGCTTGTGGATTGCCGAAGATATCAGCTTCGCGGATCTGAAAGGTGTCTATCTGAATTTTGTCAAAGCGTTTTTTGAAACAGACGATTTGCAGGTGCGCTTCCGTCCTTCTTATTTTCCGTTCACCGAGCCATCCGCTGAAATTGATATCGCGTTCGGCAGCGGACCTTTGAAAGGCCGCTGGCTGGAAGTCTCTGGCTCAGGTCAGGTGCATCCTGCCGTGATCCGTAACATGGGTCTCGATCCTGAAAAATACATAGGCTTTGCGTTTGGTTCTGGCCTTGAGCGTCTGACGATGTTGCGTTACGGCGTCAACGATCTGCGTTTGTTCTATGAAGGCGATTTGCGCTTCCTGAAGCAATTCAACTAATTTTTTTGGGCAATCTGAGCCCAAGCATCTAACAATAGACGGCTGAATTATGCAATTTTCTGAAAACTGGCTCCGTACCATGGTCAATCCGAAGATGACTTCGGATGAGTTGTCTCATCTGTTGACCATGTCAGGTTTGGAAGTCGAAGAAGTGGAGCCTGTTGCTCCTCCTTTCAACAATGTCGTGGTTGCGGAGATTCGTGAAATCGTCAAGCATCCCGATGCTGATCGTTTAAATGTGTGTCAGGTTGATGTCGGCACCGGCACATTATTGAACATCGTTTGCGGCGCACCGAATGTCCGCGTTGGCATGCGTGTACCTTGTGCAACGGCTGGCGCTGTTTTACCACCGGGTGCAGATGGTAAGCCGTTCGTGATTAAGGTCGGCAAGTTGCGCGGTGTTGAATCGCAGGGCATGTTGTGTTCTGCACGCGAATTGAAATTATCTGAAGATCATGGCGGCCTGATGGAATTGCCGTCAGACGCGCCAGTCGGCCAGAATTTCCGTGATTACTATGAGTTGAATGATCTGAAGTTCACGATCAAGCTCACGCCGAATAAGGCTGACTGCTTATCCGTCTTAGGCGTTGCAAGAGAAGTGTCCGCGTTGACCGGAACGCCTTTGCAGATGCCTGCGACGGATGTCGTTGCACCATCCTTGCAGGAAGTGTTGCCGGTAACGGTGTCCGCGCCTGACTTGTGTGGTCGTTTCTGTGGTCGCGTGATTCGTGGCGTTAATGCGAAAGCACCGACTCCGGACTGGATGAAACAACGCCTCGAGCGCAGCGGACAGCGTCCTATTTCGGCGCTGGTTGATATTTCCAATTATGTGATGCTTGAACTCGGACGTCCATCTCACGTCTTCGATCTCGATAAAATTCATGGCGGACTCAATGTGCGCTGGGGTAAAGCAGGCGAATCGCTGAAACTGTTGAACGGCAATACCGTTGAGGTTGATGAATGGGTTGGCGTGATCGCCGATGAAAAAGAGATCGAATCTCTGGCCGGTATCATGGGTGGTGACTCAACCTCTGTTTCTCTGGATACGCAAAATATTTACCTTGAAGCTGCTTTCTGGTGGCCGCAGGCTATTCAGGGCAGGGGCCGTCGTTTTAATTTCTCTACCGATGCCGGTCATCGCTTTGAGCGTGGCGTCGATTTTGAAAACATCGTCGAACATATCGAACGTATCAGCGCTTTGATCGTTGAGATTTGCGGCGGCCGCGAACAGGTCAAGCTGGGACCAGTTAACGATCAGATTATCAATCTGCCGCAACGTTTACCGGTGAAATTGCGCACTGCGCGCGCACAAAAAGTCATTGGCGTACCTTTGACAGATGAAGTGATTGCCGATATTTTCAAACGTCTGGGATTGCAATTTACGCAGCAGACAGGTGAATTCCTGGTGACGCCACCATCCTATCGTTTCGATATCGAAATCGAAGAGGATCTGATTGAGGAAGTCGCACGCGTTTACGGTTTTGAGAATATTCCGGCTTTACCTCCGGTTGCCGCGAATGCGATGTTGATCGCACCGGAAAACCAACGCTCCCTGTTTGATTTGCGCGCGTTGGTCGCTGATATGGATTATCAGGAAGTGGTTAACTACAGCTTCGTTGAAGAAGCATGGGAAAAAGATTTTGCCGGTAATGATCAACCAGTGAAGTTACTGAATCCTATCGCCAGCCAGATGAGTGTGATGCGGACCAATCTGATCGGTAGTCTGGTAGCAAATGCCCGCTATAACCTGAACCGTAAAGTCAGCCGTATCCGTGTGTTTGAAATCGGTGCGGTTTACCTGCCAGACTCTTCTGTGCAGGATGGTCCGCTGGAAGTCGCAGGTTATCGCCAGCCTAAACATCTGACCGGACTCGCTTATGGTCCCGTCGTCGAAGAACAATGGGGCGTCGCAACACGCAATGTTGATTTCTTTGATGTGAAAGCGGACGTCGAGGCCTTGTTTGCGCCAAAAGTTGTGCGTTTCATCAAAAATGAACACGTTGCTTTGCATCCGGGGCGTAGTGCCAGCATAGAATGTGATGGCAATATTGTCGGCTTTATCGGTGAGCTGCATCCACGCTTGCAACAAAAATACGATTTGCCGCTGGCACCAGTTGTGTTTGAAATCAATACAGCTGCTTTGCAATCCGTCAATGTTCCGGTTTATCAGGAAATATCGAAATTCCAGGCTGTGAAGCGCGATCTTGCTCTTGTGGTTAAACAATCCGTTTCCGTGCAGGAGATGATCGATGTGTTTAACGCAGAAGTAAGCCGGAACGAAGCCTGTAAAATTGTGCAAGCGATTGTTTTGTTTGATGAATATCGTGGCAAGGGCTTGGAGGCGGATGAGAAAAGTCTTGCTTTCCGCTTTAGCTTACAAGATACTCAAGCTACATTGCAAGATGACAAGGTTGAAGCCGCAATGACTGCATTGACTCAGGCCGCAGGCTTGAAGTTTGCTGCCAAGCTGCGCTAAGATGATTGGCTCACGCCCGTATAGACTAGATGAGTTTGATAATGAATGACGTAAATTCCGCTGAATTTCAATCGGTGCTGGATGCCGATTTAAATCGTGCGATGCTGGAAGCAAGGGCGCGTTCTCAGGCGGAAAAAGAGTTACCCACTTTAACGAAAGCTGAGTTAGCCGAGCTGTTGTTTGAGCAGGTCGGCCTCAACAAGCGCGAAGCTAAAGATATGGTGGAAACCTTTTTCGATGAAATTCGTGATGCACTGGAACGCGGCGAAGCGGTGAAGTTGTCTGGCTTCGGTAATTTCCAGTTAAGAGACAAACCACAACGTCCCGGGCGAAATCCTAAGACGGGCGAAGAAATTGCGATTACTGCCCGTCGTGTTGTCACCTTCCATGCCAGTCAGAAATTGAAGGGTATGGTGGATGACATCAGCGGTCAACCATTGGCTCATGCTGCATAAAAGATTCTCATGACTGAAATTAAAATCGAAACAGTGACCTTGCCACCGATTCCGGCCAAGCGTTATTTCACGATTGGAGAAGTAAGCGAATTGTGTGGCGTTAAACCACACGTTTTGCGTTATTGGGAACAGGAATTTTCGCAACTCAAGCCAGTAAAACGCCGGGGTAACCGTCGTTATTACCAGCATCATGAAGTGCTGTTGATACGTCGTATTCGTGAGCTTTTATATGAACAAGGGTTCACGATTAACGGTGCCCGCAATAAACTCGGCAGCGCCGCCGGGCGTATCCACGAAACTGACGAAGTGGTGGAAACTCCGGTGGATCTGCACTACATCCGTGATGAGTTGCGTTCCATACTAAACCTGCTCACCCCGTAAAAAAATCTGAGGGCAGAGTGATTGCCCTCGGATGTTTTTTTCCTGACGCTTTACCTCTTAAACGTACGCAGCGCAGGCAATCGTACTACGGCAGATTCAGCTTGAGTTTCTGCCGTTTTCAATTCAATTTTTCTTTTCGGTTGTTTTAATCTCAGCAATTGACCTTGCTCTTCATGCTCAGCATGCATATCACTTCCGTATATTTTAAATACGCTGACTGCATCAATCAGTGCTGATGCCTGGTCTTCCAGGCTGGCAGTTGATTTCGCTCCCTCATCTGCGAGGCTGACATTGTGTTGTGTGATCTCGTCAATGGCGGCGATTGCTTCGTTCACGCTCGAAATACCCATGCTTTGCTCTTGGCTCACATCGGCCACATGCCGGATCAGATCGGTCACTTGCGCGATATTTTCGGCGATTTCCTGCATCGTTTTTCCTGCCGAATCAATCATGTTGTTACCGTGTTGTACTGCTTCGCTTGAAGTGTTGATTAAGGACTTGATTTCCTTCGCGGCATTCGCGCTGCGCTGCGCGAGATTTCTGACTTCTCCGGCCACGACCGCAAAGCCACGTCCCTCCTGTCCGGCTCTGGCGGCTTCAACTGCGGCGTTGAGCGCCAGGATATTGGTCTGAAATGCTATGCCATCCATTACTCCGATAATTTCTGCAATTTTGCGCGTACCGGATGTGACTGATTGCATTGATACGATGGCCTTATCCATCACCTGCAAGCCTTGCTGCACATTTTCTGCGGAGGTATTAGCGAGGCTGCTCGCCTGCGCCAGATTGCCGGCATTCTCTTTTACTGTGCTGGTCAGTTCCTCGACCGATGTTGCGGTTTGTTGCAGAGAGCCCGCCTGCGTTTCAGTACGGTCGGCCAGCTCTGCATTTTCATTATGGATATGATGGGCAATGTTGTTGACGTTTTCAGCGCCAGTACGGATATTTTGCACAAGGCGACTCAAGCCCTGATTCATTTTTGTGACGGCGTTAATCAATTGCGCCAGTTCATCCTGGCCGTTGCGTTCAGGCATCTGTATCAAATCTCCTGATGCCGTTTTTTCGATATTTTCAGTCAGTGTTTTTATGTCTCGCGACAGCGCAAAATAAATCCCGAGTAAAAAATAACTGGCGATTAGCACCAGCAACATGAGTGCAGAAAACATCTTGGCGATTTTCTGATTCAGTTGTTGCGCGTGACGCGTCAGGCGTTGGTCAATCAGTGTTGATACGGTGTTACTCGCCGCGTTCAGGTTTGTCAGCGTTTCGTCGCCGGCTTTTAAAAATGCGTTTCCTGAGCTTTGATTGACTGAAGACAGCACTTCATCTTTGGCTCGTTCCAGATATTGTTCTGAGACGCCGATCGCTGCTTTCAGCGAGCGAAATTCCGCTTGATAACCGGGATTACTTTTTTCCAGAGAATCCACTCTTTGTCGTAACTGCACTAACTCGTATTTCGCCATCAGTTGTAACGAATTCAGCATCACATCCTCGCCGCCTTCAAATAAGCCAGTGTCGATATATGCCGCGCCACGGGCGGACATCACCGCGATTTTCTCGGCGATGGAAGGAATACCGGTCAGATAGATATTCGCCAACTCATGCGTGACGAAATCGCTGTCGAGTGCGAGCTTGGACGCATAAGCACGTTCCTGAATTTGCTGATTCAGGCGCTCTGATAATTTTGTGTATTCGGTAAAACTGGCGGCAGATTTTAAACTCGCTTGCTGACCAAGCAGATCTTGCCAGCGTTTTTTTATGTCGTCGCTAGCGTCCGCTTTTTTCAGGCTATCGGCGATTTGTTTTTGATTTGTGCTGATCACATCGCCAACTTGTTTATTGCCATTGAGCTGCAGATGTTGCAATGCTCTTTGTTTCCGTATCAGGGTTTCCAGATCCTGATATTCGTGTATCTGCTGTATGGCCAGTTGCTTTTCTTTGCTAATGCCGACCTCTGCCCGCATTTCTATGAAGAGCAGTGTCAGAACAACGAACAGAGGAATGGAAAAAGCGGCGGCGATGAACGCGACCTTGTGCCCGATGCGGAAACCTTGCGTCAGACGAATGGCGGGGGAGAGGAGTTTGAGCACGATTTTCTTCAAGGAAAAATGCATGGAGGAAACATATTTAACGTGAGAATAGTTCTTAAATATGACTTCGTTATGACCTTAGAGAAGCGTGTTCAGACGTGCGGTGAATTGACTGGCAGATTAACGGCTGAGCGAGAATCCATGCCAGATGCGCGGACAGACGCCGCGCGAATCAAGTGGGGCGGGCACTCAGGGCAGGCCCGTTTTAAGTGATGTGAAAAATGTGATCGGGATGCGCAGCTAGCAGGCTTGCCTATTGCTCACTTTTCTGATTTTGTGCCGTGATAATTTCAGGCAGGTGCAACTCTATCCAGTCTGCCAGCGCTTCCACTTTTTTTGCGATTTCGGTGCCGGATTCCGTCAGCGTGTATTCCACATGCGGCGGTACCACAGGATAAGAAATCCGCTCAACGAAGCCATCCGCTTCCAGCCACTGTAAGGTTTGCGCCAGCATTTTTTCGCTGATGCCATTCACCTTGCGCCGTAAATCGCTGAAGCGTTGCGTTCCGCTTAACAGCGCCACCAGCAGTAATACGCCCCAGCGACTGGTGACGTGTTTAAGAACCTCTCTGGACGGACATTTTTCAGCGAACAGATCGCCGCGCTGCATTCTGTCTGAGATGCTCGTCGCAAAAGGTATTTCGACCGCTTTCATTTCCATTCTTTACTTACCTTTTTGTGCGTACTTACTTTTAGTTAGTTAAGGCGCTATTATGCCTGCTCCTACTCAATTTACAAAGGGATTTGCCATGATAGTTGTCACAGGTGCCTCCGGCCAGCTTGGTCGTTTAGTGATCGAAGCCTTATTAAAAAAAATTCCGGCCAGCGAGATCGTCGCGGCGGTGCGTAAGCCAGACAGCGTGAATGATTTGGCGGAGCGCGGCGTACAGGTGCGGCAGATCGATTACAGCCGCCCGGAAACGCTGACCGGCGCATTCAAAAAAGGAGAGAAATTACTGCTCATCTCCAGCAGCGAAATCGGGCAGCGCGTGTCGCAGCATCAAGCAGTGATCGATGCGGCAAAAAACGCCGGTGTTGAACTGATTGCCTATACCAGCCTGTTGCATGCAGACGTATCCCCACTGCCTCTGGCGGCTGAGCATAAAGAAACCGAGCAATTGCTGCAGGCTTCCGGTGTGCCGTTCGTGGTGTTAAGAAATAGCTGGTACACCGAAAACTATCTCGCCAGCGTGCCGGTGGCGTTGCAGTATGGTGTCTTGTCTGGATGCGCCGGAGAAGGCCGCATTTCATCTGCTGCCCGCGCTGATTACGCAGAAGCGGCGGCGGTGGTGCTGGCCAGCGACAATCAGGCTGGGCGAATCTATGAGCTGGCTGGTGATGAGTCGTATTCTTTGCAAGAGCTGGCACAAGAAATCGCACTGCAATCAGGCAAAACGGTGGCATATCAAAACCTGCCTGAAAGTGCATACAAAGATGCCTTGCTGGGTGCTGGTTTGCCGGAACCAGTGGCCACTTTGCTGGCCGAATCTGATGTCGGTGCATCGAAAGGCGGGTTGTTTGACGACAGCCACCAATTGAGCCAACTGATCGGCCGTCCAACCACGCCATTGTCAGTATTGCTGAAAGCCGCGCTGGCGTCGGCATCCTGAAAATAACAGACCCGGATGCAGCCAGCCATCGTTACCGTCAACAATGCTGACGACTGGCTGCATCCTGCTGAAATTACTTTGTGGCTTAAATCTGCACCCGTGTACCCAGTTCGATCACGCAATTATTCGGCAGATGGAAATAATCGACGACACTCAGTGAGTTGCGTGACATCAGTGCGAATAAAATTTCCCGCCAGTGCGCCATCCCCGTGCCTTTGGTTGGCACAACGATTTCCCGGCTCAGGAAATACGAAATTTCAAACATATTCAAGCTCAGGCCATGCGCCTTGCACAACTCCAGCGCTTTCGGAATATCCGGCGTATTTTTAAAACCATAGTTCAGTTTCACTTTCCAGAAACCCGGTGCTAAGGCTTCGACCTGTACCCGTTCTTCAAACGGCACCCACGGCACATCATGAAACTTCACCGTCAAAATAATATTCCGTTCATGCAGCACCTGATTGTGCTTCAGATTATGTAATAAGGCTTGCGGCACCGTATCTGGGTTAGCGACTGCATACACCGCTGTGCGCGATGCACGCGGCGTGTTGTCACCGGATAAGGCTGTCACGAAAGGCAATAACTCAGGGTCACCTTTGCGTATGCTGTCGATTAATAATTCGCGGCCACGTCTCCAGGTTGCCATCACCAAAAAAATCGCCACGCCCATCGCCAGCGGAAACCATCCGCCTTGCAAAAATTTAAGCGAACACGCTACGACCAGCAAGATATCCAGGGTTAAAAATACGCCGGTCGCTGTGATAGCCAACGCGAAAGGCATTTTCCAGCCATGATGAATCACGAAAAAAGTTAAGATGGTCGTAATCATCATCGTCACCGTCACGGCAATCCCGTAGGCTGCCGCCATCGCGGAAGAGCTGCCAAAGCCGACAACGGCAAGCAATACGCCAACGAGCAGCAACCAGTTCACGCCGGGCATATAAATTTGCCCCATCTCTTTCGCCGAGGTGAAATTCACCTGCATACGCGGCAACAATCCTAACTGCACCGCCTGCTTGGTCATCGAATACGCACCGGATATAACCGCTTGCGAAGCGATGACGGTGGCGATCGTTGCCAGCACCACGGCGGGTATTAGAAAATGCTCTGGGAATAAGCGGAAAAACGGGTTTTCAATCGCCGACGGATCACGCATCAGCAAAGCGCCCTGACCCATATAGTTGATCGCCAGTGCAGGTAACACCATGCCTGTCCAGGCTAATTGGATAGGGCGTTTTCCAAAGTGCCCCATGTCTGCATACAGCGCTTCGGCACCCGTAAATGCGAGCACGATCGCACCGATCACAATAAAAATATGCCAGCCTTGCGAGCTTAAAAAACGAATTGCGTTCAACGGATTGAGTGCAGCGAGAATCGCCGGTTGCAACATGATTTCACTGATTCCCGCAACGGCCAGCACAGCAAACCAGATCACAATCACAGGGCCAAACAGCTTGCCGACCACCGCTGTGCCATAGCGCTGTACGGCGAATAAGGCTATCAATACGCCGATAGAGATCGGTAAGACATAGGGCTTAAATCCCAGCGACACCACCTCCAACCCCTCGACCGCGCTGAGCACAGAAATGGCGGGCGTGATGATGCTGTCGCCATAAAATAAAGACGCACCGAAGACGCCGGTCAGCAATAGAATTAAACGCCGTTGCCCCGTATCACCAGCGGCTTTCGCAGCCAATGCCGTTAATGCCATGATGCCGCCTTCACCGCGGTTATCTGCGCGCAAGATCAGCAGAACATACTTCAGCGTCACCACCATCATCAAGCCCCAGAAGATGACTGAGACTGCGCCGATCAGATGCGTCGCATCCAAAGGTACGCCCGTCGCGGGGCTGAATACCTCTTTCATGGTGTACAAAGGGCTGGTGCCGATATCGCCATAGACCACGCCCAGCGCACCGAGGGTGAGGGCAGCCAGGCTTTCGCGACCAGAATGTTGACTCATACATTTTCCAAAATTCATTGAACAGAATCGCACTATGCAGTGGCGGGTATCAGGAAAGCATAAGGAAATAATCAGGAACGAAGCAGTAGCTGCATCAGGTGTGCGCATTGCAACACAACACAACGCAGTGCAAACTTCGCACCGGTACAGCTCTTGGCGAACGTGCGGCGAACGCACACTGCGCGTGATGAAAATGGAGCGCTTATAGCGGAAGAACGCATCCTTGAATAGCGCTTAAATCGTCCCCTTAACGGCAGATAAACAGCCAGAATTCCACATACTCCCCCTGTTTTTAAGAAAAAACCCAAAATGTCAGCATAAATATTGGGCTTGTATACATACTCCGGGGGAGTATATTTTGAGCGTTTTGAGAGTGTTGGGAGGTGTTTGATTAGATACCGTCACGCGACTGCGCCAAGGGTTCGCTCGCGATACATGACAGTAATGCAGATGCTGAGGGCGGACAAGACTAGGAGCTTCATGATGCTGTGGTTTAACGTGGAAGTGAGGGGGCGCCGACCGCAGGGAAGGAAGCCAGCTTGCTGGCTGTCCCATAGACTGCAGGGTTATGCAGTTTTTTCTCGGCACGCATCGATGAACAATTCGCCAAGTTCAGTAAGTATTGTCGAAGTTTCTGTTTCTATTTCTATATCAAAATCAACTGAAGTGTACGAGGACTCACGATCCCCAGGAATGTCTATGCTGTGAGTTCCCGCACTTGCCTCATACACCACCTTGGCCAACCCAAGACGAATAATGTTGGCAATTTCAAATTCTTTTATGTTTTGTTCAGGTATGGACTGAGGGGCAGAAATTTGTCTTCTTAGAACTAATTCCTTGTACGCCAAAGATCTAAGCTCTGTTTCTATTGATCGAATTGACGATTTTGTTTGCATGGCTTCCGATGAAAATACAAACTTGCCATCGGGGGATAGTTTTTCTAGTTTTGCCTTTTGCTCTTCAATCTTAAGCTTCAGACTATTTTCAATGTTGGATCTGGTTTCTATAAACTCTGAAAGCTCTTTGCTTAGATCAAAAATGCGTTTTTTCTTTTCAATGAGAACTGACTCTAGTAGATCGAATTCGTCTTTTGATAGTTGGCTTAAGATGTACGGAAAGACGTGGTTCTGTATATTCTGTTCAGAGTCGACCATGTTTACCAATAGCGCGGCCCATTTGTCTTGAAGATCGTTGTCGTCCTCTAGTGAGGCGTTTTCAAGATATGGGCAGAGTAACTTAGGCGGAAGCGATTTTATGTTTATCTTGTTCTTTTCACACAAAGCCTTTGCTTTGTTCAAAATTCGGATTTGATTGTTGAATCTCCAGTATGAAATTTGGTCTTTGACTAAGAGCCCAAGTTCTTCAATCGGTGGCGTAACGAGCTTATCCACAAAGCTCTTGGCAATGTCTATGCCGCTTTCTAATGCGGAAGACGATAGATCAAATTTCGTGGTTTTCTTGTCGCTGCTCATATTGGGTCAACTCTGGGCATAACGTTTAAATTAACCGGCGCGCCACGGGCGGCGGTTGAAGGGAAAACGGCGGCATTTTGGCGGTCCGGTTGAATTATCTATTAGATTTCACTAGCCACGGGCGCCTGTGCTTCGGACATCTTATCCAACTTCTTTAGTCGCGCTATGGAACGATCATTTTTTTTCTTGATGTCAAACATGGCTTTATAGATAGCTAGGGCATCATCAGTTTCCTCGCTACAGCGACTTTCAATCGAACTAAAATCTTTGCTTTCATACATATCCCAAACAGATTTCCCTGATTCAAGTTTTTTTCCATTCAGGTACTTCTGGTATAAGGCCGACTTGGTCTTTGGATAAGAAAAATATGCCTGATTGAATGAAAACTGACAATATGTTGCGGTCGACAAATCTATCTGGCGACAACCACATAACAGATCGTAGATCCTGTCTTGGCTAGCGATTGAGCTTGAAGAAAGTCGTGCTAATAAGGCTGGTACGTCGCTGTGAGAAATACCAATGCCTGCAAGCATTAAAGAACCTGCCTGATCTTTTGCCTCAATAGATCTCCATTCTTGCTGGAACAGCTGAAATATCTCGCGTAGCACTGCCTCTTCTCCGCCTAAATTCCACTCCCAAATGTTGTGTTTTTTGCCAACACGATCCTGCATGGGATAGTAGGTCTGAAATGAGCCCCCAAGAATTTTGTGGCCCGGCAATACCGGAGAAAACATCATTCCTCCAGGAGTCTTTCGGGTCCGGTCGTTGACTGGGACATAGTATTCAAGGTCAAAGAAAATGACCTTTGTTTTGTCCGGATAGAATCGAAGCATATTGTGCAATCTAACGTTTGACGTGAGAGGCCGCAGTAGCGGCGTAGCTGCGAAGGGAACCCACAAGCGCAGCTTGTTGGCGGTTCCTCTCGACGGAATTGTTAGGCAATACGTGAACAGGGTTGAATTCCATTCGCCCACTCATCTTCATTCATTTCGAGTTGGTGGCAAGTCCTCTCAATGTGCAGGCCAGTTTTTTTGAAGAAGACAGCATCTATTTGCCTAAGTGCATACATGCCAGTTCGACTAAAAAAATCAGTGTGTTCGTTAATGTCGAATGATCCACCAGAGGAAGCTGCCCATATCTTTATGAAAGACTCCAGCCTGAAATATTTGTGCTTTTCATCCTCGGATAGAGCGCCAATCAAATAACTGACTCTGTCGCCAGTTGATTGCCCATACTCTTCAAGATTTTTCATTTCTTCATCCTTTAGTAAATGTTGATATGCCTAACGCCAAGGTTAACCGGCAAAAATGCGAATCATTTTTGTCCGTGTTGAACCGCCAGTTAGGCCTCACCGATCACCTCATCAAGGCGAATAACTGTAAGAGCATCGGCAAATTGCACGAGGCCATTTGCCGCCGATTCATTACCGCTTATCTGTTCAGGTAGGTTCCCAGAGCTACTTTTGATTTGTGCCAACAATTTAGCGACTTGGCCGATAGCTTCATCTGTGGAAGATTGACGCAGACGGCTCACCAACAAGGTAGCGAATTCGTCAGCCTTGATCGCGCGCCCAACCACCGGTTCGCTACACCAGATTGGATCTGATTGTCTCTGGTCGAAGTAGATGTAGTGCTTGCTGTTGTCCGAGAACTCAGAGGGGCATGACGAAAAATCAACGAGACGAAGAGGCTCCAGACTCACTTCTACCTCGTACAACGCAGCTTTATCAAAGAGCATCGGGCAAGCGTAGTACACCATGGCGCCATGGTTCTTGCTCAAGTTGTATAGCAGTTCGTGCTGTGAGAAACCTGTGTTGTCGTTTTTCGTGGTGTCAAGACTAGCTCGGTAATACGGTTTACTCCTGATCTGGGGCGGGTTCTTTTTCTGATTCTTCTGAAGTTCGTTGACTACTTTGAATTGAAGGAAGTACGCAACGAAGGTTCGCTTTAGCTTGTACCCGTTTTCCATGGCGCTGGACTTCATCTGCTCGAAAAAGTCTTCGTCCGAAATCTCAGTCATCGCATACGCTTGATCGAAGCCTAGGAAGACCTCCTTCTGCGGAGAGTACTTAAAGAAACTGAACTTCCCTGTCGGGCCTACGCCATATGTCTCCCGTATCAGCTTCATCAAAGGCTGGTGGTAGTGCATCTCCAGCACCGTTTCTGAGATTGCCATTTATTCCTTCCTCTGTTTGTTTTGCGCGGACTAACGTGCGATCCTTTGAGGCCTAACGTGTTTTAATTTTCATTTTGCAACATTAACCGTCAATGATCAAACTGTCAATATGTTGCAATTCCCTTGAAAACCGCATGAATATTAGCTGCATTTGTTTATACTGACTAAATAAGCAGTGCAAACAAATCGACAAAAACATCATCCCTCAAAAACCGTGCTTGCTGGATCAGGTGCGCGAACGTTTGCGTTATCAGCACTACCGCTTCGCAACTGAAAAACCATGCGTACTGGATACGTTTCTTCATACGCAGGCAACAGACAAAATCATCCTAAAAACGGCATGTGAAAAGCTCGTTTTCTGCATACTCCCCCCTGTTTTTAAGAAAATACCCTAAATCTCAGCAGAAACATTGGGCCTGTAGATATACCCCGGGGAGTATATTTGGGGTGTTTTGAGGGGCTTGCGTTAGTCAGCGATGCGAGTGCTAGATGGCGGCCAGGCGATAGCCGACGCCGGTTTCTGTCAGCAGGTAGCGGGGTTCTGTCGGGTTGTCTTCGATTTTTGCCCGCAGCTGCGCCATGTAGAGTCGCAGATAATGCGTGTGGTCGATGAATTCTTCGCCCCAGACGTCGACCAGCAGCTGGCGGTGCGTGACGACTTTGCCGCTGCTGCGCACCAGGCGTGCGAGTAAGCTGAATTCGGTTTTGGTCAGATGCAGAACCTGGCCGTGGCGTTCGACCAGGCGGGTGCTCAGGTCGATGTGTAAGCCATCCAGTGTGTATTCGGTCGTGGCGGCGGGCACGTTGGTGCCCCGGTGTCGCAAGGCGACCCGGATGCGCGCGAGCATTTCACCGACGCTGAATGGCTTGGTCAGATAATCGTCTGCACCGGCATCCAGCAGGGCAATTTTTTCGGTTTCCTGATGTCTGGCTGAAACGATCAGAATCGGCAGATTGCTTTGCTTGCGCACATGGCGCACCAGGTCTGCGCCATTACCATCGGGCAGGCCCAGATCGAGCACCATCACATCCGGTAACACATGTTTTAAGATGGCGCTGGCCTCGCTGATCGAGACTGCGGTTTGCACTGTAAAGCCTTCGACGGACAGCGACGCGTAAATGAGAGAGCGTATCTCTTTGTCGTCTTCCACCACTAACACGCGAATGCTCATGACAGCTCTCCCGCGACGATGGGTGGCTGCGCATCCAGCGGTAACTGTAAGCTGAATTCGCTGCCGCCTTCCTGCGGCTGGTTCAGCACCAGATTGCCGCCATGCACAGTTGCGATGGCTTTGCAAACGGCGAGCCCGAGTCCTGAGCCACGCTGGCTGCTGCGATCGGTGTGATCGCCACGCACATACGGTTCAAAAATACTGAGTTGTTCGTGTTCCGGTATGCCTTTGCCGCTGTCTTTCACCGAGATCCGCATCCATTGCTGATGGTGATCGGCATTGTGTTCATCAGAACCTTGTGATCCCTGTATGCTGACGCGCAGTTGTATGTCGCCATCGGTGTATTTCAGGGCGTTTTCCAATAAATTTGCCAGCAGTTGCGAAATCAACACCGGATCGACTCTGACCAATGGCAGGCCTTTCGGAAGCTGAAGCTGAAGCTGAATGCGTTTGTCGGTGTCATGTTGACGCACCCGTGCCAGCACGCTGCCGATGATTTCTTCTATGGATTCCCAATCCCGCACCAGCGATTGCGGCGTGTTTTCCAGCCGCACCAGTTGCAGGGTGTTTTCTGTCAGCGCTGATAAATATCCGGCTTCTTTGATGATGCTGTCGAGCAGGTGTTCTTGTTCGGCTGTGCTGAGTTTGGCATGCTGAAGTTGCAGCGCGGATGCGGCACCAACGACGACGGCTAACGGTGTTCGCAAATCATGCGAGACCGCCGCTAAAAATATGCCCTGTAATTGCTGGCGCTCTGTTTCGCGTTGCGCGGCCAGAATGCTGGCGTTCAGCCGCAAACGCAACAGCGCCTGCGCCAGTATCGTACAAAGGGCTTCGGCATGCTGGCGGCCGCTGCTGTCATCGCCGGCAACGGCTTGTATGCATACTGCGCCCAGCATTTGCCCGTGCGGGTATTGATCGCCTATGGGTAAATACCATGCATCCAGATCAGACCAGCGGTTGGTGCCAGCGCCGATCACGCTGCCTTCTTTCATGCAGCACACCATGCCATCACGGATGGTCGCGGGCAGTTCATCGCGGCAGTGTAAGTTGCCGCTGGCATCGTTCAGGCACAGCAGATTCGGTCCGGCAAACGACGCGTCAAATGCTTGTTGCCCCAGCGCTGAAATATCTTCGGCGGTCTTGCATGCGGCGAGTTGCACTGCCAGATGTTGTAACTGGCGTGCGCGTTGCTCGTTCAGATGCGCGATCTCGGTTTCGCGGCGCAAACCGGATGTCAGATGATGGATCACCAGGGCCAGTACCATCATCGTGATCAGCGCAATCAAATGTTCTGACTGATCGATGCGAAAGGTCCAGCGCGGTGGTACAAAAAAGAAATTCAGCGCAGCGACTGCAGCGAGCGCGCAGCTGACCGAATAAACCCAGCTCAACCGGTATGCCGCAATCACCACCGCCAGCACATAGATCATCGACTGGCTGGTGAGTGACACATACGGGTCAATCAGCGCATTGACGCCGCTGGCGGATGCCAGCAGTAAGAGGACGGAAAAACTATCCTTTAACGGAGAATGTGGTCGCTGCAGGAGGGCGGTGAGTTTGTTCATTCGACCAGCGTACCACAGCCTATATTAAGAAAGCATCAGGATTTCTGAGCAGCACGCATTGCATTAATCACTTGCGTTCTGTGGATGGAAAAACAGCGCCAGTCGATTGCCCGACTGGCGCTGCTGAGGTAGTCAATGACGACGAGCCTTGACTTAGGGTTTGTATTGCGGGCCGCTCAGAATAAAGCCGCCGCCCTGATATGTGCTGCCGACATCATCGGCATCGGGATAGCGACCGGTATCGGGGAATAAATGCGCAAATTTGTCTGAGCTGTCTTGTGGTTCGTAGCCCAGATGCGAGGCCGCGTGATTGCTCCACCATTTTTCACGGTTGTCGGAAACGCCGAATACGATGGTGTAGCCAACGCGCGGGGTGAAGGCTGCGCAACGCAGTAATTCAACTAAATCGTCATAGCTCAGATAGGTCGTCAGCATGCGGCGATTGGCCGGCGCAGGGAAGGCCGAGCCTATGCGTACGCACACGGTTTCGATGCCAACGCGGTCGTAGTAATAGCGTGACAGGCTTTCACCAAAACATTTACTGACGCCGTAAATACCATCCGGACGTGGTGGCATTGTCGCATCAATGAAATCAGTGGTTTTGTAAAAACCGATAGTGTGGTTGGAGCTGGCGAAAATCACGCGGCGTACTTTGTGATGATGCGCCGCTTCGTAGATGTTGTAGGTGCCTTGAATGTTGGCACGCATAATATCTTCAAAACTGGCTTCAACCGAAATGCCGCCGAAATGCAGAATCAGTTCTACATCTTTCACCAGATCCATCACCGCTGCTTTGTCGGCGAGATCGCATTGCACGACTTCTTCGCCTTCTTGCGCAGCACCCAGATCGGCCAGATCGCTGACGCGTAAAATATCAGTCCAGTCTTTCAGTTTTTCACGCAGAATTTTTCCCAGACCGCCAGCGGCGCCGGTTAGCAATATACGGTGAAAGGGTTTTGCTGCAACTTGCTTGTCCATAGTTTCCTCTTTTTTATTTTGTGTAATGAATCGTGTCAGTTAGTGATGCGTGTGTGATGCATTTTTGATGCATTTGATTAACCTGCGCCGCCACTGCCATTGCTGCTGACAGCGCATTGAAATAAGCGATCAGGTGATTGGAGCCGGGTTGAACAAAACCAGCGCGTTATGGAGTTTCCATTGTTCCGCCCAGGTTTTTTTCCCGCTGGCGACATCCAGCATCATGTGGAATAGTTCCCAGCCTATATCTTCTATCGTCGCGTCGCCAGTCGCAATTTTGCCGGCATTAATGTCCATCAGATCATGCCAGCGTCGCGCCAGATCATCGCGTGTCGCCACTTTAATTACGGGTACTGGTGCCAGGCCATAAGGCGTTCCACGGCCTGTGGTAAAGATATGCAGATTCATTCCGGCTGCGACTTGCAAGGTGCCGCAAATAAAATCACTGGCAGGTGTTGCTGCATAAATCAAACCGCGCTGCTGAAGTTTTTCACCGGGCGATAACACGCCTGAAATTGGTGATGAGCCCGATTTAACGATGGACCCCATCGCTTTTTCAACGATGTTAGAAAGGCCGCCTTTTTTGTTGCCCGGAGTCGTGTTGGCGCTGCGGTCTGCACCGCCGCGTTTCAGATAATCGTCATACCATTGCATTTCTTTGATCATGGCATTCGCGACTTCCGGACTTGTGGCGCGCGAAGTCAGCTGATCGATGCCATCGCGTACTTCTGTCACTTCAGAAAACATCACGCTGGCACCAGCGCGGACTAACAAGTCGGTGGCAAAACCGACTGCTGGGTTCGCGGTTACGCCAGAAAACGCATCGCTGCCGCCGCATTGCACGCCAACGACCAGATCAGAAGCAGGGCACACCTCGCGCTGACGTTGATTCAGTATCGTTAATTGTGCTTTGGCCTGCTCCATGATGGAGTGAATCATCGATTGAAAACCAACATGGGCAGCATCTTGCAGGCAGACAACGGGAGGCTGCGCTTCATTCTTAATCGGGAAACTACCGGCCGGAAAGAGTTTGGCTGGTTGTAGTTTTTCACAGCCGAGGCTGACGACCATTGCCTGTCCGCCGAAGTTAGGGTTGCGGGCGATATTTCTGATAGTGCGAATCGGGATTTCGGCACCCGGCGCATCAATCGCAACGCCGCAGCCGTAGGTATGTTCAATTCCAATTACGTCATCAACGTTAGGGAAGTCCGGCAGTAATTCTGCCTTGATACGTTTGACCGCATGTTCGACGACACCAGAAACACATTGCACAGTGGTTGTGATGGCGAGGATGTTGCGCGTGCCTACGCTGCCATCGTCGTTCCGGTAGCCCATGAAAGTATGACCTTCGAGCGGAGGCAACGGTGTTGGCGTTACGGTTGCCATCGGCAGATTGTCGAGTACGCGGGCATCCGGCATACGGATTAATGTTTCATTGAGCCACTGACCACGTTTGACATCGGTGTTGGTGTAGCCAATCGTCACGTTATAACGCCGGATGGCGCTGCCTTCGGGTAAATCTGCTAATGCGACTTTATGTCCTTGGGGCACATGATCAATAAGTTCCAGAGCGCAGGGAAACACGGTATGTGCCGGCAGCCCTCCATCATTGACGACGATGGCGACGTTGTCATCGTCGTGCATCTTGATATACAAGGGTTTTTGCTCTGAAGTAAGCTGCATAGTGGATCCTTTGCCTGGTTTTGCGCTGGTGTTATTTGGGCTGGCACAAAATTTTAAAAAATTGGTCAGGCCAGATGATAACTGGATAGACCGAAATGCGCTGATGTCACAAAATATTTTTATTGGAGTCGATATGCGTAATTTGGCAGATTAGTTGAATTTTTAGAGTTAATTTCATTTAAATTCAATGGTTTATCGCATTTTGTCTGGGGGTGTTGCGGCTGTTTCGCTATAATCTTTGGTGCCGAATTTGTGGCGAGTATGCCACTATGATAAATTTTTGGCTAGTCCAGATTGATGTTTTGGTCAGACCAAATTAGAATGGCCTGACCGAACAGAAAATGACTGGCTGTTATGCAGATAAGGTCGTCAGAAAATGAATAAAAAAAACAATGTGGGACACAGCGAGACAATTTCTCATGAGCCACGCCTGTATCGCGTGGTGGCAGACAAGATTAAGGGATTGATTGCTGAAGAAGGCATCAAACCCGGTGAGCGTCTTCCATCTGAGCGTGATCTGGCAACGAAGCTCAGCGTATCACGCGCGTCCTTACGTGAAGCACTGATCGCACTTGAACTGAGCGGTACGGTTGAAGTGCGTGGCGGTTCTGGTGTGTATGTCAGTCAGGTTGTTGAATCAGAGGCGCATTTGCCTGAAGTCGGTGCCGGGCCATTTGAAGTCTTATCGGCACGGCGTCTGATTGAATCGGAAGTCGCAGCGATTGCGGCACGTGTGGCGACTGATTCAGCGATTGACGACATTTTAAAAGCGGTGCTGGAGATGGAAGCGCATCACGCGAATTACGCCAGTAATGAAAGCGCGGACAGAAATTTTCATCTGTCCATCGCCAGAGCAACAGGCAATAGCGCGTTAGTCGGTGCTGTCGAATATTTATGGAATCAACGTGGCCGTTTATGGCACAAATTGAAGGAGCATTTTCAGACAGAAGAATTACGTCATGAAACATTGACGGACCATAGAAACATTCTGGAGGCGATTGCCTCACATGATCCGGCTGCCGCCCGCAAAGCGATGCGAGCGCATCTGGAACGTGTAACCAGAACTTTTTCTCGCGGCTGAAACACAGACAAGGCAAAGACACATTTGCCAGTTTTAGCGGTAGAGATGCCCCATTTTTCGACCGGCTGAGACCCCGGTGAGACACGGATATGTTGTGTACTCATCTTCGTCGCAGCGGCACGGAGTACGCGAGGTGCTCCAGACAAGTCGCTCACCACCAAACCGGGAGTGACATCGTTGATGAAAAATAGGAGTTTGAGGAGACATTAGAATGAAGAAAAAAATAACGAGCCGTTCCGCATTTATGCTGAGCAGCGTCAGTATTGCTGTCCTGACGCTGGTCAATCAGGTGCAGGCTGAAGAAATACAAAAGGTAGAAGTCACGGGGTCTTCTATCCGTCGTCTGGCTACCGAGGCATCGTTGCCTGTCACGATGGTGACCGGTGAAGAGCTGGAAAAACGTGGTATGACCACACTCGCTGATCTGATGATGGCGTTACCAGAGTCAGCTTCACTGGCACCATCAAATGCAGGCTCAGGTACAAACATCAATCTGCGCGGTTTGGGTGTTAACCGCACGCTGGTGTTGTTGAATGGCCGTCGTCTGGCGAACGAAGCGATTGCCGATGGATATGCGAATCTGGACGTGATTCCTATGAGTGCGATTGCACGTGTAGAGATATTGCGTGATGGCGCTTCTTCGATTTACGGCTCGGATGCGATCGGTGGCGTCGTTAACTTCATCACCAAACGAACGTTTGAAGGTAAAACAATATCCGCGCAATTGGTGCAGCCACAAAAAAATGGCGGTGCAGATGAGCAGCGTATCAGCGGCACTGTCGGTTTCGGTAATCTGGCACAAGATGGCTGGAACTGGTATGCCACGGTTGACGCGCATCGTCGTAGTCGTCTGGCGGCATCAGATCGCGCCGAATTAAGTACGAATGATATTCTGACGAGTATTGGCCGTGCGCCTGCATTGGGTAGTGGTGGTTACTCTATGCCTGCCAACTTCACGACCGCAACAAATAAAAACGCACAAAATCCTTACTACGCTTCTGGTTGCCAGTCACCGTATTCGATACAAGGTGCAAAGAACACTTGTATTCTGAACGATGCTGCCTACGGTAGTGCTTTGTATGGCAATGAGCAGGTGACGTTCTACACCAAATTCACAAAACGCTTTAATGAAGATCACACCTTGACGGTGGATTACATGCGCGGACAGGAATACATCCTCGGCACTAAAAACCCGACTACAAGTCTGGCTGCGAATGGTGTAACGGCGCAATTGCCTTCGACCAGTAAATGGTATCCGGGCGGTAGCGGTGGTGTACCTGCAGTCGCTGGTCTGAAGGGCGAGCCTTTGACTGTTACCTGGAGTGTCGCCGATCTGGGGCTGGCAACAACCAAAGATAAACAAGTGAATCAGCGTATCGCCGTGAATGACGAAGGGCGTATCGCATCATGGGACTACAAACTTGGTTTTGTTTATGGCCACAGTCTGCGTGAAAACTACTATGATTCGGGCTATGTAAGCGGGGCTGATTTACTGAAAGGCATCAGCAACGGTACCCTGAATCCATTCGGCTTACAAGATTCGGCCGGGCTGGCATATCTGAAAAGTATCTCAGTCGATGGTGCCTTGAACCGGCATTCCGTCAGTACATTTACTGGCGTTGATCTGACGGTATCGCGTGAGTTGTCAAATCTGGCCGGTGGTCCGATGATGCTGGCGCTGGGTACGGACTATCATCGTGATACTACTGAAGATCAGAAAACGGACATCACGAATATTGCAACGTATGCAGGTGCTTCGCCATCGTTTGCGAAATCCAGCCGGAATGTCGCTGCGGCTTACGCCGAGTTAGAAGTTCCTTTGACCAAAGAACTGAATCTGAACTTTGCAGTACGTGACGATCATTTCAGTGACTTCGGCAATACGATTAACCCTAAAGCCAGCTTCCGTTATCAGCCAACCAAAGAACTGATGTTCCGTGGTTCCGCTAACACGGGTTTCCGTGCACCAACTTTGTTTGACCGCTACGGTTATCGTTTGCCAGGTGCAACGACAAAAACGGCAGCGAAGTGGGACGATCCTGTGCAATGTCCGGGCGGCACGCCGGGCGTTGCAGGTACAGGTAAAGCATTGCCTGGACTGGTTGCCTCTACCGTATGTAATGTGACTTTGCCGAAACAAACCGGTAGCAATGCAGATTTGCAGCCAGAAAAATCCAAAGGTTATACCTTCGGTCTGGTCGTTGAACCGCTGAAAAATCTGACGGTATCGGCTGATTACTGGCACATAGAAATGACCGACATGCTGGCGAACTTGCCAGAGCAGGTCTATTTCACGAATCCACAAAAATATGCTGATCTGTTTGTCCGTAATGCAGATGGTTCCCTGGCCTTCATCAAGAATGTGACGATGAATCTAGGCGGTCAGAAAGCATCTGGTATCGACGTTTCTCTGGCCTATGCTTTCCCGAAAACATCCGTAGGTAATTTTAAGGTGAAACTTGACGGTACCTATCTGACACAATTTGATAATCAGCTGGAAAAAGATAGTCCATACATTTCGAATATCGGTCGCTTCGGTGCAGCAAGCAATGGCACTACTTCCAGCATGCCGATTATCACTTTCCGTTGGAAGCACACACTGAGCTTCGCCTGGGATCGGGGTGATTGGGCATCACAGTTGACGCAAAACTTCAACACTGGTTATCACGATCAGAATCTGGTTGCGCCAGAGTATTTCCGTGATATCGAGTCTTATTCCATCTGGAACTGGACAGTGAATTACCGTGGCTTTAAAAACATGGCAATTTCCGCAGGCATTTCAAATCTTCTGAATGCCCGTCCGCCTGTCACTAATCATAACGCGTACACCTACGGTTATCTGAGCAGCGCTGCAAGCCCTGTTGGCCGTGCTTTAAATGTTCGCGTGTCTTACGACTTCTGATAGTGCTTAGTCCCTGGCCTTTGCAGGTCAGGGACATTTTAAAAGATGGAAAAATTATGAGTGTTGTGATTAACGAAAAACGCAGAAGCCTGTTGCAAGCTGCGTCCAGCGTCGGATTGTTGATGGGCAGTGGCCTCGCCAGCGAAGCTATCGCGGCGACAACGAAACAAGATCCATGGAAACAGGCGCAGGCGATTATTGATCGCTTTGCCAAACCTATCCATTTTCGTAAAGAAGATTTTCTGGTCACCAGTTATGGTGCCAAAACCTGCGACGTGAAACCGGTAGAGGCGTGGGTTTCTTTCGTCGAACGTAAAACCTTGCAGACCCCTGTTGCCGATGCGACCGATTGCTATCCGGCCATTGCCGCTGCGATTGCCGCTTGCCACGCGGCAGGTGGAGGGCGCGTGGTGATTCCAGCCGGGAATTGGTACGTTGCCGGACCTATCGTTTTGCTCTCGAATGTGAATGTGCATCTGAATGCCGGAGCACACGTTTATTTCAGTAATAATCCGGCGGATTACGCCAAATACGGTAAGTATGACTGCGGTAAAAACGGCAAGCTTTCTATGACCCGTTGGGAAGGCAATGATTGCCTGAATTTCTCGTCTATGGTGTACGCCTACGGTCAGAGAAATATCGCGTTGACGGGTGATGACTGGACGGCGATTCTGGATGGTCAGGCAGGCGTTAATTTTGCCGACAGCCCGTATTGCTGGTGGTCCTGGAAGGGCCGTGAAAAGCCAAGTTCGGTCGGCGATATTGCCCCTGGCAGTGGCGACTGGATCAAGCATCAGAAAGGCGAGACAGAAGTATCTCTGAATCCGCTGAATCCTGTATCACTGGCGGAAGTTGCGCCGCATCTGTCAGAAGAAAAACGCCTGTTTATTCAGGGCGAGGGTGATAAATGGCGGCGTGACTCTAACTATCTGCGGGCACTGGCGGAAGCCGGAATCGCCGCTGATAAACGTGTTTTCGGTTTAGGCCATTTCCTGCGTCCACACATGGTGCAGTTCATCAATTGCAGCAATGTCTTGTTTCAGGGTTATCAGGTAACGAATACGCCATTCTGGCAACATAATCCGGTTGGATGCCGCAATGTTCATGTCAAAAACATTTACGCCAACAGCGTAGGCCCGAACAGCGATGGCTTCGATCCTGAATCCTGTAACTATGTCCTGATTGAAGATTCGACTTTTGATACTGGTGACGATTGCATCGCTGTCGATGCAGGCAAGGGGCCGGATGTGCAATATGGTCCGTCACAAAATATCGTCGTGCAAAACTGCAAAATGCATAGCGGGCATGGTGCCATGACATTTGGCAGCATTATGTCAGCAGGTATTCAGAATGTGTTTGCGCAGAATCTGGTATTTGAAAACAGCCATTGGAAAACGGACCCGTTGAATATTGCGATTCGCTTTAAGTGCAATATGAGTCGCGGTGGTTTCCTGAAAAATCTGCACATCAGAAATATCAGTATTCCGAATGGTATCCGCACGACACCGGCGTTTTACGCGACCTTGCCGGGTTCAGTCATCCCGACGAAATCGGTGGCAACTTCTGCCGGCGCGGTGATTACTATTGATTGTGGCTATGATCCGCTCAGCGACAACGTCCGCACACGTCCGCCTGTGGTTTCCGATATTCATATTTCCAACGTTAATGTCGGCAACGTTGACACCGGTGCAGGGCAATTCTCCAGCTATCAGGCGATTGTCGTTCTGGGACCTGTACCCAGCGATTACAACGGGCCCGCATCGCCTGCGCCAAAAATTGTACCGGTAAAGAATGTCACTATTTCTGATTGTGATCTCGGCAATCCGGTGAATAAAGAGAATCCTATGTATCTCTTTAATGTCAAAGACCTGGTATTGAAAAATGTCCGTGTCGGCGGCACAGTTTACAACAAGACATTGTCTGTCTGACCACTTCCCTGTAGTCAGTTTGGAGCCTCCTCGTGAGGCTCTTTTTTTAAATTGGATAACATCATGAAGACATTACTTCGTGTCGTTTTGCTCGCTTGTTCTGCTCCGCTATGGATGGCCTGTCAGGGGCCAGCGCCCGTCGTGAAAGATACCCGTCCGTTTGAAATTATTCTTGTCGGCGACTCGACCATGGCGCCGAACAGCGGCTATGGCAATGCATTGTGCGAACGTTTTTCGAAAAAAATCACTTGCCTGAATCTCGCGAAGGGTGGGCGTAGTTCCGGTAGTTACAGGGCAGAAGGTTCCTGGGAGATTGTGATGCAGCAATTGCGCCGTGATACAGATAGACGTCGTGTGGTGTTGATGCAGTTCGGGCATAACGATCAACCCGGCAAGCCCGGACGTTCTACCGATCTGGCGACAGAATTTCCGGTGAATCTTGCGCGCTATGTCGACGATGTCAGAGCTGTCGGTGGTGAAATTATTTTGCTGACGCCTCTCACGCGCAGAACCTTCAAAGATGGTGTATTGCCGAATGATTTGCGTCCGTGGGCGGAAGCCAGTTTGCGTGTCGCCAGCGAAAAACAGGTGCCTGCGATCGACCTGAATCAACAAAGCCACGCGCTGGTTGCCGCGATGGGGCAAAGCGAGGCTGATACGCTGGCAATGGCACCGCCGCCATCTGAAATCGTCGCACCAGCTGCTGGCAGCACACTGGCAACGGTAGAGCGTCAGGGCGCCGCGAAAAGTGCGTTTGACCGTACCCATGTCGGTAAAAAAGGTGCAGCGATTTTTTCTGAAATGGTCGCGCAGGCTCTTGTGGCTGTAGACCCTGAAATCGGTAATGGCATGGCCAGAGGAAGTTCAAAATGAGATACAACATGAAACAGCGGCAGCCACAACTCACATTAGTTTCCCGCTACGCCAGTGTGTTGCTGGTGATGTCGGGCCTATTTGCCGCGGATGTCAGTGCGCAGGATAGTCGTCCATTGAAAGAACCGGTTGCGCCGTCGATATGCCAATTGTTACCAGCGCAGCTGACGATGAATGAGGTTGATGTGCAGGCATCGGCTGCACCTGACACTCCGCGCCTGCAGCAAGCAATCAATCAGTGTCCATCCGGCAAAGCAGTGCGCCTGGTCAGGCATAGCGATAAAAATTATTTCCTCACCGGCGCATTGCAGATGAAGGCGGGTGTCTCTTTAGTGATTGACGCCGGTATCGTGCTGGCGGGATCACGCTTACCTGCTGATTATGATAAAGGTGAAAAAAAATGCGGCACCATCGACCAGAAGGGACGAGGTTGCCACCCGCTGATCAGCGTTACTCAGTCACAGAATGCGGGATTATTCGGTGATGGTGTGATTGACGGTCAGGGCGGCAAGAAAATTCTTGGCGGTTCCGAGAGTTGGTGGGAAATAGCGCGTCGCGCCCAGCGTGAAGACTTGCATCAGAATGTACCGCGTATGCTGGAAATCACACAGTCACGCGAGATGGCATTGCACAGAATTTGGCTGAAAAACTCGGCTAATTTTCATGTCACCCTGAATCAGGTGGATGGCTTTACCGCATGGGGCATGCATATTGATACGCCAGCCACCGCACGCAACACGGATGGTATTGATCCTATTTCTTCCCGCAATATCACGATCACCAGGAGCTTTATCCGTACTGGTGACGATAATGTCGCGATTAAGGCGGGGAATCAGGGACCGACCGAAAACATTACCATCAGTGATAATCATTTTTACTCCGGGCACGGTATGTCCATCGGTAGTGAAACGAATGGCAATATCCGACATGTGCTGGTCGAAAAATTGAGTATTGATGGCGCTACTTCGGGCTTGCGCATTAAGAGTGATGTGTCGCGTGGTGGTCTGGTGCAGGACGTGACGTATAGAGATATCTGCATACAGAACAGTAAAGCACCGCTGGATTTCGACACGCATTACGGTAAGCGTGCATCGGGTGACCTGATACCGGAATATAGTGATATTCATCTCGAACGTGTGCAAGTGCTGACGCCGGGGAAACTGATATTTCATGGCTATGACGCAGCGAGGCCACTCAGGCTCAGTGTCAATGGCCTGAGCGTTCCTGAACAAAGCACGGTCGTCAGAGAGAATGCCCAGTGGACATCCGCCGTTGTGAAATCGATGCTGGATCAGAATTTTGCCTGGCAGCCGCTGCCATCAACGACAAAAAATACTGCCTGCGATAATGCATTTGCGGTCTATCCATCACCATCAGCGGCAGATAAACGCCCGCAGTTAAATGCAGAGCAGGCCGCGCATTTTTCTTATGACGAAGTGCTTGGCTATGCCGGGTTGCCAGGAAAAGAACAACGTGATGTGTGGAACCCTTTGTCTTCACCGGTGGTGAGTGCGCAGCAGATGACGCCCGACTATATTGTCAATGCCGCTGCTCCTGCTGACGGGAAGAGGCATTTTCAGCGCTTACAGGATGCGGTCAATCAGATTGTGTCAGACGATCTGGCACATCGCTTACCGGCATCCCGCCGCATCACTGTTCTGGTTGAGCCCGGAGTCTATGATGGACTGGTCTATATCCCTGAAACATCCGTCCCCATCAGCGTGATCGGCAGAGATCCTGCCACAACACGCATCTGTGCCAATCTGGATGCGGCGATCAGCGGCGCACAATATCAGGAGCGCTTCGGGGCACAGTTTGCACAGGCGCCGGCGGCGATTGCTGACATGTTTAACAGCATCCGCATCCGCCCGATTATCGGGACATTTGGTACTGCCGTGCTGTGGGTGAAAAGCCAGGCATTCCAGATGCGTGATATCACCGTTGAAAACAGCTATAACAAAACTGGCGCACCGGCACCGCAGGCATGTGAAGGCGCTGACTGCCCCGGAAACGGCGTGTATGGGAAAAGTCTGATGGTGCATCATCAGGCCTTAGCGATGATGACTGATGGCGTTGACAAAGCACAGTTTGAACAAGTGCGTCTGCTGGGATTGCAGGATACGCTGTATATGCGGGCCGGAAAATCAGGGCAGACCGCTCGTCACTTTTTCTATCATTCTTATATCGAAGGCGATGTTGACTATATTTTTGGTGATGCGACAGCGTATTTCCTTGAGTCTGAAATACGCTCATTAGGACCCCGCACCAGTTCTTATGTCGCAGCACCAAGTACAAACCTGAATTCACGTTATGGCTTTGTATTTAACCGTTGCCGCTTTAGCCATGACCAGAGCAGCAATGCGATGGCTGGAAAATTTTATCTGGTTCGTCAATGGTTTCATAATCAGCGTTGCACGCCGTACGGCAAAGTACCTATCGATGGCTATCGTTGCGAGGCCGGAGTGACAGATCAGTTTGTCAGTCCGACTGGCACGATTACCCGGCAGACGATAGAAACGGTCGGAAAAATGATAGTGCTTAATTCTGTGATCGGTGCGCATATACATCCGCTGACGCCTTGGTCCGACTGGAATAAAAATGGCACTTTGCCATACCGTCCTGCTCAATTTAACAGTGACGACTTCTGGCGGAATTTATCTGCGAGCACAATCAGCCCGACTGCTTTTGGCTATCAGGCAGCGCCTGCACCTATGCAGTTTCTGGGTGAATTCAATAATCAATACGAATAATTTGAGAAAAAAAAAGGAAGTACGACATGACCTTGCACACATCATCGGAATCCCTTGTTGACCTGAAGTATCAGGGGCGACGCCGCTTACTCAAGCAACTCGCGGCGATCGGTATCGGTAGCAGTATGCCCTGGGCTGCGGCCAGTGCAGCCAGTGCGGCACAGCGACAAACGCCATCCGATCCGTGGAAAAGAGCGGCAGAAATTATTACGAAGCTGAGTGTCCCGTTCCGTTTTCGCGAAGCGGATTATCCGATCACACGATACGGCGCAAAAACATGTGAGCTGCAAAAAGTACAGGCCTGGAGTTCATTTGAGGATCAGGGCGTATTACAGACACCAGCGGCATCGTCTTTCGACTGTTATGCAGCGATCCGCAATGCGATAGAAACATGTCACCGCGAAGGCGGTGGCCGCGTGCTGATTCCGGCCGGTGACTGGTTTTGTGCCGGACCTATCGTCTTGCTATCGAATGTTAACGTTCACTTACAGGCAGGAGCCCATGTCTATTTCAGTCATCAGCCCGACGACTACGCGAAATACGGCGACGTTGATTGCGGAAAAAACGGCAAGTTAAGTATTTCGCGTTGGCAGAGCAATGACTGTCTGAACTATTCGCCCATGATCTATGCGATAGGGCAAGAAAATATCGCTCTTACGGGGGAAGACTGGACTGCGGTATTAGACGGGCAGGGCGGCGTGCCATTTAATGAATTCGGCGATTGCTGGTGGACCTGGAAAGGCAAGCTGAAAACACTGAATGCGATTGCGCAAAGCTCCGTGCCGAATTATCGCCCCGGTAAACCATCCGAAAATGCGGTGAATTCACTCAACGCTCAAACCTTAAAAGAAGTAGCACCGCAGATCAGCCCGGAACTGCAGGCGCTGATACAAGGCAACGACGATAAATGGCGTGCTGACGCCAGCTACCTGCCTGCATTGTCAGAGGCCGGTGTTCCCCTGCCTCAGCGTGTATTTGGTAAGGGACATTTCCTGCGTCCGCCAATGATACAGTTTATCGGTTGTCGTAAAGTACTGATGGAAGGGTATGAGGTCAGGAACACGCCATTCTGGCAGCATCATCCAGTGAATTGTCAGCATGTTGTGATTCGCCGCGTTCATGCGAAAAGCCACGGACCTAACAGTGATGGTTTTGATCCGGAAGCCTGTGATCATGTACTGGTCGATGGCTGTACTTTTGATTCCGGCGATGACTGTATTGCGATTAAGGCCGGGAAAAATCTGGACACGCAATACGGACCATCGCGCGATATCGTGATTCAGAATTGTACGATGCAGAGTGGTCACGGTGCCGTCACGCTGGGCAGTGAAATGGCCGGCGGCATCGAGCATGTGTATGCGCAGAATTTATTGTTTGAAAACGTACACTGGCAAACCAATCCCTTAAATACAGCCATTCGTCTGAAAACGAATCTGAACCGGGGCGGATATCTGAAGCATTTCTACGTGCGTAATATCAAGATTCCAAATGGTGTACAGACGTCGCCATCATTTTATACATCCTTACCCGGTTCTCCGATTGCATCGAAGACAGTTGCCACGGCAGCGGGTGCGATAGTCACTTTTGACTGCGATTACACACCCGTCAGCGATAACGTGCGGATACGCCCCCCTGTGGTTGAAGACGTGCATATCTCTAATGTTCGGGTGGGGAACGTGAAGACGGCAAAAGGTGAGTATTCCTGTTATCAGGCGATCGTTATTCTGGGGCCGGTTGCATCCGACTATAACGGCCGTGCACCGATGCCGGAAGTGTTGCCGGTTCGTGATGTGACGATCACTGATTGCGACTTTGGCACACCCGCAGCGGGCACGCAGGCAATGTATCTGTATAACGTCAAAGGACTGAAGTTACGTAACGTGAAGATCGGTAAAGAAATGATCACGCGCGAGTATTCTGCATAAAAAAAATCCGGTTCTTTGCCGGATGCGCTAGCATGAACAATGGCGGCATAGATTCGCCGCCATTTTTTTCTATTTTCTTAACGGCGAGTCGCTTTCCAGTTCATTACTTCTTTTGCCGGATGTATCGTCTTGATGGATGAAATATCAGCGACTTCGTCATCCTTGAGTTTAAACACCCGGACCAGTCCTGCCATATCAGCTGCCTGCAATTGCATACTGTCGGCTGCCGCGGCAGCTTGTTCCACCAGTGCAGCATTTTGCTGTGTCACACTGTCCATCTGACGAATCGCTTCGGTGATTTGCATGATGCCGGTGTGTTGTTCTTCGCTGGCCATCGTGATATCGCGCATGATAGAGGCGACTTTTTCGATACCGCCGACAATTTGCGTCATCGAGTTTCCAGCCTCTTGTGCCAGTTGATTACCGCTGTGCATATGAGACTGTGACGCATCGATCAAACCCTTGATTTCTTTTGCAGCAGCAGCTGAGCGTTGCGCGAGATTTCTTACTTCTGCTGCCACCACTGCAAAGCCGCGACCTTGTTCACCAGCGCGCGCTGCTTCAACCGCTGCGTTCAACGCCAGAATATTCGTCTGAAATGAAATGCCGTCAATCAGACTGACAATGTCCACGACCGCTTTTGACGATTGATTGATCGCTTCCATCGTCGTCAGCATGTCCTTCATTACTGTGCCGCCGCGGTTGGCCAGCATCGTTGCATCGATCGTCAACTGGTTCGCGTTTCTGGCATGTTCAGTATTTTTTCTGACGGTGCTTTCCAGCTCATGTATCGTCGCCGATGTTTCCTCCAGTGCGCTGGCCTGTTCTTCCGTACGGGACGACAAATCGAGGTTGCCCGCCGCAATTTCAGAAGATGCGGTGGCAATGTTTTCGGAACTTTGACGTATGCTGCGCACTGTTGTCGCTAACTGCTCCTGCATAGCGACAATGGCACCAAGCAGGCTGTCAGATTGATTTTTTTCCAGCGTGACATCGACAGACAGATCATTATTCGCGATCTGACGTGTGATGTTGGCGGCATAAGCTGGCTCACCACCAAGGATGGCGCTGATGGAGCGGATGATGCGCCAGCCTGAGCCGATCAGAATAATCAGCGCAATCACAAAAATGATGGTTTGTGTGGTTGCTGATTGCCAATAGGTCTGGTTAATATCGTCACTGAAAAAACCGGTTCCTATCCACCAGTTCCATGGTGTGAATTCAACCAGTCCATTTAATTTCGGAGCCAGACTGCCATCTGGTCGTTGCGATTTCATGCTGACCAGCGCGATGTGCGATTTTGCCAGCTCTTCGCGGTAAGCGACGGCATCGGGGCGACCATCCATGGTCTGCCCTTGGGCAATCGTACCGATTTTTTTGGCGTCAGGATGAACCAGGTTCAGACCATCGGGTTGCCTTACCCAATAATAACTGCTGCCGTGGCGGAGTTGCGTCAGCGCGGCTTTGGCTTGTTTTTGCGCTTCCTCTTGCGTCAGAGTGCCATTCAGTTGCAAGCCATGGTAATGCTTGACCAGGTTTTCGCCCATAGCCAGCATGGTCTCGATTTGCATTTCTCTGTCATGCATCAGGGCAGAATATAGCGTGCTGAGACTGCTGGCACCGATGGCGGCGATAGCGACAATGGCGGCACCCACCAACATTAATAAACGCGTGGAGATTTTCATATGGGATATCCCTCAAAAAAGTTGGATAGACTGCAAGAATGGCAATGCTGAAAAACGACAAAGGCTGACGCATGCATCGTGTGATGCTGGCGTCAGCCTGACTTATGGCAGCACCGCTTGCCTGCGGGCTGCCTGTCGTACACGCGGGCTTATTTGTCCCATCCAGAACCAAAAATATTCGACTGGCCGATAGCGGGGAAGTCGACAAAAGCCTTGCTGCAATCGAGTACCAGATCGCCGTCAACCGCCCATGTCGCAACACCATTGACTGTGACACGATTATCGGTGGATGGCTGAATCGGCAGATTCACACCTTTGATCGTGAGTTGCGCATCGGACATGGTCATACGCATTGCTGAAGGTGTATCTGCGACGACGTTGTTCATGCTCATCACCAATGGGAAAGCTGGCAGATTAAAGCCGCCGGTGTTCGCCTGGAAGCCCTGCAGTTTGATTGCTGAGTCACCCAGAATGCGCACATTTTCAAGACGGATGTCATGGAAATTCGGCACTTTAGGACCCGTTGCCGGAAGACCTTTTGTACTGTAGTAAGTGGTGAATAACAGTGCGTTGTCGGCGTCTTTAATACAGATGTTTTTGTAATTAATATTGCTGACTTCACCGCCGCGCGCGTAATCGGATTTGATGCGCAGACCTTCTTCAGAATGCTGGAAGGAATTGTCATACACCTCGACATTTTTTACGCCTGCATTGGTTTCACTACCGATGGAAATACCATGACCCCAGTAAATGTGGTTATGTGCGATGACTGCACCGGATTTACGGTCGCTGCGGACATCACGGCTACCATCAACCGCTGCCAGATTGCTGCCGGCTGGGCTAGGGTTAGACGAACCTTTGATTGCCACGTCGTCGTCACCAGTGCTGACATAGTTGTAGGCGAAGACGAAGTTTTTCAGGTAACCATCAAATGCATGCTTTGCAGCAGAGGTTGTTGATTTCCCTGTTGTCAATGCGACGATAGTCGGACTGCTTGCAGCACCCGGATCAAAGGCATCTGTATTTTTAACATTGTCTTTGGTGTAGGTGTCGCCTGTGTACAAAGGATTGCCATTACCTGCCGGATTGGCAAATGCTGCCAGCGATGGTGTCTGTACTTTGACGCCCCAGACAGTAAAGCCGTCAATGCCACTTGGTACAACGTGGAAGTTCGCGCTGTTATTGAGAGTGATGCGATACAGAGTCAGATTTTTCGCATAGTTGAACACCATCATACGGAAGTTCGATTGCGAGCCTGTACCGGTTGTACCGTTTTGCACCATATTGCCGAGATACGCCAGATCCCACCATGTCATATTACGGGCGGTAGTTTTTGAATTGACGGTCGTACCACCGTTGTCACACGCTGTGCCATCCGCCGCTTGTGTACCTTTTGCATAGTTTGCATAGGTATTCGAGCAGCTCATATCGACCTTCATGATCGGATACAGTTTGTCTGTTGTGACGATCTCGGCATAAGCGCGGCTATCAATTGAGCCATCACCGACGACAGCAGAGTTGATCAGATTATTCCCATTGATCAACGCAAGACAATTGCTGGAGCTACCGGCTTTGGTTGAGCTGACTGCTGTATTCCCGCAGTAAGGGCCAGCCACATTTGGTGCGTAAGCTTTGACGTCACGGGTTGCATACAAGGTGGCGCCTTTGTCGATCCACAATGTCACGCCAGATGGCAATGTCAATGGGCCTGAAATGAAACCGTTACCCGGACCTTGGCTGTTGACGACCAGTCTTACTGCAAATTTACTGCCGCGATATTGTGGTTTAGCCAGTTCTTCACCGCTGATACCTGCGATGTTTTTATTCGGAACGGCCGCCGCTGTTTGTTGTGCTACTGCGGCAGCATCAGCCGCAGCGATTGCCGCACCAACTTCTTTGTCCACGGCGGCACCGCAGGCATCCAGTGCACTCTGAATTCGCGCCTGATCAGGATTAGCGACTGCTGGATCAACCGCAACGCCGACACCGGTTTTGGACGGATCGGCTTCTGGCGGTAAGGAACCATCAGGACGGCGTACCAGATTATTGCTCGCTTCCAGCGTTGCACAAACCTGCGCATCTGTTGGCAATTGCGGTTCTGCCGGCAAGTCTGGATCAAAGGTCGTGGTGCCTACTTTAAAAACAGCGCCCGGCGTGTAGCTGACTGCGGTTGCTGCGTTATCGCTGCCACCGCCACCACCGCATGCTGTCAGAAGGAGAGCTGAAGTAAGTGCCGATAACAGTGCCGTCGTTTTACAAACGCGGCCAGATGTTGTTTCTTGATTTAATTTTTTCATTATTGAGTCTCCGGAAGTGATTTATCAGAAGCGCGCTAACAGACCAACACCGATTGCACGTGGGCTATTGCCTGGTGCAAAGAAGGCCGTGCTGGTTCCCAGATTGTTACTGCGCAGTGAAGACTGACCCAGGTTAGTACTGGCTTGCGCGTTATTGTTGATACGCGTCAGATAGATGTATGGCGTCAGGAATTTGTTGAGTTTGTAGGTCGCAGCTAAAGACAGTTGTTTGGATTGGAAATCATCTTCAGCAAAACTGTTGATGCCTTTGAGACCGTTCAATTTTCCGTATCCGAACAGGAACGATGCGTCACCGTAATCTTGCGCCAGCGTCAGAATGACCGCATCTTGCTTCAGCGTTTTGTCGCGGTTGCCAGTGTAGATCGAACCGACCGATGGATTGATAAATTGAGAGTTGCCAAGGCTGCTGCGTTCATAGCCAAACCCAACGGTGGTTTTTGTCGGCAGTGTGTAGCTGATGATGGCTTTTGCGTAAGATGTGCTGAGTCCTTCCTGAGCATTCAAAATCACACCGTAGCCACGTTGCAGCATCGTGGAATCGATACCAGTATTGTTCTGGCGGTCATAACCAACGCCGATTGCCAGTCCTTCATATTGGTATTTCAGCGCCAAGGAATAGCGGCTGCGATCGCTGCGGCTGGCGCGTGCTTCATCGAAGCCATACGATGCACCAGCCTGAAAGCCGAACAATTCTGGTGACAGATAATGTGCAGAATTTTTCATACGTGATTCACCACGGCTGAAAATGCTGTCCTGATTACCGGTCAGTTGGGCGGATGTGTTGTTGAACACGTCAACACCATGTACGGTCATCCCCAGATTACCGCCCAGTGCGCTGCCGGAGCCAACCAGGCTGCGATAAACAGAGTCACTGTTACCGATCACAAAACGACCGAATTTTTCACTTTGTAAACCAACGAAAGTATTGCGTGATTCGAGTGTGGCGGTTTGTCCGTTATCGTTGGTTCCGGCTTGTTCAAAGTTGTTCAGACCGCCTTCGATTTGCCAGATACCTTTGATGTCGCTGTTGACTTCAACGTTGCCTGTGAAACCGATGCGCGAGTTGCCATCAGAAATGCGACCACGACGCTCATACGGTGTGGCACCGCCTTTGGCTTCAACAGACTCAATTTGGCCGTTGATAAAACCGTAAATACTGACGAAATTATTGATTTCCGTCGCAAATGCAGAAGGTGCGGTGCAGGCGATTGCCAGCGCTGCCGCCAGAGTGTTTCGTGAAAGTACAACTTTTTGCATCTTGTTCTCCAGGTGATTACGCAAAGTAGGTAAAGTGAATTGATTCGGGTTCGTCAGAACAGATTTGCTGTCTTATTGCGGAAGCACAGGCGCAGTTGCGCAGCTGATCAGCGGAGGGAAGCCAAGCGTGTTTGAAAAGACAACGGACTTTACGGGGTAATACAGAGATGGATCGAATCTGTATTCTCCGAAAAAAGGAGGGGTGTTGAATTCAGAGTTACGACATCGGACAACTATTTGCAATAAAGATAACTTAATCTGGTGTTCTTGGCTAAACTTTCAAATTTCTAATTAAATGTAGTAAAAAAATAATGTTTTTATGTGAAATAATGTGAGATTTGTTGTATGTTATCGTATCTCATGCTTTTTGGAAACTTTAGTTTTGTATCCGAAGCATGCTGGTATCTTGGGCAGGTTAGGTAATCGTTAAAACTGAAAATCTGTTTCAGCAATTCCTTGCGCTCCGGGTTTAAGCAGGATAGTTTTTCCCGCCCATTCATCGTTTTGACCCGGTGTCGGATTGATCGAAGTCACCAGCATCCATTCATAATTCGGACCGCCAAAGCTGCACATCGCCGGTTTTTTCATAGGCAATGCAATTTGTCGATCAACGATGCCTTGCGGTGTGAAACGCAAAACAGCACCGCCATCGTTGGCGCAAATCCAGTAGCAACCGTCCGTATCGACTGCGGCTCCGTCGGGGCGCCCCGGCAATTCTTTCATATCGGCAAAGAGGCGCTGGCGTGAAGGTGTTCCGCTATCCGTATCGTAGTCAAACGCCCAGATGAGCTGGCTGTGCGGGTGAGAATCTGACAGATACATGGTGCGGCCATCAGGCGACCATGCCAGACCATTTTGTGTCAGCAAACCGTCGATGACGGGTGCAGACAATCCGTCGTGGCTGGTGTAGCGATAGAGCTTGCCGATATTTCTGGCGGCAGCCATGTCCATCCACATGGTGCCGCTCCAGTAACGTCCCTGACGATCACACCTGCCATCGTTAAAGCGTAGCCCTGGCTGCGCTTCCGGCAGCGCAACCAGCAACGTTTCCACCGCATGTATTTCTGCATTCAGTGATAAACGGTATAAGCCGGTTTCCATGCCAGCGATCAGATCACCTTGTGCCGAGAACGCAATATTGGCCACCATTTCTGATGTGTTCCAGTAACGGCTCTGCTGCGTGCTGGTGTCGTATTTCCAGATACGTTTCTGGGGGATATCGACCCAGAACCACGACAACTGGCTTTCGCTCCAGAGCGGGCTTTCGCCCACTACACAGGATTCGTTGCCGATCGCTTCAAGGTTTGCAAATGCTTGCATGTCAATACTCCGGTATTACAGGTCAGTGATGTCTTTATGTGCAGGAACCAAGGCTTTCATCACAGCCCACGCCAGCAGATAAGCGACGGCACAGAATGAAAACATGATGGTGTAGCCAGTCTGTATGTGTCCGGCTGCTTTGTAGTAATCAAATAACCAGCCACCTGATTTTGAAATCAATACACCGCCCAGTCCGCCAGCCATGCCGCCGATACCGACCACTGAGGCCACGGCTTTTTTCGGGAACATATCAGAAACCGTCGTGAAGATATTTGCTGACCACGCTTGATGCGCTGAAGCTCCTATCCCTATCAGTAATACCGGCACCCAGGAGCTGATATAGCCGAACGGTTGCGCCAGCAGTACGACCAGTGGGAATACGGCGATCAGCAACATTGCCCGCATCCGGCCTGTGTACGGAGCCATGCCTTGCTTCATGAAATAGCTTGGTAACCAGCCGCCACCGATACTGCCTACCATCGTCATGCTGTAGAGCACGGCAAGAGGAATGACGATTTCGGTCTTCTGCATTTTGTACTGGACTTCCAGATATTTTGGCAGCCAGAACAGGAAAAACCACCACACGCCATCCGTCATGAATTTGCCGAAGACGAATGCCCATGTCTGGCGATAGCTTAACAATTTGAGCCAGGATGTTTTTTCAGTCGCGACTGTGTCACTGAGCGGCGCATCGTGTTGCTGAATGTAGTCGAGTTCTGCTTTACCGAGTCGTTTTTGTTTCTCGGGTCTGTCATACAGAATTTCCCACGCGACCATCCATGCAAAGCCGATTGCGCCGATAACGATGAAGGCTGTTTGCCAGCCGAATTTTTCGGCAATCCAGGGAACGGTCAGCGGTGCCAGAATCGCACCGATATTCGCGCCGGAATTAAAAATGCCGGTTGCGAATGAGCGTTCATGTTTAGGGAAATATTCAGCGGTCGCTTTGATCGCAGCGGGAAAATTACCGGCTTCACCGAAGGCGAGGACCGCACGTGACAACATAAAGCCTGCAACTGACACTGGCACGACGGCTAAGCCAAGCGTTGCCAGTAAGTTTGATGTTGCTTCACCGGCGGGAATAGCGTAAGCATGCAATATCGCGCCAATTGACCAGATTGCGATTGCCAGTGTGTAGGCTGCTTTGGTGCCGATTTTATCAATCAGACGACCCGCAAAAAGCATGGAAATCGCATACACGAACTGAAATACAGCGGTGATATTGGCGTAGTCAGTATTTGACCAGCCGAATTCTTTTGATAAATCCGGCGCCAGCAGGCTGAGCACCTGACGATCCAGATAATTCACTGTTGTCGCAAAAAACAGCAGTGCGCAAATAGTCCATCGGTATTTGCCGATTTGATTAGAACTCATCTGAGTGTCTCCTTGTTACTGTATGTCTACGCACATCTGTTTCGTGTGCTTGGTATACCGAAAACTCCCCTTGGCAGCGTTGCGGCAAAGGGGAGCGATCATATTAATTTTTCAGACTGCCGTCGACCATTCTTGTGAGTTTCCACGGATTTTCATCGCTGAGCGCTGGCGGCAAAAGCTCAGACGGAATCGCCTGATAGCAAACCGGGCGCAGGAAGCGATCAATTGCCGTCGCACCGACAGACGTACTGCGACTGTTCGATGTTGACGGGAATGGGCCGCCATGCACCATTGCGTGGGCGACTTCAACACCGGTTGGGAAGCCGTTGAACAAGATGCGTCCGGCTTTCTTTTCCAGACTCGTCAATAATGCGCGTGCTGCGACATGGTCGTCTGGCGCCGTATGAACGGTTGCAGTTAACTGGCCTTCCAGTTCTTTTGTGACGGCCAGCATTTGTGGCAAATCGTCACACAGGATGACTACTGAAGACGGGCCGAATACTTCTTCCTGCAATGCTGGTGTCTTCAGAAAATCGCTGGCTTCACACACCGATAACATCGCTTGCGCTGCATTTGGTGTGGCTGCTGGCTGACCTTTGGCTGCGATCTGGACGTTGTTCAATTCAGTAATTTTCGCGCAGCCGCTCTGATATGCACCATGAATGCCAGGTGTCAGCATGGTTGTTGCTGGTTTGCCTTCGAGTGCCAGTTTTGCTGCCGCGATAAATTGTTCTGCTGCCGGTGATTTTTGCATCAGCACCAGACCAGGGTTAGTACAGAATTGGCCAGCGCCCATCACCAGTGAATCGACAAACTGGCTTGCCAGTGTGCCGGCTTTTTCTTCCAATACAGCAGGTAACAGATACACAGGGTTGATGCTGCTCATCTCTGCATAGACTGGAATAGGTTCTTTGCGTTCGTTGGCTGTTTTCACTAATGCGAGACCGCCATTACGCGAGCCAGTAAATCCGACTGCCTGAATGACAGGATGCGCAACCAGTTTTTGTCCGACTGCCGCACCCGCGCCTATCAGCATGGAAAACACACCTTCCGGCATTTGCGAACGGATCACTGCTTGCTGGATTGCAGAGCCTACGAGTTCTGATGTGCCCAGATGCGCATTGTGCGCTTTAACGATAACCGGGCAACCGGCCGCCAGTGCTGACGCGGTGTCGCCACCGGCAACGGAGAATGCTAAAGGAAAATTACTGGCACCAAAGACGGCAACCGGACCCAGCGCGATTTTTTGCATACGCAAGTCTGGGCGCGGCGGTGTCCGTTCTGGCAATGCTGAGTCCAGCGTTGCTTGCAGGTAGTGGCCATCACGCAAAACTTTTGCAAACAGCTTCAACTGATTCACGGTACGACCACGTTCGCCTTCCAGACGGACAACTGGCAGACCAGTTTCGGCATGCGCTCTTTCGATCAGTGCCGGACCCAGAGCCATAATGCCATCGGCGATTGCTTCCAGAAATGCAGCGCGTTGTTCCAGTGATGTCAGGCGATAGGCGTCAAATGCTTGTTCAGCCAATTCACATGCGCGGTTGACCTCGGCTTCTGAGGCGTAACCGAACAATGGTTCCAATTGTTCGTTGGTGGCTGGATTGATTGCACGGGTGCCGCCAGATTGCCCCATGACACGCTGATTTCCTATCAGCATTTGTCCTGAAATTTCCATCTTTATTTCTCCGGTGCAGGTGGTTGTTTAGCGCAATAACCACCTGAAAACGTTACATTGACAATACGGGTGATCTTAACGATCGCCGTTTATTGCGCGCCTTGCTTGACGATCAGTTCGCGCAGCATTTCATCTTCGGCTGCCGTCAGATCAGTCAACGGTGCGCGAACTGGGCCTGCGCTATGACCGACCAGACGCGCACCTGCTTTCACAATACTGACTGCATAACCTGATTTACGGTTACGGATATCCAGATAAGGCAGGAAGAATTCGTCGATCAGGCGATTGGTTGTTGCATGATCATCTTTGGCAACCGCGTGGTAAAAGTCCATCGCCAGTTTCGGTACAAAGTTAAATACCGCAGAAGAATACACCGGCACGCCTAAGGCTTTGTAAGCCGCAGCATATACTTCGGCTGTTGGCAAACCACCCAGATAAGTCAGGCGGTCACCAAGACGGCGCCAGATAGAAACCATCAGTTCGATATCGCCGATACCGTCTTTGAAACCAATCAGGTTAGGGCAGCGTGCTGCCAGAATTTCAAGCGAATTTGCCGTTAAGCGGCAGATGCCACGGTTGTATACCACAACACCAAAGCTGACCGATTTACAAACTTCTTCAATATGCGCAATCAGGCCGTCTTGACTGGCTTCAGTCAGGTAATGCGGCAACAACAAAATGCCGTCTGCACCCAGACGCTCAGCTTCTTGTGCGTAAGCGATTGCGACGCGGGTAGGGCCGCCGGCACCGGCCAGAATCGGCACTTTGCCGCGGCATGTGTCAACCGCGACCTTAATGACGCTACTGTATTCGGAGGATGTCAGTGAGAAAAATTCGCCCGTACCGCCGGCGGCAAACAAAGCACTCGCGCCATAAGGTGCCAGCCAGTCCAGACGATCTGCATAGGTTTTGGCATTGAAGTCGCCATTTGCGTCAAAGTCTGTCAGAGGAAAAGACAGAAGGCCGGAAGAGAGGATTTTTTTCAGTTCTTGTGGGTGCATGATGTCTCCAAAAGTAAGCGTCTGGTAATCGGTTTCACCAGAATCATTAAGGTAAATAAAGGTCTGGAAATTTAAATTCAAAAATACATGTACGACATCGTACAACTGATTTTATGTTGATGCAACACTGAATATTCATAAAGTGCATTTACCGTTTGCTCAGGTAGTTTTCTTTCGAGGGGATGGCCTTGCTGATGCGGTGCGGCAGTCAGGCATGCTGCTGAACACGTCCGGGATTTTTATCGTCAGCGAGATTGATTTGCTGTGTGCACGATGTGGTCAGCGCAGGCCGGTCACTTTGACCAGCCATTATTGCCGATGTACAGCAGACTGCTATTTTTGTATTGCGAAGAATTGCTACTGATCAGTTTCAAACTTCTGTTGCGCGAGACGCAAACGTTCGCGGCTATTGCTAAGGTGAGTGCGCATAGCGGCGCGGGCAGCTTCGGAGTCTTTGCGTAAGATCGCATCGTGTATATCTTCATGCTCACGATTGACCCGCTCCAGATAACTGTTGCTGGCTTCATCGCTCAGCGCGGCGGAATCCAGGCGCGCACGCGGAATCAGTGTGCTGCCGAGGTCAGAAAGGATATCGACGAAATAGCGATTGCCAGTGGCCTGTGCAATCAACTGGTGGAAGCGCATATCTGCGTTCACCGATTCTGAATCCCGCTGCACACGTCCCAGAATATCTTTTAGTGCCAGACTGAGTTCTGCCATTTGTGCGTCGGTGCGCCGTAACGCTGCCAGCCATGCAGCCTCGGTTTCGAGGCTGATACGCAACTCCAGAATATCGAGAACGTCACGTACCGTCACGATAGCTTCTTTATGCAGGCTCAGCGGATTACTGGGCGGCTCCTGAATGAAGGTGCCGATACCGTGACGTGTCTGCACCAAGCCTCCCGCTTGTAAGTGGGAAATTGCTTCCCGAACCACAGTGCGGCTGACCTCGTATAATTCCATGATGGCAGATTCGGTCGGTAATTTATCTCCCGGTTTTAAAGCGCCGCTGCGAATTTTTTCGGTGATATTTTCTGCCAGACTTTGCGAGAGGCTCTTATGTTTTCTTCTGGTGTTATTGGGAAATAAGGCTGATTTTTCCATCGCAGTATCTATTCGCCGTAGAGATGATTTTGGCGCGATTGTATAGGAAAACGTCTGTTAAATGTTATACGATGTCGTATAAATGGCGACGTTGTAAGTAAATTGATCAAAATTAATCAAAATTAGTCGATGATGAACAACATTAAAAAAACAAATGCAGACTGGATAGAGTTGCATACCAAAAATCATGCGCGATGCAGTATCCGTGTACAAGGCGCACATATTGCGTCCTGGTCACCTGCCGGACGCGATGAGCAGTTATTTATGAGTCGTCTTTCTTCTCCGGATCAGAGTCAGCCTTTGCGTGGCGGCATTCCTGTCATATTTCCCCAGTTTGCTGACTTGGGGTCTTTACCCAAGCATGGCTTTGCCCGTACGGCAATGTGGCGGCTTGAGGATGTGCAGCAGAACGACGATGTGGCAAGCGCAACGCTGGTGTTGACGGATACCCCTGAAAGCAGGGAGCTTTGGCCGTATTCGTTTACTGCAACGATACGCATCACCTTAACCGACCAGACCTTGCAGGTCGATTGGCAAGTGAGGAATGAAGGCGTGCAGACGATGTCTTTTCAGGCGGCTCTGCACACCTATTTTCGCGTCGCAGACGGGCAATATGCGACGATACAAGGGCTGGCTGACAGCCCCAGTTACAGCAAATTAACGCAGGAAAAGGCGGCGGCAAGCCGGGTCGAGCAACTGATAATAAAAAATGCGATCGACAGCATTTATGCGCAAACACCAGACCATCTGAGTTTGCAGACCGGTCTTGGCGAGCTGCAAATAGACAAACATGGTTTTCCCGATGCTGTCGTATGGACTCCCTGGGATGAGGGCGCGCGGCAAATTGCCGATCTCGCCGATGACGAAGGGCGTGCGTTTATCTGTGTTGAGGCCGCTTGCGTCAATGTTCCCGTTACGCTGTCGCCACAGCACTGCTGGAACGGTAGTATGAAGCTGGAATGCTCAGAGGAATAAGCTTGCGGTGAGGAATTGCATTGCTTGGATAATCAGCGCCCGAATTGGGAAAACGACCAAAGCAAAACAATGGCGTAAAGAGATAGTATTCATGGCGTGTGGAGCATGTCATAGCTCTCACCACCTAAGCGTGGCACAAACTTACGCCATCAATCCATCCCACAACAGTTTGACGCCGGAAAGCCCGAGCGCTGCGGTTGCGAACAGATAAAAAGGGCGTTCCGGGATGCGCTGTAACAAACGCATACCTATCCACACGCCGACGGGTACCAGCGGCAGCATTAAGGCTGACATTGTCAGTGTGTCGATGCTGAACAGGCCGAGTGCGATGTAAAAAGGTAGTTTCGCGAGGTTGATCACGGAAAAGAAAAAGACCGTGGTCGCAACAAAGGTTTCGCGCGGCTGCCGCCATGACAGCAGATAGATCATTACCGGTGGCCCACCGGCATGCGCCAGCGTACTGGTAAAGCCCGCGCCGACGCCGCTGAACCAGCCAAAAATACGTGGCGGACGTTGTTCCGTTGTTGCCTGACCGCGATGGCGCAGCAGCCGGTCGAGAGTAAAACCGACGGCGATCAGTCCTATCAGGCCTTTCACTAACTGATCGGACATGACGCCAAATGCCAGCGTTCCCAGCACGATGCCAACGATGGCGCCCGGTATCAGCACTTTCAGATCGCGCCAGTCGGCTTTGCCGCTCCAGGCGCGTATGCCGACCATATCCATCGCGATCAGGATGGGCAGCATCACTGCTGCTGCGTTACGCGGTGAAATCCACAGCGAAAGAAACGGCACGGCTAACCCGCCCAATGCACCGCCCAGCCCTGATTTAGAAATTCCGGTAATCAGCACGGCAAAGGCGGCAACCAGCCAGCCGGCGGTATTCATGTGCTCCATGCTGCTGACTTATTTTTTTGAGGGTTTGTTCTCGACATTCACTTCTTGTATCGCCTCGGCGAATTCAGAGATGTCTTTAAAACTTTTGTAGACCGAAGCAAAACGAATGTAGGCGATTTTATCGAGACGTTTTAATTCATGCATGACCAGTTCACCCAGATGTACCGACATAATTTCCCGTTCGCCACTGGAGAGTAATTTTTCTTCTATGCGTTGAATGGCGCTGTCTATCGCTTCCGCAGATACCGGACGTTTGCGCAGCGCAAGCATGAAACTGGCGCGCAGTTTATTCGATTCATATTCGGTGCGGCTGCCATTTTTCTTGACGATGACGGGCATCACCAGTTCCACCCGCTCATATGTGGTGAAGCGCTTATCGCAATCTGCGCAGCGACGACGACGACGGATAACATTGCCTTCTTCGGAAACACGCGTATCGACGACCTGAGTATCAATATGATGGCAGTAAGGACATTTCATGAATAGAGCCGTAGTGGTTGAGCTTCGCTGTCAGACAGCGATAAAGCGACAATTAAAAAAACGCCACTCAGCAGAGTGGCGTTTTGATGATGACCAGAATTTACTTCGCGTACACAGGGAAAGCGCTGGTCAGTTTTTTCACTTCTGCTTTGACGCGTTCTATCGTTGCCGCATCGTTAGGATTATCTAGCACGTCCGCGATCAGATGACCAACTTTAATCGCCTCCGCTTCTTTGAAGCCGCGGGTAGTGAATGCCGGGCTACCCAGACGGATACCGGAAGTGACCATCGGTTTTTGCGGGTCGTTAGGGATACCGTTTTTGTTGCAAGTCATGTGTGCAGAACCCAGAATTGCTTCGGCTTCTTTACCAGTCAGACCTTTAGGACGCAGATCCACCAGCATCACATGCGATTCAGTGTGGCCGGAGACGATGCGCAGACCGCGTTCTGTCAGTGTCTGTGCCAGAGCAGCCGCATTTTTGATAACTTGTTGCTGATATTCTTTGAATTCTGGTGACAATGCTTCTTTGAATGCAACCGCTTTACCGGCGATCACATGCATCAGCGGGCCGCCCTGAATACCAGGGAAAATTGATGAGTTGATTTTCTTCGCGATCGCTTCGTCATTGCTCAGAATGATGCCGCCGCGTGGGCCGCGCAGACTCTTATGCGTGGTGGAAGTGACGACGTCAGCAAACGGCACCGGATTCGGATACACGCCCGCAGCGATCAGACCCGCATAGTGCGCCATATCGACCATGAAATACGCGCCGACTTCTTTGGCGATTTTACCGAAACGTTCAAAATCAATACGCAGCGCAAATGCAGAGGCACCGGCGATGATCAGTTTAGGTTTAGTTTCGCGCGCCAGTTTTTCCATCGCGTCGTAATCGATGTCTTCCTGTGCGTTCAGGCCATAAGACACGACATTGAACCATTTGCCTGACATATTCAGCGGCATGCCGTGTGTCAGGTGGCCGCCTTCAGCGAGGCTCATGCCCATGATGGTGTCGCCCGGATTCAATAACGCAAAAAATACGCCCTGATTCGCTTGTGAGCCAGAGTTTGGCTGCACGTTGGCGAAGTTGCAGCCGAACAGTTGTTTCAGGCGGTCAATCGCCAGTTGTTCGACGACATCCACGTGTTCGCAGCCGCCGTAGTAACGTTTGCCAGGATAGCCTTCGGCATATTTGTTGGTCAGCTGCGAGCCTTGTGCTTCCATCACGGCTGGCGAAGTGTAGTTTTCAGAAGCGATCAGCTCGATGTGATCTTCCTGACGCTGATTTTCTAATTGTATCGTCGCGAACAATTCGGGATCGATATTGGCGAGCGTATGGTTTTTTGCAAACATGGTTTTCCTGACTATCGTGAGAGTGAGTTAAATAAGTGAATTCAACAAGCGCATTAAACTGATTAAGTAAACGAGATTGGAGATTAACTTCAATGAGGTGTCAGTCTGACGCGGACGAAGAGAGGCAGCCTCATTACTTTTACCATCAGGCTACCCAGGCGCACGGCTGGGATCACGGAACACAGTAACCCCGACATCTCACGCTTCCCGATGGATCTCCATCTTTTGCTGTTGCCCGTAGCAGGAACAACCGCAATTTCGCCAGTCACGTGAGACAAAATGGTGCTGAGATTTTACGTGATGCGCTTTGAATGGGCAAGCCACACATCAGTGCATGACAGATATGGTTATTTTGCTAAAAAATAACTGCTTTCGTTTTAGTTCCGACCTGTCCGCTCTGACCTGTATCGCAAAAGCCCTTAGAATAGACACCTGACAGATATTTGTTTCCGGCGAGAGCAAACGCGGCAACCAAGGCAAACGCGGCAAACAAGCGCATTTTTTTATTCAACGGCATAAAGGATTTCAGCATGATCGTATTAATTACTGGTGCAAGCTCAGGTTTTGGTGAAGAAATGGCGCGTAAATTTGTACGCGAAGGTCATCAGGTCATCGCCGCCGCCCGTCGGCTGGAACGTTTGGCCGCCCTGCACGCAGAGCTGGGCGATAAATTATTGCCAGTTGCTATGGATGTGACGCAAAAGTCTTCGATTTTGCAAGCGCTGGCAGATTTGCCTGCTGGCTGGAAAACAATCGATGTGCTGATTAATAATGCCGGTCTGGCGTTGGGTACAGAGCCTGCCCATCTGGCGTCGCAGGACGAGTGGGAAACCATGATTGATACCAATACCAAAGGTCTGGTGACGGTAACGCGGGCAATCTTGCCGGACATGGTGGCGCGTAACAGCGGCATGATCATCAATATCGGCTCGATTGCAGGCTCAACGGCATATCCGGGTGGCAATGTATATGGTGCGACAAAAGCCTTTGTCGATCAGTTCACCAAAAATCTGCGGGCGGATATGGCGGGCACTGGTGTGCGTACCACGAATATTGCACCGGGCTTATGTGGTGGTACTGAGTTTTCCAATGTGCGTTTCCGTGGCAACGACGATGCCGCCGCGAAAGTCTATGAAGGCACGGTGCCATTAACGGCGCTTGATATCGCTGAAACGGCTTACTGGATTGCCACTTTGCCAGCGCATGTCAACATTAACTATATCGAAATGATGCCGACCTGCCAGGGGTTCGGGCCGCTGAATATCAAACGTAACGTCGTTTGAGCAGATTTTTGCTGAAATAATACTGGGGGGGAGTATATTTAAAGGCTCTTTGTTTATGCTGACATAAAGGCGAAACAGGCAGATACTCCCCCTATTTATGAAAAACACGTAGTTAAAAAAGCGAAAATCGAAAGCGAAAATCGGCAGCTCATCATGAATAATTTCAACTGGAATGTACGTGTGTATTACGAAGACACGGACGCTGGCGGCATCGTCTTTTATGCGAATTACCTGAAGTTCTTTGAACGTACCCGCACCGAATGGCTGCGCGCCACCGGCATTCATCAGCAGGAAATGACGCAGGCACATCAGGTAATGTTTGTCGTCAAAGCAAGCACAGTCGAGTATCATGCACCCGCCAGACTCGACGATGAACTCCGTATCACCGCCGTGGTCGAAAAGCTCGGTCGGGCATCGCTCGTGTTTGCGCAGGAAGCCTGGTGCGGTGAGCGTCTGCTGGCCAGCGGTAAGATTAAAGTCGGCTGCGTCGGCACGGAGAGCCTGCGGCCGGCAGTTATCCCGGATGTGGTCGTGGAAAAAATTTCTGCCTGATATAGTTGATGTGGCTGGCGTTTGCCAGCCGATCAGAACGTACTTTTTACCTTTTGTTTTTTGTTATTTGTTGTTCTCAACTCTGATTCAATATGAACGTTACTCAAGACCTTTCTTTTTTAAGCCTGATCAGCAATGCCTCTGTACTGGTGAAACTGGTCATGCTGATACTGCTGGGCGTGTCTCTGACCAGCTGGACTTATATCTTCAGCAAAATGTTTGCGATCAAAAAGGCGCGTGCGCAGACTGAAATTTTTGAACGCAATTTCTGGTCTGGCGGCAATCTGGTCGAGCTGTATCAGGATGCCACCAGCAACCGTCGCGGTCGCGATAAAACCGGTTCGATGGAACGTATTTTTGAAGCCGGTATGAGCGAATACCATAAAGTTAAAAACGCCAATAAAGCCTCGCTCGACGCCAGTGCGATGCTCGATGGTGCGCGCCGTGCGATGCGCGCTGCGTATCAGCGCGAAATGGATATGCTGGAAGCGCATTTATCTTTCCTTGCTTCGGTCGGTTCAGTGTCGCCGTACATCGGTTTGTTCGGTACCGTCTGGGGGATTATGAATTCCTTCCGTGGTCTGGCGAACGTGCAGCAGGCAACGCTGGCAGCCGTGGCGCCGGGTATTGCCGAGGCGCTGATTGCGACGGCGATCGGTTTGTTTGCCGCGATTCCGGCGGTACTGGCGTACAACCATTATTCGCACGACATCGATCGTCTGGCGATTCGTTTTGAAACTTTTATTGAAGAGTTCTCCAACATTCTTCAGCGTCAGTCACGCTAATGCAAAGTGAGTCAGCATGAGTTATCTGCGTGGCGAACGTAAACGCAAATTCAAGGCCGAAATTAACGTTGTTCCCTACATCGACGTGATGCTGGTATTGCTGGTGATTTTCATGGTGTGCGCGCCGATGACCAATCCCAGCGTGATCAATTTGCCGACGGCCGGCCAGTCGACGCAGCCGCCGTCAGAATATATCGAAGTCACTTTGCGGCCGAATGAGCTTGCGACCATCAGCGTCAATAGTAAAAACGGCAGCAATGGAAATAATCGCCAGGAAAGCAAAGAAGAGGCGAAAAATCGCCAGCAATTGATGTCGAAATTACGCGAATATCACGAAGCAAAACCCGATCTGTCGGTATTGGTTTCTGCGGATAAAGGCATCATTTATGACGACGTGGTGCAGGTGATTTCTGAAGCCAAAAAACTGGGTATCAACCGCGTCGGGCTGGCAACAAAATAAATCAGCATGATGCCTATTCGCAAATGCCTGGGTTTTTCCGGCTGGCTGTTGTACGCAGCGGCGATACCTGTTTTTGCGCAGGAAAAACCAGTGTTGCCAGCAGCTATACCGCTGGCGCAGACTCAGGCAACACCCGAATCGGAAAGCGCTGCCGATGGTGATGCAGACGTCGTCGTTCGCCGCACCAGCGGACGTTTCCGTCTGCAGGCGGCGAACACTGACTGGGCCAGTCTGTTGCGCGAGCATATCGCTGAATTTTCCGGCAGTAGCGAAGCCCAGAACATCACACCCGGTTTAATCCGTCGCTTACGGCAAGACATCAGCGGTATTCTTGCCACCGAAGGTTATTTCTCACCGCAGATAGAATTTCGTAATCTCGACGACGTCGATACTGCCGCTAATTCAAATTTAAATTCAAATTTAAATTCAAATTCAGCCAATACCAATGTCACCGAAAAAGTGATTGAGGTTGTGGTCGATGCCGGGCAGCGCACTGGCATAGAAAATGTCACGCTGACTTTTCAGGGCGCCTTTGCAGATGCACTTGCGGCGGACGATGCGATCGCAAAGCAGCGGCGTGTAGCTCTGATCGAAGACTGGGGGCTCGGTGTCGGGCAATTTTTCCGTGAGTCTGACTGGCGCGATGCCAAAACACAGTTGACCGAAACACTGCGCTCCGATGTCTATGCCGCTGCGCGGATTACGGATAGTGCAGCGAACGTTGATGCCGATTATCACCGCGCCGATTTGCAGGTCGAAGTCGATAGCGGGCCACCATTTTTTCTGGGCGAATTACGGGTCACCGGTTTGCAGCGCTATCCGCAATGGCTGCTCGATCGCTATCAGCCACCGGTGCGCGGCGAAGCCTATTCACGCAGTCGCTTACTCGAATTTCAGCGCAATTTACAAAACTCGCCTTATTTTGGAACGGTGGCGGTATCGATTGATCCCGATCCTGAAAAAGCCAGCGCAGTACCGGTTGAGGTGAACCTGATCGAGCGCAAAGCGCGTGATCTCAGTTTCGGTGTCGGTTACAGCAGCAATACCGGTTTTCGCGGTGAGATCGCTTATCGCGACCGCGACATTCTTGAAAAAGCATGGGATCTGCGCAGCGCGATACGGATAGAGCAAAAGCGTCAGCTTGGCTACGCTGATATTTATTTACCGCCGCACGACAATAAACTCGATTCGTTCGGTGTGATCGTGGACAGGCAGGACGTTTCCGGTGTGAAGTCCTTACGCAATGCCGTCGGGATCAAACGCACGAATACCCACGGCCATATCGAACAAAGGCTGGCGCTGAAACTGATACGCGAACGAAAAGAGGTTGAGGGTGAAGATGATTCCGTCAGCAAGGCGCTGGTTGCCAGCGTAGGCTGGACCTGGCGTGATGTCGATAATGCGTTTGCGCCGCGTCGCGGCGAGATTTATCAGTTCGATCTGGATGTATCCGAAAAAGCCTTGTTGTCGGATCAGCGTTTCATCCGTAGTTACGGTAAATATCAGCGCTGGATACCGGTTGGGCGCACCGATAGCATTATTCTGCGCGCCGAAGCCGGGCAGGTTTTTTCTCCGAAAAATGAGGGCATTCCGGAGGATTATTTATTCCGTACCGGCGGCAGTTCAACGGTGCGCGGATATGCTTACCAAAGTCTGGGTGTTCAGCATCCGAGCGCCGTCACCGGTGGGCGTGTGATGGGTGTTGCCAGCGCAGAATATGTGCACTGGCTCAACAGCACCTGGGGTGTCGCCAGTTTTGTTGATGCCGGTGATGCCGCCGACAGTTGGAAGGATTTCAGTTTGCGTAAATCGCTGGGTGTCGGTGGCCGTTATAACACGCCGGCAGGGCCGATTGCGCTTGATCTTGCTTATGGTTTGCAAACCAGAAAAGCGCGTCTGGATTTTTCAATCGCGATCGCGTTCTGATATGACCTACATCGAAAAAAACGCGGCACCAGCCAATCCTGAACAGACGACTGCAAGCATTCCGCCTGCAGGTCGGCGGCGCTCCTGGCTATTTCATTTGGTGTGCGCGCTGGGTCTGTTGTTACTGTGCTGCGGACTGTTGCTGACCTGGGTTGTTAAAACCGAGAGTGGCAGCCGGAGTTTATTTGCTCTGCTTGATTATGTGAGTCTGGGGAGTCTTAAAGCAAACGGCATCCGTGGCAGTATCGGCGGCGACATTCAGATTGATGAGTTATTGCTGAAAACGCCGACGCTGGAAATCAAAGCCAGCGGCGTGCAGTTAAGCTGGCATCCTGCTGCTTTGTGGCATAAGCAAGTGTTGGTTGATCGTTTGCAGGCCAGTTCTTTGCTGGTCGCGACAGCATCCAGCAACACGCCCGCAAGTTTGCCCACAGATCTGGGGTTGCCATTTGCATTGCAGGCGCGAGAGCTGGCGCTGGGACGGCTGGTGGTGGCCGATATTCTCGCAGGTGGTAAACAAAAAGAAGTCGTGACCCTGACCGCGCTGAAGGGTTCATTAGAATTCGTCGCGCAGCAGTATCGTGCCCAACTGGCGTTGAGCTCGCCGTGGGGAAGTGCCAGCGTGACATCCGCAACGATGGCGAGCCAGCGCCCGTTCGCCCTCAAGGGCAATGCGCTGTTACAGGGACAAGTCAGAGCCGATGTGCCGCCAGTCGCGGCGCAGTTGCAGGTTGCTGGCAGCCTGCAGGAACTGCAACTGGCTTTGCAGGCGCAATTGCAGGAAAAATCCGGCGCGCCAGCGCTTGCGGCCGATGCCGATAAAAAAGCAGCAACGAATAAAAAAACGCCACACCTGAACGGTACGGCCAATGCCCTGATCGCACCATTTGAAGCGCAGATCTTCAAAAGCGCCCATGTCGATATTCAACATTTCAATCCGGCAGCCTGGGCCAGTGCTGCACCGGAGGCTGACCTGCGGCTGCTGGCAGATCTGCGGCCAAAATCAATCGGGAAAGCACCGCAAACAGCACCACAGAATACCGGGAAAAATATTACGAAAAGTACTGCAAAAAATGGGCTTCAGCCAGCTTCTTCCAGCGATGTTGTAGGCGAGATTTCTGTCACGAATGCTGCGTCCGGCTCGCTCAACAAAAATGCGATACCTATCCGTTCTGCCAGCTCCAGCCTGAATTGGCAAGCGACGCATCTGAATTTAAGTAATCTGGTGGTGCAAGTCGAAAGTACAGGGCAGCTCCGTGGTGATGTCAGCCTTGATCTGCAAGGTGCTGCGACCCGGGCGCAAGCCCAACTGAGCCTGACGAACATTGATCTGAAGCAGATCGATCAGCGCTTGCACAGCACACGCATTAATGGCAGCGCCAAAGTGCAGACTGCGGCAAATCAGACCATCCTGACGCAGGCACAACTGATAGATGGTAAAGCAAGGCTCAATACCGAACTCAGCTACGATCTGAATAAAGTAGTGCTGAGCCTGAGCAAATTTGAATTACAGGCAGAAGACTCGCGGCTGGAAGCGAAGGGCGAGATCAGCTTCAGCGGTAATCAGGTATTTCATTTCAAAGGCAATCTTAGTAATTTTGATCCGGCTCGATGGATGGCAACTCCGGGCGGACGCTTGCAGGCGGACTTCAGCACCGATGGACAATTACAGCCACGCTTGCAATTGCAGGCGAAGTTGCCGGCCTTGCAGGGGCAATACGCGGGGCAGCCGGTACAGGGAAATGTTGATCTGCTGTGGCGTCAGGATCAGCAATTGACATTGCGGAAGATGGATCTGCGCTGGGGCAAAAATGTGCTGAAAGGGCAGGGTGCCTGGGGGGCTGTGGGTGACGTGCTGACGCTGAATCTCGATGCGCCGGAATTATCTGAATTGAATACGTTGTTCAGCAGCGGATCGTTGGCATTCGGCGGCAAATTGAAAGCCGATTTGCAGTTACAGGGACGTTTCAATGATCTTGCGGGGAACATGACGACGGAGGCGGAGCAATTCAGTTTTTCGCAAAATAATAAAACCTATACCGTTGGCAAATTATCCGGCAAGCTCAGCCTGAGTAAAGGGCTGGATGGTCAGATTGACGGCGACATCAGTGCGCGGCAACTGGGTGGCGATTTTCCTGTGTTGAATGATGCCGATCTGTCTGGTGTCGTACAGAAAGAAAAAATACGGCAACTGCATGTGCAACTCAAAGGTAAAAAAGCGGCGCATACCTTGGAGACGGAAGTTGTATTCAGCAGCAAACAGCAATTGAATCTGGCGGCGGATGGCGCACTCAGTGCCGGTGCCAAAAATGATCTGAGCCATTGGGAATGGAAAGGGCAATTGCAGTCGCTGGCGCTGACGGGAAAACCGGATTTGCGTTTAGTGAGCCCCGCCAGTTTGCAGATCACACCAGATTCATTACGGCTCGGCAGTCTGCAATTACAAAGTGAGCTGGCCCGGCTGACACTCGACCAGTTTGAATGGTTACCCGGCACGCTGACAACCAAGGGCAGCCTGAGCGATGTGCGTTTGCTGGATGTGATCAACCTGTTTCGTCCGCAATACACGGTCACCGGAAATCTGAAACTGAATGCCAAATGGGATGTGCAACTGAAAGACAGTGTGCGCGGTGATATCCGTATCGAGCGGCAAAGCGGCGATTTGCGTTTCAATGATCCGGATGGTACCGGCACCCCTGTGCCTCTTGGTATACGTAATGTGTTGATGCAATTACGCATGGGCGGTCTGGTTGCCGGTACTGACGGCGAACGCATGCAACTGACCGCGACGGCGGATGGTGCCCGTCTGGGACAATGGCAGGTGAACGCCGATTCTTTCCTGAGTAAGCAGGATGGACGATGGATGATCTTGCCCGGCGCCGGATTAAACGGGCGTGTGAAGGCCGTGATCCCTGATCTTGAATGGCTGGGGCCATCAATTAATCCGGGGCTGGTGCTGAAAGGAAAATTAAGTCTGGACAGCGCTCTGGCGGGAACGATAGGCAAGCCACGTTATCGCGCAGATGTCAGCGGGCGTGATCTGGAACTTGCGTTTGCCTCTGAGGGTTTGTTACTGCCAAACGGTTTATTGGAAGCGCATGTCGAAGACAATCATTTGACGCTCAGTCAATTGCAGTTTTCCAATACCGTAACGATGTTACCGCCGCATGCGCAGTTTAAAGGTGTGGACATGCTGGGCAAACGCGGCGAATTCAATGCCAGCGGCGAGATTGATATCGGTAAAGAAACCGGATCGATACAGGCGCAATGGCAGCAATTTCCTATGTTGCAAAGAAAAGATCGCTGGCTGGTGGTGTCAGGGCAGGCCAGTATCAATGAATCGAAAAATATCTGGAGTCTGACCGGAAAAGTGATGGCGGATGGCGCGTATTTCAAATTGCCTAAAATGCCGCCACCAAGTTTATCCAGCGACGTTCATGTCACACGAAAAACGGATAAACGTGAAACCAGAACGGCAGACGCAGCGCCAGTCAAAAAAGGCTTGAAAACCCGCGTCGATGTTAGCTTTGATATGGGACCCCGTTTTGTTTTTGTCGGTCGCGGACTTGATACCGGGCTGGCCGGTAGTTTACGTATGCGCTCGATTGACGGCAGTCCGTTGCAGGCGACTGGCACGATCAATACGGTACGAGGTGTGTACGAAGGTTATGGACAACAGCTTGCGATTGAACGCGGCATCCTGAATTTTCAGGGGCCGCCAGCGAACCCCGGGCTGAATATCCGCGCCTTGCGTCAAGGGCTGGCGGTGGAGGCTGGCGTTGAAGTGGTGGGCAGTGTCGCTGCTCCGCAAGTTCGTCTGGTGTCGGAGCCAGCCGTGCCAGATGCGGAGAAATTATCGTGGCTGGTATTGGGACGTGGTTCTGATCAGTTAGCCGGTGGCGATGCATCTTTACTGATGTCGGCCGCAACCGCAATCTTTGGTGGCGATGGCAGCCGGAATATTCCGCGCGATATCGTGCAGGGGCTGGGCTTTGATGAATTTTCGATTGGTGCTGCCGGGCAGAATTCGTCGTCACACGTTCCGGTACAAACAGTGGCAGGCGCTACCGGCACCAGCAGTTCTTCCGGCAGTGATAAGGTCGTCAGCGTTGGAAAACGACTGATGCCCGGACTGGTGCTTTCTGTGGAGCGTGGTCTTGGTGATGCCAGCGGTGCGATTCGTCTGAGCTGGCAATTAACCCGCCGCATCACGGTGATCGGGCGCGCAGGCAATGAGTCGGCAGTGGATGTGACTTACACTTTTTCTTTTAATTAGACTCGGCGCATCGCCGCGCCAGCATTGGGGCGGTTGCTGGTTTCATGCGCCGAACATCTTCCCTTCCAGCATATCGCCTATATCAGATCAGGTTTTTTGACCAGTGCCAATCTTGATCCAGATCTAGTAATTTCTAATAATTAATAGATGACATTCGAGCGCTGTTGTAAATTGTTCAGAGCAAACAGCGTTACAGCATAAGCTTGCGAATGATCAATGGTGGCCAATTTACGCAATGCCATGATGGCGGGCTATTTTTTCCGTCTTCCAGTTTATTGCGTTTAAAGGTTTGCTTATGTCTGACAATGTTGCGGCTATTGGTAAAGAGTATGTCTTGCAGGATCATGAAACCATCGTTTCTAAAACAGACATCAAAGGCCGGATTACCTATGTGAGTGATGATTTTGTCCGCATCAGCGGATTTTCTGCCGAAGAATTAATCGGTGCTCCGCATAATATTGTTCGCCATCCCGATATGCCTCCCGCCGCTTTTGCCGATTTATGGGCGACGGTTAAAAGTGGGCGCGCCTGGTCCGGGCTGGTCAAAAATCGTTGTAAAAACGGTGATTATTACTGGGTTGAAGCGACGGCTGCGCCATTGATGCACAACGGTCAGATCGTCGGCTTTACTTCAATACGGGTGAAGCCGGATCGCGAACAGGTTCGCGCGGCAGAAGCTGCCTATGCGGCGATAAGTAATGGTGATAAATCGGTACGTATCATTGATGGCGCCGTCGTTCCGGTTCCTTTGTTTAAAGGGGCGGCTTATTTCTCCGGCCTCAGCGTATGTGCTTTGCTGAATTTGTATGCGATCGCGATGCTGGTTTTACTGAGCGTGATCACTGTTCTGAGTCTGGGGCCGGATTTTACCGGTACGGATTATGTGATCGCTGGTTTAAGTTTGTCGGCAGGTGTGGCGACTTTGCTGGTATTGCAGCGTCTGCGACGGCAAGTGGTGCAGCCTTTGCTGATGTTGGATGAGTGCATACAGACGATGACATCCGGTGATTTATCCGTCACTATCCGCGCCGGTGGCGCAAATGAAGTCGGACGCGTGACGCAGTCATTACGCGTATTACAAACGAATATCAAATTGCTGATCGGACAGATCAAGCAAACCACCGAGCATGTCCGCAATGGTGCCAGCCAGGTGGCGGCTGGTAACGCCGATTTGTCGTCGCGCACCGAAACGCAGGCAAGTTCGCTGGAAGAAACTGCATCGTCGATGGAAGAGCTGACGTCCACCGTCAGACAAAACGCTGACAATTCAACACAAGCCAGTCACATCGTGATGTCTGCGGCGCAAGTGGCGGAAAAGGGCGGTGTTGCGGTGGCGAATGTGGTCAACACGATGGGCGCGATTAAACAAAGTTCGGGCAAAATTGCGGACATCATTAGCGTGATTGACGGCATCGCGTTTCAGACAAATATTCTGGCATTAAATGCAGCTGTCGAAGCTGCCCGTGCAGGTGAGCAAGGGCGCGGCTTTGCCGTGGTTGCGAATGAAGTGCGGCAGCTGGCACATCGCAGCGCTGACGCTGCGAAAGAAATCAAAGACCTGATACAGGATTCGGAGGCTCAGATAGAGCAAGGCGCTCGTTTGGTGGATGAAGCCGGGCATACGATGGAAGAAATCGTCAGCAGCGTAAAGCGTGCCGCCGACATCATGCATGAAATTACCAGCGCGAGTCAGGAACAGAGTGCCGGGATTCATCAGATTAATGATGCGGTAACGCAGATGGACGATATGACGCAGAAAAATGCGGCACTTGTCGAGCAGGCGGCCGCATCTGCTGACGGCTTAAAAGGACAATCGCTGACCTTAATTTCGCTGGTGAATTCATTTAAACTGGTCAAGACAGTCCGGCACCGGGATGCCGCATGTATCAACTGACATTGAGTATTACCGGTACATTAATATATTTAAAGTATGAATATAAATAAAATTTGATATTTGACATATATAAAGTTGAAGTGCACTCTCGCTGTTCCACATCTGATTCTGCAGGAGAAAGCTATGCCGCAATACCGTTCACGCACTACCACACATGGCCGCAATATGGCGGGTGCCCGCGCACTCTGGCGCGCCACCGGCATGAAAGACGGTGATTTCGATAAACCTATCATCGCCGTCGTCAATTCATTTACGCAGTTCGTGCCTGGGCATGTGCATCTGAAAGATCTGGGGCAACTGGTTGCGCGTGAAATTGAAGCGGCTGGCGGTGTCGCCAAAGAATTCAATACGATTGCCGTGGATGACGGTATTGCGATGGGCCACGGCGGTATGCTGTATTCATTGCCTTCGCGTGATCTGATTGCCGATTCCGTCGAATACATGGTGAACGCGCACTGTGCCGATGCGATGGTCTGTATTTCGAATTGCGACAAAATCACGCCTGGTATGCTGATGGCAGCAATGCGCATCAATATTCCTGTGGTGTTTATTTCCGGCGGTCCGATGGAAGCGGGCAAAGTGCTGAAGGTGGTGGATGGCGCGAAAAAAGTGATCAAGCTTGATCTGATCGACGCCATGATCAAAGCTGGTGACAGCTCGGTCAGTGATGCGGATGTGGCCGAGATCGAACGTTCGGCGTGTCCGACTTGCGGTTCCTGTTCTGGCATGTTCACCGCGAATTCGATGAACTGCCTGACCGAAGCGCTGGGTCTGGCCTTGCCGGGCAATGGCACTATCGTTGCAACGCATTCGGATCGCAAAGAATTATTTTTACAAGCTGGCCGCCTGATCGTCGATCTGGCAAAACGCTATTACGAGCAGGATGATGCGTCGGTTTTACCGCGCAGCATCGCCTCAAAAGCCGCATTTGAAAACGCGATGGCACTCGATGTATCGATGGGCGGTTCCACCAATACTGTATTGCATTTGCTGGCGGCGGCAAATGAGGCTGGTGTGGCATTCACTATGGCAGACATCGACCGCATTTCACGCAAAGTGCCTTGCCTGTGCAAAGTGGCACCGATGACAGATAAATTCCACATCGAAGACGTGCATCGTGCCGGTGGCATCATCAGCATTCTGGGTGAGTTGGCGCGTGCCGGTTTGCTTGATACGTCGTTGCCGACGATACACAGCAAAACCATGGGCGACGCGATTGCGAAATACGATATCGCCGTCAGCAAGGACGCAGCCGTTCAGCAATTGTTCCGCGCTGCGCCCGGTGGCGTGCCAACACAGGTCGCGTTTTCACAATCGGAACGTTTCGATCAGAACGATACCGACCGCAGTGCGGGTTGTATCCGCGATAAAGCGCATGCCTATTCGCAAGATGGTGGCCTCGCCGTGTTGTACGGCAATCTGGCGGAAAAAGGGTGCATCGTCAAAACGGCAGGTGTCGATGAAAGTATTTTGAAATTCACCGGTAAAGCGCGTGTCTTTGAAAGTCAGGATGCCGCTGTTGAAGCGATCCTCGGCGATACCGTGCATGAAGGTGATGTCGTCGTGATTCGTTACGAAGGACCGAAAGGCGGCCCTGGTATGCAGGAAATGCTGTATCCGACCTCGTACATCAAATCCAAAGGTCTGGGCAAGGCCTGCGCCTTGTTTACCGATGGTCGTTTCTCTGGCGGTTCGTCTGGTCTGGTGATTGGTCATGCCTCACCGGAAGCCGCAGAAGGCGGCACGATAGGTCTGGTCGAAGAGGGCGATATCATCGAGATCAATATTCCTGAACGCACCATCCATCTGCGTGTCAGCGATGCCGATCTTGCTGCCCGTCGCAGTGCGATGGAAGCGCGTGGCGATGCGGCATGGTTGCCAGTCAATCGTGATCGCTATGTCTCGCAGGCATTGCAGGCATACGCGGCATTGGCAACGTCGGCAGATCGCGGTGCGGTGCGTGATTTGTCGCAGTTAAAGCGCAAATAAGCTGAAACAGACATTCGCCAGACATCTGGCGGCGGGTCTGAGTTTGGCCAGAATTTGGCCTGAGTCTGGTCTGATATGAGCCGGAAAATCAACAGGGTGATAGCGTCAGCTACACCCTGTTTTTTATTCCGGATAAGGCTTGTATTCGTTGATGACGACGAAACAAAAAAAGGCCATCATCGTGTGTCTGTCTTTCTCTCTGTTTATTCCGGGTTTGGATAGGCATCATTGACCACGCACCATCGTTGTAAATTTTCCTCAGATGGCTTCAGGCATAGGCGATTAGAAGAATCGCCCCAAATGTATTAAAAAATGTTAATCGATAACAAGCTGGAAACAGAGTCAATTCTCTCTGCTCTATGAAGCAGCAGATAAACCGCAGGTTTCTTTGTCTGATCGACATTATGCAGAAGATAACGCAATGTCTACATCTGATATTTCTTTGATAAATCAAGCTGCTACGGCAGTTTGCGCGTTCACGCTATCATTCGTCTCAGGCAGCACGCCTGTTTGTCGGAACTATTTTTTTACATCACTTGCATCCGCTTTTCTTTTGACGAAAAGCATGAACGAATAATCGCGGCCTCCCGCGATTGCACCAACTTCTGCAATTGAGCCGATCTGCATCGGCGACCTGATTTGCGCCCGCATTGTCGTGCCGTCAGGTTCGGTTCACCGAAATAGTTTTTCTGCATGTCGTGTTTGGTATTCCCATAATAAATTCCGAGCGATCGTGATGACTGACTTCAGACCAATCTGAGGCAGCGCATTGGTGATCGGTCGTCATCATCAGGAGAAAAAATGAAATTTCCTCAGTCCACTATGCGCCGTGTTGTGCTCAGTACCGTCTTGTTTGGTGCGTCAGGCTTTGCTTCGTTTGCGCAGGCAGCAGAAAACAATGAAGTGGCCGTGCCTATGGGTTTCTGGAATCTGGATTCGGCCATTCTGCCTTTGTCCGGCACTTACGGCCAAGTGTTGCTGGCGAACTATCGCGCCGACAGCGTGAAAGGCAGCGACGGCAATGACATCGCTTTCCATAAAAATATCAGCGGCATTCCGGTGACCGTGAATGGCACAGTCAATGCAAAAATCAAAGTTGATGGCATTATTCCCAAGCTCAATTACATCAGCGAAGAAGCAATACTCGGCGGCCGTTACGGTGGCTACATTGCGATTCCTTTGTTGAAAAAATCACGCGACGTCGTGGTGTCGGTCACAACCCCGTTGCCGACAGCGCTTCAGCAAAAAATCGGTGCGCAGGCATCCGCTGCGGCCAGCGGCAGCACCAGCGGTCTGGGTGATATCGAACTCGCTGGTTTTATTGGCTGGAAATATGAAAGCCTGTCGATAGTCGCAGCGATGAATGTTGATTTGCCTACCGGTTCCTTTGACAGAAACAGCCAGGTGAATCTGGGCATGAATTCATATTCATTCCGTCCGTTGGTATCAGCGGCATGGTCAACTGAATCCGGCTTTGATTTTGCCGCATCGCTGGCCTACAACATCAGTACCGCGAATCGCGATACCGATTACAAATCTGGTCAGTATCTGCATCTTGAATATGTCGGCAGCTACCAGTTTTCCAATAACGTCAAAGCAGGTTTGCACGGTTATTACCTGAAGCAGACAACCTACGATAAAGATCCGAACGGCACCAGTGCGCTGCCACTGATTAATGGCAATAAAGCACGTGCAGCGTCGCTGGGGCCGGTGATCAGCTATCAGACCGATGATCTGAAAACACAGGTCGAATTCAAGTATCTGAAAGAGTTTTCAGCACGCTCACGTCCGCAGGGCGATTTGTTTCTGCTGACGCTGAGCCGGATGTTCTGATCGGCAGTTGTAGCAATGGATAACAATTAAAAAAAATCTGAGGAGATACGCATGAAGGCAGTAAAGCACACAAGGCAGATGAGGCACATTATGCAGATCGCACGCATGATGTGCATCGTTGTCGGTCTGGCTGGCAGTTTATCGCCAGCACAGGCGGCCAACGAACCAGTGTCGCAAGTTCTGGAAGAGTCGGTACAGATCGACGGCCAGCGTTTAAATCTGAATGGCAGCGGCACGCATATCATCAAGCGCGTTAAAATTTTCAACATCGGTCTGTACACCACTAAACCGAGAAATAACACGCCTGATCTGCTGGCGTCGCCCGGCCCGGTGCGTCTGAAACTGGTGATGGTGAAAGAGGTCGATAGTGAATTGATGAGCCGGCGTTTTCTCGCCGACATCCGTTCCAGCACCACCAAAGAAGAACGCAATCAACTGGTTTATCAACTGATGGCGCTTGGTGAAGGTTTTGCCAGAATGGGTGATTGGAAAGTCGGCGATGTGATGACGATAGATTGGAGCCAGGGCAAGGGCACCGTGTTTCGCTCAAACAACCGGCAAATCGGCGAAACGCTGAAAGACGATCTGACCATGCACGCGATTCTGAAAATCTGGTTAGGCGATAACGTCGCCGATAACAAACTGAAACGCTTATTGCTGGGCGATAAAGAGTAAAAAATAACAGATACAAAAAACACTGGCAGTCCGGTCATCATGACAAGGTTGCCACTATCAGGGATGCATGACGATGATTTGTTCGTTGCGCATTCCTGATTTTTTTTGCCATGTGCCGACAGCTCTGCACAACTTGTATTTTTCCACATCATCCCTATTTATTTGAGCAAGCAAAGAACGTCGCTAACGAGAGCCATATCGGGTATGTCGGACGTATCCGCCTCTGGTCGTTTATACTCTTGGTCTTCGCTGTATCGGCTGTATTTAATTTCTCAACTGATCGGCAGACGCATTTACCGCAACAGGATAAGCGCAATAGACGGCTATTGCGTTGCCCCGCAAGACGGGAATCCACTCAACAGAATTCGCGAGCACTGTATGTCAAGCAACAATCCGCCTGTAGAACAAGAAAAGCTGGCGCTGGAATACGTCGATTCCTGCAACTTACCGACAACCTGGGCAAACTTCCGCATGCATGCGTTTGTTGAACCCGCCACGGGCAAAGAACACATTGCCCTGACGCTGGGCGATGTCGCCGATGGCAAGCCAGTGCTGGCGCGTATCCATTCCGAATGTCTGACCGGTGACGCCTTGTTCAGCCTGCGCTGTGATTGCGGCCCGCAACTCGAAATGGCGCTCAAAAAAATTGCCGACGAAGGCCGTGGCGCTTTGCTGTATCTGCGTCAGGAAGGGCGTGGCATCGGCTTGCTGAATAAAGTTCGCGCTTATCATCTGCAGGACGATGGCGCCGATACCGTCGAGGCCAATCAGCGCCTGGGCTTTGCTGCTGATCTGCGCAATTACAGCCTCGTTGAACCGATGCTGCAACATCTCGGCATCCATTCCCTGCGCCTGATGACGAACAACCCGCGCAAATTGTCTGCGATGGAAGGATTAAAAGTCACGATCACCGAACACGTGCCACTGATCATCGAACGCAACCCCTACAACGACCGCTACCTGAACACCAAGGTCAGCAAACTCGGCCACATGTTGTCACCGGAACTTTGAACAGCCGGATAAAAAAAACAGCAGCTAAGACAGACACTAAAAAGCAGCTGAAAAGCGCAACTGATTTGCGCTGATTTCACGCTTGCCGACATCGCATTCTTCGTATTCTTCAAAAGCGGAACCACAAAAGGTTCCGCTTTTTTTTGCCTGTAACGCTAGTCATACGCAAAAATGGCTTTTGGAGCAAAAAATATACTCCCGGGGGGTATATTTAAAAGCCCTTTGTTTCTAAGGAGATGAAGGCGTTTTTGCCATATACTCCCCTGAAAGTGCTTGATTAACCGACTTTTTCGTATTGCTGCACCGCGTACCGCTTCGCGCGCAGGCGATGCGTTTGCGTGCAAAAAAAATCAAAGACAACCATTGACTCGAACTGCCCAGATAACGTGAAGATCAACTTATCGGTGGCAGTTAATTGCTGTACAGAGAATTACCCGATGTTGATGCCTATCTGATCGCGTAACCAGCGATGAGCGGGATCGTTATCACTGCGTGGATGCCAGGCAATTGACAGGTCGAATTTGCCTGCTTCAATCGGCAGATCAATAATATCCAGGCGATCGGCATGTGCCTTAAGAAAGTCTTCTGGCATAGTGCAGACGAAATCAGTACTGGCAATGATCGTTGGCACCAGACTGTACTGCGGTACTGATGCTACGACTTCGCGCTGTAAGCCATGCGTTTTCAGCAGCTCGTCCATAAAACCGCTAAAGCCCCCTTCGTTGGACACAATGACATGACGCATGGCGCAGTATTGCTCCAGCGTGAGTTCGCCAATACCCCGGGGATGTCCTTTACGTTGTCCCAGCTTGTGAGCGCCACTCGTCATCTGTCTGGTCCGTAGGGATTCCGGCACAAAACGACTGGCGCAGGCCAGCAAGTCAATTTCTCCGCGCTCCATCTGGGCAACAATGCGATCAAGGTCATGCGGCACGACAGCCAGCCTCAAGCCTCGGCCACCATTACTGTCAAGCTGTCTGATCACAGCCATCATCACGGTGGTTGTGCAATTATCGTTTCCAGCAATGCGAAAAGTGTGTTTGCTGTTTTTCGGGTCAAACGAGGGTACTGCACTGATCGCCTGTCCGAGTGCCTCGAGCGCGCTGCGTAGTGGTTGTTGCAGATCTGATGCTCTGGGCGTAGGAATCATGCCGCGCCCATTTTCTGCGGTCATCAGTAGCGGGTCGCCAAACAGATCTCGCAAGCGCGCGAGTTGGGCCGACATGGCCGGTTGACTCAGGTGTAACCGGTTGGCGGCACGTGTCACGTTTTTCTCTTCCAGCAGCATGTCTAACGACACCAGCAGCGGCAAATCAGGGCCTCTTATATCCATGAAATTTATACCTTGTATATCAATGATCGATTTTATGTATGCATTGTAAATTGGTTTAATGCGTGTCTGTTTAACTTCACAGATGAAAGATACTCCATGAAATTATTACCCTTTATTGCTGCCTTATCCGCAGCGCTTTCTTTGCAAGCATCGTTTGCTTATGCAGAAGCGCCAATGTCCACAACGGCGGCCTCTGGCGTTTATCGCATGCAACTCGGCGAATTCGAGGTTTCAACCTTGTCGGATGGCACTGTAACTATTCCCATCGACAAACTGCTCACCAATATCAAGCCAGCCGTTCTCGCAGAGTCGCTCAAACAAGCAGATCTGGCACCGATGATGGAAACGTCGATCAATACGTTTTTGATCAATACAGGCAGCAAACTGATTCTGGTTGACACAGGTGCCGGTGACTCGTTCAAGACACCCATAGTGGCAAAAGCAGGGCGTCTTCAGCAGAGCCTGAAAAACGCTGGCTATAAGGCCGAGCAGGTCGACATAGTCTTGCTGACGCACATACATGGAGATCATTCGGGAGGTTTGTCGCTCGATGGCCAACGTCTGTTTCCTAATGCAGACATCTTTGTCGACGAACACGATGCCAAGTTCTGGCTGGATCGATCTAACGAGGCAAACGCAGCGCCCGGTCAGCGGCACGGGTTCGCAGAGGCAGAAGCGATGCTCGGCCCCTATGTAAAGGCAGGACGTCTGAAAACATTTAATGGTGCAACGCAAATCACAAATGGTGTCCGTTCACGCCCAGCGTACGGACATACTCCGGGGCACAGTTACTATGAAGTCGAGAGCGGTGGGCAAAAACTGTTGCTGATCGGAGATATGATCCATGCCACTGCGACGCAAATGTCTCATCCGGAAACGACCATTGTGTTCGACGTAGACGCCATGAAAGCAAGGCAGCAGCGCACATCTTTTCTATCTGAAGTTGTGAAACAAGGGTATTGGATAGGCGCAGCACATATTTCTTTCCCTGGCCTGGGGCATATCCATTATGCCGGCAAGGGCTCTTACCGCTGGCAGCCAGCTAACTACAGTGCATGGTGAAGATCAAGAGGCACGCAATGAATAACTGATTAAAGCGATTTCCTCTGGAAGTAATTCAGATAAACGCGCGAAATGGCGATATATCTGAATTACTTCTGGTCGCTATAGAATTGGTTTGCGGGGCACAAAAAGCGAAAGCAACACCGAATAAAATCGGGTGACTCTGCTACGTTTACTGATCCTACTCAGGCCGACATCGCATTTCCAAAAGAGGAACCGCGACAGGTTCCGTTTTCTTATGCATGTAATGCCAGTTATACTCAAAAATGGCTTGTGGAGCAAAAAATATACTCCCGGGAGTATATTTTAAAGCCCTTTGTTTCTAAGGAGATGAAGGCGTTTTTGCCATATACTCCCCTTAAAAAGCCTGTTTCAGAGATAAATCGCTGTCAGCGGAAGTACTTTCCAGTCACCCTCGGAATACGTATGCAACGCTCTCTACCCGGATTTCTTTCAGGCCTCAGCAGGCATTGCGCCATTTAACACCCAGCTCAGAGCCAATACTTCGGGTAACTGCGGGGGTTGTGCAGGTTATTGACAATCCATGCCGTCAGCACGATCACGAGCGTGCCAGCCAATACTGGCGAAAGCAGATAGCTGACAGGTGCATGTGCGACGATGACGATAAGTGGGTCAGCTCCGGCTGGTGCGTGAACCGTGCGGGTAATCTGCATCGCAGCTAAGGCAAGACCAACCCCGATTGCGCAAGCGAGCCAGCCATCTCCCAATACTGCCAAAACAAATAGCCCAACGGCTGTGGCGACCAAGTGCCCACCCACGATGGCGCGTGGCTGCGCCAAAGGAGAATCAGGCAAACCAAATGCCAACACACAACTTGCCCCGAAAGGAGCCATCAGCCAAGGAATGCCAGACAGCATGCTCAGCCAGCCTGTGATCGCAATTGCCGTCATGGCTCCAAACGAAGACAGCAGGACAAATTTCATTGAAGGTGCAGGAGGTGCGCCGGAACTTAGTAGTTTGGAAATAGACATAGATAATCCTTTCAAGGAAGGGTGCAATAAAAAAGGGTTTCATGTAGTATACCGATCAGTATCTCAAAGTCAACCGATCGGTATACTATTTATGACCACATCCAAAGATATCGTTGCTACCTCACTCAAACTGTTCTATCGCCAGGGCTTCCATGCGACTGGGGTTGACCTGCTGAGCCGCGAGGCAGACGTCACCAAAAAAACACTTTATCGCCACTATCCGAGCAAAGATGCTCTGATTGATGCTGCCCTGGCTTTACGTCACACACAATTCATGTCGAAAATGCGCGCGCTCGTAGACTCGGTTGCAACTGAGCTGCGTCCTCTCGCCTACATCGACTTTATCGCCAGTTGGGTGCAAGAAGATGATTTTTACGGGTGTGCATTTATCAATGCCGTAGCTGAATTTGCGTGTCCGGATGCGCCTCCACATCAACAGGCAGCGAAGCATAAACAGGAGATACAGGCTTACTTGAAAGACCTCTGCATTGCATGCAGGATATCGCAGCCAGAACTTATCTCTGAGCAACTATTTGTGCTCGGTGAAGGGATGATCGTTGCAAGCCAGGTACAAGGCTATGACGCATCCCGGGTGAATGCCGCACGGACGATGGCTCGTCATGCCTGGCTCTTTGCTGTGGGAGGCTCAACTCCCAGCTTAAATCCGTAGTGCCAAGCAAGCGTAGGGGGCGTCAAACCGCCAAATCAGGCGTTGGTGATTCTGATGAAATAGTGAAGTCTGATTAAAAACTCCGCATACCGCGAACGCTCAGAAAAACTACACATGTCGGCAATAAATGTGAAAAGTAGTGCTCAGAGAATTTTGTACCGATAGACTTGGTTCAGCGGAATAGCGAACAGAGAAAATGTGTGTTGAATGATATTTGCAAAGACACATTGTTTCTGTTTTTTGTTACTGCCAGCTTGTGTTTGTTCTTGCTTGTTGTGCTTGTGATTACGCTTTAAATGGATGTGACGGCTATTGTTTTTCGAAGTGGAGATGCGGTTTCAGAACGTACTTTTATAAATTTTCTATAGGAGAGAACACGCAAGTGTTCTGTAAAAATCATGAATTTTTCATTTCGCTCTGTCATTTTGTTTGGCACTTTGGTTTCTGGTTTCGCCCATGCAAATGACAATATCACGGTCAGTTTTAATGAGCGTCCTCCGTATTTAACGCAAGGTACCGATGGTGCGGCATCTGGCTTAATCGGTACTGCCGCCAGCGAAGCATTCAAGGCCGCCGGACTTGAAGTCACATGGAGTAAAGTTCCCCCTAATCGTCAATTGATCGTGGTGAAAGAAGGCGGCAACAATTGTGCGATAGGCTGGTTTAAGACACCAGAGCGTACGCAATTTGCAAAATTCACCAATCCTATTTATCGCGACAAACCGACCATCATTCTGGCCAACCCGAAGTTTGAGGCCAAGGATGGCAGCAAGCTGTCTGATTTGCTCACTGCAAAAGGCGTGCGCGTTTTAGTCAAAGAAAATTTTTCTTATGGTGGTTTCATCGACGGCAAGCTGGAGTCACTCAAACCCACTTTAGTTAAATCCAATGGCACGCCCACCCAAATGCTGCAGTTAATCCATGCGAATACTGCCGATTTCATGTTTGCGTCGGAAGAAGAATCAAAATATCTGATAGAACAATCAGGCGTTGCCAGCAACAGTGTGAAGCAATTGAAAGCCGCTGATATGCCAAATGGCGAATTTCGCTACATTATGTGTAGCAATCAGGTGCCGGATAGCGTGATTAGTCGTCTCAACAAGGCAATCAAGTTTAAATAAGCATGCATAGACAGTGATCAGTCAGCCGGATTTTGAACAGTTTGCGCCAGTGTCTTTGTAAACATCAGTGTGTACGTCAGCAAGTCGAGTGTAGCGCTGCTCACCCTGATGGCCACCTTGGTCTTATCCATATTTGCTGTTCACACTGTGTGTGCGCAAGATGCGCCATCGCAAGTGTAGGATGCTTCTCACGCACCAGTCAGGCGATATTGATGTTCGTCCGCGGGGTTTCGCAATACACACTGTTTGAGCCGCAGATACTCTGGATGGAAGCCGAGCGGTCTATGTTGTCTGGGTTTGATCGAATGGAGACAGAGCGGGGTGACGTTGAATATGCTCAGTCATGGCTATGCATCATAGGGGAAAACCCCGCAATTCCTGAGTTGAACTGGGAATAAAAAAGACCTGTGAATTACAGGTCTTTTTTTTGCCATTTCAAGAGGTTAGTCGATGCAGTGCCATCAAGATTTGGAGCTCTTAAATGCTGCGACTATTTTTGATACTTGATCTAGCCCATCAAAGGTCGTCGGTATGTCCGATGCGTCCATCGTCAGCCCGCTGAAAACGAGTGATTCAAATTTTTCGATCGGCTGCTTATCGTGCGAGTTGTTAACAAATGTTTTGTAGCCATCAATAAACTGACAGAGCGCGATTCTAATTTCCAATTGTGTGATTTGCGCATCGGTGGATTTGAGATTGCTATACACAATTCGGAATCCATAAATAAGAAAGAACTCCACTGCAACGAATGGCCAAACATGATACGCATATTTAAACCAGTTAAACTCGGCCTTTACCGTGCCATCATTAGATTGTACGAAGTCGTAAACTTGTAACGCATCACCAAAGTGTAAATAGGTAGGGATTCCAAGCAATGTGGCAAATATCAGGATACAAATGGCAAACGTAATCCGCCACTGGAGTCCTTTTTTTCTTCTTAAAGCAATAAAGGCTTTGGTTAGTTCGACGAAAGCGATGCCACTTTTTAATTCGCTAATACGTCTTTCGAGGCCAGTAAGTATATTATTGCAACTGCTGACCTTAACGTCTTGTTGCATTATTGTTGTATTTAGACTATCAACTTTACTTGCTGCATCATCAAAACTTCTATATCTACCAACTAAATCACGAAGTATCATTAGTTCGAAATGATCGTGAGTTTTTTTTAATGACGACCAGTCATATTCTTTATTTTCAATTAGTTGTAGGACTATTTTATCAATGTCATTAGAAATTTCCGCAGTCGGGTCAAAAACGACACATTCTTTATATGCGCAATAAATGTGTCCAAGCAACTCTCTGAAGTCATTCAAGTCGGCGATATTCAATTCATTTTTTGTAGGTCCAGGTTTAAACCAAAATTGTTTTATAGCTCGAGAACTATTCGTGTGAAAAGGAATAGGTCTTTCGGTTTTACTGAAAAACGACTCTAAATGGCGGACTAATTCTATGAGTAACGACTCGCTGCGAGGTAAATTCTTAAGGAAATCTTTGGATTTAACGACTAACGATAGTTTTACTAAAAAAAACTTAAATTCCTGCTCGGTTAATTCGTCGTTTTTGTTATCAGTCACAGTTTCTCCACAGTCTGAATTCGGATGTTAAAAGTTATTATATTAAAAATAACTATAAATGTATCAAGTTGTTACACTCTATTTGTTTGTGTTCATATAGTGATGACTGGTCGGCACATCGATTTCTCTTTGTAGCTTTCGTTTTCAATATGAAAAAAGCCCGATTCATCGGGCTTTTTTGTATGCATTTCAATGCGGAAGTTTAGTTTTAGTAACGGCTTAACGTCAGTTTTTTAGCATCTTCCCAAGGGATAGATACAAGGTGACCAAGGTTGCCATCTTCAAAGTGGAATTCTTTTATTCCATTCTCATCTGTGGTCCACGCATCAACGACCAGCTTGTCAAAAGGTGAGGCGACATTTTGTACATCGACTTTATATTTCTCATTGATTTTCATATTCGGAGAAAGAATTGCTGTTTCAGTACGCCCTGTCAGTGATAGACGATATGCTGCAGTGTTTGTATCTACTTTCATCATCGTTTACTCCTTAAAAGTTATGCGCTGAGTTCCACGCGCCGACATAATACACTGATTGTTTAATCAGTGGTCTTCTGATTTTTATTGATTTTTCCAACCACTGTATTTGGGTTTTTCTTTGTCCCGACGCCTATCTGCATACCTTATTTCAAACGCGAAAAAAAAGACTTACAGGAGCAGGTCTTATTTTGCGGGATCATTATTTCGCTGCAGATCGCCCTGCATCTGCGTACTTCATAGGCTGGCACCAGGTGGAGGCGGGCTTCGTCAAGTGCGGGGGATTGATGATGTAACTAACGGCGACAGAAAAGCCCAGAAAGGCAATGATAAGAGCCATAAATGTTTCAGAGAATTTTTCACTTAAGATGGTTTTGATAAGAGTTGCAACAAATTGAATTGGGTCGTTCCAAATAGATATCTCTATATCTGTGATCCCAGAGACCATTGTTTGATTTGCCTCTGGATATAGGAATAGATTTGAGCAATGTGAAGTCTCAAAAAATAAACGTACTTCTTCTTCAGAATTAATAGTGTTACGGTCTTTATCGTATCGAGTGGAAGTGTCAATCTGAGCATCGAAGCTGTACCTGGATTGGTATTTAAAAGAAGTTTTTTTTATGATGGTGTGGGGCTGAGTTTGCGACAATCTCGTTATCGAAATGGGAGCCGTAATTTTTTTTTGATGGGTTATCGGGATCGATTCATCATTGTTGTACGCATCTATTTTTTCAATTATCGCCGCCTGACATAAAAGCGATCTTTTTCTGCTCATTGCCCGGATAACAGAGTTTTTAAACCCTTGTTTTTTCCGCTCTTTATATTTTTGCTTAAATTCACTGATGAAGCTATTTGTATCCTCCTTAGTATTTTTGAGCGATATAAAGCGATAAGTGAGATATATCAATAGAAAAAAAACTGCCCACCAGATTCGCTCTTTCTCGCCAATCACTGAAAGGGTATCGCCCAGGATAGGCAGATTTGCCCCTGAAAAATTCACGCCTAAAAAATTTGACAAGATCAGTGCTGCGCTCACGAATACTAGGTTTCTGCGTATTTTGTCCGGGGTGTCGTCCATCGTTATCTCTCTGATTGCTGTTACTTATTGCTGCGTCGGCAAGCGCAAGATGCATCTTGCTCATCGAACTGTGTGATCGCGCCAAGCCTGTTTCGATGGCTTTTAAGCTTTAAATATACCCCTGGAAGTATATTTAAAAGCCCTTTGTTTCTAAGGAGATGAAGGCGTTTTTGGCGCATACTCCCCTGAAAATGCCTTTTTCAGAGGAGTATATCGGTGATCTGGCGGCGATATTGTGAGTCGCTGTTTTGTGACTGTTTCGTGCGCTGATGCTGGTGTTATCAAACATCAATCTGCTGTTTCAGTTTGTTAAATTCGTCACCAGCTTCTTGCAGCACCTGATCCAGCGTTTCCTGATCCAGACCGAGGCTGTGCCACGATAGCGCGGTGATTTCGGGTGTGGTGTGATCGGCGCTTTCGGTGACGTTCAGGACGTGGGCGATACCGTTGGCGACGTGGACGATGGTAGCCAGAAAACCCAGCCCCGGCTTATCCGGCTGGTGATGGCCGGCAATCGCGTTTTTCATCTGATCAGAAAAATTCCAGTACATCGCCAGCTCTTCGCCGACGGCGGCATGATCGATGCCGAGAATTTCTCTTTCGGCGTCAAACTGTGTGCACTGGTGTTCGGCTTGCCAGGCGATGACGTGTTCGTATTCGGTGCTGTGGTAAGTGACCAGCACCAGTGTGCCGATGTCATGCAACAAGCCTGCGGTGAAGGCGACGTCCAGACTCAGGTTCAGGCGTCGCGCGAGAATTTTTGCGACGATGGCGACGGCATTTGAATGACGCCAGAAATCTTTGTGGCTAAAGCCCTGACAATTATTTTCCGGGAAGCAGCCGGTCAGCGCGGCCGTCACGATGATTTGTTTAACGGTGGTCATGCCAAGCAGGGCGATCGCTTGCTGTATGGTGGTGACTTTGAATTGCGTGGCGTAATAGGCTGAATTGGCGAGCCTCAGGGTTTTCGCGGTCAGGGCGATATCGCGTGTGACTTTGTCGGCCAGTTCGTGCGTGTCGACATCTTCTTTGTCGATGTTATTCAGTATCTCCATGACGACCGCAGGCAGGGTCGGCAAGTCTTTGACTTCTTCCACAATCTGATGAATAGCTATTCGGTTCATGTCTCACTCCTTTGTTTCTAGTATTACTCAAAAAGACAAGAGACGGGGTGACCGTTGCAAAATTGTATGCTGCTTGATTTGGCTTGATTTAGCTTGTATCTGGCGCTGACTATTGCGCGTGTCGATGACGAACCCTTGATTTCAATGGCTGAGGTTTATGCCGCTGCAAGTAAACATCAATCAGGCAAACAAACCACCAAACCACGAAAACACTGAATGCTGCCGAACAAGGCCGAACATAAATTCAACACAAAACGCAAATGAGAATGATTTGCGTTAACTTGTTTGCGTGAGTACAATGCTGCCATTCATCTTCCATGCTTGTTCTGCTGTCGGGCATGGTCTGCAGGCATTTTTCTACTCAGATCAATTTCAAGGCTATCTATGATTCAGCGCATTTCACACTCTGTCCGGCAAGACTCTGATTCGACTTCTGATAACGTTTTCCGCCTGCGGCCAATGGCGTGGGCATTATCGATTGCGTTGCTGGCGCCAGCCGCCGTATTGGCGGATAACGCAGCATCAGCAGGCGAGGACAAAGCGGCATTACCGGAAGTGGTGGTGAAAGGCGCAGCGGTAAATGAACCGACGACAGAAAAGAGCGGCGCTTATTCGACGCGCAAGAGCAGTTCTGCAACCAGGCTGGATATGTCTTTGCGGGAAACGCCGCAATCGGTGTCGGTGGTGACCCGCGCAAAAATGGATGATTTCAGACAGCTTAGCGCCAATGATGTGCTGGCAAATACGACGGGTGTCTCGGTCGAAAAAGTAGAAACAGATCGCACGTATTACATGGCGCGTGGTTTTGACATTATCAATTTTCAGTACGATGGTATCGGCCTGCCGTTCACTACCGGCAATGTGTATGGTGATATTGATACCGCGATTTACGACCGGGTCGATATCGTGCGCGGGGCGAATGGTCTGATGTCTTCGACCGGTAATCCTTCTGCAGCCGTGAATTTTATCCGTAAGCGCCCGGTGTATCAGACGCAGGCATCCGCCGGGCTGACGCTGGGCTCGTGGAATACGCGCAGGGTCGATGCGGATGTTTCCGGTGCATTGAATGCTGCCGGAACGGTCGCGGGGCGTCTGGTAGTTGCAAAGCAGACCGGTGATTCTTATCTTGATCGTTATTCACCGGAAAAAACTGTGCTGTACGGCGTGATCGAAGCCAATCTGAGCGACACCACTTTGCTGACAATCGGTCATTCCCATCAGAAAGGCGACGTGCGTGGCGGTATGTGGGGCGCCTTGCCACTGTATTACACCGATGGCAGCCCGACCAATTACAAAACTTCGACCAGCACGGCAACCGACTGGGCGCGCTGGCAGACGCAGAATGAGCGCAGCTTCGTCGAACTGAGCCACCAGCTCAATGACGACTGGCAGATTAAATCTGTTGTCAGCCGTAACCGTGCCAGCACCGATTCCAAACTTTTTTACGTCTATGGCACGCCCGAGCGCGCGACCGGGTTGGGCTTGTACAGTTATCCATCGCTGTATAACAGTGTCAATACGCAGACCACGCTGGATATTTATGCCACCGGCAAATTCACGCTGGCCGGACGTCAGCACGATCTGAGCGTTGGTGCGAACTGGTCGAAATCCAATATGAATGATATTTCGCATTACGGCGTGGGCATCGGTACCGCCTTACCGGATATCAGCAACTGGACGGGCAATTATCCAGAACCCGCATTTAACGCATCGGTCAATGGCAGCGACTATGAAGACAAACGCACGACGGTGTTTATTGCCTCCCGTTTCAACCTCGCGGATGAATTTAAATTGATCGCCGGTGCCAATCACACGAAGGCGGAAACCAGCGGTAATTCGTATGGCGTCAGCAGCATCAAGAATGCCAGCAAGACCACGCCGTATCTGGGCCTGGTGTATGACCTGACACCCTATGTTTCAACGTATGCCAGCCATACCGAAATTTTTAATCCGCAAAGTGAAGTCGATGCCAGCGGCAAGACGCTCGATCCAGTCAAGGGAAAAGGGGACGAGCTGGGCGTGAAAGCCGAACTGTTTGACCGTAAGCTGAATCTGTCGGCTGCCGTCTTTAAAATCAGGCAAAACAACGCTGCAGAGCAGGCGGGTTATGTCGGCACCAAGGCGTATTACCGGGGTATCGACGCAACGTCGCAAGGGTTTGAGTTTGATGCCAGCGGTGAGCTTGCCAAAGGCTGGAATCTGAGCGCAGGGTATACCCAGTTGAGTCTCAAGGGTGGCGACGATAAAGATGTGAAAACCTATGTGCCACGAAAATTGTTCCGCCTTTCTACGACTTATCAGTTACCGTTTCTGCCGCAGGCAAAAGTGGGCGGCAGCATGAACTGGCAGTCGGATACTTTCCGCGATGAAGGTTCCGGTAATGTGATTCGTCAGGGCAGTTATGCTGTGCTGAATCTGATGGCGCGCTATGAGGTGAATCCGAATCTCAGCATTGCCTTGAATCTGAATAATGTCAGCGACCAGAAATATCTGACCAGTCTGTACTGGAGTCAGAGTTACTACGCTGCGCCACGTAATGGCAGCGTGACGGTCAACTGGAAATATTAAGCGGCGGCGCGATATATGCAGATGCGACCTGTTTTCGTGTTGCTGCACCGCTGGTTCGGGCTGGCGGTGGCCGTTTTCCTGTTTGTCTCTGGCCTGACCGGTGCGCTCATCTCGTGGGATCATGAGCTTGATGCCTGGCTGAATCCGCAACTGTTTCATGCCCGTAGTGCGGCAGGTGTCGACGAAGCTAATGCAGACCGGCGTCCCGTCTGGTCCGGTCTTGCGTTGGCTGACAAAATTGAAGCAGATGATCCGCGCCTCCGTGTGACGTATGTGCTGAACGAGGAGGAGCCCGGTCACACCATACAGATGTCGGTCGAAGGAAAGATAGATCCCGCCACGGCAAAGCCTTATGCGCTGGGTTTCAATCAGATCGCGGTTGATCCGGTGACGGCAGAAATACAGGGGAAGCGGCAATGGGGCGAAATTTCGCTGAGCCGTGAAAACTTGCTGCCGTTTTTGTACAAGCTGCATTACACCATGCATCTTCCTGAAGTGTCCGGCATCGAGCTGGGTATCTGGCTGATGGGGCTGATCGCTCTGGTGTGGGTGCTCGATTGTTTCATTGCATTGTGGATTTCCTTTCCCAACTGGCGCAGCTGGCGCAAATCGTTTGCGTTTCGCTGGGCACAGGGCGGGCACAAACTGAATTTTGATCTACATCGTTCCAGCGCTGTGTGGCTATGGCTGTTCATGCTGCTGTTGGCGGTCACCTCTGTATCGATGAATCTGAATGCGCAGGTGATGCGTCCGGTGGTTGCGTGGTTTTCACCCTTGAGTGAGGATGTGTTTGCCAGCCGTGTACCGCAGGCGCTGGAGCAACCGGTCATTCCTGCTCTCAGCCGGGCGCAGATCGTCAGTCTGGCAAAGCAGGATGCACAAAAGCGCGGCTGGAGCTTACCGGCTGGCGGTATTTTCTATTCGTCGGCATTTGGTGTTTACGGCGTGGGTTTTTTTGAAGCCGGTAATGATCACGGTGATGTTGGTCTGGGCAATGCCTGGCTGTATTTCGATGGCAAAGATGGCCGTGCTCTGGGTGGCAAAATTCCCGGTACTGGCAGTGCGGGAGATATTTTTCTGCAAGCGCAGTTCCCGCTGCATTCAGGTCGCATCCTTGGTCTGACGGGGCGCATACTGATCTCGTTGATGGGCTTGGTGGTAGCGATGCTGAGTGTGACCGGCGTCATTATCTGGATCAGAAAACGACGGGCAAAATTGGTAGCGAAAACGGCGCTGACAATGACGAACAAGATGCCAAAAAACATGCCAGCCGCCATGTCAAAACCGGTCTCAAAAGACGCGGCTAGTGTGGGGTGATTGTGGCGATTGTGCTGACGCAGGTATTTTCTGTTTTCAGCAATATCTGCCGTCAACGTTGAATAGGCTCATTTCTCAGCAGACATGAGCCCATTTTTTGAATCGCTCAGTTATTCAGTCTGCCTTGGGCACCAGACGTTTTTCGCTGATGCTGGCTTTGGCTCTTTCCAGCATATCGATAGCCGCCGGGCCGCGCAGCAAAGTGACGGCAACGGCCAGTGCATCGATATACGTCAGATGGGCGAGGCGGGATGTCATCGGCGTATAGATATCCGGGTCTTCTTCCACGTCCACGCTGATGTGCACATCCGCCAGCTCTGCCAGCGGGCCACCACTCGCGCACAAGACCAAAATCTTTGCCCCAGCTTCTTTTGCGAGTTGCACGCTATTGATCAGATCGCGTGTGCGACCGGTGCGGGAAAATGCGACCACGACGCAATCGCTGTTGAGCAGGGTTGCCGATTGCGCCTGCAAATGAGCATCGCAAAAAACGGTGGTGGGAATACCGAAACGGAAAAACTTGAGTTGCGCATCAATCGCCAGCGCGCCGGAATAGCCGAGCCCGTAACATTCTATCCGGCGGGCTCTGGCAAGCAATTGCACGGCGGCTTCAAAGTTGGTGACGTTCGCATTATTTCTGGCTTCCATCAGTGCCGCGATGGTGCGGTCAAATACTTTGGGTAACACATCGCGCACATGATCAGCCTGATTCACATCCAGATGCAGATACGGAATGCCGGTCGCCAGACTTTTTGCAAATGCCAGTTTGAATGATTTGAAGCCATCGAAACCCAGACTTTGTGAGAAACGCGCGACCGTCGGCTCGCTGACGTTACAGGCTTGCGCCAGCACGCGTATCGACATTTCCAGCGCATCATGCGGCTTTTGCAGCAGGAATTCAGCAACCTGGCGCTCGGCGCGGCTCAGCGCGGTACTGGCGACGCGGATGCGGGCCAGCAAACCTTTTTCCGTTGGCGTTATCGAAGAGGGTGTGGAATGTGAATGTGCCATAGTTTCTTATTTTTCAGGGACACCAGAAAACATCAATCGGGCAGCCCGCATCGCGTAATAAGGCGCTGATCGGTAACTGCTGTTGTTCGGCGTCTTCCAGCACGCGGCGTTTTTCTGCGCCGCTGATCAGCAGCCAGATCCGCTCGGTATGGAGCAAACGAGGCAGCGATAAGGACATGCGGCTTTGTTGGGTTTGCGGATGCAAGGCAGCAAGACAGGTGCGCTGATCTTGCTGCACCGGCGCGCCGGGAAACAGCGAGGCGATATGGCCATCTGCGCCCATCCCCAGCAATACTGCATTGAATGCATTTGGCAATTGTTCGCGCAGACGGGCATCAATCGCAGCAGCGGCGGCGGCCGGAGTTGGCGCTTCATTTTTCAGTGACAACAATTGCCAATCCTGACGTGCTGCGGATCCAGGCAGGCAGCGCCGGAATAAGCCTTCATTGCTTTGCGCATCGGCGTCATCGACCCAGCGTTCATCGGTCGCCACCAGCGTGATTGGTTGGTGCGGCGTGGCGCAGGCACTTAACAAGGCGTCGAGTTGGCGGTAAATCGGTGCCGGTGTGGTGCCGCCTGCCAGCGCAAAACTGACAGGTGTCGTCGCACTATAGATGATGTCCAGCCATTGCTGGCTCAGACTCTTGCTTAACGCGTTGATGTCATCGAAATCGTGGTAACGGATGGTGCTCATAGCTTCAGCTTTCAACGTATTCTTCGCCCCACGCGGCGCCGTGCTGCGCCAGCAGATAGCTCGCCGCTGCCGGGCCCCAGCTACCGGCGATATACGATTTCAAGCCTTCACTGTCGTTCTGCCAGGCATTCATGATCGGGTCTATCCAAGACCATGCAGCATTGAGTTCATCATCGCGCACAAACAGCGTCAGATCGCCATGCATGGCATCGAGCAGCAAACGCTCATACGATTCAACACGGCGTAAATTCGATGCTTCAGCAAAATCCAGATTCAGTGCCACATCGGATAAACGTATGCCTTCGCCGGGCTCTTTGGCCTTCATGAACAACTGCACGCTTTCTTCCGGCTGCAGAGTAATCACCAGACGATTCGAGCGCATAGGTCCTTGCGACTGACCAAAAATCGAATACGGGATCGGTTTGAAATTAATCGTGATTTCTGCGCTGCGGCTTGCCATGCGCTTGCCGGTACGCAGATAAAACGGCACGCCCGCCCAGCGCCAGTTGTCGATTTCTGCGCGGATAGCGACGAAGGTTTCAGTGCGGGACGCAGGCGGTACACCGGGCTCCGCCTGATAAGCAATGACAGGTTTGCCATCGACCGCACCAGCGCGATATTGCCCGCGCACGGTTTTTTTGCTGACTTCTTCATTCGTGAATTTACGCAGTGCACGCAAGACTTTGACTTTTTCGTCGCGGATCGCATCCGGATTCGCATTCACCGGCGGCTCCATCGCAACGATGGACACCAGTTGCAGCAAATGGTTTTGCACCATGTCACGCAGCGCGCCGGTGTGATCGTAAAAATCACCGCGCGATTCAACGCCGACTTGTTCGGAAATTGAAATCTGCACATCCTGTATCCATTTGCGATTCCACAAAGGTTCGAGGAAGGAATTGGCAAAACGCAGCGCGAGCAGATTTTGCACCATCTCTTTGCCGAGGTAATGGTCGATACGGTAAATCTGATGTTCATCCAGATAATTACGCAGCGACTGGTTAATTTCTTTGGCCGATTGCGCATCGCGCCCCAGCGGTTTTTCGACGACGACGCGCGCATTGCCTTCCACCAGACCGTGTTTCGATAACTGCTCAACGACAGGAATAAAAATATCCGGGCCGGTCGCCAGATAAAACAGGGTGGCATTGCTTGCCGAGGTATGCAGGCTGTTTTTCAGAATCGCGAAATCTTCAGGTACGCGTGCATCGATTTTGGCGTAATCCGTGCAAGCGAGGAAAGCGGCGAGTTTTTCGGCGCTGCCTCCGACCACTTTTCCGGCGTACTGGCTGATGCTGTCGCTGACACGCTGACGGAATTCCTCATGCGACAAGGCTTCACGCGCCGCGCCGATAAATTTGAATTCGCTGTCGAGCCGGCCATTCACAAAGGCGCTGTACAGCGCTGGAATGATTTTGCGTTTGGCGAGATCGCCGGTGCCGCCAAATAAGACAAAAGTGGTCATGCTGACTCCGTGAGGTGTTCTGATTGGTTACCTGAATTTACTTGCCTGCTAGGTGCTGACGCATAGTTGCGGTTCTTTGCTTTGCTTCGTGTTGCTTCGCGCTTGACTTTATCAGCGGTGCACCTGAATCAACGGATAAACGCAGTATGGACAGCTTGATTATGCCAGAAAAACTACAAAAATGTAGTTTCGTTACGTTAAAAAATAACATTTTTAATGATAAATAGACTTAAAAATGAAATTATGAAAGTTTGTTACAGAAATTTCTGATTCGTGGTATCTTTCTGTTCATTGTATTCAGATAGTTTTCAGATAGTTGAGTGATCGTCTGACAAGCACCGCAGAAACTGGTGCGCAAGATCACTGGCTGTTTTGCTGTCTGTTTCTGCCGCTTTACTATTACGCCCACAGGGCATCAGGTGAGTTCAATGACGACATCCTCTTCATCAACATCGATTGCGTTGCACCCGGTTATCGCTCAGGTGACACAACGTATTATTGAACGCAGCAAACCTCTGCGTACTGCCTATCTTGAACAGTTGGAAAAAATGCGTGGCCGTGGGCCGCGCCGCGCCAGTTTGTCGTGTGCGAATCAGGCACATGCGAATGCGGCGATGGGCAATGGCACCAAAATCTGGCTGAATCAGGCGCAGAAGCCGAACATCGGTATCGTGACCGCATACAACGACATGCTGTCTGCGCATCAGCCGTATGAAACTTATCCGCAACAGATACGTGAGGCCGCGCTACGTTGTGGCGGTACGGCGCAGGTGGCGGGTGCAGTCCCGGCGATGTGTGATGGTGTGACGCAGGGGCGTCCGGGGATGGAGTTGTCGTTGTTTTCGCGCGATGTGATTGCGCAGGCGACAGCCGTGGCTTTGTCGCATGATGCGTTTGATGCGACGCTGTGTCTTGGTATCTGCGACAAAATTGTGCCAGGGCTGCTGATCGGTGCGCTGGCCTTTGGTCACTTGCCGACGATTTTTGTGCCAGCCGGGCCTATGGGTTCTGGTTTATCGAATAAAGAAAAAGCCGCTGTGCGTGAACGGTATGCACAAGGTAAAGCAACGAAAGAAGAATTGCTGGCCGCCGAAAGCGCCGCGTATCACAGTGCTGGCACCTGCACGTTTTATGGCACCGCGAACAGCAATCAGATGCTGCTCGAAGCGATGGGCTTGCATTTGCCAGGCGCGGCTTTTGTTCATCCATCCGACCCTTTGCGCAGTGCGCTGACCGACGCGGCGGTGGAACGGGTACTGCAACTGACCGAACAAAGCGGCAACTACAAACCTATCGGCCAACTGGTTAATGAAAAAACCATCGTCAATGCCATCATCGCCTTGCTGGCGACGGGCGGCTCGACGAATCACACTATCCATTGGGTTGCGGTGGCACGTGCCGCCGGTATCCTGATCAACTGGCAGGATTTTGATGAGCTTTCCTCGGTCATTCCGCTGTTGACGCGGGTGTATCCGAATGGCACGGCGGATGTGAATGCATTTGAAGATGCCGGTGGCCCGACCTTTGTGATCCGCGAATTATTATCGGCAGGTCTGATGCATGGCGACGTGATGACGGTGTATGGCGACGAGGGTTTGCATTCGCATACCGTGTGCCCGATGCTGAATGATGCCGGGCAAATCGCTTGGCAGGCGCAGCCTGCATTATCGACAGATACCGCAGTGCTCAGAAATGTCAGCGAGCCGTTCGCCGCAACCGGTGGCCTGCGCCTGCTGCAAGGCAATCTGGGGCGGGCGATTGTGAAAGCATCCGCAGTGCCGGAAGAGGCGTGGATCACCACAGCTCCAGCCAAAGTATTTGAATCGCAAGAGGCGCTGGTCAACGCATATAAAGCAGGCGAGCTGAATATGGATTTTGTCGCCGTCGTGATTTTCCAGGGGCCGCAGGCCAATGGTATGCCGGAGCTGCACCATTTCACGCCGGTGCTCGGCAGCCTGATGTCAGCCGGTTACAAGGTGGCGTTGGTGACCGATGGCCGCATGTCCGGCGCGTCCGGCAAAGTACCGGCGGCATTGCATGTGAGCCCGGAAGTGGCGCAGGGCGGGCCGCTCGGCAAAGTGCGCGACGGCGATCTGATCGAGCTGAATGTGCATACCGGTGAATTACGCGCGCTGGTCGATGAAGCTGAATGGGCGCAACGTGCAGTGCGTGGTTCGAGTAAAGAAAATATGGCGGGCTATGGTCGCGATCTGTTTGCCGCACAACGTCGCGTGGTGACGGCACCAGAACACGGCGCATCGACCTTATTCATCGACTGACATTCATAGAACCGGATATCACAGGTAAGAGATTGCGGTGTGTATCGGTAATGTGCACACCATACAGACAACACAAACACAACAGCGCGCATCAGCGCCAATGACAATCAGCAGAGGACAACATGAGTTTTTCCAGACAAAGCATCATTGACCAACTCGCCCAGGTGCGCGTTTTACCGATACTGGTTGCTGATGATGTGGAGCAGGCGATTCGTTGCGTGACAACGCTGGCAGAAAACGGTTTGCCTGCCGTTGAAATTACCTTGCGCACGCCGAATGCGCTGAACGTATTACGCGAAGTCGTGAACGCCTGCCCTGGCGTGACGGTCGGCGCTGGCACGATACTGACAGCGGCACAACTCGCTGCCGTTAAAGAAGCGGGTGCTGCGTTTGGCATCAGCCCTGGCATTACACCTGCACTGGCAAAAGCTGCTGCTGAATCCGGTTTGCCGTATTTTCCCGGTACCGGTGGCGCGAGCGATGTGATGCTGGCGCTGGAACATGGTTTTGATGTCGTTAAGCTGTTTCCGTCAGATGTCGTTGGCAGCACCAAGATGGCGAAAGCGTTGGGCGGCCCGTTTCCCGATGTCCGCTTCTGCCTGACTGGTGGCGTCACGCTGGAATCCACGCCGGTGCTGTTGCAGCAGACGAATGTTTTATGCGTCGGCGGTTCCTGGATGTGCCCGGCGAATCTGATTCAGAGCGGTGACTGGGCAGCGATTGCACAACTTGCGGCCGCCGCGGCTAAAGCTGCCGAGGCTGGAAAGTCTGGCAGCCAGTGATGTTCCCGTCACCTTCTGCGATGTCATTGCGCCGCAGACGGTGAGATCAGATGCGGCTGCAGCGTTCTATTTTTGCTGCATTTGGTCAAAATATACTGGGGGGAGTATTTTTTAAGCGCCTTTGTTTTCAAGGAGATAAAGGCAAAAATGAGATATACCCCCCCCATTTTTATGTTTTTCCGGTCTTAGTTAAGATAAAAAGCACGCTCATGGCCACTTCTGTTTCCCGTACTCCGCTCTGGTGCCTGTTGCAGCAACGCGCCACCAATTTGCCCAGCCTGAAAGAATTGTTCCGCGCTGATCCGCAGCGCTTCAGCCATTTTTCCGCTTCCGCTTGCGGCATTCTGCTCGACTACTCGAAACAGCGCATCGATACCACGGCAAAACTGAATCTGCTGGCACTGGCGCGGCAACAGGATGTCGAAGCGCGGCGTGATGCGATGTTGCGTGGTGAAGCCATCAATCTCACCGAAAACCGCGCGGTGCTGCATACCGTGTTGCGCCTGCCAAAAGGTGAAAGTTTTTATCTACATGGCGACAATATCGCTGCTGATGTGCATCAGGTGCTGGCACAGATGCGCAGTTTCAGCGATGCGGTGCGCGGCGGACACTGGCGCGGTTATACCGGCAAGGCGATCCGCACGATTGTGAATATCGGCATAGGCGGTTCTGATCTGGGGCCGCAGATGGCGTGTATCGCACTCGCGCCGTGGTCACAGAAAAATCTGTCGTTGCATTTTGTGTCGAATGTCGATGGCCGTCATGTGGCTGATGCGCTGGCGAATGCCGATCCGGAAACGACTTTGTTTGTGGTCGCTTCCAAAACATTCACCACGATGGAAACCCTGACCAATGCCCGCACCGCGCGCGAATGGATGCTCGCGCATGGTTGTCCGGCCGAACAGATTCGTCAGCATTTCGTGGCCTTGAGTACGAATGTGAAAGCCGCCGCCGATTTTGGTATTGCACCGGAAAACGTCTTTCCATTCTGGAACTGGGCCGGCGGACGTTATTCGATGTGGAGCGCGATTGGCTTGTCGATTGCCTTGTATGTCGGCATGGACAGGTTTGAAGAAATGCTGGCTGGTGCGCATGAAATGGATCTGCATTTTGCACAGGCACCGCTGGAAAAAAACCTACCGGTGCTGATGGCGCTGATCGGCGTCTGGAATATTAATTTCCTCGGCCTGCATGCCTTGTCGATTGCGCCTTACCATCAGCGCATGACGCGTGTGCCCGCGTATCTGCAACAACTGGAAATGGAAAGCAACGGCAAATCGGTGACGCGTGAAGGCCAGCGTGTCGATTACACGACTTCGCCGATTCTGTTCGGCGAAGCGGGCACGAATGGGCAGCATGCATATTTTCAGTTGCTGCATCAGGGCGCGACGATCATCCCGACGGATTTCATTGTCGTCGCCGATGATGATGCCGGCTTACCCGGACACAATCAGGCCTTGCTAGCGAATTGCTTTGCACAATCAAAAGCGATGGCGCTCGGCAAAAATATGGAAGAAGTACGCGCTGAACTCGGTGATTTACCGGAAAAAATGCTGGCACCGCGCGTGTTTGAAGGCAATCGCCCGACCTCAACCCTGTTGCTGGACAGCCTCACGCCACGTTCGCTGGGGGCGCTGATTGCGTTGTACGAACACAAAGTATTCGTGCAATCGGTGATCTGGGATATCAATGCATTCGACCAGTGGGGCGTCGAGCTGGGCAAGTCGCTCGCGCAACAATTGATTAGCCTTGATCCTGCAGCCGTCAAAGAAGATTACGACAGTTCAACCAAAGGTTTGTTGCACGCAGTCAAACGCAGTCAGAAGCTCAAAAAAGCTGCCTGACATCAATTGGCGAACGATCTGGCTTGCCGCAGGCGGGGCGCTGCAGCCGTGTTTTCGCCTGTATAAGCGGCGGCGGATATCGCTAAGCTGTAAGTCTGCCGTCAAGCTCACTGGGTAAGCTAGTTTTAACTGATCATTTTCTGATGTACGTTGATATTGTTCAGAAAAAACAACTGCATTAACTATCAGGCGACGCGCGTGAGATTGCGCAAAAGCGGCAAGATTTTTCATCAATCCACTGACCCGGCTCACGTACAATTTTCCCAGCATGTATTTTCACTTCCACTACTAACTCAACATGACCGATAAAGACGATGATAAAGATCAGAGCCTGCGTGAAGATATACGCCGGCTGGGGCGCCTGTTAGGCGATACAGTAAGAAATCAGCATGGGGACGAGGCTTTCGAGCTGATAGAACGGGTGCGGCAGAACTCGATACGCTTTCGTCGTGATGCCGATCAGGCTGCACGTGTTGAGCTGGAATCGACCCTGAATACGCTGACCAACGACCAGACCACGCAAGTAATCCGGGCGTTCAGCTATTTTTCACATCTGGTGAATCTGGCTGAGGATCAGCATCACATCCGCCGTTCGCGTGCGCATCAGATCGCAGGCTCGGCTCCGCGTCAGGGTAGTCTGGCTTTTACGATCGAGGCTTTGTACCGTACCGGTCACAGCACGCGGCAGTTACTGGATTTTTTTGAGCATGCGCAGGTGGCGCCGGTGCTGACTGCGCATCCGACCGAGGTGCAGCGCAAGAGCATACTGAATTGCCAGATGGTGATTACGCGTTTGCTGGATGAGCGTGATCGCATGCAACTGACACCGGAAGAATCGGGCGCGAATGAGGAAGCGCTGGCGCGCGCCGTACTCACGCTGTGGCAGACACGCATGTTGCGCATGTCCAAGCTGTCGGTGCTCGACGAAGTGGAAAACGGCCTGAGTTTTTACGACTACACTTTCCTGCGCGAACTGCCGCATCTGTATGCGGGGCTGGAAGATCTGCTGGCATCCAAAGATCCGTCATTACAGCAAACGGAATTGCCGAGTTTCATGAAAATGGGCAGCTGGATCGGTGGTGACCGCGATGGTAATCCTTTCGTCACTGCGTCCATACTGGAAAAAACAATGGCAATGCAGGCGACGCGTGCATTCAAGTTTTATCTGGAAGAGATACACACGCTGGGCTCGCAGTTGTCGATGGCAACTTTGCTGGTAAAAGTGTCCGATGAGTTGCTGGCGCTCGCGCAGCGTTCGCCCGATCATTCGCCGCACCGTGCTGATGAACCGTATCGCCTTGCGATCAGCGGTATCTACGCGCGTCTGGCGGCGACATATACACAATTACTTGGTCTGTTGCCGGCGATACCACCCAGTGGCGACGCGACGCCGTATGCGTATTCCGAAGAGCTGGCGGCTGATCTCGACATCATCCACCAATCCCTGATCAGCAATGGTTCTGCGGCGATTACCCGTGGTCGTCTGCGCCATCTGCGGCGGGCGGTGCGGGTGTTTGGTTTTTATCTGGCGCCACTTGATTTGCGGCAGAATTCCGATGTGCATGAACGCGTGGTCGCCGAGCTGTTACAGGCCGCGAATCCGGAAGTGGATTACCTGTCTTTGAATGAAGATCAGCGGATTGAGTTGCTGGTCAAAGAGATCAGTTCTGCGCGGCCTCTGGCATCGCCGTATCTGACTTATTCTGAAGAAACCCAATCGGAACTCGCGATTTACCGCGCTGCTGCGAAGGCGAAACAACGTTATGGCGATGGCGCGGTACCGAATTGCATCATCTCAAAAACGGATGGCGTTTCCGATATGCTGGAACTGGCTTTGCTGCTGAAAGAAGCAGGTTTGCTGCATCCGGCAGAAGGGCGTCTCGATGTGAATATTATTCCGCTGTTTGAAACTATTGAGGATTTGCAGAACAGCGCACCGGTGATGGACAGGCTGTTTGCGATTCCTGCTTATGCACGTTTGCTCGCGAGCCGTCAGCAGGCGCAGGAAGTAATGCTGGGCTATTCGGACAGTAATAAAGACGGCGGCTTCCTGACCTCAGGCTGGGAATTGTATAAAGCGGAACTTGATCTGATACAGGTGTTCGCGCGGCATCAGGTACGCCTGCGTTTGTTTCATGGTCGCGGTGGTTCTGTCGGTCGTGGCGGTGGCCCCAGCTATCAGGCAATCCTGGCGCAGCCTGCCGGTGCAGTGCAAGGGCAGATTCGTCTGACAGAGCAAGGCGAAGTCATTACCGCCAAATACGGTAATCCGGAAGTCGGTCGCCGCAATCTGGAGGTGCTGGCGGCCGCGACGATGGAAGCGAGTTTGCTCGCGCATCAGGAAGCGCCGCCGCGTCCCGAGTTTTTATCGGCGATGGAAGAGTTATCTGCGCATGCCTTTAAAGCCTACCGTCACCTGGTCTACGAGACCGAAGGTTTTGAGCAATATTTCTGGGAATCGACAGTCATTTCTGAGATAGCTGGTCTGAACATCGGCAGTCGTCCGGCATCCCGTAAGAAATCAACAGCGATTGAAGATTTACGTGCGATACCGTGGGTCTTCAGCTGGGCGCAATGCCGTCTGATGTTACCGGGCTGGTTTGGTTTTGGCGCTGCTGTGCAGGCGTATTTGCAGGCACATCCTGACCATGGTTTGCAGACCTTGCAAGCGATGTTCCGCGAGTGGTCTTTTTTCAGCACCGTGCTGTCGAATATGGAAATGGTGCTGGCAAAAAGCGATATCGGGATTGCCAGCCGTTATGCACAACTGGTCAAGGATGACAGTCTGCGCCAGCGAATTTTCCCACGGATTCAAGCCGAGCATACATTGACGATAGATGTGCTGAAATCAATTTCCGGACAGGATGAGTTGCTGGCGGCGAATCCTTTGCTGGCGCGTTCGATACGGAATCGTTTCCCCTATCTGTCGCCATTGAATCACGTACAGGTCGAGTTACTCGAACGTTTCCGTCAGGGTGATACCGATGAACGGGTGCGCCGTGGCATCCATTTATCGATCAATGGTATTGCGGCTGGTTTGAGAAACAGCGGCTGATCAGTTACTCGATGTGGAAATGTTGGATGCAAAAAAGCCTCTCTATGTGAGAGGCTTTTTTTATGCGAACCGACGGCAGAGCATCAGGACATCAGAACATGAGGCCGCCACCTTTGCGGAATAAGGCAATGTCAACGTAACTCGACATCCGGTAGCTGCCTTCGTGCGGGGTCAGCAATATGCCGCCCAGATCCATCGTCGATTTCTGGTTAGCGATCGATTGCAGACCGTCTTTACCTGATTTCGATAACTGTATCGCTTTTGCCAGAGTCTTGGCGACGACGAAACCTTCAAATGTCAGTGAGGATAAATCTTCGTCACGGAATTTTTTCATCATATTACTGTGCTCGATCTGCACGATGGATTTCTTGCCCTGAGGATTCGGTATAACCTGCGAAAACACGGTCCATTCCAGTGATTTGGCACCGGCGACTTCCGCCAGCGTATCGAGATTCGTCAATGACATACCGGCGACAAATGTTCTTGGCGCATATTTACGGAATTCCTTTAAGAACAGGCCAGTACTCAGGGTATCTGCGACGACGATGACGATGTTCGGATTTGCTTTCGATAATGCGGCTGATTCACGCTCAATATCGGCCGGAGAATTATTGATATGCACAATGCCACTCATTTGCATCTTGCGTTTTTTAACTTCGTTGCTCACGTATTGAAACATGTCCTGATTGACGCTGTTTTCCTGTATGGCGATGCCGACGCTTTTGATGCCGAGTTTGTCAAAGTAAGAGAAAATATATTGCATTTCCTGCTCAGGACTCGGGCGCCAGAATAAGACACGATTACCGTAACTTTTGACAGAGCCTATCAATGGTGCAAACAAGGTTTGTCCACTTTGTACAAATTTTGGCGAGCTGACAACGGCGTCGGTCACTGGTGCCCCGATGCCACCCAGCATGTATTCTGCTCTGTCTTTTTCCAGCAATTCGGCGACGGCTTTGACTGATTGTGCCGGGATGCCCTGATCATCTCTGGCGAGATACTTTACTTTGCGTCCGTTGATGCCGCCGCTGGTATTCAGACTATCGAAATAGGTGGTGATGCCAGCCACATAGTCGCGGCCGATACTGCCATTCGGGCCAGATAAATCAATGGCCTGCCCGATAATAATCTGGTTGTCCTGAGCATAAACCGCAGAACTGAGCAGATTGCTGATGAAAACGAGAACGATGGCAAATTTGCTTGAGAGGACTCTCATATTGAATTTTTGTCGATTGTTGCGGTGCACAGAAGTTTGCCATCGAATTGTTACTACATGACTACATTGCAACTTGACAATCAAACAGGGACGCTGACTCTGCTTTTGTTTGCGACAGATATGTTTATACTGGCACCACTATTACTTTAGGTTGCAGCAGATGGCGCAGAACATACTTGGTGTGGTTGGATGGTCAGGCAGCGGAAAAACGACACTGCTGGAATTCCTAGTGAAGGAGTTATGTACTCTTGGTCATAGGGTCAATGTTGTAAAGCATAGTCACCATGACATCATTATTGAGCCACCCCAAAAAGATAGTGCGCGCTTTCGCACCGCTGGCGCGGCAGAGGTTTTATTGGTCTCGCCTTATCGTTATGTGATGACACGCGAACTGCGTGGAGAGAGTGAGCCGGCGCTGATGGATATTTTGCCAAGATTGTCGTCATCTGACCTGATTTTTGTTGAAGGCTATAAATGGGAGGCCATTCCGAAAATCGAGGTGTATCGCCCAGCGCTTGGCAAACCTGCTATTTTTCCTGATGATCCGCATATTGTTGCAGTTGCTTCGGATGTTGCTGCACCAGAGAATCTTCGCCCTGGCCTGGCCTGGCTGGATTTAAATAAGACGATCGATGTGCTGAAATGGATACTTGCTGAATTACACCAGAAAAATTTTTCGACATCTTTAAAATAAAATTAAAGTAAACCTTATCTTCAGCCGTTAATAAAAACGTTTGATAAGGAGAATTGTCATGGACGTTACAGGTATAGCAAATGTTGCAACGACGCTCGCAGATGTTGGTACCAGCCAGGCAGTGAGTATTGCTGTGTTAAAAAAAGCAATGGATCTCCAGACTGAAAACGCAACCGCGTTAATTCAGGCGATTCCAAATCCGAATAAGGTACAAAATCTGCCGCCATATCTTGGTCAGAATATTAATACCACAGCTTAATTGCTCGTATTGCACGTCAACAGCGTAGTAGTTAATACATTTTTCAAAACAGCGCACTTTTAAGTGCGCTGTTTTTATTTGTCAGATGATCTTACGCAAGCAATCTTTGAACTGATCAGCCATAATCTCGCTACTTCATTGCACAGGAAAAAACATGACACAAAATACCTGGGGTTGGTCAGATCGGCTGAGTTTAAGTTACGCACCGATGGACGATATTCATCATGAATTCGTGGAATTATGCGCAGCATTGTCTGAAAATAATCCTGATACATTTATTCAGCGTCTGGATGCACTGATCGCGCACTCGATTGAACATTTTGAACAGGAAAATTGCTGGATGGAAGAAACGGCATTTCCACCTGCTGGCTGTCACCGGCAAGAACACGAAGCCGTACTGGAAGTGATGCGTGAGGTGCGTCGCCGTGTTGAAGAGGAAGGCGATACGGAATTGGCGGCGCGTCTTGCTGAAGAGTTGCCGCACTGGTTTGAACATCACGTTGATACGATGGACAATATGCTTGCCCGTTTTATGGCAAACCTGACGGCAGATGCTAGCTCTGCGGATGTGCAGGAAAAAGCGCCAGCCTGATGAATATCAGTCAGCGAGGACGCGTATTTCTACATCGCCAAGGCGGACGATCTGACCTGCGCGGATTTTTGCCGTTTTACGCAATTCCTGTTGCCCATCAACGCTGACATCGCCGCTGGCAACGATGACTTTGCCAGCGCCGCCACTTTCGCAGATGCCGACTAATTTCAGTAACTGGTTTAATTCTACAAATTCGCCATTCAGGCTAAAACTCAGTTTTTGCATAGGATCTCCGTTCAGGCATTCAAAAAAGGGCGCAGCATACACTAATTCAAGCAGAGTCGGGAATTTGCCTGATCTGACTGCGCGTCGCTGACACAACTGATATTTTGCCAGCATACTGGCAAATAAATTTCATCGCTGACTAAAACATTGTCGCCACCCCGCTTTGATTTTACTATTGTCGGATATGGCGAGCAGAGGCTGACTTTTTATTTGCATCCGATGATGTCCTTTGTTATTTTTCTGTTGTTACACGTTGTTATCAGTGGTTGTAGTGCGCCATCTTTACATCAGACTATTTTACTTTTCAGGATATACAAATGAAGAATAAAGCCATAATCACTGCTGCGCTTGCAGGCTTGATCGGTTCATCCCATGCGTCTGCGGCTGAGCCTGTGAAGAAAGAGAAGTGTTACGGCATCGCTAAGGCGGGGCAGAACGATTGTTCGTCGAAATCAGGTTCGCATTCTTGCGCAGGTCAGGCCAAGAAAGATAATGATCCTGATGAATGGAAAAAAGTACCGGCAGGCACGTGCGAAAAAATGGGCGGAAAAACTGATGCGCCTAAGAGTTCTTAATTACGCGTTATATCAATTCAGTTGATTCAGCAGATATGCATGGAAAATTTTCCGCATCCATGAATCCTCATCCTGTCGGTGCCGGTATAGGCCTGCGTACGCAGCACTATAAAGATTTTCTGACTGCGCCGGTGAATATCCAATGGCTGGAGGTACACGCGGAAAATTACTTTGGTGAGGGCGGGTATGATCTTCATGTTTTACAGCAGTTACGCAAAGACTACCCTGTCAGCTTGCATGGTGTTGGCCTTGGGTTGGGCTCTGCACATGGATTTCAACAAGAGCACATCGCAAAGCTGAAACGACTGATCGGATATATCCAGCCTTGTCTGGTTTCTGAGCATCTGTGCTGGGGCGCGGTAGCCGGGCGAAGTTTAAACGACTTATTACCCATGCCTTTGACCCGGGAATCATTGCGCTTGTTTTGTGATCGCGTTGATCATTTACAAAATGAGTTACAGCAGCGTGTGTTGATTGAAAACGTTTCTACTTATGTTCGTTTTCAGCACGATGAGATGAGTGAGGCTGAGTTCTTATGCCAACTGGTGAAATCCACCGGATGCGGCATTTTGCTTGATATTAATAATTTATACGTGAATCAGGTAAATCACCATGAGAGCGCGCTCTTGGCTCTGAACCGCATTACTTCACTCCCTGCAGGCTCTGTGGGGGAAATACATTTAGCTGGTCATTTACAGGCGGATGACTGTCTGATTGACAACCACGGTTGTTGTATTGCGGAGCCAGTGTGGCAGATATACGCTCAGGCATGCGAAGGCTTAGGCTCGGATGTCCCGGTACTGATCGAATGGGACACTGACATTCCTGCGCTATCTGTTTTGCTCAGTGAAGCTGAAAAAGCAATGCAAATTCAGATTGCGGCAGCCAGACGATTTCAGGTTAAAGGACTCGGATGACGCAGCGTGATCTTGCGAGCGTGCAGGCACAATTTGCGGCGGCGTTGTTGCAACGGCAAAACACGGTCAACGACAATTTGCCGTTAAGCGAATTGTCACTAAGCCGATTTTCATATTGCTGCAATAATCTGGCGGCCATCTGGTATGCCACGTTAAAAAATGCTTATCCGGTTTTACATCAACTTGTTGGCGACGTTTTTTTTCGGCAAATGGCAACTGAGTATGGATATGCCTATCCTTCGAAGTCTGGTGATTTGAATGAGTTTGGTGCGGAGTTGCCGTTGTACCTGGCAACGTCGGAATGCAATGCGGATTATCCGTATTTTGCAGACGTTGCAAGATTAGAGTGGCAATTGCATCGTTCATATTACGCGGCGAACGCTCCGGTGTTGAGCTTACCGGTGTTTGTCGCAACAGTTGCGTCGCGCGGCGTGAATTTATCCTCTGCAATTTTGCAAAATCATCCAGCGGTGAGTTTGTATACATCGTCCCTGCGAGGGCTGGATATCTGGTTTGCGCACCAACAATCGGATGCGATTGCTTTTCCATTGCTGACAGAGCTAGCAAACTATGGATTGATCGTAAGACAGAACTGGAAGCCACAAGTCGTTCGACTGGAACAGACGGAGTGGGCAGTGTTAAGTAAATTGTTTCAAGGAGAGAGCCTTGAAAGTGCATTGGACTATGCCCTGCATCATGACAGTGAATTTCCGATTCAGATTAGCCTAAATCGTTGGTTTCAACTGGAAATATTTTCAGAAGTGATTCGCTTTTGCGAAGATTAACGACCAAGCCCCTTTGCGGAAAACAATTGTGAATTTATACTGTCAATTCATCTACATCTATTATTCCTTTTAGGGTGAAAACATTTTAAGAATGTTTCCTCTAGATTTATCAATGTAGCTATTAATACATCTGCGCTGGTGACATACTACGCGGTAAGTTTTTAGAACGCTCGTTCCTTTATCTTTTAAGTCAGCGTTTTTAGTAACTTACATACAAATTCTTATAGGAGAGAGACACTCATGCGTCATTATCAAATTGCGCTCAGCTTGTTGTCCGCAGCCGTTTTATCGGCTTGTGGCGGCAGTGGCAGCGAAGGCCCAGCGATCAATACTTCCGTTGCCCGCGGAACCTTATACGCAAATCCACCTAATCTGGTGCCAATTCCACAAGCAAGTGGTCCAGCGCTCACGAAATTAGATCCAGTCGTCTTTAAAGCAATGCTGGAAGCCAAAAAACCAGGTTTGACGCAGGTGACTGGTACTCCTAAGTGTGAAATTTCCACTTACTACATGAAATACGCAACTGTTGGCGGTGCAAACGAAGCAACTGATGCAACAGGCGCGATCATGGTTCCTTCTGGCAGTGATCCGGCATGTACTGGTCCACGTCCAGTATTGTTATATGCTCACGGCACAACAGTTGAGAAGTCTTTCAACATGGCTAATTTGAGAGATAACTCGGAAGCCTCCCTGGTTGCTGCAATGTATGCAGCGCAAGGCTTTATCGTTGTTGCTTCAAATTTTGCCGGTTACGACGTATCTTCACTGACTTATCATCCTTATCTGAACGCCGATCAACAAGCTGACGATATGGTGGATTCTTTACGTGCTGCCCGTGCCGCATTTCCAAGAATTAATGCGCAGGACTCAGGTAAGTTAGTCATCGCTGGTTATTCACAGGGTGGTCACGTGGCGATGGCAACGCAGCGTGCTATGCAGCAAAAATATGCATCTGAATTTAAAGTCTCGGCCTTAGCTGGTATGTCTGGTCCGTATGCGATGGCTTTATTGGGTGATGCGGTTTTTGCGGGTAGTCCGAATGCAGGTGGCACCGTATTTTTGCCAATGATAACAACATCATGGCAGAAATCTTATGGCAACATATACGCGTCGGCGAATGAGATTTATGAAGATAAATACGCCACAGGAATTGAAACCTTGATTCCAGGCGGATTGACAATGACCGATTTGTTCACCACAGGTAAATTGCCTTCTTTAGCGATGTTTGCTAAGGACTCTTTGCCAGGCCCTTCAACACCGGCATTCAGTGGATTTTTTGGTGATGGTAACCTGATTAAAACGAGCTATCGCAATGCCTACCTTGCAGATGCTCAGAAAAATCCATGTGGTACAAATCCAGCGGATCCGTTGAATTGTTCACCAGCTAACGCTTTCCGGAAAGCCGGAGTCAAAAACGATCTGCGTAATTACGTTCCAAACGTCCCTGTCATGTTATGCGGTGGTGGCAGCGATCCTACAGTGTTTTTTGCCAGCACACAGGCTACAGCAGGATTTTTCCTCGCCAAAGGTTTCCCAAGTGCATATCTGACAACGCTCGATGTGGATACAAATCCAACCAGCGCAGCGGATCCTTTTGCTGCCGCAAAAGTTGGTTTTGCTCAGTCTAAAGCAGGTGTTATTGCTGCTGCGGTTGCAGCAAAACAAGATCCGGCTACTGCTGTCGCCAGTGTGTATCACGGCACTTTGGTTCCACCGTTCTGTAATGCTGCAGCACGTGGTTTCTTCCAACAAGTTCTGGCTAAATAATCGGGAGAATGACCATGAAAAAAACTAAAATGATTGCAGCACTGGCGTTAGCTTTGTCAGCTTCTTCCGCTTTTGCTTACGACAACACAGTGAAAGCTGGCGTCATCGGACTTTGGATTCATTCCGACTCGCCGGATTTTACAAGTAATGGCCCAGCTTATTTGACGCCACAGCCTGCGGGCTTGACCGTTGGTGACGGCAAGACCTTGATGTTTGGTTTTACACGTAAATTGAACGATCACTTTGATCTCGATTTTACTGCTGGCTTACCTCCTGAGCACAAAGTGTATGGTCGTGGCACGATGGGGCCGTACGGAGTCATTGCAAAAGTTAAGCAACGGGCGCCGACGTTGTTCGTGAACTACAACTTTGGTGCGCCATCTGAAAAGATACGTCCATTTGTTGGTCTCGGTCTTAACTACACACAGTTTTTTGACGCAACTACAACACCATCGAATGATATCGCTACCGGTGGTCCGACAAAGTTGAGTTTGAAAGAGTCGTTTGGTCTTGCTGGTCAAGTCGGTATCAAATATCAATTTGATGATCGCTGGTCCGTCACCGGTGCTATTGTTGCAGCGAAAGTGAAGACCGATCTGACGGCGATTACTGGCAGTATTGAGCGCAAAACGACAATTGATTTCAGACCTGTTGTTGTGACGCTCGGTGTTGGTTACAGCTTCTGATGAAAGCAGCCGTTTGAAATAAAAAAGGGTTCGAATATCGAACCCTTTTTTTCATCTTGTGCCTGCGAGACGATCATGCCGCCACTTGATTTCTGCCTGCATCTTTCGCGCGATAAAGCGCCGCATCGGCGACTGAAATCAATTGCAAAAAGTCTTGTTCTGCTTGAAGTGTCGCAACGCCGAAAGAACCCGTAATATGTGGCAGCGGCTTTTTTGCATCAGGGAATACTTTGGTCTTGCTCAAGCGGGTACACAAACGCTGAGCTACCCCTATCGCCGCTTTTTGAGTGGTTCCCGGCAAAATGACGATCATTTCTTCGCCACCGTAGCGAGCGGCAAAATCGGTTGGCCTTAATCCCGCATTCAATACCTTAGCCGCTGTTTGCAATGCGTCATCGCCCAGCAAGTGGCCGTATTCGTCATTGAAGCGTTTAAAATGATCCAGATCGACCAGAATAATACTGAGTGGATTACCACTCACATGTGCGTGTTCTATCATCGGTGGTAGCTGTGCATTCAACCAGGCGCGGTTATGCAGTCCGGTCAAGCCGTCAACCATGGATAACTGGCGATAGAATTCGCCGACTTTTTGTCTGCTGCGGATTTGCGCGTTTGCAGTACGGATTCTGAACGATAAAAGTTGCAACAGGTTACGTGCCACACCGTTAGATTGATCGATCAGCTGCCATAAGGTTTCCGCTTCAATGACAAGCAGGTCACTATCGGATAATGCAGAAATTGTTGCTGAATGAATTTCCTCATCCAGCACGGATATTTCACCGACACATTCCCCCGGCAGATACTGTGTGATGGAATTTTCTATGTGATTATTATCTTCATTGAGCTTGGTGATGCCGAGAGCACCATTCAGTACGATGAACAGACGGGAGCCTGAGCTGTTTGCATCCAGTACGATTTGTCCGGCTCTTGCTTTTACGATCGGACAGTCTTTGATGATATTCCGGATGAGCTGAAGATTTTCATCAGTTATATCGCGAAATAAATGAATATCGTCGATCCGGTATTTCGCATCTTTAAAATACATCAATTGTTCCAAAATCGTTTTATCCAGATACATGAGTCAATAATCGTGTTCAAATTAAAATCTGATTCAGTGCCTCAACCCGCATTTCGGTTTCACGGAATATGCCAAGGTACTCTGTTTCGCTAAGGGCTAGCGTATCCCAAGCATGTGCTGACAGCAAGGGGACAACATCATTTTTTTCATCAGCGAGATCGAGCGCATGCACCACAGCATCTGCAACGTGGACAACAGATGCCAGTGGATGTATACCGGCTATGTCCGGGCAATGGTGGCCTCTGATCGCATCCTGAATTGCTTCTGCAAAAAACCATTGCTGCGCTAGTGTCAGCCCCGCATCGACATGGTCTATGCCCATGATTTCACGTTCCGCATCAAGCAAATAACAATCCTTGAGTTGCCGATGCTTAATGACTTCTGCATATTTTTCAGGATAATAGGTCACCAGAACCAAGCGACCAATGTCATGCAAAAGTCCAGCAGTAAACGCAAAATCATGTTTCATGTGAAGTGCCCGGGAAATTAATTCAGCACAAATGGCGGTTGCCACGCTGTGTCGCCAGAAAGCCTGAAAATTAAATCCCTCGCAGTAAGATGCAGAGCTGCGGTTGGCAAGTATCGTCAGACGGACCAGATTCTTGATCTTTTCAACACCGAGCAAGGCAGTTGCCTGCTGAATCGTTACTACCCTTGAATTAACACCAAAATGTGATGAGTTGACCAGACGCAGTACCTTGGCAGTGATGGCATGGTCCATCGCAATCTTTTCGTTGATTAAATCCAGACTGCTGTTTTCATCTTCCAGAACGGAGACCAGCTCACGCGCAACGGCTGGCAGCATTGGCAGATCTTTCATATGCTTGATCATGTCCTGCAGAAGCGCATTTTTTTCAACATCTGTTTTCATGTTGAGTCTCCTTCGCGGTAATGCTGTATGTATTTTTGTAGCAGATTCAGAGGTCTTTCGGCAGGATACTTCCGAAACAACAATGGAATACGTTCAATTTTATGTTGACGCTCTTCCAGCTCGTCCGGGCTGGGGGTGTTGTCTTTCTCTATGCATAGCTGACTGATTCCATGCGTCGCCAGGGAATGCAGCATGTTTTCGCTTAAAGTTGTTCCGGCAGGAAGCAGAATATGACCGACCTTATCAAGCAAGTCATCTGCCAGTATCATCCCGGCAGTAACCTTGTTCAGCGATAAGTAATGACTATGTTTGTTCATTTTGCAGGCTCCCGATTCAGGTGCTTATCTCATCACACATATTGCCGGATATTTGGAAACGCGAAATGTTCTTCATTTAAAAAAATCTACATTTTGCAACAGAGTGATCATGCTTTCTTTGCATACATCCAGGCGAACTGCTTATCTCAGTGGCTATACTACACCTCATCTTGAAAGTTTCTATTGATACATGTTCACAAATATATATAAAGGTCGGAAACAGTGAGTAATCTTTTATTGCACAGGCCACGTCTGGTGGCTACTTTTTTGATCGCGACAATAGTGGCAGTATTTTTACCCGAGACCTGGGCATTTTCAACGCGTGCGTTATTTTGCTGGAATATCGGCGTGTGGTCGTATCTCGCTTTGATGGCATGGTTGATGGTTCGTGCAAAAAATTACCATGTCCGCGAGATGGCGATGCAAGAAGATAACAGTGCGGTTGCTGTACTCGCCTTATTATCAATTTCAGCAACGATCAGTCTTGTGGCGATTGTGATAGAGCTGACCGGCACCCGCGCATTAGCACCAGACCTGCGGGCACTTAAATACATATTTGCAGGAGTCACCGTCTTGGGTTCCTGGGCTTTACTTGGTGTGGTGTTTTGCTTCCATTACACGCTGTTGTTTTACAATTCTCCGGAACAGCAGCGAGCATTACGTTTTCCAGATAACGAACAGATGCCAGACTATTGGGATTTTCTTTACTTCTCGTTCACGATTGCGGTTGCCGCACAGACTTCCGATGTTTCTGTCGCTTCCCATAGCGCGCGTAAAACGGTATTGGCACAATCTGTGTTGAGTTTTTTCTTCAATGTTGCCGTGCTGGGGTTTTCTATTAATATTGCGGCCGGACTCGTCGGCAACTAAATCAAGCATTAGTCTTCTCTGTGGTGATGTCTGTGTCGCTCTCTCCACTCATGCTCTTCATACCGATCTGCCCGCCAGACCTCACGCTCACGCCAAGGCCGGCCATAGTTTTGTTCGACGTACTGATGATACACATACGGTTGAGGTGAGCTCAGTACGACAGGAATGCCACCGAAACGCGCATCGATATTAATGAAATAAGGGAGTCGGCTATTTGCTTCCCATCTGCGTCCATCTGACCAATACCATGTTTGTGATTGTGGCGAGAAGTACACCTGACGTGACGGGTAATAAATATAATTGTAGTTCCGGATTGGCTCTGCTTCATACCTGTCGTGATGCCAATGGCGCCAGCCGTGATCATGAGCTTCTGCAATCTGCCAGACACCAGCAGTGAGCAAGCAGGCAACGATGGCGGTGACTGTTTTAAATCTGAAATTAGACATGTCATTTTCCTGAAACGGGGTGATCAGATAACGTCTTGTGACTCGCCCTCGCTGACAAAAGAAAATAAATACTCAGGAAAATACTGCAACAAACTGTTAATGCTATACCTCGTACTTATACCTGAATCCGAAAAAATCATTCGGCGGTACTTTGTTTTCATGTTAAAAAGATTCCACTTGCAATCTCATCTTCTGGCGCTATGGCACTTAATTATATTTGGATAGGTTTTTTTCTGATCAGCTTTATTGCCGCTTTAGGGCAGTGGATTTTTCTCGGCGATGTTGAGGTATTCAAACGGATTATCGATGGTACTTTTGACTCTGCGAAAATAGGTGTGATGGAAATTGCTTTGCCTTTGGCCGGTGTCATGACCTTGTGGTTAGGGATCATGAATATTGGTGAGAAAGCGGGTGCCATCAATTTATTAGCGAAAATTATTGGGCCTTTTTTTGCCAGAATTTTTCCGGGCGTTCCGCAGAGTCATCCGGCGAACGGGCATATGGTGATGAATTTTTCGGCGAATTTGCTCGGTCTCGATAATGCTGCGACGCCGTTTGGTCTGAAAGCGATGGAAAGTCTGCAAACGCTCAATCCAAAAAAAGACGAGGCAAGTGACGCGCAAATCATGTTTTTGGTTTTGCATACCTCGGGTCTGACTCTGATTCCTCTGGCGATCATGGCGCAGCGCGCGGTTCTCGGAGCGAAAGACCCATCCGATATTTTTATTCCATGTCTGATCGCGACGTACGTCGCAACTGTCGTCGGTCTGATCGCCGTGGCTATTTGTCAGCGAATTAATTTATTTAACCGGGTAGTGATGTCCTGGCTCGGTGGCATCAGTGCTTTTATTATTGGCATGGTCTGGTATCTGAGTCAGCACATGAGCCGCGCAGAAATTGAGGTTTTCTCTAAGGTCAGCAGTAATTTGCTGTTGTTCTCGATTATTGTTGCGTTCATTCTTGGCGCCATGCGTAAAAAGGTGAATGTCTATGAGGCATTTATCGAAGGCGCAAAAGGGGGGATGCAAACCTCGTTGACGATTATTCCTTATCTGGTCGGGATGTTAGTGGCGATTGGAGTACTGCGAAATTCCGGCGTGTTGGGATTTGTTGTCGCCGGTTTTAACTGGTTTTTTACACAGATAGGCGTCAATACGGATTTCACTTCTGCATTACCCACCGCATTAATGAAGCCTTTGAGCGGCAGCGGCTCGCGGGCGATGATGGTGGATGCGATGAAAACCTACGGTGTCGATTCTTTTGTGGGACGCCTAGCTTGTATTTTTCAGGGATCGGCGGATACCACTTTTTATATCGTCGCACTGTATTTTGGCTCTGTCGGTATCCGTAAAACCAGATATGCGATTTCAGTGGGATTGATCGCTGATTTTGCCGGTGTTATCGCTGCGATTTTTGTTGCTTACTTATTTTTCCACTAATTTGATTTACTTCAATGAATGAGGAGGTTTGCTCCTCATTCATTTTATTTGGGAAAAATATTTGTTCTGAAGATCGGGTACTGTTGATATTGCTGATCCCAGGATGAGTGGCGACGGGCAAAGAACTCTAAACGCGCCTGCGGGCTTTTAGCGAACTCAGCGTCGTCTTTCAGTTTTTTTTCAAAGATGGATTTGAGTTCAGGGTTAGCCGCCAATTGTTCACGTGCAACATCTTCCGCGACGTATGCTTCCATGTATTCTTTTTTCTCGAAAGCATTATTGAAAAAACCCCATCTGACGAGTGCATCCGGTGCCTGTGGCTCAAATAGCGCGGCGACCAGCGCAGCTTTAGGTTGAGCAGAGGGAATAAATAAAGAACCTTTGCCAAAAGACGCCTGATCGCCAGTCCATTCCCCTTTTAGTTGCAGTGTTTGATGGCTTTCCGTTGACTGTGGTGACAATATCGCGTTTGTCGCGTTGAAGCGTTCTACCGCGATGTTGTTAAGCGCGTTGCCGAGTGATTGAAATTGTATTCCGTGAGTTCTTAATTTATGAATGACGATTCTGGCGTAGAATGCCGGAACAATATATCCCGCTTGCGGCATCGTGATGTAGGTATCGGGGATAATTTCATCGCGCAGTTTGACTTGCCATATTTGTGGCTTGCTTTCGTCGTATCTCGTCATTAATGCACCGGAAATTTCTGATGGCTTTCTGGTGTATGCATAACCCCGGAAATCTATCAGATGAGATTTATCCGTTGTCTTATAAGTGACAGGGATAGGTTTGCCTGCCATTTTTATTGAGCGTAAATCTGCTTCTGAGGCGATTTTTTCCCATTCATTGCCGTATCGTGCAACTTGCTCCAGAATTGAGGTGATCGTGTTTTTAGTAATTCTGACCCGGGTGGCGTAGTTTTTCCATGAATGGGTTTCTACCAGTATGCCAAAGCGATTTCTTAATTGAAAATAGCCGTGTGAAAAGCGTGGTGCCGGTACTCCGTCTACAAATCCAGACGCCGGATCATCTTCTTTGTCAAACGACATATAAAACGGTTGAGGTAAAGAGCCCGTCTTACTGAGATCCGCAAGCACGTTTTCCTGCAATTTTTTTCCTGCCGCTTTTAAGCCTTCATCGCCCGCGTGCAGCGGTTCGACCTGAACTGAAATGTCATGCTCAAATTTTGCTCCGTCAGTGACATGCAGATCAACGTTGACCAAAGGGTCCCAGTGATTGATCAGGCGTAGCATAGATTGCATTTCTACGGTATCTGCTTTGACGTAATCACGATTCAGATTGTAGTTCTGTGCCGTGGTACGCCATCCCATTTCTTCTGGCCCGCGCTGGTTAGGTCGATTCCAGCGACCAAACCTTTCATGTCCATCAACGTTAAACACAGGAATAAAAATAAATACCTGTTTGTCTAAAATGTCGTTTGCTGCTGCGTTGTCCAGTAACTCCCTTAAAGCAATAAATCCAGCGTCCTTTCCGTCAATTTCTCCTGCGTGAATTCCTCCCTGAATCAAGGTAACGGGAATATGCTTTTCTTTTGCGAGATAGGGGGTGAACGCATTGGTTCTGGTGGCGATCAGCGCCAGTATCGGACGGCCTTCCGGGGTTCGTCCGAATTCCTGACAACGCACCAGTTTAGGATAATTTTTCTGGAAATTACGACAGAGAGTTTCGACTTCTTCGTAACGCCCTGTCTTTTGAAAGTTACTCTGTTCGGCAATCGTACTAAGATTTTCTGCTGCAACGCAGAAACTGCTGCTGAATAAAAAAGTTAAATAAAATGGTAAACGTTTCATTGTGAACGAGGGTAAAAAATGGTCGGAATGATCTCTGTGCAAATGCATGCAGGTGTCTGTTTCCTGAAAATCGGACAAATACGATACTTGTACAGGTCTTAGCCCTTCGCAATCGCAAACCGGCATGCAAGTTTTAACTGGTACCAGGATACCTGGTCAGTCATTAACAATACGCGCCTGCCACCACTTTGCTTTTGCAAGTAAATTTGGTTCGACTAAAGTTGTTAACTGGCGATTTTCCATTAAACATTGCCCATTGACCCAGACATGACTGACTTGTTCCCGGCCCGCTGCATAAATAATCTGAGATACAGGATCGAAAACTGGTTGGGTTTCAATGGCAGAAAGGTCGATAGCAATAATATCGGCCTGTTTTCCAGTAATCAGGCTACCTATCTGATCTTCCAGCCCCAGTGCTCTGGCACCTGACAAGGTTGCCATCTCTAATGCTGAGTGCGCATCCAGCGCGGTCGGGTCATTTGACTGTGCTTTTGCGAGCAAAGCGGCTAAACGAAGATCACCCAGCAGGTCCAGTTTGTTATTGCTTGCGGCACCATCCGTGCCTATGCCGACATTGATGCCTGCCGTCTGCATTGCATGGATGCGGGCAAAGCCTGAAGCGAGCTTCAGATTGCTGGCTGGATTGTGCGCAATGTGTACACCGGTACGGGACAGCAGGGCAATATCGTCATCGTCTGCATGCACCATATGTGCGGCGATCAGGCGATTACTTAATAAACCGAGTTGATGCAGACGTTGCAGCGGCCTCATGCCGTATTGTTTCAGGCTGTCATTGACTTCATCTACTGTTTCATGGACGTGGCAGTGAATGCCCATGTCATATTTTTCTGATAGTTCTATAATTTTTTTGAACGTATCATCGGCAACGGTATAGGGCGCATGGGGCGCAAGTCTGAATCCAACACCATCCTGGTTCGCAAATGCAGTTGATGCTTCAATCGCCTTATCCAGATATTCACCGGCATTTTGCGCAAATCCGGTAGGGAATTCCAGAATACTGCAACCGACTATGGTGCGCATTCCTGCTTGCAGTCCAGCTTTCGCCACCGCCTGATGATGAAAATACATATCATTGACTGTGGTTGTTCCGCCGCGGATCATTTCTGCCATTGCAAACAGAGTTCCATCAAGTACAAATTCATCTGACACATGTTTCTTTTCTGCTGGCCAGATGTGATGATTCAGCCAATCCATCAGCGCCAGATCATCGGCCAGACCACGCAACAGGCTCATGGCGGAATGCGCATGGAGATTAATAAAGCCAGGGGTCAGCGCATGTTCCTTCAATTCAATGTGCGTGGCGTCCTGATAACGCAGGCGTACGTCTGCCTCGGGGAGAACGGCTAGAATTTTTCCGTTCTGCATTACCAATGAATGAGCAAGCAACACAGTCGCTTTGGGTTCAACGGGAATCAGGTATTTAGGATGGAGACAGGTAATTGATTTCATGGCATTCCTCTGAGCGGGAAAGCCATTATATCGGGCGGATGAGCTTCTCTCAATTTACTGAGAGACTATCTGTTTTGACGGCGCAGAATAATGCAGTGCAGTGAAGCCAATGTGGTGAAGGCTGACGCTACTTCGCTGAATGGTGACTTAATAAAAAATACCGTCAACAGGACGGCATTTTTACCAGGAGCATGTTTAATTCGGTAATTGTTTCGACGGCGCCCTCGCAGTCGTCAGCGTATCGTTCAAAACAGAAATCAGAAGCGAGCGGGTTAATTGTGATTTAGTGGTGTAGCCATCTATTGCAAACTGGCTGCTGACTCTTTCTTCCGGCGCATAACCTGGTTGACCAGTGCGTAAGATAATCCGGATATCATTTTTTCCTAATTTACCACGAACAACTTTGACCAGTTCCAGCCCCGCATCCACTGTTTCCATGACGACATCAAGTAAGATCAGAGACAGGTCGTCATTCTGAACAATCAGTTCTTCAGCCTGTTTGGCAGAGTAAGCATGCAGGAATTCCAGTGGACGACCATGAATACGAACACCATTTAACGCAAGTACGGTTGTTTCGTGAACGTTACTATCGTCGTCGGTAATCAGGATTTTCCATGGATGAACAGCCGTTTTCAGAGAAAAATTCGGTTCATCTTCGTCGAGAAAGTCGATGATGTCGTCTTGCGTCTCATCTGGAGAAGAGACACTTTTTCGATGGCAATAAGAAATAAAAAAATCAATATTGCTTAGCGATAGACGATCTGGCGTCTGCCTGTGGCCCATACCGTAATCGGTGCTTTCTTTTCGCAAGCCGGGCATGTGACTGTGTTGTTGTTCCATCAGTGCTCTCCCTGGTGCTTGAAAATATTCGTTTTCAGTTCTTATCTTATGTGAAGTGCCAATCTTTATCAATACTCTGATTGGCTGATGTTATTTGAGCTGAAACTTGTTGTAATAAGTCATTTATTTTTCTGATGTTGTATGGCAAATGTTAGTATTTAACAGATTTAATACTGATTAAATACAGAGATCATGACGCTACTGCATGAGATTGCAGCATTCATCGGGAAGCTAAAAATCCATCTTCTTGATTTGTATTAAAAGGGCGTGATGATTTCGGGGGATATTTAGTATTTTATGTTGCCGACAGATATGTTCTCCTTCAATGCCTTGTCAATCATGTTGTTTTTGTTGACGTCGCTGACCCTGATTCTCCTGAAACCACTTTTAAAATTGCCACACTCCTTATCGTATTGGTGTGCAGCTTATCTGTGTCTGGCTTGCGCTCAGGCGCTGAGTTGCTCTCGCGTCTGGCCAGTGCTCTCCGTCGTATTTGAGAAAATTTTTCTATTCAGTTTTTCATTTCTTTTTTATCTTGGTCTGCGTACTTTTACGCAGAAAAAAAATGATCTGAAACCACTCTTGATTGTATTTTTCTTTGCCTGTTTCTGCCTGTTTTTCACGCATTTGAATCAGTCTTCGCCATTGTTCGTATCACTGTCAGAAACGGTTTTTCCTGCTCTGCTAATGTGCTTGTCCGCTTTCTCAGTGCTGTCAGTGCGCATTTGGTTTGAGCAAGAATATGGTCAGGGAAAGTACATCGCCTATTTGTTGTCTGGATTATTATTTGCAGAGGCAATGTTGTTGCTTGGTTCTGTTTTTTATTCCGGAGCGGCAGCAGAGCAGATCGTTTTTGAGAATGTATTGCTTTGTATTCAGGTCGTATTAGCGTTTTCGACGATGGTGCTGATGTCGCATCAATCAAACCATGCCAGCAGCAGTCTCGCAGGTTTACCGTCTGAAACACAAAACCGTTTCAAAGAAGTGGCCGGATCTGAGGATCGTGTCGCTCTGTTTGAAACGGTATTTCAATTGGTTCCCGATACAGTAACAATTACCAGGCTCGATACCGGTCAATATCTCGATGTGAATCGTAATTGGGAGCCAATGTCAGGGTATTCACGCGAGGAGGCCATCGGGCGTACCTCGACAGAATTGAATTTATGGGTTAATCCGGAACAAAGAAGAGAATTCGTCGCACGCGTTGCACACGAGGCAGAAGTAAGAAATGTGCAAGCGGCATTTCGCCACAAGGATGGGCGCATATTTCAATGCCGTATTTCAGGCACGCGTTTCAGCTTAAACGGATGCGACTATCTGATGCTGACTTCACGCAATATTGATATGGAAATAGCGACAGAAAGTGCACGTCTTACAGCTGAGACAATGTTGCGGGAGAATGAAAAAAAATATACCACGCTGTTTCAGTTGTCGCCCCTGCCTTTGGGATTAATTGATGTCAGTTCGCATCAAATGATAGAAGTCAATGATGCATGGTCGACGCAGTTTAAATTTGATCGTCGTCATGTCATCACAGATGTGCAGATGCGTGAATTTTGGGTGACTCCTGAGCAGCCTGATGCCGCTATCCAGTCTTTGTTGAATCATAAAGAGATAAATCAGATCGAAGTTGTGGTGAGAAATAGTGTTGGCGTTGACGTCATTTGTCTGATGTCGGCACGCCTGCTGGATATGAATGCAAAGACTGTATTTATTTTTTCTTTAATGGATGTGACGCGGCAATATCAGGTGGAAAAAGAAATTCGGGAGATGTCAGCAGAGTTAGAAATACGTGTCAGGCAGAGGACTCAGAATCTGGAGGATGCTAATGCGGAATTGGCTTCTGTCGTGGAGTCATTGCGTCGAGCGCAGGAAAAATTGATACGCTCTGAAAAAATGGCGGCATTAGGCTCGTTAGTCGCAGGCATTGCGCATGAGCTGAATACACCCTTAGGGAATAGTGTGACGGTCGCCAGTACTTTGCAAGATCAGACCACGGAGTTTTCACAGACGCTGACTAATGGACAATTGAAGCGCTCGGCACTGAATCAGTACATTGAGGTGGCGACGCATGGAACTGAATTATTGATGCGGAATTTAAGTATTGCGCGCGACCTGATTGCCAGTTTCAAGCAGGTTGCCGTTGATCAGTCCAGTAGTCAGCGCAGGGTTTTTGACCTTGCCACGGTACTCAATGAGATCATCGCGACGCTGTCTCCCATGTATAAAAAGGGGCCGTACATTTTAAAAACAAATTTTGCTGAAAAAATAGAAATGGATAGTTATCCGGGACCATTGGGACAGATTCTGACTAATTTCGTGACAAACGCATTGATACACGCGTTTGACGGCAGAGATGATGGCGAAATGTCGGTGAATAGTCGCTTGCTGAGTGAAAAACAGGTTGAGATTGTCTTTGCAGATAATGGCGTGGGTATTGCCGAAGCAGACCAGAAGCGAGTTTTTGATCCGTTTTTTACTACCAGATTAGGACAAGGCGGGTCAGGGCTGGGTATGCACATTGTCTATAATCTCGTGACGGACGTCTTAGGGGGCGAAATTCGCCTGCAAAGCACACCCGGTGCCGGTACTAGTTTTACTTTATTGTTGCCTTTGGTCGCTCCTCACATATCACTTGAAAGTGACGTCATCGCAATTCAATAGAGTCCGTTTTCCATTCTTATAAGTCCGTCAGTCAAGGTTGCGGCTGACGATTTTTCTTAGTGGTGAACTTTATTTATTGCTATCGGTCTGAGGGAAGCCATTTTTATTAATCGCTTCATCTTTTCATTCCCTTATTTCTATGCGTACACCTGGTTTTCCATTAAGTGTCATTGCGGTCTCTATTCTGCTTGGATTCAATACCGTCGCCATTGCTCAGGAGAGTAAAAATGCTTCTTCTGAGTCTGACTCCTCTAAGCTGCCCAAAAAAGCGCCAGTAAAAGCACTGGATACACCCATGCAGAAGGTGGAAGTGCAGGGCGCCAAAAATTATGATGAACGTCGCCAGGACACTGCGACCAAGATCGTTGTGACACAGGAAGACATCGTTCGTTATGGCGATACTACGGTCGGTGACGTATTGAAGCGCCTGCCGGGAATTACCATGGGCGGCGTGCAGGGGCGTGGTGGTGAGATCCGTATGCGTGGCTTGGGATCAGGTTACACGCAGATTATGCTAAACGGTGAGCCGAGTCCACCGGGCTTTTCGCTGGATTCGATCTCGCCGGATCTGATTGAACGCATAGAGATTATTCGCGCTGCGACGGCTGAACTCAGTACACAGGCGATTGCCGGTGCCATCAATATCGTGCTGAAGCGCGCAGTGCAGACCGCGCAGCGCGAGGTTAAGGTTGGTGCCTCTGAAGACGGCGGCAGGTTCGGAGAGAATGTGAACCTGCAAATTTCAGATAAAGCGGGGCGATACTCTTATTCTGTTTCCGGTAACTTCAATCATGGTCAATATGAACGACCATCGACGATAGTTGAATCAGGGGCAGATGTCAGCGGCAAGCCGAATAAGCAAACCAGAACCGATCAGCTGGGTTGGGGAACATTTAATGGCATAGGCCTGTCACCGCGAGTGAATATCTCGTTGGCGAATGGAGATACGCTGACCAGTCAGAGCTTTGTGAATGCCAATCGCTTTACTGGCTATACCAGTGAGGCAAGTCAGCCATTACTCGAAAAATTACCGACCTATTTCAGTGATTTACAGCGCATAGAATCTGATTTCGCGATGGTGCGTAGTGATCTTAACTGGATACATAAACTGACAGACAGCGCCAAATTAGAAGTCAAATTCGGCCTGAATTTTAATCGCCGTAATTCAGATGTTGGCTTACTTGGGTACGGTAAGGAAAAGAATCAGATATTGGACAGAAAAAGCACATCTGATGCATCAGATAAAGGCTTTACCTCGACGGGTAAGTATTCAGCGCCTTTCGTAGAAGACCACGCCTTTGTTTTTGGTTGGGATGGTGCTTACAGCAAGCGCAATGAGCATCGTCTGCAGTCGGATATCGTTGCTCCAGGCAGCAATCTGATTGCCTTGCCGCTCAATGAAACTTATGACGCAGATGTGACGCGCGTCGCTTTGTTTGCACAGGATGAATGGAATGTGACTAAGCAATGGTCCGTCTATGCTGGTTTGCGTTGGGAGGCAATTGAAACGCGCAATCAGGGTACGGGCTACGATGAAGTCACCAATAAATCGAGTGTGCTAAGTCCGATATTACAGACGCTCTGGAAGATTCCGGGCAGTAAAAATGATCAGGTACGTCTTGGTCTGACGCGTACTTACAAGGCACCAAGCAGCGGGCAGTTAATTCCTCGTCGCTACCAGTCGAATAATAACAGCGAGACTAACCCGGACAGCATCGGTAATCCAAATCTGAAACCTGAGCTGGCATGGGGTATTGATGCGGCATTTGAACATTATCTTGCTGATGGTGGAACGCTGAGCGCCAGCGTTTACATGAGAAAGATTGACGATATTATCCGTACAAAATTGGATCAGATTAATGGCATCTGGTTTACTTCGCCAGCCAATGATGGTCAGGCTACGACAAAAGGGATAGAGCTGGATGGCAAGTTCCCATTACGCTCTTTAATCAGCGATGCGCCAGCGATCGATTTTCGTGCCAATCTCTCGCTGAATTGGTCCGATCTGAAAACGGTACCGGGACCGAATAATCGCCTGGATTCACAAACACCAGTCAGTGCAAACATCGGGATGGATTACAAATTATCGAAAGTGCCTCTGACTATTGGCGGTAACGCTAGTTATCAGAGTGGTGGTTTAGTACGGATATCTGCTGAACAAACCACGTATTCTGTTCCTAAACGAGTGTTGGATTTGTATGCGCTGTGGAAATTTGATCCTAAGACCAACTTAAGAATTTCAGTAGCGAATTTGCTGCATCAGGATAATGTTTCATCCAATACAGTGATCAATCAGTTGAATGGAACATCTCAGCAAATTCGTTACACGCCAACCACAGTGGCGGTCAGGGCGATGCTGGAGCATAAATTCTGAGAGCGCTAACGATTTGAATTTGCTTTTGTGGAGAAAAACGCCGACGTTATCAGTCGGTGTTTTTTATTTTGCCTTACTGCGGCAAATGAAGGGCAGGTACTGGACAGGCAAGGTTGTTTTATCTGCGCCTTTGATTGTCATTTTGTCCGGTGCCTCCGCGTTCGCGCAGACCCAGGTTACCGGTACAACATGCGCGTCTTCAACGACGGCCGGGCGTAAAGAAAGCACCTTGCCTTTTATCGAATTACTGGCGCGATTACCAAAGGTAATATGAACGACACCTTCTTCCACGCTGACGGAGCTGACGAAATTATTGACGATTTTATCGGAGGAGGGTAACCCAGCAGCAGCATTGTCGGCCGGGAATTTCTGCCCTGCGAGCCAGGCCATTTCTACCGGCTTCTTTGCCACATCAGCCAACGGCATCGCCGCTTCGATTTGCTCGCGGATGACTTTGTATAAATACGATGGGGCAGCCATCGCAGCAAGTATGCCGATGATCGCAATAACTGCCAGAATTTCTAATAGAGTGAAGCCAGATTGTTTTTTCATATTGCACGAAGCCGACGGGGAATTTTCAGCAATATAAAGGAAAAACGCAGGATCGCGTAACGAATTCATGTGCGGCATCGGTTTTTTCCTGTTTTTAACTGATCTGCATGACACAATTTTTCCTATCGTTGATAATGCGTGCACTCTTTAATTGCACTGATTTTTGCGCCTGCTTATGAATGATACCGTTCAGTTTTTCGGTTTTACGACGACCTTGCTCGAATTGCTGTCGTTTATTTTGTCGCTGGTAACCGTTACGCTGAACATTCGCCAGATACATTGGGCTTGGTTATTCTCGATATTGTCTTCCGGGCTGTATGCCAGCGTGTTTTTTGATGCGCGCTTATATGGTGATATGGGACTGCAATGGGTCTTTATTATCGTTTCTGTGTGGGGCTGGTTTCTGTGGTGGCGCGGCATTGATGGAAACAGCCGGTTGCCGGTATCTGTACTGGGCTTACGCGAGCGGGTGTTTTCCGTCATTGTTTGGGGTTTGGGGTTTGCAGCGTTGGCATGGTTTTTAAAACGTTATACCGATACCGATGTTCCTCTGGCGGATGGCTTTTTGACTGCTGGCAGCTTGCTTGGGCAGGTTTTGCTGTCCAGAAAAAAAATTGAAAACTGGCTTATCTGGATTGTCGTCGACGTCCTGTATGTTGGTTTGTATGTATATAAAAACCTGATGCTGACAGCGGCCTTGTATGCGGTGTTTGTCATCATGGCGATCATGGGGCTGCGCGCCTGGAGTAAAACATGTCAGCAGTAAAATCGAATGTTCAGCGTATCGCTATTTTAGGTGCGGAATCATCTGGTAAATCTGCGCTTGCAGAGGCGCTGGCGCAGCGCTATAAGACCGTATGGGTGCCTGAGTATTTGCGTGAATTCGTCGAAACGCAACAGCGCGTTCCACGTGAAAGTGAGCAAGTGATGATTGCACGCACGCAGCTAGAGCGTGAGGATGCAATGGCGCTGAAGGCGAATGGATGGTTATTTTGCGACACCACACCGTTGATGACTGCAATTTATAGCGAATATTATTTTTCTTCAGCTGATGATGATTTGCTGCTGCTGGCAGATCAGCATCATTATGACTTCACGGTGGTGACGGCACCTGATCTGCCATGGATTGCCGACGGCCTGCAAAGAGAGTCGCCAGCAGTTCGTCAGGCAATTCATGAGCGCGTATTGGCGGAGCTTGAAGAGCGTGAAATTCCTCATTTGCTGATAGAGGGAACTCTTACACAGCGAGTAGAACAGGTAGAGTTTGCCTTAACGTTTCTGATGACATAAAAAATGCCGCTCATACTAGCGGCATTTTTATTACGATATTGATGTTCTCAGCGCTCGAATCCTTGATTCTGCTTACTGATTCTCCATCAGGCCTTTCAGGTGATCAGCTTTACCCGGGTGACGTAGTTTCTTCATTGCTTTTGCTTCGATCTGGCGTATCCGTTCGCGCGTCACTTCAAATTGCTTGCCAACTTCTTCCAGCGTAAATTCACTCGCGGTTTCAAGACCGAAACGCATGCGCAACACTTTCGCTTCGCGCGGGCTTAACGAATCGAGCGCTTCTTTCAGTTTTTGCTGAACCGAGGCCTGCATCGCGGCAGCCATCGGCGACATTGTCATACTGTCTTCAATGAAATCACCGAGCTGCGAGTCACCATCGTCACCGATAGGCACATCCAGAGAAACAGGCTCTTTCGCGATCTTCAGAATCTCGCGCACTTTCACTTCCGGTAAGCCCATTTTTTCGGCAATCGCGGCTGGCTCTGGCTCAAGACCACTTGCCTGCAAGAGTTGGCGCTTGACGCGGTTCATCTTGTTGATGGTTTCTATCATGTGTACCGGTACGCGTATCGTACGTGCCTGATCCGCGATAGCGCGGGCAATCGCCTGACGTATCCACCAAGTCGCGTAAGTCGAAAATTTATAGCCGCGACGGTATTCGAATTTATCTACTGCTTTCAGCAGGCCGATATTACCTTCCTGAATCAGATCCAGGAATTGTAAGCCACGGTTCACATATTTTTTTGCGATAGAAATTACCAGACGCAAGTTCGCTTCTGTCATCGCGCGCTTTGCTTCGCTTGAGCGTTTTTCACCCGCGATCATTTGCTTATTGATGTCGCGCAATGCACTTAATGGCAGCTCAACACGCTCTTCCAGCTGGATGAATTTCTGTTGTAATTCCCGAGCTGCGTGAATCTGGCGTGACAAGGTCGCAGCATAAGGCTGAGCCGATTGCATTTCATGTTCCAGCCATGCCGTATTGGTTGCATGCGTGCGCAGCATATCCACGAAATAGGCGCGTGGCATACCGCATTTATTCACCAACAGTTCCAACATTTGCTTTTCAGTGTTGCGCAAATCCTTCATCTGTTTGCGCAGCGTGTCGCAGAGTTTTTCTGCGGTCTTTACCGTGAAACGCATACCTTGCAGTTCGCGGGAAATCGCTTGTTGTGCGGCCGCATAGGCGTTTGAGCCATAGCCATCTTTGGCCCGTGCTGCTTGCATGTCATCAAAACGCTTGGCGACAACCGCAAACTTTTGCAGCGATCCTGCTTTTAACTGCTGTAATTGTTCATCGCTGATGCCGCCGACGTTATCGCTGACAGCGTCATCGTCATCATCTTCCTCATCGGTGTCGTCACCTTCGCTTAATAATAATGCCGATACATCATTTTCTTCAGGATTGAGCAAACCATCAATGATGTCGTCAATCCGTACTTCATCTTTTTCAATTTTTTCTGCAATCAGCAGAATTTCCCTGATCGTACCTGGACATGCAGAGATCGCCTGCACCATGTCTTTCAGACCGTCTTCTATACGTTTGGCGATTTCGATTTCACCAGTTCTGGTCAGAAGCTCGACACCACCCATTTCACGCATATACATGCGCACAGGATCTGTCGTACGACCGAAATCAGAGTCAACAGTCGCCAGTGCAGCCGCAGCAACTGATTCAGCCTCGTCATCGCTGACGACAATCGTGACATTATCGGTCAGCAGCATCATTTCAGCATCGGGCGCTTTATCGTATACCGCAATACCCATGTCATTGAGTGTGCTGATCACGTCCTGAATCATTTCCGGATCAGCGACTTCTTCTGGCAGGTGATCGTTAATTTCAGCATGGGTCAGATACGAACGGTCTTTGCCGAGGCGGATTAACTTTGTTAATTGCTTGCGGTAATGTTCCAGTTGTTCTTCATTGAGCGCGCCGCCTGATTTTTTGCTTTTTGCTCTGGCTGCCCGTTTCAGTTCTGCAGATTCAGCGGCATTCAGCGCTTGTATCTCGTCGTTTTCAAATTGAAATTCCGATGGTTTTCGACCACGTTTTGCAGGTTCCTTACTACCGGATAAAACATAATTTGACGTATCGATATTGCTGAACGCGGCTGCGATATTCGCTACCGGCTCTGACTTAGCCGGAGTTGAAACGATCGTCGTGGCCTTTGCCTGAACTGGGGCAGTTGACGCTGGTGTCACATGTGTGGTCAGCGTTGGTACTCGCGGAGTGTCTGCAAACGCAGGCTTGTCGGCAATGCTGGCAGAGCGCAACGAAGCACTGGCTGGCGCAGCAACTGGCGCGACAGGTTTCAGTGTTGTGACGGGTGCTGCCGGTGCAAATTTACCTGAGCCTATGCGTGCTTCGCGTTTTACCGTCGTCGGCGCAGGTTTCGCGCCAGGCTGATCTGACAGAAGCAGTTTCTTGGCGACTTTAGGTTCTGTTTTGCGGATAACTGCGGCACGCGGCTTTGCAATGTCCGCGCCGGATAAAGTTTGCAATCCTGCTTTTAAATCCGCGCGAATTTCTGTTTTTACTTCTGGCTTTGCAGGCACTTCAGCTGTTTGTTCAGTATGTGCTTCTGTATTTTCAGTGGGCGGCAGTGTTTCTGCCGCGATGCTGGAACTATCGGCGGCGACCAGTTCGGTTTCATCCAATGGCATATTGCTCATTGCCTCGATGTCTTCCGCTGTCAACGCTTTTGCCGGTGCGATGATTGCTTCAGCCATGACAGGTTGCATGCGTGAACGGCGTTTTGTCACGACCATGACGGGTGCTGCCGGTGCGCTAATTTGAGGTTCTTCCATTTTTTCCGCGGTTGGCGTTGCGGGCGTTTCTGCGTTGGATGGCGCAGCCGCCGCAGCACGATTCAACTGCAGGGTCTTTTTACCCAGAGTGAGCGTGGCGCCAGTTTTTTGAGCGGGAATAGTTGAGTCAGTTAAGCTGGTTTTCATGTAACAAAGTCGATTGTGACAACAAAGTCTTGTCAATAGTGTATGGCGATGGCAATGGTGATAGGCTGTTGATCATCTGCACTGTTAATCAACGGCATCACGGATGAAAAAGCCCGCTGGTAAAAGCGGGCTACGCTGGTGAAAGCGATTCAATCATTTTTTTTGCTCAAACTGGTTCTCGGAAAGACACGCGAGGGCGAGATTATCCTCGGCTTGGCACCGCTTGACAAGTTTTGTATGCGTTTCCTGAAAATAAAAATGAGGTGCGCATTGTAGCGTTTAATTCGCACCTCATGGGAGAGCTTTATGTTTAAAGGCTTTGCGGGCAGATGCTTAAAATCAGAATAGAAAAATTATGCATATTTTTTAATTAATACCGATAATAGGTGAAGAGGGAAAGCTGCGCAGTGCTTGAGCTGAAATGAGATATCGCAGGCATGCGGCTTTTATAAAAAAGATGACTAATTTATTCTGAGACGTACCATGCTTAATCATCGTAATTTTTTAAACTGTATTTTGCTGTTGGGGGGAATATTTGCTTTGCCTTCGCTGGCGCAGAATATTCCCGATATGCTGGCGCAGCGTTTGAAAGCGTGCACCTCATGTCATGGGGCGCAGGGCAGGGCGGCAAGCGATGGTTATTACCCTCGCCTCGCCGGAAAACCAGAAGGATATTTATTACATCAGCTGAAAAACTTCAGGGATGGTCAACGCCGGTATCCACTGATGAATTCTCTGCTCAGTAACTTGAGTGATGTCTACCTTCAGGAAATTGCGGCTTTTTTTGCTGATCAGCATCCCCCTTACGCGTCTCCACAGCCAACTGAGGCTAGTCTGGCAGTAATGGCACGTGGGCGTGAGCTGGTGATGGAAGGGGATCAGCAGAAAAAATTACCGGCATGTATCTCTTGTCACGGCGAAAAAATGACCGGAGTTGCACCCTTTATTCCGGGCTTACTGGGCTTACCTAAAGACTATATTGTTGCGCAGCTTGGTGCCTGGCAGACCGGCAGTCGGCACGCGCATGCGCCTGACTGTATGCGACAAGTCGCGCAAAAACTGACACCTGCGGATATTGCTGCCGTGTCCGCCTGGCTGGCCGCAAAAGCGGTGCCGGACAACGGCATTGCTATCAGTGCAAAGGATATCCCGCGGTTTCGCTTGCCTTTGCAATGCGGCAGCGTTTCTGAAGCTAAGTAAATTAAATAGATAACAGAACCTGGTTATCTGGGCTGGTGGATTTTGCTAGCTATCGGTCATGCCATTTGACACATCATTGAAATGGCGCAAGCAAAGTGTCAGCGCTTTGAATTTCACAAGACGCGACAAGCGGTTCGAAAGATGATGAATGCGATGCGAGTTGTTCTGGAGAATATCTCTGTATGAAGAAAATGTTTATCCGTTTTGTTGTTGCCGTGCTGATGCTGCTGACTGGTATCAGCGTGTACGCTTACTTTGTTGGTTACAGGGTTGACGAGGATGTGTCTTTGTTGTCTGTTGGTATGCCGACCGACACGACGCTACTCATTCGTCGCGGTGAGTATCTGACGAGGGCGGGTAACTGTTTTGGGTGCCATACGGTCAAGGGTGGTCCTGCCTATGCCGGCGGCAGGATATTGCGTTCGGAATATGGCAATTTTGTTTCACCAAACATTACCCCGGATCGTGTCACCGGTATTGGAAACTGGACTTCCGACGATTTCTGGCGTGCCTTGCATTTCGGTAAGGCAAAGGACGGGCGGCTTTTATATCCTGCTTTTCCATATCCTAATTACACACAGATAAGCAGAGCGGATGCAGAGGCGATGTTTGCCTTTTTGAAGACGATACCAGCGATTTCTCAGAAAAATCAGGATCATGAATTACGCTTTCCTTATAATCAGCGGAGTTTACTGGTGTTCTGGCGTGCCATGTATTTCAAACCTGCGGTATTTGCAGAAGACAAAACAAAATCTCCTGAGTGGAATCGCGGCGCTTATCTGGTTCAAGGTTTGGGACATTGCAGTGCGTGTCATAGCCAGCGTAATATTTTCGGTGCGAATGAGGGAGTCAATGATCTTTCAGGTGGTGAGTTGCCGCAGATTCAATGGTATGCGCCGTCCTTGTTGCATACCAATGAAGCACACTTACTGAACTGGACGCAAAATGAGGCCGCGACTCTGCTCAAAACGGGTGTTAACCGCAAATCTGTCATGAGCGGGCCGATGGCAGAAGTGGTTTTTGATAGCCTGCAATATCTGACCGATGCTGATATCAGCGCAATAAGCACCTATTTACAGGCGATCCCCGTAACGAAGGCGGATACAATCAGTGCGCTTGATCAGGCATTGACGGTGTCTGACAGTAGTGAGCAAACGAAAAAGCAAATGATGCAACAAGGTGCTGTGCTGTACAGAACTCATTGTATGGATTGTCACGGAACTGAGGGCGAAAGTGTTGCTTCAGTTTATCCAGCGCTTAAAGCGAATCCCGGTTTGCAGATGAGTTCGATTGCGACTCCATTGCGGATCATACTTGCAGGAGGTTTTGCTCCTGCCACCCAATTAAATCCCCGGCCTTATAGCATGCCACCGTTTGGCCCCATATTAAGTGACAGCGAGGTCGCTATCTTACTCAGCTACATCAGAAACAGTTGGGGGAACAAAGCGGCATTCGTGACTGCGGCAGAGGTCAATCATTACAGAACTGTGCCGATGGATTGAAGTATCCCAAGCACCTTATCTATCTTAATATCTGGTGATGTAAAAAATGAATCTTGTATCTTGGTCGGTAACCATGACTGAAAAATGAGTATGCGGCTTTCATTGCTTACCCTTGCAATAGTGGTAATAGTGGCGACTAGCTTCAGCCACAGTCTGCACGCGGAAACCGCTGATCAGGTCGGCGTAATGCGTTCCAGTGCTGGCAGTAAGGAAATCAGGCTCGATACAACGCTGAATGCGCGCCAGATTGTCAGCGCGATTCCTGCAGAATTTCTGCGCGAACGCTTTGAGGCCAATGATACAAAAGGCCATACCATTGCCTACATGGCGTTCACCGAAGGTGATATCGGCGGTTTGATTTTTGTAGAAAATAAACTGACTGCACAAGTATCAAAACAAGATGCAATGGCATTTTACAGTTGTCGAGGTTATGCAACTGCGGTGCAGCATCATTGGGCCAAGGACGCTGACATCTGGGCAGAAACCTTGTTGCAAGCCAGTGTCCCGGTAAGCGACGTTGATCTGCACTTCACTGGTAAGTCTGGTCTGCGTAGCATTGTAGAAGTAGTGAATGATCCTACGTTGTCGCAGGTCAGTTCTTTGGTTGATATGGGAACGAACCCTTTGAGTATTTTTAGAAAGCTGAGTTCGGCCTGGGATTCTTCGGTTGACCGGGATCATTTCCAAAAAACCTTGTTACGTTTAAAGAATGTGCTGACTGGCGCAAGTGAAGCTGAGGTTGCTGAGATTATCAAGCCAGAAGACGTGTCATTTGTGAGCGGTGGATTAGTGATGGCTTATCCACGGTTTTCTCTGGAGTATTTTGTCAGTAACGGTGTGGTGAAGGTGGTCCAGCAACCATCGTTTTATCATCTGTCCAGAACTCAGGCGGCTTTGTTTTATGCGCCGAATGTCAGATGGGAGTTGTGTACGCCGACGGAATGGCGGAAGGCCATGCCCGAGGTGATTATGCCCGATAGCGCTACGAAGAAATAGTCAAACAACTCCAGATGGTGTCTGTTCTTCAGCCTGAATCTGCATTCTCAATAAATAAAAATCGGCTCGATATGTACAGAATTGATTTACACAGTTGATTATGGTGATCGAGTAAAAAGTAGAAAGAATAGGGAGGCTGTTTACTTTGTTGCGTATTGGTAATGCCCTTGTCATGTCTTGAAGTTATTCTTTACCTTTGTTGTTTAACGATATATTGTTTATATTATTTCTGAGTTTTTAATTGGGGGCTGAAATGGCAACGGTTACACCTAAAAAAGTAGTAAGTACTGCGCGAACGTCTGTTACTAAGAAAGTCCCGGTACAAAAAGTCGCTGCTGCATCAACAGTAAAGAAAACGGTGGGTGTAAAAACAGTCCCTAAAGCGGACGCGGTAGTAACACCACCTGCAAAAAAAACATCAACCGCGAAATCGCTCCCGCAGGTTGAAGAAAAGTTGAAAAAACCAAAATTGGTTCGCGACAGCTTTACCATGCCGGAGGCAGAATATGCCGTGCTTGGACACGTGAAAAAAGCTTGCCTGAAAGCGGGAATCGACGTTAAGAAGAGCCAGTTATTGAGAATAGGCCTGGTTTTGCTCAACAACACAGATATTCCCAATCTCAGAAAGCTGATTAACGATTTATCTCCGCTGAAGGCTGGACGCCCTAAAAAAGAGAAGTAATTTCTGCTTCAGGCAGACGATTTTCCTGTCGTTCTGACTTATTACGGTGCTGAAGATGATTTGTACATCTTCAGCGCCGTTGTATTTTTGTCTGTCATAAAACCGACATCTAACTGTCATCTTGCTGAAGTAATCGTCCTCTATTCTTCGTTCGTCGGATGAATGACATCTTGAGACTACACAAGGACGAGGAATGCGATTACTCACGATACCAGCGGATGCTAATCCCAGTTTTTCTAAACTCAATCTGAGTTTGGCGACGACCACAGAAGAGGTCAAAGAAGTTCAACGTTTGCGTTATAAGGTGTTCATAGAAAGTATGGGCCTGTCGGCACTGTCAAATCCTGAGGGACTGGATAAAGATGAGTTCGACACCTATTGTGATCACCTGATTGTTCGTGACAGCAAGACGCTGAAAGTCGTCGGTACATACAGAATTCTTGGCCCAAATGCTGCACGCGAGATGGGACGTTATTACTCAGAAACAGAGTTTGATTTATCCCGCTTGCAGAATATTCGCGGCAGTGTTGCCGAAGCTGGACGTGCGTGCATCCATCCTGATTATCGCAGTGGTGCCGTCATTATGCTGCTGTGGGCTGGTCTGGCCGCTTACATGCGTCGTGAACGTTGTTCTCATCTGATTGGTTGTGCAAGTATCAGTCTGACGGATGGTGGCCAGAATGCTGCAGCAATTTACCGTAGCTTATCTGCTGGAGATTTCTGTCCGCTGGAATATCGAGTGTCACCACATGTCCCTTTTCCTTTAGACGAAATCGATACCAGCAATGTTGTCGCCAGAATTCCTCCTTTGCTCAAAGGGTATTTGCGAGCTGGTGCGTGGGTGTGTGGAGACCCAGCCTGGGATCCTGATTTTCATAGTGCGGATTTGTTTGTGATGCTGCCATTGTCCAATCTGGATAATCGCTATGCACGTCATTACGGCACTGAGGAGTAAGCAGATTGAAGCCCGCTGACCAGTTCCTGAATAAGAAATTACATCATACGAAAAAGCGCGATATCACGCATTTCCGGACAATATGGATTTCAGATCTGCATTTGGGAACCAGCGGCTGTCAGGCGGCAAAGCTGTTGGAATTTTTAAAAGCGACCGAATCAGAAACACTCTATCTGGTTGGTGACATTATTGATGGCTGGCAGCTCAAACGACGCTGGTATTGGGATCAGACGCACAATAATGTCGTGCAGACAGTATTGAAAAAAGCGCGCAAGGGGACAAATGTGATTTTCGTTCCCGGGAATCATGACGAATCGATCCGCCAGTTCATTGACCTGGATTTTGGCGGTATCAAAGTGCGCGACGAGTTGGTGCATACAACCGCAAACGGCAAGCGCATGCTGGTCTTGCATGGTGACAGATTTGATGGTGTGATCGCCTGCGCAAAATGGCTAGCCTATGTTGGCGATAGTTTGTACACAGTGATTTTGAAATTCAATCAGGTGTTTAATAATTGGCGTGCCAGAGCCGGATTGCCATATTGGTCGTTGTCGCAATACCTGAAATTAAAGGTAAAGAATGCGGTAAGTTACATCACCCAGTTTGAAGATGCGCTGGCCGAAGAGGCGCGTAGAAACGGCGTTGACGGCATTATTTGCGGGCATATTCACAAACCGGAAATACGCGATATCGGCGGTATCCTGTATTGCAATGATGGTGATTGGGTTGAGAGCTTATCGGCGTTAGTCGAAGATGCAAAAGGTGAGTTACGCCTGATTACCTGGCATGACGTAATGCATCCGACTGATAATGATATGGCTGACAATATCGCTGATATTCAACTTGATGTCAGTGCAACGAGCGTCACGGTTTGATTTTTGAAAGCCCGGTCTTGCTGATCGTTACCGGGCTTTATAGCCGCGATCACCGGTTTTACTGGAAATGACCGGAAATATTATTTTCTTCGTAATTGCCGTTATCTGACAACCAGATCAGGTGACATCACCGCTTTAAGATAGGTTGTCAGCTCTTCCTCTTCGCGTTGTTTCTGCGACAGCCACCACACATTTCCCTTTCGTACGCTGTATCCCTGCGAGGCGTGGCCTAATAAGTGTCCGACGACTTGTCCCAGGCATGGCTGATGACCGACGATGACAACCGGCTCGCGGTTATTCGGCCAGTTGGCAATCCGCAATATGTCTTGCGCCGATGCCTGCGGCCCCAGTTCAGGAATAACTTTAATTTTTCTGCCGCAAGCTACAAGGGCGTCGGCAGTATCTCTGGTACGTATCGTTGGGCTGACAAAAATCCGGCATGTTTCAGGCAGCGTACTATCGAGCCAGTACGCTATTTTGCCAGCCTGTTTAACTCCTTTGCCTGTCAGCTTTCTGAATTCATCTGCTATTTCTTCGGTTGCCGGTTCAGCTTCCGCATGGCGCCAGAGTATTAAGTCCATTATTCGTCTTCCGAAGCTGACAATGATCCAAGTTGTTGCATCAGATATTGTTGTGCACAGAAGCTGACCTGTTTGCTACGCGCTTTTTTGCGTTCATATTGACCATCAGAGCCAAGTACCCAGGCGTTGACATTGTCTTTCAAATAGGGATCCAGCCCTTCAGAAATGATGCGTTTCTTGAGGGATTTTTCCAATACTGGAAACGCAACTTCAATCCGTCGGAACAAATTGCGATTCATCCAATCGGCACTGGCAAGATGCACGTCATGTGCGAGGTCGTTGCGGAAATAATAAATCCGGCTATGTTCGAGAAAACGACCAATGACCGAGCGGACGCGTATGTTTTCTGATAGGCCGGGTACGCCGGGACGCAAGGCACATGCACCACGGATAATCAGATCAATTTTCACGCCATCCGCAGATGCGGCATACAGCGCACGAATCACCGATTCATCCAGTAGCGCGTTCATTTTCGCAATGATGCGACCTGGGCGGCCTTCGCGTGCAATACGCGCTTCGTTACGAATCGCTTTGATGATTTGCGGTTGCAATGCAAATGGCGCCAGCCACAGGTATTCTAGTTTTTTAGGCTTGGTCAGACCTGTCAGGTGAATAAAGACTTCGTTCACTTCCGCCGCGATACCGGGATGCGCGGTGAGTAGGCCAAAATCCGTATAAAAACGGGTAGTGGACGGATGGTAATTGCCTGTCCCTAAGTGGGCATAATGTCTGAGAACACCCGCTTCTTCACGTCGGATGACCAATGCCAGTTTTGCGTGTGTCTTCAATCCCACTACGCCATATACCACCTGTGCCCCGGCACGTTGTAGTTTATCGGCCCAGTTGATGTTGGCTTCTTCGTCAAAACGCGCCATTAACTCGACGATGACGGTGACTTCCTTACCTAAACGGGCGGCGGTAATCAGTGACTCCATCAGGTCTGAGTTCATGCCGGTGCGATAAATGGTTTGCTTGATCGCAACCACGTTTGGATCCAACGACGCCGAGCGGATAAAGTCGATCACGGTCTGGAACGGCTGAAACGGATGGTGCAGCAGAATATCCTGCTTGCGTAACAAGGTGAAGATATCGGTATGTGAATATTTGCCGATAGCTTTTGCAGAAAATGGCGGGAAGCGCAGGCTCGGCTGTTTAACATGGTCGACAATCTCGCTGAGGCGCACCATATTGACGGGGCCATCTACCGGGTACAAACGATCCTGGTCGAGTGAAAATTGTTCCAATAAGAAGCGCGACAAATCTTCAGGGCAGTTCTTTGCAACTTCCAGCCTTACCGCGGCCCCGAATTGTCTTGTTTGTAATTCGCCTTGTAATGCCTGGCGCAGGTTTTTTACCTCTTCCTCATCAACCCACAAATCGCTGTCGCGGGTAACGCGGAATTGCGAATAGTTGATGACATCTCTGCCATTAAATAAATCTGCAATGTGGGAGTGAATTACAGATGAAAGTAAGCAAAAAGACTGGCCGTCTACCGATAATTCATCTGGAAGTTTAATGATGCGAGGTAAAACCCGGGGGGCTTTAACAATCGCGATTGCAGTACCGCGACCAAACGCGTCTTTTCCCGCCAGTGATACGATGAAATTCAGACTCTTATTGACGACTTGGGGGAACGGATGTGCGGGATCCAAACCGATTGGCGTCAGTAAAGGGCGCACCTCTCGTTCAAAATAAGATTTGACCCAGGCTCTTTGTGCGTCATTCCGCTCAGAGTGGCGCAGCAGATGCACCCCTTTTTTGGATAACTGCGGCAGAATTTCCTGATTCAGCAGTTCATATTGACGTTCAGTTAACTGGTGACATTCAGAGCTGATACGTTTCAGTGTTGACAGAAAAGCAGGATGCTGAACCAGCTCTCCGTCAATTGTATTCTGCGCCAATAGACTGGCAACCCTGACTTCAAAGAATTCATCTAAGTTACTGCCAACAATACATAAATACTTAAGCCGCTCAAGCAGTGGAATGCTTTTGTCTTCAGCCTGAGCCAGCACTCGCCAGTTAAATGCGATCTGCGACATTTCCCGGTCAAGAAAAATGGCGGCTCTGGAAGGTTCTGCGGAACTTGCTTTACTCGAACTGACGCCTCGGGTCTGCTTGGCACTCTGGGTAGCATCTTTAGGTGTGTCACCTGAGCCATCCACTTTGGCGTCACTGTCAGTTGCGGAGTTCATTACATCTTGATTCGGCATATGTGTTTGCGTGTCATAAAGACTGTCATATATATGTAACTCACTATTCTAGTGATATGGTGTGACAAGTTTATGACAAAAAATTACTATGAAATTAAATATTTCAAGGTTGTTTTGGTAAGTCATTATCTTGTCATAATTCGATTGTAAAGTCCGTCTCGTAGTAACGAATACCTGTTATTTAACCTTAGAGGTGAACATGCAAATCAATCGTGTCATTAAATCCCTGGTCGCAGCAGTTGGTGTGGCTGCTACATTCTCTGTTGCTCACGCAGCTGATATTACTGGTGCTGGCGCTACATTTCCTTACCCAATTTACGCAAAATGGGCTGAAGCTTACAAAAAAGCTACTGGCAATGGTCTGAATTATCAGTCCATCGGTTCCGGTGGCGGTATCAAGCAAATCAAGGCGAAAACTGTTGATTTCGGTGCTTCTGATATGCCTTTGAAAGTTGAAGAGTTGGATGCTGAGGGTTTAATGCAGTTTCCTGCAATCATCGGTGGTGTTGTTCCTGTCGTGAATATCGAAGGTATCGCTCCAGGTAAATTGAAGATGACTGGCGACCTTCTCGCAGGCATCTACATGGGGAAGATTACAAAATGGAATGCAGCGGAAATCGTCGCGATTAACCCTGGCGTGAAATTGCCAGCGGAAGATATTACTGTTGTTCATCGCTCTGATGGCTCTGGTACTACATTCTTGTGGACAGACTTCCTGAGTAAAGTGAATGCAGAGTTTAAAACAGCAGTGGGTTCTTCTACTGCGGTTAAATGGCCCGTAGGCTTGGGCGGTAAAGGTAATGAAGGCGTTGCTGCCAACGTTCAACGTATTAAAAACTCAATCGGTTATGTTGAGTATGCCTACGTTAAAAAGAACAAAATGACTTACACCACATTGAAAAATGCGGATGGACAGTTTGCTGAACCTGATGATGAAAACTTCAAAGCAGCGGCTGCTGGTGCTGATTGGAATAAGGCGCCTGGCATGTATCTGGTATTGACAAATCAACCAGGTAAAATCACATGGCCTATCACTGGTGCATCTTTCATTCTGATGCACAAAACTCAGGCTGACTCTGCAAAGGGTAAAGAAGTTCTGAAATTCTTCGACTGGTCATTTAAAAATGGCGGCGCAATGGCTGCTGAGTTGGAATATGTTTCTTTGCCAGCGCCGGTTGTTAAGTTGATTGAAGAAAGCTGGAAAGCAAAAATCAAAGACGCGTCTGCAAAGGCGATCTGGTAATTGAAGTAGTAAATGAAGTAAAAGATGAAGTAATTACGGTTCGCTGATTCGATTGATGAATTAGCTGAACTATTTTAAGTGAGGCGATTCAGGTGTGTCCTGAGTCGCCTTTCGGTGGAAAGACACCTATGCCTACACCAACGTTTTCCGTCAATATGACAGCACCATCATCAAGCCAGAATATATCGAACGCTGAGAAAACTCAGCCAGCACAGCTGAGTGCCGCAAGAATGGCGGCAGTGATGCGTCGTCAACGCTGGCAAGATTTTTTCTTTCACAAGTTGACTCTGAGTTTCGCAGCACTCGTTTTAGTTGTGCTACTCGGTATTATTGCCTCTTTATTCCTGCGCGCGATTCCTGCGATGCAAGAATTTGGTTTTGCATTCATCACCACAATAGAGTGGGACCCGGTGAATGATAAATACGGCGGTCTGATCGCGATCGTTGGAACGCTCGCTACTTCTGTGATTGCTTTGCTGATTGCTTTTCCTGTCAGCTTTGGCATTGCGCTGTTTCTGACTGAAATTTGTCCGGCTTGGCTGAAGCGTCCGCTTGGAACTTCCATCGAGCTTCTGGCCGGCGTGCCAAGTATTATTTACGGCATGTGGGGTTTGTTTGTTTTTGCTCCTTTATTTTCTGAATATATCCAACCGGCTCTCGCTTCTACGCTGGGTAAGTTACCAGTAATAGGCATTTTATTTTCCGGTCCTATGATAGGGCTGGGCATTTTATCGGCAGGTGTGATTTTGGCGATTATGATTATTCCATTCATTTCTTCCGTGATGCGGGATGTATTTGAAGTCGTGCCACCTGTGCTGAAAGAGTCGGCGTATGGTCTGGGATGTACTAAGTGGGAAGTTGTCAGAAAAATCGTTTTACCGTACACAAAAATCGGCGTTGTCGGTGGTGTTATGTTGGGCTTGGGACGTGCATTGGGTGAGACGATGGCGGTGACCTTTCTGATTGGTAACGCACATAAACTGTCTTGGTCCTTATTTGCTGCGGGGAATAGTATTGCCTCCACGCTTGCGAATGAATTCGCAGAAGCTGAAACAGTTTTGCATACTTCATCTTTATTCCTGTTAGGTTTAATTTTGTTTGTAATCACCTTCATAGTGTTATCTGCCGCTAAATTGATGTTGCTCGGTTTGAGCAGAAAAGAAGGTACAAAATAATGGATATTTCTAAAGCTCAGGCAGCGCAAAATCCAGTGTATCGTCGCCGCTTGCTGGTACACCGGCTTGGTATCGCCTTATCCTCGATTGCGATGGTATTTGGCGTGTTTTTCCTGATGTGGATACTCTTTACCTTGTTAATCAAAGGGTTTTCTGCGATTAATCTTGCCATGTTTGTTGAATCAACGCCGGCTCCTGGCAGCGATGGCGGTGGTTTGATGAATGCGATCGTCGGTAGTTTTCTGATGGTTGGTTCCGCAACATTGATTTCTACTCCGGTCGGGATTCTGGCTGGTATTTATCTTGCTGAATATGGTGATAAGAGTTGGTTCGGCGGTATCACGCGGTTCGTGACAGACATTATGCTGTCAGCGCCTTCTATCGTGATCGGCTTGTTTGTGTATGCCATTTATGTGGCTAACGTCAAACATTTTTCCGGTTGGGCAGGCAGCGTGGCAATTTCATTGATTGCGATTCCGGTTGTTGTCCGTACTACCGATAATATGTTGGGACTGGTTCCCGCAAGTCTGCGCGAAGCCGCATTTGCATTGGGTGCACCCCGCTGGAAAGTTGCGTTATTGGTGAGATTGCGCGCAGTTAAAGCCGGTGTAGTGACGGGCATATTACTCGCTGTGGCAAGGATTTCTGGCGAGACTGCACCTTTGCTTTTCACTGCATTGAACAACCAGTTTTTCAGTGCCAACATGAATAGTCCGATGGCAAATCTTCCGGTCGTCATTTATTCGTATGCGATGAGCCCTTACGATAATTGGCGTGAACTGGCATGGGGCGGTGCGTTGCTGATTACCTTCAGCGTTCTGCTTCTGAATATTTTGTCGCGTACCTTGTTTAACCAAAAAACACAGCATTAATTCGAGCATCGATATGACTACTACTCCAGCAAATACACAGAAAAAAGCGATCGAGATCGACGGGCTGAATTTTTTCTACGGTACTACCCGTAGCCTGCGCGATATCAAATTGAATATTTTCGACAAAAAAGTCACTGCTTTTATTGGTCCATCAGGTTGTGGTAAATCAACCTTGTTACGTACCTTAAACCGTATGTACGATTTATATCCTGGCCAACGTGCAGAAGGTAAGATCATATATAACGGTAAAAATATTCTCGATCCTGATCAGGATATTAATTTACTGCGTGCCAAAGTTGGTATGGTATTTCAGAAGCCAACGCCTTTTCCAATGTCCGTTTATGACAACATCGCATTCGGTGTGCGCCTGTATGAAAATCTTTCTAAGGGCGAGATGGATGAGCGCGTTGAATGGGCACTGAAAAAAGCAGCGATCTGGACTGAAGTCAAAGATAAGCTGAATAAAAGTGGCTTAAGTCTGTCGGGTGGTCAGCAACAGCGTCTCTGTATCGCTCGTGGTGTGTCGGTGAAGCCAGATGTGCTTTTGCTGGATGAGCCAACTTCTGCGCTGGATCCGATTTCAACTGTAAAAATCGAAGAGCTGATTAATGAATTGAAAGAGGAATACACGATCGCCATCGTTACGCATAACATGCAACAGGCGGCGCGTTGTTCCGACTATACCGCTTACATGTATCTTGGTGAGTTGGTCGAGTTTGGCGAGACGGATCATATTTTCATGAATCCGGTCAAAAAAGAAACACAAGACTACATTACCGGTCGTTTCGGTTAATTATATTTATCGCGATTACAAGAATTCAGGAGAAACCTGTGACAGGCGAACACTCTTCAAAACAATACGACAGTGATCTGGAAACGATACGTTCCAAGGTCTTGTTGATGGGCGGTTTGGTAGAAAGCCATTTCCATGATGCGATGTCCTGTTTTCGCACAGGCAACGCAGAACAGGCTGAGATCGTCATTCAGTCTGATCTGGAAGTGAACCGGTTAGAGGTTGCGCTTGATGATATGTGCAGCCAGTTGATTGTGAAACGTCAGCCAGCCGCGAATGATTTGCGCACCGTTGTCGCTACTGGCAAAGTGATTACCGACCTTGAGCGTATCGGTGATGAATCAACAAAAATTGCCCGCATTGCGAAAGAAGGCCAACTCAATCGGCGCAGCATTCCTATGTTTAACGGCCATGACACCGTTCGTGTATTGGCTGCCAGCGTCGCCGATATGCTGCACCAGGCATTGGATGTTTTTGCCCGGCTCGATGGCGAGAGAGCAGTGCAGTTGATTGCCCAGGACGAAATTATTGACAATGATTTCCGCTCCATCATGCGCAATCTGATTACCTTTATGATGGAAGATCCGAGCACTATTTCTTCAGCGCTCGATACCTTATGGGTCGCAAAAGCGATAGAACGAATAGCTGATCACGCGAAAAATATTGCCGAATATACGGTTTACATTGTTGAAGGCAAAGATATCCGTCATTCGGATTATGTCGCTGTCAAACAAGATCAGAAACACTAAAAAATCAAATACAGATAATGGCTGCTGATACCACAATATTAATTGTCGAAGACGAACCAGCGATTGTTGAATTAGTCAGTTTTACCCTACGTGCAGCAGGTTGGAATACTTTCGCCGTCAATAATACTGCCGAGGCGTGGGATTTTATTCAACGTCGTACTCCGCAGTTGATTCTGCTCGACTGGATGCTGCCTGACCAGAGCGGTTTGCGATTACTTTCCAAAATCCGCTCTGACCGCCAGTTCAATGAGATTCCTGTCATTATGCTGACCGCGAAAAGTATGGAGGAAGATAAAATTGCTGGTTTGGATCATGGTGCAGATGATTACATCACAAAGCCATTTTCTCCACGTGAATTGACTGCACGGATGAAGGCTTTACTCCGTCGCAAGAGTCCTGAGCACGCACAAACTGCACTGGCGGCGGGTAATGTCATACTTGATCCGATTAGCTGTACCGTCAAAATTGACGATCAGAAGGTCGATATTGGTCATGCAGAATATAAATTACTGAAGTTTTTCATGGCACACCCTGAGCGTGTTTTTTCGCGTAGCCAATTGCTTGATAAGGTCTGGGGTGATCATGTCGTGATTGAGGAACGTACCGTTGACGTACACGTTCTGCGTCTGCGTAAAGTCTTGAAATCTGCAGAGTCGTTGATTAAAACAGTGCGTAGCGTTGGTTACATGCTGTCAGAAAAGTAATTGGCTCTTGTGATGGGCAACCAGACTGAAATATGAAAAACAACCACATTTAACATAGTATGAATGTGGTTGTTTTTTTATATTTGAAAGCAGTGTTATCAGTATCGGTACTTGTTTTGATCGGCGTTGAATATTGTTTCTCAATCAATCCGGTATTGTGTGCCATCATTTCTACCCAAAATTAAAAAAATATCAGGGATTTTCATGTCTCCACGCGTTGTTTTCTGGGTTTCCAGCTCTATTCGAGCCTTGCTTATTGTCATTGCTACCGGTATCGCCGCGTATCTGTGGGGGGCAGTAACCGGATTGTTGCTTGGTTTTATTGCGATGTCGGGGCTGGTTCTGTTACAGCTTTTTTATCTGCAAAGACTGGCGGATTGGCTGGACAATCCCACCAGTTCACGCTTGCCGGACGGCTGGGGCGCATGGACGGATATTTTTTCCCGGCTTTATAAATCGCGCAGGGGCGATGAAAAAAATCAGGCAGAGCTGACTGAATGGCTGGCGCGTTTTCGTCAGGCAATGACATTGTTACCTGATGGCGTTGTGATCATGGACGATGTCTTATTTCTTGAATGGTGTAATCCCGCCGCTGAGAGTCATTTGGGGCTGAGTCTGGCAAAAGACAAAGGAATGCGCGTCACCAACCTAGTGCGCACACCTGAGTTTATGGACTACATTATTCTGGGCCGCTATGAAACGCCACTGACACTGTCATTTCGTGACCGTAAGCTGATTGCACATATCATTCCGTTTGAAAACCGGCGTCAGATTCTGGTAACGCATGACATTACAGAATCTGAGCGTATAGATATGATGCGTCGCGACTTTATCGCGAATGCTTCCCATGAGTTACGCACTCCTCTGACGGTCATAAATGGTTTTTTGGAAATTGCTTCTTTACAACCAGATCTCGATATCACAATCCGCCATTCGCATCTGAAGCTGATGACGGAGCAGGGCGAGCGTATGCAGCGCCTGGTGGAGGATATGCTGACATTGACACGCTTGGAATCCATGGATCACTTGTTACGTGTTGAAACCGTTGATATGCGCGGCTTACTCGAGCAGATTTTCCAAGAGGCTGAAGCGCTTTCCGCTGGACGCCATCAGATTACACTGGAAATCGATGGCCCTGATATCCGTGGCAGTAAGGATGAAATACGCAGTGCGCTGACGAATCTCGTGACAAATGCTATCCGCTATACGCCAGAAGAAGGAAAAATTCATATCAGTTGGATTAACACTCCTCAGGGGGCAAAATTTTCTGTCACGGATAACGGCATAGGTATTAGTCCTGAGCACATTTCCCGCCTGACAGAGCGTTTTTACCGGGTCGATAAAAGTCGCTCGCGTGAAACACAAGGAACCGGCTTGGGGTTGGCTATTGTTAAACATGTACTGTTGCGGCACAAGGCGCAACTGCTTATCGACTCTACCCCTGGCGTTGGTAGCAAATTCACCGTGCAATTCCCCGCAAATATCGCTATTGAAGAGTAGCGGTCTGCTTGCGTTTGTCTATGGCATTATTTATCCGGTGAAAGGATAAATTTTGTTATTCCCCCTTTGTCCTGAATACAGATAAGTTAAACTCAAAACTATTGCTGCTGACAAAAGTTTTGCAGATGTTTTGCTGACCAGATGTACTCTGGGGGGATGTTTAATGGAAATGAACGTATTGGTGCTGGATGACGCACAAATCAACGTTACATTGCTGTGTTTGCTATTAAAGAAAATAGATAAATGTAAGTCGGTCAGTTTCAGTGAGCCGGAAGCAGCGCTCGCATGGTGCGCCAACCATGTACCTGACCTGATTATGGTCGACTACATGATGCCGGCAATGAATGGTATTGAATTTATCCGGCGTTTTCGTGAGATGGATGGATGCCATGACATCCCCGTCCTGATGATCACCGCCAATAACGAACTTGAATTACGTTACCAGGCACTTGATGCCGGGGTGAACGATTTTCTGATCAAGCCTATCGATAAAATTGAGTTTCTCGCAAGAACCCGAAATATGCTGGCTCTGCGTAAGAGCCAGCGTTTTCTCGAGGATAAGGCGATGTGGCTTGATGAATCAGTAAAAAAGGCAACTGCTGAAATTTTAGAGCGGGAAAGAGAAACTGTTTTTCGCTTATCAAAAGCCGCCGAGTCAAGAGATCCGGAAACCGGCGCCCATATTCTCCGCATGGCCAACTACTCGAAGATTATTGCAGATCAATTAGGTTTATCGTCACAGGATCAACGCTTAATTCTGGAGGCGGCACCGATGCATGATGTCGGTAAAGTGGGCATCCCGGACAACATTTTATTAAAGCCCGGCAAGCTGACACCGGAGGAGTTTTCTGTGATGAAGCAGCATACCCTGCTTGGCTATGAGATCCTGGCGGGTAGCTCGTCCAACCTGTTGACGACTGGTGCGGAGATCGCGTTGGCTCACCATGAAAAGTTCGATGGTAGTGGTTATCCGAATGGGTTAGCCGGTGAAAAAATCCCTCTGTTTGCCAGAATTGTCGCTGTCGCCGACGTTTTTGACGCGCTGACATCTGAACGCCCATATAAAAAAGCATGGAATAAAGAAAATGCACTTGCCTATTTACGTGATGGATCTGGTCTGCACTTTGACCCCGTATGCGTCGATGCCTTCTTTGCCGGATTGGATAGGATATTAGCGGTCAAAAATCTGTACAAGGATGATCAGTATTAAGAATAAATGAGTTTTTCCATATTGGTTTAGTGCGCCTGTGTCCAACAATAGACATCAATTTTCGGATGAAACACGCTGTTCTTTCCCTTCAATCGAAACCCTGCCGATAGATAGTCAGATCATGATCAATACCGCGACAGCAAAGAGTATTTGATGCGACATATATTATCTTTGCTTCAAAGCAGTAACTCGCTTGGGATAGACAGCGTGGAGCAGCTAGAAGCTGTGCTGTCAGAGCTGCAGCAATTGTCGCAACTGCACGCGCCTGTGATGAGCGACAGCGCGAGACAGATACTACGCGGCATGCGGGATTTTTTTGCCGAGGTCGATCTGGACTACCAGCGATCAGATAGTGAATTGGCTGAGTACAAGCAGCATCTCCGGCCAAGTTCAGACGCGTTGTCGCACGCAAATGCCAGCTTGCAGCAGTGGGAGGGCGGTAATCAAATTCCGCCGACCTTGAAAGCGAAGACCGATCAATTGTTTTTTTCATCTGGAAAAAGTTCTGATGAGGATATCAGTTCAGATAAGCTGAAGTCAGCGTTGACGGCGCTACAAAAACAGCAGTTTGCGTTAGATCAGCATGCCATTGTCAGCGTGACAGATCCCAATGGTACGATCATTTATGTCAACGAAAAATTTTGCGAGATCAGTAAGTACGACGCCGCTGAACTGATAGGGCAAAACCATCGTATCGTTAATTCCGGATTACACACGCTGGCTTTTTTCCAGAATATGTGGAACACGATTACCAGCGGCCATGTGTGGCACGGGGAAATCCGGAATAAGGCAAAGGATGGCAGCTTGTATTGGACACATGCGACCATCGTTCCTTTTTTGGATAATCATCAGCGACCATATCAATATATTTCCATCCGCACTGATATTACGGAACAGTGGCGCTTACGTGAAAAGATAGAGTCCAATCAGTCGCTGATGCAAAACATGATGGATAACCTTGGGCAAGGTCTATACACACTCGATGCACAAGGGGTATGCACGTTTCTTAACCCAGAGGCAGAACGAATTCTGGGGCGAAGTCTGCTTGATTTGAAAGGGAAAATACTTCACGATCTGGTGCACTCTATACGTCCGGATGGCGCACATGTGCAGAATCAGGATTGCCCGATACATCAGACTATCATGTCCGGCGAAGTATTTCGTTCTGATCTCGAATACTTTCAGCATCAGTCCGGCAGTCTTTTTCCTGTGTCGATAGTTGCGTCGCCAATTATTGATCATGGCAAGGTCGTTGGTTCCGTTGCTGTCTTTCAAGATATTTCAGAGCGTTTAGCAACAGACCGTGCACTTCGGGACAGTGAGGCAAGACAAAGGATGTTGCTCGACAACGCTGCTGATGCGGTGTTTGTTGCAAACACGAGTCAGCAATTGGTTTATGTGAATGATCTCGCCTCGAATATGCTGGGTTACTCCCGGGTCGGGCTGCTTGGCAGCAGTATGTATAACTTATTGCCGTTAGCAGACCGGGAGCTGGCGATGCGTAATTTTTTATGTCATATCTTGGAGGAGAAGCATCTCCGTGCCGAGATCACCTTGCTGAAAAAAGATGGAGATACCGTTCCTGTTGAATTGAACGCCGCGCTTTTGCCGGACGGCAGCATCTATGGATCGTGCAGGGATATCACAGAGCGACTCAGATTTGAGGCTGATTTGCTACAGGCAAAAAATGATGCAGAGGCAGCGAATAAAGCAAAAGGCGAGTTTCTGGCGACAATGAGCCATGAGATCAGGACGCCGATGAATGGCATCATCGGAATGACGGAGTTGGCACTGGACACTCATCTCAGCGGCGAACAACGTGAATATCTTGAACTGGTTAAATTATCTTCCCAATCGTTAATGAGTATCATCAATGATATTCTGGATTTTTCGAAAATTGAGTCTGGAAAGATAGAGCTGGAAAAAATCGAATTTTCTTTACGGGAATTAATTGCGTCCTGTTTGAGGGCACTGTCGCTCAGAGCGTCGGAAAAAGGCATAGAACTGGTTTACAAAATAGATGCCGCTATTCCGGAAATCGTGATCGGTGATCCTGGTCGCCTACGTCAGATCATGACGAATCTCGTCGGTAACGCGATTAAATTCAGTGAAAAAGGTGAGGTGATTGTCGACGTCCAACTGGCACATGAAAGCACGACACGACTCGATATTTATTTTGCTGTCACGGATCACGGCATTGGTATTCCGAAAGATAAACAAAGCAGTATTTTTGATGCATTCAGTCAGGCGGACACGTCAACAACCCGTAAATATGGCGGAACTGGTCTCGGTCTGACAATCTCTTCCCGTCTGGTTCAGTGTATGAATGGTTTGCTCGCACTCAATAGTGAACCGGGAAATGGAAGCACGTTTTACTTTACGATCGGCTTGGCAAAAAACGAAAAAAATAGTGCTGCAAAACGCGTGATGGATTTTGCAGGTATGACTGCACTGATTGTTGATGACAATGCTGTTAACCGCTTATTTTTTTCCGATACGCTGAGAAAATGGAAGATAAAAACGGTTACTGCTGCATCCGCCGACGAGGCTTTGCGGTTCCTATCGCAGATGCAATCTGATGGACAACATGTAGATGTAATTCTGCTTGATGTCTGTATGCCCGGTATGAGCGGCTTTGAGTTTCTGACACGGCTTGCTTCAGAATATGAAGAATTAAAGTCTAAAACAGTGCTGCTTTCATCCGCAGGCTCGCGTGAGGGTTTCCTCGATTGCCAGGAGCTGGGCATGACAAACTACGTTTTAAAGCCGGTGAGCCAGTCTGAGCTTTACGATGCCATCAGTACCGCCGTGAAGGGTGAGCATACAAAAAAGATGCCAGGTGTTCAGGAGCAATTGGATAGCACACAATATTCCTTGCCTTTACGCGTTTTGGTTGCTGAGGATAATCCGGTGAATCAGAAACTGATTCTCGCGCTGCTGAATAAATGGGGTCATATTGCTACTGTGGCAGAAAATGGTCTGGATGCGCTGTCACAGTTATCACAACAAGCGTTTGATGCCATTCTGATGGATATGCAGATGCCGAAAATGGGCGGTGTCGAGGCAACGCAACGTCTCCGCGAAACAGAACACTCGCATGGCGATGGCAGACATACCCCTATTATTGCCATGACGGCCAACGCCATGCCAGGCGACTGGGAAAGATGTCATGAAGCGGGGATGGATTATTATTTATCCAAACCCATCAAGGCGGAATTATTAAGAGAATTGCTGAAAAAATTGGCGCAGAATACTAACGGGATCGCAAAGCGGGCACAGCAAAGCACGAAGACTGACATGAATAACCCACCTTCAAAGACAGATATGCCGACAGAAAATACATCATTTGATTATGAGGCAGCTTTACTGAATGCCGACACAGAGATCGTTAACATCATCGGCAATTCTTTTCTTGAAGCTTGCGACCAGTACAAGGCAGAAATTGCCGATGCGGTGGCGCGACAAGACAGCGAATTGCTGTACCGCTCAGCACACACCATGAAAGGGCTGGTCGGGAATTTTTGCGCGGTGCCGGCCGAGTCGCTGGCGAGGGAATTAGAGCATTTAGGTAAGACGAATGATTTGAGTCTGGCAGCGGCAAAGCAAGTGGAATTGTTTACTCAACTGGATCAGATGAATGCTGCCTTGAAAAAGTTTTTGGCGACTAACTGAAGCAAAAGCGGAACATTATTTACACACATAGTTGATCGCAGCTCCACCAAAGATCAGCCACAGCCACAAGCTCATAGCGAGCAATACTGGTTTTATTCCAGCTTGTCGCAAGGTACTGATTTTTGTGCTTAAGCCCAAAGCAACCATAGACATACAGAGAATAAAATTATCTGCGTTCGTCAGCACGGCTCTGATTTCAGTTGGAATCACCAATACAGAGTTGATTGCCGCGACGGCGATAAACATGAACGCAAACCAGGGAATTTCGATTCTGCTTTCGCTGCTATCAGTTTGTGACGTTGCCTTCGTATTGTGTTTTTTAAGTAAGCGTAATACGAATGGCAGCAGAAGTAGAAATGGTGCCAGCATCATGACCCTGAGCATTTTTGTGATGACAGCAGCATCACCCGCCGAGTCACTCACAGCCTTGCCGGCAACAATCACTTGCGCAACTTCATGCATGGTTGAACCTACGTAAATACCAAAGCCAGATGTAGAAAGCGGAATAAACTGGACATGCCTGTTCCATTCAAAAACAAGTGGATACATCAACATGCTGAGGGTGCCGAATATCATCACGCCAGAGATCGCAATACTGGCATCATCTGATTTTCCTTTAATCACCGGGCTTGTTGCCATGATTGCGGCCGCACCGCAGACCGAACTACCTGCCCCAATCAAGACCGTTAATTTGTCTTCCAGCGCAAAGACTTTTTTTCCGAGAAATAAAGCAATGGCAAACGTTGTACCAAGAACGATTGCGTCAATAGCGAATGCGGTACCGCCAAGTTGTTGAATGTCCCTGAAACTCAGGCGTAAGCCGTACAGAATAATCCCGGCGCGCAACAATGTTTGTTTGGAAATCAGCATGCCACGCTCAAGACCTCGATGCTGAAATACGGCATGGCTATTGCCTGCGATCATACCCAGCAATATTGCGGTAGTCAGATTACTTAATCCATGGTTTTGCATCCAGGCGAACTTGCTGAGCAACATCGCGATTGTCGCCAGCGTTGCGCACAACAGTAAGCCGGGAACATATCGATGCAGGGTATTTTCTGTGTGTGCATTGCTTGAATCAGTGTGAGTCATCATGATCTGTTTTTTTTGGGGGGGATGCACGCAGAATATCGATTTTTATTAAACCAATAAAACGAATTAATTTTGTATAATTAAACTAAAAAATAGGTTAATTTATGAAGATCAGCCTGCGTCAATTGCAAGTATTCGTTTCAGTGACAGAGCAAGGCAGCACGATGGCTGCGGCAAATGTCGTTGCACTCTCACAATCGGCTGCCAGTGCCGCACTGAATGAGCTGGAGCATCTGCTCAGCACGCAGTTATTTGATCGTGTCGGTAAGCGTTTGCTGTTAAACGACAATGGCCGTTTATTAATGCCGCAGGCGCGTCTGATAATCGATGCCGCAAATTCGATAGAACTGCAGTTCTCATCGGGGGATGCCAATTGGTCGTGCATACGGATCGGTGCCAGTACAACCATAGGCAGTTATTGCCTGCCAGCGTTGCTGGCTGCCAGACCCTCAGCAGATACACAGACCGCATTTGCTCAGCACACCATGTCTCATCCGCAGATGACGATTGCGAATACAGCGGACATCGTCAGCGCTGTCGCGAACTACGAAGTCGATTTTGGTTTCATTGAGGGGCCTTGCCATCGAACAGATTTATTGGTCGAACCGTGGTTTGAGGACGAAATGGTCGTTGTCTGTTCGCCGGAGCATCCGTATGCAGCACAAAAGAATGGCAGCATCAGCGCCAGAGAGTTGCGTTCTGCATCCTGGTTGTTGCGGGAGCGCGGCTCCGGTACGCGGGAAAATGTCGAGCAGGTGTTGTTGCCGCATCTGAAAAACTTAACACTGGCGGGCGAATTCGGAACCTCTGAAGCGATTATGCATGCTGCCGCTGCCGGTCTTGGTATCGCTTGTCTGTCACGTGTGGTTGTTGCGGATTTGCTGGCGCTGGGGAAATTGCATGAACTGGAAACAAAACTTCCGCCACTGAAGCGTCATTTTTATCTGATATATAGCCCGCATAAATTATTGTCCCGGCATATACAGGATTTTTTGCAGTTTTGTCGCGGATGGCGGCCCGAATAAAATGAAGCCACATCATAATTCGATGTGGCTTCGTTTAATCATTCGTGCTGATGGCGGTTTTGTTATTTGCTGATGGCTTTTGTGCGTTCCTGCAACCAGCTCAGCGCTGCGCCTGTGACTCTTGGTGCCAGTCTCGTAAGAACTGTCGCATGGTAGGTATTCAGCCAGTCGATTTCGTCATCACGTAACAAACTAACCAGAATACAGCGCGTATCGATAGGGCACAAAGTCAGTGTTTCAAATTTCAGATAGTCACCGAACTCTGTTGTCACTGCAGGCACGGTCAGTAACAGATTTTCGATACGCACACCCCATTGATTGGGACGATAGATGCCAGGTTCATTAGACGTAATCATGCCTGCTTCCATTGCAGTATGGGCTTCCGCGAGTGCGCCAGAGATCGACTGAGGGCCTTCATGCACATTCAGGAAGTAACCAACACCGTGACCGGTTCCATGACCATAATTGATGCCTTCCCGCCATATCGGTGCACGCGCCACGGTGTCCAGCATAGGTGATGGCGTACCACGCGGGAACTGCATCTGCGACAGATTGATCATGCCTTTGAGCACCAGTGTGAAATCACGTTTTTGCGCTTCTGACACTGTTCCTATCGGCATTACCCGGGTGATATCCGTGGTGCCGTTCAGATATTGCCCGCCAGAGTCTATCAGTAGCAGGCCATCGCCTTCAATGATGGCGTGTGATTCAGGTGTGGCGCGATAATGTGGCATCGCGCCATTGCCATTAAATCCGGCAATCGTGCCAAAGCTGGGCGAGATGAAATGTGGTTGACGAGCACGTGCTGCGCAGATTTGCTCATCAATCGTGATTTCTGTGATCGTTTGTTTGCCCAGGCTGGCTTCGAGCGAACTGAAAAATTCACACAAGGCAGCACCGTCCTGTTCCATCGCTTCCCGCACGAATTGGGCTTCTTCCGCTGTTTTTCGTGACTTGGCAAACACGGATGGATTGATCGCCTCGACGACGCGCACTGAAGCAGGAATCGCATCACGAAAGCCGTAAGTAATGCGGCGAGGGTCTATCAATATGCTGTCTGTTGCCGGTAAATGACGCAGGGAACTTTGTGCATCTGAGTAATCCGCAACTTCTATGTTATCCAGCGCCAGAATAGCAGCGAGATCAGGGTTAATTTTTCCTTTGGAAACAAACAGCGTCGCTTTGTCTGCACTGATCAGCGCATGTGCGACAAACACCGGGTTGTAACTGACATCAGCGCCACGCAAATTGAATATCCAGGCAATATCATCAACCGTGGAGACAAAATGCCAGTCAGCAGCCTTTGATCGCATTTGTTCGCGTACCAGCGTCAACTTATCTTTACGGCTGATGACGGTAAATGGTGCTTTGTGTTCGTAGACCTGAGAGAGTGGCAAATCAGGACGATCGGGCCAGATATCTTGCAGCAGATCTTTGCTGGTATCGAGCTTGATAGATTTTGCTTGAAGCGCAGAAGTCAGCGCGCGGGCGGTGGCCAGACCGAGTACAAAGCCATCGGCACCGACGGTTTTCCCGCTCGCCAGATGTTGTGCCAGCCAGTCGATATGTAAGGTCGCGGCAGCAGAAGCGATTTTCATCATCTGTATGCCTGTTGGCGCCAGTTCTTTTTCAGCCTGACTCCAGTAGCGACTATCCACCCACAAACCAGCGAAATCAGCCGTCACCACCAGTGTGCCGACGGAGCCAGTAAAGCCTGACAGATAAGTGCGCCCTTGCCAGTGTTCAGGCAAATATTCAGATAAGTGCGGATCAGCGGAAGGAATGATGTAGGCGTCGAGATCATGCGCTTTCATGGCTGTACGAAGTTGTTGCAGCCGGGCTGGAATAGGGGAAATCATTGCGGACGCTGCGTTGGTGTTGCTTGTGCCGATTATGCTGTTCATGAAGTTATTTCCGGATAGGGAGAGTATCAAGACATCAGATGTTGGTAAAAGTTCTTTGCCTGCATCGTGCAATGCGATCAGAAGAAGATCAACTGACAGATCAGCTCTTCAGAAAGCGACGCATGACATAAGGTGCTGGTTCGTGGGGATTAGCGTGGGCGTAGTCGAGCTCCGGTGCCAGTTCAAATTCGTACGCGGTGTATAAATCTAACAAGCGGGGCTGATCGGTTCTGACCCCTAGCCGGAGTTCCGTGATGCCGGCATTCTGCGCGGCATGAATGACCGCTTCCAATAGATGTTGCGACAGCGATTGATTGCGAAACGCCGGAAGTATCCCCATACGCCGGATTTCCCACACATTGGTATCTGTGTCGAGAGCGCTCCAGCGCACGGAGCCAACTGGTATGTGATCAATTAACAGCAAAAAGCCGCCGCCATGGCATAAGTCGGCAATAACATCTTCTGCATTTTCATGATGTCCGGCGGAGCTGGCTGCGACTTTATTTGCCCAGCAACTGCGGGTCAGATGCGCAATCAGTTGCGCATCTTCCGGAACTGCTTCGCGTAGGGCAATATTCATGCTGGCAGAAAAATTAACGGACCCGCATGCCTGGTTGAGCACCTGGCCAAGCTTCAAGAATGTACAGACCTGGATTGGCTTTTTCGTCGGCCGCAGAGGCCGCCAGTACCATGCCTTCAGACATCCCGAATTTCATTTTTCTAGGCGCAAGATTGGCCACCATGACAGTGAATTTTCCTATCAGTTGTTCTGGCTGATAAGCTGATTTGATGCCGGAAAACACATTACGGGTGCGGCCTTCGCCGACATCCAGCGTCAGACGCAGTAATTTATCAGAGCCATCGACGTGCTCGCAATTGACGATTTTAGCGATACGCAGATCAACTTTGGCGAAGTCATCAATTTTGATTTCTTCGGCAATTGCTTCGATGTCGCTGGTTTTTTCTTCTGCAGCAGGCGCTGCATCGACAACCGGCGCATCAAATAACTGATCAAAAATTTTAATGTCCACACGTTGCATCAGATGCGCATACGGATGAATTTTATGCAGATGCGGAATCGGGGTATTCACGTCCGCCCATTGCAGCGGAGCGATATTCAATTGCGTCTCTACCTGTGTCGCCAGTTGTGGCAGAACCGGTTTCAGGAAGATCGTCAGAATGCGGAAAGCCTCCAGCAAGCGGCTGCAGACTTCCTGTAATTTTGCATCGTTCTCTGGTTTTTTTGCCAGTTCCCACGGCTTGTTCGCATCGACATACGCGTTGACCAGATCGGCTTGTTCCATCGCAGCACGCAGCGCCTTACCATATTCGCGCGATTCAAACAGCGCCTTGATTTCCGGTGCAGCATCGCGCAGATGGCGAATAAACGCATCATCTGCTGTTGCCCAGTCGCTGGTGACAACACCATCAAAACGCTTGGTGATAAAGCCTGCAGCGCGGCTGGCGATATTGATGTATTTACCGATCAGATCAGAATTCACGCGCGCCACGAAATCATCCGGATTCAAATCCAGATCTTCTACCTTGGCATTCAGTTTGGCGGCGAAGTAGTAACGCAGCCATTCAGGATTCATGCCGATTTCGAGGTAGCGCAAAGGCGAAATACCTGTGCCGCGTGACTTCGACATTTTTTCGCCGGAAACCGTGACGAAACCGTGGGCATACACATTATCCGGCGTTTTGTAGCCAGAAAATTTCAGCATCGCAGGCCAGAACAGGGTGTGGAAATAAGTAATGTCTTTGCCAATGAAATGAATTTGTTCGGTGGTCGGGTCGGCCATGAACGCATCGAAATCACGGCCGGTTTTATTGAAATAATTTTTCAGCGATGCCAGATAACCGACAGGTGCATCCAGCCAGACATAGAAATATTTGCCCGGCTGATCCGGAATTTCAATGCCAAAATAGGGCGCATCACGGCTGATATCCCAATCACCTAAACCACCGTCGCCTTCCAGCCATTCTTTACATTTATTGGCGACCTCCGATTGCAGGCGATTGTCTTGCAAAGCCCAGCCACGCAGAAAATCGACACATTTTTGGTTCGATAACTGGAAGAAGAAATGTTCGGACGATTTCATTACTGGCGTCGCACCAGTGAGTGTCGAATACGGGTTTTTCAGCTCGGTCGGCGCATAAACAGCACTGCAGACTTCGCAGGAATCGCCGTACTGATCTTTGGCGCCACACTTAGGACATTCGCCTTTGATGTAGCGATCCGGCAGGAACATGTTTTTGACCGGATCATAGAATTGCTCGATGGTTTTGCTGGTGATGAAACCGGCTGCCTTGAGTTTGCGATAAATATCCTGCGACAAGGCATGATTTTCAGGGCCATCGGTCGAGTGCCAGTTATCAAACTGAATGTGAAAACCATCCAGATATTGCTTGCGACCAGCCGCAATTTTTCCAACAAACTCTTGTGGAGAAATGCCAGCTTTTTCTGCTGCAATCATGATCGGTGCACCGTGCGCATCGTCAGCACCGACGAAATGCACTTCGTTACCCGACATTCGCTGATGCCTTACCCAGATATCAGCCTGGATGTATTCCATGATATGACCGAGGTGGAATGGCGCATTTGCGTAAGGAAGGGCGGTGGTAACGAAGAGCTTGCGAGTCATGGTTGATGCACTTTTTTATTTACGGACAAGGGCATTATTCTACCAGCGAAACTCAGGCTGAAAGTGTGTTTGCCAGAATGAGTGCTGAGCGAACAGGCATTTTCGCGGTCTTTTACCTTGCCTTGCCCAGTTACGTCGCCCTCATTCAGATAACTGCCCCTGCGCTGGCCGGATTTTTGTTGTCAATCGAGTATAGCCTGCGTCAGACAACCCATGCACCATCGCGATAGACTTCCTCATCATCGAGCCTGACTGATTCAGTGACGGCAAAGACGTCAACATGATGCCGACCTTCGCCGCGCTTGATATGCGGTTTCGCATAACTGCCGTGTTTTGATCCTAATGACAAATGAATGCCGCACATACGCTCATAGGTGCCAATGTCACGCACGGTACGGTCTTTGGAAAATGCCGGATTCATTCCCAGACCTAACTCTCTGACCCAGATTACGCCATCGTCGGCCCGGATATTGGCTAATACACGGTCAAATTCCGGGGTGGAATCGAGCGTGTCGACGACCTGGCCTTTACTGACAATCAGCGTAATCGGCTTTTCCGGACGGTTGACCGTAAACGTGGTGTCGCCAAACACAAAAATCCGCACACGTCCGTTCACCGCTTCGAGATCAACGGATTCAGTAAATACTTCACCGATAGGAAACTGACCGCCGACGTTTTTCATTTCACGGTAGTCGCCGATATTCATTTTGGCGGATTCGAACTTACCACCAAAAATAAGTTGCTCGCCACCACTGTCGACAACGCCGCTGCTGGCTTTATCAATTTTTTCTTTGAGCGCGGGCCCGACAACCCGGTAATACCCGGCATCGTAGGCCAGAGAGTCAATGTAGTAATCGACTTCCATGCCATCCATACGACCAAGATGCGGGTGTTCTATGACTTTCAGTCCTTTTTTAAACAACTCCACACGCAAGCGATAAGCTTCAAGCCGGAAATTCGTCGATTGGATCAGTATGACCAGATCTGATGCTTGCAATTGCTCCAGTGTTTGTAAAATGAATGCCGGTGCAACTGCATCAAAGTTGATGAAGGTGGCCGTTGGCAGGCAAGTGCGGTAAGCCGTTGCCAGTATCGTTGCGAGCGGTGAGTTCTGGTCATAGACGATGACGGCCATTTTTTCAGCGCTATGCTCAAATGCAGTGAACAGTATATTTTTTAAATGGCTGGCAGCGGTATCGACGGCGATAGTCAAATTAGGTGATGGGGCGGAAGGTATAGACATAGGTTGGTAGCGACTGCCAGGTACGTATTCATGCGCCTGGTGGAATAAGTGCGAAGGAAGACCGTATTTTAACAAGCTGCCCGAGCGTGAGCCGTTTTTTCCTTTGTTTTGGGACAAATCGACGTAAAGTTTTTCAGTGACAGAAAAAAATGGCAGTTTTTTTTCCGTGAGCAATATTGCAGGCACTGTGACAAGGTATGATCACGTCTCTCATATACCGAGAGATCGGTGATAGCCCGGTGACGCTAAGCTTAATAATGACATCGATAACAAAAAATATTCTTTACCTCGTTTTTGTACAGGGCCTGATTTATCTGGCACCACTGGTGACGCTCCCTTATCTGACGCGGGTGTTGAGTGTGCCGGACTTTGCGGCTCTGGGATTTGCCCAGGCGGTGATACAGTATTTTATTTTGATTACCGATTATGGTTTCGGGATTACAGCAACCAGACTGATCGCGATCAATAGTGGTAATAAGTACTCTGTTTCTGGTGTTGTTGCCAATACGCTGGCAGTGAAACTGATTTTGTCTGCTGCAGGTGGCTTGGCTTGTCTGTTGCTGATTGCCGTTTTTGCTGATGTGCAGCAGCACGCTGTGTTGTTTCTTGCATGCTTTATTGGCGTTTTGGGCAATGCACTTTTTCCGACCTGGTTATTTCAGGGTTTAGAGAGAATGCGGGCACTCGCGCTGATTACAGCCGCCTCGCGCCTGCTGCCTTTGCCGCTGGTTTTTGTTCTGGTTAAAACGACAGATGATCTGGTGATGGCGGCGGTGCTGCAAAACATCCCGGGAGTTGTTGCTGCTGCGATGTCCTTTTACTACGCAAGGCAAACTAAGATACTGGTGCGTGCCAGTATCAGTGTGAGCAGCATCTGGGGGATGCTAAAAGAGGGATGGCCAGTCTTTTTGTCGAATATTTCCACCAGTTTTTACACGACGATCAATATCATTTTATTGAAGCTATTTGCGGGTGCCGATCAGGTCGCGTATTTTGCTGCGACCGATAAAATCCGCGTCGCCGCACAAGGTTTTATTCAGCCTATAGCTGCTGCCTTATTTCCCCGTATCGCTGCGTTACATCAGGAGTCTGATAAAAGAAATGAGTCACGCTCGCTGATCCGGCGTGGTTCCTACCTGCTGTTAGGTGTGCAGTTAGCGGGAGGTCTCGTCCTGTTTTGTTTTGCTGATGTCATTGCATTCCGCTACCTTGGCGCAAGTTTTGCGCCGGCAGCGATGTATCTGAAAGCGCTGGCTTTCCTGCCGCTGGTGATTGGTTTTGCGACGATCATTTCGCAATGGCGTTTTCTCGCTGTTGGTGAGAGCAGAATTTTGAGTAAAATCTATCTGGTCGCCGGACCGCTGCATGCACTGTATGCCTGCTATCTGACGTATCGTTATCAATCGACAGGTTTGATCATCAGTCTGTATTTAACGGAAATGCTGATTACCGTCGCAATGATTATAGCAGCAAGAAAAAAGGGTATTGTTTTATGGTGATTTTAAGTATTCCTTCACCGTAGTCTGTACCTCTACTTGTTGACCTCACTTTTTCCTGCGCCACCCCATGCCGACGATAGATATTGCTTTAGCTTCATATAACGGAGAAAAATACATCTCCGCCCAGATTGATTCGATTTTTGCCAATGACATGTCTGCTGTTGGTGCTTCGCTCGGTAAGCTGATTGTCTCCGATAATGTTTCAACAGATGCGACCGCAGAGATTGTGAAAAATATCTGCTGCACACATCCTCAGGTGCAATTGCACATCAATCAGAAACGCGGTGTTATTCACAATTTTAATCATGCGCTGGAGCAGACCGAGGCCAGTTACGTCATGCTGGCTGATCAGGATGATGTCTGGCAAAACAATAAAATCGCCCTGAGTTTGCAGAAAATGCAGGAGCTGGAACGTGAGTTCGGGGCGGAAGTGCCGCTGCTGGTGTTCACCGATCTGGCGGTTACGGATCATCAGCTCAATGTGATTTCTTCCTCTTTTTTTGCATATCAGAAAATTGATCCGGTCGGCTACGTCCGACCAGAGTCCATGTTTCTGTATAACGTTGCGCCCGGATGCACCATGATGTTGAATCGTCGTTTGTTGGAAATGGCGTCGCCGGTGCCTGATGGCGCTGTGATGCATGACTGGTGGTTGATGCTGGTGGCCGGTGTTTTCGGGCATATCGGCCATGTTGGTCAGGCGACCATGTTTTATCGCCAGCATGATAACAATCAGGTCGGCGCCAGCGTTAGCAGTTTTTGGGAAAAGCTGTTTTCTCCGCGCAGAAAATTACAGCTGGCACGTAAAAATTTACAGGACGCGATACGCCAGGCAAAACTGTTCAGCGCGCAATTTCCAGTTGTTCCTGCAAAATTTTCATCGACGCTGATCTATCTGACCGGGTTTGATTATCTGTCACGCTGGCAGCGTGTTCGTGGGCTGATGCAGCAAACAATTGTTGGTCCGACGTTCTGGGGGGGCGTATTGCTATACGCGGTTGCAGTATTCTCGCCGGTTCTCAGTCGCTCACCTCGGTAATGAGGTAGATGCAAACCAGTGTTCCCAATCTTGGATTTGCGTTGCCAGCGCTTACGCTATTTCACAGAACACTGATCATCTTTGCATTTACTGCTGCGTTTTTCTGCGCGTTTTGCTGCTACTTCGAATAAGTATCCGGTAACGCGGCTTGACAGGCGATAGCGGTTGTCAGCGACGCGAATATAAAGCCAGTCAAACAAGGGCTTCAGCAGCGGCCATCCGGTTGGTGCTGTGATCCAGCCCAGTCCTATGGCTTCATAAGCCAGTCGGAAAACGGCGACGCCCGTCACGACGCTGTTATCTGGTTTGATTGCGTGGATGACGCGCATCAGTTCTGCCTGCGGTATGCCGTAAGGGCTGGTGTCAAATTGTTCGCCAGAGATGTCGATAAATCGCAATAAATTCTTATCGTTACGTGCCTTCAGATTATCGATTTCAAGTTTGCACAACGGGCAGGATTCATCGTACAACAAGGTCAGCGGATAATTGTTCATCAGTTTCTTTTGAAAACAAAGTGGCGCGTGGAATGCGCTTAGCATACCTGTGATTTGCGATGTCTGCAGGCATAGGTTTTCGTCCGCAATATCGGTTGCCACTTTTCCTTTTTGTTGAGTTTTTTCCAGATTTTTATAAACATATTTGCATTTGACTTGCGGGTTTAAACTCAGTCTTTGCGCAGGGCTATCCGCAGTCTTTTCACGTTTTGCGCTAGACTTGCGGACATTGAATGGAGAATTACATGACACTGACCGTTGACGATATTAAAAATGCTTTATTAAAAGTTATTGATCCTAATACTCAGCTTGATCTGATCAAGAGCAAGTCCGCGAAAAACATCAAGCTCGATGGTGACGATGTGAGTCTGGATGTGGAGTTGGGTTATCCGGCAAAAAGTCAGTTTGACCTGATCCGTAAGAGTGTTATTGCTGCTGTGCGCGCGTTGCCAGGTGTCGGTAATGTCAGCGTTAACGTGACATCGAAAATTGTTGCGCATGCGGTTCAGCGCGGCATCAAACTGATGCCAAATGTGAAAAATATTATTGCGGTAGCGTCGGGAAAAGGCGGTGTCGGCAAATCGACAACGGCAGTCAACCTCGCATTGGCGCTGGCTGCAGAAGGTGCAGCGGTCGGTATTCTGGATGCGGACATTTACGGGCCGTCGCAACCGATGATGATGGGGATTAATGGTCGCCCTGAGACTGTGGACGGCAAAACGATGGAGCCGCTTGAAAATCACGGGCTGCAAGTGTCATCCATCGGTTTTATGATCGATCCGGACGAGCCTATGGTCTGGCGTGGCCCTATCGTCACGCAGGCCTTGCAGCAATTGCTGGAACAGACCAACTGGCGTGATCTGGATTATCTGATTGTCGATATGCCACCAGGTACTGGTGACGTGCAACTGACCTTGTCGCAGAAAGTACCGGTGACCGGTGCTGTGATTGTGACGACACCGCAGGACATTGCGTTGCTCGATGCGCGTAAAGGTTTGAAGATGTTTGAAAAAGTCGGCATTCCTATTCTGGGTATTATCGAAAATATGAGTACGCATATCTGCTCTAATTGTGGACATGCTGAAGCGATTTTTGGTGAAGGTGGCGGGCAAAAAATGTGTGCGGATTACGGCGTCGATTTTCTGGGCGGTTTGCCATTGACGATGGCGATACGCGAACAGGCTGATTCTGGCAAGCCAACCGTGGTTGCTGATCCGGATGGAAAAATCGCGCAGATTTACAAAGAAATAGCCCGCAAGCTGGCAGTGAAAGTCGCTGAAAAGGCAAAAGACATGACCAGTAAATTTCCGAATATCAGCATTCAGCACACCTGATTACATTGGTGGATATGGATGTCTTACGTAGATAAACAAACTGATAGGCATTGGCTGGAAGTGGCACTGGATCTTGCTTCACGTGCCACGATAGAGACTTCGCCGAATCCTAAAGTTGGCTGCGTTATTGTGCGCGACGGTGTCGCGATCGGACGTGGCTGGACGCAACCAGTGGGGCAGGCGCATGCAGAAGTGCAGGCCTTGCGCGATGCGGCTGCCAATGGGATGGATGTTCGCGGTGCAACCGCGTATGTCACGCTGGAACCTTGCAGTCACTTTGGGCGTACACCGCCATGTGCAAACGCACTGGTCGATGCAGGACTGGCGAGGGTCGTTGCCGCGATTGGTGACGCCAATCCGCAAGTGGCTGGACGCGGGCTGGCGATATTGCAGGCTGCCGGCATTGACGTAGAGTGCGCGACCCATGCTGACTTAGCAAATCGTGCCCGCGAGATGAATATTGGTTTTTTTACGCGCGTGGAAACTGGCAAGCCGTGGGTGCGCATGAAGGCGGCAGCCAGCCTTGATGGGAAAACTGCATTGCCAAACGGTCAGAGTCAGTGGATTACCGGAGCGCAAGCCAGGCAAGATGGCCATGTCTGGCGTGCTCGGGCAGATGCGATACTGACGGGTATAGGTACGGTGTTGGCAGATGACCCCTTGTTGAATGTGCGCGGCATTGATACGCCGCGTCAGCCCTTACGCATCGTGCTGGATTCGCATTTAAGAATCCCCGTATCTGCAAAAATATTGCAGGGTGGTAGTGCGCTGGTAATTTGTGCAGTCGACGAACTGCCAAAGCGTCTGGCGCTGGAGGCATTGGGAGCTGAGGTGCTTTGTTTGCCTGATTCTAGCGGGCGGATTAGTCTGTCCTCATTGATGCTTGAGTTGGGGCGACGACAAATCAATGAATTGCACGTGGAGGCTGGTGCGACACTCAACGGCGCGTTGATTGCGGCTGGGTGCGTTGATGAGTTACTGGTCTATCTGGCACCTAAATTACTCGGTGAGGGCGCTGGAATGTTTGCTCTGCCAGTATTGACACATGTTGATCAGGCATCGCAACTGATGTTTCATGATGTTGCGAAAGTTGGTGGCGATGTTAGGTTGTTGGCCAGATTCCGCAAATAACGCGTTTGCTTGCAAATGAAATATTGGGCCGGTGCGCCCGGTCATTAATGTCGGTCGTTATAAGCGAGAGTAAGCCGATGCAAAAAGAAAAAAGGATCGTTGAAAATCAACGATCCTTTTAAACTGGTCGGAGTACAAGGATTCGAACCTTGGACCCCCTGGTCCCAAACCAGGTGCGCTACCGGACTGCGCCACACTCCGAAAAAACTAAACTGTATTTATCTTTTTGCTGACTCTGACTTTCTGTCACATCAAGATGAAAAATCAAAAAGTTGATTTTTAAAATTCTGGTCGGAGTACAAGGATTCGAACCTTGGACCCCCTGGTCCCAAACCAGGTGCGCTACCGGACTGCGCCACACTCCGAAGACCGACATATTAGCCTTATGACGCTTTGATGTCAATAGATTTGTCCCTGAGCGACTATTCGTTGCATACTTAAAGTTCGCGATGGCTTGAGAATTCCCGGCGTTCGCCGGTCAGTGGATCATCAAAAGCGATGCTCTTTGCCAGTAATTGCAAAGGTGCGCTGAAGTCGTCGCCTTTGCAAGCTTGTGCTACCGGATAAAAACTGTCATTGCAGATCGGTGCCCCCAGGCTCGCCATATGGACCCTTAGCTGGTGTTTCTTTCCGGTGACCGGCATCAGCCGGTAAAGGTTGATGTCGCCGCGCTGCTCCTCAATGTCGATCAAGGTTTCCGAGTTGATTTCGCCTTCGCTTTCACGCATCGTGAAAAAGCGTTCACCCTCTTTCATGCAACTTCGGTGGATCAGAGGAAATGTCAGGGCAGGTAAAGCTTGCGCCAGCGCATGGTAGGTCTTTGTGATGCTGCGTTTCTGAAATAGTGACTGATAATGTCCCCGCGTTTCCGGGTTATGAGAAAACAGGATGATGCCAGCGGTTTCCCGGTCGAGCCGGTGAATGGGGGTCAGATGCTGTAAGCCTGTTTTCTTTTTCAGCCGCACCAGCAGTGTTTCCCGCAAAAAGCGCCCACCGGGAGTAACCGGTAAAAAATGCGGTTTGTCGACGACCAGTAAGTGATCATCCTGATGCAGGATGTGCGCTTCAAATGGAATAATGGTTTCGCTGTCGATTTCGCGATAGTAAAAAATACACATTCCACGCTTGGCTAAACTGTTCTTTTGTAATGGGTTACCATGCGCATCTACTACTTCATTTCTTTCCATGCGAGAAAGCCAGGTCGCTTCTCCGACATCCGGGAAATGCGAGGTCAGGAAGCTGATCATATTGCTCCACTGGCCTTCGGGTAACCATAAATAACTTGGCGCGATGCCATCGCGCACGGGGAGGGGAGCTTGCATGGGAGGTGGTGGATTCTTGTTCTCGAAACTTAACTCTGTTTCTCTATAATACCAGCACGATGGAAAAAAATACCGAGCTACCTTTTACGCTGAGTGTGATCATGCAGCGTGTGCCGATGAATAATCGGTGGCAGCCATTTCAATGGAAACCACTGGAAATTCTGGCGGATACCCCTGATGCCAAAATACATCAGTTGATGAGTGGTGACGGTGAGCAGCGTTGGCTGTTTCCCGGCTTTTCTGCGACCTTGCATGTTGACGAAACACCCGGTTATTTTCTGAATCTCAGCTCTGAGACGCCCTGCTGGTTCGTCATGTGGCGCATGGAAGAGGTTGATGGCGTTGAGTTGGCTGTACCTAAATCGGTTTCACTTTCCTATGATGAGGCAGCACGCCAGATCGATGGCGGTGAACAAGTCGACATTCTGCCTTTATCAACAGATGTTGCCGCCTGGCTTGCTGAATACACGCAGCAGTATTTCCGCTACGAAGGCAAGAAGCCTCGCAAACGTCCATCCTTCGAGGGTGGCGAAGGTGTGCAGAAAATGGCGATAGCTGAAGCATCTGTGAACAGAAAGACTCACTGATATGGCAGCCAGCGATTTTTTCAGCCGCTGGAGTAAGCGCAGTACTGAAAAGGAAATGCTACCGGCTGTCACATCTGATGCGCCCCCAGAACAATGGACTGCCACGACCGCTGCCGACGCAAGCGATGCAGGAAAAACACCGGAGCAAGTCGCAGAAAGAGCGCCGGATAAGGTGCCTGATATGGCTGACGTGGCGACGTTGCGTGATGAATCCGATTTTTCACGCTTTATGGCGAAAGACGTTGACGAGTCTGTGCGTCGTTCAGCGATGAAAAAACTGTTTTCCAATCCGCACTTTAATGTCATGGATGGGCTCGATATTTACATTGACGATTACGGTAAAGCCGACCCGTTGCCGCCTGGAATGCTGGAGTCTTTGTTGCATGCCAAGACCCTGCTGAATCCGCTGGCACATCTGGAACAAGGTCTGCAGCGTTTGCTCGATCCTGATCCGGTGATGGACGAAGTCGTGAGCGCTGAGCGCGGAGCAGGAAGCAATATTTTGGCGACAGATCTTGCAACTCAGCCTGCATTGGCTGAGTTGCCTTTGTCAGAGCAGACACCGCTGGAGGCGCAGAGTACCGAATTCATGCCGCACAATAATGCAATAAAAAATGATGAGAGCGATCAGAATGAATCCGCAAATAAAAATTTGTAGTTGTAATAAAACCCTGCCTTTAAACGCTACCGCTGCGGCGCAATTGGCACAGGCAATCGGTGCGGAACATGTACAAGTCAGTGACATGTTATGCCGCCGGGAAGTTGGGAATTTTTTAAGCGCAGTGGACGGTGTCGATGATGTGATCGTCGGCTGTACTCAGGAGCGTGCTTTGTTTTCTGAGTTGGCGCAAAACAGCGTTGCGCCGATAAAATTTGTCAATTTGCGTGAAAGCGCCGGATGGTCTGCGGAAAGTAAGCAAAGTCTGCCGAAAATGGCTGCCTTGTTGGCCGCGGCCAGTTTGCCAGCCCCCGAACCCGTACCTACAGTCAATTATGAGTCGCAGGGCAATCTGTTGATTATTGGTTCAGCAGATGTTGCTTTGCCGTGGGCGCATCGCTTGTCTGCGCAAATGGCGGTGAGTGTGTTACTTTCAGAGGGCGCGGCACATGGTGAGCGACTGGCAGACCGGACGTTCCCGGTCTGGTTCGGCAGTGCGATCAAGTTGCGTGGCTTTCTCGGGCACTTTGAAGTGAGCTGGCAGCAAAGCAATCCGATTGACCTGGAAACCTGCACCCGTTGTAACGCGTGTATTGAGGTTTGTCCGGAAGAAGCGATTGACTTCAGTTACCAGATCGATCTGGATAAGTGCGGCAATCATCGCGATTGCGTCAAAGCTTGCGGTGTCATTGGCGCGATTGATTTTGAACGTATGGCGGTTGCCAGGGATACCGCATGTGATCTGGTGCTGGATTTATCGCGCCAACCCTTGTTGTCTATGTCGGATAAGCCGCAAGGGTATTTTTCCCCGGGTAATGACGTGGCAGCACAGTTTGATGCAGTGTTGAAATTGTCGCAGTTGATCGGTGAGTTTGAGAAGCCAAAGTTTTTTGTCTATAAAGAAAAACTCTGCGCGCATAGCCGCAGTGGCAAGCTGGGATGTAATGCCTGTCTGGATGTTTGCTCTACGGATGCAATATCGGCTGCGGGTGACAAGGTAGCCGTCAATCCTAATTTGTGTGCCGGATGCGGTGCCTGCACCACGGTTTGCCCTACCGGTGCAATGAGCTACGCCTATATGCGTGCACCCGATACTGGCTTGCATATCAAGACCATGCTGGCAGCGTATGCCAAAGCGGGTGGTCATGCACCGGCAATCCTTTTTCATAGCAAAGAAGCTGGTGCTGATTTAATTCAGCAGGCAGGCCAGTCTGCGCAGGCGGGTGGGCGCGGCTTGCCAGCCCGTGTGATTCCGATGGCGCTGCATCATACGGCATCGACGGGCATTGAAATCTGGTTGTCAGCGATTTGTTATGGTGCCACTTCCGTCGTGATTCTGATGACGGATGAAGAGGCGCCGGAATATCGCCTTGCTCTGCAAAAACAGATACAGATTTCACAGGCGATTTTGTCCGGGCTCGGTTATCAGGGGCAGCATATTCATTTGTTGGAAACAAGTTCTTCCTCAGAATTGTCGTCGTTTTTGTATGCACTAAAGCCAGCGCAAGTGCCACCGCCAGCATTGTTTAATGTCGCACAGGATAAGCGGGTCAGTATGGACTTTGCGCTCGATCATCTGCTCAGACATGCGCCGGAAGCGGTGAGCGAAGTGGCTTTGCCGGGCGGATCTTTGTATGGATCAGTCGCGATCAATAAGGACGCCTGTACTTTGTGCATGTCATGCGTGGGCGCTTGCCCGAGCTCGGCGTTGATGGATAACGCTAATTCTCCGCAGATCCGTTTTATCGAGCGCAATTGTGTGCAGTGTGGTTTGTGTGAGGATACTTGCCCGGAGAATGCAATTACACTGACCCCAAGGTTATTGCTGAGCGATGCTGCCAAACAGGTTCGTGTGTTAAACGAAGCGCAGCCATTTCACTGCATACGCTGCAGCAAGCCATTTGCGACAGCGCAGATGATAGAAACCATGGTGCAGAAACTTGGGGCGCATAGCGCATTTGCGGGACATCTTGATCGCATTCGTATGTGCCCGGATTGTCGCGTGGTCGACATGATGAGTTCTGCAGATTTAAAGCGCCCGCACTAAGCTCAGACATTACCGGAAATACAGAAAATGGAAACACAGATTAAATTTGAAACTGCCGATCAGGGTGAGGAAACGGCGCGGGCGGATTTGTACGGCCTACTTGCCACTTTGTTATATGTACCGCCATCAAAGGATTTACTCTTGGTACTGAGTAGTGCTGAAACCAATGGTGAGGGTGTGTTGGGTGAAGCCTGGACGCATTTCATAGAGACAGCAAGAAAGTCCGAAGCAGAATTGGTTAGGGATGAATATGAACAGCTTTTTGTCGGCACAGGAAAGCCTGAAGTGTTGCTGTACGGTTCGTATTACCTCAGTGGTTTTTTGATGGAAAAGCCGTTGGCAGCGTTGCGGACCGATTTGCAAAATCTGGGTCTGGAGCGTGCCGAGCATATTGTCGAGTCTGAAGATCATATTGCCTCACTGTGCGAGGTGATGCGTTACCTGATTGCGTCAGACGACATTTTGCAAGCCAATCTGGCGACACAAAAACAGTTTTTTGCAACACATATGCAAAGCTGGGTGGGAACAATGTGCGATGCAATTATTACGCATCCGCAGGCTACTTTTTATGCCAGCCTGGCGCAGTTAGCAAAAATTTTCTTTGACGTGGAAATGCAATCTTTTGACATGGAATAAGGGTTACTACTTATTTTTTTGATGTAATCAAAAGTTTTTGTTCTGCAATTGTTAAATAGTATTAAATATTGATTTTCCTGTCAGGAATCTTTTTTTTGAATAGAGTAGACTGCTAGAAGTTCGGAGACGCGCGCACTTGATTTCTTCCTTTTCAGAGAGGAAATAAGCTGCGAAACAGGTATGAGTGTTTTTATCATGCCGGTTTCAGCGATCAATTCTTGATCGCCTTTCAATCAGTCTCCAGGTTTAGTTGTCGACATCGGAGACGAACATGGATCAAAAAATTAAACGCCGTAGCTTGCTGGGTGGTTTAGGTGTGGCCGCCGCAGGCTTATTTGCGCTGAAAGCGGCGCCAGTGGTACAGGAAAAAATCGAAACGCTGGCAGCTCCAGCAGAGCCTGAAGGCACAGGCTATCGCCTGACCGAGCACGTGAAGAAATACTACCGTACCACCACTATTTAATTCTGAGGTGAAGATATGTTGTTAACTCGTAAAGGTGACGCTGCGTCGCGCGCACAAACACGTTTTTCATCCGGACTTGCGGAGTCGCTCGCACGTGCACTGCCGACCATGGATAGACGTGGCTTTTTGAAGCGTTCTGGTATTGGCGTTGGTGCTGGTATTGCGGCATCGCAATTAGGGCTGATAAAAAAAGCAAAAGCTTCCGTATCTGGTGCTGCATCTGGTGGAAAAATTGAAGTGCGCCGCACAGTTTGCACGCACTGTTCCGTTGGCTGTGCCGTCGATGCGGTTGTTGAGAATGGCGTCTGGGTCAGACAAAATCCGGTCTTTGATTCACCTATTAACCTTGGCGCGCATTGCGCGAAAGGTGCTGCCTTGCGTGAGCATGGTCATGGTGAATATCGTCTGAAATACCCGATGAAGCTGGTTAACGGCAAGTATCAGCGTATCAGTTGGGATCAGGCATTGACTGAAATTGCTGACAAGTTGCTTGATATTAAAAAGACGTCTGGTCCTGATTCGACGTTCTTTGTCGGTTCATCGAAACACAATAACGAGCAGGCAATGTTGTTGCGTAAGTTTGTGTCTTTTTACGGCACAAATAATACCGATCATCAGGCACGTATCTGTCACTCCACCACTGTTGCAGGTGTTTCGAATACCTGGGGCTATGGTGCTATGACCAATAGTTACAATGATATGCAGAATGCGAAAGCGGCGCTGTATATCGGGTCGAACGCGGCGGAAGCGCATCCGGTGTCGATGCTGCATTTGCTGCATGCGAAAGAGAACGGCTGCAAAGTCATCGTAGTCGATCCGCGTTACACACGTACAGCGGCAAAATCGAATCAATATATCCGTATTCGCTCCGGCTCAGATATTCCATTTTTATACGGCATGATGTATCACATCTTCAAAAATGGCTGGGAAGATAAGCAGTACATTCATGACCGTGTTTACGGGATGGAGAAAATTAAAGAAGAAGCGCTGAAATGGACGCCGGAAAAAGTAGAAGAGGCTTGCGGCGTACCTGAAGATCAGGTTTATAAGGCAGCTGAAACGATGGCCATGAATCGCCCATCGACAGTGGTCTGGTGTATGGGACAGACTCAGCATACGATAGGTAATGCGATCGTACGCGCTTCTTGTCTGTTGCAACTGGTGCTCGGTAACATCGGTAAATCCGGTGGCGGTACAAATATTTTCCGTGGTCACGATAACGTGCAGGGCGCGACAGACGTCGGCCCGAACCCTGATTCACTGCCGGGCTATTTCGGTCTGGCAACGGGTGCCTGGAAACACTGGTGTAACGTCTGGGGCGTCGATTACGAATGGGTCAAGAAGCAGTTCGCTTCTCAGGCGATGATGGAAAAGTCGGGCACGACGGTATCGCGCTGGATTGATGCGGTTCTTGAAAAGAATGAACTGATCGATCAGGAGAACAACGTCAAGGCGATGGTATTCTGGGGTCACGCTCCGAACTCTCAGACGCGCGGCCTGGAAATGAAAAAGGCATTCGATAAGCTCGATATGCTGGTCGTGATTGATCCTTATCCATCGGCTACGGCTGCGATGGCGGCGATGAAGACGGAAGATCAGCAACTCAATCCTAAGCGTCAGGTATATCTGTTACCGGCAGCAACGCAGTTTGAAACATCGGGCTCGGTCACTGCATCGAACCGTTCGATTCAATGGCGCGAAAAAGTCATTGAACCACTGTTCGAGTCCCGCACTGACCACATGATCATGTATCAACTGGCAGAAAAACTCGGGTTTGCAAAAGAGCTGGTGGCGAAGCTGAAAATGGTGCCGGGTAAAGGCGGCATGATGGAGCCAGAACCAGAATCCATGCTGCAAGAGATCAATCGCGGAACCTGGACGATAGGTTATACCGGTCAGTCTCCTGAGCGTTTAAAAGCGCATATGCGCAATATGCATTTGTTTGACGTGAAAACGCTCAAATGCAAAGGCGGTAAAGACCCGGTCAGTGGTTACGATATGACGGGTGATTACTTCGGTCTGCCGTGGCCTTGTTATGGCACGCCAGAACTCAAGCATCCGGGCTCTCCTAATTTGTACGATACCTCCAAGCACGTCATGGATGGTGGCGGTAATTTCCGTGCGAACTTCGGTGTTGAGCGCGAAGGCGTCAGTTTGCTGGCAGAAGATGGCTCTCATTCTCTCGGTGCTGAGATTACTACTGGTTATCCGGAATTTGATCACGTCCTGCTGAAAAAACTGGGCTGGTGGGATGATCTGACCGAGGCAGAAAAGAAAGCAGCAGAAGGCAAAAACTGGAAAACTGACTTGTCCGGCGGTATTCAGCGCGTGGTCATGAAAGTGCATGGCTGCCATCCTTTCGGTAATGCGAAGGCACGGGCGATCGTCTGGAATTTCCCTGATCCTGTGCCTCAGCACCGCGAACCTTTGTTTGGTACGCGTCCTGATCTGGTTGCGAAATATCCGACTCACGATGACAAGAAAGCGTTCTGGCGTATGCCGACGCTGTACAAGTCTGTGCAGCAGAAAAACGTCGAAGCAAAACTGTACGAAAAATTCCCTATCATCCTTACCTCCGGACGTCTGGTGGAATACGAAGGTGGTGGTGAGGAAACACGTTCCAATCCGTGGCTCGCTGAATTGCAACAAGAAAACTTTGTTGAACTCAATCCAAAAGCAGCGGCTGACCGCGGTATCCGTAATGGCGAATATGTGATTGTTTCGACGCCAACCGGTGCGCGCATCAAAGTCAGAGCGTTGGTAACGCCACGTGTGGCTGAAGATACGGCGTTTATTCCTTTCCACTTCTCAGGCTGGTGGCAGGGCAAGGATATGAAAGAATTTTATCCGGAAGGTGCGATGCCGATCGTGCGCGGTGAGGCAGTGAACACTGCAACGACTTATGGTTACGATTCGGTCACGATGATGCAAGAAACCAAGACCACGATTTGTAATATCGAACGGTTTGCAGCGTAATTTCACAGGAGAAAAAAATGGCAAGAATGAAATTTATCTGTGATGCAGAGCGCTGTATCGAATGCAATAGCTGCGTGACAGCATGTAAGAACGAACATGAAGTACCGTGGGGTGTTAATCGCCGCCGCGTGGTGACCGTCAACGATGGCGTTATTGGACAGGAAAAATCGATTTCCGTCGCATGTATGCACTGCTCTGACGCACCTTGTATGGCGGTGTGTCCGGTTGATTGTTTTTACCGCACCGATGAAGGCGTGGTTTTACACAATAAAGACATCTGCATTGGTTGCGGCTATTGTTCTTATGCCTGCCCGTTCGGTGCGCCGCAGTTCCCATCAAACGGAACTTTTGGTTTGCGCGGAAAAATGGACAAATGTACTTTCTGCTCCGGCGGACCAGAAGAAGATGGTTCGGAAAAAGAGTTTGAAAAATATGGTCGTAATCGCCTGGCTGAAGGTAAGTTGCCTTTATGCGCGGAGATGTGTTCGACCAAGGCGCTGCTCGGTGGCGACGGCGATGTGATCGCAGACATCTTCCGTAACCGCGTGGTTAAGCGTGGTAAGGGCAGTGAAGTCTGGGGTTGGGGCACCGCTTATGGCAAGGGCAATAATCCAGAGGCGAAACCTGAGTTGCAGCCGGCCACGGAGAAATAAATCATGAAAAAAACAGTGATGATAATTTCAGGTTTGCTTGCGCTGATGAGTTTGTCCGCCTGTGGCGAACGTGATCAGGCAACTACAACCAAGCGTGGTCTGGTCGATGAAAAGGCATGGAAGGGGGCGCACAACGAGTTCGTTGTGAAAGAGTGGACTCCCGGCGATAAAACGGCGTGGGAAAACCAGATCCGTGCCCGTAATCAATACCAGAACGAGTATGTCAAAACCAATTAAACCAAGGAGTTGACATGAGATCTTTGATTCTTTCGCTGACCTTGGCACTGACAGCAACACTGGCATCTGCACAGAATGCCGGGCAAGCTGCAGCACCGGCAAATGCGGCGGCAGCGACGGCACCGGCAGAAAAACTGCCAGGTGTTGAGTCGGTCGATATCCTGAAACAAAATCAGGCAGAGCGCACGCAAACACAACCCGGCAATCTCGCGCCGACATATCGTCTGGTGGCGGATGGCACCAAACATTATTCGAGCTTGCCAGCGCTGGAAGCTGGCGTGCTGATACAGGGGAAAACGCAATTTCCCGGTCAGGCACGGGCGACGACAGCAGGTGAGGCATGGCGTCAATATAGAAATGGCCCGCTGACGATGATCGGCGGTGGCATTTTGCTGGCGGCGTTAGTCGCAGTGGCTGCGATGTATCTGACTCGCGGTCAGATTCGTCTCGATGGCCCGCGCACCGGTCGCCTGATTGAGCGTTTCACACCGACTGAGCGTACGCTGCACTGGAGTATGGCGTTGAGCTTCGTTGCTCTGGCAAGCTCCGGTATTGTGATGCTGTTTGGTAAGCACATATTGTTGCCATTCTTTGGCTTGACGCTGTTCGGCTGGCTGGCATTTTTATGCAAGAACATTCATAACTTTGTCGGCCCGATATTCACGGTGTCCATCATTCTGTTTTTTATTAAATTTGCCCGCGATAATTTACCGTCGGCATCGGATATTAAATGGATGGCGAAACTGGGCGGTTTGCTCAGCGGCGCCCATGTGAGTTCGCATCGTTTCAACGCCGGTGAAAAAATTATTTTCTGGGGCGGCGTGGTTGGCCTCGGTCTGATTGTCAGTGCATCTGGCTTTGTGCTCGATAAACTGGTGCCAGGATTTGAATATAGCCGCGCTTACATGCAGATTGCCAGCGTTGTGCACATCGCTGCGGCGATGCTGGCAGCCGGTATGGTGATTGGTCACATCTATCTCGGTACGATAGGGATGGAAGGTGCGTATGAATCCATGCGTACCGGCTATGTCGATGACGTCTGGGCGAAAGAGCATCACGATCTCTGGTATGCCGATATCGAGCAAGGAAAAATTCCGCGTGTGCGCAGTGCGACGGCGACAGCGGAATCCAAAGTAGCCGTGGTCAACGCCTAGTTGAGTGGGAGAAGAAAATGAAATCTAAGAATTTATTGTCGGTGACATCGGTGTGCGTAGCGTTGTTGAGCAGCTTATTTGCAACGGCCAGCTTCGCTAAATTGCCGGAACCGACACCGGAAGCAAAAGCGAAGGCGGCTGAAGCCAAGGCAAAAACAGCCTGGTCAGATAAAGTAGCTGCGTATCAGCTATGCAAATCGCAAGACAAAGTGGCAGCGGCTTATCTGAAGGGAAAAGACGCCAAAGCGGTGGTGGCAACACCTGCGTGCACTGATCCTGGTCCGTATGTGCCGGAAGTCGCCGCTGCTCCTGTCGCTGCGTCCGCGGTTGCTGCGACAGCACCCGCAAGCAAGATGCCGGTAGCAATCAAGAAGTAAGTTCTGTCCCGTAAAATACACATACTCCCCCCTTAAAATGGCGTTTTACCCTTAATCTCCTTATAGATATTGGGCTGCCAAATATACTCCGGGGGAGTATATTTTCATCGATTTATGCCCTCCTGGCCGGAAAACATCATGCCTGACTCTCCGTATATGCCAGAGCTGTCCAGATCCTCAGTCGCGCTGACCAAAGAAGTGCAGGTCACCGATGAGCGTGGTCGCGTTAATCTGATCTCCATTCCCGCTGAACGCCCATTAACCGTTTATCTTGATAAGCGTGAACTGGTGACGCTGATGACCATGGGCGGCAATCCGGAAGCGTTGGTGCTGGGCTACCTGCGCAATCAACGTCTGCTGCGCCAGATCACCGATATCGCGTCAGTACAGGTGGATTGGGAAGTGTCTGCTGCGGCTGTCACCACGCATACCGGCGTCACCGATATTGAAGAGCGCACCTCGAAACGTGTCGTGACGACGGGTTGTGGTCAGGGTACGGTGTTTGGCGGCCTGATGGATGAGGTTGACCAGATTGTGTTACCGGATGATGCCCGTATCCGCCAGTCGGCACTATACAAAATTATCGATACGATCCGCACTCAGCAGTCGGTGTATAAAAAAGCCGGCTCGGTGCATGGTTGCGCCTTATTTTCAAATCAGGGCGAACTTTTATATTTTGTCGAAGACGTTGGTCGTCACAATGCCGTTGATGCGATCGCTGGAAAAATGTGGCTGGATCGGGTTGATGGCGGCGACAAAATTTTTTACAGCACAGGTCGCCTGACATCTGAAATGGTGATTAAAGGAGCGCAGATGGGTATCCCCATTTTATTGTCGCGTTCCGGAACCACTGAGATGGGGCACCAGGTTGCATCGCAGATAGGCATGAGCCTGTTTTCCCGTTGCACAGGACGACATTTTCTCTTGCTGACGCATCCGCAGCGTCTTGAGTTCGAGCCAGAGTTGTTTGCTGAAACAACGCCCGCTTCAGTTTCTGCCTGAGCCCTCACACCTTCGGTTCATTTTTTGAACCGCTGCATGGCCGCAGCCGGTATCCTCGCTGCGCTGAAAACGGTAAAATGCTGCTTTTAACTTTACCCGCATACTGGTGCGGCTTCTGCCACAGGCAGGCGCTGCACGTGGTGCAATTCATCTCATGACTGTCGTCCGTACCCGTTTTGCTCCCAGCCCGACTGGCTATCTTCACGTTGGCGGTGCCCGTACCGCTTTGTTCAGCTGGGCGTTTGCGCGCCATCATGGCGGCACTTTTGTCTTGCGCATTGAAGATACCGATCTTGAACGCTCCACGCCAGAAGCGGTGCAGGCGATTCTGGACGGCATGAACTGGCTTGGTCTGCAGCATGATGAAGGTCCGTTTTATCAGATGCAGCGCATGGAACGCTATCGTTCAGTCCTGGCGGAAATGCTGGCCAATGGCACAGCCTATTATTGCTATTCCTCACCCGAAGAAGTCGAGGCGATGCGTGAGCGTCAGCGTGCAGCTGGCGATAAGCCGCGTTACGACGGTACATGGCGTCCGGAAGCCGGTAAAACGCTGCCAGCGATACCGGCAGACCGTAAGCCAGTGATCCGTTTTAAAAATCCGCTGGATGGCGAAGTCAGCTGGAATGACGTCGTCAAGGGAACGATCACGATCAGCAATAAAGAGCTGGACGATCTGGTCATTGCACGTCCAGATGGCACGCCAACTTATAATTTCTGCGTCGCAGTGGATGACTGGGATATGCAGATTACCCACGTCATTCGTGGCGATGACCATGTGAATAACACACCGCGTCAGATCAATATTCTGAATGCGCTCGGTGCGACGCTGCCGCAATACGGGCATGTTCCTATGATTCTGGGCACGGATGGACAAAAGTTGTCCAAGCGCCGCGATGCCGTCAGCGTGATGGATTACTTCGACAAGGGTTACCTTCCAGAGGCCATGCTGAACTATCTGGCGCGCCTGGGCTGGAGTCACGGCGATGACGAATTGTTCTCTATGGAGCAAATGTGCAGCTGGTTTGATCTGACCCATTTATCCGGTTCGGCGGCGCAGTTTAATCCTGAAAAACTGGCCTGGATTAATAACCACTACATCAAAGCCGCTGATAATCAGCGTCTTGCTGATTTAATTCGTCCGCAGATGGAAAAAGATGGCGCCGTGTTTGCTAATGCACCAGCCTTAACGGCCGTGATCGCCTTGCTGAAAGAGCGCGCGAATACCACGGTAGAGCTGGGGCAGGCAGCGATGCTGTTTTATCGCCAGCCAGCGGCGGATGCTGCTTTGTTGACACAGCATGTGACTACTGCAGTAACGCCAGCATTGCGCCAATACGCGGAAGCTTGCAAAACAGTCGAATGGAATAAAGCCGCGTTGTCTGCTGCGCTGAAACAGGTGCTGGCAGATCATGCGCTGAAGATGCCGCAACTCGCGATGCCATTACGTTTGCTGTTAACCGGGCAGTTGCAGACGCCATCAATTGATGCCGTTGTCGAATTGTTTGGTCGCGAAGTTGTTTTGCAGCGTCTTGCTGTGATCGCTGCTGATTAATCGATAGTGAGAGTGGGTGAGGGCTTTACAATAAAGCGTTCATCCCCTATAATCTCGCTTCTATTCTGTGTCGGGGGTATAGCTCAGCTGGGAGAGCGCTTGCATGGCATGCAAGAGGTCAGCGGTTCGATCCCGCTTACCTCCACCAAAAAGTGCACTGCCACCAGGCAGTATGCGAAACAGAAGATACTTGCTGTCCCCATCGTCTAGAGGCCTAGGACATCACCCTTTCACGGTGAGTACAGGGGTTCGAATCCCCTTGGGGACGCCAATAAATTTAATCGTGTTTATTGTGGGCAGCAAGTAAAGCAGTACAAGGTCAGTAACAAGGACAGAATATGTCCCCATCGTCTAGAGGCCTAGGACATCACCCTTTCACGGTGAGTACAGGGGTTCGAATCCCCTTGGGGACGCCAGCTTTAAATCCACTTGCTGTTGTCAGGTAAGTGCAGGTCAGTAACAAGGACAGAATATGTCCCCATCGTCTAGAGGCCTAGGACATCACCCTTTCACGGTGAGTACAGGGGTTCGAATCCCCTTGGGGACGCCAGGTTGATATGAGTGATTAATTTTAATGCGGAATTAATTGCTTCTATAAAAAATAAACCGAGGTACATCGACGAGATCCATCGTTCGTGTACCTCGGTTTTTTTATGCTCGAATAAAAAGTGCGGCTATACGAAGTTTCAACACTTCATCGATGCCTCGCTGTGACTTAGCCTAATCATCAACAATCGACAACAAACGGCTGGTTCCGTTGCAGTCGTCCCATCCCCTCCGATGCGCATTGTCACTTCAAGAAAAATCTACATTGAAGTTAGCATACGCGCGATTTAAACGTAGCAAAAAAGTCGTCACACGCCATCTCTGTTAATTCAACGAGAATATTGAGCGTGCACGACTATCGCTCGCTAATCCCAGAAGAGCTGGTTGAGCACAAATCGCTGATTCACGAGGGCGCCACCCAGAGTGCTGCCATATTTTATGCGAAAGGCATGACGCCGTTTGATGATGACGTTGCTTTTTCTGAGGCGGACGGGCTGCTTATTAGCCCAAGGTGGTCCCATTTTGAGCGTTTTAGAATTGGCATGATGTCTGCTCAAAGATGTTCAGACGACTAAATAAAAAAGATCCAGCAGTAATATTGCTGGGTCTTTTTGCAATTTAAATCTCTACGATATATAAGTCAGCTTAAGTCTTTTTATTTGAAAACTCAGCGCAGATAAACCTGGTGCATCTGGCTAGATGGCAAATCCCCGGTGTTTTTTATAAATCAATGCTAGGTAATGATAATTCGTGTTCTGATTTGTGGTCTGATCGTCTATGATTATCAGCTTATAAATGACATGCACTTATCTCTGTGCGGGCATTGCTGAAAACCCTGCTGTGACGGAAGAATCAGATGACAGATCAACACGAACAAGAATTTCTCAATAACTTAGAAAAAAAACTCTGGACCAGCGCCAATAAATTACTGCCCTCGCTCGACGCCGCCCAATACAAGCATGTGATGTTGGGCTTGGTATTTTTGAAGTATGTGTCGGATGCCTTTGATATTCGCCGCGATGAATTGCGCGCGCAGTTTGCCAACCCAGACCATGAATATTTTCTCGATCCTGCCGACTTCGATGGTGGCGCCGAAGGCGAAGACTATCAAGCGGAAGTGGCTGTCGAATTGGAAGTGCGCGACTACTACTTAGAAACCAATACCTTCTGGGTGCCGCCCGTGGCGCGTTGGCAGTTTTTGCGTGACAACAATAAAGTCGTGATTGGTGGTGCTGAACTGCCCGTGCACATCAAAGGCGAGACCAAGCACATTAAGATTAGCTCGATTGGGCATCTGATTGATTACGCACTCGAAGCGATTGAGATTGATAATCAAAAGCTCAAAGGTGTTCTCAACAAGCGCTATACCCAACTGCAAATTGATCAAGCCAAACTCGGTGAGTTAATCGACTTGATTTCTACAATCCCTTTCAAACACGAATCGCTATCAAGCAAAGATATTCTCGGCCATGTGTACGAATACTTCCTCGGCCAATTCGCTTTAGCCGAAGGTAAAAAAGGCGGGCAGTTCTACACGCCGAAAGCCATTGTCAGCCTCATCGTGCAAATGCTCGAACCCTACAAAGGCCGCGTGTATGACCCTGCTATGGGCTCGGGTGGTTTCTTTGTGCAGTCAGAACAATTCATCACCGCCCACAAAGGCAAGATTGGCGATGTCTCCATCTACGGCCAAGAATACAACCACACCACCTGGCAGCTCGCTGCCATGAACATGGCAATTCGCGGTATCGATTTTAATTTTGGTAAAGAGCCCGCCAACACCTACACCAACGATCAGCATCCCGACTTGCGTGCCGATTTTGTGATGGCCAATCCGCCCTTCAACATGAAGGAATGGGATAGCGGCGTCGATGATAATGACCCGCGCTGGGTCTACGGTCGCCCACCATCAGGCAATGCCAACTACGCGTGGTTGCAGCACATGCTTTACCACCTCGCTCCCAATGGCAGCATGGGTTTGTTGCTGGCCAATGGCTCCATGAGTTCAAACACCAGCGGTGAAGGCGATATTCGCAAAGCTTTAGTTGAAAACGATTTGGTCGAATGTATGGTGGCCTTACCAGGACAACTCTTCACCAACACACAAATCCCCGCTTGTATTTGGTTCCTCACAAAAAACAAAAACGCCCGCACCGCAGCCAGTGGCCGTCAACTCATCGACCGCAGAAACAAAGTGCTCTTCATCGACGCTCGCAATCTCGGCTATATGAAAGACCGCGTCCTGCGCGACTTCACGCAAGAAGATCTCAACAAAATTTGCGATGTCTACCACGCATGGCAAACAGGTAAAGACTACGCAGATCAAAAAGGATTTTGTTCTAGCGCGAATCTAGCAGACATACAAAAACACGACTACGTACTGACTCCAGGACGTTATATCGGTGCGAAAGATGTGGCGGATGATGGCGAAGCTTTTGCCGACAAAATGGCGCGTTTGACTGCGCGGTTGAAAATGCAGTTTGAAGACAGTGATCGTTTGGAAGTGGAGATTAAGAAGAACTTGGCGGGGTTGGGTTATGAGTTCTGAGTGGAAAGAAATGACCTTAGGTGACGTTACCCAATGGCATTCCGGTGGAACACCAAAGAAAGACGTTGCCAAATATTGGAATGGAGATATTCCTTGGATTTCAGCAAATTCAATGCATGGAACAAGATTCTATGATTCTGAACTCAAAATTACTTCTGATGGCTTAAATAACGGATCTCGATTAGCGAGCAAGGATTCTGTTCTGTTGTTGGTACGAGGAGGTGCATTGCATAACCGTCTGCCCGTCGGCATCGCAATGAGAGATGTCGCATTTAATCAAGATGTGAAATCATTAGTTGCCGATCCAAAAATTCTTTCGTCATGGTACTTGTTGTATTGGCTTGTTGGAAACGAAAGATACTTACTGGACTCAATTGTTGAAGAAACTGGTATCGGTGCAGGTAAATTGGATACGAAAAGAATGCAATCGCTCCCAATTCGTATTCCTACGATATCCACTCAGAATCAAATTGTGAAAGTGTTTAAAAGTATCGATGACAAAATCGAACTCAACCGCCAAGCCAACCAAACCCTAGAACAAATCGCACAAGCCCTCTTCAAAAGCTGGTTTGTCGATTTCGAACCCACACGCGCCAAGATCGCCGCCAAAGAAGCGGGCGCATCGCCTAAAGAAATCGAACGCGCCGCCATGTGCGCCATCAGCGGCAAAACCCCAGACCAACTAACCCAACTACCACCAGAAACCCAACAAAACCTAAAAACCACCGCAGCCCTATTCCCAGATGCTTTGGTGGATTCGGCATTGGGGAATGTGCCAGAGGGATGGGAGGTCAAAGAAGTAAAACAGTTAGCGGAAAAAATTTCCAAAGGAACGACACCGACTAAATCTGATGAAGCTACTGCGCGAGACGAGAAAACCATTCCTTTTTTGAAGGTACGAGACATCTCTGATCTAGGTGAAGTTTCAAGAACGGATTTAGATAAAATTTCTGAATCTGTCCACACAGGCTCCCTGAAGCGTTCTATTTTATTGACTAATGATTTGCTTTTTTCGATCGCTGGTACGATTGGGCGAGTCGCACTAGTTGAGGAAGATTTAAACAACAGCAACTGCAATCAAGCACTCGCCTATATTCGACTGAAAGAAACCGATAAGCATTTGGAACTATGTCGACTCTATTTGAGGAGTCCAATGATTCAAGAGGAAGTTGCTTCGAAAGTCGTTCAAGGTGTACAGGCTAACTTTAGCCTTACGGCACTTGGTGAGATTAAACTTCTGATTCTAAATAATGTTTTGTTAGAAGTTTTTGAAGTTCAAGTTGGTACGCTTTGTAAACAACAACGTATTCTGAGTGCCCAGAGTAGGCGCTTAGCTGAAATGCGCGACACGTTGTTACCAAAGTTGCTGTCTGGGGAAATAGAGGTGTCGAATGTCGATTGAAAAAGTAAAAAAGAGCACTGAGTTAATTGAAACGGTCGAACGTTTTTTACAAACAGGGTACGAGGCAAATCAACAGTTCAATGAAGCAATTGATGGCGAAGAGCCACTTATAGTCAGAAGCATTAAGGAACCTGACAATGAATATCGCTACGACGCCAGCGAAATTCTTTACTGGGTTGATCGAAATGCTTACTGGGATGAATTCGATAGTTGGAATGGCGAGCAAATCAAAGACAAGTATTCGGTTTGCATTAAATTTATTAAGGAAACTGACCAAGCTGCGGTTTTTCTAGATCTTGTCGCGCTTATTCGCAAGAAAAAAATTGCGCCATTTTTGGGGGCTGGCGTTTCTCGCGCTGCGGGATACCCATTATGGGGCGAAGCCTTGCAATCACTTTGCAAAAAAATCACCAGTATTGACGAGACTACTTTTCAAGCGCTACTTAAGGACACCAAATATCTAGAGGCGGCACAAGCCATCGCAGATGCCTCACAGGTTCAGTTAAATAACTATGTCCAAACTACGTTTCGTACTAAGTTTGAAAACGAAGAGGATCGTGAGCAGATTCCACGAATATTTAAACACCTTTACAGACTCGCTAACGGCTGCATCATTACCACCAATTTTGATCCGCTTATTGAAGAGACGTTTAAATTGAAAGGCGCTCCGTTGACCGACGCATATATGTATGGTCTGCAAGCGGGCAATAATTTTGTCCAAAGACTGCTAAAGGGTGATCGCTGCATCTTGAAGTTACATGGCGATGCAAGTCAATCTTCGTCTTATGTATTTACAGCAGAGCAGTATCAAAACGCTTACGGCGATCCTATCGATTTTAGTAAGCAACTGCCCCGCGCTTTACGCCAAATTTATATTTCAAATTCTTTGCTTTTTCTAGGTTGCTCATTAAATCAAGATAAAACGCTTGAGCTATTTCAGCAGGTAAAAACGAGTGCAGAGTTCGATATACCTGAGCATTTCGCGTTCTTACCTGACACTAATGAACCGTCCGAAAGACAAGCTACCGAGGAACGATTGTTGATGTTGAACATTCGTCCAATCTGGTACTCTAGCGACAATTACCATGCATTGCTTCCGTTGCTTGTTGAGTTAGCGATTGATATCTCTGAGCATCGCCTGAACCTCAAATAAACAGAATTAAAGACCGAACGTTATGCTTGAACTTAACTCCTTAACCGATATTGCCGCTTTGCGCGAAAGCGTAGATATCGAATGCAAACTCGCCCAGGGTCGTGATGGCAAAGGCGGTTTACCGAATGATCTCTGGGAGACTTACAGCGCATTTGCGAATACTTCTGGTGGCGACATTTTTTTGGGATTAAAGGAAAATAAAGATCTTAGTTTTGATCTGCGCGGTGTAGAAAATGCAGAAAAGGTACTAGAAGATTTTTGGAATAACCTAAACAATCCTCAGAAAGTAAGCGCTAACCTGTTACGTGACGCCATGGTCAAGGTGATCACGATTGAAGGAATGCGCCTGATACACATTCACGTGCCACAAGCGAGTCGTCAGCAGAAACCCGTTTTCGTCAATAATAATCCTCTGACAGGAACATTTAAGCGCTTAGGCAGTGGCGATATGAAATTGCAGCGCGATGCTGTGAGTCGTCTTTTGGCGGAGCAGAGTGAAGAGAGCCGCGACGCAGAGATTTTGGTGGGCTATTCGATTGAGGATCTTGATCTCGATAGTTTACGCGTCTACCGAAATATGTACAGTACTCGTGCGCCTGATCATCCTTGGAACAAGGTCGATAATCAGGAATTTCTTAAACAAATTGCTGCATGGAGAAAAGATCGTGTCTCTGGGGTAAGTGGCATTACGAGGGCTGGTCTGCTAATGTTTGGACAATACCAACCGATTCAAGAGGCTTTTCCAAACTACATGGTCGACTATCAGGAAAGACCAGAGGCGAAGACGGAAGCGCGTTGGATAGATCGGATCGTTCCGGATGGTACATGGTCTGGGAATGTTTTTGACTTCTATCAGAAGGTTATTCGTAAGCTGACCGCTGACTTAAAGGTACCCTTTGTACTTGAAGGAGATCAGCGTCAAGACGATACTTTGGTGCACAAAGCCCTGCGCGAAGCATTAGTTAATACTTTAATTCACGCTGATTATTCCGGTCGTGCTTCAATTCTAATTGTCAAACGGCCTGACATGTTTGGCTTTCGTAATCCAGGCCTGATGCGCATTTCAATTGAGACTGCTGTTAAAGGTAGTGAGAGCGACTGCAGGAATCGTATTCTACAAAACCTATTTCGCTTCGTCGGTTTAGGCGAAAATGCAGGTTCAGGATTGCCGAAGATTTTCGATGGCTGGAAGAGCCAGCATTGGCGGCAGCCTCTACTCAAGGAAAAAACAGTTCCCAATGATCAAACGCTACTAGAGTTACATGCCCTTAGTTTAATCCCTGAAAAGACAATTCAATTCTTGAGGAAGTCGATAGGTTCAGCTGAATTTGATTCATTGAATGAGACAGAGCGACTTGTTTTAGCCACGGCACACATTGAAAGCACGGTCGATCACCGCCGATTGATGCAGGTACTGGATATTCACCCAAAGGATCTATCTGCTACCTTTAGCGGCTTGATTGAACGAGGGTATCTTTTGCAGGATGGTGCGGGGCGAGGAACGATTTATTTCCTTGCTTCCGCTCGGCTCAATGATGATATTAAGGAAATTTTTGGCGATGACTTCTTTGATGACCCTAAGGAAACATTGAGCGGCACAGGATCGAGTGATAGCTCTGGGGGTTTGAACCTTAACTCTGGGGGTTTGAGTGATAGCTCTGGGGGGGGCGTACTTAAGCGAGTTGCCGAACCGGTTGCATCTAAGAAGAAAGTGTCGAGAGAGATTGTTGTAAAGACGATCCTTGAGCTTTGTCAAGATAGGGCCTGCACTCTAGAGGAATTGGCGTCACTACTTAATAGATCCACAAACGTGATCCGAAAAGACTATCTCCAACCGATGTTAAAAGCGAAATTGTTGCTCTATAAGTATCCAACCAAACCAAATCACCCAGATCAAGCATATCGGACTGTCAAAGAAGAGCTGGCAAATGATCACTGAAGAGCAACTAGAACAACTCTGCCTGAACTGGTTTCAAGAAATCGGTTATGACTATGTCTGCGGTTATGACATTGCACCTGATGGTGTTAGCCCTGAGCGTGCTGATTATCGTCAGATTATTTTGCCAGCACGTTTATTTTCGGCTCTTCAAAAAATCAATCCACAAATTCCCGTCGCCACACTAGAACAAGTCGCGCTGCACATCGCTAAGCCGGAAACGCCGATCCTGATCAAGAATAACAAAGCTTTTCATCAGCTTTTGCTGGAAGGCGTGAAGGTGGAATTTAAATCGCAGGAAGTTGATGCCAACGGCAATGCTGAGAGCAAGATCGACTATGTGCAATTGATTGATTTTGCCAATGTTCGTAATAATGAATTTTTGGTCGTCAATCAATATTCTTTGGCTGGCAGCAAAGGTAATCGTCGCCCTGATGTGTTGGTGTTTATTAACGGCATTCCGCTCGCAGTGTTGGAGCTGAAAAATCCCGCCGATCAAAACGCCGATATCTGGCAAGCGTTTCAGCAGATACAAACCTATAAAGAAGAAATTCCCGATCTGTTTATTTTTAATGAAGCGGTGGTGGTGAGCGATGGTTTGATTGCGCGGGTGGGTTCACTGACTTCTAACAAAGAACGTTTTTTACCTTGGCGCACGGTGGCGAATGAGCATGATAAGCCGCTGTTTGAATTTCATTTAGAGACTTTGGTGAAGGGCTTTTTTAAACCCGATTTATTCCTTGATTACATCCGCTATTTCATTTTGTTTGAACAAGATGACGACAATATCATTAAGAAAATTGCGGGCTATCATCAGTTTCATGCCGTGCGCGAGGCGGTGCGTGCGACCGTGATTGCGGCACAGCGTCCCGATGGGCGCAGCATTGCTCAACCGCGTGCCAATTACGCCAATGAGGTGGTGGCGGGATCAGGTAAAGCGGGCGTGGTGTGGCATACGCAAGGTTCGGGTAAGTCGATTTCTATGCTGTGTTATGCGGCGAAACTGCTGGCGCAGCCTGAGATGAATAATCCGACCATCGTGGTGGTGACCGATAGAAATGATCTGGACGGTCAACTCTACAATACCTTTTGCATGGCGCAAGAAGCGCTGAAGCAAACGCCAGTGCAAGCGGGTGATCGTGATGATTTGCGTGAATTACTCAGTTCACGTCAGGCAGGCGGCATTATTTTTACGACGGTGCAAAAGTTCGCATTGCTGGGTGAGGAAAGCGCGCATCCGGTTTTATCGACGCGCCATAACATTGTCGTGGTCAGCGATGAAGCGCATCGTAGTCAATATGGCGACAAAGCAAAATTCAATACCAAAACAGGACAATACACCTTTGGCTATTCCAGGCACATGCACGATGCATTGCCGGAAGCGTCGTTCATCGGCTTTACAGGCACACCAATTGATTCTGCTGACAAAGACACTAAGGCGGTGTTTGGTGACTATGTTTCTATCTACGATATTCAAGATGCGGTGGATGATGGCGCAACAGTGCCTATCTATTACGAATCACGTCTCGCAAAACTCGATATCAATCAGAATGAGATAGAAACACTGAATGAAGAAGTCGATGAAGTCATCGAAGATGAGGAAGATGTCGCCACGCGTGAAAGCACCAAGTCGCAATGGGCGGCCTTAGAAAAATTGGTCGGTAGCGAACCACGCATGCAGCAAGTCGGTAAAGACTTGGTCGCGCATTTTGAAAGCCGCATCGCCAGCATGCCGGGCAAAGCCATGATCGTCTGTATGAGCCGTGAAATCTGCGTCGATATGTATGACGCGATCGTGGCGATCAAACCAGAATGGCACGATGCAGACCCAACCAAAGGCGCGATTAAAATTGTGATGACGGGGACTGCGTCCGACAAATCAAAACTGCAGCCACACATTTACAACAAAGACACCAAAAAGCTGTTTGAGAAACGCTTTAAAGATGTGAACGATCCTCTGCAATTAGTGATCGTGTGCGATATGTGGCTGACAGGTTTTGATGCACCCAATTGCCATACGATGTACATCGATAAACCGATGAAAGGGCATAACCTGATGCAAGCCATCGCGCGGGTGAATCGCGTATTCAAAGATAAACCGGGCGGTTTGGTGGTGGACTATATCGGTATCGCCAGCGAGCTCAAAAAAGCGCTATCGACGTATACGAATTCGCAAGGTAAGGGCAAGCCAACCCACGATACACATGAAGCCTATGCAATCTTGCTAGAGAAGATGGAAGTGGTCCACGCCATGTTCCATGGCTTTGATTACAGTCAGTTTGAAACCAAGGCCTTGCAACTTTTGCCGGGTGCGATGAACCATTTATTGGGCTTGAAAGGCGCTAATGGCGAGCTTGATGGTAAGAAGCGCTTTCTTGACGTGATGGCGGCCCTGAGTAAGGCATATACCCTATGCAGTACGCTCGATGAAGTGAATCCGATCAAAAAGGAAATTGCCTTCTTAAGCGCGGTAAAGCATGCGATTACGAAGTTCACGACGATTGATAAGCGACGTACAGATGAAGAACGGAATAGTGCGCTGAAACAAATCATCGACAATGCCATCATCGCCGATGGCGTGGACGATATCTTTAAAATGGTGGGCTTGGATAAACCGAATATCGGCCTGTTATCACCTGAATTTTTGGACGACGTTGCCAATCTGCCGCAGAAAAACCTTGCGGTAGAGTTGCTGGAAAAATTGCTACGCGACGAAGTGAAGGCGCGCATGAAAACCGATGTGGTCTCCGAGAAAAAATACTCAGATCGCATTTTGGAAACACTACGCAAATACCACAATCGCGCCATCGAAACGGCGCAGGTCGTCGAAGAGATGATCCAGATGGCTAAAGATATGGCGCTCGATGCAGAGCAAGCCGCCAAGCTGGGCCTCAACGCAGACGAGATCGCGTTCTATCGCGCCTTAATTCAAAACGAATCGGCAGTGCGCGAGCTTGGCGATAGCAATCTACGTGATTTAGCAAAACACGTTACCGAACAACTACGCGCTTCAACCACAGTCGACTGGCAAGTACGCGACAGTGTACGCGCCAAGCTACGCAATCTAGTCCGCCGCGCACTCAGAAAATGGAAGTACCCACCAGACAAAGCAGACGAAGCAATCGAGCTGTGCTTGAAGCAGGCCGAGGTGTTGAGTCATGGGTGGAGTAGTTAGTATGTGTGAAGTGTAATTTACATTGCGCTCTGAGAAAGCTTTGGAGCGGACAGTGTGTTTTGAATCTTATGTAAATTTTAGGTAGTATTAGCTTACTCATCTTTAATGGACGGAATGAGGTGATTAAATCGACTTCATGTCTATTTGACGGACAAGAAATTCAAATTTCAGATGTCTTAAACTTGAGAGCAGCTAAAAAGATGGCCTGTGCGACGATGTGCTCCTGACAGTGTAGTTTGCAGTGAATGCACTGATTCAGTCTTAAGTCTTTGAGTATTCAGCCACATTCCTGCGCTAGCGATAAGTTTCCCTCTTGATAAAACAATCTTTGCGTAGTTCGATGAATTGTCTGGGGTAGTTCTATTGATGTATATCATGCGCAATCTCGCGCCATTAAAATCGTCTGTGCAGTATTGAGAATTTTGCCGTGAAGCTATCTGGAAAAAAGGAGATGAGCGATGCACGCATTTGCGAATTTAAAGATAGGCGTTCGTTTATCGATTGGTTTTGGTATTTTGATTTTAATGACACTGGGCATGGGTGGCACGGGGCTGCAACGTTTTGCGGAAGTGAATACCGTAAATAGCAGAATCATTGAAAAGGATTGGGTAAAAGCCGAAGCGGCGAATGTTATTAACGCCACTACCCGTGCCAATGCGCGGAATACGATGGAGTTACTGATTGCGGATGACGCCACTCAGGCGAGCAGAGTTAAGCAATCGATTGAGTCGAATAAACAGATCATCAGTGCGGCGTTAGACACTCTGAAACAGCTGATTTATTTACCCGAAGGTCAGGCACTACTGGCGACATTGACCGAACGGCGGACAGCGTATGTCGCTTCGTTTTCAAAAGTGCTGAAACAGATAGATGCAGGGGACAAAACCGGTGCAATTCAGACGATGAACAGCGAGACATTACCGGCCTTGGATGCATTGCAAGAACCCATCGTTGCTCTGACAAATTTACAGAAAAAAATTGTCGTCAACAGTAGTGCAGAAGTACGGGATCGTATTGCCTCGGCCACAGCATTGCTGATCGTGCTGACGGTTGCAGGTTTATTCGTTGGTGTCGGGTTGACCTGGTTTATTTCTCGCTCGATTACGCGACCGCTCAGTGAGGCTGTGCATATTGCCCGTACCGTCGCTTCAGGTGATTTGACGACAAAAGCGCAGATCACCACAAAAGATGAGTGTGGTCAGTTATTGCAATCCATGCAGGAAATGAACGACAGCCTTGTACGCATCGTAAATCAGGTGCGTGGCGGTGCCGATCTGATGGCTGCCGCAACGCATGAAATTGCAGACGGCAATATGGAGCTTTCTTCTCGTACCGAAGAGCAAGCCAGTGCGCTTGAGCAAACTGCAGCCTCGATGGAGCAACTGGCGTCTGCGGTGAGAGATAACTTTGAATCAGGCATGCATGCCAACCGGCTTGCCGAATCAGCGGCTCAGGTAGCTGCCAAAGGTGGTGCTGTCGTCGGTGAAGTCGTGCAGACGATGGAGGCCATCAATATTTCCTCGCGCAAGATTGCGGACATTATTGGTGTTATTGATGGTATCGCTTTTCAAACCAACATACTGGCGCTCAACGCGGCAGTTGAGGCGGCTCGTGCGGGAGAGCAGGGGCGGGGCTTTGCTGTTGTGGCATCCGAGGTTCGTTCACTTGCCGGGCGCTCTGCGAACGCAGCGAAGGAAATCAAAACGCTGATTTCTGACTCAGTAGGTAATGTGACTGATGGTTGTCGGCTGGTGGAACAGGCGGGCAGCACTATGGATGAGATCGTAGTGCATGTGCGTCGTGTGGCGGATCTGATGGGAGAAATTACGACCGCAAGTAAAGAGCAGACGACTGGCATTGAACAGGTGAATCAGGCTGTCGCACAAATGGATACGGTAACGCAGCAAAATGCCGCATTAGTAGAAGAAGCTGCAGCCGCAACCCAGTCTCTGGATCATCAGGCAAACTCTTTGGTACACGCTGTCAGTATTTTCAAGTTGGGGATGCCACATTCATCCATTGGTTTCTCACGTGCCTCACCTGTGTTACTCAACGTTTAATCTGGATACGGATATGGCATATTTTGAGTGGGCCGACGATATGGTGATCGATAACGGGCCTATTGATGACGATCACAAAAAATTAGTCAATCTGGTTAATGAGTTGCATACGGCAACCAGCGTCGGGCGTGGCCAGGAGGTCATTGAGGCAATCATGACTGAACTGATCACCTACACAAAAGATCATCTTCATCGTGAAGAGCAAGTGATGGCGGCACTGAAGTTTCCAAATCTGGAGCGGCACAAGGCGGGGCATCATCAATTTACGGAACGACTGAATAAATTACAGAGTCAGTATGAAGCCGGTAGTATTACCGTAGCGTCGCAGCTTTCATCAGTTTTACGGGATTGGTTATCTTTGCATATCCGCCGTTCCGATAAAGAAATTAAAGTATATCTGCGAAAGAAGTGACAGCTTTCGCCAGCATTTCATCAATAAAAAAGCCCTGTTCTTATCAACAGGGCTTTTTTAACATATCGTGTTTTATTTATTTTTTCGCTTGATACAGTTTGTCGAACTCAGCGCCATCATCAAAATGCTTTTTCTGCACTTGTTTCCAGCCACCGAAAACTTCATCGACGGTGAAGAGATTGATAGCTTTGAAGTTAGCCGCATATTTTTTTGATGCTGCTTCCGAGCGCGGGCGGAAGAAGTGTTTTGCGGCAATTTCCTGGCCATGTTCGCTGTACAAAAATTGCAGATACGCCGTTGCTACTTTGCGTGTGCCAAGCTTATCAACAACTTTATCGACAACGGCGACTGGTGATTCTGCGAGTATTGATGTTTTTGGATAAACGACATCGTAGTTGTCGCCAAACTCCTGTTTGACCAATTGCACTTCATTTTCAAAAGTGACTAAGACGTCACCAATTTCTCTTTGCGTAAAAGTAGTGGTCGCGCCGCGTCCACCAGCATCCAGTACCGGAACATTTTTAAACAGGCGATCAACCAATTGTCGCGCTTGTGCTTCATTACCACCGTTCTTAATAACTGAGCCCCATGCCGCAAGATAGGAATAGCGCCCGTTACCGGAAGTCTTGGGGTTCGGAATGATTACTTTGACGCCCGCTTTACCGAGATCATCCCAACTGGCGATGCGTTTTGGATTCCCTTTACGTGTCAGGAATACCATGGTCGAATAAAATGGCGCAGAGTTATTCGGGAATGATTTCGCCCAGTCTTGCGGAACCAGACCTTTCTCCGCCAGGATATCGATATCATTTGCCTGATTCATCGTGACTACTGATGCAGCCAGACCGTCGATGACGGAGCGTGCCTGCTTGCTGGAGCCGCCATGGGACTGATTAATCGTAATCGATTCCCCAGATTTTTTTTTCCATTCTGCGATGAACGCCGGATTGACTTCTTTGAATAATTCACGCGTGACATCATAAGATGCATTTAATAGCGGCTCGGCAGCATGAGCTGTGAGCGAGGGGGCAAGCAGGCTGGCACTAATCAGTGCAACGATGCCGGCAATGCTTAAGCGACGTTGAGCTTGCAAACCTGAGTTTGTTTTCATGTGCGATCTCCCAAAGATAAGTTACCGCTATCTTCCATAAATTAAGCATTAAAGGAAACGATAGTATTCTTCTTTACTTAGATGAAAAATGCATTTGTCGAATATGAAACAATCATTTTTCTGTATATCGTTGCGTGAAAACAATCTAAGTGATGCACTCGCCGAACGCGTATTCGCAGATATAATTTTGCTACACTCAATGCCTTGCTTGTATTTTTTACTTACTCTATGAAAACAAATGCTTCTTTCTCTGCAAGCCTGCTGGTAACTCTGCTGGTGGGTACGTTGGCAGCACCATTGGCTGTCGCACTGGATAAAACGGCGAGTGCTTCTGCGCATGCTGGGCAAGCGGGAGGTATCGAGTGGCGCAAAGATAATAATGTGGATGCAGCTTTTGCGTTAGCAAAGTCCAGCAATAAACCGTTATTTCTTTACTGGGGAGCGGTCTGGTGCCCGCCCTGCAATCAGGTAAAGGCGACGATATTCAATCGCCAGGAATTTATTGATAAGTCACGGCATTTTATTCCTGTGTATCTGGATGGTGATAGTCCGGGAGCGCAGAAATTTGCGGCACAATTTAAAGTGCGGGGTTACCCGACGATGATTTTGTTCAAGCCGGATGGAACTGAAATTACCCGCTTGCCTGGTGAGGTGGATTCTGAACGCTATCTGCAGGTGCTGACGCTGGCATTGAATACCTCGGCATCGGTGGCGGACTCCTTAAAACTGGCATTAGCGGGAAATAAGTCGCTGAAGCAGGATGACTGGAGTCTGTTGGCGGATTACTCATGGGATGATCCTCAGCAAAAGCTGGTGAGCAACAAAGATGTGCCTGTGACGTTATTGCGTTTGTCTGAATTGAGTCCAGCTGGATTAAATGCAACGCGTCTGTATTTGAAAGCCTTATTTGCGGCTGCCAATGCGAGACCTGGGCAGTCTGTTCCTGCGATTGATAAACAGCAGGCCACTGAGCGTTTAATCAAGTCACTGGCAGACGCGAAAGTTGCGCGTGACAACCTTGATCTGGTGGCGGGTTCTGCGGCGGAACTGACGGAATTTTTAACTGTGGCGAAATCTGAGCAGCGCACGAAACTGACTGCAGCATGGAATGTCGCCCTCACTAAGCTCGCTGACGATAACAGCATATCGAAAACAGACAGGCTGAGCGCTATCATTGCGCAGATCGCGCTGACTAAGCTTGATGGCGCCAAACCATCTGCAGCTTTACAAAAAGATGTGCAAAAACGCGTAACGCAAATAGAGCAGGGCACCAGTGACGCGTATGAGCGGCAATCGGTGGTCAGTTCCGCTGCCTATGCATTAGGCAACGCAGATTTGCTGGATGCCTCAGATGCTTTGTTGAAAGCAGAATTAAAACGCTCGCATTCGCCGTATTATTTCATGTCAACCCTGGGCTCGAACGCGAAGAAGCGTGGCGATAAAGTAGGCGCAGTGAACTGGTATGAGCAGGCGTACAACGCGGCAAAAGGGCCGGCAACCCGCTTACAATGGGGCTCGAATTATGTGGTTGGTCTGATTGATCTGACGCCGACTGATGATGTGCGCATTGAAAAAGCAGTGTCGGGTGTCTTTGCTGAATTAGCGAAAACAGAAAATGCTTTCTACGAGCGCAATCACGCTTATCTTGAGAAAATGGGTAAGAAATTAGGTGAGTGGAATAAGGATGGAAAGCATCAGGCGACTTTCCGGAAAGTACATGCGCAGCTGGATAGTATATGTGCAAAGTTACCAGCAAATGATGGACAGAAGGCGACTTGTCAGACTGTTCTACCGAAATCCTGATTCTCGTTAATCGAGGAAAAATGCGGCTGAGGCCGCATTTTTTTTGCCCGGATAATTTTGAATGAAAATTTCTGAAGTGTCGGCTGCATGCATCGGATTACTTATACGAATTTTTGTATATACAAGTTACTTTATATGATTGGAACGAATTTTGAATCTTCGATAAAATTCACCATTCGTTATTTATTGGTTTGAGATTCAGTGATTCATATTGAACAATTAGAAAAACATTATCAGGTTGGCGGGCGTGAAGTACATGCGCTGCGCAACATACATCTCAATGTTCGCAAGGGACAGATTTTCGGCATCATCGGACGCTCAGGCGCAGGCAAGAGTACTTTGCTGAGAGCGTTGAATTTACTCGAGCGTCCAAGCAGCGGTAAAGTTCTGATCGAAGGTGAAGACATCACCCGGTTTAATTCAGAACAGTTGCACAGCTTGCGGCAACGTATCGGCATGGTGTTTCAGCATTTTAATTTGTTGAACGCAAAAACCATTGCTGAGAATATAGATTTTCCTCTCAAGCTCGCCGGCACTTACAGCAAAGATGTACGTCAGAAGCGCGTTGATGAGTTACTTGAATTGGTCGGACTGAGTGATCAGCGACATAAATTTCCATCGCAATTATCGGGTGGGCAAAAGCAACGGGTAGGTATCGCCCGTGCGCTGGCAAATTACCCCCATCTCTTGTTATGTGACGAGGCGACGTCGGCGCTTGATCCTGAAACGACGCAGGCAATTCTGCGCTTACTGTCAGACATTAATCAGAAACTGGGATTAACGATCGTGCTGATCACGCATGAGATGCAGGTGATACGCACGATCTGCGATCAGGTTGCGGTGATCGATGCGGGCGAGATTGTTGAGAGTGGCGATGTTGCCGACGTATTCCTGCATCCACAACATGCGGTAACGCAAAGTCTGGTTGCAGAAAATCAGGCGCTTGATCTCGATCTGTTGCAGAGAATTCAGTGTCATGAAAACAGTCAGTTGCTGCGCCTGACCTACGTCGGGGCAGCGACGCATGAACCGATACTGAGTCGTATCGCCGCACAGACCAAAGCGGATATCACGATTTTGCAGGGAACAATTTCCCGCATCAAGAACACACCGTATGGTCAGTTGCTAGTGGAATTGTCGGGGGCACCGGATCAAATTGCGGTGGTATTGAATTTGTTGCGCGACCTCGATGTGCGTACAGAAATTATTGAAGGAGCGCACTGATGGATTTTTCAAACATAGACTGGGAAGATATTGCACAGGCGACCCTCGATACCTTAACAATGACGGGCTTCTCTTTATTTTTCACCGTGTTGCTGGGCTTACCTCTGGGCGTATTGCTATTCCTGACTGGTAAAAATCAACTGTTAGAACAACGCGGTATTTATGCGTTGCTGTCGTTTGTCGTCAATATTCTGCGCTCGGTTCCTTTCATCATTTTGCTGATTGTGTTGATCCCGTTCACTTTGTTGCTGGTCGGGACTTCACTGGGGGTGGCTGGCACGATTCCACCGCTGGTGATCGGAACAACACCATTTTTTGCGCGTCTGGTAGAAAACGTTTTGCGCGAAGTGGATTGCGGCATTATCGAAGCTTGTCAGGCGATGGGGGCGAAAACGCATCAGATCATTATTCACGCCTTGCTGCCGGAAGCCTTGCCCGGCTTGCTGGCAGCGGGAACCGTAACGACTATCGCCTTGGTCTCGTATGCCGCGATGTCGGGTGTGATCGGCGGCGGTGGCCTCGGTGATCTGGCGCTGCGTTTTGGATATCAACGATTTCAGACCGACGTGATGGTCGTGACGGTCACGATATTGATTGTGCTGGTGCAGTTATTACAATTCTTCGGAGACAAGTTGGTGTTGCGATTTACCCGTAAGTAATTTCATTTATATAAATTTAAGGATAATAAATTATGGCTCTTTCTTTTAAACGTCACTTTAAACGCAACTTGGCGACCTTGTTGGCGACGACATTCAGTGCCGCCTCCTTGTTCGCTTCCAGCGCAGCATCTGCCGCTGATACGTTGACGATTGCAGCAACGCCGGTTCCACATGCAGAAATTCTCGAATTTGTGAAACCACTTCTGGCTAAAGAAGGCGTGGACTTAAAAATTAAAGTATTTACTGATTATGTTCAGCCTGCAGTTCAGGTGAATGAAAAACATCTGGATGGAAATTTCTTTTTACATCAGCCTTATTTGAATGAATTTAAAAAGAGCCATAAAAACGATATCGAAGTGCCTGTTGCGAAAGTGCATGTAGAGCCGTTCGCGGCTTATTCTTCTAAATACAAAAAAGTAGCGGATATTCCGAACGGTGCGACTGTTGCGATTCCGAATGATCCATCCAATTCCGGTCGTGCGTTGTTACTGCTGGCGAAGCAGGGGCTGTTGAAATTAAAAGATCCAAGCAATATTTCTTCAACCAAAAAAGACATAGTCGATAATCCGAAGAATCTGAAATTCAAAGAGCTGGAAGCCGCAACCTTACCGCGCGTGTTGAGTCAGGTCGATCTGGCCTTGATCAATACGAATTACGCTATCGAAGCAAAGCTGAATCCGGTGAAAGATTCTTTGTTCATTGAAGATGCCAATTCTCCGTATGCAAATTTGCTGGTTGCACGTGAAGATAATAAAAACAGCCCGGCATTTAAAAAGCTGATTGCAGCGGTGAACTCTCCTGAAGTGAAGAAATTCATTGAAGAAAAATACAAAGGCGCTATTGTTCCTGCATTCTGATTTATTACCTCAGCTTCCTCGTTCGTCTACTTAATTTGATCGGGTGAGGAAGCTGAAGTCAGATAAAACAGGCGAAAAAAAAGCTACTCATTGAGTAGCTTTTTTTGATTCTGACGAAATCAGTTACGAACGATACGTTTGTATTCGTTTGTGCGTGTATCGATCTCGATCACGTCATCCTGGCTGACGAACAGTGGTACTTGTACAGTATGTTGATGCGCTTCGATCGCATTTTCGATCTTCGCTTCTTTCAATACGTTACCGGAAGTATTCCCTTTGACTGCAGGCTCAGAGTACACAACCTGACGTGCAATTGTCGTTGGCAATTCAACAGAGATCGCTTTGCCATCGTAGAAAACAGCTTCGCATTCCATGCCGTCTTTCAGGTAATGCAGTGCATCGCCCAGATTTTCTTCTTCGATTTCATACTGTTCGTAGTCTGCATCCATGAATACAAACAATGGATCAGCGAAGTAAGAATAAGTGACTGGTTTTTTGTCCAGAACAACAACGTCAAATTTGTCGTCGCCACGGAAGACGCTTTCTTGTGGGCTGTTTGTCAGAAGATTTTTCATCTTCCATTTGTAGGTAAAGCCTGTGCGGCTTGAACCGTTGACATCAGAGCGCAAGACGATCATAGGCTTGCTATCGACCATAATAATGTTGCCAACACGAATTTCTTTTGCAGGTTTCATAGCGAATAATTATAAAAAGTAGGTTGCATAAAAATCATCTGTCGCCTACTGGCAGAACGCCCCGCAAGCTCGTTTGATTCAATTTGAAAAACACATTAAAAATTAACCGCGTATTTTACCTTATTTTTGTTCATTATTGACACTTTGCTGATGAACTGTGTGAGCAAACTTCAGTAAATTGGATGTCATATCGCCATTGGCAATCAGTTGCTGCTGCCATTGCAAGGCCAGATCAGCCATTCGCGGCATGTCTGCTGCCAATGCATGCCACACGGTCTCCCATTGAATCGGGAGGGGCGTTACGCCATTCCAGGCGAGCATCATCGCTGCAAGCTTGTCGGTATTAACCCCGTAACATTGTAAGAAAGCGTTCAGCTTTACGTGGTGCAGATTTTCATCTTGTGGATAGATGTGCCAGACAAATGGTTTTCCTGCCCATTGCGCACGCACAAATGAATCTTCTCCGCGGACAAAATTCAGATCGCAGGCCCACAGCAGTTTGTCATAGTCTGGTTGCGGTACGAAAGGGAGTACACGTATCGTTAGAGCTCCGATGGTGGTAACACTGCCAGCTGCTGCGGGTTGGCCTGTGAACGCCTGAACCGCTTCCGTTGCTACACCTTCCGGCACCAGGCAGGTGATGGGCGTTGCATTGTTTTTCCATGCCTCGAACAAGTCCGTGGCCGGAGCATGTGGGTAACAGAACACTGAAATTTTCAGCGCGTTAATCTCATTTTCGCTCAATCCTAAGTCGGATAGAAACTCCGCGATTGTCGCTGGGTCTGAGACAAATTGCTGACGCTGTTGCTCTAATTCTGACTCTATCAGTAACCCACCGGTTTTGCTGTTAAAACCCGGGAAGAAAAAATATTTTGTGAGCGGCAGTGACCCATGCGGAGACGGCAGCGTATGGCAGCCTTCCACCCATGCTTCCGCGCTTAAGCCTTCCAGATTCAGCCATACCGCGCGAGGCTGCCGTTGCGCCATTGCCTGAATATAGGCTGGCGGAATATCGCATGCAAAAAATTCAATGACGATATCGCTGACGTCTTCCGACGCAAATGTACCATTCTGGTCAAGCCAGTGATGCACGGTGACACCATGAACATTCTGCGTATCAGTATTCAGTTGAACGTCAGGACAAATCCGTTGAAAGCTGTGCAGATCATCGACCCACAAGTGGACGTTGATGTGATGTTCGCGCTCCAGTTGTCTTGCCAGGCGCCAGCAGATACCGATATCGCCGTAGTTGTCGACGACCTTGCAAAATAAAGTCAGGGATTTTAAGGATTGAACTTGTTCAGACATGAAAAAATCAGTAGCGTTGTTGAAGCCGTGCTGACTACCGGGCGCGGCTTACGGATATTATCGGTAATTGTTTTTCCACTCGCGCAATGCGGCAAAAGTGGACGCCTCATCTTGCGCATCTGCTCGTGCGGATATTTTTCCTGCACTCAGCAAGCGAGCGATAACAGCAGGTTCCCGGCTGCGTAAAAACGGATTGCTGCGCTTTTCCAGTCCTATTTGTCCTGGCACGGTCGGTATGCCTTCGTCTCTTTTACGTTGTTCGCGGAGTAAGCGTTCTGCGATGGCTGGGTTATCTGGCTCGACCTCTTTGGCAAAGCGCAAATTTGACAGCGTGTATTCATGTGCGCAATAGACCGCCGTATCATCGGGCAGGGCAGCCAGCTTATCGAGTGAAGACAGCATTTGTGCTGGCGTTCCTTCAAACACGCGCCCGCAACCACCGGCGAACAGTGTATCGCCGGAAAATAACCAATGCTGCACAGACGCAAAATAGGCGATGTGGCCCAGAGTGTGTCCCGGCACTGCGATCACTTGCAGTGCCAAATTCATTTCAGGGATATGAACGAGGTCGCCTTCTGCTAAACGATGACTGACCGCTTGAATGCCGTCATTTGCAGGGCCATACACTGGCACGTTAAAGTGCTGCAATAACGCCGGAACAGCGCCGATATGGTCACTATGATGATGTGTCAGTAAAATCGCCGACAGCGTCAGTTGATGTGCTTCAAGTGTCTTTAAAATAGGAACTGCATCTCCGGGATCTACGACCGCCGCATGTTTGCCGTCGTGGATGACCCACAGATAATTGTCGTCAAAAGCGGGCACAGTCAATATACTCAGGGAATTCGTCATAGACACCGATGGAAGCTGTGGAAAAGAACATTATAGACCTCGATACCTGGCTGGAGTTACCTGCGGGACGGTATATTCGCGACTGGGAAGAAGCCTTGCTGGCAAAGATCACGGTCGATATCTTTGGTTTTAATGCATTACAGATCGGCTTGCCGCAGATTAACGCGCTGGCAGCGAGCCGCATGCCGCATCGATGGTGTTCAAATTCAGATTTGACGAATTTGACAGCAGAAAATGCGAGTCGGGTCGTGGTGACGCATGATTTCTCTGAATTGCCATTTGAAACGCAGAGCATCGATCTGATCGTGCTGCCGCATGTGCTGGAATTTGCGACGGAGCCGCATCAGATGTTGCGCGAAGTAGAACGGGTATTGATTCCCGAAGGCAGACTGATCGTAACAGGATTTAATCAGACCAGTTTGTGGGGGGCGCGGCAATTTGTAGGGCGGCTGAATAAAAACTATTATCTGCCGCATAAAGGTGAGTTCATCAGTCCCGCACGTTTAAAAGACTGGTTGAAATTATTGAATATGGAAATCGGGCAGGTGCATTTTGGTTGTTACGCGCCGTCTTGTCGTTCTGAAAAATGGCTGCATCGTTTTCAATTCATGGAAAAAGCCGGACAGCGATGGTGGCCGTATTTCGGTTCCGTCTACGTTATGCAGGCAATTAAACGGATACGCGGTATGCGTATGATAGGGCCTGCATTGAAGCAAAAGCGCGTTGTGCATGGTGCTGCTATTCCGGTCGCAAATAAAGCAAAAAAATAAATATGGATAAGATAGAAATTTATACAGATGGTGCTTGTAAGGGCAATCCCGGTGTCGGTGGTTGGGGTGCCTTGTTGGTCGCAGGAACGAAAGAAAAAGAGTTATTCGGCGGCGAACGGGAAACCACCAATAACCGTATGGAGCTGATGGCGGTGATCCGTGCGCTGGGTGCACTGAAGCGCCCATGTCATATCGTTTTGCATACGGATAGTCAGTATGTGTTGAAGGGAATCACAGAGTGGATTACAGGTTGGAAAGCCAAAGGCTGGAAAACGGCATCCAAGGCCCCGGTCAAGAATGTCGATCTCTGGCAGGAACTTGATGCGGCACAGCTGACGCATCAGATTGAATGGCGCTGGGTACGTGGACATACCGGCCACCCCGGCAATGAACGCGCTGATCAGTTAGCAAATCGTGGGGTAGATCTGGTCTTGTCGGGCGGCGCTTGAGGGTATCTCGCGTTCAAGTCATTCCCTTTTTTTGATGTGCAGTGTTGACACTGGTGCGGGCTTATGCCTTGCCAGCTCGCATGGAATACACTCTGTGGAGCCTGCCTGAATTATGCTTCTGGTAGTTCGTTCATGCCCTGTTGCAGCTGGCTCAGAAATTGATGGATGTGATAAGCATCAACCAGTCCGTGATGAACAAAGCTGGCGACAGGTAATTGCATCTTCCCATTTTGCAGATGACATCTTCCTGCTGATATTTTCGGTACGCTATCCATGCCGTCATGGCGGCGTGCATGTGTGATACCTGTAAAATTAATCCACGGCATCGCAGAAAAATGAATTGCGTCATTGCGTTTGCATTCATCGGTAAAGCACAAACCCGTGCCATTTTTTACTTTCTCCATCGCACTACCCGCGTCTGTTGAAAACACGGAAAAATCCTCGTGAAACTGTATCGGGCAGAAGCCGAAGGTATGATCGGTACGGCTGATGGTGGCATTCGCGTGTATCCGCGCATACTCAACAACCAGGCCTTCTTCAATGCGATAACGCATTGCTTCGGTGTCGTTAATTGCCTGTAAAACGCGGTGCAGATAAAACAGAAAGAAAGACGTTTTTGTTTGCTTGCAATGTTGATAGGCGGCGTCACAGTCTATATTGGCGACGATGCCGTGAAATGGTTCGTCGCATTGAGAAAAGAACGCAAAGTGTTCGTGCCGGTTCCAGCTCGCCAGATCAATGACTTTTTTCATACAGATATCGATATAAAAACAGGGATAGAAAATTCTATCCCTGCAATGGTTTTGTTGCCGTGCTACAGATCAATAATTAGCAGCAATCTGCGTGCAATTAGGCGAGAACAACCGGTGTATTTTTAGCGTAGTGCTGCAATCATTTGTTCCAGCTTTACCGTATCTGCGCAGAATGCACGTATGCCTTCCGCGAGTTTTTCGGTTGCCATCGCATCTTCGTTTAGTTGGAAGCGGAATATTTTTTCATTCATGCTGATTTTTTCCAGATCAGAAGAGGCTGCCACTTCTGCGCTCAGTTTTTGTGTGATGACCGAGTTGGTGTCAGCCAGCTTTTGCAGCAAATCCGGGCTGATTGTCAGTAAGTCGCAACCCGCCAGTTCGAGAATCTGCGAGGTGTTGCGGAAGCTGGCGCCCATGACTTCGGTTTTGTAGCCAAATTTGCGATAGTAGGTGTAGATTTTTTTGACGGATAACACGCCCGGATCATCGGCGCCAAAAATTTCCTGACCGGTTTTTGCTTTGTACCAGTCGTAGATACGCCCGACAAACGGTGAAATCAGTTGCGCGCCTGCTTCTGCACAAGCAATCGCCTGCGCCAGTGAGAACAGCAGGGTCATATTGCAACGGATGCCTTCTTTCTCGAGTATTTCTGCGGCACGGATGCCTTCCCAAGTCGAGGCAATTTTAATCAGTACGCGTTCACGTGATACACCGGCGGCTTCATACATCGCGATTAACTGGCGGCCTTTAGCGACGGTTGCTTCAGTGTCAAACGAGAGGCGGGCATCGGTTTCAGTTGAAACGCGACCGGGAATTTCGTTCAGAATTTGCAGACCGAAAGCGATCAGCAAGTGATCGATCGTCTCGTCGATGGATTTGCCCGCAGTATCTTTCACTGCTTTTTCCAGCAAGTGTTTATATTCCGCTTTTTGAACAGCCTTCAGAATCAGCGATGGATTAGTAGTGGCATCGCGCGGTGTGTAGGCTTTGATTGCCTGAAAATCGCCGGTATCGGCAACGACAGTCGTGTATTGCTTCAGTTGTTCTAATTGATTCATATTTTCGGGCTATTCAAAAAAATCAGGGGTTAACTTCAACTGCAGGGGAACCTGCAACAATATCACCAATGACGGCTGCTTCAAAGAAACCGCCTTCACGGAAAAGAGCTAAAACAGCGTCTGTTGCTGACGCTTCACAGGAGACTAATAATCCACCGGATGTCTGTGGGTCGGTCAGTAATGCCTGTTGTGCAGCGCTGATACCGGCATGCAGTCTGACCTCACTCCCATAGGCTGCCCAGTTTCTGGCAGACGCGCCGGTGATAAAACCTGCTGTTGCGAGCTGCTCTACTTTGTCCAGCAGAGGGATGTCTTGCATGCTGAGTCTGGCGGTGACATTGGCGCCGCGGCAGACTTCTAATAAATGTCCGAGCAGGCCAAAACCGGTGACATCGGTCATCGCGTGCACGCCGGCGAGCAGGGATAGCTGTTGCCCAGGGCGATTCAGCTTGGTCGTGCTGCTGATCATGCTGGCATAACCAGCCTCATCTAGTGCTTGCTTTTTCAGTGCGGCAGACAAGATGCCGACGCCAAGGGGTTTGCCTAAAATGAGTTTGTCACCGGCTTTGGCATCCGCATTGCGTTTCACTTTCGACGGGTGTACCAGTCCCATGACGACCAGACCATAAATCGGCTCAACTGAATCTATCGTATGACCACCAGCAATTGGGATGCCTGCCTCGGCGCAAATGGATTCTCCACCCTGAATGATTTTTCCGATCACATCAAGTGGTAGTTGATTGATCGGCATACCTACCAGTGCCAGCGCCATGATAGGTGTGCCGCCCATGGCATAGACATCGGAAATGGCATTGGTCGCGGCGATGCGCCCGAAATCAAACGGATCATCGACGATGGGCATAAAAAAATCGGTAGTGGCGATCAGCGCTTGCTCGTCATTCAGTTTATAGACAGCCGCATCATCGGCGGTCTCTATGCCGACCATTAAAGCGGGCGGTACCGGAAAACCATGGGATTTTTTGAGAATTTCAGCAAGCACGCCGGGAGCGATTTTGCAGCCGCAACCGCCACCATGGGAAAACGATGTCAGGCGAACAGCAGGTTCAATGTTGGTGGTCATAGATCATCAGGAGAGTGCGTTCATCAAGCCGATGATTATACGCCGGGGAACTCAGTATAAAAAAAGCGACCACCGTAGTGATCGCTTTTTTGTGATATTGCTTATCTGGCAAACGCTATATCGACGTGCGATGCAGCAGTATGAGGCTGCGCTACCCGTTTTCAGCTTCGCGCCAGCAGGCGATTAATAGTCGCCAAATGAACGACGTGCACTGCCTTCGCTGGAGCGATTGCCTTTATAGCCGCCGCTGCCTTCTTTGCGTGGTGCAGCACCAGTGCCTGCACCAGCTGGTTTGCTGAATGAGCGTTGACCTGGTTTGCTGTTGCTAAAGCCACCACCACCTGATTTGCGGTTGTCACCAGGTTTCCAACCACCTGGTTTGCGCGCAGCAGAGCGTGGTGCAGATGCTGTTTTCTTAGGCTCAAAACCTTCGATGATATCAACAGGGATCAATTGCTTGGTGAAGCGCTCGATGCGTTTGACATGCATGCCTTCAGCGTGATTAACCAGTGATACTGCCAGACCTTTACGACCTGCGCGACCAGTACGACCAATGCGGTGCACGTAATCTTCAGGGAATTTAGGTAAATCGTAATTGAATACGTGGGTGATGCCTGGTACGTCGATACCGCGGGCAGCAACATCAGTTGCAACCAATACGCGGATCTGACCACGACGCAAACCGTCAAGCGTGCGGTTACGCGCACCCTGATGCATGTCGCCATGCAGTGCGGCAGCCGCAAAGCCAGCGATATTCAGACGATCTGCAATCGTATCTGCATCACGTTTAGTTGCAGTAAATACCACCGCCTGATCCATGGATTCGTCACGCAGCAAATGGTCGAGCATACGATTTTTATGGGACAGATCATCCACGAAGTGAACTTTTTGCTGGATGTTTTCATGCTTGCTGGCAGAGCCTGCAATCTGAATCACCATCGGGTCTGTCGTGATGCGTTTCGCCATATTACCGACAACGCCATCGAGCGTTGCAGAGAACAACATGGTTTGACGTGTGGCTGGTGTCGCGGCAACGATTTTTTCGATGTCATCGATGAAGCCCATGTCCAACATGCGATCTGCTTCATCGAGTACCAGCATTTGCAATTCAGAGAAATCGATCTTGCCGGAATCCATATGGTCGATCAGACGACCTGGCGTTGCGACCAAAATTTCAGGATTGCGCGACAACAACTGCATCTGTTTTGGGTAAGGCATGCCACCCAGAATCGATACCGCTTTAATACGGCGTGAATACGCGCTGTATTTGTCAGTTGCTGTCGTCACTTGTAATGCGAGTTCGCGGGTTGGTGTCAGTACCAACATTTTTGGTTTTGCTGCGACGAAACGAGGACGGTCGCCGCGTGAGCGGGCAGATTGACGTTCCTGATTTGGTGTTTTGCTATTGTCGTAAGTAACGACATCAGCGGAAATCAATTTATGCAAGGCTGGCAGCATGAATGCCGCGGTTTTGCCGGAGCCGGTCTGGGAAGAGACCATCAGGTCACGCCCATTGATCGCTGCCGGAACTGCTTGTTCCTGTACTGGTGTTGGCTTGGTGTAGCCGGAATCTGTCAGGGCGCGGATCAGGTTGGCGTGGAGGCCTAGTGCTTCAAAACTCATGGAATACTTTCGTAAAAATTTAGCGCGATCAGAAACTAACGCGCGCAAAAATGCAGCGCCAACCAAACGAAATAAACACAGAGAATCCAACAACGGACGACAATGAGATTTCGGCACAAAAGCTTTGCGCCAGGATGATGTCTTTGGTGTAACCAGACATGCAGGGCGGGAGGGCTTTTACATGCTAACTCCGGTACGGAGATGCATAGGCTTGCGATGCTACAGTTTTCTTTACTGCTTTTTATTGCAGTGCAAAAACGAAATGATACATGATTTCACGAAAATTAGCACCAGTTTTTAACAATTACAACGGCAGGCTTCTTTTTTAGTCGCGCATTTCAACACGGATAGGTGGCTTATCTGATCTTTTTACACGTCTTCTGCCAAGCCATTTCTGCCTTTCCTTTTGCAGAAAATGCATAGCGTTTTTCGTGCCAGCCAAGGGCAAATAAGGACAGCACCTGATCGTAATAGGCATCGGTTTTGATGGCTTGTGCTTCCAACCGCAATTCCTGCTGTTGCAGTGCTTTACTTGCCTTGCTCGCTTGCAGGAAGGGTATCAGCGCGGCAGAAAATCCGGATGATCCGGGGCTTTTCACTTCGCCGCTCATGATGTTGATAAATTCCGGCGGATAGCCTTTCATCTCCGTCAGTTTTGCCATTGGTGACAAGGTTTTGATCAAGGTGGTGCGATCAGGATCGTGCTCGTTCAGCATTCCAGCCCACAAATACACCCGGATGGCGTTGTAGCCGCCATCGCCTTTTTCAGCACCGTTGATATCAGGGGTGAAGCCTGTATCGGGATGGAACAATATCCAGTCTGCGGCATAGCCTTTCGGTGAAGAGCCGAGAATGATCTGCAGGGATGACGCCAGCAGTTGCTTCCAGCGCGGATCTTTGTCGCTACTGTCAAACCAGCGTAAGAGTTGTATAGGCAGGTAGCTGGCATTGAGCTTCCAGGACTTGTCTGCCAACGCAAACCCTGCCGGCGCTGGTAATAGCGTCAAACCCAACTTGGGGATGTCTGCCGTTTCTTCATTGAGTACGCGTTGCGCCAGTAATTTTGAGAGCGCCGTATAGCGTTTTTCATTCCAGGCATCACCAGCCAGGCCTAGCGTGTACGCGATCCACAAGTCGGCGTCGGATGCTGCGTTTTTGTCAATGATGCCCCAGCTGTCATCGGCACGTTTGCCCCATTGCCAAGCGGGCAGGTGGGCAGTCAGGTCACCGTAGGCGAGATTATTTTCTGTCCAACGTAAAAGTGTGTCAAAACTTTCCCTGTCGTTGGCGATCAGAGCGAAGAACAGCGCGTACGCCTGGGCTTCGGAAACAGTCGGTTTAATGCTGCCGCTGTGATCGATGACGCGACCATCGGCAGTGATAAATGTTTGTTTAAAATTCGACCAGGCTGGCCATGCAGGATGACAAGCATCGTTCTGCGCCTGTGCATGATGGCTGCCGATCAGGCTGGTCAGAAAAATCATCAGGCCGGTCAGTAACAGAGTCAGTTTTTTGGGAGGCTGAAAGACGGCGCGCATGGTGATAATGAATTCGTGGCGTATAACGAAGAGTGGTGCTGCGTTAATTTTGTTTAAGTGTAATCGATTGCAAAACGATCACGAAATTCTTGTTGAAATTAATTGGGTGTGACTATGCGGCTGAAGATAAAAAAAGGGTGATGCGTAGGCGTAAAAAAAGGTGCAGCCAGTGCACCTTTTTAATTGTCAGCAAACCTGCTGACTAAATGCCAGTATATGGCGCTGATTAATGGTTATAAGAATCAGCATTCAGACCCATCACGTGTGAGAAGCCACCATCCACATAAGTGATTTCGCCAGTGATGCCGTTGGCCAGATTCGACAACAGGAATGCTGCGGTATTGCCGACATCTTCAATTGTCACATTGCGGCGCAGTGGCGCATGGTCAGCCACGAAGCCCAGCAGCTTACCGAAGTCTTTGATGCCAGAGGCGGCCAGGGTTTTGATCGGGCCAGCAGAAATACCATTGACGCGTATGCCTTTTTTGCCGAGGTCTTCTGCGAGGTAACGTACTGAGGCTTCCAGTGACGCTTTGGCCAGACCCATGGTGTTGTAATGCGGAATCGCACGAATAGCGCCGAGGTAAGACAGTGTCAGCAACGCAGAATCTTCGCGCAACAGAGGCAGTGCCGCTTTTGCCATCGCTGGGAAACTGTAGGCAGAGATGTCATGCGCAATGCGGAAAGCTTCGCGTGAAAAACCGTCGAGGAATTCACCTGCAATTGCTTCGCGCGGGGCAAAGCCGATTGCATGAACCAGACCGTCAAGACGATCCCAGTGCTGTGCCAGATCTTTGAAGGTGGCATCGATTTGTTCGTCGCTGGAGACGTCGCAATCGAAAATCAGTTTGCTGTCAAATTCTGCCGCGAATTCGGTAATTCTGTCTTTAAAACGATCGCCGACATAAGTAAATGCGAGTTCAGCGCCTTCGCGTTTGCATGCCTGCGCGATGCCGTAAGCGATAGAACGATTCGACAGTAAGCCGGTGATCAGAATTTTTTTGCCTTGCAGAAATGCCATGTTGACTCCAGGTATTGTCGTAATGCGGATGCGGCTGATAGCCTGAAATGCCTTGAAAGGCCGCATCAATATTACGATGTGGTTTTCGGTCATTTTTAAAAACCTGTTTTTCGATGAAGCAGGTTTTTAAAAATTTTCCTTTACTGATTACTTACGCCAGCTTCTTATTAAGCCGGTTTTCGTTGCTTTCCGGATAGCGGGGCGGCAACAACAGGTCGGAATTGTAGATGCTTCGCGCAAATCGGGCAAATACTAACTTTCAATCAAATGATTGCAGGTTGATGATCAGTCGGGGGTAAGAGCAAGCCCGTATGTATTAACGCTGCGCCAGCGGGCGGCCTTTGTTTCTGATTGCGATCATAACATCCCGTATCCATGTTCCTTTATTGCAAAAGACTGGCTTAACTTCGCCTAACACGTATAACCCGATTTCGTTTCTCACATCTGATATACGCAGAACAATAAGCGTGATTAACTGGTGTTTTTACTCTAAATATACTCCCCCCAGTATATTTTTAATGCCCAATGTTTATTCAGACTATTCAGCTGTTTTTAAACATACTCCCCAAAAAAGATAATTTACAGAGGGCAGGGCCGGATTTGTCAGGTGTCGTTACTCCATTTGTCCGCTCAGATGCCGCTGGTAACATGCGCTGCCTGCAGCCCGCGCGGGATCGCTTTCAAGAGAGTCTGCGTATAAGCTTGTTGCGGATGCAGATAAAGCTCATCCGAATTCGCCAGTTCCACCACCTTGCCTTTGTTCATCACCATGACCTGATCGGCGATGTATTTCACGACCGCCAGATCGTGCGAGATGAAGATATAGGATAGGCCGAATTCTTCCTGCAAATCCTGCAGCAGATTTAATACCTGCGCCTGCACCGAGACATCCAGCGCCGATACCGATTCATCGCAGATCAGCACTTCCGGTTTCATCGTCAGACAGCGCGCAATCGCAATCCGCTGACGCTGGCCGCCGGAAAATTCATGCGGATAACGATGAAAGGCAGCAGCAGGCAAGCCGACCTTGTCGAGTAACTGCATTGCCATCGCCACTCTTTCATTGTTGTTCGCACCGATCTGATGTATCAGCATTGGCTCCATCAGGATCTGGCCAATCGTAAAGCGCGGATTGAGCGATGCGTAAGGATTCTGGAAAATGATCTGAATCCGGCGCTTGTACGGTAAAAACGCTTTGTCCGACATCGACAGAATATCTTTGCCATCAAAGATGGCTTGTCCGCTGGTGGCCTGGTGCAGGCGCATCAGCGTTAAACCCACGGTGGTTTTACCTGAACCGGATTCGCCGACCACGCCCAGAGTTTTACCGCGGGCGAGTTTGAACGAAACATTCTCGACGGCTTTGAATTCTTTTTTGCCGAAAAAGCCGTCACGGGTATAAAAACTTTTCCCCAGGTTGTTAACTTCCAGCACGATATCTTCCGTGCCATCAATGCCACGTTGCCGCTCGTTCTGCGCAGGCAAGGCGCCCTGATGATGGATGAAATCGGCGATAACCGGTAAGCGCCACGGGCGGGTATCGAGCGAAGGGCGGCAATGCAGCAGCGCTTGCGTGTAGGTGTCTTTCGGCTGTTCGAATATCTGTTGTACCGTGCCGGTCTCGCGGATGACACCATGCTGCATGACGATGACATGATCAGCAATTTCACCGACCAAAGCCAGATCGTGCGTAATAAACAGTACCGACATTTTGTGTTTCACCCGCAGCGCATCGATCAGATCGATGATTTGCTTTTGTATTGTCACATCCAGCGCGGTGGTTGGTTCATCGGCGATCAGTAATTTAGGTTCACAGGCAATCGCCATCGCGATCATCACCCGTTGCTGCTGACCGCCGGACATCTGGCTGGGATACGCATCGACTTTCGATTGTGGGTCTGGAATGCCGACTTCTTCCAGCAGCGCAATTGCTCTGGCACGTGCCTGCTTTGCATTCATGCCCATGTGCAGGCGCAGGACTTCGGCGATCTGAAAGCCGACGGTGAAGACCGGATTCAGGGAGGTCATCGGCTCCTGGAAAATCATGGAGATATCTTTGCCGCACAGCTCGCGCCGTTGTTCTGTGCTGAGTTCGAGCAGGCTGCGGCCTTCAAACAGAATTTTGCTGTCAGAAGCAATGTTGGACGTATCCTGTGGTAGCAAGCCCATCACGGCCAGCGAACTGACCGATTTGCCGCTGCCCGATTCGCCGACCAGTGCTACCGTGGAGTTATGCGGAATCGTGAAAGACACGCCTTTGACGGTTTCCACGCTGTCTTTTTTATTGATGCGAAAAGAAACGCGTAGATTCTCGACCTGAAGCAATGGTGAAGTAGAGTGAGTCATCGTGTTTCCTTATTTCAGCTTAGGATCAAGCGCATCGCGCAGGGCATCGGTGAACATGGAAAATGCCGTCACCAGCACCGCCATCGCGGTGGTCGCCGCCACCAGTTGCCACCATTTACCAAGGATCAGTTCATTCTGCGCTTCATTCAGCATGCTGCCCCACGACACAGTGCCGACAGGAACGCCGAAGCCGAGGAAGCTCAGTATTACTTCTGATTTGATGAAGCCGACCACCAGTATCGATACCTGTACCAGCGCAACGTGGCTGACGTTAGGGAAGATATGAATGAACATTTTGCGGAAATGCGTCGCGCCGATGGCATCGGCAGCCCACACGTATTCGCGCGCTTTGTGCTTCATGTATTCCGCCCGCATCAGGCGGAAAGGGCCAGTCCAGCCGGTGAAGGCCAGAATCAGGATGATGGTGGAGACGCCTTTTTGCTGCAAAACTGCTGCGACGGACAGCACCAGCAACAGGTAAGGAATCGAGGTAAAGATGCTGTAAAACCAGTTAAAGAAGTCGTCAGTGCGTCCGCCGAAATAACCGGCAAATGCGCCGAATAAAGTGCCCAGCAACGTTGCTAATACGGCGGCAACCAGCCCCACTACTATCGAGGTTTCAGCACCTTTAATCGTTTTCTTGATGATGTCGTGTCCCCATTTGTCGGCACCAAATGGCAGTGTATTCGCCCGCTCAGCAACAACGGCTTTGCCTGACTTTGCCAGCGCGGCATTGATGTCGGCCATCTCTTTTGCCAGCGGATCATTAATCCCATAAAAATCCAGCGGCTCTGTTTGCCCGGAAGTTTTCTGACGTAAATCGCGTAAGACATCTTTCAAAGGATCGAGCGGATTTTCTGCGGGACTTGCTTGCGTTGCCGATGCTGTATGAGCTGTATCTGCTTTTTCTGTTGCTGTATCAGCGCCGATAAAATGCGGTGGCGCATAGCTGATGCCGCTTTCCTGTTCCCAGTCGGCGGCAATTATGCCGCTGGCAGACAGAACGAGCATCAGCAGAAATGCCGTGACGATCGCCAGAGAAACCATGGCAATTTTATCGGCACGCAAGCGACGCCATGCGAGCGTCCATAATCCCGTTGAAGTGTGTGGTTGCATAGTCATGATGTGCGATCCTTATTTCAACTGCACGCGTGGATCAACCGCCTGGTACAGCAGATCAGTCAACAGGTTAAATATCATGGTGGCTGCGGCGACATAAACGGTAATCGCTTTGATGACGGGGAAGTCGCTGCGTTCGACTGCCAGTATCACTTCGCGGCCGATACCGGGAATCGAGAAGAAGCGTTCGATCAAAAACGCGCCTATCAGCAGGGCAGGCAAGTTCGACATCACATGGGTGATGATGGGAATCGAGGCATTCCGCAGCACATGCACCCATTTCACGCGCCGTTCAGGCACGCCCTTGGCGCGTGCTGTGCGTACATAATCCTGATTCACTTCGTCGAGAACAAAGCTGCGGAATAAACGCAGATTCGGTGCGACACCGACGGCCAGTGCAATAAGAATTGGCAGGGCAGAATATTTGAATAAATTTTCGCCAAAACTGTTGCCCCAACCTTGTACCGGAAACAGACTTAACTGATATGCGAAGTAGTACTGACCGACGATGATGTACACCAGTATGCTGATGGACATACCAACTGTGCATGCAATCATGACAGTGCGGTCAGTCAGTGAGCCGCGTTTAAATGCAATCGCCAGCGCGAGCGCAATCGCGATGACTGTTTCTAAGATCGTCAGTGGAATCAGCACCGTCAATGATGGCCCGAGGCGGCTGCCAATAATTGACGACACCGCTTCGCCGGTACTCCAGCTATTGCCGAAATTAAAGGTCAGAATTTGTTTGATGAAAATCCAAAGCTGAACATAGTAAGGCTGGTCTATGCCGAGTTGGGTGCGGATATTCGCGATCTGTTCGACGTTCGACATTTTGCCTGCCAGCAGGTAGGCCGGGTCGCCACCGACCCAGTTAAACAGGAAAAATACCAGCAGAATCACACCCAGCATGGTAGGTGCCATTTGCCATAAACGGCGCAGGATATAAGCGGTCATAAGATGTCCCGGAGAAACGGAGGAGGATGGTGCATTATTTGTTTTTATCGATGTCGATGTAGGTCCATTCGACATGCATTACAGGATGCTTTTTATAGCCTATGACCCGCGCCTGCGAGAGCATATTTCGGTAACGTGCATAGCCGACTCTCTGTGCCGAATAAACTTCCATTACCCGCGCCATCTTGTGATACAGCGCGTCACGCTCTTCACCTGCCGGTAATTTTTGCGATGCTTCATACAGCTTGTCGTATTCGGGAATCGTCACGCAACCATTGTTATTCATGTGAATATTCTTGCTGTAAAACAACTGCATAAAATTATCGCCATCAGGATAATCGGCAATCCACGGCGAAATACGTTGTGTGAGTTGGCATTGCTTTTCTGCTTTCAGAATTTCAGCAAAGGGGCGGAAATCCACTTTCATGCGGATGCCCAGGCTGTCGTAAGTTTTTTTCCAGACTTCTGCCTGCAATTTGCCGCGTGATTCGGTTTGTGCTGTATAGGTGATTTCCAGCGGCTGACCATCTGGCAGGGTACGGTAACCGTCTTTTCCCTTTTTGTAGCCAAATTTGTCGAGCAGGGTATTTGCTGCTGCCGGGTTATATTGAATGCTGCTGCGGTATTTCGGGTCGTGCCCAACCACGCTCGGGGGAATAGGAAATTCAAGAGGAACCGCTTCGCCGTTATCGACAATCCGGATTTCATCCTCGACTTTATGTGCCATGGCGACGGCGCGGCGCAGGGCAATCTTTTCTTTACTCAGGCCACCCCAGACCGGATCCTGCATATTCCAGTAATAAATCGTCAGCTCAGGGTCGATAATGCGGGAGAGTTGCACGCCCTTTTTTTCGAATTCCGGTTTCAGCTTGCCATTTCTCATGACTTGCGGGGCGAGTCCGCCGTAGAGCTGAAATAAATCGACCTCATCTTTCTGAAACGCCAGCAAGCGGGACTGATCTTCGAGGATGACATTGACGATGACTTTGCCGATTTGCGGCATGCGCTTGCCTTTCATCGCCTGAACAATTTGCTGGTCCGCAGGATCCGCGCTGGCGGCATAGTCCCAATAGACGGGACGATAGTCTGGATTTGCTTCCAGTACCATTTTTGAACCGCGTACCCACTCTGTTAACTTATAAGGGCCGGTACCAACTGGATTCGCCATCGCCAGACCTTGTAAGTCCTGATATTTTTCGACGACTTCCCGTGCGACTGCCGACATCGCGGCATACGACAAAATCATCGGTAAATTGAAATCAGGGCGGCTCAGATGTATACGCAGAGTGTACTTGTCAACGACTTCCAGTCCCGGAATTTTGACGTCATAGTCAAATTTTCCGGTTTTTTTTGCTTTGGCGGCATAAGCGTCCAGACCAATAATCTTATCTTCCAGCAGCCAGCGGTGGCTGGATGCAATTTTCGGATCCATCAAGCGCTTGAAAGAGTAAACATAATCTTCCACCGTCAATTCGCGTTTTTTTCCTTTGAACGCGTCATCCGGGGTGAAGTAGATGCCTTTCTTGAGGCGTATCGTGTAGTTTTTTCCATCCTCAGAGACTTCTGGTAACTCTGCAGCGGTCTCCGGTACGACTTTGGCAGGGCTGGCGAGATAGTCGTAGCTGAATAAGCGCTCAAAGACAACCTCGTTAATCGTATTTGAATATAAGTCGCGCGTTGCGGCGGGATCGAACCCAGTTTCAGCAACTGGGAAGATCGTTCTTAATACTTTTGTCGGATCGGCAAAACCCGCGTCTTTGTTGGGCGAAGTTGCGGTACTGGTTCCGCAGCACAGAGCGAGAAGGAGAAAACTACCGATGGCACACATCCGTTTGCATTCGTGCAGATGCATGAACCCGGCAGATTTGTTTTTTGCGAACTTAAAATTCATATAGCGATGTCTCCAACTTCCAGATGTGTCCAGCCTCAGTGGCACTGATTCCGGCCACCTGATGCAGTTATTTGGTTATCTGATAAAAAGGTGGAGGAATTTATTCGCAGTGCGCCGTAACCTTATCTTAAGTTTCCTGAAATAAGGAGATCGCAAGAAAATTTTTATTGCTTTTACTTGCACTTAAATGGTGCGATTTTGCGCATTTATAGGCAATGATCACTGTTTAAGTGATAGATGATAAAAAATTTTTGCTGTCGTGCATTAAAAAAACAAGAAAAACTGGCGCAACTTTTGTGGGATTTCAGCCGATATTTCTATTGAAAGTAAATTTTATTCAGTTGTGAGTATTCGTTAGCAAATAATTTTGTGAAAGTTTTTCATAGAGAAGGCCTTGCACTAATTTTATGCTGCAAGGCACAAATTAATGCATTTCCTTTATTTTTCTTTTTTTGGCAAAATAAATGCTGTTGTTTTTCAGTGGAATACTATTTGCTAGGTATTGACAGTTGATGGCGAGAAATGGTTTTATGCGCCTTCGGAAAAATTTGGCGGATAAATTTACATATTTTTCTGTAGAATATAAGTTTATTTACATCAAGTTACTTTGGATAAAAATATTTACACGAAGTTGGTTTTTTTACTTCGCAGTCTGATAAATTGATTCGTGTAAATGTGTAATGTTTTGAACAACCGACGCTCAGATGTACTCAGATGATTGCAGTAATCTGCTTGGATTAAATGTGAGTGCGTTTGCAGAATTGGTTGTTCTTTGCTGCGGTAGTTGAAGCTGAATAACCGATTGAAATTCTGGCCTCTATTTTGCTTAAGAAAAACCGGTGCGTTCTGCGTAGGACATTCCTGACCGCATAGCCGTATTTATAATTGTTTTTGTTTGAATCGTTTTGACGTGAGTCAATAGTAGACCTTGTGGGGTTGGAGGAGTATTAATGGATTTTTCAGATCGCCAGCAAGAGCCGGGCAAGAAGTTCCTGGGCATAGGGCTGGTCATAGCGTTTCACGTAGTGCTGGTGTATGCACTGCTCAATGGCTTGGGCACCAAGCTCATCGAAATCGTGCAAAAGCCTTTAGAGACAAAAATTGTCGAAGAAGTGCCGCCACCGCCACCACCACCAGATACGCCACCACCACCGCCGCCGAAACTGCTGGCCCCACCGCCACCATTTATTCCGCCGCCGGAAGTGCAGGTACAACCACAGGTACAGCCGCAGAACACCATTTCTGCCGTATCCAACGTCAAACCTGAAAACCCGGTGTTCAGCAAAGCGCCACCGGCGCCTGTGGCAGAAGCACCGAAAGCGGCGGGACCGTCAATTGTTCCCGGCGTCATCG
>NZ_JAGSPK010000005.1 GCF_018139565.1 Cognatundibacterium rivi
AATTGTTAAAGAACCGCGAATCCTAAAATTCTTTTCCGCTTCACTCTTCCGAGTTTCGCTTCGCATCGTTGTGTGCGTCAGCAGCAGAGAAACGAGATTATGAAGCACTTCGCATTCACTGTCAACTACCTTCATCCTTTCGCTTCGCTTTTCTTGCTTTCGCTAAAATAGCTGCCCAACTATGGGTAATTGGCTTGATATGGCAATTCCAGTTCTGGATAAGGCTTGCATGTTTGCCGCTTACAACTCAAAAATCTCGAGGCGGTCATTAATATTGAGAGTTCACACAGATGCAGTAAACTATTCAGCCTCTCCAAGCAAGACGGAAAACATGATGATTTGGGATTACCCGCAGCCTTTCACGCTCAAGCTCACGCCAACAAGCAGCGACATCGATGGCCTCCAACACACAAACAACGCCGTATATGTTCAATGGTGTGAAGTGATCGGTTGGGCGCACTCAGAACAACTGGGTCTCAGTCTCAACAACTATCAAGCACTGAATCGTGCGATGGCGATACGCCATGCCGCATACGATTATCTATTACCTTCAGTTATGGGCGACGAACTCATACTCGGCACCTGGATTGTTGCCAGCGACGGAAAGCTGAATATGGAAAGGCGTTTTCAATTGATCCGGGAAGCTGATGAGGCCGTAATTATGCGCGGTCAATGGAATCTGGTTTGCATAGAAATCAGTACTGGTAAAGCCAAAAGAATGCCCGCGGAATTTTGCGATATCTATCTGCCAGCAATTGCGAAATAATGCATTGAGCAGAGCAACGAGCACTAACCGAAAACTTATCAAGTTCACATAAATTTACTTTTTACAAAAGTATTCTATGTAATCCTAACAGGCAATTATTAATAAAAATCACTATTCACGTTTGCTTTTGATCAAAACAAATTCTGAGCGCAGTTGTTAGATTCAGTCGAGAGACGCCGAGATAACGACCAGGTGAAATAGTGATTAATTTAAATATGTTCGCCGAGTGATATCTTCGCCATCGCAACAAAAACAATAATAAATAATAGGGCTACTGAAAAACACAGATGTAAATCAGAAACAGAGAAGTAACTGAATCGGCGTACATACAGCAACAAACATTTTTTAAGGTTCTTTATGTTGATTCACACACCGACAATGTTTTTGGTGATCGTAACGACGAGCTTTACGCTGGCATTAGCAATTGCCTGGATTTCGTATCGTAAAAATAATTCGCTGTTTAATCCGCTTTTCATGTGGTCGCTGGCTCTGGCTCTTCATGGTGCAGCCTATTTGCTATTCAGCTTGCGAGGCAACATCAATGATGTAGTTTCGATCGTCGTCGGCAATTCATTTCTTTCCGCTGGCTTTGCCGTGTTTGGTGAAGCCATTTATCGATTTCATGATGAAAAACCAAACCGCTTAACTTTGTGGGTGCCAGTTGTATTTATCGCCCTCAGTTTTAGCATGCTGCTGGATAACCAACAAACTCGCCTGGTTATCAGCGCCCTGGTCTTTACTTTACAAAGTGCGGCCTTACTGGCATTTGCCATAAAGATGCGAAATAACACGATTGGACGCGGTCAATATATTATTGAAACAGGGCTGGTCTCAGTCATTGCAGCCATGGTCTTAAGAGTCGTCAGTTTTCTTATGGGGTCGATCAAATTAACATCGATCGCCGAATCCAATTCTATCCAGAGCTATACATTTATAACGGTGCTGATCAGCCTGCTGTTACTCTCGATTGGGTTTGTTCTCATGACGCACGAGCGGGCAGAAAAACGCGCATTGGATAATCAGGCATTCACAAAATTCAGCAATAAAATCCTTGATCTTCTTTCGCTTAACCGACCTCTCGAGGAAATTTTGAATGCCATCGTCAATGGCATTGAACGGCTTCATCCGGAAATGTTATGCAGTATCCTGTTACTTGATAAGCGCGGCAAATTCCTGAGCCGCATCTTTGCTCCCAGTCTGCCAGAGTTTTACAACAGCGCTATTCAAGGGGTTGAAATAGGTTTGGGCGTTGGCTCTTGTGGCACCGCTGCATATACAAAACAGCGGGTGATTGCAGAAAAAATTGCAACCCATCCTTACTGGGTCGCTTATAAAGAACTGGCACTACAAGCGGGGTTGGCATCATGCTGGTCACAGCCAGTGCTATCCTCCAACCAGAAAGTGCTTGGCACATTTGCCATTTATCACCACGATGAACACGCCCCCGAGAGTAACGATATTGAGCTTATCGAAGCAGTTGCAAAACTAGCCAGCGTTGCCATTGAACGCAGTTCTTCCGTAGAACAACTCAGAGAAAGTGAGAAACATTATCGCTTGCTGATCGAAACGGCGAACGAAGGTATTTGTGTCGTCAATGACGGTATTTTGCGTTACGCCAACCCGAAACTCTGTGAGTTGACCGGGTATGACGCAAATATACTGACCAACAAATCCATCATCGACCTCATCTATCACGAAGATCAGGCGATGGTGATAGAGAATCAGAAGAAATTACTCCAGACAACAGTCGACGATCTGAAATATGCTATCCGCATTTCGACCAGACACCGCGGCGTCCGCTGGTTTGAACTGAGCGGTGTCGCGTTCGAGTGGCACGGCGACAATGCCAGCCTGAATTTCCTGACAGACATACATGACCGCAAGCTGATGGACGAAAAAATCCAGCAACTCGCTTATCTCGATGCATTAACACAACTACCTAACCGGCGCTTACTGATAGAACATCTGAAGCAAGCATTAGCGCGGAATATACGCAATGCGAGTTATAGCGCACTGCTGTTTTTAGATCTGGATAATTTCAAGCCGCTGAACGACAAGCACGGTCACAACGTTGGCGATATGTTGCTGATTGAGGTCGCACGTCGTCTGCAATTGTGCGTGCGTCAAACCGATACCGTCGCCCGCTTTGGCGGTGATGAATTTGTGATACTGATTACCGACATGGATGCAGATGAATCAAGCGCGCACACACAGGCAGAAAATATCGCAAAAAAAATTCTATCTGCTGTGGCTGATCCTTATTTGCTACAGACTGACAACAACGGAACAACAATCACTGTCGAGCACCGATGCACAGCCAGTATCGGCGTCATCACCTTTAATAATGGCGATAGCAGCGGTGAGAAATTATTAGATCGGGCAGATGCCGCAATGTATCGGGCAAAACAGGAAGGTCGCAACACCATCCGTTTTTATGAATAAGCTGTGAGTGCGCTTGTCTGATTCAGAATTTCAGCTGGGGAAACGCCTAACTGCATGAGTCCGGGTTGAAATAAGCGTTCAGGCACAGGTCTTCTGATGCAGACACAATAAAATTTGTGCCAATTCAGCACCTGTGCAGCAATCACGATAGCCGCCTTTTTTCTGCATTTATTACCTCGGTAATTACATCAATACACGCAACAGATTAAAACCCTGCAAGTTCCCATCTTTCATCTGGAAAGCGTTTCGTTTTCAACAGAGTATGCCTTGTATTTATTCAGCACTTCAGCAATAACACTCATCAACTTTTCACCTCTCACCGGCTTGGATATGTACCCATCCATACCCGCATTCAGACATAATTCCTTATCCTCGCTCATGGCATTCGCCGTCATAGCAATAATCGGAATATGGCCGCCACTGACACGTTCCTTGTTTCGTATATTCACGGTCGCCTCAACCCCACCCATGACAGGCATTTGCATGTCCATCAAGATCAGATCAAATATCCGCTGATCAAGCAATTCCAGCGCGAGCGCACCGTTGCCACACACCTGTATCTGATGTCCGGCCTTTTCCAGAATAACGGTTGCAATGCGCTGATTTATTTCGTTATCTTCAACCAACAAAATGCTCAGGTGGCTTTGTTGTTGCAACTGATCTTCCGCGGAATTTTCAGCAGAAGATAAGGCTCGTACATCACGATCAATCAATAACTGACCGATAGCCGCTTTTAACTCCATCATTGAAAACGGCTTATTCAGATAAGCTAAATTCATCGACTGGCAAATATCAATGTCCTGAGGCGTCAACGCCGACGTCAGCAGCAATATTTTCGGCATTTTTTTCGGCTGCGCCTTATCGCCAACCGCGTTGCATGTCTTGATCAGCTCAAAGCTGTTCCTATCGGACATGTGTGCATCCAACACCAGTAAATCAATTTCTCGCCCGGCATCAGCGAGTTTGACAAACGCATCCAAAAACGTCTGACCATTGCAAGCCTGTGTGACTTGCATCCCAGATTGACGCAAAGCATCTGCCATCAGATTCAAGTGGGTTTGATTGTCATCCGCAACCAGTACCTGCAAATCTTGGAACAAGGTTTGGGGTAGTAAGCGGCTGGCGTCGGGCGCGGATTGGAATGGCAAAGTAAAACTAAATTTACTACCAATGCCAACTTTACTTTCAACAGACAAGGTTCCGCCCATCAGCTCGACCAGACGGGAAGAAATAGACAGTCCCAAACCTGTTCCACCATATTTACGGGTGATCGAATTATCCGCCTGGGAAAATAAATCAAAGATACTTCTGATTTTGTCTTCAGCAATACCTATGCCGGTGTCGATAATATTGAAATACAAATCAGCCTGTCGCCGCTCATGCTGCGTATATCGCACCTGAACGATGATCTCACCTTTCGTGGTGAATTTAATCGCATTGCCAAGGATATTGAGTAAGATTTGTTTCAGTCTGCCAGCATCACCGATCACAAACCGGCAGATATCTGGCTGAATATCCAGAATCAATTCAACGCCTTTTTTTTCTGCCTGCAAACCAAGCGGCTTAATCACCTCATCCAGTACCCGGAATAAATCGAAATTCAGGCTTTCAAGATCAATCTTACCTGCATCAATTTTCGATGAATCGAGAATATCGTTGATCAGCACCAGCAAAGAATCTGCCGATGCTTTGATCATATTCACATATTCTCTTTGCTGCGGATTTAATTCCGTCTCCAGAACCAGCTCTGTCATTCCAATCACGCCATTCATCGGGGTGCGGATCTCATGCGACATTGAGGCAAGGAACAAGCTTTTAGCAACATTGGCTGCCTCAGCCAATTCCTTCGCTTTCATTAATTCTGCTTCATGTTGCTTTTGCTCTGTAATATCCTGAACGATCCCCATCACTCTCATGGGCTGTTGTTCATCCGGCTTGTTCATTTTTCCGATTGCCAGTATCCATCTTTCTGCACCGTCTGTCGGTCTGATGATTCTGTATTCCCTTCGGAAAGTACCACTATTGAGCCGGACTTCGCGCATCGTCTTACGTTCATCTTCAAGGTCAGATGGATGAAGCAGCTTCAACCAGGCATCATAGGTTTTATCCGTATCGGGAGTAAGGCCAAATATCTCATCCATATTTGGCGAACTCTCAAAACGAAAAGTATTCAGATCAAAAGAGTAACTGCCAATACGCCCGACTTCTTGCGATTGCCGCAAAATTTCTTCCCGCTCTTCCAGCTTCAACTGTGCAGTATTTTTTTCGTTAAACGCCCGAAATAACATGAAAAACAGCAAAGCGCTGATCAGGCTGAAGACGCTCGCAATAACCAGAACATTTCTCTTTGTGACCTGATACGGTACCAAGATGCCAGCGACAGATTCTCCGGTGATAAAGATCATCTGATATTCAGGCAAGCGCTGGTAACCGTAGATACGCTCTACGCCGTCTATTCTGGAGATAAGCTGAAAATTTCCCTGAGAAGGAATCCGGTCGTCTACAAACCGACTGACATCAATCATTATTCCTTTGCTCAGATCAATATCCGGTGAGCGAGCCACTACAAAGCCATTTTCTCTCGCCACAGTAATAGTAGCGTTGGAATTAATTTTTTCTGCAAATTTAGTGAACATATCGGGGCTGACAGAAATCACCAGAACACCGTTGAACTGTCCATCTTTGAAGATAGGCCGCGTAAACTGTATCGACCATTTTCCCGAAATTTTCCCCTTCAATGGCTTGCTGATAAAAAAATTGTCTTTATCCGGTGCAAGTTGATGAACACGAAAATGTTCACGCTCGCTCAGATCGACACGCTCAGTTGGTTTGGCCAGATTCGAAAACTGCATAATGCCATCTTTATCAATGACGGCGACCTGAAAAGAAATGTCGTGAATAATGTCCTGCCGATGCTGAACCAATTCGGCGAACTCCTTCCAATCGCCCCGCCACGCTCTGCGAAGATCCAGCAGCGCCTCATTGAGACGCTTGATATTGGATGAAGAGTATTCCGCAAAAATCTGTGCTTCCTCGGTGTTACGTATCTTTGCCTCGTTGAATACTGATTGATAACTGCGATTCATCTCATAAAAAGCAACAACCCACACCAATATCAACATCAGAACGAATAACAAAAAAAGTTGTAGCCGCAAACGCTTTTTTGCCGTTTTCATGATGAGTGATAACCGTATGATATTGAGGTAAGAGTGGTTGAAATGACGTCAGAAGGCGATGCTCAATGCAGATGAAATTCTGTATAACTAAGCGATCCAACAAAACTAAAAGAGAACTCAAAAGAGAATAATGAGCGCCTGATTACTGCCGCAGGTTAGCATGAAATTTCGACCTGAAAATGGTGCTTAATCATTATTTACATTCCTGATAGCAACACATTCAGTATGCAGATACAAGCTTAAGAATCAAGCTGCAAGCTGATCTGGCGCGCTGCATCCAATACCGCTATCGCTTTGGCAATAATTTCGTCTGCTTTATTGCCGCCACCATTAATTTCATTCACATCGCTCAATGCCGCCGTGATGAGGCGTGCACTCAGGCACAGGCGCAAGGCACTGACAGGAATCTGCTGCTGGACGCCACAAGTCACGGGTTGCCCCACTTGCATTTGCTTTTCATTTTGTAAGCGACGGTACACCGACATGGTCTGCTCACGACTTAATGGCACACCGGATGCGTGATGTAATACAAACGGAAAAATCGTCGGCCATTGATCCCAGCCAGGCGTTGCCGCTAACACTTGTCTGTCGGGCATAGGAACCGGTAACAACGTCAGACCGGGATGCGCATCAAAATACGTCAATACCGCATGGCGGAAGGCTTGCACAAACTGATTGATCGCGTCGTCAGACAAACTGCGGAATGCCCGCAATTCTGCCATCGCGGCCACCCAGCGTACCAGTAATCCGACATTCGCCTTCTTTTGCAAATCTTCCATCCCAGTCCAGGATGCAGGCCAGTCGGCACGACTGGAATACGCATACAAACCTGCCGGCGCGGTTTGTTGCCGGTATCTGATTACCGCATCCGAAGGGAAAAATAAGGCACCTGAAAAACTGGGGCCAGAGATAAATTTTGATCCGGTCACCGCAACTAAAAACTGCTGTTCCAGATAAGCGTTCAGCGTCGCATTGGTCAGCCTGAACTGGCAGGCATCAACCAGCACCTCAAGCTGATCGGGAAATTGATTCCGTAAGGTCAATGCACATTGCACAGACGGCCCTATCATGCCGGTTTTGGTCACGTCAGCCAACACCAGCAACACGCGCTTATTCTGACCACACGCGGTGGTGATCAGCAACTCGATTTCTTTGTCAATCTCATCGGCAGTGCGCGGCTCTCCATCTGCGTCGCGCAACGCGACGTTGACCAATTCAGAGGCTACAGCCTGTCCCACTTGCTGCCCGGGATTCACGGGCTCACCCAGCGCTGCACAATCGCTGAAATGCAAACCCTGCAACGCCGCTGGCACCGAACTTCCGGTCTCACCCGGCTCCACCATCACTATCAGCGAAGGGGTGGACGATGCACCAGCAAATAACTGTGAAGCGATTAAATGCAAATCGGTGCCGGAGGCGGCAAATACGACATCCACCGCATCGCCGGTCTGACACAACTGCTTTAATTCCTGACGCAGGTTCTGCATTTCTTGTTCATACACGGAATACAGCGAAGACTGCGAGGACTCCATTTCGTCGCGATACGCTTGCACGATCTTCTGATAGACATCATCTGCCGCAGCAAAACCGTGTTGAGAAATCGTTGATGCAGTTGCCGAGCCAAATGCAAACAAGCTCTCTTCGGCACTTTGCGGCGCGACGCTACAGCCGTACTTATTTACACCATGCGTATCCAGCGCGATGCGCGAATCACCGCCATTCACCAGCAATTGCGCCAGCGACGGAATCTTCGTGCCAGACGCGCATGCAGGTCTCACAGCAGATGACATAGCATCGTTGCTCATGCGTCGTCTGAAGACTGCAGACCCAATGCCGCGGTGGATGCACGCTTGATTAACAAATCTCTGAATGCCGCAAACAGTTTTTTCATCGTCGCCTGTTTATAGGGAAACATCTCCACCGGATCCATTGCATGCACTATCATGTCGCTATCCACTTCAAATATCAGCAGCTTACCGTCCGGCGTTTCGCCACAATCAATGCCGACATAATCCAAGCCCAATTTATCGTAAATTTCTTGCAGCGCCAGTGTATGACGCGGCACAAATTCCGTATCAAAACTTGCCATAAAGCGCTGTTCTTCCGCGCGCTTTTCAGCACTTTCTGCCATACCGGCATTCAGATAATGAATCATCCAATGCTGAGAAATACCCATGTGCGCAATATACGGTTTGCCGTCAATCAGCATGACACGGTATTTTCTGAACTGGCCATCGGCGCTGCGATAGTCAACAAAGCGGGCGATGTAGAATTCGTCACTCTGTATTTCCTGCAGATACGCTGCGATTTCTGCTGGTGACACCAGCTTCTCAAGACCATGACCCGCATGTGAATCGAGTGGCCGCACGATGATGGGAAAATCATCACCGGGCAATAAATCGCTGACAGATAATTCACCACGCCCGATTTGCTCCAGCATCTGACGGCTGATCCGGCGTGACATCGGCATTTCAACACCACGCGCCGCTTGCAATTGCAGATACGCGCGGTCACGTCCCAGATGGGCAATACGTTCCGGCTGATTGATCACAGGGCGCGGCCATTGTGAGATGATTTCCTGCAAATCGAGCAGCAGAGCATGCTTGGCGTCGGCCTCGCCAATCGCCACAAACATCACATCATGTTCAGGCAATTGCTCCAGCGCAGGAATGCCCTGCCCCACGTACAACAAATCCAGATCGATATCCGAATCCTCCACCAGAAAATCGACTGGCGTATTCGCCATCAGATCACCGTCAGTCAACAGCGCCAGCAATTTGATTTTTGCCGGATGCGCCGCGGGTACCGAATACAAAGGCTGCTTTTTTAACGCTTCCATTTGTGTGGTTGCTGCCAACTCAGCGTGGCCGAGCAAGAGCAGCACCGTCGATAAATCCAGCATCGCGTTCGCATCGTCTGGATACTGCTGCGCCCGCGCAATCAAACTGTTTGCCAGCGGTTTTAAATCTTCCCCGGCAAATGCCCGCCGCATCAAAGGTGCGAGGCCGGTGTACGAACTATGTTGAGAACTTTGCTGCGCTTCGTTAAGAGTCGTCATATCTGAAACCAGGTTTATTGAGCGGTTTGCGCCAGCAGGTCGCCCTGCGCAATGGCGGCATTAATCAGAGCATCGATATCTTCGACCCGGGTGCGGTGATTTACGATCGCCGCGCGAATTGCCAGTTGCCCGCGAATGTATGTCGTTGATGGCGCGCAGATGCCGCCCTCATGCAAGGCGACAACGATATCGCCGTTCAGTGCATCCAGATCTGCGCTACGCTCGCTGAGGTAACGGAAGCAAACGATATTGAGATTCACCGGTGCAAGTAATTCCAGCTTGGGATGTGCCTCCACCTGTTGCTTCAGGTATTGTGCCAGTTCGCAGGTGTGCGCAATCATTTTCCCCAGACGTTCTGTGCCATAGACCTGCAAAGTGAACCATGTTTTCAGTGCGCGGAAACCACGCGACAAATCCGGCCCGAAATCGCAAGGCCACGGCGAGCCGCCAGCCAGCCCTCTGGTTTCCCGCCGCAAATAGCCGACCGGCGTGGCAAACGTCGCCAAATGCGCCTCGCGATCCCTGATCAGAATAAAGCCGGCATCGTAAGGCACCTGCATCCATTTATGAAAATCAAACGCGACTGAATCTGCGCGTTCCATGCCCGCCAGCCGCGGTGCCAGCACTGGCGACAACATTGCCAGCGCACCGAAAGCGCCATCAATATGGAACCAGATTTTTTCTTCCGCAGCGATATCAGCAAGCGTAGTCAGATCATCTATCGCGCCGACATCGACCGACCCTGCAGTGCCTGCGATGAAAAATGGTGTCAGCCCGGCTGCCCGATCTGCCGCCATCGTCTCGCGCAAAACAGCGGTATCCATTTCAAATGCGCTGGTCATGGGAATCATGCGCAAAGCATCTCTGCCTATGCCGGAAATATCCATCGCCTGCGCGATACAGCCATGCGCACCCGCCGAAGCGTAGGCAACCAGACGCTGCTCGCACGAAGCCAAGCCTGTTTTCCGCACCGCTGTTCCCAGTGCCACCGAACGCGCCACCAGCACGGCGATGAAATTCGCCATCGATGTGCCCGTTACAAATAAGCCACTCGCGCTTTCTGGAAAACCCAGCAAGGTACTGACCCAGCGACAGACCTGACGCTCGACTTCAATCGGAATATGATTGCGCCCACCCAGATTCGCATTCAAGCCAGCTGCCAGCATCTCCGCCAGCGTGCCGACAGGATTACCGCCGCCCTGCACCCAGCCCATGAAACCGGGATGACTGTTTCCCACCGAGTACGGCAAAATATCCTGCATAAACTGCTGATGCACCGCCGCCAGATCGCCCTCGCCCTGCGGCAAGTCCTGCTGAAATTTCGCCCGCACCTCATCCGGAATCGGCTGCCATACTGGCCGCTCGCGAATATGCTCTGCGTAATCAAGAATATCGTCCAGCATGCGATGCCCCTGGGCGCGCAGCGCGCTCCAGTCAGCCGGGTCCAGCGTAGTTGAAGTTGGTGTTGCCATTATCTGTTCATCATAGATTGTTCTGATGAACGCATTATCTCTGAGACTCGGCGAATTTAAGCCAGAAACAAGCGATCTTTTGCGGTCTTTATTCAAATTACGGCCAATTCCCGCCGAATCCCGTCGCTACACGCAAGCAACTTGCGCCGCAACATCAGACAGGCACCAACGTCAGACACATCGCGCACCGCTTCAGAATGCCTGTTTTTGCCTGTCAATAATGAAAATATACTAGGGGGGAGTATTTTTAAACGCCCTTATTTTCTGCTGAGAATAAGGCATTTTTGACGCATACTCCCCGATTTTTGCAGAAAATGACGTTTTTGGATGTGCTCAAAGGTGAAAAGTAGTCGAGAGATGCTGGGATGCCCAATCATTTTTCGCTTAATTAAATCCCCCTGAAAATCTTACGATGTCTACGTACTTGTCAATGTTTTGCTTCCATATGCTCTCACTACCAGCAGTAGCGCCGTGGAATAAGCATCGTATTAAATTTTTGGGGAAATCATCGCTTCTTATATTATTCAGACCCAAGGCCTCTTCGGTCGTTTCATCTTTAACTCCTAAAAAAATAGTCGCAATTTCAGGAATAGAAACATATTTTTTTGCTGGGGAAAATCCCCTGCCTAAGTGAGAGTCATACATCTCAATGCTAAAACTACCGATTGCGGGGTTAAGTTTTAGCGTCTGAAAACCTGTTCTATCGGATAGATTTCCGTACTCAGTAACCGAGTTAAAAATTGTTGATGACCTGTGATACAGCATTGCAAAAAATAACAATAAATGAATGTTTATCTGGTTGTGCTGTAAATAGATAAATGCTGATTCAATAATTTTTATTATTTGAATTTGATCCCTCAGTCCGCATTCGAAATAGTCAGAATAGTGCTTAAACAACATAGGGAGAATATCATTGCTATCGACTGATAAACTTTGTGAGTTTAATCCTGTATACAACAAGCTACTTTCCGGGCATTGAATACCGCTAAAGAGATGCTTTGCAAAGGCAAAACGATCTGGCTCTGGCAAAGTATATTCAAGATCAAAAAACCGCTTCAAATATCTCGCGCCATCAAACCCCGCACCGTAGACAGCTTTGACCGATTCTGAAAGTTGATCAATATTAGTAGCAACTACAAAATATATGCCTTTGACACCAAATAGATGTTTTATACCCTCCAGTAACTCTATGGCGTAATCTGGACGACATCTATCTAATTCATCCACCAAGATAAATATTGGCAGTTCAACCCCAGTACTCTTCTCAAGTGCGTCAATCAGCAGTGTGAGTTTTCCTTTGAATTCCTCAATAGCTGCTTTTGTCGTCTTATGTTCTTTCAGTGACTCGGCAACCATTTTTTCTAACGCTTTCGTGGTGCTCTCTAACGAAGCGTGTTTGGTGCTACTGTCTGTTTCTATATCGACCTCATCAGCGTCACCATCTGAAAATAAGTCGTGTATTTTCTCAGCGCTTAAACCGGCAATTTGTTTAAGTAATGCCATTCCAATGATTTGGATCGAAGGTTTAATTAATTTTTTTACTTTCCCCATCGCACCGTTGAGAGCTCTTTTTGCTGCGGGAATTTTAGTAAATGAGGGCTTTAATCCATTGTCAATTTCGGAAATAAACGCAATAAGAGGCTCTGGAGTGAAATCATTTTTCCAAGCATCAAAATATACTACTGGATAATTTTTTGACTCTAATTCGTCCCTCCAACACTGAAGCATGAAGGTTTTACCGAAGCCCCACTCTGCATTAACAGCAAGAACAAATCCGCTTTCCGTAGGCTTGGCGTGATATCGATTAGTGAGATACTTCTCAAGATTTGCAGCAACCTGCTTTCTACCTAGTTGATCACCTTCCCAGTGTTCAGACAATTTTTTGACTTGCGTTTGCATAGGTCAACTCAACAGAGTTATTTTCAATGTTTTATTTTAAGTAATTATTAAACATTCGGGAATGTATCTTTTATCAATACGACCATGAATTAATAAAACACTAAAGATAACTTTCTCACCATACCAATTTGGATGCACTGCCGTCTGAGTAAAGTAACAAAAGTTATTTATAAAATCAGATGACGAATGACAAATTTCGACCACCACAAAAGAAAAAAGACCGCATTTAGCGGTCTTTTCAAATCTGCGGAAACCCGCGTGAATGCTGGCGGAGAGGGGGGGATTCGAACCCCCGATACCTGTTACAGTACGCCTGATTTCGAGTCAGGTACATTCAACCACTCTGCCACCTCTCCGGCTTTGGTTGTTCGTTATAAAACGAAGCCGCTGATTATAGCAAAGAAATCTATGCTTTCCTAGCAAAGTGCGATTCGATCACGCATCCATTCGATGGTGCGGATGTTAATTTATTCCCATAAAGCAATAATGACACGCGCTTGTCATATCAACTATTTATATTGTTGCTATTGATTGTTTTTGCGTCTGCAGCCTGAAAAGCCAGCGGCGCGTTTTTGGGAAAGCCGCCGAATGAACAGCGCAGCGTCTGAGGAAAGAATGGCCATCGTGCATCAGCACCTGGCAAACGCCAATATTCCGGCCAATATTGCAGCCGGTGTGGCGGCGGCGGATGATGCCGATGCGATGACGCTGGCGCATCTACAGCGCATCATCGAACAACGCTCGCTGACGGCGCGTTTTCAACCTATCGTTGAAATGCAGAATGGCGATATTCTGGGCTATGAGGGATTGATACGCGGCCCTTCTGACAGCCCGCTGCATTCGCCGATTAATTTATTTAAAGCCGCATCGGCGCACAATTTAACGGTCGTGGTTGAACATCTGTGCCGCAAAATCGTGCTGGAAGAATTTTTCGTACAAAATCTGCCGGGCAAGCTGTTTCTGAATGTCAGCCCTGAATGCCTGATCCAGCGCGATGTGCGCTATGGTGAAACGCTGGATTACATTCATCAGTTGGGCGTAAATCCAGACCGCGTCATCATCGAGCTGACCGAATATCAGCCGACGCATGATTACGCTTTGCTGTCGGAGGCGGTGATTCATTATCGCAGCATGGGTTTTGAAATTGCGATTGATGATCTGGGCGAGGGATTTTCGAGTCTGCGCTTATGGTCAGAATTAAAGCCGGATTACGTAAAAATCGACATGCACTTTATCCAGGGCATCGATCATGATCCGGTGAAGGCGCAGTTTGTCCGCTCGATACAAAGCATTGCAGAGAAATCAGCAACGCGGGTCATTGCCGAGGGCATAGAAACGCATGCAGAATTGCTGATGGTGCGCGATATCGGCGTGGCTTGCGGTCAGGGCTATCATATCGCCCGCCCCCACCCGACGCCGAGCAAGGCGATTCCGGCGGAGGTGGCAAAGGCGCTGGTATCGCATCATCAGCATCCGTCACGCCGGGCCTCGGGTTTCTTTGAGCAAACCGCAGCCGTTGAAAAAATTCTGAAAGAAGCGCCATCAATACCATCAAGTATGCTGAATAATCAGGTCGATGATATTTTTCTGCAGAACCCGAAATTGCAAATGATACCGGTGGTCGATCACGGCACGCCTATCGGCATCATCAACCGCTATCACATGATTGATCGCTTCGCGCGCCCATATCAGCGCGAGTTGTACGGCAAAAAATCCTGCAAGGTGTTTATGGACCCGCATCCGGTGGTGGTCGATAAAAATACCAGCATGCAGGATGTCAGCCACATCATTGTGGAAGCAAATCCTGAGCATCTGATCAACGGCATTATCATTACCGATCAGGGACAATATCTGGGTATTTGCACCGGGCCTGATCTGATGCGCGAAATCACACAAATGCAGATCACTGCCGCGCGCTATGCGAATCCGCTGACGCAGTTACCGGGCAATGTGCCGATCAACGAACACATTGATCAGTTACTGCAAAAGCAGCAGAGGTTCAGCGCCTGTTATTGCGATCTCGATCATTTCAAGCCGTTTAATGACGTATATGGTTACCGGCGCGGCGACGATATTATTCAGATGACGGGCGATGTGCTGAAACGGCATTGTGATTCGCAGATGGATTTTATCGGTCACATCGGCGGCGATGATTTTATTATTCTGTTTCGCAGCGATGACTGGGAGCAGCGTTGCAGCGATATTCTGGAAAGCTTTGCAACCGAGATTCAGGATTTTTATAACAATGAAGATCGCGAACGCGGCGGTTATCTGAGTGAAGACCGGCAAGGTAAAAAAGTGTTTTATCCGTTGGTGAGTCTGTCGCTGGGTGTGGTGAAATCGAGCCCGAATCAGTTTTATTCGCACCATCAGATTTCGATTGCGGCCTCCGAAGCAAAAAAACAGGCGAAGAAAATTCACGGCAACAGCTTGTTTGTGGATCGCCGCGCCGAAGTGAAATAGAGATAAAAAAATCCCGCGTCGTTAAATATGACGCGGGATTTTTTTTGATCAGGTCAGCGCTACAAACTTAATTACGCTGCTGGCACTAACTTTTCCATGCCGCCCATGTAAGGGCGCAGCGCTTCCGGAATCACGACAGAGCCATCTGCCTGCTGGTAATTTTCCAGCACCGCCACCAGCGTGCGTCCCACCGCCAGGCCAGAGCCATTCAGCGTATGCACAGCTTCTGGTTTGCCCTGCGCATTGCGGAAACGTGCCTGCATACGACGCGCCTGGAAGGCTTCCATATTCGATACCGATGAAATTTCGCGGTAAGTATTTTGTGCTGGCAACCAGACTTCCAGATCGAAAGTTTTGGTCGCGCCAAAGCCCATGTCGCCGGTACACAAACTGACGACGCGATATGGCAAGCCCAATTTTTTCAGAATCGCTTCGGCATGACCGACCATTTCATCCAACGCTTCCATGGATTTTTCCGGATGCACAATCTGCACCATTTCCACTTTGTCGAACTGATGCTGACGTATCATGCCGCGTGTATCACGGCCATAGCTGCCTGCTTCAGAACGGAAGCAAGGTGTATGCGCAGTCATTTTGATCGGCAATGCCTCTGCCGGAATGATTACATCACGTACAGTGTTGGTTAATGTCACTTCGGATGTCGGGATCAGATACAGGGTTTCGCCCTCGCCGTCTTGTCCGCCTTTTTTAACGGCAAACAAATCTTCTTCAAATTTCGGCAACTGGCCGGTACCGCGCATAGAATCAGCATTCACCATGTATGGCGTGTACATTTCTGTGTAGCCATGTTCGACGGTTTGTGTATCGAGCATGAATTGCGCCAGCGCACGGTGCAGACGCGCCATGCCGCCTTTCATCACCGAGAAACGTGAACCGGTTAATTTGACTGCGGTATCAAAATCCAGACCCAGTGCAGAGCCGATATCAACGTGATCTTTGATCTCGAAATCAAACACTGGCGGTGTGCCGACTTTACGGATTTCGACGTTCGCGGTTTCGTCCTGCCCCACCACCACAGATTCGTGCGGCAGATTCGGTATCGTTTGCAAGAAGGCCGTCATGGCTGTCTGCACTTCTGACAGACGCACTTCAGAGGCTTTCAATTCGTCGCCAATGCCGCCGACTTCGGCCATCACTGCGGAAGCATCTTCGCCTTTGCCTTTGAGCATACCGATTTGTTTAGACAAGCTGTTGCGCTTGGCTTGCAATTCTTCAGTACGGGACTGGATCTGCTTACGTTCACCTTCGAGTGCGTTAAACGCATCGACATCGAGTTTGAATTTACGGGTGGCGAGACGCGCAGCAACAGCGGCGATATCTTTACGCAGGAGTTGAATATCTATCATAGTGATCTGATACGAATAAGTGGAATGAGCTAATCGGCTATTGTAGCAAGGGCGGGCGAATTTCCCTAAACTTATAGCATGCGACCGCGACTGAATTTCAGCGCCAGCCAGCATAATTAAATACAAATAATGGGGAGTATATGAGCAAAATCAGCTTATCTCTATACAAACAAAGGGGGATAGACGGACAAAAACAGATACTCCAGGGAGTATATTTCAGGCATTTTTCTGCTTTTTAAGCGATTTCTGAACGTTTTTTTACTGCGTTTTGACGTTTGCAAATGCGCTCAAACCTGATCAAGCGCATCAGCAAATCGACGGGCGCGGTTAAACGCCGTCCGCCTCGTCATCCAACCGCCGTAAATACGCCAGCTTTTCTGCAATTTTGATTTCCAGTCCGCGCGGCACGGGGTGATACCAGGATTCGCCTTCCAAGCCTTCCGGCAAATAAGTTTCGCCAGCCGCATACGCATCCGGCTCGTCGTGCGCGTAGCGATACAGTTTGCCATAGCCGAGTTGCTTCATTAACTTGGTCGGCGCATTACGCAAATGTTCAGGCACAACACGCGATTTATCTTTCGCCACCAGCGCCCTGACCGCGTTATAGGCTTTATAAACAGCGTTCGATTTCGCCGCACACGCAAGGTAAATCACTGCCTCTGCCAGCGCTAACTCGCCTTCCGGCGAGCCCAGACGCTCATAGGTTTCAGCTGCATCCAGACAAATACGCAAAGCCCGCGGATCAGCCAGACCAATATCCTCCGACGCCATACGAACGATGCGGCGCGCCATATAGCGTGGATCAGCGCCACCATCGATCATGCGCACCAGCCAGTACAGCGCCGCATCAGGATTCGACCCACGCACCGATTTATGCAAGGCGGAAATCTGATCATAAAACGCATCACCGCCTTTATCAAAGCGTCGCAAAGCATCACCTAGACATTCGCTGAGCAAGGCTGGATCAACAACAGTCAGATTTTTAGCGATCGCAGCATGTGCCACGATATCGAGGTTATTTAATAATTTGCGACCATCACCATCGGCGCTCGATACCAGACTGGCTTTGGCTTCGGGCAGCATCTGCAAACCATCGAGCTGACGCTCGCAGGCACGATCGACCATCAGCGCAAGATCATCATCCGTCAGTGATTTCAACACATAAACAGCAGCCCGCGACAGCAAGGCGCTGTTGACTTCAAACGAGGGGTTTTCGGTCGTTGCGCCGATGAAGGTAAACAAACCACTTTCCACATGCGGCAAAAAAGCGTCTTGCTGACTCTTATTGAAACGATGTACTTCATCAACAAACAGAATGGTGCGGCGTTGCGAAGTGGCCTGCAGAATCTGTGCGCGCTCAACCGCTTCGCGGATATCTTTAATGCCCGACAAAACGGCGGACAAGGCAATAAATTCGCAATGGAAAGCATCTGCCATCAGGCGCGCCAGCGTGGTTTTCCCCACACCCGGCGGACCCCACAAGATCATCGAATGCGGCTCGCCAGACTGAAACGCAACCCGTAGCGGTTTGCCCTCACCCAGAATATGCTGCTGCCCAATCACATCATCCAGCGTCGCCGGACGCATGCGCTCGGCCAGCGGCGCAAGCTTCTTACGTGGTGCGTTCATCATGCAATCTCATTTATCAAGACTACTGGCATTACTGACGGAACACATCTGCCCCGGCGGGGACGACGAACTTAAACTGATCTGCTTTCAAAGCGGGATTTTTTTCCATGCTTTTGAGCGTCACCAGCGACACCTGACCAAACTGGTCGCGCAGTTCCAAGGCATAAGGAACGCCGTCTTTCATACCGATGCCGATATGATCAAACTGGCTGCCTTTGGCTTTCGCGGTTGCTTCCAGCCATTCCATGCCCTGCTTCGATGACACATCTTTGAGGACGAAATTTTTATCCAGATCGGCAGCACCAGCGCTGCCAAACAAAATCGCTGCCGGGCTGGAACCCAAAGCATTGCCTAGTTCTTTGATCGTTACCTGGTTTAAATCTTTATCAAAGATGAAGAGCTTCTCACCATCGGCCTGCAATACTTGTTCGTAGGGTTTTTGGTAGGTCCAGATGAATTTACCCGGACGGGCGAAGACGAATGCGCCGCTGAAGGTTTTGGAGACTTTGGGGTTGCCATCCACCATTTTGATCTGCTGCTGAACGAATTCACCTTTGGCACTTTTGGTGTTCGAGACAAAGGATTTAAATTGATCGACCGCAGACGCCATCGCGATTGCGGGTAACAGCGTGGTGGCAACAACACATGCCAGCAGACCACTTACTACTTTAACTACTTTACTTTGCTTCTTCACTGATTTTCCTTGATTGCTCATCCGTGCTACTTATCATAACGACCGCTTGATCCGCCTGTGGCGGCTATCCATGGCTACTCAGCATTTCCAACCGGAACCAGAATTTCACGGTTACCGTTCGACTGCATCGTCGATACGACACCGCTTTGTTCCATTTGTTCCAGCAAGCGGGCAGCGCGATTGTAACCAATACGCAAATGCCGCTGTACCAGCGAAATCGAAGCGCGGCGGTTTTTCAGCACGATCGCCACAGCCTGATCGTACAAGGCATCGGCCTCGCCACCACCGGCAATCTCGCCCGCAGCGCCGCCTTCGCCCCCCTCTTCCAGCGTTCCGCCTTCGAGTATGCCTTCGATATAGTTAGGCTCACCCTGGGCTTTCAAATGCTCGACCACACGATGCACTTCTTCATCCGACACAAACGCACCGTGTACCCGCACCGGCAAACCGGTTCCGGGCGGCATGTACAACATATCGCCCATACCGAGCAGCGTTTCCGCGCCCATCTGATCGAGAATCGTGCGCGAGTCAATTTTACTGCTGACCTGAAACGCGATACGGGTAGGAATATTCGCTTTGATCAGGCCGGTAATCACGTCCACCGATGGTCGCTGCGTCGCCAGAATCAAATGTATACCCGCCGCGCGCGCTTTTTGCGCAATGCGGGCGATTAACTCTTCGACTTTTTTACCGACCACCATCATCAGGTCGGCCAGCTCATCGATGATGATGACGATGGTCGGCAATTTGTCGAGCGGCTCCGGCGCATCCGGCGTGAGACTGAATGGATTCGGAATATGCTGTTCTTTCTTTGCCGCCTCAGCAATTTTGACGTTATAACCAGCCAGATTACGCACACCCAGTTTCGACATCAGCTTATAGCGGCGTTCCATTTCGGCCACCGCCCAGTTCAATGCATGCCCAGCCTGGCGCATATCGGTCACCACCGGTGCCAGCAAATGCGGAATGCCTTCATAGACCGACATTTCCAGCATCTTAGGATCGATCAATATCATGCGCACGTCGTTAGGATCAGACTTGTACAGCAGCGACAATATCGTTGCATTAATGCCGACAGACTTACCGGAACCGGTCGTACCGGCCACCAGTAAATGCGGCATTTTTGCCAGATCGGCACAAATCGGGTTACCGGCAATATCTTTGCCAAGCGCCACGGTCAGGCTGGAAGCGCTGTCGTGATATATCTTAGAGCCGAGAATTTCGGTCAGGCGGACAATCTGCCTTTTAGGATTCGGTAATTCCAACCCCATGTAATTTTTACCGGGAATGGTTTCCACCACGCGTATCGAGGTCAGCGACAATGAGCGCGCCAGATCGCGCGCCAGATTGACGATCTGACTACCCTTCACACCGGTTGCAGGTTCAATTTCATAACGGGTAATCACCGGCCCCGGATAAGCGGCCACGACCTTGGCATCGACCCCGAAATCGGAGAGTTTTTTCTCTATCAGACGGCTGGTAAATTCCAACGTCTGCACACTGACGGTTTCTTGCACCGGCGGCGCATCATCGAGCAAAGAAAGCGGTGGCAAATTCGTGTCTGGCAGTTCATTGAACAGAGAAACCTGTTTCTCTTTTTCCACGCGCTCAGAACGCTGCACGGCAACCACCTGAGGCTCGATACGTATCGGTGATGCTTCCACAATCTTCGCACGTTCCTGCACGACCACTTCTTCGCGCTTGACTGCGGCTGTCTGACCAACACGGCGGTCTTCTGCTGCTGAATATTTATTTTGTATGAACACAAAAACGGTTTCTATCGCCGCACCGGTTTTTTCTGCAATCGTCAGCCAAGACACTTGAAAATACAAGCTGATACCTAAGGCCATCGCCATCAGTAACACCAGTGTCGCGCCAGTAAAACCCATGGCGCTGTATGCGGCAGAACCAATTACATTGCCGAGTACACCGCCGGGAGCCAATGGTAATGGCAGGCTCAGCGTGTGCATGCGCAAAAACTCCAGCCCCATGCTGCCGCAAATCAACAGGGCAAATCCGGTGATGCGCGCCAGCAGGTAAGGCAAGCCTTCCTCTTCACCAGTTTTCGTTTCGACTTGCATCGATAGCCGATCAGCCAGACGCCGATAAGATTTCACGACCTGACGCAAGCAAACGACGCTCCACCACCAGGCAGAAAAACCGAACACGTACAAAACGACATCGGCCAGCCAGGCACCGAATCTTCCGCCCACGTTATGGATTTTAGGAACGATGCTCGACTGTGACCAGCCTGGGTCCGCTTTTGAATAGCTGGCGAGTATCAATATCAGGCAAACGCTTAAAGCAGCGAAAACGAGCCAGCGCGCCTCCATCAGCAACACCACCATTTTATTTGGCAGTGGCGGGGGCGGCGGGCTTTTACTGCTACGGGTGTAGGCTTCGCTGTTACTTGTAGTCATAAATCAGGAAAATGTTCATCCAGACAACCAAAGACTGACAAGATAGCATGTTAGAGGCCGCTCGCCAAACACTGGGCGCCTCACGCAGCGCCAGAGGATAGACTATAATTTGCGCTGATCTGCAGATGGAAATGAAATAAGCCCACCGTCGCTTGCTTTTTGCTGCGACAGCACCATCTGCAAGCAAATAAGGCATCGATTATCCCGTCTGGCCTCCCCTTCAACTCTTTTTATGCAGGTCTGCTCATGTCTACATCTAAAAAACACGCTCGCGTATTGATTCTCGGCTCAGGTCCAGCGGGTTATTCCGCCGCTATTTATGCCGCCCGCGCCAATCTTAATCCGGTATTGATCACTGGCGTAGAACAAGGTGGGCAGCTCATGACGACAACGGACGTCGAAAACTGGCCAGCAGATCCGCTGGGTGTGCAGGGCCCCGAACTGATGCAGCGTTTTCTGCAACATGCAGAACGCTTTAACACTGAAATTATTTTCGATTACATCCACACCACCAAGCTCGATGAAAAGCCTATCCGTCTGATCGGCGATCAGGGCGAATACACCTGTGATTCACTGATTATCGCCACTGGTGCTTCAGCACAATATCTGGGTTTACCTTCGGAACAAGCCTTTATGGGTAAAGGTGTTTCAGCCTGCGCCACTTGCGATGGGTTCTTCTATCGCGGCAAAGATGTGGCGGTTGTCGGTGGCGGCAATACCGCTGTCGAAGAGGCGTTGTATTTGTCAAATATCGCCAGCAAAGTCACAGTGATTCACCGTCGCGACAAATTCCGCGCTGAAGCCATTCTGATCGACCGCCTGATGGCAAAGGTTGCTGAAGGCAAAGTAGAAGTCAAATGGAATCACACGCTGGACGAAGTCACCGGGGATAATTCTGGTGTCACCGGCGTAAATATCAAATCGGCGGATGACGTCATCACACAAGTGCCTGTCCATGGTGTGTTTGTCGCGATTGGCCACAAACCGAATACCGGCATTTTTGAAGGTCAGTTGGAAATGCACAACGGCTATATCAAAACCCGCACCGGCACCGAAGGTATGGCAACCGCGACCAATATTCCCGGCGTATTTGCGGCTGGTGACGTGCAGGATCATGTTTACCGTCAGGCGATTACCAGTGCAGGTACAGGCTGTATGGCAGCACTGGATGCACAGCGTTATCTGGAAGAATAATCAGGACGAAAGCCATGTCGTCGCTGAAAAATTTTGCTGACCTAAAATCTCTGGGTCAGCAACTCAAAACACAACAGGAAGCCAAACTGCGCGCTGAAGCAGAACGTCTGGAGCAGGAAAAGAAAACAAAAGCAGAAGCGAATATTTTCCGCTCCAGCATAGGTTCGGTTGAGCCATTGAAAGTGGCGGTCAAGCATCAGGCAACTCCAGTACGCCCGGCACCAATACCATTTCAATACATCGCCGATGAGAAAGCAGCATTACAAGAATCGCTTTCTGATGAATTCGATGCGGATTCATTACTGGAAACCGATGAAAATTTGAGCTACACCCGTCCCGGAGTTGGGGTCGATGTCGTCAGAAAATTACGCAAGGGGCACTGGGTGATCCAGGCGCAATTAGATTTGCATGGTCTGCGCCGCGATCAGGCCAGAGACAGTCTGGGTGACTTTCTGCGGCGATGCGGTAGAAATGGAGTCCGTTGCGTACGAATCATTCATGGAAAAGGCCTGGGTTCTGTCAATAAAGAACCCGTACTGAAACATAAAGTACGGAACTGGCTGATTCAGAAGGATGAGGTGCTGGCGTTTAGTCAGGCGACTGCAGCAGATGGTGGATCAGGTGCTCTGATCGTATTATTAAAGGCCTGAGTTTCCTCAGGCCTTTTTTTATCAGTTCTTGAATTTTCCGTCTTTGCCTATCATGGTCATATCAACAAATTTTGAACCATTGTGATTCGACGATGAAAAGTTAATATCAAAACCACCTGCATCGTAACTCTTAGTGTTCAACGACTCTAAAGAGGAAATCAATTTTTCGCGGGTCAAATTCTGGCCAGAACGACGCAAACCTTCTACAAATACCTTTGCCGCAATAAAACCTTCCAGACTGGAAAAATTCAGGTCTTTAATGCCGGCTTTATTCATGATTTTCGTGTATTCACCTACGACAGTTGCGTTCGCTGCAGACCAAGGGAAAGGCACGACCTGCGATACAACAACACCGGAACCATCTTTACCCAACGCATCCGACAATGCCTGACTACCGACAAAAGAGACGTTATAAAACTGACCGGTATAACCCAATCGGCGCATCTCTTTAATTAACGCTGCAGAAGAAGAATAGGCACTGATCTGGATGATAACGTCGGGACGTTTTGCCATCATTTTTTCAACTGCTTTGGCAACATCAAGACTATTCCTCTCTACCGTTGCAGTATCAACAATAGGAAGATTTTTTTTCTTCAGCGCACGCTCTACACCGGTTAATCCTGCTTTGCCGTAGGCATCATTTTGATAGAACACAGCGATATTTTTAAGCCCGGTATTCACCAGACGATCAACCAGATGTTCGGTTTCGTCAAAATAGCTGGCTCGGACATTGAAGATCAACTTATTGAAAGGTTCACGCAAAGACTGAGCACCAGTATAAGGTGCAAAGAATGGCACTTTAGCTTGTGTGAATATCGGCGTTGCGGCGTTGCTGGTTGCCGTGCCGACATAGCCAAACAAGGCAAATACATCGTCAGTGTCTATCAGTGCCTTCGTGTTGGCAGCAGCAATGTCGGCCTCGTATTTATCGTCACGTTTAATGACTTCGATCTTACGACCAAATACGCCGCCAGTGCTATTCACGTGATCAAAATAGGCTTTCGCCCCTGCGTGCAACTGTATTCCCAGTTGCGCTGCAGGTCCCGAAAAAGCAGCAGACTGGCCGATAATAATTTTGTGCTCACTAACGCCATTTTCCGCGACAGCTGGCATAGCCAACAGCGCTGCGAATACAGCCGTGAGTAATTTGGATGCCATCATATTGCTTGCACTCAGTTTAAGTAATAAATCAGACCGCTTCAGAACCAGTTTCACCGGTACGAATGCGAATCACCTGCTCAACGTTCTGCACAAAAATTTTGCCATCACCTATTTTTCCAGTATGCGCCGCTTTAATAATGGCATCAACAACGTTATCGCAAATGTTGTCGTCTACAACAACTTCCACTTTAATTTTCGGCAAAAAATCCACAACATATTCGGCACCGCGATACAGCTCAGTATGACCCTTTTGACGACCAAAGCCTTTTACTTCGGTCACAGTCAGACCTGTTACGCCGACATCAGCCAAGGCTTCGCGGACTTCGTCCAACTTAAATGGTTTAATGACTGCTGTAATTTGTTTCATAATAAATTTCCTTTTTTAGTCTCTGAATTTTGAGGTGATCGGGTAGCGCCAGTCACGACCAAAAGCACGGTGAGTAATCCGCACACCGATGGGCGCCTGACGACGTTTGTATTCGTTAATTTTAATCAAACGCGTAATTCGTTCAACATCCTCTTCGCGATATCCTGCTGCGATAATATCGGCACGGGATTTATTTTGTTCCATGTACAACTGCATGATGCCGTCGAGTATTTCATAGGGCGGCAAAGAATCCTGATCGGTTTGATCTGGGCGCAGTTCGGCAGATGGCGGGCGCGTCAGAATCCGCTCAGGAATAATTTCTGTAATGCTGTTTCTGTACGCACACAAACGGTATACCAGTGTTTTAGGAATATCCTTGATCACGGCGAAACCACCAGCCATATCCCCATACAAGGTGCAATAACCAACGGCCATTTCACTTTTATTGCCGGTCGTCAGCACGATGGAACCATACTTATTGGACAAGGCCATCAGTATCGTGCCGCGGATCCGCGCTTGAATATTTTCTTCTGTCGTATCTTCTTTTAAGCCAGCAAACTCTGCGCTCAGGGTGCTTCTGAATGCGTCAAAACAAGCTCCGATTGAAATTTCATCGTAACGTACAGCAAGACGCTCAACCATATCACGGGAGTCAAACAGAGAGATGTCTGCGGTGTACGGTGAAGGCATCATGATCGCCCTGACTTTTTCTGCACCTAATGCATCGACCGCAATCGCCAGGGTTAACGCAGAATCAACGCCACCGGACAACCCCAGCAAAACGCCGGGAAATCCATTTTTTGTCACATAGTCGCGCACGCCAAGTACCAGCGCATGATAAACCTGCGATTCTGTTGAACCCAATTCAGGCAGTTGCTGAGGCACAGGCTGCGCACTGTCAAATTCTATGATTTGCAAAGCCGTTTCGCAGTGCGCCAACTGCGCGACGAGTTCCCCTTGCGAATTTAAAACAAAGGAATTTCCATCAAAAATCAGTTCATCCTGGCCGCCCAATAAATTTGCATAAACAAGTGACATGCCTGTAGTGCTGACATTCGCGCGCATCACATCAAGACGTTGCTGCTGCTTATCTATGTGAAATGGCGAGCCATTTGGCACCAACAATACCTGCGCCCCGGCATTCCTGGCCGCCAGAGGAGCGTCTTTAAACCAGGTATCTTCACAAATATTGATACCAAAACGCACGCTTTTAACATCGAACACGCAAGCATCAGAACCCGCAGAAAAATATCTGACTTCATCGAATACCATGTCATTCGGCAGATTGCGCTTAAAGTAACATCCAATGACACTGCCATTAAGCAAAACGGAAACCGCATTAAAATGACGTCCATCTCTGGCTTCAGGATGCCCGACCAACACATAAATATCTTTGAATGCAGCAAGCTGCGCAGTCACATCAGATAACACCTGCTGTGTTTGCAAATAAAACCCGGCTCTTAACAGTAAATCCTCCGGAGGATAACCAACCAAAGACAGCTCAGGTGTAACAACAATATCGGCTCCCTGCTCAGCTGCCTGGCGGACATAATTTACTATTTTCGCGGCATTTCCGGCCAGATCACCGACCGTACTATTCATCTGAGCAATGGCAACTTTAAGCGTCATAATTGTGCAATTTGAAAAAATCAAAAAATGGAATTAGTTTCTATCGACCAGTATTATCGCATGGGCTTCGCAAGTTCTCTCTCTGATATTGGACAAGAACAATGGGACAATTTGCTGAAATCCGATCCGTCCGCCAATCCCTTTCTTTCGTATGCTTTTTTGCACGCCTTACACTCATCCGGATCGGCCTCGGCAAAAACTGGCTGGTATCCATATTATTTAACGATATGGCAAGATAAAACCTTGGTTGGCGCTTGCCCGCTTTATCAGAAAACACACTCTTATGGTGAATATGTGTTTGACTGGTCATGGGCACAGGCATATCAACAGCATGGGTTGCCGTACTACCCCAAGCTACTGTCTGCGATACCATTCACTCCTGTGACTGGCAGCAGAATTATTGCGAGCGATAGTACGGTCAGAAACTTGTTGCTGGAAAGTCTGAAAAATCTCACTCTGTCAGGGGACTTTTCCTCGTGTCATATTCTGTTTCCTGATGAAAATCAAATAACACCGCTGAAAAACGCAGGTTTTTTGATCAGAGCGGGAGTACAATTTCATTGGCAAAATGCTCAGCATTCTGACTTCGACAGCTTTCTGAATACGCTGAGTAAGAAAAAACGCAAAAATATCCGCGCCGAGCGAAAAAAAGTACAAGAACTCGGAATTGTTTTCTCGCATATTCAAGGCCTGGATGCGAACGAGGAAGACTGGCTTTTTTTCAAACGCTGTTACGATGCCACGTATGAAAATCATCACTCAAAACCTTACCTGAATCTTGAGTTTTTCACACAAATTGGCCGCACAATGCCGCAGCACATTCATCTTATTTTTGCGATTAAAGATGGAAAGAAAATTGCAGCGTCGTTGTTAATATTCAATCAGAGCAAAGTTTATGGTCGTTACTGGGGTTGTATTGAGCATTATCCTTGCCTGCATTTCGAGACGGCTTATTATCAGGCAATAGAATTTTGCATTCAAAAGCATATCCAGACCTTTGAAGGCGGAGCCCAGGGGGAACACAAGATGGCCAGAGGATTTCTGCCGCAAAAGACTGCATCGGCGCATTTTCTGAAACACCCCGAGTTCAGCAACGCTGTAGCAAATTTTCTGCAAAGAGAAACAAACGGCATAGAACTCTATCTGGATGATTTAAATGAACATAATCCGTATAAACAATCCACTTGAAATTTAAGAGGCATCAAGGCATCCTGCTGGCATGCAAAAAAATAAAACAACATCCGATAATCCGAGTAACGCAATGAATATGCACAAACGCGCTGGTCGCTTTTACCTGACTGAAAAGCTAGGCACAGGATCGAATGGCACCGTCTTTCGGGGTCATGATCCCGTCATCGACCGGGATGTTGCCATCAAAATACTGAACGCGACCGGGAACGCGGCGGACAAGAAACAGCGCGAACAACAGTTCATCAACGAAGCGCGGGCAGCCGGCAGGCTTTCCCATCCGAATATTGTAACAATCTTCGATGCTTCCAGCGAAGGAGGTACGACATTTATCGCGATGGAATTCCTTGGTGGACAAGATTTAAAAATGATGCTGGCTGCGGGACGCACTTTCGACTCCATTGAAACTACAGATATCATTCAAAGAATTGCGGATGCGCTTGCCTATGCCCATGAAAAAGCAGTTATTCACAGAGATATCAAACCTGGCAATATTTTTATTCTGACGAATAATCAACCGAAAGTAGTCGACTTTGGTATCGCCCGCGCACCGAATCGCTTGCTGGATGAAAACCAACCAGCAAATGTAACGCTGTTCAATAATAATATTCTCGGTACACCTAACTACATGTCTCCGGAACAGGCCTTGGGAAAACAGGTGAATGCGCAGACAGATATATACTCCCTCGGCGCAGTCATGTACGAAATGCTGACCTTGCAAAAACCATTTCAAAGTAACGACATAGATAAACTGCTAAATCAGATCGCGTATAAAACACCGAAGGCACCGTCAGAAATCAATCCAGCGATACCTGAATCACTCTCAAGAATCGTAATGAAAGCAATGCAAAAAGAGCTGAGTGATCGCTACCAGACCGCACGCGAGATGGCTGATGATTTACAAAAAGTACTGGATCGGGATAAAAGACTGAAACGCAAGAGAGGGAAAATCAGTCCTGACGGTGTAGAGAACAACACCAGCGCGGAGAGCAATACTCTTCTCTGGCTTAGTCTGGCTGCGATACTGATTGCAATTGCCTTTGCGGTCATACTAAACCTGCCACGCTAAGGTCTTGTCAGTGTTGGTTTTGTATGCAATTGCAAACAAAACCCTATTGATTCTGAATAAAAAACGCGGCCAGAATAACCGCGTTTTTTGAGGGTAACTTAATTATTTCTATAGCTTTTTGAAATTTTCAACGCCGTCAAGAATCTCTTTTTTCGCCGCTTCCGGGCCGCCCCAACCTTCGACTTTCACCCATTTGCCTTTTTCCAAATCTTTGTAGTGTTCAAAGAAATGTTGAATCTGTTTCAGGCGCAGCTCATTCATATCTTCAGGTTTTTGCCAATGTGTGTAAATCGGCAAAATTTTATCGACAGGAACTGCCAATACTTTCGCATCCTCACCACCTTCGTCCGTCATTTGCAATACGCCAATGGCGCGGCAACGAACAACAACCCCTGGAATCAAAGGAAATGGTGTAATCACCAATACGTCAACCGGATCGCCATCACCAGCAATCGTCTGCGGAACATAACCATAATTACATGGGTAGTGCATTGCAGTACCCATGAAACGATCAACAAAAATGGCGCCAGTTTCTTTATCGACCTCGTATTTGATCGGATCTGCATTCATTGGAATTTCAATGACGACGTTAAAGTCATTTGGCAGATCACGACCTGCTGGTACGTTATTCAAGCTCATGTCACTCTTTCTTAATAGATATCAATAAATTCAATTTACCGGGCAAAATTATATCGGGTTTATCGCTATATTTGTGCGGCGCAAAAGATAAGCCAGCCAAATTACAGCGTCGTAGCTATTGCACATTGCCGGTAATGGTAGGCAGCCTCTTCATCTTGTCCAAGCGCCTCGTGCAACTGTGCCAATTTCAGATTCGATTCTGTCACCGTCCGGGCTGAAACCGCGTCAGACAAGGCTTGCTCCATGTGTCGTTGTGCCTTGCCCCATAATTTTTGACGCAAGCAAAGCACACCCAGCGTTAACGCCAGTTCAGGATCAGTCGGGTGATTCAGTGACCATTTTTCGCAATGTTCAATCTGAGATAACAATGCGGCCGAACCCTCTGCAGCGGCGGCATCGCGATAAGCCCGCAACAGGCGCTCATCCCAATCCTCTGTCAGCGCTTTCTCAACGATAGAACGTGCCTCATCAAACAAACCTCTGGCATTAAAAGCGTTCGCTGCCTGATATGCGATAAAGGCTGATTTTCTGTCATTTGCAGGGATTTCAAACCAGACGCGCCGCAGAGACTCAGCGTCATGGTCATGTCCCTTTAACAAATCCTCGTAGGCTAATTCCTTCAGCCGTTTCGAGAGCGCCGGATGCAGGGCATGATGTTTGTCGAGAGTACGAACCAGTTTCAGTACATCTCCCCACTTCTTCGCCTGCTGATTTGCTTTCAACGCCCAACGCAGCACCTGGATATGGCGACTACCATTGGCATGTAGCTCTTTAACTGCTTCAAGCGCCTTATCTGACTGATGCTGATCAACCAACAGCTCAGTCGCACTGACCAGTCTGGCGACTTTATAGTTGTTGTCAGCTTCAATTCCCGCCAGCCACAGATCTCTGCGCTCAAATTGCCCCATGTGATGCGCCGCACGCGCACCAATCAGTGCGGCCACCCCAGCATTGTCTTGTAGTTCAGCTGCACGGATCGCCGCTTTCTCAGCATATCCAAAACGTCCTTCAAACAAAGTCTTGAGCGACTCACGCAAAGCCTTGTTGCCATCACGTTCACGCTTCTGCTGGCGGTAAGCTGCCACTTTCTTTGGCATCTTACGAGTGGTGACGATTGCTCCAAAAATCGCATAGACAATCAGAAACAGCACTGCCACCAAAAAGAGAAATAAATTTAAAGATAAATCGATTCTGTAAGGCGGATAAAACAATACGACGTTTCCTGGATTGAAACGCGCACCTATCGCCAGACCAACGGCAAGAGAAAACAGAATCAGAAGCCGGATAAAAATTCGCATACGTTAAGGCTTCACTTTGTAGTTGCGTACTGCATTTAAACTTTCTGACAGATTCGGCATTTCTATCGACAGATTGCTACCCTGAACCTGGCGCAATAAGGCTTGTGCATTCTGCGTCTGCTTCGCTCTGGTATCGAAATACTTTGAAATCGCATCTTGCGCAGAGACTAAGTCACTACGGAAAACGCTCTCATTTCTGGCCAGCAAGGCAAGTCTGGCATTCAGCAAACGCAATTTAAGATTCTCCCGCGCAAAATAGGATTGCGTCGGCGTCAACAGCAAAGCATCAGGCGTTTCCACACTACGGACACGAATCAGTTGCTTAACCTCACCCCACATCTCACTGGAAAAACTCTGCCATGCATCTTGTAAACGCATAGAGAAAGTACTCTCCTCAACCTCGGCCACTTTCTTGTCCTGCTTATCCTGCTTCGATACACGCTGAGTTTTTGGAATAATTCTCAATGGTGCTTTTGGCGGCGTTGGAGAAACCACTGACTTCTCATCTGCCCACAAAGGAATATGATCAACCTGTGTAATGACGCTGTCGAGGCGTAACGCAATACCTGGCAAATCAAGTGCCGGCAAAGACTTCAGACGATCAATGTCTTTCGCGATTGCTCTTCTGATCGTAATGAACTGAGGCTTGTCAGATTTAGCCAGACGCCCGTCTGCATTCTGCAATGCAATCAACGCACCCTGAACATTACCTGCCAACTGCAATTGCTGACTGGCTGTCGCCAATACCTGTTCAATTTCTGCCAATGCCCACTCGTCGCGATTTTTTGACAGATCCTGATACAACTGCTCCAAAGCCAGTTGCTGGCTTTGGGATTCAATTTGTTTGCTTTCAATCAAAAGAACTTTGGCCTGAATTTCTTTTGTCGTTTCCTGCACATTTTTAGCCAGCAACTTCGTTTCATTGCTTGCCGTGTCAGTACTCAGCAAACGTCGCGCAACCTCCTCTTTCAGAGCACTGATCTGATTTTGAGAAGACCACCATTGCGCAGCCAACAATACGGCTAAGACGCCTGAAATCAGAAAGGCAGGATGAGTCCAACTGCTTGACGAAGAAGCCGGAAGTGAATTGGCCGCAGTTGCGACCGCGGATTGATCAGGGCTTTGAGAAGGCAAAGAACCCCCTGTGTTTGTTTGCTGTTCATTCATACTCAGGATTGTAACGCGACAAGTACCTGTTCGTCGCCTGATGCGGTTAAAGTGATGAAATGAAACCCCAGCGCCTGCGCCGTTTCGGCAATACGGACGTGGGGAACGATAATGTGTTGATGTTGGATTTTTGCCACGGCATTGTCTAGGGGCAATTGCTCACACCAGAAAATGAGCGTTCGCAATGCCTCAGAACTGGTAATCACCCAATCATTATCAGACTGAAGTAACACTTCTAACTGCTTCTTCACAGAAATACTGAATTCGGGAGCAGAACGCCGGTAAGCAGCCAGTTGCGTCACATGAATGCCACGGGAACGAAATGTTTCAGCCAAAAATTCCCGACCTGTTGTTCCTCGCACGATCAACACCTGCTGATCAGCCAGTGCCGCAAAATCGATCTCTGCCGCCAGCGCCTCAGAATCCGTTTTCAGTTTATTCGAGGGACTGATGATCGTCGCATTATCAGAATGAAGACCGTAGCGCGCCAAAGCAAGCCTACTCCCCTCTCCGACAACACCAATCGGAATCTGTGTCGGCCATTGCCTGATATGCGAAAAAAAAGCATCAATCGCATTCGGACTGACAAAAACAACTAACCCGTAACTATTGAGATTAGCCACTTTGTCGCTAATCTCAGTCTGATTCTCTAAGTGATGTATTTCGATCAAGGGAAACAATTGGCACGGACGCGAAAGAGCCTGAAGTTGAGCTGCAAAATCTTGAGCCTGTGCCAGTGGGCGCGTGATAATCACATTCCTGCGCGACATAAGAGAATTACTCGACAATCTGTGCTTTACACAAAGCCAGTATGCCCTCAGCATCCTGGGCAGACAAGGCCTGCGCCAGTTGCAAACCCAGTGTTCCAGGCTCAGACGCATCGCCGAAAACCTCGGCACTCGCTACTCGCTGTCCATCCGGGGTAGCCACCATCCCGCGTAAATGCATTTTTTGATCAGCTACGGTCGCGAACGCCGCCAGTGGTATCTGACAACTGCCACCAAAAACCTTGGACACCGTCCGCTCCGCAATAACAGACTGTGACGTCGCCAGGTGATTTAACGGCGCAAGTAAGGCAAGTAAATCAGGACGCGAATCCGATACTTCTATCGCCATCGCCCCCTGTCCGGCTGCAGGCAAGCTTGCTTCAGGCTCTAAAAATCCGCGTATACGCTGAGGTAATCCGAGACGTTTTAATCCTGCTGCTGCAAGAATAATCGCAGCGTATTCACCTTCGTCCAGCTTACGCAAACGGGTATCAAGATTACCCCGCAAAGGACGAATTACCAGATGCGGGAAACGGGCTGAAATAAAGGCCTGACGCCGCAGACTACTGGTACCAACGACGGCGCCATCAGGCAAGCTGTGAAGCGATTCATAATCATTGGAAACAAAAGCATCCCGCGGATCTTCACGTTCTAAAATCGCGGCCAAAGTGAAACCTTCGGGCAGTTCCATCGGAACATCTTTAAGAGAATGCACAGCCAGATCAGCACGACCTTCAGCCATCGCCACTTCCAACTCTTTAACGAATAAACCTTTCCCGCCGACTTTAGATAAAGCACGGTCTAAAATCTGATCGCCGCGCGTAGTCATTCCAAGAATATCGACCTGGCAATCGGGATATAAGGATAACAAGCGGTCACGAACATGCTCAGCCTGCCACATTGCCAACCGGCTTTCCCTGGAAGCAATAACCAATTTTTTTGGAGAAACTGCAGTCAAAATAATTTTCTTTCTAAGTATTCAGGCAATCAGATGTCATCTGGTAAATCGAGTGTGCCGAATTTTACCATTCAGAAATCATGATTTCGTCGGTTAAACTATTGAAAATTTGCAGACATTTTGATCAATCTAAGCAAACTTGACACATAATCGGCGGTGACGGCATCATAACGTCTTGATTAGACGCACATATTCAAAATGCCGCCACAATTGAGCGGCATTTTTTACGCACGTAAACAACGGAATTTTTATGCAAGCAAGTACAACTGAAAATAAAAACCACACTATTCTGACTGGCGATCGCCCTACTGGCCCTCTTCATCTGGGACATTTTGTTGGCAGTCTGCGCAACCGCGTCAAATATCAACATCAATATCAGCAGTACATCATGCTCGCCGATGCACAGGCATTGACCGACAATATGGACAATCCGGCCAAAGTTCATGACAACGTACTTGAGGTTGCACTGGATTACCTTGCCGTTGGCATTGACCCCACTAAATCCACGATCTTTATTCAGTCGCAAATTCCTGAACTGACAGAATTAACGTTCTACTATCTGAATCTGGTTTCGGTTGCCCGCCTGGAACGCAATCCGACGATCAAACAAGAGATTATTCTGCGTAATTTTGAGCGCGACATTCCTGCTGGCTTTCTGACATACCCGGTCAGTCAGGCTGCTGACATTACTGCATTCAAAGCAAGTCTGGTACCAGTAGGCGAAGACCAGATCCCTATGATTGAACAGACAAACGAAATCGTTCGCCGATTCAATCGTCTGGCAAAGAAAGATATTCTGGTTGAGTGTCAGGCATTGGTGCCAGAGATCGGTCGTTTGCCGGGTATCGACGGAAAAGCCAAAATGAGTAAATCCCTCGGGAACACGATCAACCTCGGCGCCAGCCCCGCAGAGATAAAAGCGGCAGTACGCAATGTCTATACAGATCCATTGCATCTGCGCGTCAGCGATCCTGGCCATCTGGAAGATAACGTCGCCTTTATTTATCTGGATGCGTTCGATGAAGACAAAATTGGATTGCAAACAATGAAAGACCACTACACACGCGGCGGTTTGGGCGACAGCGTAGTCAAGGCACGCCTTGAGGGAATATTGCAGGATTTGCTTGCACCAATTCGTGAGCGTCGCGAGGAATACGCCAAAGATCGCGGCCAGGTTCTGCAAATGCTCAAAGAGGGAACCCAAAAAGCGCGGGAAATTGCAGCGAAAACAACCGATGAAGTGAAAGCGGCGATAGGATTAAAGCATTTCTGAAAAAGATGCTGCACATCATTACCCCCTCACTCCTCACTCAAGAGGGGGAACTATCTGCAGAATGGATCAACGCGTGATTAACCACCTGAAAACTTGTTATTAATCAAACGCACATTCCTCAGATAATCCATCATGAAGGTTCGATCTGTCATCACTGAAAGGAAGAATGATGTATAGCAAAATTCTTATGCCGACCGATGGGTCTGAGCTAGCCAATGCCAGCATTCAAGCGGGTATTGAGTTTGCAAAAAAAGTAAATGCCAAGGTAGTGGGAATTTTTGTAGCTGCGAATTATCAGTATCCTATTTACATAGACATCATTCCACCAAACACCCCGACTGAAGAAGAATACCAGGCGGCGATGCGTGCCTTTGGCGAGTCTTACCTTGAGCCAGCAAGAGTCGCTGCGCATAAGGAGGGCCTTGAGTTTGAAAGTGTTGTCAAGTTTAGCGATGCTCCTGCAAAGGAAATCGTCTATACAGCACAGCAATATGCTTGCGACCTGATCTTTATCGCTTCACACGGACGCAGTGGTGTCGGCCAATTACTGCTGGGTAGCACGACAAGCAAAGTTTTATCGATGTGTGATATTCCAGTTCTGGTGCACAGAGTCAAAAAACACTGAGCTGTTAGCCTCTAACATAGGCAATAAGCAACTAATCGGGTTGTACAGTACAATAGTGCATGCCTTGCGACTCAGCTTGCACAAAATCTAACTGCACCACTGATCAATGATTAGAATTCTTATTGCCGATGACCACACTATCATGCGTGAAGGACTCAAGCGCATACTTGATGGAAATGACGACATACGTGTGGTTGCAGAAGCTGTCGATGGCTTTGACACGTTGGAAAAAGTGAGAAGCACACAGTTTGATGTTCTGTTAATGGATCTGTCCATGCCAGGGCGGAGCGGCGTTGACCTGATACGTCAGATCAAAGATGAATTCCCCAAGCTCCCCATCCTGATTCTCACCATGCATGAAGAAGAGCAATACGCTGTGCGTGCGATCAGAGCAGGCGCAAGAGGGTATCTGACAAAAGAAAGTGCGGGTACACAACTGGTAACTGCACTGCGCAAAGTAGCGTCGGGGCGTCCTTATATCAGTATAGAAGTGGCAGAGCAGTTAGCCATGAATGCGATGCCTGCCGACGATAACCTTCCGCATACCAGCCTTTCCGACAGGGAATTTGAGGTTTTCAGCCATATCGTCAAGGGAAAAACGATTACAGAAATCGGCGATCTGCTACATCTCAGTGTCAAAACAGTCAGCACACATAAGATGCGGATTATGCAAAAAATGAATATGAGCAACATTTCTGACCTAGTTCAGTACGCTGTCGCCCATAATCTTCTCGTTCCTAACGCCTGACTACGCACTTCCATCATCACTATCTTGTAGGAATATTCCTATAAGATCAGCCTCAAATCTGACAATTCAAATCAGCATTACCTGATTTAAATCAAAAAGCGAAGCCGTGATAATAGACATCAAGCAAACAAGCGATGTCTTACATCACGCGCACCATGAATTTATTTATCGTTGAAGATTCGGTTTTAATTCAAAACCGACTCGTTCGTTTCATAGAAGAAATACCAGGAATGCACGTTATCGGTGTTTCTGGCGACATCGATACCGCCTACGACAGTGTTATCAATAGCGACACTGACGCAATGATTCTCGACTTGCAATTAGGTGACAAAAATGGCTTGCAACTTTTGAAAGATGTGAAGCAAAATAAACCAGAGGTCAAGATTGTCATTCTCACGAATCACTCAACTGAGGACAATCGCGTGCATGCTATGCGCGCTGGTGCAGACGGTTTTCTCGACAAATCTACTGACTTCGACCAGATACAGAATTTTCTGTACAACTGGGAAAGTCCAAATGCGTCGAAACAAGTTAATTAATTTTCGTTTATCCAGGAGACTCACATGACAACAGTTGCCCAATCATCCCGCCCAGTCAGCCAACATATTGCAGCAAACAAAGCGATGCTTCCAGTGATGTCAAACGAGGCAGGATGGCGTTGCCACGGTAATTTGTGGTCAGACTTGAGTCAGGTCTGTGATCTGTTAAATATTCCTACGCCTATCAACTCAACGGATGAAGAAGCCTTATTTCAGCATGTTCGCTTTAAAGCTGGTCAGCGCATCCATACGATAGGACAGAATTTTGAAGCACTGTATGTTGTCAACTCGGGATTCCTGAAAACTGTATTGATTGATGAATACGGCAACGAACAAGTACTGAGCTTTCCGATGAAAGGTGATCTGCTCGGAATCGATGGTATCCATAATCAACAACACGCCTCAGAAGCTGTTGCCCTGTCAGATTGCGACATCATTATTCTGCCTTACAAGGCTTTTGCAAATCTTGGTCGCAGCTATGTTGAATTAGAACATGCAATGTTCAGCGTCATGAGCCGCGAACTGGTTCGTGAACAATTAATGATAGGCATGCTCAGCGCACTTAGCGCAGAAGCCAAAGTTGCCCGTTTTCTGACAACACTGGGCGAACGCTTCAGCCAGTTAGGTTATTCTGGTAAGTCGTTTAACCTGCGTATGACTCGCCACGAAATCGGCAGCTACCTTGGCTTAACATTAGAAACCGTTAGCCGGACGCTGTCTGCATTTAACGAAATGGGATTAATCAGTGTCGATCAACGTGAAATATGCTTACTTGATACGACTGCGTTGAAAACTCTGCGTCGTCTGCCACCAGCAAAAACCCGAAATAAAGTCAGCGAAAAAGTATCTGTAATAGTTGGAAAAAAACTACTTCCACAATGGGGAAGTGAAACAGCGATTGCCGTATAAAATATTTAAGCTAGAATCTGGCAACTTATACAAAAATTGGCGTCGCCGATTTTGATTCATTACCGATTTTTCTCTCAGAGTTTTTTAAGCTCTGACGCGAAGATAAAATTAACAGGAGCAATGACATGACATATAAAACCATACTTGTGCACGTTGATGAATCAGAGCGATCCAATTTAAGAGTCAAATTTGCAGCGGAAATTGCTAAAGCTGAAGATGCGCATTTAATCGGGACAGCAGTCACCGGCGTTTCACGTTTTATCTATCAGGACGGAAACATCAGTGCCAGCGATCCGAATTTGACGATCCATCTCAATTTCCTCAGAGAACGCGCTGAAAAAGCCGTCGCCAATTTCAATCGCGAAGTAGAAACGATTGGGGTTTCATCACATGAAAGTATGGTTGCAAATGATGAGGCTGGTGGTGGAATTGGACTTCAAGCCAGATATAGTGACCTGGTGGTCATAGGACAAACCAATCACGATGAGCCCTCGCCTTCTGTATTACCAGATTTTCCTGAATATATTGTGATGAACTCCGGGCGCCCGGTACTCATCATTCCATATGCAGGAGATTTTAATACGATCGCAAAACGTCCCTTAATCTCTTGGGATGCAAGCCGTGAATCGACCCGTGCAGTTACTGATGCACTGCCCTTATTAAAAAAGGCAGATGTAGTTCAGGTTGCCATTTTTAATCCAAAATCCACGCCTGATGCTCACGGCGAGCAACCCGGCGCGGATATCGCTCTATACTTGGCAAGACACGGCGTTAAAGTCGAGGTTTCAGTGCACAAAACTTCCACTGACATCGGTAACGCATTGCTCTCATTAGCACATGACCTCGATAGCGATATGATAGTGATGGGTGGTTACGGACATTCCCGCTTCAGGGAAATGATCATGGGTGGCGTAACTAAGACCATTCTTGAAAGTATGACTGTCCCTGTATTTATGTCTCATTGATCATTTCTGGCTTCAGGTTCACCACCTTAGCAATAATGGCACCCTTGAATGGGTGCCATTTTTTTTACCAAAACATCAGTACCAGCTGATTTCAGCCCTTAAAATACACAGATATCATCTCACTGTCATTTAGTCACATGTCATCAAACCCAATCTCGTTAACATCAAGACTATCCGAAGCGCGTTGGATCGCAGGGCTCCTGTTTGTACTTTCCTGTTTTTTATGGATAGACCAGGAGCGCCTCTCCGTCTTCGTTGTACCAGCGCCTCTCCCAGTACATACTTTTCTGGAGACAGTGACCATCGTTATTTTTGCATCGGTGTTTATCGTTTGCTGGAATGCATTTGGTGAAGTACGTAAAAAAAGTAGTGTGATACTGGCAGTCGCATTTCTCTGCACAGCAATATTGGGATTTTTTCATACCCTCACATTTCAAGGTATGCCTGGATTCGAAGCCGCAGGAGACATGCATAAATCAATGAGTTTCTGGCTTATTTCGAGATCAATAATCGCAACAACTTTGCTAGGGCTTGCGTTTGATCCGGAAGATTCAGAAATAAGTCAGATGCAATCATATGGGGTTTTGAGCGCCGGCTTACTGGCTACATTAGGCTGGGGCATTCTGGTTTTTGCATTTCCCAATTTAATTCCCCTGACGTTCATTCAGGGAGCGGGTCAGACATCTTTCAAAGTCGCCTGCGAAACCTCATTAATTGCAGCACATGTCTTAGCTGCGGTTTTATTTTACAGACACGCGCTACGCTTCCAGATCGATAAGTCTGCGGAGCATTTACATATCGACAGAGTGCCATTGTTTCTGGCCACCGTATTGATGGCAATGTCTGAAGTCTACTTCTCCATCTATGCAGAAACCAGTGACGTCAATGTCGTCATCGGACATACGTTTCTACTATTTTCCGCGATCGCGATTTACCGCAGCATGGTCGCGCTCAACATCCATACACCTTATGCAAGTCTCGCTGCTTCTACTAATAATCTGGCAAAGTCTGCTGAAGAATTAAAACTGGAACGCCAACGTCTGAGTCGCATGATCGATACTGCAATTGATGGCATCATCACTGTTGACGATAAGCAGGAAATCATTTTGGTCAATCCCGCCGCTGCGTTAATTTTCGGCTATGACGTCAATGAATTAGTCGGAACATCCCTTAACCGTTTAATTCCTGCACGCCATCGCGAGACACATAAAAGTCATGTGCAGCAATTTGGTGAGGCCGGTATCACCCGTCGCAAGATGGGTACCCATTTTGAAGATTTTTATGTCACTGGATGTCGCGCATCTGGTGAAGAGTTTCCGATTGAGGCTTCGATCGCTCACCAGCTGGAAAATGGAAAACGCTACTACACGGTCATCTTCAGGGACATCACTGACCGTAAAGTGGCAAAAGAGAAAATGGCAAAGTATCACGAGCAACTTAGCCAGCTCTCGGCCACCCTGCAATCAATCCGCGAAGAAGAGCGTAAGCATATTGCGCGTGAACTTCATGACGATCTGGGCCAACTACTTGCAGCACTGAGAATGGATTTATCTTTACTTCAACGAGACCCTTCTTTTTTAGAAAGAAACAAACCCACCATCAACAGCATGGATCAATTGATATTGACTGCGATTACTACGCTCCGGCGTATCGCCACGGATCTGCGTCCACGGGCACTGGATGAGGGTGGACTGTTCTTTGCGCTACAGACATTACAGAGAGATTTCTCTCACCGACACCGCATTAATTGCGAATTGATTGCTGACGAAGATCAACTGATATTAGACGATGCGCGAAGCACGGCCATTTTCCGCATTATTCAGGAGTCATTGACCAATGTCGCCCGTCACGCTGAAGCCAGCGATGTGCAGATAGAATTTCAACGCTCTCACACAGAACTTAAATTGAATATAAACGACAATGGAAAAGGAATTGTTGAAGAAGACATGGGTAAAACCAGCTCATTCGGCTTGGTAGGTATGCGGGAAAGAATTAAAGCAATGGACGGAGAATTTCAGGTTCTGAGCACACCTGGAGAAGGTACTACTCTGGAAATAAGATTACCGCTGGCAGATTAAATATTGTAAAACACGTCGTGATGCAAAAAATACGGGATACACTTTGCATATGGCAATATTTTCAAAGGAAAGCTGATGCTATCTTCTATTTTGAGCAATGGGCTGTCAGGTATGCGCGCAAATCAGACAGCCTTAGATGTTTCCAGTCACAATGTGGCGAATGCGGAAACACAAGGCTTTATACCTCAGCAAGCTGAGTTTCAAGAGGCAAGCAATGGTGGTGTGACTGTCAGCGTCAGCCAGCAGGGCTTCAAGATGGCAGCACAAGAGGCAAGTGGCACTGATCTTACGAAAGAGATAGTGCAGTCCATTCAGTACCAAGCTGGATTTGACATTAACGCAAAAATGGTAAAAACCGCTGATGAATTATTAGGAACGCTGATCAATACCAAGGCGTAGTCGCCACGCTGACACCTATAGAACGCTATCGATCAGGCAAGACGCAAAGAAAACCGGGCATCTGCTGCATATCTGAATACCAGAGTCCGATCAATCCTATTCCTATGAGTACGAACGCGCCGGCGTATTTCAATGTCGCAGGCACTCTCACCTTACTGACAGCATTAAATATGCCCTGACTTAGCAACAGATGTGGCATCGCACTCAAGCCGAATAACAACATCAGTATTGCACCCGAAAATGCATCTCCGGACAGCAAAGCAAAAGGTGCCATCCCCCAAAGCAGGCCACAAGGCAGACATCCCCAAGCCATACCGATAAAGAATGGATAATCAATACTTTGTTTTAGCGGCGGTGCAAAAAAAAACAATGCTTGCTGCAGGCGCGAAAAATAAGGACTCAGGGAATTTATGTGAAAACGAAACCCGATGACTTTGAGACCCAAAATAACCAGCGCAAGATTACCCATGACAAACAAAACCTGATGAACCGGAAAGTATGGCTTTAAAATCATACCTGCACTTCCCAAACCACCAAACACTGCGCCAATCATCATGTATGTGGAAAGTCTGCCGGCCTGTAGCAAAGCCTGAAAACGAATACCACTATTTATCGAGACTTGCGACTGGTTTTCAGTATCATCACTCCGACTGATAGGAATCACTTTTCGTCCGGTGCTCCCGGCACGACTAAGCATCGAAGATATGCCCCCGCACATCCCGACACAATGCACCCCTCCCGCGATACCGGCGGTGACAGCAGCAAGTATCAGGGGCAGAGTCAGCATAGCAATAATACAAATAGGAATGAAAGCGAGATAATAAATAAATCTCGCTTAAGAGATGAAACTGAAACGCATTGCGCAGCAGAGTATTCAAGCGCTACACACCTTTGAATACAGATGTATAGCAGACGGGTCTGAAACGTAGTTAATGAGCTTTCTGTACCAGTAAAGCAGTCAAACCGCTGGAGAGAATGCCTAACAGCCAGAACATGAAGAAACCGATTGTGTACACGCCCGTAAGATGCAACTGCAAACGCTGATCAAATATAATCAACTCCATAGGATCAACGAGACTAAAAAACAATCCTGTTGCAGCACATGCCATTAGAAATGCGGGCCACAACACTATCATCAACATTGGCCGTAAATAAGCTTTGCTGTGAGCTGAATTCTGATGTTCCAATCTCGTCCCCTTTAGTGATTATTCAACTGATCAGTCAACAAATCATAGGGATGCGCAATTATTTTGCCATACCTAATTGCGCGACCTTTTGCTCTGGTTCAAACCAATCCCCGGTCAGTCGCCAATCAGTCGTTTCTAATTTAATATGAAACAATTTAACAGAGCTTGAGAAAATACTCGAGACTAACTTTAAGTCCCCCTCATAAATCCCAGGGCTAACTTGTACCATTGGCAACCGATGAACAACTTCGCTGACAGATGTCGCACCTTCAGCGGCATTAGCAAGACTGAGCTTCACAGTGTCAGGCAACAAACCGTCACCTTTCAACTGCATACGAAGTTTTCCAGAGGGCGCGTCGAGACTCAGCGTTGCACCTAAATGCAATTCCCTTGATTTCGCATCACGCTGAATATCTTTATTGATCATTAGGCCTTGCTTGTAATAATCTTCAGCAACAACCTTATCCGCCCCACGGAATGCAATAGCCCCCGTAAAAATACTCGCGCAAACAACGATTGCAGGTCCACCCGCAACCAACAAAAGCCAAGGTTCTTTAAACCATTTATCTCTTTTTTTTGAAATCAGGATTGCATCCATAACCACTCCTTACCGGGGAACAATAAACACAGCTTTTTCAGTGACGGAAACATCAGGTGCATCGAGATCTTTAACGACAAAACGAATTCGATTAGAACCTGTCTGAAGCACATTCGCCGGAACTCGTACACGCACCGGAAAAGCTTTTGCTGCGGCAGATTTAACGTCGATATCCACATTATTCAAAATTGTTGCGCCCTGAACACCCTGAATTTCTACCGAATACCTGCGAGCAGATTCCTGCGTATTCATGACTTGCAGGCGGTAAACATTTTCTATCTCGCCATTTTCGGTAATTTTCGGCATACCGCGATCCCGAATTACATCCACTTTTAATGGTACGTGATAGACCAGAGAAACTGCTGCGACTAAGATAATCAATCCCAAAATACCGCTGTAAACCAAGGTACGTAAGCGGAATACCCGCTTCCACATTGCCTTGTTATCTAATTTACCTGTCAGTGCATGTTCAGTTGTATAGCGGATCAATCCACGTTCATAACCCATTTTATCCATGACCTGATCACAACCATCAATACACAAACCACAAGCAATACACTCGTATTGCAAGCCGTTACGAATATCAATTCCAGTCGGGCAAACCTGAACACAGATACCACAATCAACGCAGGAGCCCAGACCCGCAGCTTTAAAATCAACCTTCTTGTTGCGCGAACCACGTGGTTCACCGCGCTCGGTATCGTAAGTCACAATCAATGTGTCTTTATCGAACATTGCGCTTTGGAAGCGTGCGTAAGGGCACATATATTTGCAGACCTGCTCGCGCATCCAGCCTGCGTTGCCATAGGTGGCAAAACCATAGAAAAGGAACCAGAATGTTTCCCATGGACCCAAGGTGAAGGAGCCAACAGAGATAGCTAATTCACGTATAGGCGTGAAATAGCCAACAAAGGTAAAACCCGTCCACAAGCTTAAAATCAGCCATAAAAAGTGTTTAACGAATTTTAAAGAGAATTTGCGAGCAGTTAATGAACCTGTATCGAGTTTGATACGCGCATTACGGTCACCTTCTACCTTGCGCTCTATCCATAAAAAGATTTCGGTGTATACCGTTTGCGGGCAGGCGTAGCCACAGAATAAACGTCCCGCAACTGCAGTAAATAAAAACAAGGACAACGCTGAAATTACCAGCAACACCGCGAGATAAATAAAATCCTGCGGCCAGAAAACAATTCCAAATATATAAAACTTACGTGCAACCAGATCAAACAATACCGCTTGTCTGTCATTCCAGTTGAGCCAGGCAGTGCCGTAAAACAGTAACTGCGTAAAAGCCACCATTACCCAGCGCCAGGATGCAAACCAGCCCTTTTGTGTACGAGGATAAACTTTCTTACGTTCCTCAAATAGAGCCAGTTCTACTTCATCCATCGGCACCGGAGTAATGGGGATATGCTTCATTTTAAAACTTCGTCTTTCTTATTTAAACAAATGCTCTTACGCTTATTTTACGGCGTTATCCGCAGCTGGTACAACAGCGGTAGCAATTTGCTTGATGCTCTTAGCTTCAGAATCAGATACTTTCCCTGCCTCTGTATTGTTTGACAAACCCCAGACATACGCTGCTAACAGATGAATTTTTCCTTCTGTCAGTATAGTCTTATGTGCAGGCATCTGGTTAGTGCGGCCTTTATTGATCGTTTCCATTATGGTATCGATACTGCCACCATACAACCAGGTTTTATCTGTCAGATTCGGAGCACCCAAAGCCTGATTTCCCTTACCATCAGCACCATGACATGCGGCGCAAGCAGCGAACTTTGGCTTACCTATCGCTGCTTTGATAGGATCGTGTGCAGAATTAGACAAACTCAATACATAGTTAGCCACGTTACGAACATCATCATCGCTACCAATTGCAGCACCCATTGGTGGCATCATACCGTTACGACCATGAGTGATGGTAGTCTTGATGACTTCAGGATCACCACCATACAGCCAGTCGCTATCTGTAAGGTTTGGATAACCTTTACCGCCTTGGGCATCAGATCCATGGCATTGAGCACAAGTATTCAGGAAAAGGCGCTGACCGATTTCACGTGCTTGCGGGTCTTTCGCTACATCCTTGATATCCATTGCCAGGTACTTATTGAAAATCGGGCCGTATTGCGCCTCACCATCTTTCATTTCTTTTTCATAAGCACCGACCTGGCTCCAGCCGAACGACCCTTGATTTCCACCAAAACCTGGGTAGACAATCAAATAACCCACACTGAAGACGATCGTCAGATAGAACAACCATTTCCACCACTGTGGAAGCGGGTTATTTTGCTCCATCAAAGTACCATCCCATACGTGACCAGTGGTTTCTGCTGGCAAAGGCTTACCATCAGCACCAACCTTCACCTTCACTTTCGACTGCGACCACAACAGCACAACGCAAAAGACCATGCCGAGAGCCACGATGGTGGCGATACCTATGCCCCACCATTCATTAAAAAAATCTGCCATGACTATTTTCCATTCTCATTATCAATTGGCAAGCGAGCCAGTTTTTCGAAGCGCTCCTTGTTACCGGAACTAAACGCCCAGTAGACGATGCCCAGAAATACAAACAGGCTAATCAACGTCACCACACTGCTCAGGATCGTGAAATTCATAATTTACCCTTTCAAAAAGTGATAACCCAAGGAGCCACTCTTTAGTTTTTATTTTTAATCGCTGTTCCAAGAACCTGCAGATAGGCAATCAAAGCATCTTGCTCGGATTTATTTGCCAGTTCTGCCGGACCTGCTTTGATTTGCTCGTCAGTGTATGGAACACCTAAAGTTTTCATTGCATTCAGTTTTGGAACGATGCTATTTGGATCCAGCGGAGTTTTTGCCAACCATGGATAAGCAGGCATATTCGACTCAACAACAACTGAGCGTGGATCATTTAAGTGATCACGATGCCAGTTATCACTGTAACGACCGCCGACACGTGCCAGATCAGGACCAGTACGTTTACTACCCCATTGGAAAGGATGGTCATAGACAGACTCACCCGCTACAGAATAGTGACCATAGCGCTCAGTTTCAGCACGGAAAGGGCGAATCATCTGTGAATGGCAGCCGTAGCAACCTTCACGCAGATAAATATCACGCCCCGCCAATTGCAATGGCGTATAAGGCTGCATTCCCTGAACAGGTTGCGTTGTCGATTTCTGAAAAAACAGCGGAACAATTTCAACCAGACCACCGAAGCTGATCGTCAGAATGGTCAGCACCAGCAGCAAGCCTACGTTACGCTCAATCAGATCATGAGTAAAATTACGCATCAAATTTCTCCTGTTGATTTAAGCATGAGCGGAATTAGCAGACAACGCAGGTATCGCGTTATTCACTGGTTTCGCGGCCATCAATGTTTTCGCAACGTTGTATGCCATGATAATCATGCCACTCAGATACATTGCACCACCTGTTAAACGGATGACGTAGTAAGGGAATGTCGCTTTAACAGACTCAACGAAAGAATAAGTCAAAGTACCGTCTTCATTCACAGCACGCCACATCAGACCTTGCATCACACCTGCGATCCACATAGAAGCGATGTACAAAACAACGCCGATAGTCGCAACCCAGAAATGAATCTCGATCAGACGCTTGCTGTACATTTGTGTCTGTCCAAACAAACGTGGAATCAGGTAATACAAACTACCGATGGAAATAAAGCCAACCCAACCCAAAGCACCGGAGTGAACGTGACCAACAGTCCAGTCAGTGTAGTGTGACAAGGCATTCACGGTTTTGATCGCCATCATAGGACCTTCAAATGTCGACATACCGTAGAAGGACAGAGACACAATCAGGAAGCGCAGGATAGGATCTGAACGCAATTTACTCCAGGCACCAGACAAAGTCATAATACCGTTGACCATACCACCCCATGATGGAGCCAGCAGAATCAGGGAGAACACCATACCGATGGACTGCGCCCAGTCAGGCAATGCTGTGTAGTGCAAATGATGCGGACCCGCCCACATGTAGGTAAAAATCAATGCCCAGAAGTGAACGATCGACAAACGATAGGAGTACACAGGACGCTCGATTTGCTTAGGAACGAAGTAATACATCATTCCCAGAAAACCGGCAGTCAGGAAGAAACCAACCGCATTATGACCGTACCACCACTGAACCATCGCATCCTGCACACCAGCATAAGCTGAGTAGGACTTAGTCAGCGAAACTGGCAATGCAGCACTATTTACGATATGCAACACTGCAACGGCGAGAATAAACGCGCCGTAAAACCAGTTTGCAACATAAATATGTTCTACCTTACGTTTAGCCAGCGTACCGAAAAATACAATCGCGTAAGCAACCCAAACGACCGCAATCAGCAAATCAATTGGCCATTCCAGTTCAGCGTATTCTTTACCCTGAGTAAAACCCAGAGGCAGAGAAACGGCTGCAGCAACGATCACCAGTTGCCAACCCCAGAAAGTAAACTCAGCCAAACCATCAGAAAACAAACGTACGTTGGAAGTACGCTGAACTACATAATAAGATGTCGCCATCAGCGCACATCCACCAAACGCAAAAATTACTGCATTAGTATGCAAGGGTCGCAAGCGCCCATAGCTAAGCCAAGGTATCCCTGTTAAAAATTCTGGAAAGGCCAGTTGAGTAGCAATCACCACGCCCACAAGCATGCCGACTATTCCCCAAACTACAGCCATGACAGAAAATTGGCGTACAACCCGATAGTTGTATGAGTTTTCTTTAGTTATCGTCATGATCTCACTCTGTTGTAAAAATACACTGAAAGAATAACAACCGCACTGCACAACTACATTGATACATATCAAATATTACCGGAATCTGCGCCTGCTTCATGCTATTCGCAACAGCCTCAAGAATAACGCCGATTAACGGTTTGCGCAAAAAAAAACGGCACCGTTCCGGCACCGTTTTATGGTCATCTTTTTTGATTACTGAACTGCTTGAACCGGAGCTACCAAAGCCGATTTATTGACGCTGACTTTCGCCTTTTTCTTCAACAATTCTATGTAAGTCAAAAGATCCTGCTGCGACTGCATACTGGCAATTTGCTGTGCGTCTGACGCACGTTTTGCCGTATCTGGAACACCAGCACTTACCTTGGAAATACGGAAGATACTATAACCACCGCCGCCGAGCGCCACACCAACATAAGCTGGCAATTTTTGCGTATCCGCCTTCATTACCTGCACAAATGCTGCAGCCGGAATATCTTGCGGCTTCGCACGGGAAATCACTTTCACATCCGAGAATCCGGCAACAGAATCCGCCGTTTTCAACGCAGCCAGTTTAGCCTTACCTTCTTTTTCAGCCAGAGCCTCAGCTTCAGACTGCGTAAGCTTCGCAACGATCGTCGGTTTTACTTCTTCCAACGGACGCTTGCTAGCCGCTTTGTATTCCAGAATGCGACCTGCAATCAGCGTATTTGGCGCGACCTCAACCGCTTCTGTGTTGTGTTTTTTCTTCACAGCACCATCAGCAAAAATAGCCGTCAGAAATTTAGCATTATTCGTCAACACAGAAGCCGGCAAAGCCTTATTCGGTTCGCGCATCAAACCATCAGCGACTTCTATTTTAAGTTTCAGCTTATCCGCAACCGGTTTCAGACTGTCCGCCTGCTCATAAACTGTATTACCGAAAGTTTCCGCTGCCTCAGCATACGCCTTTGCTGCCTTTTGCTTTTTAATATCCGCAGTAATCTGCGCCCTCACCTCATCCAAAGGCTTAACCATGGCAGGCTTTATTTCAGTCAATTGAATGATATGAAAACCAAAATCTGATTGCACAACATCGCTGACTTCACCTTGCTTAAGCTTGTAAGCAGCATCCTCAAAAGGCTTCACCATCGCGCCTTTACCGAAGAAGTCAAGATCACCACCACGCTCTGCTGAGCCGGGATCCTGAGAATTCTCTTTCGCCAGCTTTGCGAATGAAGCAGGATTTTTACGTACTTCCGCCAACAATGTTTCAGCTTTCGCTTTTGCCTTCGCTTTTTCGGCATCACTGGCGTCTTTTTTCGCTGCGATCAGAATATGACTGGCACGGCGCTGCTCATCAATACTGTAGGCTTTCGCATTGTTTTTATAAAACTCCTGCACTTCTGCATCAGAAACAGTAACCTGCGCCTGCAATACATCATTATTCAAGACAACATATTCGGCCTTGATTGACTCAGGAATTTCGAATTGTGCCGCATTTTTATCGTAATAAGCTTTCACCATTTCATCAGTGACTCTTACCTGCGAGGTAAAATCAGCCGTTTTAAAGTTCAACATCTGAACTTCACGCTCCTGCTCACTGATCAACGCAATACGATCCACGACCGTTTTTGGAATAAAACTCGTGTTCTGCACAGCACCAGCCAATTGCTCTACCGTCAGATCCTGGCGCATACGCTGATCGAAAATCGCCTGCGTCATCCCTTGCGACGCAAGATAATTCAGATAGCGCTCTTTGTCGAAACTACCGTCTGCCTTCAGCAGACCAGGCAAAGCCAGAATCTGTTGCTGCAAAGTCTGATCAGTCACCGTCAGTTTGCTATTTTTAATTTCAGCAGCAACAGCTTTACGCGCAATCAACTCATCCAGAACATTTTTCTTCATTTCCGGCGTGTTCATCGCTTTAGAATCAAACTGCGGACCGTAGCTCTGGCGGAACTTATCCAACTGTTCGCGCAACGCGGCATCCAGTTCCTGCTGAGTGACCGCCTGACCTGCAACAGTTGCAACGGTCGCACCGGCAGTCGCTTGAGATCGGGTATAACTCTCGATACCAAAAAAGGCGAACGAAGGAAAAATAATCAGCAACAATAAAAATTGCATTAAGCGCTGATGGGTACGAATAAATTCAAACATGTTCAACCTATCGTATGACGAAGAATAACAATCACAAAATTGCAAATATAAAAAAAGGCGAACTTTCGTTCGCCTTTTCAGTTTTCTGGCGGAGCGGACGGGGCTCGAACCCGCGACCCCCGGCGTGACAGGCCGGTATTCTAACCAACTGAACTACCACTCCTTTTTTACTACTATTTATAAATTAACTGGTGGGCGCTGAGAGGCTCGAACTCCCGACCTAAGCCTTGTAAGGGCTCCGCTCTACCAACTGAGCTAAGCGCCCGCACCTGCAATTTACACTCGCGTCACCATTGTCACGGCGCCGCGAAAGATCATTAGTTTACAGCATCTTTCAATGCTTTGCCAGGTTTAAATTTAGGAACCTTAGCCGCTTTGATTTTAATTGCTTCTCCGGTGCGTGGATTACGGCCAGTTCTTGCTGCACGTTTACCGACGGAGAAAGTACCAAAACCAACCAGTGTGACTGTACCGTTTTTCTTCAGCGTTGTTTTTACCGCACCGATCAAAGCGTCCAGAGCGCGGGAAGAAGCCGCTTTTGAAATATCCGCTGTTTTCGCAATATGATCGATCAACTCAGTTTTATTCACTTAAAGCCCCCTCACAAAAATTTGAATTTCGCGACGATGTATTCGATTGTTTCTCAGTCTCGCATCTATCACGGCAAGCAGGAAATCTGCATCCGGTATTAAAACAAGCCGGAAAGCCTTGTGTCAAGCGGTTTTACAAGCTTTCATTGCAATCTTAAAGATTAAGTTTGACTTTACTCAGTATAATTTCACCTTGATATCGTTGCTGGCTTTCTGTTAACGGTAAATCGACTCAACCGCGCATTACTGAAATAAGCGAAAGCCACATGCTGGTGGCGACGACAAAATTACACAAAAACTATCAGACATAAATATGAAACCGATTCAAATTTTAGGCACACCACTCTCCGCTTCCGCAACCAAAGTTATGCTGCTGGGCTCAGGTGAACTGGGAAAAGAAGTCATCATTTCACTGCAGCGACTGGGAGTCGAAGTGATTGCTGTGGATCGCTATGAAAATGCGCCGGGTCATCAGGTCGCACATCGCGCTTACGTTATCGATATGACAGATGGCGCAGCATTGGCAGCCCTGATTGAAGTCGAGCAGCCGGATCTGGTTGTTCCTGAAATCGAAGCCATCGCTACTCCAACGTTGGTCGAACTCGAAAACGCTGGCAAGGTGCAAGTGATTCCAACGGCGCGTGCAGCATGGCTGACGATGAATCGCGAAGGCATACGCCGCCTTGCCGCAGAAACATTAGGTCTGGCGACATCGCCGTATCGTTTTGCCGACAGTCTGGAAGAGTTGCGCGTTGCATGCACCGAAATTGGTTTTCCCTGCATCGTTAAACCAGTTATGTCATCGTCCGGCAAAGGACAATCCAAACTCGACAGCGCCGCCGACGTAGAAACCGCATGGAACTACGCTGCGGCGGGCGGGCGCGTGAATGCCGGTCGCGTCATCGTTGAGGGTTTCATCGATTTCGACTACGAGATTACACAACTGACCGTGCGTGTGATCGGCAAGAATGGCGAAATTCAGACGCATTTCTGCGAGCCTATCGGTCACGTTCAAGTGCAAGGCGACTATGTCGAATCCTGGCAACCACAGGCCATGCACCCGCAGGCGCTGCAACGTGCACGTGATATCGCCAAGAAAATTACCGATAATCTCGGCGGTCTAGGTTTGTTTGGGGTGGAGTTATTCGTCAAAAACGAGATGGTCTGGTTCTCCGAAGTCAGCCCGCGTCCACACGACACAGGCATGGTCACCATGTCGAGTCAGGTCCAGAATGAATTCGAGTTGCATGCCAAAGCCATACTGGCCTTGCCGGTAGATGTTTCATTGCGCACACCCGCAGCATCTGCAGTGATTTACGGTCAGCACGAAGCAAAAGGCATCGCATTTGAAGGCGTGGCAGATGCTTTGCAAGTACCGGGAATAGATATCCGCCTGTTCGGCAAACCCGAATCTTTCGCGCGCCGACGCATGGGAGTAGCTTTAGCGACAGCGGGCGATACCGACACAGCGCGCCGTCTGGCCAAAGAAGCCGCCGCTAAAGTGAAACCTGTCGTCTTAAAATAACTAATTTAATAGATCATTTCAATAAACGCTGACCTATCAGCACATCTGCCGCGACTGAAAAATCGCGGCCATTCAACAACAAGATGGCGCAACAAGACAGCGCGTTTTTATAAAGCACCTTATGAAGAATTTCGATGTAGTCATCGTTGGCAGCGGTCTGGCGGGCTTATCCGTCGCCTTGCATCTGGCACAAACACGCAAGGTCGCCATCATCTCCAAACGCGAGTTACTGGACGGTGCCAGCAATTGGGCTCAGGGTGGCATTGCAGCAGTTCTGGATTCGCATGACAGCCATGATCAGCATATTTCAGACACACTGATCGCGGGTGGCGGCCTGTGCGATGAAGGAGCCACCCGTTATATTGTTGAGCATGGGCGTGAAGCGATCGATTGGCTGATAGAACAAGGCGTGCCTTTCACAAGGGACGAGGAAGCGGAGCTCGGCTTTCATCTGACGCGCGAAGGCGGTCATAGTCAGCGTCGCATTATCCACGCGGCCGATGCGACCGGACATGCGGTGCAGGTCACGCTGGAACAAAAGGTGCGCAATCACCCCAACATCGCACTGTTTGAACATCATTACGCGATTGACGTCATCACCTCCGCCAAGCTTGGCGACACCTCGCCAACACCACGCTGCCTCGGCTTGTATGTGCAAGACGTTAAAACCGGCAAAGTCGATACCTTCGCGGCCCAGCATACCGTGATGGCAACCGGTGGCGCAGGCAAGGTTTATCTGTACACCACGAATCCGGATACAGCGACAGGCGATGGGATAGCGATGGCATGGCGCGCAGGCTGCCGCGTCGGCAATATGGAATTCATACAGTTTCACCCGACCTGCCTGTATCACCCGTTTGCCAAATCTTTCCTGATCACGGAAGCAGTGCGTGGCGAAGGTGGGATTTTAAAATTGCCCGCCGAAGCAGGTGCCTCGGCTGGCAAGCGTTTCATGGCCGATCATGATGAGCGTCTGGAACTGGCTCCACGTGATGTCGTGGCGCGCGCGATCGACTTTGAAATGAAAAAACGCGGCCTCGATTATGTAGAGCTAGACATCAGCCATCAATCACCAGAATTTCTGCAAGAGCATTTCCCGACGATTTATGCGCGCTGTCTGGAACTCGGCATCGACATTACCAAGCAAGGCATTCCGGTCGTGCCGGCGGTACATTTCACCTGTGGTGGCATTGTCACCGACACCGATGGCAGAACCGATCTGCACGGTTTGTATGCGGTCGGCGAAACAGCTTACACTGGCTTGCATGGAGCAAATCGCCTTGCCAGCAATTCCCTGCTTGAATGTCTGGTCGTTGGTCGCGCTGCGGCAAAACACATAGAAAGTCAGGAAAGAATCACACCGATCGCCTTACCAGACTGGGATGAAAGCCGCGTTTCTGACGCCGATGAAGAAGTCGTGATCGCCCACAACTGGGATGAATTACGCCGCTTTATGTGGAATTACGTCGGCATCGTACGCACTACCAAACGGCTGGAGCGCGCGAAGCACAGGATACGTTTATTGAAAGAGGAAATCGACGAGTATTACGCCAACTTCCGCATTTCCAATCACTTACTGGAATTGCGCAACCTGGTTGAAGTCGCGTCGCTCATCGTCAACAGTGCCTTGTCACGCCGCGAAAGTCGTGGCCTGCATTTCAGTCGCGATTATCCCGACACTTTGCCAAAAGCGTTGCCAACAGTGCTGACGCCTAAGCGCAAAAAATAAGCTGCATGTGAATTAACTTTGCCTGGACATCAGGCAAATCACAAAAAACTATGCCGCCACAGCCCAATATCCATGCGGGCTCTGGCGGCATTGCTTTATACGGAAAAGGAACGAAAAACCTGTCCGCGCTCAGATAATCCGTAAGGAATAATCCGTCGCCTTGATATCTTTGGTCAGACTGCCGATGGAAATACGGTCAACACCGGTTTCGGCAATCGCACGAACGGTAACATGATCGATGCCGCCGGATGCTTCCAGTAAAGCACGTCCAGCATTGATCGCCACCGCTTCGCGCATCATTGCGGTATCGAAGTTATCCAGCAAAATCGATGTCGCACCGGCTTGCAATGCAGTCTGCAATTGCTCCAGCGTTTCCACTTCTATCTGTATGCTGACGCCGGCATTCAGGCTCAGCGCCTGCTGCATGGCGGCGGCAACACCACCGGCAGCCGCAATATGATTTTCCTTAATCAGGATGCCGTCATACAAAGCCAGACGCTGGTTTTTTCCACCGCCGACCCGCACTGCGTATTTTTGCGCCAGACGCAATCCTGGCAAGGTTTTGCGCGTATCGAGGATCGCCGCTTTCGTGCCGGCAATAATGGCGACATACTTGCTGGTCGCCGTTGCCACTGCGGACAACAACTGCAGGAAATTCAGTGCAGAACGTTCCGCCGTCAGCAAAGCGCGGGCTGGAGCCTTGATTTTGCAAACCACCGTGTTAGCTTTCATCGCGTCGCCTTCAGCGTATTGCCAATCCACTTCGATAGAGGCATCCAGCGTCATCATCACGGCATCGAACCACGGCGCGCCGCACAGAATGGCATCTTCGCGCACGATGACCTGCGCCTGTACGATTTCATCGGCAGGCACCAGCAAACCAGTCAGGTCAGCGGCACCGACATCTTCCGCCAGCGCATCGCGGATATTGCGTTCAAACGCCTTTTGCAGATCGGCATCAAAAGGCAAGTGAGAATTTTTTAAATTACTAGGCATGAGTACACAATCCTGAGCAGAGTTCAGTTAAGCCGGACCAATACCGGAAAATAAGCTGGCTTCTTTTGCCAGATCAGATGACGGGCGCACATTGGCTTTTTTCGCTGCCGCGAAATCCAGCATGCGATCAATACAGACCCGCGCTTTTTGCCCGACCACAGGATCAACATGAATTTCGTGATCGCCGTTTTCCAGCACGTGCAGCAGATTACGCAAGCCATTCATCGCCATCCACGGGCAATGCGCGCAGCTCTTGCAAGTGGCACTATTGCCGGCAGTCGGCGCAACGATAAAGCGTTTGCCCGGCGCAGCCATTTGCATTTTGTGCAGAATGCCGTTGTCGGTGGCGACGATGAATTCCTGCGCATCCATGGTTTGCGCTGCATGAATCAGTTGCGAGGTGGAACCGACCACATCGGCCTGCACCACTACAGACGCCGGCGATTCCGGATGCACCAGAACTTTGGCGTTCGGATATTCAGCCTTCATCACATCCAGTTCCACGCCTTTGAATTCATCATGCACCAGACAGGAACCCTGCCACAGCAGCATGTCGGCGCCGGTTTCTTTCTGGATGTAGCTGCCCAGATGTTTATCCGGTGCCCACAGAATTTTTTTGCCTTGTGCATGCAGGTGGCGCACGATGTCCAGACCGATGCTGGAAGTCACCATCCAGTCGGCACGCGCTTTGACGGCGGCGCTGGTATTGGCGTAGACGACCACAGTACGATCAGGATGGGCGTCGCAAAATGCCGCAAACTCATCGACAGGACACCCGAGATCGAGCGAGCAGGTCGCATCCAGATCCGGCATCAGTATCGTTTTTTCAGGGCTAAGAATTTTGGCGGTTTCGCCCATGAATTTCACACCCGCGACGATCAGTGTTTTGGCTGCGTGATCACGCCCGAAACGCGCCATTTCCAATGAATCCGACACACAACCACCGGTTTCCTCGGCCAGATCCTGCAAGTCTGCATCGACATAGTAATGCGCGACCAGCACCGCCTGCTTTTCTTTCAGCAAAGCGCGGATACGGTTTTTCAGGGCGATTTTTTCTTCCGGTGTCGGCATATCCGGCACTTTGGCCCAGGCATTGGCGACACAACTGCTGCCTTCTTCCATTAAAGGACGTTCAAATTCAACGACTTTGGTAGCTTCCATCATTCTCTGCCTATCGCCGGAAGCACGCTGGAAGGCGTTCCGGCATCAAAATATACTCCCCGGGGTATATAAAAAGGCCCATTGTTTATGCTGACAATAGGCCGATTTTGGCATATACCCCCTGTTTTTCAGGGAAATTGAGGATAAAAAACGTCGGTTGCGCTGTGGGCGAAACCGACGTTGGGATCACAGCAAAGGCGACAGTATACGCTGTTACCAGATGTTCACGCGCTTCGCGCCCTGACGCAATGGCGAACGATCGCCCTTGCATTGGAATGCCTCCGCAAATTCCGGCATGTTTGCCAGTGGTGCAATGACACGGTATTTGTCCGGTGCATGCGGGTCTGTGGCTAGTTTCATGCGCAACATTTCATCACGAATCAGGCTGCGGAAACTTTGTGCATTCGCTACAAAAAAACGCTGATCCGGCGTCAGACCATCAATTTCTGCGGCCTGTGGTTTGGTCTTCAGCGATTGACGTAAGGCTTGTAACGCGATTTTCAAACCGCCCAGATCGGCGATATTTTCACCGGCCGTCAGCTTGCCGTTAATGTGCAACTGATCGATAGGATTAAATTCATCGAACTGACGCTCAATCGCCTTGGCGCGCAACAGGAATTTTTTCTCATCCTGCGGCGTCCACCAGCTTTTCAGATTGCCCTGTGCGTCGAACTGCCGCCCTTCATCATCAAAACCATGCGTGAGTTCATGCCCTATCGTCGCGCCGGTATTGCCGTAATTCGCTGCCGGATCGGCATTCACATGGTACAGCGGCGGTTGCAATATCCCAGCCGGAAAGACCATTTCATTCATGGTCGGGTTGTAATAGGCGTTCACCGTTTGCGGCGTCATACCCCATTCGTTACGGTCAATAGGCTTACCCAATTTTGCCAGCACACGCTTGAATTCGAATTCAGAAGCGCGTGCGATATTGTCCACATACGAGCCTTTGTCAATCTGCATGCCAGAGTAATCGCGCCAGACATCGGGGTAGCCGATTTTCACCATCACCGTATCGAGTTTTTTATACGATTGCTGCTTGGTCACATCCGACATCCACTCCAGCTTACTGATACTGTCGCGCATCGCTGCTTTGATATTTACCACCATTTCCTGTACTCCGGCTTTTGCTTCCGGCCCGAAGAACTGCGCCACATACAGCTCACCCATGGCCTCGCCAGCATGGGCATCGATGCTTGCCAGCACCCGCTTCCAGCGCGGTTGCAGCTCTTTCGTCCCGGCCAGAGTTTTACCGTAAAAATCAAAATGCGCATTGACCAGCACAGAGTTGAGTGCCGATGCCCGCGTATTCAGCAATTCCCAGCGCAGATAGGTTTTCCATTGTTCGAGAGGTACACGATCAAGCAGGCGATCCGCTTCTGCGAAAAATTTTGGATGGGCGATATTGATCTGCCCCGGCTGCGTTAAACCCACACCTGAAAAATAGCTGGTCCATGGCGTGGCTTTCGCCACCTTCTGCAGCCCAGCGAGGTCGGACAAATGATAGCTGGCCTGCGGATCACGTAACTCAACCTTGGTCAGAGATACCTTGGCGAGACGGGTTTCCAGCGCCAGCACATCCGCTGCATTTTTGGCTGCAACATCAGGTTTATCGCCGAGAAAACCAAACATCTGCGTCATGTAAGACAGGTATTTAGCGCGAATCTCTTTGGTTTTTGCATCGTTTTTCAGATAGTAATCACGATCCGGCAAACCCAGACCACCTTGCATCAGTTGTGGAATATAACGGCTCGCATTTTTCGCATCCTGATCGATCGTAAAGCCAAATAAGGGGTTGATGCCTTGTTTATGCAATACAGCAATCATGGAAATCAACTGCTGTTTATCACCGATAGCCTTAATTGGCGCCAGCGTCGCATCCAGTGGATGAACACCCTCTTTTTCGATCTGCGCTTCATTCATACCGCTGGCGTAAAACGCACCAACCAGTTGCGCTGCGCGGTTTTGATCGTGACCCGCTGCAGCTGTTTCCGCGATCTTTTTCAAGGCAATCATATTGCGCTCAGTCACCTCGTCGAACGCGCTGTAACGCGAGCGGTCTGCCGGAATGGGATTATTTTTCAACCATTCACCATTTGCGTATTCATAAAATTGTGTGCACGGATCTGCTTTCAAATCCATCGTTGCTGATTCAAGTACCAATTGGTTAGACGTGGCCGTTTGTGCCTGCAACGGCGCAGAGATACAAGCAAGGCTCACCAGCGTAGCGAGGGCGCTGCGTTTGAAGAATTGAGGTGTGGACATAATTTTTCGTTTTATTGAAATAGAAGTGAATGTGATGCCAGCGCTTATTTCACCAACACTGGTACGGAGATACCGGAATACTGCCCAGGCGAGCGATAAACGCGTTGCGTCGCCTTTTGGAAATCGTCAGGATTTGCCTTAGGAATATCCATAAATTTTTGCGGATTTAAGTCGATCAACGGGAACCATGAGCTTTGTACCTGCACCATGATTCTGTGCCCACGGCGAAACGTGTGATTGATATCCGGCATACGGTAGCTCACCGTATCGACTTTGCCCGGCGCAAACGGCATAGGTTTGTCAAAACCATGGCGGAACTTCCCACGCAAAGGTTCGCCACGGATTAATTGCTGATAACCAGCCATTTTTATCGCCGGAGGTGGCACATCACTACCCCGGTCACGCGGTGCTTGTCGCTCAGGATAATCGTCAGGATAAACGTCGATCAGTTTCACAACCCAGTCAGCATCGGTACCGGATGTCGAAACAAATAGACGGGGACTGACGGGCCCCGCAATCGTCACATCGTCTTCCAGTACATCCGTCTGATACACCAGCACATCGGGACGGGTAGAAGCAAAACGCTGATCTAACACCATGTACTCGCGCGGTACGCCCGTTGCCACATACGAGATAAACGGCACAGGTTTTTTCGGATCGCTGATATATTCGTCAAAGGTGTTGAATTCTTCCTGCGGTTCTCTCCAGCTCAGCTTCCCATTCGCAGAGAAATACAAGGTACGGTTTTGTGCCTGCTGTGGTGGCCAGCTGGCGTATTCACGCCAGACATTGGTTCCGGTTTCAAAAACAGTCGCTTCTGCCAGCGCCTTCCCTTTTGCGTCTTTCAGATGCTGCTCAAAAAACGGAAACAGAATATTTTTACGGTAATACTCACCCGTTTTCACATCAAAGCTGACATTCCCTAATGACTTACCCTCAGCGCCAGCCCAGCCACCATGCGCCCACGGCCCCATCACGATGCCATTAAAACTGCCTTTATTATTCGCTTTGATGGCCTGATAGGTTGTGAACGGCCCCTGCGCATCCTCGGCGTCATACCAACCGCCAACCGTCAGCACAGGCGTTTTAACGTTTTTCAGATGCGCCGCAATATTGCGCGACTTCCAGAAATCATCGTAACTGGTATGCGCAATGGTCGGCATCAGTAATTCGCGCTGTTTATCACTGAGTTGTGCCGTGATATTCCCCAGCGTCAGATGCTGCAAAAAATACTGATAACTATCCTGCGTTCCATAGTCAAACTGCCCCCAGCTTTTCGGCAAACGGGTAGGATTTTTTTCTGCTGTGAAATTGGAATAAAAATCAAAATTTGCCGACAACATGAAGGCGCCACCATGATAGGAATCATCGCCCATATACAAATCCGTTACTGGCGCCTGCGGTGACGCCGCCTTGATTGCCGGATGCGAATCGATGATGCTGGCGGAAGTATAAAACCCAGGATAAGAAATACCCCAGATGCCGACTTTACCGTTATTACCCCGCACGTTTTTTAACAGCCATTCCACTGTGTCATACATATCCTGGCTTTCATTCCCTTCTCCGGGAGTGCGGTCAGATTTCGCATGGGGCGTCATTTCCTGCCACTTACCTTCTGACATATAGCGTCCGCGCACATCCTGATTCACGAAAATATAGCCGCTGTTTTCAAACTCTTTTGATGGGCCGACAGAACGCGGATAAAAATCCACACCATAATGCGACTCTTCACCATCATGCACACCGCTACCGTAAGGCGTTCTGACCATCAGAAACGGATAAGTTTTAGACGTATCTTTGGGAACATAGACCACCGTGAATAGACGCACACCATCACGCATAGGAATCTGATACTCATATTTGGTGTACAGCTCACGCACCGAGGGCTTGCTTTCAGCTTTTTCCGTTGCATCAGCGGCAGCCAGCGCAGAGCTAAGCGGATTAAACGTCAGCAGCGACGCACATAACAACGCTGAAAGTTTCAAACGAGTCATCACAGATCCTTTTTCTTATCGGATTTTCACGGAACATCATTTCTTTTGACAACTACTTACACGCATATTCATCTATTTACTAATTAAAAATCACGCTTCATCGTGCAACATAAGGAAACAATAGATTTTCAGAATGCTGCTAATATGCAGTACATGAACATGATGGATCATCGCCATCTGTTACTGAGTGTTTTTTTTGCATTAAGTTTCGGAATTTTACTGAAACAGTCATTTATATGCTGAAGGTTGACATCATGAAGGTACTCAAGCTGCTTTGCATGACCGGATTTACTCTTTGTTTTTCCGCCAATGTGCTGGCGCAATCACACTCAAGCCCGGTCAGCTCTGTTCGTCACGGCTACTATGCCGGACGCCCATTCCCCGGATACTCCTATTACAGTCCCCGCCCGTATTACGGCAACCACGGCTATTACCGAGGGCATTACTCTTATTTTCCAGAGGTTCTTCTGGGATCAGTCGTCGTAGGCGCCATGCTCAGCGCGCCATCGGTCGTGTATAGCAACCAGACCTACACAACGTATGCGCCCTACCCAGCGTACGCAACGACCTATAGCACCTATTCCAGCCCAACGTATAGTAGCGAACCGGTGACCAGTTATACCTATTCCGACCCCATCCCGGTAACAAGCAATAACGGCGACTGGCTGTACTGCAATCAACCAGATGGTTTTTACCCTGCCATTAAAGATTGCCCCGGTGGCTGGAGAAAAGTGCCCGCACAAGGACGCTAACATCGCCATCCATGTTCAATCCAAGGTGGCGACATCCGTCGCGCTGTAAATGAAGATATAAAAAAAGGACGCCAATACGGCGTCCTTTTTACATAGCAAACTACTTCGCAACCAACAGCTGATTCACTATTTTATTTTTTCAAAATTTTCCTGATTGCTGCAGCCAGCTCTTCTGCCACAAACTTGGCGACGTAGGCGTCTGCACCAACACTCTTAATATGCTCCTCGTTCGTAGAACCGGAAAGAGATGAGTGGATAATCACGGGTAAATTTTTATAGCGATCATCCTGCTTGATCTTACGTGTCAGGGTAAAACCATCCATTTCAGGCATTTCCAGATCGGTAAGTATCATTGCCACTTTGTCGCTGGCAGGCTTCCCATCTGCAAGAGAGGCTGCCGTCATTGACTGCAATTTATCCCAGGCCTCTTTACCCGTTTTAGTCATGATAAACGGCGCACCTATCGCATTCAGCGCCTGTTCGATCAAGCTACGAGCCACGCCAGAATCATCCGCCGCCAGAATGACAGCGCCTTCTTTCATGAGCAACTTGTCGCCTATCGTATCCGGGTCAACATCTTTCGTGTCGGATGGCGTAATCTCACGCAGGATCTGCTCCACATCGAGCACCTGAGCCAGACGGGTATTCTCAACATCACCATCCAGACGTGCAATACTGGTTACCATGCCACCTACAGCACTGTTTTCTGCTGACAGGACCTGACTCCAGTCAAGCCGGACGATTTCCTCAACAGATTCGACCGCAAAACCCTGGGTGGTACGCGCATATTCAGTGACCAGCATAATATTCAGGCCTGTTTTCGGCGTACATCCGACAACCGCAGGCAAATCAATCACTGGAATTATTTGCCCGCGCAAGTTCACCACACCCAGCATATGGGGAAGAGAGCCAGCAACAGCAGTAATCGCAGGCATCGCAACGATTTCACGCACTTTAAACACGTTGATACCAAACAATTCAGAGCGATCGCCATTTGTATCGCCACCTAATCGGAACAGCAGCAATTCAAATTTATTCGAACCTGTGAGATTGGTACGCTCGTCCACTTCCTGCTGTACTGTACTCATAAATATTTCCTTCTAAATTAAAGAGAACTGGTTCGATGGTATGTTACCAATTTCAACGGATAAGCCAAACAAATTTATCTTTCAATACAGGGAATTCACATCTTTTTGCAGTTCCTGAACAAAAATAAGACGATCAAAGCGCAAGTTCCCCGCATCTGTTTTATTTAATAATCCGATAACAAGGAGTGTACGCTTTCCCCGGCAATTTCATACGATTTTGTGCAACAAAAGAGCTTAATAAAGCATCCATGGATTCCATGATGGCGGGGTCGCCACAGATTTCAAAATTTCCGTATTGTTCTATCGCCCTGATCCCCTGATTCTTCACATTGCCGGCAACCACTCCGGAAAACGCACGTCGCAGGTTGGCGGCCAGTATGTGCTGCGGCTGATTTTTATGAATTGCCAGATTGCGCATATTTTCATGACTGGGTTCAAATGGTCGCTGAAACTCTTCATCGATCTTCAGCATCCAGTTGAAATAATAAGCGTCGCCCTTTTGTTTTCTGAATTCCCTGACCTGTTTTATCCCCTGCTCAACTGCGCTGGCAACCGCGACGGGATCATTCACAATAATCTGATAGTGCTGCTGCGCCTGAGTGCCCAAAGTGCTGGCGATAAACTGATCAATCTGATGAAAATATTCCGCGGCACCTTCCGGGCCTGTAAAAATCAAAGGAAACGGAATTCCCTCATTTTCTGGATGCAGCAAAATACCAAGCAAATACAGAATCTCTTCAGCCGTGCCAGCACCACCCGGAAAAACAATGACAGCATGCCCGATACGGACAAAAGCTTCGAGCCGTTTCTCAATATCGGGCAAAATGACCAGATCATTGACGATGGGATTCGGCGCCTCGGCAGCGATAATTCCCGGTTCGGTCAAACCTATGTAGCGGCTATGCGCAATACGTTGCTTGGCATGACCTATCGTCGCCCCTTTCATCGGCCCTTTCATCGCTCCCGGGCCGCAACCGGTGCAAATATCCAGGTTACGCAAGCCAAGCTGATAACCGACTTGCTTGGTGTAGTCATATTCATGGCCAGAAATAGAGTGCCCACCCCAGCACACCACCAGATTCGGATTCACCTGAGGGCGTAACAAATTCGCGTTACGCAAAATATGGAACACCGCGTCAGTGATTCCCTCGCTGGAGTTCAGATTGAATTTATTTCTGTCTGCAATTCCCGTCGCGACACTGTTTTCCATTTCGGCATTCATAAACAAAATGTCGCGCAATACGGCGAACAGATGCTCTTGAATTCCTTTGATCATGACCCCGTTGACAAAAGCCAGAGCAGGTGCGCCCTTGATATCCAGTTTAATTCCACGCTCACGCTGAACAATGCTGATATCAAAATTCTTATAACGCTCCAGCAATTCTTTGCCATCATCCAAACCGCTACCGCAATTCAATACCGCTAACGCACAGCTACGGAACACCTGATACAAACCACCATGACTGTTATCGAGCAACTTACTGACTTCCGCTTTAGACAATACTTCCATGCGACCTTCCGGTGCAATCTGACTATCAATCACTTCATATTCCATCACTGCTTTTCTCCGATCAATCAAATTAATCCCGCACCTCAAACTCTCGACACCATGCTATTTCAGCACTGGCCTTCATACGTTGCCCATTATGCCTCGCAGCAAACCATTTATATCTTGCACATGATTTTAATCATTGAATTTCGATCAGAAACAACTTTACGGCGCTCGCGGAATTTATTTTCGTTGCGCACTTGTATATGGGCCGCTTGCCATGTATCATTCGCCCTCTTCAGACGCGGGGTGGAGCAGTCTGGCAGCTCGTCGGGCTCATAACCCGAAGGTCGTAGGTTCAAATCCTGCCCCCGCAACCAATCAGCCTATCTCAGACCTGTCATGCCGACAGCGACTCGATTCAATCGAAAATCCCGGTGCAATCTTAGTCTGAGACATTCGGCACGCAACAGAATTGTTCTGGTGTATCACTTGTTTTATCAATATCCCATTAAAAAATCAGGGCAGTCATTCGTTTATGAATGTGGCATTCCTTGGTAAAGCTGATTATTTTTTTAAAAAAACTGACGCTACTGATTCAGACGAAGTCCGATGAAAGATTACAAAGATAACGCGACAATGGAGTTACCCGGATTCGGTGAGCCTGCGTTTGAGGTTCCAGAGGTCAGAAAGGGCAATACCAAACCCCGACAGGGAAAAACCATCAGGCAAGAGCAACTTGATTTGCTTGCTGCACTGGGTCCGACAGATATCAGCGGACTGCCAGCCTGGGTTAACGATGAAAATACCGATCTGACGGGACTTCCTATCTGGCGCTGAAGACAGTCAACGAACCAACGCCTTGATCAACGGCCATTGGCGTCTTGAAATAGGCAGGCGTTCAACAGAACCAGCGACGATTACCTGCCAATTTTCACTGACCTTTTCGTTCTCGCCATCCATATCGACAATGTGCGTCGCGCGCTCGACCCCTGCAATCGCTGCTTTCGCAACCAATGCATTTCTGTGGATGCGTATAAATTTATCTTTCAACTCTGTTTCTAATGAAGTCAGAGATTCCTCCAGCAAAAACTCTTTTTGCGACGTATATAAAGTCACGTATTTCTGCTCCGCCTTCAGAAATAAAACATCACGAACCGGAACCAGCAAAATACGCCCGCGCTCAGGAACAGAAAAATTCTCGCGGCAAACAAGCGCGGGTATCTGCTCATGGGTCGCGTTCGCAGACACTGTCACCGGAAGGCGATTCGCTACCCGGGTAATTGCATCAGCCAGACGATTCGCCCTCACCGGTTTCAGGAGATAATCTGCGGCTTGCACACCGAACGCCGGAAATGCAAATTCATCATAGGCCGTGATAAAAATAATCGCCGGAACACCGGAGACGGCCGCGTGGTCGCGCAAATACTGCGCCATTTCCATTCCACTCATTTCCGGCATCTGTACATCGAGCAAAATAATGTCAGGCTGCAATTCTGCAATTTTTTCAAGGGCAGACTTTGCATTGGATGCCTCACCGATCAACAGATGCGGACATTCAGCCTGAATATCAGACAATAATGCCGTCATCCGCTCTCTTGCAGGAGCCTCATCATCAACAATAAGAATGGTAGGAGTCATCATCTTTGCGCAGGAAAATGTAATATCACTTCAAAACTATCATCTGATTTTCTGATACTCAATTGCGCCTCAACGTCATACAACAATTTTAAGCGTTGCCGGATGTTGTCGAGCGCCATTTGATTTCCGGAAGATAATCTGGCGTCCTGATGCACAGGATTCCGCACACGGATTTCGATTTTATCCAATCCTTTCTGAATATCGATGAAAATCGTTGCTGCTCCCGAAGATGGCTCGACACCATAGTGAACCGCATTTTCCAATATCGGTTGCAATAACAACGCGGGGATTTGTATCTGGCGCATGTCTTCGTCCGTCAACTGTTCTGTATTCCAGGCTAACTGCAGACGCTCCCCAAGCCGCAAAGATTCTATCGCGAGATATTGCCTGCAAAGGTGTAACTCGTCATGCAAACTCGTCATAGTACGGGTGTCACGCATCAGCACCCGAAACAAATCAGATAAATCCTCGATCACCGACTCGGCCCGACGCGGGTCTTTCCGTATCAGCGACAATGCAGTATTCAAACTGTTAAACAAAAAATGTGGTCGTATTCTGGCCTGTAACGCCTGTAAGCGCGCCTCACCTAACGCAGGCGAAAAAGCGCGGGTACGCAGCTCAAAATACTGTTGCAGGCAGAATCCTGAAACACCAGTGAAAATAAGAATAAATCCTGCGTTCAAGCGAGGGAAAGCAAGTGAAAACCATTCAAACTGACCAAAGAAGGTGAGCAGAAAAATACTGACTGCAGTTGGAATCAATACACAGGCCAGTCGCTGTAACCAAGCTGGGGAGGCATGTGAATAGACATAGCGGCGACAAGCACACAACAGGAAAAGCGAAAGCAGGCAAATCGCTTCTATCAGCATCGACGCTTCAATGAAATTCTCCAAAATCAGCGCCCAGCCGTCGCCACGCGAGGCCAATCCCAGCAAAACAACCATACTGACACCCGCCAGCACGCGGAAAATCACGCCGATATTGCAGCAATCGGGAATCACAGGTTCATTCTTTGGGACAGATAAAACAGTCGTCATCGTGGTTTTGCTCGGGGAAAAGTGGTGCGGTGTTTTATAATCGGGGAATATTTATCGCTAACCGCAGCCAAAACGGCAATCAATCCATTATGACATCACAATTCAATAAAAAAAGCGAGGCATGGTCTGCCCGTTTCTCCGAGCCAGTTTCCGATCTCGTCAAGCGCTACACCGCTTCGGTATTTTTTGACAATCGCATGGCGGCGGTGGACATTCAGGGTTCTCTCGCGCATGCGGAAATGCTGAGTGCGCAAAATATCATCAGCGCTCAGGATTACGCCGATATTCAACGCGGTATGGCACAAATTCAGTCAGAAATTGAATCGGGCAAATTTGAATGGTTGCTGGATCTGGAAGACGTGCATCTGAACATAGAAAAACGCCTGACCGAACTGGTCGGTGACGCAGGTAAACGACTGCATACCGGCCGTTCACGTAACGACCAGGTCGCTACCGACATCCGCCTTTACATGCGCTCTGCGATTGATAATATCGTCGCCCTGTTGCGCGCACTGCGCAGCGCATTGATTGATCTGGCAGAAAAAAATGCCGCTACGATTTTGCCGGGTTTTACGCACATGCAAGTCGCACAACCGATCACGTTCGGACATCATATTCTGGCGTATGTTGAAATGTTCGGACGTGATACAGAACGCATGCTGGACTGCCGCAAACGCGTCAATCGCCTGCCACTGGGCGCTGCAGCACTGGCAGGTACCACCTTCCCGATTGACCGTGAACGTGTTGCTAAAACATTGGGCTTCGATGAGGTATGCTACAACTCACTGGATGCCGTTTCCGACCGCGACTTCGCGATTGAATTTTGCGCCGCTGCCGCGTTGGTAATGACGCATATCTCACGCATGTCTGAAGAACTGGTGATCTGGATGAGCCCACGGGTTGGCTTTATCGATATTGCCGACCGTTTCTGTACCGGCTCTTCGATCATGCCGCAAAAGAAAAATCCTGACGTACCAGAACTTGCCCGTGGCAAGACAGGTCGCGTCAACGGACACCTGATCGCGCTACTGACACTGATGAAGGGTCAGCCACTGGCGTACAACAAAGACAATCAAGAAGACAAAGAGCCGCTGTTTGATACGGTCGATACCCTGGTTGATACCTTGCGTATTTTCGCTGATATGGCAACAGGTATCAGCGTCAAACCTGAAGCCATGCGTGCGGCTGCCTTGCAAGGTTATGCAACTGCAACCGATCTGGCCGATTATCTGGTGAAAAAAGGTTTGCCGTTCCGTGATGCACATGAAGCCGTTGCACATGCCGTCAAAACTTGTGTAGAAAAAGGCTGTGATCTAAGCGAAATGTCGCTCGAAGAATTACGCGGCTACTCAACATTGATAGAACAGGATATTTTCCAGGTACTGACTTTGGAAGGCTCGGTCGCTGCTCGCGATCATATCGGCGGCACAGCGCCAAATCAGGTAAGGGCAGCAATTGCACGTGCACGCCAGTCACTCGCATAAACTCTCGTATTAACTACAAGTATCAGGTGCAGCCCGTCTCAGGGCTGCACCTTCCCGCCTCAAGACCCGCTCCCACCCCAACTCTTCCGACGCTATAAGTAATTCTACTTAAACAGCGGATATTGCACCGCAACACCATGTTATATTGCCCTTCTGGTTGGCAGCCAATACAATATTTGGCGAAAATAAATTTTTATCTAATAAAAATTCTACGGCGATTATTCTGGGCCGTCAGTTAATAGAGACGCTTGCTATTTCACACTGTCGGTGACCAGTCGATCCTTTTCATCACATTCTTTCAGGAACCCTTTATGTCACACCAACTAAAACTGATGGTTGCAAGTGCCTTGCTCGGATGGACTGTCATTGGCAATGCTGCCGATATTAAAGTCGGAGTTGCCGAAGCACTGACCGGTCCGGCAGCAAAATACGGCGTTGCAATTAAAAATGGTTTTACTCTGGCAGCCGATGGCATCAACGCAAAAGGTGGCGTCAACGGAAACAAAATCGCCCTGGTTGTCGAAGACGAACAAGGTAAGAAAGAAGAAGCGATCAATGTTTTCAAGAAACTGATCTTTCAGGAAAAGGTTTTACTGATCTTCGGCCCAACTTTATCCAATTCCGCGTTTGCCGCTGATCCTATCGCCAACGCGACGAAGACCGTGGTTTTTGGCACCAGCAATACTGCGGATGGCATCACCAACATGGGGCCATTCACTTTCCGCAACTCAGTGATGGAAGCGGACGTTTTACCAGTCACCACTCGTGCGGCGGTGAAAAAATTCAATATCAAAAAAGTGGCGGTGTTGTATGGTAACGATGATGCCTTTACCAAGAGCGGTTACGACGTATTCAAGTCAGCGCTCGCAGATCAGAAAATCAGTGTCACCGATACCGAAACCTATGCGAAAGGCGACGTTGATTTCAAGGCACAACTGACCAAAATCAAAGCGTCGAATCCTGACGCGATCGTCTGTTCCTGCCTCGCTGAAGAAGCCGCCAATATTATTTTACAAACCCGCTCGCTCGGTATGAAGCAACCCTTTATCGGCGGTAACGGGTTCAACTCACCAAAACTGTTTGAAATCGCAAAAGACGCGGCTGACGACACCTTGATGGGCAGCCCATGGTCGATAGAGAATACATCTGCCGCAAACAAAAAATTTATCGCCGATTACAAAGCGAAATTTGGCGGCGAACCTGATCAATTTGCAGCACAGGCTTTTGATGCACTGAATATCGTTGCAGAAGCGTTGAAAACCGTAAAACTGACTGGCAGCATTGATAAAGACCGTATTGCATTGCGTAATGCCCTGCCTGCAATTAAATTTGAAGGCGCTACCGGCAAATTTGCGTTCCGCCGGGCTGCTGCAAAGGATGGTAAAGAAGCAGGTTACGATGCGCAGCAAGAAGCCATTGTGAATATTGCGAAAGGCGGTAAATTTATACTGCTGAAATAATATTCATCTTTAAAACACAGCGGTTCCGCCACCGATAGCGCGAACCGCTGCTGTGTTTCTAAGGTATGGATTTTTACTCTGCGTGAGTTGATATTTTGCCGCAGACTTTTTTCGGCGTTTCTGATCTGAACTTCTTTCATTTCCTTAAAACGCTTTTCTGACAAAACTGATCAGCAACTCAACCTCGGTAAGAGTCGCCACAGTTTTTCGCCTGGATCATCATGTTTGAACAACAACTTATCAATGCCCTTTCGCTCGGTAGCGTGTATGCATTGTTTGCCCTCGGTTTTACTCTCGTTTTTGGTGTGCTGGGTGTCATCAATCTCGCACATGGCGCGATATTCATGCTGGGCAGCTATATCGCTCTATTACTGGTCAATCAATTCCAGATGTCCTTGTGGCTGGCAATGCTGATCGCGATGCTGACGTGCGGTGTGATCGGCGTGATCGTCGATTTTCTGGTATTGCGACCTTTGCGCAAACGGAATGCGCCTCATCTGGCACCGATGATCGCCACCATCGGCGTCGCCATCATGATTACGAATGTGGCACAGGGGTTCTTTGGCGCAGAAAACAAACGCTTTCCGTTCGGCACGATACCGGAAGAGAGTTTTACCGTCGGTAATCTGCACCTGACCGCCGTGCAATTAGCCATCGTCCTGATTTCATTTGCGCTGATGGTCGTGCTGCTCATTATTATGCGCCGCACGCAACTGGGCAGAGCCTTACGGGCAATTGCAGAATCACCTAAAGCTGCGTATCTGCTCGGCATCAATGTTGAAGGCCTGTTTCTGTTCACTTCTTTTGCGGCGGCAGCGCTCGGCGGTGCAGCAGGTGTGCTGGTCGGCCTGTCTTTCAATGCAATCTCACCATTCATGGGACAACCGATGCTGCACAAAGGTATTGCGGTGATTATTCTGGGTGGCATGGGCGATATCCGCGGTGCCTTGATTGGTGGTTTATTTCTTGGCTTTGCCGAAGTCATGAGCGTCGCTTATCTTTCCAGCGACTTCCGTGATGCCGTGGCATTTGGTTTATTGTTTGTGATCTTGTTGGTTCGTCCTTCCGGCATGTTTGGCAAGATTTTAGAAAGAAAGGCATAAGATCATGCTCGAATGGTGGGATGGTTTCTGGGCTATATACAGCACTGTTATTTTTGGTATTGGCATCAATGCGATGCTGGCACTCTCGATTTATCTGACCTTGTCGTGCGGCTTGCTGTCACTCGCCAACGCCGCATTTATGGGCATAGGTGCATATGCGGCGTCCATGATCAGCATGCAGACAGAGCTTGCATTCCCGGTCGCATTGCTTGCTGCGGGCATTGCGCCTGCACTTGTCGCTCTCGCTGTCGGTATTCCAACTTTGCGTCTGTCAGGTGTTTATCTGGCAATGGCGACGCTTGGCTTCGGCGAAGTGGTACGCGTCGTTGTTCTGAACATGGAAATCACTGGTGGTCCCATGGGTCTGAACGGCATTCCGCTCAAAACCGAATGGTGGCACATCGTTTTTATTTTAGGCGCCACCTTGTTTATCCTGGCGAGATTACGTCGCTCGAAAACCGGGCGCGCATTTGAAGCGATTAAAGAAGACGAAATCGCCGCACGCTTAATGGGTGTCAACGTGGCAGGGTATAAACTGCTGGCGTTTGTGCTTGGTGCAGTCATCGCAGGTATTGCTGGCGGTCTGAATGCGCACTACACCTTCACCATAGGCCCGGGGAATTACGCATTCGAAAATGCTGTCGACATTCTCACGATGGCGGTCTTCGGTGGCACCAGTAATCTGATTGGCCCGGTGATAGGCAGCACGATCCTGACATTGCTGCCTGAAGTGATGCGTTCGCTGAAGGATTACCGACTCGCCGCCAATGGCCTGATTCTGATCATCGTGATTCTGTACCTGCCTAAGGGCATCTGGGACCCGGCTAAAATCCGCGCGCTGCGCCGCAAATTCACTTCCCGCAAGTCTGAAGAGGTCGCTTAAATGTTGCAGTTACAAGCTATCAGTAAAAATTTCGGCGGTTTGCAGGTCTTGCAGGACGTCAGCTTCACCATGCCTCAAGGCAGTATTTTCGGCCTGATCGGTCCTAACGGCGCAGGTAAAACCACTATCGTGAATCTGATCACTGGTCTGTTACGTCCATCGAGCGGAGAGATACGTTTTAACGATCAGGATCTGAGCGTGGTCGAACCCCACAAAATCACGCAACTCGGCATCGCCCGCACGTTTCAGAATATCCGCATTTTCAAGGAAATGAGTTTGCTGGAAAACGTCGTCGTTGGTATGCATGAGCACCTCAATTACAGCGTCGGCAGCATGTTGTTTAATCTCACCGCATATAGAAATGCAGAAGCGAAAGCACGTGAACGTGCCCATGAATTGCTGACCTGGGTAAGACTCGATCACAAAGCACACATGCTGGCTGACAATTTATCGTATGGCGAACAACGTAAGCTGGAATTCGCGCGGGCACTTGCAACGCAACCGAAATTATTGCTGCTCGACGAGCCGGTCGCTGGCATGAATCCCGCAGAAAAAACCGAGCTGATGGCGGAAATTAACAATATCCGCCAACGTGGTTTTTCGATTTTCATGATAGAACACGACATGCGCTTTGTAATGGAGCTCTGCGACCGCGTCGCAGTACTCAATTTCGGCAAAATCATTGCAGAAGGCACACCAGACGAAGTGCGCGCCAATCCGGATGTGATCGAAGCTTATCTCGGCAAGGAGGACGCAACATGAGCCCTATATTAAGCATCCAGAACCTCAGCGTATCGTATGGCCACATCCGTGCCGTCAAAAATATACAACTGGAACTCAACGCAGGCGAAATCACGGCCCTCGTCGGTGCCAATGGCGCGGGCAAGAGCACATCATTACTCGCCGTCTCCGGTCTGATCAAAGCAAATGCCGGAAAAATTCTGTTTGACGGCGAAGATCTGACGACACTCTCGCCGCATCAGATCGTGCAAAAAGGCGTGGTGCAAGTTGCCGAGGGGCGCGCGATTCTGACCACATTAACGGTACAGGAAAATCTCGATCTCGGCGCCTATACACGCAAAGATAAAGCACAGATCAGCAAGGATCTGGACTATATATTTCATCTGTTTCCGGTGCTAAAAAACCGCGCTTCCGGACTCGCAGGCAATTTATCCGGTGGCGAACAACAAATGCTGGCGATAGGCCGCGCGCTCATGGCCAAGCCTAAAGTGCTGTTACTCGACGAGCCATCGATGGGTCTTGCACCGTTGATGGTGCAGGAAATTTTCCGCGTACTGAAAGAAATCAACCAGACCGGGCTGACGATTTTACTGGTCGAACAAAACGTCAGACAAGCACTGAAAATCGCCCAAAGCGGCTATGTTCTTGAAAATGGCGAAATTGTGTTGCAAGACAGCGGTCAGAACCTGCTGAACAACCCGAGAGTGATCGAGGCATATCTGGGTGCATAACGATTATTGCGACACCTAACCCGAACTAAGCACTAGAAATTCAATCCATAAAAAAACGACCATCGAGATGGTCGTTTTTATTTGCTTAGCGCGTGAACGGATCAATTGCCCGCAACCGTCATGCTCTCTATCAGTATCGAGCCAGTCTGCTTGGTACCGCGCACCAGCGTATCCGCACCAACCGCCACGATTTGCATGAACATGTCGCGCATATTGCCTGCAATCGTGATTTCTTCGACCGGATATTGAATCACGCCGTTTTCCACCCAGTAGCCGGAAGCGCCGCGCGAATAGTCGCCAGTAACGTAATTCACGCCCTGCCCCATCAACTCGGTCACCAGCAAGCCAGTGCCCATTTTTTTGAGCATGGCAGCAAATTGATCACTCTTTTTTGTATTCGAAGACAGCAGACTCAGATTATGCGAACCGCCCGCGTTGCCGGTTGTTTGCATCCCCAGCTTACGCGCCGAATAGGTGGATAAAAAATAGCCCTGCAAGACACCATTGCTGACCACGTCGCGGCGCTGAGTGCGGACACCTTCATCATCGAATGGCGATGAACCAACTGCGCCTGGCACATGCGGATCTTCAAGCACCTGAATATGTTCTGGAAAAATCTGCGTCCCCAGCGAATCGAGTAAAAACGAAGATTTACGATACAAGGCGCCACCCGAAACTGCCTGCACAAACGAACCGAGCAAGCCTGCCGCCAATGGTGCTTCAAACAGAACCGGGCATTTACGGGTCGTCAGTTTGCGAGCATTCAGGCGCGCCAGCGCACGTTCAGCAGCATAGCGGCCGATCGCTTCGGGCTGCGCCAGTTTTTTCGGATTGCGTTGCGATGAATACCAGTCGTCACGCTGCATCTTGGCGCCCTTACCTGCGATCGGTGCTACTGCAATCGTATGACGCGAAAGCGGGTAACCACCGATAAAGCCGCGTGAATTTGCAGAAACGAAATGCGATTGCTGCACATGGACGCTGGCACCTTCACTATTCGTAATACGCTTATCGACCGCAAATGCTGCCGCTTCGGTGCGCTTGGCGATATCGATCGCCTCTTCCGCGCTGATTTGCCACGGATAGCACAGCTTCAGATCGCGCGGTGCCATTTCAAACAATTCCGCATCGGCCAGGCCCGCGCAATCATCTTCCGCCGTAAACCGGGCGATGTTGTACGCTGCATCAACCGTATCTTTCAGCGCCTGACGGGAAAAATCAGAGGTGCTGGCATTACCGCGTTTTTGTCCGATATAAACAGTAATACCAATACCTTTATCGCGGTTCTGCTCTATTGTTTCCACCTTACCTTTGCGCACGCTGATCGATAAACCTTCGCCTTCACTGATTTCGACAGCGGCATCGGAAGCGCCTTTTTCCTTAGCAAAAAGCAACATATCCTGTGCAATTTGTTTCAACTGATCCTGGGTATGGGTAAAAACTGGCTTGCTCATAGATGAGGTTTCTTTGGAGACTGAACTAAAACGGGTATCATAGCAGCCGTTTCATTAAGTTTATAGTAAAGGCGCAGAATTATGCCAAATCCAAACCGGGGCTCATGTGGCTACCAATCCAGCGAATTTGAAGAGGAATATGACCGTCCTTCAAAATCTCAGCTCAAACGCGAAATGACCGCGTTGCAAAAACTGGGACAAGAACTGGTCGAACAGGCGCGTGACCGCGTCAAACGCGTTCCTATGCCTGAAGATGTGCGTGATGCGATTCTCGCATGTCAGCAAATCACGAACCATGAAGGCCGTCGTCGTCAGATGCAATTTGTCGGCAAAAAAATGCGTACGCTGGATGAGGCAGAAGTTGCTCTGATCCAGAAAACCATCGACAGCTGGAAAGGCTCGTCGAAAGCAGAAACAGCCGCGATGCATGCGATGGAGCGCCGTCGTGACAAACTGCTGACAGACGACAACGCGCTGACAGAATTATTGTCCGAACATCCGCATCTCGACGTACAACAATTGCGCACACTGATCCGCAACGCGCGTAAGGAACAGGCAGAAAACAAACCGCCGAAAGCCTACCGCGAGATTTTCCAGATTCTGAAGCAATTGCAGAAAGCGCCTGCGGGCGATGACGCATTGGATGATGCAGACGCTGAAGATCAAGAGGATGAGGATCATGAGCAATACTGATGCCGCCGACCGCGCATTGCGCATAGGCCTGGTCTCAATCTCTGACCGCGCATCTGCCGGCGTCTATCAGGATCAGGGTTTGCCCGCTTTACAGGAATGGTTCAGTAACGCCTTGGCGAGTAACTGGGTCATGGAAACCCGCCTGATTCCCGATGAACGTCAGGCAATTGAACAGGCTCTGGCTGAGCTGGTCGATGTGGCGCGCTGCGATCTGGTCATCACCACTGGTGGCACCGGCCCTGCTCGGCGCGATGTGACACCGGAAGCCACGCTGGCGGTCGCCACCAAAGAAATGCCGGGGTTCGGCGAGCAAATGCGTCAGATCAGTCTGCAATTTGTACCAACCGCGATCTTGTCGCGGCAGGTGGCGGTGATACGCGAAACTGCTGATCATGCCGCACTGATTCTGAATTTGCCAGGGCAACCGAAGTCGATTAAAGAAACGCTGGAAGGCTTGAAAGATGCGGATGGCAAGCAAATTGTCTCTGGCATTTTTGCAGCAATTCCTTATTGCATCGACCTCATCGGCGGGCCTTACATAGAAACGCACGAATCGGTCTGCAAAGTTTTCCGCCCTAAATCGGCGTTACGACAAAAATCCTGATTGCCTCCGTTAAATCGGGTTATCCGCAATGTACGCAAACAAATGAACAAAGCAGATGTTCCGCCATCAGCAAGACGATTATGGATCACTGCTTTGCTCGGCACCTGTGCGCTGGGTTTGTTTGCTAAGGTCTTTACTGCAAAAGTAAATGCAGAAACTATGGCGGAAACACTCGCGACCAACACGACAGGCCAACAACAAAAATCAGGCAAACTCAGCACATCCCCTTCAACCCAAAAAAATTCCACTTCAGCTATGAGTAATTACCTCGAGACAGTAGAAATTGAAAGCGCCACCAATCCCAGCGTCGCTATTATCTGGATGCATGGTCTGGGCGCAGATGCCAATGATTTCGTCCCTATCGTTCAGGAGCTTGATCTGAGTGGCATGCCCGGCATACGCTTTGTATTCCCGAATGCGCCAACGATGCCAGTGACGATCAACGGCGGCTATGTAATGCGCGCCTGGTATGACATTCTGGGTACAGACATTGCGCGCCGCGAAGATGAAAAAGGCTTGCGTGCATCGCAGGCAGAAATTGAAAAACTGATTGCACGTGAAGTGGCTCGCGGCATTCCTGTCAATAAAATTTTCCTCGCCGGCTTTTCACAAGGTTGCGCCATGACCTTGCAAACCGGTTTGCGCTATCCACAAAAACTGGCGGGCTTGCTGTGTTTATCCGGCTATGTACCCTTGCGTGATGTGGTCGCTGCTGAGCGCAGTGCAGCGAATCAGCACACACCGGTATTTCTGGTACATGGTCGCGCCGATCCTGTGATTCACATTCAACGCGCAGAGCAATCACGTGACTTGCTGAAAGAGCTGGGCTATCAGATCGAATGGCATGAGTACATGATGCCGCATTCAGTTTGTGCCGAAGAAATCCGCGACATCGGGCTGTGGCTGAAAAAGGTACTAACTACGTCAGCCTGAGCAAACTGAGCGCTGCAAGCGTCTCAGCAGCATAAATATACTCCCCCCAGTATTTTAAAACGTCCTTATTTTCTGCTGAGAATAAGGCGTTTTTTGCATATACTCCCCGTTTTTCTGCATTTTTTATAGAATCGGGGCGCAGAATGGAGCACAGTCTGAATGCCGCCGCAGCGGTGATACGCGCAGGGGACCGATGGCGGCATCACCATGCTCAGCATTTGCGATGTATAGTACTCGCGCATCCTGAACAGGAAAAAAGTATGATGACCTGCAATGCAGCTGCTCTCCTTTTTTTCATATCGATATGCTTAAAAAATGTAAGGAAGCGTGCTTGATAAAGATCAATCACGCGGCCTCACCTGACTCGTAGTATCCATACACCCAACTTCTGAAAGACCATCATGGCACTTTATCTGAACAACGCAGACTCCATCGGACGCACACCATTGATTCGCCTCAACCGCATCACCGCCGGTGCGGGCGCAACGGTACTGGTCAAAGTCGAAGGCCGCAATCCCGCCTACTCCGTCAAATGCCGTATTGGTGCAGCGATGATTGCAGATGCCGAAGAACGCGGACTGCTGGGCGCTGGCAAAGAACTGATAGAACCTACCAGCGGCAACACTGGTATCGCGCTCGCGTTTGTCGCCGCAGCTAAAGGCATACCACTGACATTGACAATGCCGGAAACCATGAGCATAGAACGCAGAAAATTACTCGCTGCCTTCGGTGCCAAACTGGTACTGACCGAAGGTGCCAAAGGCATGAATGGGGCGATTGCAAAAGCCGAAGAAATCCGTGCCAGCGACCCGGACCGCTATGTCTTGCTGCAACAGTTTAAAAACCCGGCGAATCCGGCAGTACATGAACGCACAACCGGCCCGGAAATCTGGGAAGACACCAAGGGCAACATCGATATTTTTGTCGCTGGCGTTGGCACCGGCGGCACCATTACCGGCGTCTCACGCTATCTGAAAAAGACACAGGGCAAAGCGCTGCATACCGTGGCGGTCGAACCGACGACCAGCCCGATACTGACGCAACAACGCGCTGGCCAGCCTTTGCAGCCTGGGCCACATAAAATTCAGGGTATCGGTGCTGGTTTTGTGCCGGACGTGCTGGATTTATCGCTGATCGATCAGGTCGAACAAGTCAGCAACGAAGATGCCGTGTTGTTTGCGCAGCGGCTCGCCAAAGAAGAAGGCATACTCGCCGGCATTTCGTGTGGTGCAGCGGTCGCCGCAGCGACCCGACTCGCATTTTTACCTGAAAATGCAGGCAAAACCATCCTCGCTATTTTACCGGATTCCGGCGAGCGTTATTTAAGCTCAGTGTTATTTGAAGGGTACTTTGACGCGACAGGCGTCGCTGTATAAACAAAGTCGTCATGTCTATGTAAAACGGCTTGCGGAAAAACAGCGTTATCTCTGCTGTTATCTGCAAGCCGTTTTTTTATGCAAACAATCTGAACAGATCAGCCAAAATCCTTCAGCAGTTCCAGATCGATCTGTATCGAGGCGTCGCCTGCCGACATCCAGATTTGCCCGTCCTGTATCGTGCATTGCAATTGCATAGACCGTTGTGCGAGTTTTTCCAGTGCCTGACTCTGTGTCGATGGCACATTCATCACCTTCAGATTTTTTGCGCGATCAAGGCGACTGTTCATCTGCTTCCACCAGATATCGCTGGCACTGGCAAAGCTGTAGACAATCACTTTTTCTGAGCGGCCGCAGGCTTTCAGCAAGCGGCGATCATCGGGTTGACCAACTTCTACCCACAGTTGTATCGCATCGGTATAGTCTTTTTCCCACAGATCAGGCTCTTCCGTATCGGAAATGCCTTTGCCGAATTCCAGTCGCTCAGCAGCGTGAATCGCAAATGCCAGCACGCGTATCATCATGCGTTCATCGGTTTCCGACGGATGACGGGCAATCGTCAGACTATGATCGGCGTAATAGCCGCGATCCATATCAGAAATATTCAGATCGGCTTTGTAAATAATCGATTTCAACGCCATTATTTGAACACCACTGTCTTGTGACCATTCAGCAGAATACGGTGTTCAACAAACCATTTCACCGCCCGCGCCAGCACCACGCACTCAACATCGCGCCCGATGGCGGTCAGTGTTTCTGGTTCCATTGCATGATCAACGCGCTCAACATCTTGCTCAATGATCGGGCCTTCATCCAGATCACCGGTCACAAAATGCGCGGTCGCACCGATCAGTTTCACGCCACGTTCATGCGCCTGATAATAAGGTTTCGCACCTTTAAAACTAGGCAGGAAAGAGTGATGGATATTGATTGCTTTGCCTTTGAGTGCATCACACATCTGCGGCGACAATATCTGCATGTAGCGCGCCAGCACTACCAGATCAGCCTGATTGGCCGCGACGATTTCCAGTACTTTTTCTTCCTGCGCACGCTTGGCCTCAGCCGAAGCACCTGCCGCTAACGGTAAGTGGTGGAATGGAATATTGTAGCTGGCAGCAAGCTGATAAAAATCGGTGTGATTAGAAACAATGGCCTTGATTTCTACCGGCAATAAACCGCTCTTGTACCGGAACAGCAAATCATTCAGGCAATGACCGATTTTAGAAACCATCAGTATCACGGCTGGCTTGTGATGCGCATCATTGAGCTTCCAGCTCATTTGCATGCCACGAGCGAGTTCCGCAAATTCTTCGCGTAATGCTGCTTCTTTGACGCCAGCATCTTCAACAGCGAAATGCACACGCATAAAAAACGTGGCAGATTGTTCATCACCAAACTGCGCAGAATCGATGATATTGCAGCCATGATTGGCTAAAAATCCTGAAACGCTGTGTACGATACCGCGTTGATCAGGACAAGAAAGAGTAAGAATATATTCTGGTCGTATGGTCATCATGTTATTTTTTCGCCCGAATACACATGACATTCGGGGGTAAGGCAAATTTAATTTGGAATAATCCGCAATTTTAAAGCAAAACAAAGCTAAAAACCGTAACCGCCTATTGTCGCACGTTCATTGCAGACGCGTCGCGCGTCGGGGCCAGATTAGCGAGAATCAGCTCTGAATTTCACGGCGATTTAAAAAGCGGCAACAAAAAGCACGTACGTTCTATTTCGTGTATATTAAGGCTGGCGCAAAAACTGCGATGCCAACGTCCGTAAGGACATCACCAAAAACACAGGAGACACTATGAGCAGCTTCAGCAATCAGCAATACCGCCTCGCCGCCCGCCCGGTTGGCACACCAAAACACAGCGACTGGAAATTCACCACCGAACAAGTCAGAGAGATTAACGATGGTGAAATCATCGTTCAAACGATCTACATTTCGCTTGACCCGGCGATGCGTGGCTGGATGAATGAAGGCAAATCCTATATCCGCCCGGTAGCGATTGATGAAGTGATGCGCGCCGGCGGTGTTGGCAAAGTGGTGGCATCGAAATCGCCTTTATTTGCGGTCGGCGATTATGTTTCCGGCGGCACTGGCGTACAGCAATACTGGGTCGGTGCGGCGAATGATAAAACAGCGGCCTTCTACAAAATTAATCCGGCACTCGCACCTTTACCAAAATTCCTGAATGCGCTCGGCATGCCTGGTATGACCGCTTACTTTGGTTTGCTGGATGTCGGCCAGCCGAAAACGGGTGAAACCGTCGTCGTTTCCGGCGCAGCGGGTGCAGTAGGTCAGACTGTCGGTCAGGTTGCAAAACAAAAAGGCTGCCGCGTCGTCGGTATCGCCGGTGGCAAAGATAAATGTGATTTCGTAGTGAATGAACTCGGTTTTGATGCCTGTATCGATTACAAAACCGGCTCGGTACGTGACGGCCTGAAGGAACATTGCCCGAACGGCGTAGACGTGTATTTTGATAATGTCGGCGGCGATATTCTCGATACCGTGCTGACCCGCATCAACATGAAGGCACGCATCATCATCTGCGGAGCAATCTCCCAATACAACAACACAACACCGGTAAAAGGCCCTGCCAACTATTTATCGCTGCTGGTCAATCGTGCGCGCATGGAAGGTATCGTCGTTTTTGATTATGCCGCACGTTATGGCGAAGCGGTCGCAGAAATGAGTAAATGGATGGCAGAAGGTAAATTCCACACCCGCGAAGATATAGTCAAAGGCATAGAAACCTTCCCGGACACGCTGATGATGCTGTTCGATGGCAAAAATTTTGGCAAGCTGATTTTGCAAGTGTCAGACGAATAATGTCGTTGGTCTGACGGTTTTATCTGATCAAAAAAAGCGGCCTGAAAAAAAATTCAGGCCGCTTTTTTATTTTTGTACCGATGATGAAATGCCGAGATCGGCAACCGACAATGAACATAGGCAGGCGATACTGACTATCTCCTTTTCAGTACCGCGTAATTTACTTTGCTGCCTGCCAAGGTCTGATCCACGCCACCCCTTCTGAGGTTCCTGCCCGTGGCCGGTATTCGCAACCGATCCAGCCTGCATAGCCCAAATCATCGAGCAACTGAAACAGATACGGGTAATTTAGTTCACCATCGGACGGTTCATGGCGATCCGGTACACCGGCGATCTGTATATGGCCTATGCCGGCCTGTGGCCTGTGCATATCCCGCTGCAGCTTGCGCGTGATATCACCCTCCATAATCTGGCAGTGGTATATATCGAACTGTACTTGCAAATGACTGACGCCGATTTCTTCGCAGATTTCCTGCGCCGTATTTTGCTCAGATAAAAAATACCCCGGCATATCTCGGGTATTGATAGGTTCAATTAACACCGTCACATTTTCGCGCGAGGCCAGCAATGCTGCATACGCCAGATTACCCAGATAAACCGCTCGATGGCGCGCGCTATCCTGCTCAGGCTGTATCAGCCCTGCCATCACATGAATATGGCGATTTCCAAGTACACGGGCATACTCAAGCGCTTGATCAAAGCCACGCTTAAATTCGTCTTCCCGACCTGGCAACGACGCCAAGCCACGTTCACCGGCAGCCCAGTTCCCCGGCGGCGCATTGAACAATACTTGTTGCAAATTATCCGCGTCCAGCAATTCACGTAACTGGAGTGCCGGATAATCATATGGAAATAAATATTCCACACCGGTGAAACCATCTTTTGCCGCAGCAGCAAAACGTGCAGGAAAATCGACTTCGGTATACATCATGCTGAGATTGGCAGCAAAACGAGGCATGTATTTCTCCTTAAAAAAACCCGGCATTCAGGCAGGCCTGATATTTGCCGGATTCTGTTGATTTCTATTTTGGTCTGTTTGCGTAGCGTTGCGCCAATACAGCGCAGACCATCAGTTGCAACTGATGGAACAGCATCACGGGTAACAACACCATGCCGACGGAACCGCTGGAAAATAAAACTTTTGCCATCGGCACACCGCTTGCCAGACTCTTTTTAGAGCCACAAAAAACAATGGTGATTTCATCTTCCTTACTAAACCCCAGACGACGGCTGATCAGGGTTGTGAACCCCATCACCAAAGCCAGTATAACCGCACTGATCAGCAGCAGCCCCAGCAACATCAACGTTGGCACCTGATGCCATAATCCTTGCACGACCGCTTCACTGAATGCCACGAAGACCACCAGCAGAATCGAGCTCTGATCGACCATTTTTAATACGCTCGCATGTTTGGTGATCCATGCCTGTAAATACGGACGCATGATCTGTCCAGCGACAAATGGCAACAGGAGTTGATAAACAATCTTCAGCATCGCATCGGCCGACGAATGTCCATCGCTGTTGGCTTTAATCAGCAGGCTGACCAACAAAGGCGTGATGAAGATGCCGAGCAGATTACTCGCAGAAGCACTGCAGACGGCAGCCGGCACATTACCACGCGCAACCGAAGTGAACGCAATCGATGATTGCACAGTCGATGGCAACAGACACAAATACAAAATTCCCAGATACAAATCCGGCGTCAATACCGTCAGCAAAGCTGGCTTGAGCAATATTCCCAGCAAAGGAAATAAGGCAAATGTCACGCCCAGCACCAGCAAATGCAAACGCCAGTGCGTCATTCCCGCTACCACCGCCTCACGCGATAATTTGGCGCCGTGCATAAAGAACAGCAAAGCAATCATCAGTGTCGACAGATGATCAACGCTGACTGCAAGTTCTCCTTTTACCGGAAAAAAACTGGCGATCAGAATCACGCCCAGCAAAAGTAAAGTCATGTTGTCAGGTAAAAAGCGGGGGCGTTTCATAGGCGGAATCAGAAATAAAAACGAGCTTCATTGTACTTGAATCATCTGAAAAAATTCCCATCATCAAAATACAACACAGCTATTCGCAAAACTGCGGCAATCAAACCAACCTCACACACAACGCGGGGAATAAATATTTACGTTTGCGAATCAAAAAAGAGAAATGTAAATCGTATAAAAAATAGTCAAACGGAACAAAGCCAGAAGATTCTCCGGAATTGCACGGTTTTTATCAAATCTGTGATTCATCTGCCTGCTACTTGAATTCATACGGTCAATTTAGCTGTATATTTTTGCCTTTATCACATCATCTGTCACACTGTTCTTCACATTGTTCGTGATGACCATCACCGGCTTGGCCGGTAATACTCAACCCCGGAGACTCTATGCAAAAACATCTGATCGCCAGCTTGCTGGTACTCGCATTTGCCTTTCCTGCCAGCGGCTTTGCAGCGCACAGCAACGATAATGAAGCTCAACGCTGGAATCTTACCGATCTGTATGCGAATCGCGCTGCATGGAATGCCGATGCAAAAAATCTGGAAACGCAGTTAGTCCAGCTGCAAAAATGCAGCGGTCATCTGGGCGATAAGGTCAGCAGCTTTAAATCCTGTCTCGATCTGAATGCGGATATCCTGAAACGTTATGCACGTCTGGCAACCTATGCATCCCAATTCCGCGATCAGGATACCGGCGACAACGAAGGGCAAGACATTGCGCAAAATGCAGATATTCTCGGCAGCAAGCTCGAAGAAGCAAATTCTTTCTTTCGTCCTGAGATACTCAAGCTGGGGCAAAAGAAAATCGATGCGTATCTGAATCAGGACAAATCGCTCGCCTCCTACCGCTTTGGCCTGCACGACATCTTGCGCGGCGCACAACACACGCTGGATAAAAAAGGCGAAGAACTAATCGCAACATTTGGCATGGCAATGAATGCCCCTGCTGCTGTGTACTCCACATTGTCGAATGCAGAAATGCCGTGGCCAAAAGTCACACTGTCGGATGGTCAGCAAGTCACCATCGATCAGGCCGCCTACACCAAATACCGCGCGTCACCGAATCGCGCTGACCGCAAGCTGGTGTTTGATGCATTCTGGGGCAAATGGAAAGAATTTGAACGCAGCTACGGCGTCACGTTTTACGAGCAGCTCAAACGCGATGCCGTGTATGCCAAAGTGCGTAACTATCCTGATTCGCTGACTCATGCGCTGGATGGCAACAATATACCGCGCGCGGTATATGACACGCTGGTCGATCAGACCCGCGCCAATCTGCCAACGCTGCACCGTTATTTCAAATTGCGCGCGAAGATGCTGGGCGTACAAGACTTGCGCTATTTCGATATTTACCCGCAGCTGGTTTCCGGCAATTTCACTTACAGCATCGATGATGGTGTGAAACTGATGCTGAGTTCAGTCAAACCACTTGGCGACGACTACGTCAATGCCATCACCAAAGCGAGCACAGCGCGCTGGATGGACGTCTACCCTCGCCCACGCAAGCGTTCAGGTGCCTATATGTCCGGCGTGGCGTATGACGTGCACCCATACATACTGCTGAATTACAACGACGATTACGAGTCAGTCTCCACACTCACGCATGAGTGGGGACATGCGATGCATTCGTATCTGGCGAATAAAAATCAAGCGTTCAGCACCGCTGACTACCCTATTTTTACGGCTGAAATTGCATCGACTACCAACGAAGTGTTATTGCTCGATCACATGCTGAAAATCGCGAAGAGCGACGATGAACGCCTGCTGTATCTGGGTTCCGCACTGGAAAACTTACGTGGCACCTTCTTCCGTCAGGCCATGTTTGCAGACTTTGAACGCGAAGTGCATGCGCGCGTGGACAAAGGTGAATCGCTGACCGGTGAAGGCCTGACTAAAATCTACGGTGATACGCTGAAACGCTATCACGGCGATAAAGAAGGCGTCATGAAAATCGATGATGTCTATGCCACAGAATGGGCTTACATCCCGCATTTCTATAATCGCTTTTATGTCTTCCAGTATGCGACCTCGATTGCTGCCGGTTCTATGTTTGCTGATGAAATTCTGAAATCGCAAGCAGGTGCGCGCGACAATTATCTGAATATCCTGAAAGCTGGCGGTTCTGCTTATCCTTACGATCTGGTAAAAAAAGCCGGGGTCGATCTGGCATCGCCAGCCCCCTATCAGGCCGTGTTTAAACGTATGAACAGCATCATGGATCAGATTGAAGCCATCGTTGCAAAGCGCTGAAACACTGATAACTGATGTACCCAATCAACCTCGCCCCAGTTACTGGGGCGAGGTTTTTTTATATCAACAAGACGATAGAAAAAATTCCTCAGACAAGCGTAAGCAGGAAGTAAAACAAGAGCGGAATGCGGATGCAGGCAACGATCAACCTAAAAATCAGCGGAAGTCAACGAAATCCGTTGATGCGTCTCGTTTTATTTGATCGGCATCAAACAGCAAATATGGCGCACGGAGTACAGTATAAAAAAATTCTGCGGAGACCGTTATGTGCGCCAGAAACTTCCATCCAATATCCGTCGATATCATTCAGCAAGAACATCAGCATTTGTCTGCCGTCATACAGACTATGCTGGATTTTGTGCGCTCGATAGATAAAGGCGAAGCGCCACCGGATCTCAAAGTATTCCGCGCGATTCTTTTTTACATCAGCGAATATCCGGAAAAAGTACATCATCCTAAAGAAGACAAATTTCTGTTTTCCAAGATTAAAGAGCGCACACACCAACTCGACAATGTGCTGGATGCGTTAATCGAACAGCATGGAAAAGGCGAATGTCTGGTGCGCAATCTGCACAATGCGTTGTTGAAATTCGAGTTTTGCGGTGCCCCGGCTTTTCCGCATTTCAGAGATCTTGCGGAACAATATGCCCTTTTCTATTATGCGCACATGCATGCTGAGGAAAATGATGTGTTACCGGTCGCCAAACTGGTATTAAATGTCACCGATTGGCAGGAAGTCGATGAAGCATTTATGGAAAACCGCCATCAGCTTGATGACACAGGCGAACGTTATCGCTACGAACAACTGTTTTCCTACATCATCAGTAACAGCGCTACCGCTGCGGGTGCGCCTGATCCACTGTAAAGCACTGCGAACCGGCAAGAAGACGTCAACGCCTTGAAGATAAAACGATACCGGCAACAATCAGCAAAAACGCCACCGCATGAAACAGCTGTGGCGTTTCACCTAAAAATAACGACGACAGCAAAGCAGCAAACAAGGGCGTCAGATTACTGAAAAACGCCGCGATACTCGGCCCAACCCTTTGCACGCCCATGCCCCAGCAGCGAAAGGCTATCAGTGCTGGCCCGATGGCGACAAACATGATCGCCGCAATCAGCGTACCGCTCCAGTGAATGACTGGCGCAGCAAGCATCCATTCACCTGCCGCAAACAAACCCGACCATACCAGCCCGAAGCTGACCTGTGCCAATAAAAAATGTGACCAGTGATCGCGTAATTCGCCGTCACCGCCACGGGTCAGCAGCCAGCTGTAAAGTGACCAGCAAATCGCCGCCAGCAACATCAATATATCGCCCGGAACCAGACGCAGCGCCATCAGATGCTGAAGCTCACCGCGACTCAGCACCAGCAATACTCCTGCGATCGAGACGACCACGCCTGCTACCGCAGAGCGCGAAATCGGTGCCTGGAAAAATAAGCGCCCGATTAATAACATCCAGACTGGCATGCTCGCTGCCACCAGCGTCACATTGATGGGCGTTGAACTTTGCAAGGCCAGATATTGCAGGGCGTTATACATCCCCACACCAAGCAGGCCGAGAATTGCGTAGCGATACCAGCGAAACCAGAATATGCTGCCACGTTTAAAAATACCGGCAGCCATCGGTAACAAAATCAGAAAAGCAATTGCCCAGCGAAAGAAATTCAAGCTTACTGGCGGCACCATCGTATGTATCATACGTCCAACAACTGCATTCCCAGCCCAAAGCAGCGGTGCAAATACCAGTAAAAAAATAGTGCCGGGAGTCAGTTGATGATTCATACAAAATCGGAACAGGAAAGAAATGGCGGTCAGCAAAGTCCGACAGCATACCACCCGGATACAGGTGACGACACAGCAGAAAGAGAGAAGGTCAAAGTGAAACTATTAATTCTGGGCGGGACTGGCTTAGTAGGTCAGCAATTGCTTGCGCAAGCCCTCGCACACAAGGATGTCACGCAAGTGATCGCGCCGACGCGTACCGCCTTAGCGCCGCATTCGCAATTACGCAATCCCATCGTTGACTATGCCAGCTTGCCGCCGGATGCAGACTGGTGGCAAGCAGATGCGGTCTTATGTGCGCTCGGCACGACGATCAGGATCGCCGGCTCGCAAGCAGCATTTATCCGTATCGACCACGACTATGTCATCGCCGCTGCCCGCCTCGCCAAAGCCGCAGGGACAAAGCAGTTTGTATATAACTCGGCGCTTGGTGCAAAAGCAGAAGCCGGCTCCTTTTATTTACAGGTGAAAGGCCAGGTGGAAGATGATTTGCGTGCTTTGGAATTTTCAGCACTGACTATCGTTCGTCCATCGCTGCTCAGCGGCGGCAACAGAAAAGATAAACGCCCGGCCGAAGCCATCGCGATCGTCTTATCCAGCCTATTCGGCAAACTGATACCACGACGCTACCGTGCGGTGAATGTCGCCGATGTGGCAGCAGCGATGCTGCAGGCAGTCGTCACCGCGAGTGTTACTGCAGCCGATAACGTCGTCATTCTGGAATCGGATCAATTGCAGGGTGCAATGGCTCGCATGACAGACAAATCAAGGCAAGTCCAATAAAAATCTGCCTCTCCAGCCAAAAAGCGCTGGAAAGGCAGGTATTTATTCAGACGTTCTCAGCTATTTTTACGATTTTCAACGCAACTGATGTTTCAACGAATGTTGCGACGAATGCCGCAATTAACGCTGCATGCTTTCCCAGACTTTCTGCAAACGCTTCACGGACACCGGCATCGGCGTCCGCAATTCCTGCGCAAACAACGAAACCCGCAACTCTTCCAGCAGCCAGCGGAATTCGAGTAACTTAGGATCGGCATCAGCACCTGTTTTGCGCGGCGTTCTTTGCCATGGTTGCGCGACACTGTTCCACTCTGCCATCAATTTAGCGTCACGCGCCGGGTCAGCACGCAGCTTATCCATCCGTATCGTGATCGCTTTCAGATAACGTGGAAAATGTGCCAGTTGGCTGAAATCCGTCTCTGCAATAAAGCGTTTGGTAATCAGCATCTGCAACTGATTCTGAATATCCGCCGCCGCTTGCGCATGCGCTTTGATGCCCTGAATTTTCTTCGGCAGACTGTGATACTCCGCCAGTATCTGCCCCGCCATACGGGCGATTTCATTCGCCAGCAAATTCAGGCGCGCCTTACCTTCTTCGCGACGGGTATTAAATTCACCCGAATTGCTTGGCAATGGCTGCTGCAAACATGCACGTTCAATCGCCGTCTGAATAATCTGTTCGCGCAATTCTTCCTGTGAGCCCAGCGCCATAAACTGCATGCCCATCTGCTGCAGACCTGGAATATTTTTCTCCAGGAACTTCACCTGCTCCTTGAGCTGCAACGCAAACAGGCGGCGCAAGCCTATTCTGTGCACCCGCGCTGCTTCATCCGGGTCGTCAAACACCTCGATATGGCAATGCGTGAGCTTATCCACCAGCGCCGGATAACCGATCAGGGTTTGCTTACCTTGCTGTACTTCCAGCAATTCCGGCAGGCTGTCGAAAGTCCAGCCTGTGAAATTTTCCTGCTTCAGGACCGGCGTTGGCACGACGCCAGATGAAACGTTCTGATGCGTTTTATTGCCGCTGCCTGTGCGTGGTGCTGCGCTGGCAGCAATTGTCTGCGTATCCAACAGCGCCAGCTTTTCTGCACTCGCAATTTTTTGAAAGCTTTCACGTGCCTGCCCGCCAAATTCTGCACGCAGATTCGCCAGATTCCGCCCCATTTCCAACTGGCGGCCATGTTCATCGACAACTTTAAAATTCATCGTCAGATGCACCGGCAGAGTTTCAAATTTAAAGTCCGTGGTTTTGCACAGCAAGCCTTTTTGCTCGCGGATATCGGCAATCACGGCATCGAGGAAATTACCTTTACCGAAGTCATTGCGCTCACAAAATCCTGCCGCATATTCCGGTAAAGGTACGCAATGACGGCGTATTTTTTGCGGCAAGGATTTGATCAGCAAATGTACTTTTTCCTTCAGCATACCGGGCACCAGCCACTCACTGCGCTCTGCTGACACCTGATTCAGTGAAAACAAGGGCACCGTCAGCGTCACACCATCACGCGGGCTGCCGGGTTCAAAATGGTAACTGAGTTGCAGCGCTACGCCAGATACCTGCATGGTTTTGGGAAATAAATCCGTCGTCACGCCAGCAGCCTCGTGACGCATCAGATCGTCTTTATTCAGATGCAACAGTTTGGGATTGGCTTTGATCGCCTCTTTATGCCATTCCTCAAACAAGACTGCGTTATACACGTCCGATGGAATCAGTTTGTCGTAAAACGCGACGATCAGCTCAGCATCGACCAACACATCGAGGCGGCGTGATTTGTGTTCCAGATTTTCAATTTCCCGCACCAGTTTCTGGTTGTGGACAAAGAACGGCGCGCGTGTCTCGAACTCGCCTTCCACCAATGCTTCGCGGATAAAAATCTCACGCGCTTCGACCGGGTGATACAAACCATACTGAATCCGGCGCTGACTGTAGACGACCAATCCATACAAGGTGGCTCGTTCAAACGCCGACACCTGACCCGTACGCTTTTCCCAGCGAGGCTCACCGTAGGATTTTTTCAGTAAATGACCGCCGATCTTTTCCAGCCATTCCGGCTGTATCTGGGCAATACAACGCCCGTACAAACGTGTCGTATCGACCAGCTCTGCCGCCATAATCCAGCGTCCGGCTTTCTTTGCCAGACTGGAGCCGGGCCAGATATAAAATTTGATGCTGCGGGCACCAAGGTAATGCGCATCTTCCTCGGATTTATAGCCGATATTTCCGAGTAAGCCAGTCAGCAAAGACAGGTGCAGTTGCTCATAAGTAGCGGCGCTCTCGTTCAGGCGCCAGCCCTGCTCTTTCACGATGGTCAGTAATTGCGAATGCACCTCACGCCATTCGCGCAAGCGCATTTGGCTCAGGAAATTGCTACGGCAATTGTCTTGCAACTGACGGTTTGTCTTTTTGTGTTCGATTGCATCTTCAAACCACTTCCAGATTTTCAAATACGAGATGAATTCAGATTTTTCATCCGCAAATTTCTTATGTGCCTGATCGGCTGCTGCCTGCGCATCCATAGGACGGTCGCGCGGGTCCTGCACCGATAAAGCGGCAGCGATGATCAACACTTCCTGCAAGGCCTGATTGTCGCGCGCAGCAAGGATCATGCGCCCGACTCGCGGGTCTAACGGCAATTTCGCGAGCTGACGACCAACGGCAGTTAATTGATTGCTGTCATCCATCGCCCCCAGCTCCTGCAAGAGCTGATAGCCATCGGCAATCGCTCTGCCCGGCGGCGGCTCGATAAAGGGGAAACTTTCTACATCGGTGAGTCGTAAGGACTTCATCCGCAAAATAACGGCGGCCAGCGAAGAACGCAAAATTTCCGGTTCAGTGAAACGGATGCGCTGATTAAATTCCTGCTCGTCGAACAGTCGTATACAAACACCGGCGGAGACACGTCCGCAACGGCCAGCACGCTGATTCGCTGCCGATTGCGCAATCGACTCAACCTGTAATTGTTCTACCTTGTTCCGGTAACTGTAACGCTTGACGCGCGCCAAACCGGTATCGACGACAAAACGGATGCCAGGCACCGTTAACGAGGTTTCTGCGACGTTGGTCGCGAGAACAATGCGACGCGCATTCGATACTTTAAACACCCGCTCCTGCTCTTGCGCTGATAAACGGGCAAATAAGGGCAATATCTCGACGTGCGGCGGATGATGCTTGCGCAAGGCTTCTGCAGCGTCACGAATCTCGCGCTCGCCAGGCAGAAACACCAGCACATCACCGGAACCGATACGGCATAACTCATCGACCGCATCGGTAATCGCGGTCATCAGATCACGTTCTTTATCTTTCTCGGTATCCTGCACCGGGCGATAACGTACCTCCACCGGATACAAGCGCCCCGATACTTCGATGACTGGCGCAGGCTTGGGTTCTGCGCCATGTGGTTTAGCGGAATCGTCGGCAAAATGATTGGCAAAACGTTGCGCATCAATCGTCGCAGACGTGATGATAATCTTCAGATCACGGCGCTTCGGCAGCAATTGCTTCAGATAGCCGAGCAGAAAATCAATGTTCAGGCTGCGCTCATGCGCCTCATCGATGATGATGGTGTCGTATTGACGCAGCAAAGGATCGGTCTGCGTTTCAGCCAGCAAAATACCGTCAGTCATCAGTTTGACCGATGCGCCTTTACTCAGCGTGTCAGTAAAACGCACTTTAAAACCGACATGTTCACCGAGTGGCGAATTTAATTCCTGCGCAATCCGCTTGGCGGTCGATGAGGCCGCAATCCGGCGCGGCTGGGTATGACCGATCAGGCCTTTGCGCCCACGCCCGAGTTCCAGACATATTTTTGGCAACTGCGTGGTTTTACCCGAACCGGTCTCGCCGCAGACGATGATGACCTGATGCTTTTGCAGGGCTTCCGCAATCTCGGCACGCTTGCCGGATACGGGTAATTCTTCCGGAAATGTGATGACAGGCAGTGGATTGCGGAACGGCAGATTGCTCTCATTGGCCGCCACAGAAGCAACCGCAGCAGAAGGCTTCGTACCACCGCGCACCGGTGACTGGCCAGCAGGCTTAGCCGGAGCGCGCTCAGAACGCCCGCGCTGAGCTTGCGAGGTCGCTGACGATGCAGCTGGTGACGCATATTGACGCACCTGATCGAGCGGCAATTTCGCGGCAGGCGTTGCCGGCTTTTCTGCCACTGGCGCAGCTTGCCGCAATTGTTGACGTAGCTCGCGCAACCCCGACAAACCATCGATCGTGGTGGGCGTTGCTTTTTTTTGGGAATTTTTAGGAGAATGATTAGAAGACATAGCGACGCGCATTATAATCTGCGGATGGAAAATCCTGTTCAATTCGTTCAATGGCTGCGCTCAGTCGCACCTTATATTCACGCCTTTCGTGGCAAAACCTTTGTGGTCGCCTTTCCCGGCGAACTGGTCATGGCAGGTGCGCTGCCGGTGCTGGCACAGGATTTGTCTTTATTGCATGCACTTGGCATCAAAATTGTCATCGTCCACGGCTCACGTCCGCAGGTCGCTGAACAACTCGCCCTGCGTAATGTAGAGGGTCGTTTTCACAATGGCATCCGGATTACCGATATCGCCGCACTCGAATGTTCGAAAGAAGCGGCCGGTGAATTACGTCTTGATATCGAAGCGGCATTCAGCCAGGGCTTGCCTAACACCCCGATGGCTCATGCTGCGATACGTTTGATTTCCGGCAATTTCGTCACCGCCAAGCCAATCGGCATTGTCGATGGCATCGATTTCGGTCTGACCGGCACCACGCGGAAAGTCGCTTACGACACCATAGGCCGTATTCTGGATGGTGGCAGCCTGGTCTTGCTGGGGCCACTCGGTTTTTCGCCGACGGGTGAGGCATTCAACCTGACGATGGAAGATGTTGCCGTCTCCACCGCGAGCGCCCTGCGCGCCGATAAGCTGATTTTTATTTCAGAGACACCGATGATGATCGATCGCGAAGGCGATGAAATCCGCGAGCTTTCCTTCATTCAGGCAGAAAAAGAACTGGCAGCGAATTATCTGCCACCCGATTCTGCTTTTTATCTGGAACATGCAGTCAAAGCCTCGCGCGGCGGTGTGCCGCGTATTCATATCGTGCCGTATGAAATGGACGGTTCCGCGTTGCTGGAATTGTTTACGCATGATGGCGTCGGTACGATGGTTTCGTCAGAAAATCTCGAAAGCCTGCGTGAAGCGACGATCGAGGATGTTGGCGGCATTATTAAACTGATCGAACCACTGGAAGCCGACGGCACGCTGGTGAAACGTGGCCGCGAACTGATAGAACGTGAAATCAATTACTTCTCGGTGATTGAACATGATGGCGTGATCTTCGGCTGCGCCGCCCTGTATCCGTTCCCGTTTGAAAAAATGGGCGAAATGGCCTGTCTGACGGTTAACCCTGATGTGCAGAGTCAGGGCGATGGCGAACGTATTCTGAAACACATAGAAAAACGCGCACGCCGCGCCGGCTTTCATTCACTGTTTGTGCTGACAACCCGCACCGAACACTGGTTCCTGAAACGCGGCTTTGTTAAAGCGACCGTCGATGATTTACCGAAAGACCGGCAAAAAATGTACAACTGGCAGCGCAAGTCATTGGTGCTGATCAAGCAGCTCTGATCACTTGCCTTTATAATCCACGGCGATTGAATTACTGTGATGTCCGCTGTGTTTTGACGTATTACTAAGGAGTATTACTATGGCCCGTATGGTCCACTGCATCAAACTGAACAAAGAAGCTGAAGGTCTGGATTTTCCGCCATATCCGGGTGAGCTGGGTAAAAAGATCTATGAAAGCGTATCCAAAGAAGCCTGGGCTGGCTGGATGAAACATCAGACCATGCTGGTCAATGAAAACCGCCTGAACCTTGCCGACACCCGCGCCCGCAAATATCTGGCGACGCAGATGGAAAAACATTTCTTTGGTGACGGTGCCGACGCCGCTGCCGGTTACGTACCGCCAACAGAATAATCAGATTTATCTTTTTAAAAAAGCCCGCAGCCTGCGGGCTTTTTTCTTGGCAACATGTCAAAAAATCGCAAACCAGAGCATCCGGATAACGGCATATTCTCATCCTCAGAAAGCCATCGTTATTTAAAACGTCAGTTTTTGCTGTTTTTATGAAAAACCCGTGTGTTTTTTGTGTTTTCTTAAGAATTTGTTCAGAAATGCCATATATGCTGAACGTTCTCAATGACATTTCTATTCCAAGATGCACCTCACCCTGGGTTCAACGATGAACATCTACAAAAAACGGGCAGCACTCAGGATAGGACTAGTCAGCCTGCTGCTGGCGATACTTGGCAGCCCTCTGGCCTGGCTGATCTCACGCGAAAATGCCGAAGAAGAAGTCGTTTCGTTTGCCATCGAAGAAAGTCGCCGTCCACTGGCGTTTCTGAACGACGCAAGTAAGTCTGCTACCGATAACGCCAGGCAAGCACAACATGGCGCCAACATTCTGACCAGCGGCATATTCGATATTGCCGAAGTCTACGATGCGCAAGGCAAAAAATTGGCTGAACAAATGACGCCGACCGGAAGTCTGGTTGAAAACCAGTTGCCACATCATGCACGCCCCGACTATCAGGATACGCACTACGAAAATAATGCGATCAGTCTGGAAGGAGACAAAAGAACGGCCATCCGTGTGTTCGTTCCACTGTTTGATAAGCAAAAGAAACTGAGCGGCTATTTTGAAGGTGTGCGCGTGATACCCGAATGGCAAATGCAGCAAATTTCTGCCGATGCCAGTATCGCTGCGCTGATGGTGGCGATTGCGTCTTTACTGTGTGGGATGACGATTTATCCGGTGGTCACCTACCTCGCAAAAGAGAACGAACGCAAAACACTGCAGATTTATGAATCGCACATTTCGATGATGGAAGCACTCGGGCGCGCCATCGCCAAACGCGATTCAGATACCGGCGCACACAATTATCGTGTCGCCTGGATGGCAGCGCTGATGGGCGAGAAACGTGGCTTGAGCGGCGAACACATGCAAGGACTGATCATCGGTAGTTTTTTGCACGATGTCGGCAAAATTGGTATTCCGGATGCGATTCTGTTAAAGCCGGGAAAACATACGCCGGAAGAAATGCAGATGATGCGTACCCATGTTGAGCATGGCGAACAGATCGTCAAAGGCGCGGGCTGGTTGCCCAGCGTTGCCGCCGTGGTCGCAGCCCACCATGAAAAATGGGATGGCCAGGGCTATCCACGAGGGCTACAGGGTGAAGCCATTCCTTTGGAAGCCAGGATATTTGCGATTGTGGATGTATTTGATGCTTTGTGCTCAAAGCGTCCATACAAAGAACCGTTCAGCTACGAGCAAGCGATCGCGATTTTACGAGAAGGCGCAGGCAGCCATTTTGACCCGGATCTGCTGGCACAATTTCTGGAGATCGCCAGTTCTGTCTACGACAAGATCTCGTCCATGAACGAAGAGCAAATACATGCATTACTCAGAGAGACCATGACTCGCCACTTCGTCATCCCCGCGTGAGCATTGTCGCTACTTGTATTGCAACAAGCAGCAAAACAGGAAACTGCGTCATAGATGCTATATCGGCAACGTGGTGCCAGAACTCTGCTTAATTTTCCCAATCCTGTGAGTGTCGTATCAGTGCAACCTCCGCCAGCATTTCACTGTCAGCACAATCGAGAATGCTAAGATATTAAGCACAATTTGTTCTGACAAGGTTGACATCATGAACCGGACTATCCTCACCGCACTCAGCCGCTTGTTCAGCATTTTCATTTTACTGGCACTCGTTTCCTGTGGATCAGGCGACACCTCTGCAAATAAAGAAACGGTCGCACCAGTTGCCAGCATTCGTGCCACCACGGCAGGCGGTGCTGCCAGCGACACAATCTATGTTTTACCCGAAACAGGCTGGTACTGGAACCCGGCGGAAGGCGGTCGTGGCTTTGCGATTGAACGTCAGGGGGACAAGATATTTTTGTCTGGCTTTCTGTACGAAAGCAATGGTCATCCGACCTGGTATGTCACCACACTGGAAATGCAGTCGAACAAACAATTTATAGGATCGCTGGCGCGTTTTGCCGGTGGCCAGAGTCTGACTGGTGACTATAAAGGCGCGACGCAGAGTCAGGTTGGTTATGCACTGCTCTCGTTTACATCCGCGACTGAAGGTACGCTGTACGTCACGCCGGATACCGGCGAAAACGCGATTACGGTCAAACTGCAGCGGTTTCCGATTTCCACTCCGGCGCCGTTTCAGGCTTCAGCCGCCAGTTTTCAAAACGGCTGGTGGTGGAGCGACAAAGAAGGTGGACGCGGCTATTTTATTGAAGTACAGGGCAATCAGGCCTTTATCGGCAGCTTCATGTACGACAGCGCTGGCGAACCAACCTGGTACGTCAGCTCCGCCACCTTATCCGCACCGAACAAGCTTAGCGGATCACTACAGGAATACGCTGGCGGTCAGACCTTGATCGGCGGCTACAAATCAGCGGCACTAAAAGCCAATGCAGGTGATATGAGTTTCAACTTCACCGCCGCCGACGCCGCGACGATGACACTGCCGAACGGGAAAGCTGTACAACTCAGCCGTTTTGGATTCAGCACCTCGACCAGTTCTACGCCGCCGTCAAACAGCTGTACCGCTCCACAGATACTGCAAAATGGCAGTTGCGTTACTCCTGCTGCATCAGCCCCAGTTCGGCCGGTATTGTATTTTGATATAGCACCAGTTCCGAGCGGAAATTATTACAGCGTTCTACTCTGTTATTCAGGCTCATACGGCTGCGACACACTGGTCGATTCTATTTTTGTCAGCAACGAAGAATTACAAGACCCGGATACCGCCGAAGCTTTAATTTATGCAAAAAGCGTCGCCGAGGAATTCCGGCAAATCATCGACCGGCTGTGGCGTGCAAAAACCTATCCCAGCCGTTCTGCGCTGGCCACAGCGTTCCGTACTGCTATCGAAAATAATCTGGCAAATCAAGGAAAAACTGCCGTCAACGATGCGACCAACTATCTGATCACTGCAGGCTATCCGGCAGCATCCACGACAGCGCCGGTCACACCGACCTGTTATGCGCCGCAAGTGCCGCAAAATGGTATTTGTGTCACGCCACCAGTACCCGTCACGTGCAAAGCACCGCAGATACTCTCTAACGGTTCCTGCGTCACGCCTTTGCCTTTGGATGTGAAACCAATATACGGTGCCTACGGCATCGCTACGCCCCAAAGCCATAAACAGTTTTCAGATGTCATCTGTGATAGCTGGCAAGTCATCGGCGCGCCGGTTGTGCTGAGTACCTGTACAACAAAATCGGGATACTGGGGCTACGAAGTTATCGAAAACCGCAGTGCCACAAGAGCCAGAATTTGCTACAAAGCCTATTTTCACAGCGGCGCAGCACCGGATAAAGGCTGTTATTCATATATGAAATCGATGGAAATAATGACGCCATATTGCACTGACTGCGCCAGCAGAAAAGGGGGAGCCCGGCAAATAGACTTAATCGAATTCACACCGCAGTAACATGATCTGCCGGACTTCATGCCTGCTGCATGCCAAAAGGATGCCTGAGAGCATAAAATATACTCCCCCCAGTATATAAAACAGCCCTTTATTTATAAGGAGATGAAGGTGGTTTTATTAAATCAGTGGGGGAGTATGCAAAAATGGCTGTCAATGACAGCCATTTTTTATGTCTGCTGAACGCCGACAAATCAGCGCATGACAAGCTCAGAATTTCAGCGTCTTTACGCCTTCTGCTGTTCCCAGCAGGCAGACATTTGCACCTTGCTGCGCGAACAAACCGACGGTCACGACGCCCACGATATTGTTGATCGTCGCTTCCAGTGCTACCGGATCAGCGATTTGCAGGTCGTACACATCGAGGATCATATTGCCGTTATCCGTCAACAAAGGTTTGCCGTCTTTCAGACGCAAACGCGCCTCGCCACCCAGCGCATTGAGCTTACGCGTCACCACCGCATGCGACATCGGAATCACCTCCACTGGCAACGGAAACTTACCCAGTTGATCAACGAGTTTAGAGCCATCGGCGATACAGACAAATTGATCAGCCACGGAAGCGACAATTTTTTCACGGGTCAGCGCAGCACCACCGCCTTTAATCATCGCGCCTTGTGGCGTGATCTCGTCGGCACCGTCGATATATACGGGCATCGATGTCACCTCATTCAGATCGAGCACAGTAATGCCGTGATCGCGCAGGCGTTGTGCAGTCGCTTCCGACGAAGCAACCGCCGCCTTGATTTTATGCTTCATCTTGGCCAGTTCGTCGATAAAGAAATTGGCGGTCGAGCCTGTGCCGACGCCGACAATCTCATTTTCAACAACATAAGCAATCGCCGCCTGAGCAACAGCGCGTTTCAATTCATCCTGAGTCATGTGATTTCCAATCATGCGTGGACCTGAATAGTACAGTCCGAAAGTTCAAAAAAAATTTGCGCTATTTTACCGGACAGCAGAGCAGCACACAGTAAAGCTCAGACCGGCCACAACGGTGCTTCATCCATCAGCGCAATCTGCTCGCGCAATTCGAGTATGCGATCCTGCCAGTAACGCTGGCTGTTAAACCAAGGGAACGCCGCCGGAAACGCCGGATCATCCCAGCGTTGCGCCAGCCACGCCGAATAATGCAGCAGACGCAGGGTGCGCAATGCCTCAATCAGATGCAACTGGCGCGGTTCAAAGTCGAAAAAGTCTTCATAGCCAACCAGAATATCGGTCAGCTGACTCTGCATCTCGGCGCGGTTACCGGACAACAGCATCCACAAATCCTGTATGCCCGGCCCCATGCGGCTATCGTCAAAATCGACAAAATGCGGCCCAGCCTGCTCGCCAGATTCCAGCCACAACACATTCCCCATGTGGCAGTCGCCATGCAAACGCAGCATAGCCACATCGCCTGCCCGCTCGTAACAGCGCGCAATGCCATCGAGCGCCTGTTGCAATACCGAGGTGTACGCCTGCAGCAAATCCGGCGGAATGAAATCATGCTCCAGCAACCACTGGCGCGGCGCGATACCAAAGGTGTGCTGATCAATTGCGGGTCGGTGATGATAGGTCTGCGTTGCGCCAACGGCGTGTATGCGTCCAATGAAACGCCCCAGCCATTCCAGTGTGGCGGCATCGCCGATTTCAGGTGCCCGCCCGCTCTGCCGCGGGAACAAGGCAAAACGATAGCCGTGATACTGATGCAGACTGTCGCCAGTCGCATTCACCAGCGCCGGTACAACCGGAATCTCCTGCGCCACCAGCTCGCGCACAAACTGATGTTCCTCAAGAATCGCCGCGTCAGTCCAGCGCTGTGGCCGGTAAAACTTGGCGATCACCGGTGGCGCATCGTCCAGCGCAAGCTGATACACGCGATTTTCATAACTGTTCAGCGCCAGCAAACGACCATCGCAATGCATGCCGCAACTATCAACAGCATCAAGCACGAGATCGGGCGTTAAGTCGGCGAAAGAAACGGCCAAAGTTTCGGGGAGAATTTGTTCTGTCATAGCCGAATTGTACGTGCTTATCCGGCGTCCGCTTTGATTTACGTACCTCTGAGAACGATTTAATTCCACGGAAAAACGCAGAATACCCCTGCACAGCCTGACGACAAAGCGCTACACTTCCGGTATTTTCATCACACCAACAGGTAACACCATGCATCTCGACGAACCGCTCAGCGACAAAGAATTCAATGAACTCGATAAATTTCTCATGTCCGATAAGGTAGGCGATGAAGGTATGACGATGGACGCCCTGCACGGCTATCTGACAGCGATTGCATTGGGGCCTGAAATGATACCAATGGCAGAATGGCTGCCGAAAGTCTGGGGTCTGCCGGAACAGGGCGAACCTAAATTCAAAAACGAAAAAGAAATGCAGCGCATCACACAACTGATCGCGCGCTTCATGAATGAAATACAGATCACGTTTGAAGTCGCACCACAGGAATATGAACCTTTATTCTGCGTGATGGAACAAAACGGAAAAGAACTCATCGACGGCGAAACCTGGGCCTGGGGCTTCTGGGAAGGCATGCAATTACGTGAAGAAGCCTGGGAAGCCGCCTGGGAATCCGAAGAAATCGGTCCTTTGCTGCAACCTATCTATTTGCTGGGTGCGGAAGAAATCGAAGAAGAAGAAATGCGCTTCGTCGATACACCGGAAAAATGCCACGAACTGGCGCTGACGCTGGAATCGTCGATTCCCGCGATACGCCGTTTCTGGGTGCCTTTGCGCAAATCCGGCGTGACAACCGTAAAACGCGAAGCACCGAAAGTCGGTCGCAACGACCCCTGCCCTTGTGGCAGCGGCAAAAAATATAAAGCCTGCTGCGGTGCTGAACCAACGATCCATTAATTCAGGTTCACGATAGCAAGCAGCAATCAGGAAGAAAATATTGTGTGTGTTGTGTTTGTTTTCTTCCTGATGGCGACCAGACCGCCAGCCAATACTGACCCCAGCTTCACGCATAACGCAGCAACGACAAAGCAAATACCTGAAAGGCCGCCATGGGCATAGAATATTCGATAGAATTTTCCTTTACGGATGCACATCGCGTCGCCAGTTTATTCGCTGCTATCGGCGCGCTAGCCGTTGCATTGCCGACCGGCGCACGCTACGACTTTCAGTCTGAAGTCTCAGGGAGAATGCCGGATGGCACTGCAAAAATCACTGAGTCAGGTGTGATTTTTTATTCGCACGGTGGACAAGGCGAGGAATATTTGGGCAAAGTTATCGCCTCACTGGTCAGAGAATTCGGTAGCGTCAACGTCCGCAAAACCTCATAAATTTTCACCCGCAATTCAAGCATTACTCATACGTCATTCACGCGTCACTCATGCATCGCAGCGCCTTCCTGCTGGAATAAAGCCTCTAGCAGTAATGCTGGCGAACGCATCTTCAGCATGCTATTTTTTGCGTTTTCGATGACAGACCGCCGGAGACCCTCATGAGCTTGCAAGAACAATTCACCCAGGCATTGGCAGATTCTAAAAATTTGCCAGAACGCCCTGATAATATGACGCTGTTAAAAATCTATGCTTTGTATAAACAAGGCAGCACCGGCGACGCAACTGGCGACCGTCCGGGCATGACGGACTTTGTCGGTCGCGCCAAATTTGATGCATGGGCAGGAATGAAAGGCACCACGCAAGAAGCCGCGATGCAGCAATACATTGATCTGATTAATTCACTGAAATAAACAAAAAATTCCAATCAAGAAAGCCCTGATCAGGGCTTTTTTTTCGTGCAAATTTCAATCTTCAGCATCAGAGTTTCAGTAAGTTCGGCGGCACCTGCCCGCTCAGACCAGCAATCAGATTATCGGCGGCACAATTCGCCATTGCCAGACGTGTTTTTTCTGAAGCACTGGCGATATGCGGAGTCAGTACGACATTATCCAGTGTCAGAAAATCAGGATGAAACTTCGGTTCGTTTTCAAATACATCCAGCCCGGCGGCAGCGATACGTTTTTCACGCAATGCTGCAATCAGCGCCACATCATCCACAATGCCACCGCGTGCCAGATTGGTCAGGGTTGCCGTCGGCTTCATCAGCGCTAATTCAGCCGTCGCAATCGTGTGACGGGACGCTGGCGAATACGGCAACACCAGCATCACATGATCTGCCTGACGTAAAAGCTCTTCTTTGCTGACGTAGCTGGCGTTATTCGCCTGCGCTTCCAGTTCTGGCGTAATCCGCGAACGATTGTGATAAATCACCCGCATATTAAATCCAGTGGAACGGCGCGCAATCGCCTGCCCGATACGTCCCATACCGATAATTCCCAGAGTGGAACCATGCAGATCTGGCCCAAGGAAATAGTCGTAACGCCATTTATTCCATTTTCCGGCCCGCAGCCAGTGTTCTGATTCGGTAATACGCCGCGCCGTCGCCATCATCAGCGCCCAACCAAAATCGGCTGTCGTTTCATTCAACACATCCGGTGTATTACTCGCCATCACGCCATGCGCAGAGCAGGCCGACAAATCAATGTTGTCGTAACCGACCGCCATATTCGCGACCATTTTCAACTCCGGCACTTGCTGCAACAAAGCCGCGTCGATGCGCGCGCTTCCGGTCGCCAGTATCCCGGCTTTGCCAGCCAGGCGCTGCGCCAGCTCTGCAGGCGTAAAAATCACATCATCCTGATTCGATTCAACCTCAAAATGCTGATGCAAACGGCTCACTACTTCTGGAAATATCGCTCTGGCAACCAAAATCGCTGGTTTCATAGTTAAAGACTTTCTTTACATTAAATTTACATTAAGGGCTGATGGTTGCTTATCTTAACCGCGAAAAAGAAGTTTTTCCGGGTTCGGCTGCGCCCTTAAAAACTTTCATCTCGGCAATGAATGAGATAGGCGATTTTCATCGATAGTGACCCATATCAATAACTGTGCCGATGAATCCAATTAAAATAGGATTTTTGCGTTTCCGCTGACAAAAGCGTACTACCAGCATCGCTTTTAATCCCTGTTCGCATTTGCTTATGCGCAAACGATATAAGTGCAGTTTGTGAGAACTCTTAAATTGCCTTAAAATACAAGGCTTTGCAGCCTAAGCATGTGTTTTTCTGCGATCTGGCTGCGCCAACATCCCGAATTTTTTAGATTGGACTGTTATGACCCACGTTGTGACCGAATCCTGCATCCGCTGCCGTTATACCGATTGCGTGGATGTCTGCCCAGTGGACTGCTTCCGTGCTGGCCCGAATTTCCTGGTTATTGATCCGGATGAATGCATCGATTGCGCTGTCTGCGTTGCAGAATGCCCGGCAAATGCAATTTATGCTGAAGAAGACGTACCGTCCGACCAGCAACAATTCATCAAGATCAATGCAGATCTGACACGCAACTGGCCTTCCATCACCAAAACAGTGGCTCCACTCGCTGATGCGGATGACTGGAAAGATGTCAAAGACAAACTGCAATATCTGGAGCGCTAATCTGGCGCGGATAACTCCGCCCAGCTTATCCACGTAATTTTAAGCAATATCAGGAACTATCTAGTCGTATGGAAAACAAACAAACTACCCAGGCAAATGGCGTTATTGAAGCAGATGCCGTCATCGTTGGCGCAGGTCCGGTTGGCCTGTTTCAGGTGTTCGAATTAGGCCTGCTCGAAATCAAAGCCCACGTCATTGATTCTCTGCCAGTAGTTGGCGGTCAATGCGTAGAGTTGTATCCTGATAAACCGATTTATGACATCCCTGCAGTTCCGGTCTGCACAGGCCAGGAATTAACTGACAATCTGCTCAAGCAAATCGAACCGTTTGAACCAACCTTCCATCTGGGTCAGGAAGTCACTCTGGTCGCACGTCGTGAAGATGGTCGTTTCGATCTCGAAACATCGACAGGCACCCGCTTTATCACCAAAACGATTTTCATCGCAGCAGGCGTTGGCTCATTCCAGCCCCGCACATTAAAAGTCGATGGCATTGAAGCGTTTGAAGGCAAACAGGTGTTCTACCGCGTCAAAGATCCTAGCCAGTTCCACGGCAAAAATCTGGTCATCTGCGGCGGCGGCGATTCCGCGCTCGACTGGGCATTGAATCTGGTCGGCAAAGCAGAATCCATCGTGCTTCTGCATCGTCGCGACGACTTCCGCGCAGCGCCAGCCTCTGTCGCCAAAATGAAAGAGCTGTGCGACAACTATGAAATGCAACTGACTATCGGTCAGGTGACCGGCATTGAAACCAAAGATGACGTGCTGTCTGAAATTAAGGTTACTGGTGCTGATGGCGTAACACGCCGCATGCCGCTGGATAATCTGCTGGTGTTCTTCGGTCTCTCACCAAAACTCGGCCCTATCGCTGAGTGGGGTCTGGAAATCGAACGCAAGCAATTAAAAGTCATGGACACTGAGAAGTTTGAAACCAATGTTCCGGGTATTTTCGCGGTGGGTGATATCAACACTTATCCAGGTAAGAAAAAACTGATTTTGTCTGGCTTCCATGAAGCGGCGCTGGCGGCTTTCGGTGCAGCACCGTATATTTTCCCTGAAAAGAAAATTCACATGCAATACACGACAACATCACCAAAACTGCATAAGATTCTGGGTGTGGATACACCGACATTCGACTAAGTCGTATCGTTTCTAAAAAAAAGCGCAAAGGTAAAAACTTTGCGCTTTTTTATTGGAAAAAAATGTTCGAATCCTATTTATTCGACAATAAATTTATATCCTGATCACGTTTGTAACATTAATTTGCATCCGAACGATCGGTAACAACACCAGAAAAACCAAAAAATTCAAAACTGGTTTATGATGCAATGCAATATCCCTATAAAAATACTGCCATAAGCAGAGAGAACTTTCCCTAAAATCCAATCAGTTGTAAGAAAACGGACTATCCGTCTTTGACCAGAAAGATGTCATCATGCTCTATCAACTCCACGAACTTAATCGCGCTTTCCTGACCCCGCTCACTCAATGGGCTGAAGCATCCTCCAAGCTATTCACCAACCCGGTTTCCCCCCTTGCGCATACGCCTTACGCACAAAGAGTTGCCGCTGGTTACGAATTAATGTTTCGCTTAGGAAAAGATTACGAGAAACCAGAGTTTGGCATCACATCAACGACCATCAACAAACAAGTCGTTGAAATTACTCAGGAAACGGCGGTCATTAAACCTTTCTGCAAGCTGCTGCATTTCAAAAAAGTATTACCAACAAAAGAGCTGCAAAAATTAAAGCAGCCAACAGTATTGCTGGTTGCGCCACTCTCCGGGCACCATTCAACCCTGTTGCGCGATACGGTTCGCGGCTTATTGCCGCTTCATGATGTCTACATCACCGACTGGACAGACGCCCGCATGGTGCCACTGTCAGAAGGCCGCTTCCATTTGCATGACTACATCTACTACGTGCAGGAATTTATCCGCACTTTAGGCCCTGATGTGCACGTTATTTCGGTCTGCCAGCCTACTGTGCCGGTACTGGCGGCGATTTCCCTGATGGCGACGGATAACGATCCACATTTACCGAAAACAATGACGATGATGGGTGGGCCGATAGATCCGCGCAAATCACCGACACAAGTCAATAACCTCGCCACCGAAAAGAAATTCTCGTGGTTCGAGAACACCGTGATTTACAGCGTGCCGGCAAACTATCCGGGCTATGGTCGCAAAGTCTATCCGGGCTTTTTGCAGCATACGGGCTTTGTCGCCATGAATCCGGATCGCCACGCCCAAAGTCACTGGGACTTTTATCAGCATCTGGTCAAAGGTGACGACGAATCTGCCGAACAGCATCGCAAGTTTTACGATGAATACAATGCGGTGTTGGATATGCCGGCTGATTACTATCTCGAGACGATTAAAACTGTGTTCCAGGAATTTCATTTACCGAAAGGCACCTGGGAAGTCGAAGGTAAACTGGTACGCCCGCAGGACATCAAAACAGTCGCCTTATTCACTGTTGAAGGTGAACTCGACGATATTTCCGGCGCAGGTCAAACGCAAGCCGCACACGAGCTTTGCAGCAGCATTCCGGCAAACATGAAACAGGATTTTGTGGCGCCCGGCTGCGGTCACTACGGCATTTTTTCCGGTCGCCGCTGGCGCGAAATCATCGCGCCGAAGATTGCTGAATTTATTCAAAAACACGCCTGATCTCATTGCCACCCACAAGAGTTCAGTACGGCAAATCAGCAGCCACTATTCTCACGGATAGTGGCTTTTTTCATTGTTGTTCCTGAAATTTGCGTAGATAATCTCGGCTTCGCACAACGCATTTATTTGTTTACTTCATTTCCCGTGTCCACTTCCATCGCCGCACAAATCGAAGATCTGCTCCCACAGACGCAATGTACCAAATGTGGCTATCCGTCCTGCCACCTTTACGCTAACGCCATTGCCTCTGGTGAAGCCAGCCACAATCAATGCCCTCCCGGCGGTCAGCAAGGCGTGGAGCGGCTGGCGCAGTTACTGAATCTGCCGGTGATCGCACTCGATAGCAGTCGCGGCGCAGAGCGCGAACGCCCGCTTGCCATCATTGATGAAGCCTTTTGCATCGGCTGCACGCTTTGCATACAAGCCTGCCCTGTCGATGCCATTATTGGTGCGCCAAAGCAGATGCATACGGTAATTGCAGAGTTATGCACAGGCTGCGATCTCTGCGTTGCTCCCTGCCCTGTCGATTGCATCGCCATGCTGCCGGTAACTGAGGGTGAAACTGGCTGGGATGCGTGGAGTCAGAAACAGGCAAATAGCGCCCGCCAACAATTCGAATTCAGAACCATGCGTTTAGCGCGTGAAAAGCGTGAAAATGACGAAAGACTTGCCGCCAAAGCTGCTGCAAAACTGAAAGCGCTGGAATTGGAACCGGCGCTGAGCGAGGAAGAAATACGCAGCAAAGAACGTAAAAAGGCAGTGATTGCTGCTGCAATGGAACGCGCCAGATTAAAGAAAATTGCAGCAGAAGCGGAGCAAAATCAATCATGAATGCAGAAAAAAGACATGCCATTTTTACTCGCCTGCAAAAAGAAAATCCGCATCCGACAACAGAACTTGAATACAAAACACCTTTCGAGTTACTGATCGCGGTCTTATTGTCCGCTCAGGCAACCGACGTCTCGGTCAACAAGGCGACGCGCTTGCTGTATGCGGTTGCCAACACACCTGAAGCGATTTATGCGCTCGGCGTTGATGGATTAATTCCTTACATTCAGACGATAGGCTTGTTCAGGACCAAAGCAAAAAATGTGATAGCGACCTGTCATCTGCTGATGACTGAGCACCATAGCGAAGTGCCGCGCAGCCGCGAAGCATTGGAAGCTTTACCCGGTGTCGGTAGAAAAACCGCCAACGTGGTGATGAATACGGCGTTTGGCGAGCCAACCATCGCGGTCGACACGCACATTTTCAGAGTATCAAATCGTACCGGCATCGCCCCCGGCAAAAATGTTGATATTGTCGAACAAAAACTGATGAAATTCGTACCAAAAGAATTCCGTCAGGACGCACACCACTGGCTGATCCTGCACGGACGTTATACCTGCATCGCCAGAAAGCCGAAATGCTGGAATTGCATGATCGCTGACCTGTGCGAATACAAACAAAAAACGCCTTTACCCGATAAGGTGTAAAGGCGTAATCGCATCGTGCATCACCAGCTAAGCACGTTATACGATTTTGCAGGCTTCTTCAAAACTGAGGCGTGGCGAACGAGGAAATAATTTCTCAGTATCGCCATAACCCAGATTGCAGATGAAATTGACTTTCACTTCCGTTCCAGCAAAAAAGTGTTGATTGATCTTCTCGGCATCAAAACCAGACATCGGGCCGCAATCCAGACCAATCGCTCGCGCCGCCAGCATCAGGTAAGCGCCCTGCAATGATGAATTACGAAAAGCCGTCGATTCAATCGCCGCCTGATTTCCGGCAAACCATGAACGCGCATCGGTATGCGGGAAGAGTTTAGGTAATTGTTCATAGAACGCCATATCCATACCAATAATGGCAGTCACCGGCGCAGTTTTCACTTTATCGACATTTCCCGCCGATACGCAGGCCGCTAACTTTTCCTTTTCAGCGTCCGATTTCACAAAAACGATACGCGCTGGCGTTGAATTCGCCGCTGTCGCGCCCCACTTCATCAATTCATAAATCTGATACAACTGCGCGTCGCTGACGGGCTTGTCGAGCCAGACATTATGCGTACGGGCACGAGTGAATAAAGTATCGAGAGCATCCTGATTCAGCATTGTTTTTTCCTTTTGACAGTGGCACATGAATAAATGAAGCCTGAAAATCTTCGGGCTTCAAAGCGATAAACGAAAATTCCCCCTACAATAGCAAACTTCAAATTCACGCTTCGGTATCAATGTTATGTTTAACCCCAGCCAGCAAGATGTCAGACGTTTTTTTTGCGAAACCTACAGAAAAAGCCAGGCACGTGAGATTCTGACACCACTGGAAGCGATTGCTTCTGACTGGATCAGGCTGCACCCTGAATACGATGAGACTTTACACGATGCAGAAGAAGCACTGCAGGCGAATTACAGCGTCGATCAGGGACAAACCAATCCTTTCCTGCATTTGTCGATGCATCTGTCGATTTCAGAGCAAATCTCGGTCGATCAGCCACGCGGCGTCAAAGCCGCATTTCAGACTCTTGCCAACAAATACAACTCAGAACACGAAGCGCATCACCAGATCATGGAATGTCTGGGTGAGATGATCTGGAATTCCCAGCGAACCGGGTTACCACCGGATGGTCAGGCCTATATCGAAGCTTTACAACAACGATGCCGATAAAAAAAGCCACGGTCAACGTGGCTTTTTCTCTTTATACGCTTAGCGCTCGATGAACGCGGGTGAATCTGACTTATTTTTTCAGTACCAGACTACCTGGCAAGCTGTGCAGGTAAGCGGCAATATTTTGAATATCAGAATTCGATAAGGCTTTTGCCTGTCCGCCCATAATCGCATTCCCACGGCCGTTCGGGCCATCCGCACCGCGCTGATACGCTTTCAATGCCTGCGCCAGATAATCCACATGTTGCCCGGCCAGCTTAGGGTAAGCAGGATCAATCGGTGAGTTGTAATCTTTACCGTGGCAAGACGCGCAGTTATTTTTTTCAGTGGCAGCTTTGCCCGCTTCAATATTGCCGGCAGCAAAAGCAGAAACCGAACAGAGTGAAAGCAGCAACGCCAGTAATTTAACTTTTTTCATCTTGATCTCCGACTCTTATTTTTGTTGTGAATAGTAAGCAGCTAAATCAGCGATATCCTGATCCGTCAGGCTGCCGGCAATACCGCGCATAGACGGATGTTTGCGTTCACCCTTTTGGTATGCTTTCAGCGCACTTTCTATATATTTTGCAGACTGTCCGCCGATCATCGGGACTTGAAAAACTTCAGGATAGGTTGCCTTGTATCCGGGGATAGCATGACAGCCAATGCACATGGCGATTTTTTTATCAGCAGCATCTTTAGCATTGCCAACAACTTCAGCCGCTGCTGCAGCTTGAGCGAGACTCGTGAAAACGAGGAGTGCGAACAGTTTTTTCATATGAGCTTTAATAAGAATTATACAAACTGAAAAATGAAGACAACACCTTGATGTAGCTCAGCATTCTATATGATCAAAATCAATTTTGCGTAAAAAAAAGTCAGCAAAAACCCACAATTTGCACAACTATGCAGCAGTTTGTTGTTCTGAGGTTTTGCTCCGCGTTGTGTCCGTACACAAAACTATTATTGTCGATTCTGAAAAACGCACATCCGTTCACAAAATTACAGATTCTCGCTTATACTCGACAAGCTTATTTAACTCTACTGACTTAACTCTTCTGATACCACCATGACGCTGGAAACCACGACTCTCCGTTTTGATGGTGCCGACAACTACGTCGCCACCGATGATTTAAAACTTGCCGTCAACGCTGCGTTAAAACTGCAACGTCCGTTACTGATCAAAGGCGAACCCGGCACTGGTAAAACCATGCTGGCAGAAGAAGTCGCAGCAGCGCTGAATATGCCCTTACTGCAGTGGCACATTAAATCCACCACCAAAGCGCAGCAAGGTCTGTATGAATACGACGCCGTGTCCCGCCTGCGTGATTCCCAGCTTGGCGATGAACGCGTCAAAGACATTCATAACTACATCGTCAAAGGCGTTTTGTGGCAAGCGTTTACCGCCGATCAGCCGGTCGTATTGCTGATCGATGAAATTGATAAAGCCGATATCGAATTCCCGAATGATTTGTTACGCGAACTCGATCGCATGGAATTCTACGTCTACGAAACACGCGAAATGGTGCGCGCAAAACATCGGCCGCTGGTCATCATTACATCAAACAATGAAAAAGAATTGCCGGATGCATTTTTGCGCCGCTGCTTTTTTCATTACATTAAATTCCCGGACAAAGAAACAATGCAAAAAATTGTCGATGTTCATTTCCCGAAACTGAAAGCAGATTTGCTGACGCACGCATTACAAACATTTTACGAAGTGCGTGATGTGGCAGGCCTGAAGAAGAAACCTTCCACATCCGAATTTATCGACTGGCTGAAACTCTTGCTGGCAGAAGACATTCCAGCCGAGGCCCTGCGCAGCAAAGACAATAAAGCCATCGTGCCACCGCTGCATGGCGCCCTGCTGAAAAACGAGCAAGATGTACACTTATTTGAACGCCTGATCTTCATGTCCCGCAACAACCGCTAAATCGGTAAGTAATTCCACATCACCGCGCAGATGCTTGAACCCATCAAGCTCTGCGCAAATCTGTAAGAAAATCCCACATCAAAAACTACTTTGACGATGAATGAAACCGCGTAAATAGTGCCAAAAGCATGCAGTTTCGGGGTTGCTGTGCACATCAATAAAAAACGGCATCACCGTTCAGGTAATGCCGTTTTTGCTGAGTAGAAAAACCGTCGTTTATTCAACGACGTCGCAAATTACTGCGCTTCTTTCAACTGATCGAGAATCGCTGGATTTTCCAGTGTTGATACATCTTGCGTGATAGTTTCGCCTTTTGCCAGAACACGCAATAAGCGGCGCATGATTTTGCCGGAGCGGGTTTTCGGCAGATTGTCGCCAAAACGAATTTCTTTTGGTTTGGCGATCGGGCCGATTTCTTTGGCAACCCAGTTACGCAATTCTGTCGCAATTTGTTTCGCTTCATCACCAATCGGACGGCTGCGTTTCAGCACCACGAATGCGCAAATCGCTTCACCTGTGGTGTCATCAGGCTTACCAACCACGGCAGCTTCTGCCACCAGCGGATGTGCAACCAGTGCCGATTCAATTTCCATCGTGCCCATGCGGTGACCAGACACATTCAACACATCATCGATACGACCGGTAATCGTGAAGTAGCCGGTATCTTTATTGCGTATCGCACCGTCACCTGCAAGATAAATTTTGCCGCCGAATTCCTCTGGGAAATAGCCTTTTTTGAAGCGCTCTGGGTCACCCCAGATGGTGCGTATCATCGCAGGCCAGGGGCGCTTCACAACCAGAATACCACCCTGCCCGTTTGGTAAATCATGGCCGGTTTCATCCACGATGGCCGACATAATTCCAGGCAAAGGCAAGGTGCAGGAACCCGGCACCAGTGGTGTCGCGCCTGGCAATGGGGTCATCATGTGACCACCGGTTTCTGTCTGCCAGAAAGTATCAACAATAGGGCAATTACCACGTCCGATATTGTTGTAGTACCACATCCACGCTTCCGGATTAATCGGCTCGCCCACCGATCCCAGCAAGCGCAGGGATGACAGATCAAATTTCGCCGGATGCACATTCGCATCCGCATCCGCAGCTTTGATCAGTGAACGGATTGCAGTTGGAGCAGTATAGAAAATTGTTGCCTTATGTTTTTCTACCATGTTCCAGAAACGTCCTGCATTCGGGAAGGTTGGAATGCCTTCGAACACGATTTCTGTCGCACCGACGGCCAGCGGGCCATAGGTAATGTAGGTATGGCCGGTGACCCAGCCGATATCAGCGGTACACCAGAATACATCCGATGGTTTGATATCAAAGGTCCACTTCATTGTGAGAATCGCCCACAGCAGATAACCGCCGGAAGAATGCTGCACGCCTTTAGGTTTGCCGGTGGAGCCGGAAGTGTAAAGAATAAACAGCGGATGCTCGGCACTGACCCATTCTGGTTCGCAAACATCAGACTGATTGGCAACCAGATCATGCATCCACAGATCGCGTCCGGCAGTCAGGTTAATTGCACCGCCAGTACGTTTGTAGATCACCACATTTTTAACTTTTTCGCAGTCGCCTAATGTCAGCGCTTCATCCACAATCACTTTCAGTGGCAAATGTTTGCCGCCGCGTACCTGTTCGTCTGCGGTGATAACAGCAACTGCGCCGACGTCAACGATACGTTCATGCAAGGATTTTGCTGAAAAGCCGCCGAACACGACGGAATGTGTTGCGCCGATACGGGCGCAGGCTTGCATAGCGACGACGCCTTCCACTGACATCGGCATGTAGATCACAACGCGGTCACCTTTAGTGATACCGAGAGATTTCAAGCCATTCGCAAACTGGCAGACTTTGTGATGCAGTTCTTTGTAGGTAACCTTGGTGACTTCACCGCCATCGGCCTCGAAAATCACGGCAACTTTATCGCCATTGCCTTTTTGCAGGTTCACGTCCAGACAGTTGTAGGACACATTCATCAGTCCATCTTCAAACCATTTGTAAAACGGTGCGTCCGTTTCATCCAGCACTGTTTCAAACGGTTTGTGCCAATGCAGATTTTCACGCGCAAGCTTGGCCCAGAAACCTTCGTAATCGGTTTCTGCTTCTTTACACATCGCGTGGTAAGCATCCATGCCGGAAATCGTTGCATTCGCAGCGAAAGCGGCTGGCGGAGGGAAAATCCGGGATTCGGCTTTGACATCTGACGCTGAATTCTGGGCGGTATTAAGGTCTGACATACGTGTCTCCAATTTTTATAGTTTGATTGAAATCATCAGCGAAGTAATAGGCAAACCTTAAACTTGGAGACTTACTCAAGCCTTACGGTTTGTCTGCACAAGCAATACCAAAACAATACCAATTTACCGCAACAGGTCGATAACAAATTCCTGTCACTCATACAATACAACAATGCCGCCGCGCTCTGTTGCCGCGCAAAAGAATAAACCGCTTTAACAAATCTGCCGTTCTCACACGATCAGGCGGTGCCCATGTAAAATACCGCCTGCATTCATGTCAACCTGGCAGATAAAGACAAAGAGACGAAGAGAACACCACATGTCAACACCAGAAACCCATAACAAACTATCGCCACTCGCAAGCCTGATATTTTTCAGCCGCTGGCTGCAACTGCCGCTTTACCTGGGGCTGATCCTGGCGCAATGCGTTTATGTCTTTCATTTCTGGGTAGAACTGGTTGATCTGATCGGTGCTGCGCTTGGCAATCAGGCTGCGCTGCAACATATTCTTGATGCGGTTTCGACTGGCGGTGATCGTCCGACCAAACTGACAGAAACCACGATCATGCTGGTGGTATTGGGGCTGATCGACGTGGTGATGATTTCCAATCTCTTAATCATGGTGATTATCGGTGGCTACGAAACATTTGTTTCCCGTCTCGGACTTGATGGTCACCCGGATCAGCCTGAATGGCTGTCACACGTTAATGCTTCGGTACTCAAAGTGAAGCTGGCGATGGCGATTATCGGTATTTCATCTATCCACTTGCTGAAAACATTTATCAATGCCGGCAATTACAAATCAGAAGTAATCATCGCGCAGACGGCCATACACATTGCGTTTCTGCTGTCGGCGATGGCAATCGCCTACTGCGATCAGATTATGACCAAGACGCAGCAAGCTGCTGCTAAACATTAAGAACAACGCACAAACTCAAACCAACCATGTGCCCTGCCTCCCAATATTCATGCGGTCTTCCAGAGCAGTCGTCCGGACACCCGCATGTTTATTGGGGCTCCGCCACATCGCTGGTTGACAACCGCGCTAATATTCGTTGTGCCGATTTCGGCACTGCAACGATACAGCGCAAAGAACCTCCGCTTTTTTCATTCACCTAGCCAAGAGCCACATCATGACAGTCATTAAACAAGACGACCTGATCGAATCCGTTGCTGCAGCCCTGCAATTCATCAGTTACTACCATCCTGCTGATTACATTGCCCATCTGGCGCGTGCTTATGAAGCAGAACAAAGCCCTGCCGCGAAAGATGCGATTGCCCAGATTCTGACGAACTCGCGCATGTGCGCTGAAGGCCACCGCCCTATCTGCCAGGATACCGGCATCGTTAACGTCTTCCTGAAAATCGGTATGGGCGTGCGTTTTGAAGGTTTTTCCGGCTCAATTATCGACGCCGTCAACGAAGGTGTGCGTCAGGGTTACAACCTGGCTGAAAACAAGCTGCGCGCTTCTATCGTGGCTGATCCACAGTTTGAACGCAAAAATACCAAAGACAACACACCAGCCGTCGTTCACATGGAACTGGTTCCGGGCAATACCGTTGACGTGAAAGTTGCAGCGAAAGGCGGCGGCTCTGAAAACAAAACGAAATTCGTGATGCTGAATCCTTCTGATTCGCTGGTGGACTGGGTCATGAAAACTGTGCCTACGATGGGCGCAGGCTGGTGCCCGCCGGGCATGCTGGGCATCGGTATCGGCGGTACCGCAGAAAAAGCGATGCTGATGGCGAAAGAATCCCTGATGGATGACATCGACATGTACGAACTCAAACAACGCGGCCCGCAAAACAAACTGGAAGAACTGCGTATCGAACTGTGCGACAAAATCAATGCGCTCGGTATCGGCGCGCAGGGTCTGGGCGGCCTGACGACCGTGCTCGACGTGAAGATCAATATGTACCCGACGCATGCTGCATCGAAGCCAGTTGCGATGATCCCTAACTGCGCAGCAACCCGTCACGCTCACTTCGTACTCGACGGTTCCGGCCCGAGCTATATCGAACCACCGAAACTGTCTGACTGGCCAGAAGTCCACTGGACACCGGATACAGAAAAATCCAAACGTATCGACTTGAACACCTTGACCAAAGAAGAAGTCGCTTCCTGGAAACCAGGCCAGACCTTGCTGCTGAACGGCAAAATGCTGACTGGCCGCGATGCAGCGCATAAGCGTATTCAGGACATGCTGGCGAAAGGCGAATCCCTGCCAGTTGATTTCACTAACCGCGTCATCTACTACGTTGGCCCGGTTGATCCTGTGCGTGATGAAGCAGTCGGACCAGCAGGCCCGACCACGGCAACCCGCATGGATAAATTCACCGACATGATGCTGGAAAAAACCGGTCTGATCTCGATGATCGGTAAAGCAGAACGTGGCCCGGTAGCGATCGAATCGATCAAGAAACATCAATCTGCATATCTGATGGCAGTGGGTGGTGCGGCTTATCTGGTCTCGAAAGCGATCAAATCTGCGACAGTCGTTGGCTTCGCCGATCTGGGCATGGAAGCGATCTATGAATTCGATGTCGTCGATATGCCAGTGACCGTTGCGGTTGATTCGAGCGGTACCTCGGTACACAATACCGGCCCGAAAGAATGGCAGGCAAAAATCGGTATCATTCCGGTTCAGTAATACCCGCCTTTTTCCCGGCTCATCACCACGGAAAGAGGCAGCGCAAAGCCGATATTTTTTGTCCGGCATTGTGCTGCCTCTTTCCTCTCCTCATAAAATGACGATGCGATTTTCCCCTGATGCACCGATAGGCGTGTTTGATTCCGGTGTTGGCGGTTTATCGGTGTTACAGCACATTCGTCAGACGCTGCCGCACGAATCCCTGATTTATTTTGCCGATTCGGGCTTTGCTCCTTACGGCGAAAAACTCGAATCAGTGATTATTGAGCGTAGTTTTGTGATCACTGATTTTCTCTTGCAGCATCACATCAAAGCACTGGTAGTCGCCTGCAACACAGCGACTGCGGCGGCGATACAATTACTGCGTCAGCGCCACCCCGATCTGATCATCGTCGGCATTGAACCCGGCTTGAAGCCCGCGGCAACACTGAGTCAATCCGGCATCATCGGTGTCCTCGCGACGCAAAGCACCTTACACAGTAAAAAATTTCAGGATCTGCGCGATCATCTGACGCAAACGACCAGCGTCAAAGTAGAGCAACAAGCCTGCATAGGACTGGCCAGTCAGATAGAAAAAGGCGAACTGCATTCTGGTGCCACCTACTCACTGGTACAGAAATACGTCACACCAATATTGAATGCCGGTGCAGATGCCATTGTGCTCGGCTGCACGCATTACCCGTTCGTTATTCCACTCATCAACGATGTAATTGCACAAACCGCAGCACCGGGCAGGCAAATACACATCATCGATACGGGATTGGCCGTTGCGCAGCAATTAAAACGGCGGCTCATCAAAACGGATTTGCTGATGCATAACAATGACACCGCCGATGTCACCGCATGGACTACGGGCAGCCAGTCCAGCCTGAATATGGCGTTCACGCAGTTATTGAAAATGCCAGCGACGGCGATACACACTTTAGCCACGCAACACAGACCGGCAGACAAATAAAAACGGCGCTCAACGGCGCCGTTTTTATTTACACATATCGCTGAATAATCGGTGTTCAGCGAAACCGGGCTGCACCCGGCGTGACATCGCGTGATTAACTCAGCACTGCCGCAATCGCATTCGCTGTTGCTTCCACATTGCCCGTATTCAGACCAGCGACGCACATACGGCCCGAACGCACCAGATACACACCGAACTCGTCTTTCAGACGATCACATTGTTCCGCAGTCAGGCCGGTGTAGCTGAACATACCGCGTTGCGTCAGGAAGTAACTGAAATCACGGCCCGGCAATTTCGCACTCAGCACATCGTGCAACTGACGGCGCATTAACTGAATACGGTCACGCATCGCAACCACCTCTGCTTCCCACATCGGGCGCAACTCAGGGTCACTCAATACACGTGCCACCAACTGGCCACCATGCAAAGGTGGATTCGAATAATTGCGACGTATCGTCGCCTTCATCTGACCAAGCACATTCACCGCCTGCGCAGCATCCGGGCAAACCACGCTCAACGCGCCGCAACGCTCGCCATACAGGCTCATACTCTTGGAGAAGGAATTAGCGACAAAGAAGCTCAAGCCCTCATCGGCCAGCAAGCGCACTGCATATGCATCTTCCTCTATGCCATCGCCATAGCCCTGATAAGCCAGATCGAGGAAAGCGATCAGCTCGCGCTCTTTCAGCACTGGCACCAAAGCCTGCCATTGCGCCTGCGTCAGATCAACGCCGGTCGGGTTGTGGCAGCAAGCATGTAACAACACAATGCTTTTCTTTTCTGCTGTCTTTAACGCTTCCAGCATCGCATCAAAACGCAAACCACCGGTGGCAGCGTCATAGTAAGGATATGTTTTGACCGTGATTCCCGAGCCCTCAAACACAGCGCGGTGATTGTCCCAGGTCGGGTCACTTACCAGCATTGCAGAACCCGGAAAATAACGATGTATAAAGTCACCACCGACTTTCAGACCGCCACTGGAACCCACCGTCTGCAAGGTCACAATGCGACTAGCCTTGACCGCTGCATGCTCTGCACCAAACAACAAATGCTGAACCGCTGTACGAAAATTCGCCGCGCCTTCCATCGGCAAATAAGGACGTGCCCCCGCCTCCGCCACCACTTTCAACTCCGCCGCACGCACGGATGGCAGCATAGGAATCTTGCCAGCATCATCAAAGTAAATACCGATGGACAGATTAATTTTGTTTGGACGAGGATCTTTACCAAATGCTTCGTTCAAAGAAAGAATAGGATCGCCAGGATAGGCTTCAACGTGCTGAAACATGGTGTGACTCCGGATAGTTATAGATAAGAACAGCGTTGACGTGATGCAGTCTTGCAACACAAAAAAAATGCAGTCGGGCGTCATTTTGACATAAATGCGTCGCAAAACAGGATACACATCGTGTTTTTACGAGGGAAAACTGTATCTGTGAGTATGCATGGTATGCAGTCTGCCATCTGGCCGCATACCATCTGTGAGGCACATCAAAAATATGCGTTATCCCCCGTTCTATCGCACAACATACTCCTAACGGCGTATAGTTACCGCAATCACTTTGCTTTAATCTGAGATTCGGCTGGATCAGACCGGTAACCATTCCAGGCAGTACTTTTTATACCAACACCGATGTCGACACCCGTTTTCCAAAGCAGTACAGAAATGGCGGCTCCCCGGAAAACTTTGCAGCACGTCCCATCATCATTTGAAAGGTATTTCTATGAAGCTCATGATTAAAACGGCTTGTGCATTGCTGGCAATGGCCACCACCCTGATCACCGCTCCTGTTGCCGGTGCTGCAGACAACGTTAAAGCCGGTGCAAAATCCGCCGGTGATTTTGGCGCACCGCAGGGTATGCCGATTCAGGCTATATTAACCAGCCCGCCGAATGTTCCGCCGCCGATTAAAAGAAAATATCCGGCAAAAGTGATTGTCAATCTGGAAGTCATCGAGAAAGAAATGCCCATTTCTGAAGGCGTGAGCTACACCTTCTGGACATTTGGTGGCACGGTTCCGGGGAGCTTTATCCGCGTTCGTCAGGGCGACACCGTAGAATTTCACCTGAAGAATCATCCTGCCAACAAAATGCCGCACAATATTGACCTGCACGGCGTAACAGGCCCCGGCGGCGGCGCAGCGTCCAGCTTCACTGCACCTGGGCATGAATCCCAATTCTCGTTCAAAGCCCTCAACGAAGGCATTTACGTCTATCACTGCGCAACGGCTCCGGTCGGGATGCACATCGGTAACGGCATGTATGGTTTGATCTTAGTAGAACCACCAGAAGGCTTGCCTGCTGTCGATCACGAGTACTACGTCATGCAAGGTGACTTCTACACCACTGGCAAATACCGTGAAAAAGGCCTGCAACCATTCGACATGGAAAAAGCCATCGACGAAAGACCAACTTACGTTCTGTTCAACGGTGCGGAAGGCGCGCTGACTGGCGACAAGGCACTCAAAGCAAAAACCAATGAAAAAATCCGCCTGTTCGTCGGTAATGGTGGCCCGAATCTGGTGTCAAGCTTCCACGTGATCGGTGCGATTTTCGACAAGGTACGTTTTGAAGGCGGTACTAATTTCCAGAAAAATGTACAAACTACGCTGATCCCGGCTGGTGGTGCTGCGGTCGTGGAATACACAACCAAAGTTCCGGGTAGCTTCGTGATGGTGGATCACTCCATCTTCCGTGCATTCAACAAAGGTGCGCTGGCGATTATCAAAGTGGATGGTCCTGAAAATAAAGCGATTTATTCAGGCAAAGAAGTTGACTCAGTTTATTTAGGTGACCGTGCCGGCCCTAATCTGGCTGCCGTCACCAAAGCGACAGCCAACGCAGCCAGTGGCACGCTGACATTGCAAGATCAGGTGCTGGCAGGAAAAGCCCTGTTTGAAGGCACTTGCTCAGTCTGTCATCAATCCAATGGTGCTGGTTTGCCAGGCGTCTTTCCTCCTCTGACAAAATCCGATTACCTGAACGCCGATCATCAGCGTGCGATCAAAGTCGTGCTACAGGGACTCAGTGGCAAAGTCACCGTCAATGGCAGCGAATTTAACTCTGTGATGCCGCCGATGAATCAGTTAAATGATGACGAAGTCGCCAATATCCTGACGTATATCCTCAACAGCTGGGACAACAAAGGCGGCCAGATCAAGAGCGATGATGTCAAAGCCATCCGTGCGAAAAGCCCGGTAAAAGCCTCGGCTGAACACTGATCGCTAATGCGAAGCAGAGACAAATACTGACCTTGATTGACTTTCCACCGGAGAACCCGTTGAGCGCTTTGTCCAGACCAGGTACCACATCAGCTGTGCTGGCAAGCTTACGGGTTTCCTTCGGAATTCCCTTGCTGATCGTGGCATCACTGCTATCAGTCAGCGGGATAGCGCAGGCAGCATCGACAGAAAATTATCAGCTCATTCCGGCAGGCAGCATCGATAGCGTGTTATCTGCCGGACGCGGCCTCAGCAATCTTCCCGTCAAAATCAATGCGTTTTATCTGCGCACGCAGCCAGTCACAACGGCAGAGTTTTTTGCATTTACAAAAACGCACCCTGAATGGGAAAAAGCCAGCATCCCCAGCATTTTTGCGGATGAGAGTTACCTCAGCCAGATACCTGACAGCGGCCCGGACGCCAGTCAGGCGGAGACTCCGGTTACACAGGTCAGCTGGTTTGCCGCCCAGGCGTACTGCGAATCCGAAGGCGGACGACTTCCTTCCTGGTATGAATGGGAATATGTCGCCGCGGCGGACGAAACTCACGCCGATGCGCGCAAAGACCCGAAATGGCGAGCAAAGATTCTGTCCTGGTATTCCCAACCCGGCAGTTCCAGCCCGGCCAAAGTCGGCGGCGTCGCCAACTATTACGGCATTCGCGATATGCATGGCCTGATCTGGGAATGGGTGGACGACTTCAATGCCTTGCTAGTCAGTGCCGACAGCCGTAATCAGGGCGACCCTGATCAATTACAGTACTGCGGCGCCGGAGCAATCAGCCTGCAGGATAGAGATAACTTTGCCGTACTCATGCGCGTTGCCTTACTGTCCGCCATGAATGGCGCCAACACTACGCGACAACTGGGTTTTCGCTGTGCGAAAACCCTGACTCAGGAAAAACCATGAAACAACTCAACTCATTCACTACCGGCCTGCTGTTCTCAGCAAGCTGTCTTTTGCTGGCATCAACCACCTCCGTGCTGGCACAAACAACTGACGGTTCCACATCCAGTACCAGCGCCAGCGTCACCAGCACCTCCACCGCAAATGCCAAACCCCTGCCCGGCAATTCGGTTTATAAAATTGCTGCCACATTGAGCAATCAGAATAACGAATCCTTCACACTGGCAGACAAGCGCGGCAAACCTGTTCTGGTCAGCATGTTTTATAACTCATGTGAATTCGTCTGCCCGATGCTGATCGAATCGATGCGTCTGGTGGAAAAAGACCTGACCGCAGCGGAGCGCGACAATCTGTCCATGATGCTGATCACCTTCGATCCGGCACGTGACGATATCCAGGCACTGCAATCGGTTGCCAGCAAACATGAACTGAATCCAAAATCCTGGACCGTTGCCCGTACCGACCCTGCCAGCGTCCGCAAGATTGCTGCGGCGCTGGGTATTCAATACCGTCTGCTGGAAGATGGGGAATTCAATCACACCACTGCCATGATACTGCTGGATGGCAATGGCAAAATTGTGGGGCGCACACAGAAGATCGGCAAGTCTGATCCGGCTTTCCTGAAGCAAGTCAGAAAAGCCCTGCAAAATCCGTAATGGCACACGCGCTCAACACGCTCAATACACCTCGTAAAAAAACCCTGCATCAGCTGTCTGACGCAGGGCTTTTTTCTTTTGTCGGCAGGCTGACAGATACGTCAGACGACGCTCTTCGGATAGCCAATGTCGTCAGCGTCAGCATAGACTGCACTTAAATCAACATCGGAGTTCAGCGCCAGAATGAGCGCATCATCCAGCGGCTGATGAGAAAACAGCGCCTCTACCGCCGCAAGCGACACAGCAACTTCGTAGTACTCTTCCGCCCATGCTTGATAAGCGGCGGGCGACGACACGATCAGCGCAAGCATGTCATCAGAACCATCATCACTTAAACTGCTGCTGACCTTACTCCAGCCCACGTCGGCCGTTTGTCGCCAGTAGCAAAAAGTTGCGCGCTCCATAGAAAATGCCGGCTCCAGCAAAAATGACGCAAAATCCGCCGGCACCTGCGCTTGGATGTTGTGAGGAAGCCCGGCATCGTCGGCCAGTTCGTGTGCGTACCCCTTGAGCGCCGCACCGGCAGCGTCCAGCAGCAAGAACCAGTCATCGCCGCAGCCATTCCGCATCGAAGCCATTTCTTCACCCTGCCCCCAATGGCGATCAAAGCTGTAATAGCGATATTCCCATTCCGGACAAAGTATCGCATCCAGCATCGCAAGCGATTGCGCGACCCGGCGTATTTCTGGAATGGATGGTAGTAAATCAGGTGACATGTTTGGTATTTAACGTTTGACGTGAGGCCGCCGTAACGGCGAAGGAAATGGTTAGCCGCATTTTCAACGAGCCACGGAGACAAGTGAGCGAGCATCAGAATAGGCTCGTTTGAAATTTTTCTCTAGCTCCGGCGAAAGACCAACCAAGATTGTTGCGCTGCTGTCCCAACATGAGATTTCGAAAAGAGCTCCAGGGAGTTGTGGGTGTCTCTCTCTTCCGTTCCAGTATTCTTGATTTCCCTCAATGTAAGGAATTTTCGTGACCACAGTTCGGAAACCTTTAGGAACGGCGCTGAATACAGCCCAGATAAACTGTACTTCGTTTTGATCGATGAAGTTTTGTAGGGCTTCGCCATCTATCCACTGATCGTCACTTGTGAAGTCGGTACCGTAGTAATTGGTTTCGATATCACTTACAAACCAATCGAAGTCAGCGGCCGAAACGCCTAACGCGGCAAACACCAATCGCATGTTGGTAAAAAAACGAACTTGATCGGTGCGTTCGAGAATAAGGTTCAAAGGGAGACTCTTGAGCGGCTAACGTAAAACTAACAGGCGCTGCATGGCTTTTACGCGCAGCGTCCAGCGACCGAAGGGAGCGGGATTGAGCGCCGGGTTAGGCGATTTCACCGGTGAAAACCTTTCGAATTACTTGCAGGGTTTCCGATTTTGATACGTCGTCAAGGAACAATATCTCGCCGTTTTCGATCGATGCATCGGAGATTGAAATTTCAAGGTCGTACATTTCGAAGTTCATCGATCCAGCGTGTGTGGAGATAGAAAAAAGGAATCTTGACCTAGATGCGAATTTGAAACCAATAGCATCTGTTTTCTCGTTGATTTCTCCAACCCAGCGAAGTTCATCCTCAGAAAAGTTCTCGAGCAGAAAATCTGCTAGCGATTTAATTGAAAAGAAACCTGGTGTCGGATTCATGATCGCCTAACGTTTGAATTAAGGGGCTGGCTTTAGCCAGTCCCGCTTGAATGATGGGTTAGGAGTCTCTTTCACAGGCACATCCATAGCAGCAAAGGCTTGCTTTCCGCCTTAGCTCGCAATGCGAACTCTGCCAGCATGCTGACTACAGGCTGAATGTCCGAGCCAGACCAGCCTTCGAATTTCAGTTCTTCATGCGACGCCCAACGCTCGGCGACGGCGGGGACATCTGCTTCGGGTAGCCGGGAGAGGAGGTCTTTAAGTTGTTCTGGCAGCGCGAACACCCATGGTCCTTCAGGATCGGGGTTGAATACCAGCAACTCTTCACCTTCAAGTTTCTGGGCTGGCTCCTCTGCATCCAGCGCTGAGAGTAGCGCTGACAGCTTTATGTTGTCGAGCCCTTTTAGCTGTAGGCACGGCCATGCCTTGTGATGCGCTAAATCTTGACTGATTGCCTCAGCTTCTGAGGGATGTGCAATGAGTATGTCTGTGAGAAGGGACATAAGACTCCTAACTTGTTTTAAAGTGCAAAATGGCAAAATATCAGCCAGATGAAAAATAAGCAACAAGTTTCAATGCGTGGCAAGTTCTTGTCTGATCTGGTTTTTTCGTTATACTGATTAAAAATACAGTATAACAACAGGAGCCTGCCTGCGTTCGTCTCAGGCTCAAATACGTCGGGACATCACGTCAGTTGGGCGCACAGACGCATGCGCCCAAATCCTTGGGGAAAATGCTCTCATCGTGCATACTCCCCCCTGTTTTTTATAAAACACCCCAAATCTCAGCATAAACATTGGGCTTGTAGATATACCCCGGGGAGTATATTTTCGGGGTTTGAAGGGCTTGAAAAGCGCTTGGAAAGCACCTGAGGCTGCCAGCCAACGCGGTGAGCACAAAAAAATAAGAGGCAGGAAGTCGGGTGACTTGCCTGCACTCTGAAAAGATTAGTTATGAAACTCGTTTAATCCAGTGGACGGCACAGCGACAGCACATGCCCCTGATCCGGCCGGGCGGCACCGTTCAGCATCGCTTCATAGACCTGACGTACATGGTCTTCGCCATAACCGTGGCTGATTTGCATCCACGGTTTTTCAGCCGCCATGACGGGTTGCATGAAGGCTTGCCATGCGTCTGCAAGGCGTTTCTGTACGCCGCCCGGGCCCCAGTCTGTCATGCGTTTTTTGATTTGTGCCGGGGCAAAAAACAGGGTTGGCCTGGCACCCGGCAAACCGGATGCACCGCTGAGTTCGTCCCAGTGCGTGCCGCCAACGGCGCAGCTGTATTTCATGTTGTCACCAAAATGATGATGCAACTGGCTGCGCAACTGCCCGTTGCCCGCCATATCGACATACACCACGGCCTGATCGGCTGCCAGTGTGGCGACCTGGTCATAGCTGATGACCTGATCGTAAATGCCCATATTGCGGACAAATTCCAGATTCGCCGCCGAGGTCAGACCGATCACCTTGCAGGCTTTGTCCTTGCGCTGCGACAGCATGAATGCGAGGCCATACGCCGTTTTGCTGGAGGCGCTGGAAATCAGCACCGATTGCGCACCGAAAAACTGGTTGTCATCCAGAAAATCATCAATCATGAAGGATGTGATAAACAGCGGCCGCAGCAGCACTTGTACGTCTTCCGATTCTTTGGTGTAGCCGGGGTCGGTCGTGGTTCTGACGTAATGGTTATACAAGCCATGCATGGCCTGACGGTGTTCAGCGCCATCCATAAAACCGGCGTCGGAAACGCGGGTCGCATTTACAGTCAGATGCGTCGCCATCGGGTAGTAGCCGTAGAAACGTTCGCCGACTTGCACACCATCGGCTTTGGACGCGATCACGTCGGCAAAGCCCCAGACCGGAATATTGCCCCAGCCATCTTCCGTAGGAAAGAAATTCCAGTATTGCATGGCCTCGCCAAAAGCGGCGTAGGTCACGTTATTGGAGGTGAACGCAAAACGGTCTATTTGCAGCAACACCTGTCCGTCTTGCAGCTCGCCCTGCGTTGGCACACGTAAGGGAATAAATCTGGATTCGGGTAAGTGGCTTTTGTTGACGATGAATTCTTTCGGCTGGATGGTCATGTCTCGTTATCTGTTTTATTAAAAAATGCAGTATTGCATGTTTTTTGACATCTTTTTTTATTGCCCGCCGTTGCGATTCAAAAAAACCGTCTCGCCACTATCGGCGACCGCGTTTGGTCTTATTGGCAACGCAGCCGATGCCATTATTTATCCGGCTCAGGCTACAAAAGGCTTCGTGACGGGCAAATTTGGCGTGTTTCGCAAAAACCAGCACGGTGACAAAAACACCAACAACAAAATAAAAGCACAAAACGCACCAAGATGGACATTGAATATTCCACCCAAACACAAGACAGGAAATTAAAGTCGGAATGCACCAATCTGAACATCACATTGGTGCGCCGCAATAAAAATGAGTCAATCAGAGTTCGATTTCAGGAATTAAATAATCAAACGACGAAAAAAAAGCCCGCATTTGCGGGCTTAAATCCAAAACCTATGAGGTGTTGGAGGAGACAGTTCCAATATACTGCAACGCAGCAAAAATATCTACCTCAATGACAAAAAAAGACCAATATTTTTTCATTTGCGAAAATTAAGGACTCTTTAAGACAAACTAGTTGCTTCAAACATACACATTACAAGCAATGCAATGATTGTGTTTGCGACAACAATATTAAAAATGTAAAATGTTTATTGGCGTTTATTTAACGAAATTAACTTGAGTCAACGTCTGATTCTGGTGCTGCCAGATACGTTCAGGCACATCACTTACTTATTTTTATAAAAAAAATTTACACATGATTAAGAAAAATATTATCGCTGCAGCTCTGCTCGCTACTGGTTTCGCTATGAGCGCAAGCGCATCCGCACAGGCTTATGTTGGCGGCACAGTTGGTCAGGCAAGATGGAATGTAGACTGCCAGGGTGCAGCTCAGTGCGATAAAACAGACACAGCATTTAAATTGCTGGGTGGACTGGATCTGTACCCTAACATCGCGGTAGAAGCCAGCTACTTCTCCCTCGGCAAAGCAACTGCAAGCGCGAGCGGCCTCAAAGGTGAATTCAAAGCAAGCGGCGTTGACCTCGTTGGCGTATTCAAAACTACACCAGTCAATGGTTTCGTTGGTTTCGCTAAATTGGGCGTTGGCTACATCAAAGGCGAAGCAACTGTCTCCGTCGGTGGTCTGTCAGGATCAACTTCCAAAAATTCCGCACAAGCGGTTGCAGGTTTGGGTGTGACATATCAACTCACAAACAATGTCAGCCTGCGCGCTGAATACGAACGTCGCGATGCAAAAGTTGCTGACGTCGACGGCACAAAAGCAACGATCTCTAACTTCTCCGTTGGTGCGCAATACGCATTCTGATGCATTGATTGCCCCGCGCAATCCATCATAAAAAAAGGCATGCTCAGGCATGCCTTTTTTATTGAACAATACACTCACAATATTGAGTCACCCAGACCGTACTCTGACTCAGCGATGATCTTCGCGAGAAAATCGCCATCAGCGATCATTCCTTTCACATCACTTGCTGAAATACGGTGCGGTCTCAGGGCGTAGTAAATTTCAGATATGATCGCCGTTCCGAATCATTATCTGAAAGTACACAAGCATGTCGAATTCCTTTTTATCCAAAGACCAGCCAGACAGATTAAGTAAAACCAGCCGCGCATTGCATTGGCTGATCGCACTAGGCATGGTCGCGCTGCTTTGCGTTGGCATCATCATGACGGAAAATGAGCTATGGAATCTCTACGACCTGCATAAATCGATAGGTTTACTGCTGTCGGTGTTGATTATTTTTCGTGTGATCTGGAGAGCGGTAAATGGCTGGCCGCATCCGGCCGGGCACTATCGTCCGGTTGAAAAATTTTTAGGAAAAATCACGCACTGGGGTTTAATCATTGGCAGCGTTCTTATACCTGTGTTTGGCATGATGCACTCGGGTTTCAGTGGACATGGCTTTGGAATTTTCGGGCTGGAACTGGTCAAAGAAAACCCGGATCCACAACGCGTTAACGAGGTGCTCCCTATCTGGGAAGCCGGATATAAATTCGGTCAGGCAGGTCATCAGTACGTCAGTTATCTGCTGATATGCCTTCTGGTTTTACATATCGCTGGCGCGCTGAAACATCACATTGTCGATAAAGATAAAACCTTGCTGCGTATGCTGGGAAAATAAATCTCAAAAAAAAGCCGGTGTATTGCAACACCGGCTTTTTTCACTTCTTTCGCTGCCTGGAATGCCTTTCATTCACTGCATTCATTTTTTACGGAAGGCAGCCCGGCAGCTTATTCCTCTGCGTGATTATGTGAATAATCATTGGCTTCTACCGGTACGTTCACACCGTTGATACCTTCAAAGAAGAAAGGCTTGCGGGCTTTTTTGCTTGCGCCGGTTTCATTCATGCTGGCGGTATCATATAAGCGGCCATTGATCATCACCTGAGTGATGCGGTCAGACTGGCGAATGTCTTTCAGCACATCGCCATCAATCACCATCAGATCAGCCAGTTTGCCCGGTTCCAGCGAGCCGACATCTTTATCCAGCCCCAGGTAGCGCGCGCCGTTCATCGTCGCACTGCGGATCGCTTCGATCGGTGTCATGCCGCCACGCACCAGCGTCCACATTTCCCAATGTGCCGCCAGGCCTTCACGCTGACCATGCGCCCCCAGATTCACAGGCACGCCCGCTTTTTCGAGTGCCACGGCCGTTTCTGCGGTACGGAACACATTGAAATCTTCTTCCGGCGCAGTGACACGGCGCACGCTGCGCGATTGCAATACCGAACGCGGCACGTATTTAGATAGAAGTGGATGCTTCCAGACATCGGTACGCGCATACCAGTAATGTTCGCCATCCAGACCGCCGTAAGCAACGCCGAGCGTCGGGGTATAACCGACCTTGGTCTGCGACCACAACTGCTTGACGTCGTCGTAGACTTTTTCTACCGGCAGCGCATGTTCAACGCCGGTATGACCATCGACCACCATCGTCATATTGTGCTGGAACAGTGAGCCACCTTCAGGCACCACCATCATGCCGGTCTGCCGTGCGGCTTCCAGTATCTGCTGACGCTGTTCGCGGCGTGGCTGGTTGTAGCTTTTCACCGAGATCGCACCCGCTGCTTTCAGGCGTTTCAGATGCGTCATCGCGTCATCCAGACTATTCACCACAGCGCTGAAATTACCTTTTGCGCCGTACAGAATTGTGCCTGTAGAAAAAATACGCGGCGCCACCACTTCTCCGGCTTTTTGTAATTCGCTGTGCGTGAAAATATCATTGGTGTCATTCGACGGATCATGTATCGTCGTCACACCGAAAGCAAGCGACGCATAATCGATCCAGCTTTGCTGCGGAATAATGCCGCCCTCGCCCATGCCGCCATGCCAATGCACATCCACAATGCCCGGCAATATGGTTTTGCCTTTGGCGTCAATCACGGTTGCACCTGCAGGCGTTACCACCTCTGACGTTTTACCTATCTGCACAATGCGATTGTCTTTGATGACGATGCGGCCGTCTTCTATCACTTCATCGCCTTTCATGGTCGCAATCTTAGCGCCGGAAATCACAGTCACCCCGGTTGGCTTATCGGCCTTTTGTGCAAAGCCTATCTTCATGCCGTTTTCACTGAATTTCGGCAATTCCTTCGGCGCACCGGGCACGAAAGCAAAGGCATCTTTCAGATCGCGGGTGAACAATTCATCGCCCAGCGCAAAATGAATTTTCTTGCTGTCACCCGACCAGTGCAGATACTGACCTGCATTCACATCCAGTTGTTTGACTGGCAGCGCATCCATTTTCTGGCCTATCGTGACCGGTTTGCCCGCCAGCGGCAGCGGCGTCACATACGCATGAAAACGCTCACCGAACGCCAGCCATTCGCCATCCGGCGAAATCGCAAACTCACCGGCAAATTCACTCTTTGCCACCGCCTGCTCCGGCGATTTATCTAAAGGCACACGCACCAGCGATGTTGTCCAGTCGACTTCGCCGGTATATTTGGTGCGGCTCACATATACCGCGCTGCTATCTTTCGCAAACTGCGGTGCGCTGCCGTCTTCTGTCACAAGTACCGGCGCAGATTTACCATCAGTATTGGCGATATACACGCCCGTTTCGACCGCATACCACGGCGTGGTCAGGTAACCGCCTCTGGCTTTGACGAAAACAACTTGCTTACCATCCGGTGAAAAACGTGCCTGCACATATTTACCCGGTGCTTTCGTGATCACAGTGTCTTTGCCTGAGGCGATATCCAGCACTCTGACCGTACCCAGTTTCTGATCATTCCAGGTGGTGTACACCACGCTTTTACCATCGCGGGAAAAGCTGGGGAAATATTCAAAATTCTCGGTTTGTTTCGTCAGGCGACGTGGTGTGCCATTCGGTAAATCGCGGATATATAAATGACCCAGCGCCGAGTAAATCACTTTGTCACCTGCCGGTGCCACATTTACCCAGCGCAGCTGATGCACATCGAACTGATCCGGTGCGACCTCATGCGCGAAGCGTAACGCAGGACGAATTTCACGCGTATCTTTGACATGGAAAGCGATCTCATTTGCTTTGCCTGCAAACGGATCAAGGCGCCATAATTTTCCCTTGGCCCAGACCACAATTTCTTTACTGCCCGGCATCCACGCAAACGCCGGATACACGCCGTGGATCGCCCAGGCTTCCTGCATATCGCGTTCCAGTTCAGGCCAGGCGGCAGTTTCAGCGCCGGTCTCCAGATTTTTCAGGAACAAGGTGGATTGATTGCGGACGCGACGCACAAAGGCGAGGTATTTTCCATCCGGCGAAGGTACAGGACGCACCGCACCGCCGGGACCGCTGACAATGGCTTTGACTTTACCGTCCTGTAAATCTTTACGGAAAATCTGATAAATCTGCCCATTTGAATCTTTGTTATATTCAAACGAAGTGCCACCAGTCGTGTCTTGCGAATAATAGACGTAACGGCCATCCGGCGAGAACGCGGGTTCGCCCAGATCTTTTTGCCAGTTCGGTTTTTCATTCAGTTGTATCCCAGCGCCGCCGCTGGTGTGATACATCCAGATTTCACCCGAGCCCAGCGAACGCGTGCCGCTGTAATGCTTACGGGCGGCGATGTAATTGCCATCCGGATGCCAGACCGGATTATTCAACAGGCGGAAATCTTCTTTCGTCACGGCACGCGCGTTGCTGCCATCGGCATCCATGACCCAGACATTATCGCCACCACCGGCATCCGACATAAATGCAATGTGTTTGCCATCAGGCGAAAAACGCGGCTGCATTTCCCATGCGACAGAATGCGTGAGCGCTTTCGCTTCACCACCGGACACAGACAGGCTGTAAATATCGCCGAGCAAATCAAATACCACTTGATTGCCATCAGGGCTGACATCGACACTCATCCAGGTGCCGCTGCGGATATCGATATTCACCGTTTGTTTTTCACCGGGCGGATTATTCACATCCCATTTTTTCTTATCGGCATCCGCTTTTTTTTCAGCTTTAGCGTCAGCAGCGGCTGGTTTTTCAGCATCGGCTGCAAAAGACACCGCCGGAAAACACATCATGACTGCCAGCGCGCCTGGCAAGAGTCTGGAAACACGCATCAATTTTCTCCCTGTTTCTTTTTTGAATAAACGCTCAGCCGCTTGGTTTTTATTGTATCGAACCCGGCTGAGGCGCAGATGATTATCAGCGTCTGTCGGACATGGGAAAACAAGAAAATAGTTCCCGCGAAAGACGCTTTTACTTGCGACTTCGCTGACCTCAGGTTGATGCCTCATGACACATCGCTCGTGTCTGGCGTAACGCCTGAAAATGACAGCGAAAAACGAAGCCGCAGATTTGGCAGCAGCGAGAGATAAGGTTTAAAAGCAACCGTAAGAAGCGTCAAAAATGCCAAAAAAGAGCTTAAATATACTCCCCCCAGTATATTTTAAAGCCCTTTATTTATAAGGAGATAAAGGCAAAAATGGCGGATACTCCCTATTTTTCTTCATTTTTCGGGTATTTTTGGAGGGCAGACGACAGCCGGATAGTCGTTCAAATCAGCTCGCGCTTGTAGCCGGCGTGTTTGGCGTGACACCCCAGTCGCGTAGTATGTCTTCGCTGTGTTGCCCGGGCTGCGCTGGTGGCTGCGGCACATCCGGCACGCTGCGGCTGAAGCGCGGCGCCGGAGCTGGCTGCGTCACACCATCGACCTCGATAAAATTCTGCCGCGCCTGATTATGCGGATGCTGCGGCGCTTCCGCCATATCAAGCGCAGGCGCAAAACAGATGTCGCTGCCTTCCATGATCGCGCACCATTCGGTTCGGGTTTTGCTACGGAAAATCGCCGCTAATTTTTGTTTCAGATCCGGCCAGGCTGGCGTGTGCATTTGCTGCTGAAATGCAGGATCGCTGATGCCGGTGTGCTGCAGCAATAACTGATAAAACTGCGGCTCTATCGCACCGACCGAAACGAATTTGCCATCCGCGCAGGCATAGGTATCGTAGAAATGCGCGCCGCCATCGAGCATATTGCTGCCACGCTGATCATTCCACGCACCGTAAGCGCGGAAGCCATACAGCATCGCGCCGAGCAAGGCAGAACCATCGACCATCGCCGCATCGACAACCTGTCCGCGCCCGGATGTTTTTGCTTCCAGTAAAGCGCACACCACGCCGAACGCCAGCATCATCGCGCCACCGCCAAAGTCACCGACCAGATTCAGCGGCGGTGCCGGTGGCGTATCGGGGCGGCCCATTGCATGCAGCATCCCGCTCAAGGCGATGTAATTCAGATCGTGCCCTGCCACTTGCGCTAAGGGACCATCTTGTCCCCAGCCTGTCATGCGGCCAAACACCAGACGCGGATTTTTTTGCAGGCAGACATCCGGCCCGAGACCCAGCCGCTCCATCACGCCGGGGCGAAATCCTTCGATCAGCGCATCAGCTTTGCCGACCAGCTCCAGCAAAGTGGCGCGGTCTTGCGCCTGTTTCAGATCGAGTGCCAGCGAACGTCGGCCACGCGCCATCACATCGTATTTTGTGCCCAGCATGGGAAACGGATTGGCTGCACCAGCGACCGGCGGGCGATCTATACGTATCACCTCCGCCCCCATGTCGGCAAACATCATCGCCGCAAATGGGCAAGGCCCCAGCCCCACCATTTCTATGATGCGCAAACCACTTAATGGACCACTCATACTGCCTCCGGAAGCAAAATAGCTTCGTCTGAAATACGTTTCACGCAAACTATGAATAAGAACGGCACATTGATACGAGGCGAAAAAATTTCAGTGCTGCTGTCTGAAATTGCGAATCGCCTCACTATGTTCCCGCAAATCAACCTGATACAGTCCGAAAAAGCCTTGACGAACTCTGACCAAAATCAGATCATCCTCACCTCTGCTGCACCAGTATGGTCTGGCGCGATTCGTATATTCAATCACTGGCAAATTTTTTTCTTCAGGCACAAGTGCATCGCAAAACATATTTCTGTGATATTGAGCCTCCAGCATCACGCCGCCAAACATCTGATTGATCCGTATCCCCCCCACGTAACTCGCCACAGAAAACATCATACTGCTCAGCAGAGTCATGACCACGATCACACGCGAGGGTATGAGTAAACGCCGACTTGAACTGAACAACCACAGAGCTACAACGACACCAGCTGCGACGCCGGTCAGCGCATGCGGTAAGCAGTAACGCGCCGAAAAAAAAGCCCAGGATTCCGTCTGCAGTTTGGCGTCAATAAAAATATAGGCCAGCAAAGCCATCATGAGCACCAGCAGCGCCCGTGTCGCCGGATGTTTTGCTAAGTCAAACATGACGGCATCCAGATTTTTATCCGGAGGAAAACTATCCATCACACCGCGCTCACGAAGCAAATGAATCAGCGCATGTTCTTTGCCGTCAACAGTCAAAGTTGTATCGAAATTTTGTCGTTGCCAGTCTTTGACACGAATCGCCCACGGCAATTTTTTCTGTCCCATGCGTAGTTGTAATATGTCAAAGCGCTCAAGATAAGTCACATTTTCAAGATCACTCCAACACACATTTCTTTGGTAAAAACACAGCCTTGCCAATAAAAATTCTGACGTCTGCTCCAGGCGGATACCATGACCATCAACGATTAGTCTGGCTGTACGGTATGACCACCGCATCAAGCAATACGCAATTAAAAATAGCCCCCACAAACAAAACAGCAGCCAACGTTCAGCATGACGCTGCGAAAACAACATTTTCAACTTTTCGACATCCAGTAAATTCAGATAAAACAACCAGTAAAGGCTGCAAGAGATACTGATAAAAAACGCAAAAAACGCCAGCTTTTCTATCGGTATAAGCTGGCGTTTTTTCCGGGTAAAAATTGTGGTTGTCTGCACTTCTTGCATAGAGCCTTTCCATTTTCAGAGAGGTAGTTTTTCAGCGATCAGTGCGATGATGTCACGAAATTTCCTTAACAACAACATCCTCTGTGTGACTAAAACACAGAAGTGTATTTCTTTGTAAATCAGGCATATGATTGTTATATTTCCTTACAAATTTCAAGTCATCGCTGACACAAAAAACAAGCCGCTCAGCGCAATACCGGCACCGGCGATGCGGCTGAGTTTTGTACTGAGTAAGCGGTTTGCGGTGATCGTCGCCAACAAGCCGCTCAGGTGCAGCAAGGCAGTCGCCACTACAAAACCGGCAGCGAACGACAAGGCTTTACCATCTGCTGGCATTTCAACTCCATGCGCATAACCATGGGCAACCGCGAATACTGCGATCAGCGCGGTGCTGGCGGCCAGCGGCAATTTCACCGCGCCCGCAATCAGCAATCCCAGGATCAGCACAGAAGCCGCAATGCCCGCTTCCACGCCGGGAAGGATGACGCCGCTCATGCCCAGCGCAGCGCCTGCCGTCATCATCAGTGGAAATGCCAGTGGCAGCAACCAGTATGCCGGGCGCTGATGCTGCGCGGCCCAGATGCCCACCGCCAGCATCGCCAGTAAATGATCCGCCCCCATCAACGGATGCAGAAAGCCAGCCAGAAAGCCACTGCCTCCGGCGATGGAATGCATCACGCTGACATGGGCAAACGCTGGCGTTGCTGCGAACAATGTTGCGCTCAGCAAGCTCAACAATCTCAGTAACAGGCGGGATTGAACGGTGATGGATTTCATGGTTTTTCCTTCAGCTTGGGTGAATACGAATGGTACGAATTAATAATTTTCAGAAAAAATACTGCAGGACTTACGATCTGACTTCGTCCAGCATTCCCTGCTCACGGATGAAACTGACGACCGTCTCCAGCCCGTCACCAGTGCGCAGATTCGTGAACACAAACGGGCGTGTGCCACGCATGCGCTTGGCATCCTGCGCCATGATGTCGAGGTTCGCGCCGACGTGCGGAGCCAGATCGGTTTTATTGATGATCAGCAGATCAGAACGGGTGATGCCGGGGCCGCCTTTACGCGGGATTTTTTCACCGCCCGCGACGTCGATCACATAGATCGTCAGATCGGATAATTCCGGGCTGAAGGTTGCTGCCAGATTATCGCCACCGGATTCCACCAGAATCAGATCGAGATCAGGAAAATCGGCACTCATACGCGCAATCGCTTCCAGATTAATTGAGGCATCTTCGCGGATCGCGGTATGCGGGCAGCCACCGGTTTCCACACCCATCAGCCTTTCCGCTGGCAGCGCATCGGCACGCAGCAGAATTTCCATATCTTCTTTAGTGTAAATATCGTTCGTGATGACCGCCATTTCATAGTCATCGCGCATGCGTTTGCACAGCATTTCGCACAAGGCGGTTTTGCCGGAACCCACCGGGCCGCCGATACCGACACGTAAAGGATTCGGTTCGCTGTTACCGGTTGTGGCGCTGATATCTGCTGCTTGTAAATTTGCTGCGTTTAAGTTTTCTGCGTTTAAATTTTCTGTATTCATAGTCATTCTGTTCCTGTTGTTCTGATGTTGACTGATGCGGTAGCGCCGATCCTGAACTTCCGCCTGCAAATCAGGAGCGGTACAAACGGCTGTACTGCACCTCATGCTGCATGGACAACAGCGACAAACCCGGCGACCAGTTCGATAACTGATGGTCTTCCAGATGCTCTGCCATCGTCGCTGCGGCTTCCAGATCTGCACGCAAAGACAGCAATAAACGCTGCCCTGCAACCTGCCCCAACGGTATTGATTTCACACACACCAGCGCCTGATTTTCTGCCCAGGTAAATAACATGCCCAGCAAAGCCGCAGTCGCAGGCACTTCCAGCGCGACGGCGGCGCAAGCCAGCGCCGTCGGCAATGGCAATTCACTTTGCGCCTGCAAGATCGTCAGCAATGCAGGATCAGCGATCTGCAAATCACCGACCAGCTTGCCCAGCGAATATCCCATTTGTATGGTTTCTGCGCGAAACTCTGCAGTATCGCGGGCGGCGATAAATAACTCATTCCAGTACGTTACGGCAGCCAGATCTTTTTGCTGAAACGCGTGTATCAGTCGCCATAAAATCGGCGCTTCAAAGCGGGCAACCACTTCACGCAGATAGTTGGTGATCCACGCCCGCGCGGTCGCTTCATTTTTCACGCTACCGTTTTCTATCGCTGCTTCCAAACCCTGCGAATAGCTGTAAGCCCCGATCGGCAACGATGGGCTGGCGAGCTGCAACAGATGAAGTAAGGCGGCGGATTGCATGTGCTTATTGTTTTTAGTTTTTTGTTGCTTACTGCTTATCCGAAGGGCGATGTATGCGCTGTCGCAACGGTATCGGTGCCAGCGGATTATGCGGATGCATGTCATCGCCACCATGATGATGACCGCCGCCATAAGCGCCGGCCTCAGGTTCAAAACTCGCCATTTCTTCAGTTACAACCGCGTTCAGGCCTTCCAGCATTTCTTTCAGTACCGGGTCTTTACGAATACGCAAAAAACCATCGCCGAGTTGCGCCTGCGTATGCCGGTTTCCCAGATGGAATGCACAACGCAGCAGCGCAAACGCATTCGCACATTCGACCTTATAAGTAGGCTCAGCCGCCGCCAGCACCTGAATAATGCGGCCATCATTTGCCAGCATCAGATCACCATCGCGCATCACGGTGCCGCGCACGGTGAATACCGCCACGTCTTCACCGCTTTGCAAGGTCGCACGCAAACGTGATTTTTCACGTAATTCATACGGCAGGATGAGTTGGCCGTCGATCTGTGCAGCATTTTCACTGCGTTCTATTTTTGTATGGAGTGTCAGCATCATGTCAGAATAAAAAATAGCGCTGTGCCATCGGTAAAATCTTTGCCGGTTCGCACACCAGCAATTCACCGTTCGCACGCACCTCATAGGTTTCAGGGTCCACTTCCATCTTCGGCGTAAGCCCATTCAGGATCATGTCTTGTTTGCGTATCGTGCGCGTGTTCTTTACCGGAATCAGGGTTTTACTGAGTTTCAGTTGCTCCGCCAAACCGGCATCTAATGCCGCCTGCGAAACAAAGGTGAACGACTTTTTCAGGCCGCCACCAAACGCGCCGAACATCATGCGGTAATGCACAGGCTGCGGTGTGGGAATCGACGCATTCGGGTCGCCCATCTGCGCCGCCGCAATCATGCCGCCTTTCAGTATCATCGACGGTTTTACGCCGAAGAACGCGGGTTTCCACAACACGATATCGGCAATTTTGCCGACTTCCAGCGAGCCCACCGCATGCGAAATGCCATGCGTGATCGCCGGATTAATCGTGTATTTAGCGATGTAGCGGCGGGCGCGGAAATTATCGTTATGCCGACTGTCTTCCGGCAATGCACCGCGCTGCTGCTTCATCTTGTCGGCAGTTTGCCAGGTGCGCATAATCACTTCACCGACGCGCCCCATCGCCTGCGAATCTGACGACATCATCGAGATCGCCCCGATGTCATGCAGAATATCTTCGGCAGCAATCGTCTCACGACGTATGCGCGATTCGGCAAACGCGATGTCTTCTGCAATCGCGGGATCAAGGTGATGACAGACCATCAGCATATCCAGATGTTCATCCAGCGTATTGACGGTATAAGGCCGGGTCGGATTGGTCGATGACGGCAGCACATTACCCTCACCGACTGCGGCAATAATATCCGGCGCATGGCCGCCACCCGCGCCCTCGGTGTGGAAAGTATGTATCGTGCGGTCTTTGAATGCGGCCAGTGTGTGCTCTAAAAAACCGCCTTCGTTCAAGGTGTCGCTGTGAATGGCGACCTGCACATCCATGTTGTCGGCCACACTCAGACAATTATCGATGGCCTGCGGCGTTGTGCCCCAGTCCTCATGCAGCTTCAGACCTATCGCACCGGCGCGGATTTGCTCTTCCAGCGGCAACGGCAGGCTGACATTGCCTTTGCCTAAAAACCCTAGATTCATAGGAAATGCATCAGCCGCCATGATCATGGAATGCAGATGCCACGGCCCCGGCGTGCAGGTCGTTGCCGCAGTGCCGACCGCAGGCCCGGTGCCGCCACCCAGCATGGTCGTCACGCCGCTCATCAGTGCTTCTTCTATCTGTTGCGGACAAATGAAATGAATATGCGAATCAATGCCACCGGCAGTGACGATCATGCCTTCGCCCGCAATGATTTCGGTCGCACCGCCGATCGCCATATCCACACCGGGCTGAATATCAGGATTACCCGCCTTGCCTATGCAAGCGATCAGGCCGTTTTTCAAACCGATATCCGCTTTGACGATACCCCAGTGATCGAGGATGACAGCATTCGTAATCACCGTATCCATCACATCCGCATGCGGGCGCTGCGATTGCCCCATGCCATCGCGTATGACTTTTCCACCGCCAAATTTGACTTCTTCGCCATAGATTGCAAAGTCTTTTTCGATTTCAATAAATAAGCCGGTATCGGCTAGACGGATACGGTCACCCGTGGTCGGGCCAAACATTTCGGCATACGCCTGACGCGAAATTTTCATGCGTTTTTCTCCTTCGCATCCAGTGCGCCCATGACCTTACCGCTGAAACCAAACACCCGTCTATCACCCGCCAGCGCGACCAGCTCTATCGTGCGTCGCTGCCCCGGCTCAAAGCGTACCGCGGTGCCCGCAGCAATATTCAGGCGCATGCCATAAGCAGTCTGCCGCTCGAATTGCAGCGCCGGATTGGTTTCAAAAAAATGAAAATGCGAGCCCACCTGAATTGGCCGGTCACCGCTATTGGCGACCGTCAGCGACGTCGTCTGCCGCCCTACATTCAGCTCGATATCGCCGTCAGCGATCAGCATTTCTCCCGGAATCATGTGGCCTCCTATGGAATCGGATGATGAACAGTCACCAGCTTGGTGCCATCCGGAAAAGTCGCCTCGACCTGAATATCCGGAATCATTTCAGGAATCCCCTCCATCACATCGGCGCGGCTTAATATCTGCGTGCCATCGGACATCAGCTCTGCGACGCTTTTACCATCGCGCGCACCTTCCATAATCGCAGCAGTAATCAGCGCGACTGCCTCCGGATAATTCAGTTTCAGTCCACGCGCTTTGCGTCGTTCCGCCAGCAGCGCCGCCGTAAAAATGAGTAGTTTGTCTTTCTCTCTCGGGCTCAGATCCATCGTTCGCTTTCCTCATCTGCATACGCAATGTGTTGTTAGCAGAAACAGCAAGAATCAAACCAGCCGGAATGCACCACGGCCTGTTACCAACGCACTACCGCGAAATGACAGGCGCATCATATAAGTGCGGACTGATTGATTTTGGTGCGATTGGGATACAGGCAGGGATTATATTGAAGTGTTTTATAAGCTAACTTTTAAATATTCCAAATTTAGATTAACGCTCATCAACTCATTATTTGGAGATAGTGAATGAGCAAATGAGCACAGACTCAAGATAGCCCGACTACGTAACATTCATACAATTGAATTTTGGAATCGCGCGCGGAACTCCTTTTGCAGGTTATTAGCTGCATTTTTAAAAATCACATGACAGATCAAGCCAAATATATAATCAACACTTAAAATAAAACCAACATGGACATTCGTCTAAGTTGAACCTGCTTACAATAACTAAAAACAGTTCCGGTGATTTATAAATGCTGCCAATTCAAGTAGATCAACTCTTATCCAACAAACGCTTTAGAAAAACAAAGAGAAGAAGGGACAGAATCCAAATAAAAAAGAGAAAGCAGTCAATTAAAACTCTCGAACACAAGCAGCGTTTTGGTGAACGATCACACATCATTAGAATGCTTGCTAGGTCATTCAAAAAGGATGTAAAAGAAACTGGAAAAGTGTTAATCGTTGACGTACCGAAAGTTTTTTCGATTATTGAAAATCCAATTAGTTCGATCGGGCTTATTCAAAAATTTGCCAAAGTTGTCCGCGAACATAGGGTAAAGTCAATTCGAATAGATCAAACTAAACTTGAGGTGTATGACCTTGCAGCGAATGCTTTGCTAGATTTAGTAGCATCTGAGATTGTTGTAGAGGGGCGTCAAAAACGAATAAAAACGAAATTCTCTGGTTTATATCCAAAAGAAGAATCTGTTAAGCGATTTATTCGATCAATGGGCATTGTGAAACATCTCAATGTGAAGCACGAATTGCCAAACAGGGATGAAACTGCTGAGTTGAGATTATTTGATAAACGTAATCGACATTACACAGCCAAATCAGATCCTCGCAAAGCTGATTTTAAGTCTAAGACAATTCAAGAGTTTTCAGATCATATAGATACTTGTTTGGGAGACCACAACCGAAAATTGACCGCAAGAGCTCGCTTCCATCTTTGTGAATATATAGGTGAAATTTTATGCAATGCTGAAGATCACCCGGGATTTGTTGATTGGACTATTCAAGGGTATCTTGACAACTCACTTGATGACCCGATATGCGAAATAGCGATATTTAATTTTGGTAAATCAATTGGAGAAACGTTAAAAGCACTACCAAAAGATAGTTATACACGCCAGCAAATCGACCCATATTTAAAGCTGCAACATGGAGCAGGATTTTTTTCTAATGTTTGGCGTCAAACAGATTTATTGACATTAATGGCATTACAAGGACACGTAAGCTCAAAAAATACATCAAAAAATGACACAAGAGGACAAGGGACTGGCGACCTGATTGGTTTTTTTCAGAAAGTTTATAAAGAATGCGCAGCTACTAGCAAAATAAAGGCAAAAATGGCTATCGTATCAGGCGGAACATACTTTTTGTTTGACGGCAAGTATGAAATGCGCGAAAGCGCGGGACGTGGTAAAGTGATTGCCTTTAATGCTGCTAATGACTTGTACCAAAAGCCTGATTCAGAATATGTAAAGCCATTGGCGGACTTACATTTTCCGGGCACAATTATTAGCATTCGCTTTCCACTTAGCTCGAAAAGTACCATTACTTTGGCTGAGAACTAAAATGGGTAATACTGTGATTATTGATTTTGGCACTTTAGAAGGACCTGTCTTTACTGGCAGACCGAGAGGTGAACAGTTGCGTGTAAAGTTGCATGTTGATTCTTATGATGAGCAAAATGTAGAAGTAGAAGTTAATATTCCTGATAGTACTTATTCAATTAGCAGCTCGTTTATTTTGGGGTTATTTGGGAAAAGTGTAGTTAAAGCTGGAAGCAAGGACGCGTTTTACAATAAATTTCACTTTAATACTAATGAGTTATTCCATGAAGTTATTGACAGCTGCGTATCTCGAGCTTTGCAAGACAAGGATATTTTTACTAATTAGTTTGTTTTTCATCGTGCCATCAGATAGCTTTGCTGGCACAATAAAAAGCGAATCTGAAGGAAAACCCCAAACAACCCTGTCAATCTCCCCCGCTGAACAATCATCAACATCAGCTGTAATTTTAAATTCAGCTTCCCCATCTCAGCAAACTGAATTTGCTACAGAATCATTGCAAATAATTAAAGGTGATCTATCGAAGATAGTCCCGATCATTTTGTCAATCATCTCGATATTGATGTCCATTGGATTAACAATTTATAACGTTCGTAAGGATAATCGCGCACGCAAGCTTTCGATTGAGGATGATTATTGGATAAGAAAAGTTATTAGCCCAATTGCAATTGAACCTTTACTTAAAATTCTTATTGAAATGACCGCTGCCACGCCCCAGCACTATGGTATGGCAGGTTTTGACAAAACGAAGCTGCGACCATTCCACGACCAATATAAAAGTAAGCTGCTTGATTTGCAGATGAGTCTGTCGTCACTATCTCTTATTGACGGCATGTTAGCGAAGAAGGCTAAAGAAGGGTTAGACTCGATTGACGAACAATTAATTGAATTTTGCTTCTCAAATGAGCGAGGTGTGACTGGAAAACATACCACACGCACCGAATTTCAAGCACTGATTCGAGAGGAAATGATGAAAATACTTAAATTAATTAAAGACTACCAATCTCACCTAAAATAAATACACATAATAATTAGCCGCCTTTGTAGACAAAGTCAAAGAACCACGTCGTCTTACTTTTGCATTTTTATTGCTTCATTATTTTTTATACAGCGTCGCCTGAAAATAAAAAATATGCCTGATTCCTTAATACTGTAACTTCAACACACTTCTTGGTGTATTGATATCTTATTTATTGGCGACCGATCACCTAACGCTTCGCCTATTTTATTCTTCACACTTCAACAACTAACTTTAGATTTAAAGCTAAGCACAGACCATGATGGCAGCTCTGTCAAATTCAGTTCCAAATAAGTCTTATATGTTACGTATACGTCCTTAACACCTAGATATTTCCCAATATTTTTGACGAGATTGACGCTAACTTTAATGCTCAAATTAAAAGGGAGTCATATAGGTAGTGTGACAAACAAAATCTTAAAAAATCAGGTATTCCAGATGCGCGGTATACGTGCAGGTTGTCTGGCGACGACGGGGCGCAGGTGTTGCCAGACCAGTTGCATCCATGTGCGGGCGACTTCGCTGGAATTGCCGAGATAACGTGCGACAAGCACTGACTTCATTTGCGTGACGCCGCATAAAGCCTGGGGTTCGCGAGCATCCAGCAAGGCGCAGCTTTCTTCACGTAATTGCAGAAGCTGTGCGCTGCTGAGCATAGCTCCGGCTGCCAGCACCATGCCGCTGACGGAGCGACCAGCGAGTGCCAGCGGACTTTGCATGGACTCACCATCGCCCTCCAGGCAACCTTGCTCAAACCAGATCAGTTTGCCGTCGCGATAGATTTTACTGTGTTGCCAGATGCTGCCGCTGGTATAGGTTTCACCAGCAGCGGTGCGGCCAAAACACAGAATGTCGGACGCAATGACGGCGGCATTGCCACTGAGGTGAATATCCTGATGCAAGGATACGCAGGCATCATCAAAAAATATGGTTTCCTGCGGCAGCCATTCCATGACTGCACCGTCAGCGACATGCAGCACCACAGCTTGCTTAGAGGTGTAACCGTTGCCGCGATACCATTTGGCGGCGCCGGGTGTGGTGATCAGGACGTGGGTTCCAGCACCCAGCGTTGCGCTAATCTGCAATTCATCTCCACCGACCACGCCACCGGGAGGATGAATAATGATCGCGTGGCAAATCTCTGCACCTTCGGGATACAAAGGTTTTTGCACTCGCAGCGGGCCGCTGTGCTGACGTTCAGTCAGGCGTGTGGTTGCCGCATCTTTGGTGAACCCCAGTTGCAAACGTGCCTGCCAGTGTTTTTTTTCTGGCGCGGATGGTGCTGACAATGCTGATGAAGCTGATGATGCTGATTCAGGGTCAGACGCACTAACAATGATGGGCAAGCTCATGCAGACTCAATACAAAAAACAAGAACCACACTATACCGCCAGATGGCGTTTGATATCGTCGCCATCCATTAAATCCTGTGTGCCGGACGCCACGACTTCGCCGCGCGACAAGACCACAAACTGATCGGCCAGTTCACGTGCAAAATCAAAATACTGCTCGCACAGCAAAATGCCCATATCGCCGCGTTCACGTAAAAGCCGGATCACGCGGCCAATGTCCTTGATAATCGATGGCTGTATGCCTTCGGTGGGTTCATCCAGAATAATCAGCTTCGGTTCCGCCAGCAAAGCACGGGCAATCGCGAGTTGCTGTTGCTGACCGCCAGACAAATCGCCACCGCGCCGGTGCAGCATTTCCTTCAGCACGGGAAATAATTCATACACTTCGCCTTTGATCGTTTTGGCGCGTTTCGCTGGCAGCGTGGCCATGCCCATCAGCAAATTATCTTCCACTGTCAGACGGGCAAATATCTCGCGCCCTTGCGGCACATAGGCAATACCAGCTTTCGCCCGCTCATGCGGCGTCAGCTTCTTAATATTGCGTCCTTCAAATATCACTTCACCCTGTGATGCAGGCAACACACCCATCAGGCATTTGAGCAAGGTGGTTTTACCGACGCCGTTACGCCCCAGCAAGGTCAGGCATTCACCTTTATTCAAGGATAGGGAAATGCCGCGCAGCGTATGACTGGAGCCGTAATATTGATGGAGTTGAATAACTTCTAGCATAACTTTCCTGAGTGAAAACGAGCACGACCTGAATCCGGCGCTAGCAAGGAAGCGCAAAACTGATCCGCATCAGCGCCCCAGATAAACTTCGATCACACGTTCATCGGCCTGCACCTGTTGCATCGTTCCCTCTGCCAGCACGGCACCTTCATGTAAGACGGTCACTTTGCCTTGTTGTGCGATCTCGGTCACAAATCCCATGTCATGTTCCACCACCATGATCGAATGTTTGCCGCGCAGCTCGTTGAGCAGTTCAGCGGTACGCGCGGTCTCAGCGTCGGACATGCCTGCCACTGGCTCATCGAGCAAAATGAGTTGCGGCTCCTGTATCAGCAACATGCCGATTTCCAGCCATTGTTTCTGCCCGTGCGACAGCAAACCTGCGAGGCGTTTTTCTTCGCCCTGCAAACGTATCAGTTGCAGTATCGCTGCAATCTTGTCGCGCTGCTCGCCATTCAATCTGGCAAATAAAGTCGTCTTGACCCGCTTATCCATTTTCATGGCGAGTTCCAGATTGTCGAATACGGTGTGCTGCTCAAACACCGTGGGGCGCTGAAATTTACGACCAATACCGGCATGCGCAATTTCGACTTCATTCATTTTGCTCAGATCCATGGTCTGACCAAAAAATGCGGTGCCCGATGCAGGCCGGGTTTTGCCGGTAATCACATCCATCATCGTCGTTTTACCGGCACCGTTCGGGCCGATGATGCAACGTAATTCACCGACAGAAATATCCAGCGTCAGATGATTAATCGCTTTAAAACCATCAAAGGAGACAACGATATCTTCCAGATACAGAATCGCGCCATGCGTGGTATCGACACCTTGCTGCCGGACTCTGCCATAAGAAACACCCTGATCGCCGGTCGCCGATGCGTATTGCTGGCCGGGACGCAATACGCCGCTCATCACGCCGTTCATCAAGTAAGTCATGCGGCCTCCCCGCGTTTTCTGAATTTACCCGCCAAGCCTAAAATGCCTTGCTGCATAAACAGGGTCACCAGTATGAATAACAAACCCAGCGCATACAGCCAGAGATCAGGAAAAGCTGCCGTAAACCAGCTCTTCAGACCATTCACAGTGAACGCGCCGATAATCGGGCCAAGCAAAGTGCCGCGTCCGCCAACGGCTGCCCAGATCACCATCTCGATGGAATTTCCCGGTGACATTTCAGACGGATTAATAATACCAACCTGCGGCACATACAAGGCACCCGCGATGCCGCACAAGACCGCCGACAAAGTCCAGATAAACAGCTTGAACCATAGTGGATCGTAGCCGATGAACATCAGGCGGGATTCGGAATCTCTGACCGCCTGCAACACCCGCCCGAGTTTGGATTGCACGATCCAGCGACACAAAAATAAGGCGGCCAGCAGAATCACTAAGGTGGTCAGATACAGCACCGCTTTCGTGCCGGGCGCGGTAATGCTGAAACCGAGGATGCGCTTAAAATCGGTAAAGCCGTTATTGCCACCAAAGCCTGTGTTATTGCGGAAAAACAGCAGCATGAAAGCAAAGGTCATCGCTTGCGTGATGATGGAAAAATACACGCCTTTGATTCTGGAACGGAAAGCGAAATAGCCAAAAATGAACGCCAGCACACCGGGCACCAGCACCACCAGCGCCATGCAATACCAGAAATGATCCGTCAGCGACCAGTACCACGGGTAGGTTTTCCAGTCGAGGAACACCATGAAATCGGGTAAATCGCTTTGATACACACCATCACGCCCAATCGCACGCATCAGATACATGCCATGCGCATAAGCACCGAGCGCAAAAAAGACGCCGTGGCCCAAAGACAAAATACCAGTGTAACCCCACACCAGATCCAGCGCCATCGCCGCCAGCGCATAACACATGAACTTCGCAACGATACCGATCACATACGCTGACACATGCAAGGCATGCCCTGCCGGGAACAGCAGATGCAACACAGGCAGTAAGGCGGCGATCAGCGCCAGTATGATGATGCCCGCCCATGCCGGACGTGAAAATAAATGGCGCATCAGTCAACACTCCTTCCCTTGAGTGCAAACAAGCCCTGCGGTCTGCGTTGAATGAAGATAATGATAAACACCAGAATCACAATTTTTGCCATCACAGCACCTGCCACCGGTTCCAGAAATTTATTCACTTCACCGAGACCAAACGCGGCGATCACCGTACCTGCAAGCTGTCCGACGCCGCCCAGCACCACCACCATAAACGAATCAACGATATAGCTCTGCCCAAGATCAGGGCCGACATTCCCCAGCTGAGACAAGGCAACGCCGCCCAGACCCGCGATACCCGAGCCGAGGCCAAATGTCAGCATATCGATCTTGCCGGTGGCGACGCCGACGCAATCGGCCATGCGGCGATTTTGCGTGACGGCCCGCACAAATAAGCCCATGCGGGTTTTATTCAGTATCAGCCAGACCGCCAGTACAACTGCCAGCGAAAAGAAAATGATGATGATGCGGTTATAAGACAGCACCAGCGAGCCCATCACCGTGACACCGCCAGACATCCAGGCAGGATTAGCGACCTCGACATTTTGCGCACCGAACAATGAACGCACACCCTGCATCAGCATCAGACTGATACCCCAGGTACAAAGCAGGGTTTCCAAAGGGCGGCCATAGAGCCAGCGAATCACCGTGCGCTCCAGCACGATACCAACCATGCCCGACACCAGAAAAGCCGCTGGCACAGCCAGCAATAAATACGCATCAATCGCTTCCGGAAAAAAATGCCGGAACAGTGACTGACAAACGTAAGTGGTATAGGCTCCTATCATCAGTAATTCACCATGCGCCATATTGATGATGCCCATCAGCCCGAACGTGATCGCCAACCCCAGCGCTGCCAGTAACAACACGCTGCCGAGCGAGATGCCGTAAAACAGATTGCCGACGAATTCGGTGCGGGCTATGCGACTGTCGATGGCATTCAGGGTCGTCACTGCGGCAACGCGTATACTTTCATCCGGCTCGGCGTAGCTGCCATCAGCACGCTGCGCAATCATTTCCTGCAATGCCGGTCGCAGATTGGCATTCGCACTATTGACCAGCGTCTTCAGCGCCGCTTTGCGGATGGCCGGGTCTTCTGCGTGCAGATTGACGGTGGCAATCAGCATTTGCAGCAATGCGCCGATCTCAGGATCTTTTTCTTTGACATATGCCTTATTCAGCAAAGGCAATTGTTCCGGCGTCGCTTCTTTTTGCAGCGCCTGCGCCGCTGCCAGACGAACGGCGCGCTCTGGCGCAAACAGCTTCAGACCGGATAAGGCACTATCAACTGCCGCCCGCAGCCGATTGTTAATCGCAATGACATCCGCACCATCGGGTAAGACGACTTTTTTACCATCGGCCAGAGAAATAAACTGTTCACCATCAGGCAGAAAAACCTGATCGTCTTTGAAATACAATTCTTCATTTTTCAGTGCGCTCAGCACTTTGCCAGCTTCGTCATTCGCCAGCGCGGCTATCGCATTCACCGCAACGATGCGGGCATCCGGATCATCACCCGCCAGCGCCTTGAGCTGACTCGCGTCGATCGCCGCATGCGCTGTCGCTGGCAGCAATATTGCTGTCGCGATGCTGAACAAGAGGCTGCATAATCCGCCACGTAATCTGCTACGTAATCTGCTACGTGATGTTCCACCTAATGTGGCGGACATCGTGACTAGCAGGCGAGCCAACATTTTCTGGAATGTCATAGTTCTGCAGACGTGTTCATTAATCGAATTTTCGTGCAATCTGGTTGTGTACGAGAGCGGGAAAATACCGCCGCCGCAAATGAAAACCAGCCAGATTCCCCACACGCGCAAGCAACAACCTGGTCAGTCGGGAAAACACCAGGAAGTGCTCACGCAAGGAGGAAACTGCCGCGCTGCTTACAGCTTTTGCTTAGCTTCATTGCCCTGGATATACGGGCTCCAAGGTTGCGCACGGATAGGCGCTTTGGTTTTGTAGACGACGCTGAACTGACCATCCGCCTTGATTTCGCCGATCATGACGGGTTTATGCAAATGGTGATTTGTCGCATCCATCGTCAGTTCAAAACCGGATGGTGCTTTGAAAGTCTGCCCACCCATCGCTGCGATTACTTTATCGGTATCAGTGGATTTGGCTTTTTCCACTGCTTGCTTCCACATATAAATGCCGACGTAGGTTGCTTCCATAGGATCGTTCGTCACCACGGTCGCAGCATTCGGCAATTTTTTGGCAGCCGCATACGCTTTCCATTTTTTGATGAACTCGGCATTCACCGGATTTTTGACCGACTGGAAGTAATTCCATGCCGCCAGATGGCCGACCAGAGGTTTGGTATCAACACCGCGCAATTCTTCTTCACCGACTGAGAACGCCACGACAGGCACATCAGTCGCTTTCAGACCGGCATTGCCGAGTTCTTTATAGAAAGGGACATTGGAGTCACCATTGATCGTCGAGATCACTGCCGTTTTGCCACCGGCAGAAAATTTCTTGATATTCGCAACGATGGTCTGATAATCCGAGTGACCAAACGGTGTGTAGACTTCATCGATGTCGCTGTCTTTCACGCCTTTGCTATGCAGGAAAGCGCGCAGGATTTTATTGGTTGTGCGTGGATAGACATAATCCGTACCCAGCAGCACGAAACGTTTTGCCGCGCCGCCCTCTTTCGACATCAGATATTCTGTCGCCGGGATCGCTTGCTGATTCGGTGCGGCACCGGTGTAAAACACGTTTTTCTCCAGCTCTTCTCCCTCATATTGCACAGGGTAAAACAGCAGGCTGTTCAACTCTTTAAACACTGGCAGCACTGATTTACGTGACACCGACGTCCAGCAACCAAACACGACTGAGACTTTATCCTGCGAGACTAACTGTCGTGCTTTCTCGGCAAACAAGGGCCAGTTCGATGCCGGATCAACGACGACGGCTTCCAGTTTTTTCCCCATCACGCCGCCTTTGGCATTGATTTCGTCAATCGTCATCAGCGCCACGTCTTTCAGCGAGGTTTCAGAAATCGCCATCGTTCCCGACAAGGAATGCAAGATGCCAACTTTGATCGTCTCTGCTGCGAATGCCTGAGCCATCCAGCCCGATGCGGCGAGCGCTATTGCGCCTATTGCTGTTGCTTTCAAAACCGTACGACGTGTCATGATTTCTCCTGAAGGTGGTGGGTAACAAAGAAACTGCAAGCTTCACCAGCCTATGAGCAGATAGCGTGCCACGTTCGCGAAAAGCGGCAAAAATGTGCTTCCGCTATTCTTAAATAAGAAAAATCGGGGGAGTATATGCAGAAAACAGCCTTATCTCCTTATGAATATTGGGCTGTTTTACATACTGGGGGGGGTATATTTAGCGCTTGCGGAGGCTTTTTTTCAGCCTGGCGAGGCTCCGTCGCTGTGCGGGGTGCGCCAGGTTGAGATAATTTGCGGCGCGAATGCCCCGCAATGTCTCAGTGCGGACGCCGTTGCGATTGCAGATCTGAGCGTGATTCGGGCAGACAGGCATCTGCCTGAACCAGAACGGGGCGAGAAGTATCTGAATCTGAACAGCAAGGCGCTTTCTGTCATTTTCAGTGCAGCCCTGCATTCACATTGTGCGCAACGAATAAAAGCAACGCGCAAAAAAAATACGGAGACTGTCTGTTCAGTCTCCGTACCCTTGTTCTGGACGGTGGCCAATCCGCTATCTGCTGATCCGGCACACCTTGTTACCGTCATACATATCAGTTGTATGTACAGTAACTGAGATGAATCATACCAAGAAATTGTGTCATTGCCATGACATACATCAAAAGAAATGCGCTTGCTTGCTAACGCACTTTTTTTATACCTTACCGCATTTACTTCGTACGGCCATAGGTGTCTTCAAAGCGGACAATATCATCCTCACCCAGATAACTTCCGGACTGCACCTCGATGATTTCCAGCGGTATCGCACCCGGATTCGCCAGCCGGTGCACCTCACCCAAAGGAATATAAGTCGATTGATTTTCCGTCAGCAGCATGACTTTATCGCCGCAAGTAACTTCGGCCGTTCCTCTGACCACGACCCAGTGTTCCGCGCGGTGATGATGTTTTTGCAGACTCAGGCTGGCACCGGGCTTGACCTGTATGCGCTTGACCTTGAAGCGTTCTTCTTCATCAATGCTGTCATACCAGCCCCAGGGACGATACACCTTGCGATGTAATGTATGTTCCTGCCGCCCCTGCTGCGTTAATTGCGCCACAATCGCCTTCACATCCTGACTCTGACGCCTATCAGCCACTAACACTGCGTCCGGCGTTTCCACCACCACCAGATGATCAATGCCGACGGTGCTGACCAGGCGGCTGGAAGAATAAATCAGGCTATTGCTGGAATTGGTCTGTATCACATCGCCGTAAGTCACATTGGCCTGCGCGTCCTGTTTGCCAACCTGCCAGACCGCATCCCACGCACCCAGATCGTTCCAACCGGCGGCCAGCGGAATCATGCGTATGTCAAAAGCTGACCCCGGGCATTTTTCCATCACGGCGTAATCGATAGAGTCTGCCGGAATGTTGGCAAAAGCAGCCGCGCCGGGACGGATGAATTGAGCGTCACTGGATTTTTCCGACCAGGCAAGTCTGGCAGACTCCGCAATATCCGGCCGGAATTGCGCCAGCGCTTTGAGCCAGGTGCTGGCTCTGAGCACAAACATGCCGCTGTTCCAGAGATATTCGCCGCTGTCCAGATATTGCTGCGCCGTCACGACATCGGGCTTTTCGGCAAATTGCGCGACCGCAGATTCACCGAACGATGCCGCCTGCCCTGTCCGCCGGATATAACCATAACCCGTTTCCGGACGATCAGGCGTAATGCCTAAAATAATAATGGCACCATCGCTGGCGGCACGCACGCTCTGCTGCAATGCGTTGGTGAACGCGGCGTCATCCTGTATGGTCTGATCTGCCGGTGTCACCACCAGAACCGGATCATCGCCATTGGCCGTGGCTTCGAGCGCCGCCAGCGTCAACGCCGGTGCCGTGTTTTTTCCGGCGGGTTCCAGCAACAGACTGGCAGCGACGGATTTCATTTCACGTAACTGGTCGAGCGCCAGAAAACGGTGCTCTTCATTGGTCACGATCAGCGTAGGACTAAGCTGAATATCGCTGTCTGCAATCGCATTCACGCGCTGCACCGCTTGCTGAAACAGACTGGTGGTGCCAGACAGCACCAGAAACTGCTTAGGAAAACCCGCGCGTGACAATGGCCACAGGCGGGTGCCTGAGCCACCACATAAAATTACCGGAACAATTTTGGTCATGGATAATTCCCGCCTGCATCACTTCTATCATTAGCGCTAGTCAGCGCTTTGTCCTGAACCTTATTCTGGAACTCGCCTGCTGATTTACTCAGAGGATTCCAGCAATTGTTCGCTGGTTCTGCCAAAGCGACGTTCGCGCTTCTGGAACGAAGCGATCGCCTCATCCAGCGATTTACCATCGAAATCCGGCCAGTAGGTATCGGTAAAGAAAAACTCTGAATACGCCATTTGCCACAACAAGAAATTCGATATGCGTGCTTCGCCGCCGGTGCGTATCAGCATGTCTGGCGGCGGCGCGTAGGCCATCGATAATTTTGACGACAACATCTCTTCGGTAATGCTGTCCTGATCCAGCCCATCGCGAATCAATTCATTGCAGGCATTAACGATATCCCAGCGGCCACCGTAATTGGCGCAGATCGTCAGCGTCAGCCCGGTATTGGCCGCCGTTTTTTCTTCAGCGTTTTGAATCAGTTGCTTGAGTTCGGTATCGAATTTGCTCAGATCACCAATGATTTTCAGACGGATATTGTTCTGGCACATGTTGTTGATTTCAAGTACCAGCACTTTCCGGAACAATTTCATGAGCAGTGAGACTTCCTCCGGTGGACGACGCCAGTTTTCTGAACTGAACGCAAACAAGGTCAGATAACGGACACCACGGTTACAACATGCTTCCACCACTTTATTGACAGCATTCACCCCTTTGGTGTGGCCGGCAAAACGGGGCAACAAACGTTGTTTTGCCCAACGGCCGTTACCATCCATAATGATTGCGATATGTTCGGGGATGTTTCCTGATTCAGCCCTGGCAGGCTTATCTAAGTCTTTACTCATACAATTTACATTCTTTATTAGAACTGACGCAAAACCGCCCCAGCAGCGTTATGGCTCCTGGCCGTACATTTGTACTGTCTTCGTCGCCATGCCTTGCCGGAGCGGTTTTGCGTAAGTCCTGTTTTTAAATACGTCTATCCAAGATAACAACCTCCAAGAATGTCACAACGTTGATACGAGCACATCAATTTCGAAGGTATCAGTCATCAGTCCACGTTCCGGGCGACTTATCTGGTACGCGGGGGATTATAAAAGACTTCACCGGAAGCCGACGGAATAATCTGCAATCTCGTGTTAAATTTATTTTCTTTTAATTAACATTCAGCGCTGCCTGCAAGCCGCTTGCCCGCAGCGTCAGGCGCCCGATTGCATGGCTCAGTACAGCGGAAACCGGTGTCAGTAAGCTGAAATTCTGTTTTGCTCTGGTAATACCGGTATAAATCAGCTCACGGGTAATTACCGGCGATGCCTCGGCTGGCAATACCATCACCGTATGCTGAAATTCAGACCCTTGCGATTTATGCACGGTCATCGCAAATGCGGTTTCAACATGGCGCAGGCGTGATGTCAGTACGTGGCGCAATTGATCGCCATCCAGAAAATAGACTCTTTGCACCTTGTCTTTACTGAAGTCAGGCAAGGTCATACCGATATCGCCGTTAAAAACCCCGATGCCGTAGTCATTGCGGGTAATCATCACCGGCCGGCCGCTATACCATTCGGTACGGCTGTTGATGTGCCCGAGTTGATGCAGATGTTTTTCGATAGACTGATTCAAGCCACTGACACCCCAATCCCCTTCCCTGACGGCACACAGAATACGGAATGACTCAAAGGCTCTGAGAACGGCGATCACCCATTGCTGAAACTGCGCCTCATCGCTACCCTGCGGTCTTTGCGCCAGTAATTGCAGGTAAGCGAAATAACCACCTTCTGCACCAGCCCTGCCATGCAAGGCCATTTGCAATAGCGTTTTTTGCTGCGCGGTTTCTGCCCAGTACAAAACGTGCTCATCCGCGCGGCGCAAACAATCGATCGCCAGCTCGGTCTGCCCGCTATTGACTGCCAGCGCCAGCGTACCAATGGCGCCACTGAAACGGCGGCTCTTTCTGAGCATCACGGTCTGCTGCGCAATCACATTGCCATCGGCAATAAACTCAGCCGGAATCTCTTTGCCACAGGCACTGGCGATATAACGCGCCGTATCGGAAGAATAATTGCCGGATTCCGCACGATCACACAGATCGCCCAGTACTGCTCCTGCTTCTACCGATGCCAGCTGATCTTTATCGCCGAGCAAAATCAGCATCGTGGATTCGGGCAGTGCCGCTAACAGCGCCGCCATCATTTCCAGGTGCACCATCGATGCCTCGTCGACGATCAGCACGTCGATATCCAGCAAATTTCCCGCATGATGGCGGAATGCCCGTGTATCAGGGCGAGCGCCCAGCAGACTATGCAAGGTGCGCGCCGCACCGATACGATTCGTCAGCTCCGCCAGCGGCAGCGCCGGACCAATTTTCTGTGCGAGTTCAGATAAAGCATGATCAATCGCCTGTTTCAGGCGCGCTGCGGCTTTACCGGTTGGGGCAGCCAATGCGATACGCAGGCGTTCTGGCTGTGCAGACAAGGCAAACAACAACGCCAGCAGCCGCGCTACGGTGTACGTCTTACCCGTTCCCGGACCGCCGGTAATCACCGAAAAATGGCTGCGTACAGCAATCGCACAGGCCATCTTCTGCCAGTCGATCTCGTCTGAAGCATTAAATAACACATCCAGCCAGCGCGACACGGCGGCCACATCGACAGGCATCAAAGCCGACGCCCGTTGTCTGGCAGCAGTCGCTATCGCCATTTCATGTCGCCAGTAACGACGCAGATACAGGCTCTGTCTGTGCAACACCAGCGGCTCTTGTTGATCATCCTGATCCGCTTTATCAGCAGCATAAATCTGCGCAGAACTGCTAAGCAAATGCAACCAGCCTTCAACGTCGGCAGGTAAATCCATCTCCGCAACCAGCGCTTCCCACAGCGCTGCATCCCAGCCTGACAAAGCGCAAGGGTCAGCCACTAATGCATCGAGTTTGATACAACTATGGCCCAGCGCTTCGAGCTCACATAACAAGCCAACGATCAGCAGTTGCCGCTGATCATGCATGCCAAGGCTGTGCATAAAACGCATAAAAGCGACAGAAAGAAGGCGGACTTGCCCCTGCTCTGCATATTGTTTGAATCTTTCCAGCACTGGCGGTGTCGCTACCATCATGATGGGATGTCCTTTGTATCGTTCACAGACTTACCAGCAGCCGACGCTTCATCGTGGCGCATCATCTGATCGAGCCTGGCGAGAAATTCCGGGTCTGCTTCAAGTTGGTAACAACCATGCGTCTCGTCGTTAGCAATGCCGCGCATGAAGAAAAAAATCGCACCGCCAAGATGCATGGCAGGGTCATAAGTCTCGCCTAAGCGCAACTGCAACAAGCGGTGTAAGGCCAGCATATAAATCGCCCCCTGCACATCGTAACGGTGCGCAGCCATAGCAGATGCCAGAGCGGCGCGGTGATATCCCGCATCGTCCGCAGCAACAACATTTGATTTGTAATCCAGCACCCAGTATTTGCCTTGATGCTCAAACACCAGATCGGCGAAGCCCATCAGCAAACCGTGCAGATCGCGCTCAGCCAGATTATCGCGTGGCGTGCCGTCGAGAAAAAATTCCTGGCATAAGCGATCAATCTGTTGCGCGTTCACGCGCTCACACGGAAACCAGAATTCCATCTCAGGCAGAAATGTTGACAGTTCCAGCAGGCGTACATTCGCTGGCAACAAAGGCGTTGCGGCGATGCGCTTCAGCCAGAGCAGAATATCGTCGAAATGATTATCCCAACCCGCGCGCTGACAACGCGCTGCCAGTCTGGCATCGAAAGTATCGGACTCGGCGGAAACAAAGCCCTCGCCCGCCATCCATTCGAGCTGTTCATGTAAAAACAGACCCGGCATCGCACCGCGCGGAAAACGATGCCACGCGCTGTTACCCGCGGCAGGCGCCGGTGTGCCGGTGTCGTCTTCCAGCAGCTTACTGTCCTGCACCCGGGTCATATTGCCGGTGGTCGCGATACTGCGCGTCAGCGAAGTGAAGCTGCCGACAGTCCAGTCGCGCTCAAACTCGTGTTTGTACTCAGGCATTTCCACCAGGCTTTGTTTCGTCTCCTGGCGCTTGTAGATATTAACGCCCGGTAACTTTGCAACGTCAATGATGGCAATGTCGTTGCAATCATTGCGCATTTTTTGCAAAGCATCGCTCAACGCCGCAGCCTCCAGTGCCGTTTCGCCAGCCAGCAGATAACCGAACGCAGACTCGTGTATCTTGTTCTGATTCGAGGAAACACCCAGCCACAAGGCATGTACGGCGCGTGTGACCGCCACATAAAACAAACGAATGTCTTCTTCTTTTCTGACGCGGTTCACCGCATCCAAAGCTTCCTGCGACAACGCAAAATCAATTTTCCGTTCACCGGATTCATCGACATAATCAAAGAAACTGCGGTTCATCCGTGTCGTCACCCGGGTCGACACGGCGAATGGCAGATACACCAACGGATATTGCAAACCTTTGGATTTATGTATCGTAATCACCTTGACCAGTTTCGCATCGCTTTCAAGTCGCAAAATGTGTTCATCGCTGAGCTGGCTGTCATCCGCCATTTGCTCTGCCAGCCAGCGCACCAACGATTGCTCGCCATCGAGTTGCATACTGGCCGTTTCGAGTAATTCCGCCAGATGCAGGATATTCGTCAAACTGCGCTCGCCGCCAACCTCGCTGAGTAATTTCGCCGGTAATTCCAGCATATGTATAAAGCGCCGGATAGCAGCAAGGACACCCTGCCTTTGCCATATCAGGTGCAACTCTTTTAATTGCGCGGTACAGTTTTCCCACGCTTCATCATCCGATGCCAGCGTGATCAGGTGCGCGATGCTGAGTTTCGCTGTTTTGGTAGCGAACGCAGCGCGACCGGCAGTGTCATCCAGCGGATTCGCAAATGCATGCAGCCAGCGCAAAACATCGCTGGCCTCGTCGCTGTTGAGCACTGAATCTTTATCTGACAAATACACACTGGCAACATGTCGCTTTTGCAGCGCACTGCGTATCGCTTCGGCTTCAAATTTATCCCTGACCAGAATCGCGATATCTGCTGCCTGCAATGGCTGAAATCGCTGCATATCCCCGGTGTGCTGAAAGCCAGTCTGCGGGCTATTCAGTTGCGTCACAATATGCTCAGCGCAGTGTTCTGCAAAAAACGAAAGATACTCGTCTTTTTTCATGTCAGGATTTGCCGATGCCCACAGATTCAGCGCACTGACTTCGCCATCGGCATTAACAAATTTTTCTGCGCGACCATGTGCCGTGACGGCTTCAAATGGCACAGGATCAGTTTCAGCACGCCGGAACCGGAAAGCACCGGCAGAAAATGCCGCATCTTCATTTGTTTCCGCATGCAGAAACAAATGATTCACGGCACCGACCAGTGCATGCGTCGAGCGGAAATTAGTGCCAAGCATATAGTGCCGGCCCGTGGTCGCTTCGCGGGCGGCCAAATAACTTTGTATATCTGCACCGCGAAAACCATAAATCGATTGCTTAGGGTCACCGATCAGAAACAAACCTTGCGTCGCGGCGTTCTCTTGAACCCGATAAATCGCGTCAAAAATCGCATACTGATCCGGCGAGGTATCCTGAAACTCATCCACCATCGCCACCGGATATTGTTGACGGATACGCAGATTCAGTGCGGCAGCATTCGGCCCGCTGACGGCGGCACGCAGCCTTTGCAACATATCGTTGAAACCAAACTGGCGACTGCTGCGCTTGAGTGTATCAGCACGCGCGACGATCACAGAAACGGCATGGCGGTAAAGCACGTGTTTGATCGGTTCTATCTCACCCAGTTTCTGCGCGAGTGGCGCAATATCATCGAAGACCTCAGGAATCTGCGGCTCGTATCCTTTATTGCATGCACTCCGTAAGCCATCCGCTGTCAGCTTTTCTGCCGCCTTATCAAAACCGTCTGGCCAGACCAGCGAAGGCGTCTGCGCCCAGACTTTGAGTGCAGTCAGCCATTTATCCAGAGTGGCGGGCTTTAATTTCGTTGCACTGAATTGTTTGGGCGCGGCCTCTTTTTGTTCCGCGAACCATTGCGCCATCCGTTCAGCTTTATCCGCCCAACCTGCTTTTAACGTGACCAGAATTTTTTCCTGCTCAGCCAATGTCTGTGCAATCAATGCAGACAAAGGCCGGGTCATACGTGGACCAAGCAAACCGGCAAATGGCACCAGTTTCAGCACCGCGGCTGACAATGCATGCGCATCACTCCAGAACGAGGTAACCAGCGAAAACCCATTGCTATCGAGCGGATACACCTGCTGCCGCCAGTAATCCAGCGCTGCGTTTTCCAGCAAAGAAGACTCGCTGGCGATCAGCTCTTCATCAAACAGACAACCGCTATCAAATGCATGTTCTTTCAGCATGCGCTGACACCAGGCATCAATCGTAAAAATCGCCGCTTCATCCATGGCCTGCGCCGCCATACTGAGGCGATACGCCGTCTGCTGTTGTAACTCATGGGTAGGATAAGCCGACATCAGTTCGCGGATGAAATGGTCATGTGCAGGCACATCACCAGAGCGGAAATAGTCCGCAGCTTCCGTCAATCGTTGACGTATGCGATCGGATAATTCTCTGGTTGCCGCACGTGTGAATGTCATCACCAGAATTTCTGATGGATGCAAAGCGCGTTGAAATGCATTTTCATCGCCGTGCCCGAGCACCAGTCGTAAATACAGGGCAGCAATGGTCCAGGTTTTTCCCGTTCCGGCGCTGGCTTCAATCAGACGACTACCATACAGCGGAAAACTTATTGGATTCAGCAGGTGGCTCATTGCGCTTCCTCCGTTTCGGCGGCCGCATTCAGAGACGTGACCTGAATCTGACGCGCCCAATCGAATAAAGGTTCATAGAGTGTTCTGGCAACGTTCTCCCAATCAGGCTCTGCACGCAAGGCAGAAAAATCAGGCCACATTCTGGCCAGATAAGGGCTCTCCACCTCGCCGCTCATGTTATACCCGCCATCATAAATTTGTTGTGGATTATCACCGGCAATCAGCGCCAGCGCGGTCTTGCAGGCGACCGGCAAAATACCATCCTGCCCCGCCCGCCATAAACCTAGCAGGGTTTCAAGCGTCGCCGTTGCAGCAGCCGGCTCCAGCGGCGGCATGCACAGGCTGGCATCGCGCGCAACCAGATAGAAAGTCACGGAGTAATTCTGACTCGCTGCAACTAATTGCCGTATCCAGATATCGATGACTTTATCCGCTCGCACTTCATCCTTGGCATTACATACTTTGCTGGCGCTCTGCATGATAGAAACGATTTGCTCACCATCGGTACGCAGGTTTTCCAGCCAATCCGAGAGCGTGATATTCTGAAACTGAAATTGCAACGGCAGCTTCGCCGCAGGCTCGGGGAACTGGCCACATAATGTCAGCCATGCCGTCTGCACCGGCATCATTTCCGCGACCAGCAAACGCTGCCATTTTTGTCCCATGAAACCGACTGGCAGCAACCCTTCGCGTGACAGCTGCGCCGCTTTTGCACTCAATGTTGTTTCAAGGTCAGCGATACTACCCGGCACATCTCCGCTATTAATTAGCCTGTCATTCAGAAAATATTCTTGCAAAGCATCAAGATTAAAAGGCTCTTCAGTACCGGTCATTTGCTCGTCATCAGCAAATTGCACGCCCAGGCGCTGCTGAAAAAAACTGGCGACAGGTTGCCTGACAAAACGACTCAGCTGACTCAGCTTCAGAGTCAGATTTACATTAGCGTCGTCGGCCGCAAACGATGTGCTGTGTTCGTCCGCGGCATGCTGTTCTTGCGCCTGTGTCTGCAGATATGCTGCGCCCCATTCCCTCGCATAAGTCAGCGGCCTTTGTGGCCCCTCAAAAAAATAGGCGCGACTGAATGCCTGCATCGGATATTCATGTATGTGTTTTTGCAGATCAATATCCCAGCCAGCTTGCAAATAATCCTGCAGCTGCGAAACCAGCACCGACGGCGGCTGCGCGGAATTATCACGGATATTTTTTCCCGCCCAGCTGATGTACAGCCTCGATCGTGCCGCCAGAATCGCTTCCAGCATCAGATACCTGTCATCGTCACGCCGCGAACGGTCACCGGGGCGCGCCATTCCCTGCACCGCCAGCAAATCAAAATCCACCTGACTTGTCCTGCGCGGAAAATCGCCTTCATTCATACCAAGCAGACAAACCAGTTGAAATGGCATTGAGCGCATCGGCATGAAGGTACAGAAAGTCACACCGCCGGAAATAAAACGATGATTCAGCGTTGCCTCATCTATTGATGCGAGCCAGGGCTCACGAAAAACTGCCAACGGAATCGCTTCGTCAAAGCTTGCCTGTTCGCAGGCATTCAGATAATGATCGAGTGACTCATGCAGCCGTGCCAGCAACACTCTGTCGTTCTCACCGGAGGCGGCAAAGAATGTCGTCAACAATTGTCGCGCCTGTTCAGCCCAGACCAGCGGTGTTTGTGGTAAGACCAGCCTGCGCTGCCATTCGATCAGCGCCTCAACAAACTCTGCCAGACTTCCTGCCAGCGCCGATGAGAGTCCACCAACTTCCGCATACGGCTCTATGCCCTGATAATGTTGCTGAGCGCCATTCGCATAGCCAAGTAACATGCGCCGGATGCCGAAAATCCAGGAATTCTGTTCACCAGTCGCGCCCAGCCCCAGACCATCTCTGTGCTGCTGATTCAGGCCCCAGCGAATTCCGGCACCATTGATCCAGGTTTTCAGCACAGGCAAATCATCTTCATCCAGACCAAAGCGTGCCGCAATCGCGGGAACCTCCAGCAAATCCACAACCTCATTCTGCTGACAGCGTTGTTGCGGCAAGCGTAATAACCAATCCAGCGCCACCATGACCGGATTCGTTTTACGATCCGAAACGTCGCCAATCTCATACGGAATATAACGTTGATCCGTCCGTTTATATTGTCCAAATACTGCCCGGATTGATGGCGTGAACTGGGCAATATCCGGCACCATGACCACCACATCACGCGGACGTATTGTATTGTCTGTCTCTGCAAAAATCCCTAACAAACGATCATGCAAAATCTCGACTTCCCTCTGAACACTATGCGCCAGATGAAACTCTATGGACGTATCTGTCGCTGCCACCGGCAGGCGCGGATGCTCGGCCAGCGGCAGCAAATCCCGTATCGCAGCCTGCACCTGTGCCAGCAAGGTAGATCCGGCATCTTCAGAAAATAAATCAATTTTTAAGCCGGAAAAACCGGATCGCGCCAATTCAGCCTGATCAAACTCATCCAGCATACGGACGAAGTCGCGTCCCAGACGCCCCCACGCGGCCAGCAAAGGATGTGCGTGGGCATGCAGCGCCTCAAGCGGAACCTCAGATAAATCGCTTTGGTTCCGTAACTGTTGCCGCTTGAACTGCGCTTTGAACAACTCACGTCCTTCAATAATATCGCCCCAGAAATACTGGCAGGGATTGGGCACCGCGAGTATGACTTGCGTGTGATGCGCCAACGCGGATAAGGCTTCCAGCGTTTGTCTGGGCAGAGCAGACACACCGAATAACACCACCCGGCGCGGTAATGGTGCTGCGGGTGCGTTGCCGCCAGAGGCCGCCTCAACAAAGCGCCGGTGTACATTCACGCGCCCCAGCAAACGCTCAGCCTCAGGCAAATCGGCAAGAATCGCTCGCCACAATTTCGCCTGCCAGCGTTGGTCTGCAGGTATTGGCACCAGCTCGCCGTTCGCGCGACGTAACTGATCATGTCCCTGACTCCAGTCCTGCAACCAGTCAGTCCGGTACACCTGATATAAATCGATCAGGTCCGCCAGCCGGGAAACCAGTTGGTAACGCCGTTCAGCGTCACCATCGGCCAGAAATTGTTTTAGCGGAGAAAAATCACTGTCCTGCAACAACGCGGGGATCAGGCGCATCAGCCGCCAGGTCAGCGGCATTTTATCAAGTGATGATGTCGATGGTATCTCAGCTTTACCGAGCATGGAACGATAGATCGTCCACAAAAAACGCCCCGGCAATTCAATCCGGTTCGCAGCACTGATATCGAAATTTTCTGCCAGCGATATTTTCAGCCACTCTGCGACGCCGTTCGACTGCACCAGAAAAATCTCTTTCTCCAGCGGAGACAAGGGATTGCGCCTTATCCACTCGAATACGGCCGAACTCAACTGCTCCAACTGATTACTGTGCAAAATAATCAGCCCTGGCTTGATCACTGAAGACATAAAAATAGGCGAAAACTGTTATGGAATAGCAGAAACAGGAATGTCCGGCTCAATTTTCTGCTGCATTATTTTCTGCTGTATTAAAAACAGCAGATGTGAATGAACCGGACTAGCCTGTGCTGTCTGGTATTTTCACATAAGTTACTCTGTGAGATATTAAAAATTTAATGCTGGCACACATGTCCAGCAGCGGATCAACGATCAGCAATATCAAGCTAAATAGTGAGCGGAACAAAGGCCTTAATGGAACAGTATGAATGCGAAGTCACGAGTACCCTGACGCCTCATCCGCATATCATTTGACACGCTGCTTACTGAGCTTACGTGCCAATGTGCGTCTGTGCATTCCCAGACGTCGTGCGGCTTCGGAGATATTGAACTCGGACTCCACCAACACTTCGTGTATGCGTTCCCACTCCAGAGTTTTAATCGAGGTCGGACGATTCGTCAGCTCCAGATCCGTGACACCGGCAACATGGCCGAAGGCCGCCTCAATATCATCCGTATTCGATGGCTTTGCTAAATACTGACACGCTCCCAGTTTCACAGCTTCGACCGCGGTCGCGATACTGGCGAAGCCGGTCAGCACCACAATCTGCATGGCCGGCACTTGCTGGTGCAACATCTGCACACAGGCAAGCCCGGAAGCATTGCCATTTAATTTTAGATCCACCACCGCAAACTGCGGCGCATGCGACCCGAGTATTTCTTCTGCCGCTTCCAGACTTTCTGCATGCAACACGGTATAAGCACGTCGCTCAAATGAACGACACAGGGTACGTGCGAATGCAGTATCGTCCTCGACAATCAGCAACAGACGACTTTCTGACATATTCAAACCTTTTTTATAGCATTAACGCTGACAATGGCAGCTCTATCCTGACCAGGGCACCACCGTCCTGCTGGTTACTGGCAATCACCGAGCCGCCTAATTTACGTACAAAATTCACCACAAAGTAAATACCCAGACCACTACCGGGACGCCCTTTGGTCGATTGATAAGCCTGCCCCAGATTTTCCAGTATCGAAGGTAAAAAACCCGGACCGGTATCAGTCACGATGATGACCAGTACGTCCGCGTCTCTGGATACGGTCAGAGCAAGCCAGGTTGGTGAAGCTTCAAGCGCATTATCTAACACATTGCATATCATCTGCTTGAGAGCAGAATCAAACACGACAGGAACGTCCTGCTGTATTTGATTTTCAAAGATAAAAGTCTGTACCGGCCGCGTCGCGCGAAAATCGTCGACCAGTTGTTTGAGAAAGGTATTGATGGTTGTTTTGACAGAAGATTCGCCGCGCGCCTCTCCGGCGGACAATAAAATACTGCTGAGTGTCGTTTTACAGCGTTGCAACTGCCTTTCCATTTCACTCAGGTCTTCGAGTAAATCAGGATTTTTACTGAATTCAGGCATCCTGCGCCAGTCACCGAGAATGACGGACATCGTTGCTAAAGGTGTCCCCAATTCATGCGCCGCGCCAGATGCCAGCAAGCCCATTTTCACTATGTGCTCTTCTTCTGTGGATCGCTGGCGGACATCTGCCAGCTGCGCATCACGCGCTTTTAAATTACCGCTGATGCGCGTCAGAAAAAACACCAGCAAACCTGCATTCAGTAAAAAACAAATGATCATGCCATCGATATAAAGCTCAGGCATACCACCGTTGTTATCCGCAGGTAAAAGCAAGGGATGGGAAAATTTCGATAATCCAAGCAGGCAGCAACCACTGATCACGACTATCGACCAGGTTGACCATACTTCCAGCAAAACAGCGCTGAGGATGACCTGCAACAGATATAAAAAAATGAAGGGATTGGCAGTACCGCCACTCAGATACAGTTGCGCGGTCAGAATAGCGACATCGACCAGCAGTGCAAAAAACAATGCCCGATTGGATACTTTTGTTTCTTCGTGCCAGCGCAGATGGCTGGCAATATTGAAGGCAATTAACACCGCCAGCACAAACGCCATCGACAATACCGGCAAACGTATGCCGAATCCGCCGACAACCAGCGCGATCGTTGCAATCTGTCCAAATACGGCAAGCCACCGCAGATGAATCAGTTGCAACATATTTTTGTGACCAGCCGAACTCTCATATTCTTCGGCGATGCCAGCTACGATATCCCGCTGATTTTCAGTCTTGCCGAACATCCTGATGTCTCCCATTTTCACTATGATCCGGCCTCTTATTCAGACGCCAGCGGTCTTCGCGGACAACCAGATAGTATCCGCCCGCCACCATCAAAGCGAGAGCATACCAAGTAAGTGCATAGACCAAGTGATTGTTATGAAATGAGATAACGGTTAAACCGCCGACCGGTGCCGGTTCTTCGTTTGCCAGCTGGGATTTGTAGCCTGTATCAGACTGACTTTCGGTGGCATCGGCATCAATAAAATACGGCGCTACCGGCGACAAGTTATGTTTTTTGGCGATGGCAGCAACATCGCGCGAATACCAGCGGTCAGCCGCCGCATCGTTTTTACGCAAGAATCCGCCACCGGGTTCAGGCATGCGCAGCAGACCTGTGATACTCACGATTGGCGAACGCTCCTGCTGTGTTGCGGCTTTCATTTTATTCAGCGTGGGGACAAATCCCCGGTTCAGCAGTACAACGCTGCCATCCGTCTGGCGCAACGGCGTGATGACCCAGTAACCACTACCCAGCACCGTCGAAGCCTGCACATAACTAGTCTGCTCAGACAATAATTGCCCCCTGACCTGCACGTGCCGGTATTCGTCATTCGCGGCATTCACACCCGACCAAAGATGTTGATCAGGCGCGGCGATTGCCGTCGCATGTACTCGTTGCTCGACGCGGGCGATCAGATCGAGTTTCCATTGCAAGCGATAGATCTGCCATGTACCGAGAAAAATAAAGCACAAAAAAAACACCCCCGCGCACATCGCAAGAGCACGTCTTACGAATAATGAACGGGGGAAGTCTGTTACTGCAACCGGGGGCTGCGCCCCGGCATTCAGATCACTCATGGCATATTGCGCATGTTGTGCATTTCATTTGGATTCTCAGTATGTTTCAGAGATTCTGGCGTTGTTTCATGCTGCATGCCTGGCATCATATTGTTATTCAGATGATACATAACCCACAGCGAGCCGCTCATCAGAATCACCACCACCATACCGGTAAACACCAATGCCAGCATGTTCCAGCCACCTTCTGAACGTGCATTCATGTGCAGGAAATACACCATGTGAACCACCACCTGCACTGCGGCCAGCGCCAGCAAGACAAAACCTGTCGTACCTGAATTGCTGAATACTTTACCCATGACCAGCCAGAATGGAATCACCGTCAGAATGACTGCCAGCACAAAACCGATGACATAGGTTTTCAGGCTGCCATGATCCGCGTGATCGTCATGAGCGTGATGGCCATGATGACCGTGGCCCGCATCATGCGTTGTATGTTCGTGATGTGCACTCATGGCAAAACTCCCATCAGGTAAACAAAGGTAAATACACCGATCCAGATCACATCCAGGAAATGCCAGAACATGGACAGGCACATCAGGCGACGATTGTTTTCAGTCGTCAGACCATGACGTTTTAATTGGAACAGCAAAGTGATCAGCCAGACGATACCGAAAGTCACGTGCAGACCATGCGTTGCCACCAGCGCAAAGAACGAGGTCAAAAAGCCACTGCGTTGAGGACCGGCACCTTCATGAATCAGATGGATGAACTCATATAATTCGAGGCCGATAAAACAAGCACCCAGCAAGCCAGTGACCACCAGCCAGATCAGCGTGTTGTTCAGACGTTTTTTCTGCGCTTCCAGCATCGCAAAACCATAGGTAATCGATGACAGCAACAGTAAAGACGTGTTGATTGCCACCAACGGCAGATCAAACAATTCAGCACCGGTCGGGCCGCCTGCGTAGTTACGACCGAGTACGGCGTATGCGGCAAACAGACACGCAAAAATCAGACAGTCGCTCATCAGATACAGCCAGAAGCCAAGCAGCGTGCCGTTTTCCGGATGATGTTCGAGAACGAAATAGCGTGAACCAGAAGCCTGGCTCATCGCATCATGAGTAGAAATAGATTTATCAGACATGGCTAGCTAACAAACGTGTGCGTTCATTTTCGGTACGGACAACTTCGTCCGCAGGAATGTAGTAATCGCGGTTGTAATTAAAAGTATGGATGATGATGGCGGCCATCATGACGATGAAGCCCAGCCCTGCCAACAACCACATTTGCCAGATCAGCGCAAAGCCACAAACCGCGCTGAGACCAGCGATGATGATGCCAGCCGCCGTATTTTTCGGCATATGAATCGCCAGGAATCCGGAAGTCGGACGAACATAGTTGTTCGCTTTCATATCAACCCATGCATCGTTATCGTGGATGCGAGGCGTGAAGGCGAAATTGTATGCAGGCGGCGGAGACGAGGTTGCCCACTCCAGTGTGCGTCCACCCCATGGATCACCAGTCACATCACGCAATTCCGCACGGCGCAGATAGCTGACAACCAATTGAATGACGAAACAGGCAATACCGATCGCGATCAGAACTGCACCAGCGGCAGCGATCTGGAACCATATCTGCAACGATGGATCTTCAAAATGGCTCAGACGACGTGTCACCCCCATCAGACCTAATACATACAATGGCATGAACGCGAAGTAGAAACCGATAGTCCAGAACCAGAATGAGCATTTACCCCAGAAACTGTCGAGCTTATAGCCGAATGCTTTAGGGAACCAGTAGTTAATCGCCGCAAACACACCGAATACGACGCCACCAATAATCACGTTATGGAAGTGCGCAATCAGGAACAAACTATTGTGTAAAACAAAGTCAGCAGGTGGAACTGCCAGCAATACGCCCGTCATACCACCGATGACAAATGTCACCATGAAACCCATAGTCCATAACATCGGCACTTCAAAACGGATACGTCCGCGATACATCGTAAACAACCAGTTAAACATCTTCGCACCGGTTGGAATCGAAATAATCATCGTGGTGATACCGAAGAACGAGTTGACGCTCGCACCGGAACCCATCGTGAAAAAGTGATGCAACCAGACCAGATAAGACAAGATCGTGATCACGACAGTTGCGTACACCATGGAGGTGTAGCCAAACAAACGTTTGGAACAGAAAGTCGAGACGATTTCGGAATACACACCGAAGCAAGGCAGAATCAGGATATAAACCTCAGGATGACCCCAGATCCAGATCAGATTCACGTACATCATGGAATTGCCGCCCATGTCGTTCGTGAAGAAGTTGGTACCGAAAACGCGATCCAGCGACAACATTGCCAACACCGCGGTCAACACTGGGAAAGCGGCAACGATCAGCACGTTAGTGCACAACGCAGTCCAGGTGAAGACTGGCATTTTCATCATCGTCATGCCTGGTGCACGCATCTTGACGATCGTCACAATCAGGTTCACGCCTGAGAGCAAGGTGCCGACACCGGCAATCTGTAGCGACCAGATGTAGTAATCCACCCCGACATCCGGGCTACCTAAAATACCTGACAGCGGCGGATAAGCCAGCCAGCCGGTACGCGCAAATTCACCAACGAACAAAGACGCCATCACCAGCAAGGCACCGAAAGTCGTCATCCAGAAGCTGAAGTTATTCAGGAACGGGAAAGCAACGTCACGGGCACCGATTTGCAGCGGCACAACGTAGTTCATCAAACCAGTAACGAAAGGCATCGCCACGAAGAAAATCATGATCACGCCATGCGCAGTGAACACCTGGTCATAGTGGTGCGGTGGCAAAAAGCCGGCCGAGTCACCGAATGCCATCGCCTGCTGAGCACGCATCATTAAGGCGTCGGCAAAGCCACGTAACAGCATGACCAGACCGAGGATCATGTACATGATACCGATACGCTTGTGGTCAATACTTGTCAGCCATTCACGCCACAAGGTTCCCCAGACGCGGAAGTAAGTCAATGCACCCAGCAATGCCAGGCCACCGAAAACGACACCAGCGAAGGTAGCAAGAAGAATCGGCTCATGCAAAGGAATCGCTTCCCAGCTGAGACGGCCGAATATCAGCTTAGTCAAATCAATTTGGTCTAACATCTTTATTTTCCAATAGTAACTGGTGGTGTGGTACACACTTCAGCATCCGACCCGCGTGCAGCCTGCTGATTCTGAGCGAGCATAGAAACAACTTTTTCGTTCGCTTTTGATACTGGCTTCACATTCACATCCATAGACATCAATTTATCCATGCAAATCTGATCAGCACCGACACAACGATTGAGAATGGCATGAAACAGATCGGCGTCGACTGAACCATAACGACGCACCGGATCTTTGATACTTGGTTTTTCAACCTCGAGATAAGCCGCGCGATTCAGGTTCAGTTTTTCAGCTTTGGTGGTCTGCACCCACTGATTGAAATTTTCCTGCGTCATCCCATGGAATTTGAAACGCATGTCAGAAAAGCCTGCGCCGCTATAGTTAGCAGAAAAGCCATCATATGTACCAGCCTTATTGATCACGGCATTCAATTGTGTTTCCATCCCTGGCATCGCATAGATCTGACCGGCCAGCGCTGGAACATAAAATGAATTCATGACGGTGGATGCAGTGATTCGGAAATGAACCGGCACATCGACTGGCGCAATCAATTCATTCACCGTTGCCACACCTTGTTCTGGATAAATAAACAACCATTTCCAGTCCAAAGCGACGACTTCCACGACCAGCGGCTTGACGTTGGCAGAAAGCGGACGATTTTCATCTAATCGCGACAACTTTCGATATGGATCAAGAGTATGTGTAGAAATCCATGTCAACATTCCCAAAACGATGATAATCAACAGAGGGGCTCCCCAGATAATTAATTCGAGTTTGGTTGAATGATCCCACTCAGGGTCGTACTTTGCACTGGTATTACTCTGTCTGTAGCGCCATGCAAAAAACAAGGTCAGGAAAATGACAGGAATAATGATGATTAACATCAGGAGAGTAGAAATGACAATCAGCTTGCTCTGCTGAGCGGCGATATCGCCTGAAGGATTTAACACAATAGTGTCACATCCAGCCAACAGTGCAACGCATAGGAGTATTAGTCCGCGCCGAGCTAGTAGGGAAATCATGCAGGAAAGTCCAAGGTAAAGGATAAATCGTGGTAATGTACACGGACTGACTAGCATTAGCGATTGGACGTTTTGTCCCACCCTGCCATAGCTATATCGGGCAGGGCTTCAGGCGTCCGTCGATAAAAACACTACTAAGAGAGACGACTATGCCAAGTATCAGCCACAATGGTGAGCAACTCACCAGTATTCCTGTACGTCCTGACCTCCTCCCTGCCCCCAGAAACAGTCACGCTGACCATACCTCGATTTCCCCCGGAGAAATCGCCATTGGCGTCGTCATCGGTCGCGCTTCTGAATATTTTGATTTTTTTGTGTACGCCATTGCATCAGTATTAGTGTTTCCGGCAGTTTTCTTTCCTTTCGAACAAAGACTGGAAGCAACGCTGTATTCATTTGTCATTTTTTCTTTTGCCTTCATCGCGCGACCAATAGGCACAGTGGCATTTATGGCGATTCAACGTCATCTGGGGCGAGAGGCAAAACTCACGATTGCTTTGGTTCTGCTTGGCATATCCACCGCCGGCATCGCATTCCTGCCTACGTTTTCACATCTCGGTTACGCAGCTATCGTTATTCTTGCGTCGTTGCGCATAGGCCAGGGACTTGCGATGGGCGGCTCGTGGGATGGACTCCCCTCTCTGCTGGCATTGAATGCGCCACAACATAAGCGCGGCTGGTATGCGATGCTGGGGCAGCTCGGCGCCCCGGTCGGCTTCATGATCGCTGGCAGCCTGTTTGCTTATTTACTATCCAACCTGTCTCCGGAAGATTTTCTGGATTGGGGCTGGCGCTATCCTTTCTATGTCGCCTTCGCTATAAATGTCGTTGCTTTGTTTGCCCGCCTGCGCCTGGTTTCCACCAATGAATATGCGCGTCTGCTGGACGAGCGTGAACTGGAGCCGACCAAGATTGTAGAGATGAGCGGATCACAAGGGCGAAATGTATTGATCGGCGCATTGGCCGCGTTAGCCAGCTACGCCTTATTCCATCTGGTCACCGTATTTCCTCTGTCATGGCTGACGTTGTACTCAACACGCTCGCTAACGGATGTGCTTTATATACAAGTGACTGGCGCAGGATTAATGACCTTAGGCGTGATCGCGTCTGGTCTAATCGCAGATCGCTACGGTCGCCGCAATACACTGGGAACATTCGCACTATTCATTGCGATTCTGAGTGTATTTGTACCAAGCCTGCTTGGCGGTGGCGAGTCTGCTCAGAACACATTTATTCTGGTCGGGTTTGCTTTACTGGGCTTATCTTATGGTCAGGCGGCAGGAGCTGTGACCGCCAATTTTTCAGCGAAATACCGTTATACCGGCGCAGCTTTGACGTCTGATCTTTCATGGCTGGTCGGTGCCGGTTTTGCGCCGTTGGTCGCATTGGGACTATCAGCCCATTTTGGCCTTGCCTATGTCAGCCTATATCTGCTCTCAGGCGCAGCTTGCTCAATCGCGGCATTAAGCCTGAACCGGGCACTGGAAATCAAAGACTAACGCTTTTCGATATAAAAACGAAGCTCTGCAACAAGATAAGAAATTGCTTGCTGCAGAGCTTTTTTACATCCCACCTCATTTTTAAACGCTGGTAGCCCCGCCTCCTGACTGAGAACAAATCAGACGTTGACGTCAATATTGCCAGCAGTTTGAGGATTCATGGATGCACCCGTCGGATCTTCAACATTTTTTGCTTGTACGTGTTTTTTATTTCCCGCAGCTTCATTGGCGCCTTGCTGACTGGCGTGCTGCTTTAAATCCATAGCCACAGGCGGGATTTCATTACCGAACACAATTTCATCCATTTCCCCCTGATCATCGCCGGATCGCTGATGCTCAATTGCATCACTCACCTTATAAGCAGCGACGGCAGCAGAAATAGCGGGATTCACGCCACCAGGCAAAGACAATAATGCAGCAGCAACTCCGCTCAAGGTGTTTGTTGCAGCGTTTGCAATGGTCGCAAGCGCTGCGGATGAATTTGAACCCGTAGATGCCGCAGGCTCAGATACCGCCGGGGCGACCATCTCAAGCGGAGTGCTCAACCCACTGAGATTATTCAGACTGTAGCTCAAATCCGTCACCACAACAGTCGGATTCACTGACGCTTGATGAGTGATTGCCGCTTCGCTAATGGCAGCATTGATCTGATCTGTAACCGCATCGGTAGCCGCTTGCGAGGAACTCACTGAGCTCAGCACATGATCAACTGATGCGGAAGTTAAAGAATTTGCTGTCACGCCATAGCCGCCAATTTCTGCAATATCTGCCAACCCGGTCTGGATAAAACTGGCGTCGCTCGCAAGCAAAGCCCCCAGAACTTCGTCCGACAATAAAGTCTGCGCTTGCGCTGCGATCGTGGAGGCGTTATCAGAGGCAATCACTGTATTCATCGCCAACGAATCAATAACCGGATGATCAAGCGCAGGATTGATCTGAGCCGCAGCGATACTTACCGGATTCAATTCAGAAGGCGAAATATTAACAGCCGCAGATGGCGCAGACATGGGTTGATCTGCGGAAATATTGGAAATGTTGGTCGTGCTGTTTTCCCTCACCGCACTCGATTGTCCAGCAACTGTATCAGCTGTCTTTGCGGCCACGGTTTCCCGCACGGGCAAATTAGTAGAGGCGATAGGTTCCGCAACAGAAGTGATCACACCAGCCGCCGTTGTCGCCCCATTTGCAAACGAAGTGCTGCTACCGAAATTATCCGCGACAGCATTGCTGACCTCTGGATTAGTCAGATTTTGGCTCTGCGCAATCAGCGTGGTCTCGATTTGCGCCAATGCCTGTAAAGCCTGGGTCAGCAAGGTCGCCGTGGTCAGCGGTGCACTGGCGTATGCTTTTTGCAAAACAACCGGATCCAACTTGAACTGACTGTTTTCAGCGCCAACAGATGTGTCCAGAGTAATGCCTATCTGCGACAGACTTTCGAGTAAATTGTTGCCGCTATCCGCCAGCACACCGCCCATTGCATCCAGCAGACTGTTATCCAGAAAAGATGCCAAAGGATCCTGAATACTGTTGACATTACCGTTTTGAAAAGTATTGAATGCCTTGACAAACATATTCGCCAGAGATGCCGTTGTCGCGAAATTTGTTGCAGCATCACCAATTGGAGCGGCGCTGCCATTTGTCGCAATCACCTTCATTTGCTGTCCAAGTAAAGCGATTGTCGTCGCCAATGTCTGACTCAGTGAAGAAACATCGACCACACTTGCCGCACCACTGACATTACCTGCGACCGCTGTTTCGACCGATACAGAACTGACTGCCGACAAGGCCGAGAGTCTGACGGGAACGACAGCAGCAATCGCATCCGTTGAAATCACCATGATCAGTTCACTTTCCTGATAAATATCGACAACGGTTTCAGTTTAGGACGAATGAAAAACACTGCCAGTGTTTTTACAAAAACGGATTAAACTCCTGACCCAATTTAAGGGAAAAGCCCAAAGGTGTAATTTATTGATCGTGCCGCGAATTTTCAACGCGACCATGCTGATGCAATACCACAAAAACGAGGATAGCAAACAGGGAAAACGCTGCCGCAAGGACGAACACCATCTCTGGCGCGATAATCCACAAAGCACCAGCGACCAGCGAGGCAGGCAGATATAACACTCCGGTGACGAAATTATACAAACCAACTGCTGTCGCCCTGCGCTCAGGTTCAAGATCGGCGATGAAGGCCTTACTCTGCGATTCGTCTATCGCATAAAAAAGACCATAGATCGCAAATATCGCTACGACTTCCCATTGGCTGGCGGCGAAAATCAACCAAAAATTAATCAAAGCATAGATAGCATAGCCAAGCACGATGATGCGCGCACGCCCCACCTTATCGCCAAATCTGCCGATCAGGGGAGCCGCAAATACACAAGTTACGTTGAACAAGGCATACAGTAATACTGCGTTGGTGACGCTGAATCCAAGCAAATGCGCCTTCAACAAAATAAAGCCGAGACTGAAATACGCGAGTGCAAATACACCTGCCGGAATCAGAAATCGCTTGAATCCCTGGCTCAGTTGCTGCCAGTTTTTCTGTAAATTTTCACGTTCATGCGCAACACCTTGCTGATCAGGAATGCGGGTCAGCACCAGTACACCGATTACTGCCGGTATAAACGCAAGCAGGAACAGTGTTGCGTATGTGCTGCGGGACTCGCCCAGCCACGAGAGTAAACCATAAGCGACCAGTGGGCCCAGTACTGCGCCAGCCTTATCTAGCGCCTTATGTACGCCAAACGCATAACCGCGTGACTCTCTGAATGCAATCGACGAGAGCCAGGCATCTCTCGGTGGTCCGCGAAACCCCTTACCCAGACGCTCAATCACACGAAAAATACTCAAACCTGTAACTGAAGTCGAGATCAGTAATATCAGTTTCGCGATGGTCGAAAAAGCATAGCCAACAGTGGCAAACCACTTTCGCCGTCCGCTGCGATCCGACAGCCAACCCGCGAGATAATTCAGTGAGGATGCAGAGAAATCTGCCAAGCCCTCAATTAAACCCAGCAGAGCACTGGAGGCACCAGCCACGGTGGTGAAAAAAATCGCAAACACGGAAAAAATCATTTCCGAACTGAGATCAGTAAGAAAACTCACTAAACCAAGCTTGAGTATATCGGGGTGAAGTCGCCGCTTTTTATTTGCGTCTGCTTGAGCCATGAAAATTCATCTTCCGGTAAAAATTATCAGCAACATTTGAAATAAGTTTCTCGCCTAAAAAATCGATAACACAAATTCTGTTCTCACGCGCAAAACAACTGGTACAGACACCACAAAATCAACAATAAAGCTGCTGCCTTTTGATGTAACACAAACCCCGATGGGCTTCCGTAACTTCTTGACAGTGGTCAAGGATTTCAGATGGGTGGTGGCGTAGCCTCTGATCCAACAATTCAGTTCAGATTCTTCATCAGTATTCCTCACTTAATAAAAGGAAATAAAAATGAAATCATCCCGTCGCAACACCACGATACGGCCAGTTCTTGCACTGCTGGCGATCCTTCCCCTGAGCATCTCCCTCGCATTCGCGCAGGATGATAAAACCCACAGTGCTGCAGAATTGAAGTATCAGGCTGGTGGATCTCCTCTGGCAAGTGAGCCTATGCATCAGAATATCAATCCGAAAGCGCCGCCGATGACGAAAGCGGAATTCGAAGCAGGCAAGCAGATCTACTTCCAGCGCTGTGCCGGTTGCCACGGGGTATTACGTAAAGGGGCGACAGGTAAGGCTTTGACACCGGATATCACTCTGGATAAGGGTACGGATTATTTAAAAGTCTTCATCAATTACGGCTCACCTGCGGGGATGCCTAACTGGGGTACTTCCGGTGATCTGTCGGATAAAGAAGTCGATCTGATGGCGCGCTATATTCAGCAGGAACCACCGGTTCCTCCCGAGTTCAGTCTGAAGGACATGGAAGCGACCTGGAAAGAAGTGATTCCTGTCGCCAAACGTCCGACGAAAAAAATGAACAACTACAATATCGCCAATATTTTCTCCACCACATTGCGCGATTCCGGCGAAGTAGCACTGATTGATGGCGACACCAAAAAAATCATTAATATCGTGAAGACTGGTTATGCCGTGCACATTTCGCGCACATCTGCATCGGGTCGCTACCTGTTCGTGATCGGCCGTGACGCCCGCATCAACCTGATTGACTTGTGGATGGAAAAACCAGATACCGTTGCTGAAATGAAGGTAGGTCTGGAAGCCCGTTCTGTGGAAACTTCCAAATTTAAAGGTTACGAAGATAAATACGCGATTGCTGGCGACTACTGGCCACCTCAGTTCGTGATCATGGAAGGTGACACACTGAAACCGCTGAAAATTGTTTCTACCCGCGGTATGACGGTTGACAATGAATACCATCCGGAACCGCGTGTTGCGTCGATTGTCGCTTCCCACTATCGCCCCGAATTTGTTGTCAGCGCAAAAGAAACCGGCAAAATCATGCTGGTGGACTACAAAGACATCAACAACCTGAAAACCACCACGCTGGACGCAGCCAAATTCCTGCATGACGGTGGACTGGATTCCACTGGTCGTTATTTCCTCGTTGCTGCCAACGCATCGAATAAGATCGCGGTAGTCGATACCAAAGAAGACAAAATGGCCGCTATCGTTAATGTTGGAAAAACACCGCATCCAGGTCGTGGCGCTAACTTCATTCACCCTAAATTCGGTCCGGTATGGGCAACCAGCCATCTGGGTGATGAAACGATTTCCATGATCGGTACCGACCCTGTCAAACATAAAGCGCAGGCATGGAAAGTGGTCGATAGCATCAAAGGCCAAGGTGGCGGTTCACTGTTTATCAAAACTCATCCAAAATCGAGAAACCTGTGGGTGGACACGCCACTGAACCCTGATACTAAGTTAAGCCAATCTATCGCTGTGTTTGATATTGATCACTTCGAAAAAGGCTATATCACTTTACCGATCGCAGAATGGGCCGGTCTGGGTGAAGGCGCTAAACGTATCGTACAGCCTGAATATAACAAAGCTGGCGATGAAGTCTGGTTCTCGGTCTGGAGTGCAAAAGACAAAGAATCAGCAATCGTGGTCGTTGACGATAAAACACGCAAACTGAAAGCCGTGATTAAAGATCCGAAACTGATAACACCAACCGGTAAATTCAACATCAACAATACTCAGCACGACATTTATTAAGGAAAATAAGATGAAACATCAAGTCACCTTATCACTTCTCAGTGCATTGGGAATTGCGGCTCTCGCCTTCTCAGCGACCAGCTCTTACGCCGCCACCGGCGCTGAACTTGCACAAAAAAATGGTTGCATGGCATGTCATGGTGTCGACAAGAAAATCCTTGGCCCGGCCTTTAAAGATATCGCGCAAAAGTACAAAGGAAATGCCGATGCCGTCGCCAGCTTGTCCAAGAAAATCAAAGACGGTGGCAGCGGTGTATGGGGAGCAATTCCTATGCCGCCGAACGGCCCTAAAGTCAACGATGCCGACATCAAAACCCTGGCTGAGTATGTGCTGAGCACACATTAAACAGGATGCTATCAGCACCAAAAAGCCGGTTTAAAACCGGCTTTTTATTTTTGAAAATGACTTATTTTGTTTTCTTTCCCGGCACTGGCTTCATGAAATGAATTTTCCCTACCACCTCTTTTTTTGAAATCAGATCTTCCAGACTGACATCATCCAGCACCGCCAGATAAGCGCTGGTGGCACGATTCAGAACTCCTTTGAGGTGGCAGCCCAGCGAATACACGCAGGTATTACTCGCGCCATCAAAACATTCAGCCATGAAAAAATCGGTTTCCGTCGCCCGCACGACCTCACCGATATTGATCTCTGCCGGTTCCATATTCAGCTTCAGTCCACCATTTCGCCCACGCACAGTTTCCACCATATTGGACATTCCCAGTTGGTGCACCACCTTGGTCAGATGATTCTTTGAAATTGAGTGCAACTCTGCGACCTCCTGTATCGTAACAAGCCGATCTCTATGTATCGCCAGATAAATCAGGGTGCGTAAAGTGTAATCAGTGTAAGCAGTTAATCTCATGACTTATGTATTCCGGAAAATAGGCGTGAAGCTGTCACCGCATTGCAACTGACATCTTCCCTGCACAGTATATCCCCTTCGTCCACAAAGCAGATTCAGATACAAGCTCAGATCGCAGTTCAGGCTCAGGGATAAAAATAAAAAACACAAAACATACATTTAATTTGCATCTTATTATACATGCATATAAAATGCATCTTATTGAAGCGGTAAATCAGTTTTATTTTTCCCACTTCTTTAAGCAATGCACTCTTTTAACTCTACCAATAAGGAATCACGCCATGCACTCCACGCGTAAACTCTGGACCTGGCTCGCTGTGATCTGTGTCTTATCTTTTACCGTTCTCGGTTGGGTAGGTACAGAAATTTATCTCACAGCTCCACCTATCCCCAATCAGGTTGTCAGCACCCAAGGCAAGGTTTTATTTTCTGAAGGACAAGTCCAGCGAGGGCAGGAAGCATGGCTCGCCGCCGGCGGTCAGCAATTAGGTACGGTGTGGGGCCACGGCAGTTATGTCGCGCCAGACTGGTCAGCCGACTGGCTGCACCGCGAGTCGCTCGCCTTACTGGAAATCTGGGCGCAGAAAGAAAACAAACTGTCCTTTGAACAGTTAAGCACACCGCGTCAGGGCGAACTTAAAGCGCGCCTGAAAGAGGAAATGCGCGGTAATACCTACGATCAGAAAAATGGTGTTATCACCCTTTCCCCTGAACGTGCCGCTGCAGTACAACTGGTCACGCAACATTACGTCGCTTTGTTTGGTAATGATCCATCTCTGGAAAAACTGCGCGAACAGTATGCAATGAATAAAGGTTCACTGCCGGATCAGGCGGACTTACAAGCCTTGCCAGCGTTCTTTTTCTGGTCTTCGTGGGCAGCAGCAGCAGATCGTCCTGGCGAAGAAGGTCTGAGCTACACCAGCAACTGGCCGCATGAACCACTGGTTGAAAATACACCGACTGCCGGTGCCGGTATCTGGTCTATCGCCAGCGTGATTCTGATGATCGCTGCGATTGCCGGTATGATTTTCTACCATTCTGCAAGCAAAGAAGAAAGTGATCCTGTTCCTCCAAAAACAGATCCTTTATTCGACATGAAGCCAACACCTTCGATGCTGGCGACAAAAAAATACTTTTTTGTTGTGATCGGTCTGATTCTGGCGCAAGTAGGTATGGGTGTGATCACCGCTCACTACGCCGTTGAAGGACATAGCTTCTTTGGTTTCCCTTTAGCTGAGATCCTGCCGTTCACGGTCAGCCGCACGATACATACGCAATTTGCGGTGTTGTGGATCGCTACTGCATGGCTGGCAACTGGTCTGTACATCGCCCCTGCGATCTCTGGCTATGAACCTAAATTCCAGAAACTCGGTGTGAATGTCCTGTTTTATGCCTTGCTGTTCATCGTTGTCGGTTCGACCGCGATGGGATGGCTGGGCAGCCTGCAACATAAAGGCAATGAATTTGCATTCTGGATCGGTAATCAGGGTCTGGAATTCACCAGCATGGGACGCGTCTGGCAAATTCTGTTGTTTATCGGCTTGCTGTTCTGGGTGACTTTATTGGGTCGTGGATTATTACCTGCACTCAAAAAACCATCTGAAAGCCGCGGTCTGATTGCCATGGTATTCCTGGCTGCGATGTGTATCGGCGGTTTCTATGCGACATCGCTGACCTGGGGTCCACATACACATTACTCCATGATCGAATACTGGCGCTGGTGGTTGGTCCATTTGTGGGTAGAAGGCTTCTTCGAAGTGTTCGCAACCGCTGTGATCGCCCTGCTCTTCACTCGCCTGGGTCTGATCCATGCAGCAACCGCAAACAGCGCGATTATTCTGGAAACTATCGTCTTCCTGTTCGGCGGTATTCTGGGTACCTTGCATCACCTGTATTTCACTGGCACACCAACTTTTGTAATCGCCATCGGCGCCATGTTCTCAGCACTGGAAGTTGTGCCTCTGGCGATGATAGGCGTGGAAGCGTATCGCAATTATCAACGCTCGAAAGCAGCAGCGTGGGTGCAGTCTTACAAATGGTCCATTCTCTGCTTCATCGCTGTCGGTTTCTGGAACACTGTCGGTGCGGGTTTGTTGGGCTTCTCCATCAACACCCCGATTGCGCTGTACTACATGCAAGGTCTGAACATGACGGCTGCACATGGACATGCTGCTTTGTTCGGCGTGTACGGCATGCTGGGTATAGGCTTGCTGCTGTTCTGCCTGCGTGGTTTGTCTGCACGCGCTGCATGGTCTGACAAATTGCTGCAAGCGATGTTCTGGATGCTCAATATCGGTCTGGCAATGATGGTGTTCATCTCTTTGGTACCTGCCGGTATTTATCAGGCAATCGCCAGCATCACGAAAGGGATGTGGTTTGCCCGCTCACCTGAAGTCATACACTCGCACCTGATGGAAACACTGGTCTGGCTGCGCGTACCTGGCGACGTCGTGTTCGCGATCGGCACCGTCTGTCTGGCCTTGTTCGCCTTCCGTTTGCTGACGGCGAAAAAGACAGCCGACGTCAGCCTGAACAGCGCAATCCCTGCAAAAAAAACGAAACAAGCTTAATGAGATCAGAGGCCGTCGGGAAATAGTTTTTGCCGGCCTCTGCTTCACCATTCAATAGCATCAACATTATCTATTAAGGAGTTTTACTATGTCCCACGATTGCTCTATGCCCGTTATTGCTGAAGGTATTTACACATTTGATGCGCGTGGCATTGCCAAGCGTTTTCGTCATGCAGCGATCTTCGGTGCTCTGTCTGCTTTAGAACGTGGAGAAACCATGCGCTTTTGCAACGACCATAATCCCTTGCCTTTACTATCGCAGATAGAGCATCATTTCGGCTCCAGCGTCAAAATCAGTTATGTGTCGCAGGAACCGGGCGCAATTGTGATTGATTTTCTTATCTGTGATTAAGAAATAAAGGAATAAATAATGGACTACCTGACAGTCAGGCACATTCATATCACCTGTGCGATCCTGAGCGGTAGTCTGTTTTTTTTGCGCGGTATCTGGATGTGGCAAGGTTCAGCCATGCTGCAAAAAAAATGGATCAGAATCGCCCCGCATCTGATCGATACATTACTGCTGGCGAGTGCACTGACGATGGTGTTCTGGAGCAGCCAATACCCTTTCGTCGAAGCCTGGCTGACGGCCAAAGTTCTGGCGCTGTTACTGTACATAGGCTTAGGAACCGTTGCGCTGAAGCGTGGCAAAACAAAAGCTGTCAGAATCCGTACCTGGATCGCCGCCTTAGCGGTATTCTCTTATATCGTTGCAGTCGCACTGACGAAACAAGCTTTGCCGCACTGGTAACTGATCGCCGTGTGCGTATCCACCAATGAGTTTTTGGGAGACAGACAATGGCACAAAAACACTTATCCTCCGGTGACAGCATTCATATTTTGTCTTCCGGCAATAATGACACCATCCCCGCGCAAGCATTATTTAAAGATAAGCATATGGAAGTCATGCGCTTATATTTACCGGCCGCAAAGCATATCGCCGCACATCAGGTCGATGGCCCGATCACTATTTTTTGCATAGAAGGTCAGGTTGAAATACAAACCGACCACGCGAGTAAAATCTTACATACCGGCGACTTAATGTATCTGGCGGCATCAGCATCGCACGCGCTGAAAGCAATTGATGATTCCTCATTACTGGTCACTATCGCACTGCAAGGTTCTGCGCATCACGCGAATGCCTGACATAACGGCCATCGCCGGAAGCAAGAAAAAAGGAAATAAAAAAGCCCGGAATCATCCGGGCTTTTTTTCAGAAAAAATCAGATCAGCTTCGAATACGTCGCTGTCGTTACTTTCTTCAGATACTTATCGAACGTCATCGCCACCGCGCGGACAAACAACCGGCCTTTGGGGGTAACACGAATAGCATCCGCATCGATCGTGATAAAACCAACCTCTTCATACTGACGCAATTGCGCAATTTCTTCTGCGAAGTAAGTGGTGAAATCAATCCCGTAAGCAGCATTCGTCTTTGCGATAGACAAAGGCATACTGCACATCAAAGTCATGATGACATCACGTCGCAATAAATCATCCTTATCTAAGGCGATTCCCTTCTCTACCGGCAACATTCCTTCATCGAGCAACTGATAATACTCTTTGATCGTGCGCACTGACTGGCTGTACGAATCACCAACTTTACCAATCGCAGAAACACCAAAGCCGATCAGATCGCATTCAGCGCGGGTTGTGTAGCCCTGAAAATTTCTGTGCAAAGACTGATCCTGACGCGCCTTATTCAATTCATCGTCAGGGCGGGAAAAGTGATCCAGACCGATGTAAATATAACCGGCATCCAGCAAGCGGCGGGTAGACATCAGGAAAATCTGCAAGCGTTCTTCAGCCGATGGCAAATCTGCCTCAATAATCTGGCGCTGTGCCTTGAAACGGCTAGGTAAATGCGCATAGTTGTACAGCGCAATGCGGTCCGGTGCCAATGCAATCAGGCTATCGAGCGTGCGGCCAAAGCTTTCAATATTCTGTTTAGGTAAGCCATAAATCAGATCGGCATTCACCGATTGGAAATGCGCTTTGCGGCTTTCCTTGACTGCCGCTTCTACCATGCTGAACGGCTGTATCCGGTTCACCGCCTGTTGTACAGCAGGGTCAAAATCCTGCACACCAAAACTATTACGGTTAAACCCCAGCTCGGCCAATACCGCCAGCGTTTCCGGCTTCACAGTGCGCGGATCAATTTCCACACCCAGTTCAGCATCCTCCGTAAAGGTGAAATGCTGACGTATCATCGCCATTAACTGGCGCAGCTCGTCTGAACTGAAAAACGTCGGCGTACCGCCACCCAGATGCAACTGCGCAGTCAGGCGATCAGGGCCGATTCTAGCCGCCACCAGCGCCATTTCTTTTTCGAGATAACGCAAATATTCTGTCGTGCGGCTATGGTCTTTGGTAATGATCTTATTGCACGCACAGAAATAGCATAGTGACTCACAAAACGGCAAATGCAGATACAAGGACAAAGGCGGGTTATTCGTGCGTCCCGCTCTTTGTTCAAGGTAAGTGATATAAGTTTGCTCGGTGAAGCCGGTATTGAAGCGATCTGCCGTCGGATACGAGGTATAACGTGGGCCGGACTTGTCGAATTTCCGTATCAGCTCTTCAGACAGCTCAATATCGTCGATTGGTGTGGTCATTATGTTCTTTCGGTGCGTCTTGCATACAAGATTGCTATTGTATGCACGCAAAGCCAGTCTATGTCGATTTACATCAATTTATTTAGCAGAATCTGCGGGGTTCAACAGTTAAAAATCGTAGGAAACAGACATATCATAGTGGCGTCCCGGCTGGGTGTAGGCATCGATTACGGCTGAGTTTGCTGCAACACCCTGCACATCAGACCAGTTCCAGTATTTCTTATTTGTCAGATTACGTACTGCTGCATTGAGCCGCAGATTTTTCTGCAAACGCAATTGCCCCGATAAATCCAAAGTCATAGCGGAAGGAATGGTCAGCTGCGCGACCCGTGGCGGCGTCGCTGGCTTGGGCAGATACGGGCTATCCAGATCTGCCGCCATTTTCGCATCCTGATGCAGCGCCTGCAGCCTGACTTCCCAGGCGGGTTTGCCGTAGCTGACGCCAATACTGATTTTCGCCGGATCGATTGCATTCAACGGTAAGCCAGTCGTATCATCGCTGCCATGCGTGACACCGTAAGCGAATGGCATTGCCAGCTTACCACCGGCGATTTCACCCCACTGCACCTGCCCTTTAATTTCAAAGCCGCTGATCGTCGCTTTATCGACATTGACGGTCTGAAAAATCGCCGGATCACCAATCACACCTTTACCACCCAAAGGTTTTTTATCGACGATGAGGTTATCGTATTTTCCTCTGAACACAGCGATATCCAGGCTCAGTCTGTCGAGCATTGCACGTAAGCCGATTTCAATGTTGTGGCTTTTTTCTGGTTTCAGATCGGGATTCGACAATAACACTGCAGGGATCGTCGCACTATCGAACACGCCATTGATTTGTTGCGCATTCGGTGCACGGAAACCACTCGCATAGTTAGCAAAGGCACTCCATTCCGGCGTCAAGCGGTACAGAAAGCCCAGCTTAGGCGAGACCGCGGAACCGGAAAGTGATTTGGCGGGCGTTTTTGCCGGTGGCGCAAAACCAGCCTGACTGATCACATCCAGATCAAAATGATCAAAGCGCACACCGGGTGTGATAATCCATTTGCCGGCAAATATTTCATCCTGCACAAAGACAGCACGGCTGGAATCACGGGTATCCGGGAAATATTTACGCGGTACAAAATCCGCATTCCCCGGATCGACGCCATCAAACATGTTTTTAATATCGGCACGGCTGTAGTCTAAGCCGTAACTGAGGCGTTGCGACCAGCCCGCGGCCATTCTGAATAATTTATCAGTCTGAATATGGAATTGCGCACTGCGCTCGCTGTAGCTGACATCGCGTACGCGGTCGGCCAGCGTATTTCTGTGTGTCACACCGAATTCGCGTGAACTGGCATCCTGAAAACTGAGCGCCGTCTGTACATGATCGACATATGCGCTATTAAGCGTATACCGACTTTGCACACTCAGACGGTCGCGTGTCATATTGCTCGTGGCATTTTCGCCCGTGACCGCAGAGGCTGTCGTCAATGGCAGCTTTGCACGACTCGATAGCAATTCGTAGTCAGCATCTTTATTCACATGCTCAGCGCTGACGGTGTGTTTCTGATCAGCTGTTGGCTGATACACCAGTTTCACCAATACCGACTGCCCTTCATTCTTCTGCGGATTCGGGGTGGTGCGATCGACATTCGCCACATCTTTGCTGCCCATATTCTGCATGCCACCAGCATGATTCACTGCGGCACTCACCAACCACGTCAGCGCAGGGTTGATGCGCCCGGCCAGACTGGCTGACAGCGTCCGCGAATGATCGTCACCGTTATACGACAGCGATACTTTGCCGCCAACATCTTTCTGCTGATCGCCGCGCCGCTGCAGGAAATCGGCCGGTTCCAGCGTGATGAAATTCACGAGACCCGCAAGGCCATCAGAACCATACAATACCGATGCCGGGCCACGCACAATTTCCACCTGGCGGATCAGATCCAGCGATAAGGAATCCCTGCCAAATGCGTTGCTGCCATTGATGTAACTGCGCGGCAGACGCACACCGTCCACCAGCATCAGCACACGATTACCATCCTGCCCGCGGATATTGAAACCGGCATTTGTATCACGCCCGGTTGCATTGCCGACGCCAGTCACAGTAAATCTGGCGGGCGCGCGTTTGACAGAAATATTGGGTAAGTTTTTAACCAGATCATGAATATCGGCAACGTGCCCGCTTTCCATTTCCTGCCAACCAATGATGTCCATCGACAAGGGCAAATCTTCGACGAATTGCTCGTAACGGGCACCACTGATGACAACGATCTGCACTGGCACCGTGGCGTTCGCCAATAAGGTGGCGGGTACCTGCGGCGCGGTCTGCGCCTGCACATACGCTGTCAGACCCGTAGAAAAAAGACCGGCCAGCAGCAATCTCAGGGTGTGGGTTTTGATCCGGAAGCCATTCCCGGACAAGCGCGTTGCGTCTGATTTTTTCATGGTGAATACCAGCAAAGAAGAATAGCTAGCAGTCTAAACTTCCATCAACACGGGTCAATACGCATTCCGGTCAGACGACTAGGCATTCCGAACTAGACCACGGCGACATATTGCGACAGGACAAGGTCACGGAATCATCATCACCGAATCAGCAACGAATCAACACTGAATTATCACTGAATTATCACTGAATTATCACTGGCGAAACCAGTGCCGACCTAAGTATCCGTCGCAGTATCAGCCCGGCTGCCCATCTGCGCGCGCTTTCAGATAGACCGGCAACATCATGGCGATCCAGATCGTGATCAGTAACAACCAGACCGTGGCCGAGACAGTCAGTAAAGAAGGTATCACCAGCAAGCTGGCAACGATGCGCAGCATGGCAGCCAGATGCAACCCGAGATACACCATCCACAAGCTGTTCGAGACCTGCAATGGTCTGCCGCTGTGACCATAAGAAACACGGCTGACAAAAGCGACCAGCATGGTTCCCATGAACCCCAACCCAAGCGCATGAACGGATGCGGAGCCAACGGCCACACCGAGTGCGCCCGCCGCCTGCAATCCAAACACCACCGCCAGCCAGGCAAATGACAAATGTAGCATGGCCAGCATACGGTTTTGCAGGCTGCGGAAAATTCCCCAACGCCACGAAGTCAGCACAAAACTCAGGCTAAGCACGCTTGCGCTGAAGGCTTCCAGATAACGCCACCCGGTAATGCCTGCGAGTATCAGCAACCAGCATCCGCCCAGCCAGACGCCCAGCAACCAATACGGCCGCCATGCCACGTAGGGTTTCAGCACATTGCTGCTGAAAAAAGGCAGCATTCTATGACACACCGTCAGAAAAACCGGCAGCAAAAAACCAAAAAAAGAAAATTCGCGGGCGACCTGCCATGCGTCGGTGTCACCTGCACTCCAGAAAACAGCCGCCAGCAATGCCAGCATGCCGCCCAGCATTGCGATCAGGATAGAGACGGGATGTTTTTTATCGAGTGCCTTGCTGCGCCGGATCAAATCACCCCAGCGCCAGGTCACAGCAAGCCATGCCGCCAGCATCAGCACAAACCCCGAAGTGCGCAAGGGATACCAGCCTAAGCCCGCCGCAACTAAAACGAGCAGCAAGCCGCAAAAATAGGTGCCGCCGTGTAACAGAAAATAATGATCCGCCGATTCCACCGACAACCAGCGCGGTCCGGCGGTAAAAGTGAAGCCAAGAATAAACAAGGGAAATATGCCGAGCGGCATCACCAGTGCATGCAAAGGAACCGCCATTGTCTGCGATACCACTTGCCGCCACCACCAGACAAACAGTATTAGCGCCGCCAGTGCGCCAAGAAAAAAATACAAACGGTGAGGAGCAATCGCAAGACGTTTCATGAGGGTTCACCATGAGTGAAAAAGACATCAACAATAATCACAGGCAAGTGGCGATCCTGCGGAGGTAAAACGAAAAATCAGCAAACACAGCCGCAAGCAGCTGATCTGAGGCAAAAATGCGGGGAAATATACTCCCCCCAGTATGTTTTGAAGCCCTTATTTCATAAGGAGATGAAGGTGTTTTTCTCTAAAATGAGGGGGAGTATGCATCTATACCACTTAATAAACGACTGAATAACGCCCCACTATAACGTCCCACTAAACGACTTTCCAGCAATTCATCAACAACGGCTAGCAAGAAGGCTACAGTATCGCGGGTGTGAGCTGAGCTAATTCCTTCTCCACTATTTGCCACGCCAGCTGCGTTTCATCTTCCGAGGCATCCGCATGAAAACGCTTGCGTACGCCTTCCTGATTCAGAATCAGATGGCGATCAGCGCGCACACCGGCCTGCTGTAAACAAGCTTTTACACACGCCAGCGCACAGCCATCCAACGCCAGCACCGGTCGCCCCGATTGTGCGAGCCGCACCAACGAAGCGACACCGCCACCAACCCCGGCGATGCACGACATCTGCGCCCGCCCTTCCCTGTCTAGCCGGACGGCGCAAGTATTCGCAAGCTGCGCCACACTGGAACAGCCGGAACAGGCATAGACCAGAGGCAGTGGCACAGGCTCAGCAGACATCAGACGCTTTCAGGCTGTCGTAAAAACCGCTCAGCAAACCGGCTCAGCCACGCCGGACGCTCGCTGGCATCAATCCAGTATTTTACTGCGACACCTAATTCCGTATTGCCTTCGATGCGCAGACGGCGGCGGAAAAACAGGGTATCGGCATCTTCCATACCAGACGCCATCTGAAAAAAATCTGCCGAACTGGCCGACAGGCTGACATCTGCTTCGGTTTCTCTGGCGTTTTTATAGACTGGTCGGAACTTCCCCTGATCACAGTAAAAACACAGCGACAAACCTAGATCTTCCACCTGAATCCGAAAGGTTTTGCCATAAAGGGTATCGGGCGCCACCAGCAATTCCTTGCGGCGTGCAATTTCCAGCGCCAGCATCAGCGGCGCCGTTGCCAGCGGCGTCGGCATCCACTTACCTACTTGCTGAAACGGTGCGGGAAAACGAAATTGTGATAAGTCCATCATGCATACTTTCAGAAATAACGAAGCGCAACTTATTCCACCGTCAGCCATTGCATACCTGGCTTTGCCTGCCAGTAGCCATTGCTGCGTTGGGCATGTGGCGGCAGATACTGACTGCCGACTTGTGCCGCACTCAGAGACTGACGCGCGCGATCAAATGCAGCAACCACTTCTGCCATGCCTTGTGACTGCGGTTGCAAACGCAAAATATCGACCTGCATGGCAGCTAATTCAGGTACCTGCGCTCCCAGATCAAGGCAAGTCGAACTCTGCGTCTGAATACCGTTAATCGTCAGAAAATCCTTACCGTCGCGCGTCGCCAGCGGCAATCCATCAGGATATTGTTCGCAACGGAATTCGCAACTGTCTTTACGTAAGCGATGATGGCGCGCGGTGAAACAGCGCGACGAAAACGCCAGCGCCAGCCGACCCCAGACCTGCACTTCGGTTTCCATCCCGGCCGGACGTTGCGCTTGTATCGCAGCCAGATCTTCGTGTCCGAGTTCTATCGGTGGCGTAAAGCGACGAGCACCGAGTCCGGCTAGCCACTGCAAAGTATCCGCGTGATACACATTCAGATGCGGCCCGGCGACAAAGGGTCTGCCCTGCATGGCACGTACCGCACTGAAATCATTCGCCTCAATCAGCAAGCCCTGCTCCGAGGCTTTATCCACCAGCCGGTGCATATTACGGCGATCGGCTTCACTATCGATCAGGGTGAGACTGGAAAGCACAACTTCTTTGCCTGCGTTGCGTAATTCTGTAGCGACCGCCAGCCAGTCATCGAACTTCATCAGATGCCGGCGTGAGCAAGTGACTTCGCCGAGATACACAATATCGACCGGCCATTGCATTGCATCAACATAAAAACGCAGGGTCTCTTCTTTTGACCAGTAATAGGCAAGCGGTGCGAGTGAGATTTTTAATGCTGTCATGGTATGTTCAGTCTTATTTCCAGGGACGCTCAAACGCACCTTGCGTCACCTGTGCGCCTTCGGCGTGACGCGCCAGCATCGCCTGCCATTCTGGCCGGGCGGAATAACGTTCAGGATCGCGTTGTGCCGCATCAAGTGCCGCGCGCAAAGTGCCAACCACTTGCGTCACATAGCTGGGGCTGCGCTGACGGCCTTCGATCTTGATCGCTGCCACACCCATATTGATCAGTTGCGGCAATAAGCCGATCGCATTCAGACTGGTCGGTTCTTCCAGCGCATAATCAATTTCACCTTCGACTTCGAAGCGGCCTTTACACAAGGTCGGATAACCAGCGGCTTCATCCGGTGCATAGCGATCAATCAGCGTGCCGCTCAGGCGAGCATACATTGTGCGGTCTTTCTCTTCCCAGCTGACTGCATGCGCAGGCGAACATACGCCTTTATTGTTCGGCGAGTCACCAGTCACATAACTGGATAAGAGGCAACGCCCTTCAGCCATGACGCAAAGACTGCCAAAGCCAAAGACTTCAATTTCCACCTTGGTCTGACGAATGATTTTTTCGATTTCGGTCAGCGTCAGCACACGCGGCAACACCGCACGCTTGATCGCAAATTGCTCGCGCATGAGTTCAATCGCATCGAGCGTCGTTGCTGAACCTTGCACCGATAAATGTAAGCGCAGATCGGGATGGCGATCGCGTGCATACGCCATCAGACCGGGATCAGCCAGAATGACTGCATCGGCGCCCATCTGCACTGCCGTATCAATCGCGGCGCGCCATTCACCGACCGCGCGCGCCTGCGGATACGTATTGATGGCAAACAGAATTTGCCGGCCACGGCTGTGGGCATAAGCGACACCCTGTCGGATATCGTTATCGCCAAAATTGAGTCCGCCGAAATTGCGGGCGTTTGTGGCATTGCGTAAGCCGAGATAAACTGCATTTGCCCCTTTGTCTATCGCTGCTTTCAAAGCAACCAGACTACCGGCAGGAGCCACCAGATCAATAGGATTCATGACGCAAGATGGTAATGAAAATTATTTTCAAGGTCATTGTCCTGGGTCAATAAAATTTCAATAGACATCCATCGACATCAAACGCACGCCACCAAACACCTTACAGCCTGATGTTCAATGCAGGGTAACAACGCTGTGCTGATAGGTTTTCAGTGCGTCTGGCGAACCAATATGGATGGTCGAGCCACACACACGTATCAATTGCTCGTCCATTAACTGATGCAATACCCGCGATAACGTTTCCGGCGATAGATTCAGCAAAGACGCCAACAAATGCTTCTTTAATTCCAGCCGTACTTCATTGGTACTTTGCATCGCAGACGTTTGCAACAGATAGTCAATCACACGTTGGGTCGCATTCTGTAATGAATAGCGTTCCACATTGCGGATAAAACCCAGCAGACGGTAAGACAGGCCGGCCATCATCTGACGTGAAATCACGGGTGAGCGATCTAACAAACGCATCAATGCCGGACGTGGAATTTTCAGCAGCAAGGTATTTTCCAGTGCTTCCGCATAAAACGGATACGGCTCATCCAGAAACATCATCGCCTCACCCAGACTCTGACCCGGGCGGATCAATTCCAACACTTTATCGTTGCCTTGCGACGATGGGATACTGAGCTTCACCAACCCATACACGACGATGAAACAAGCATCCGCCTGATCCCCCTTGCGGAACAGCATCGTGTTTTTTTCTAATTCAGTCTTTACCACTTCTCTTTGCAATGTATGCAAATCCACTGCGGAAATATTCCGAAACAAGGCATGATTTTCCAGCAAACCAAGCAAATTAATTTTCGTCATGTTATCTCTCATGTTATTTCTCCAGCTTCTTTGACAGAAATCAAGTGTAGAAGCAGAGAAAAATACTGACTATCCGCCGAGAGAACTAGAAACGAAAAGCAAATGGAGAGAACACATGGACGAATGACGGAGAAACTCCGTCGGGATTACCGAATACGCCAATGCCGTTGATGCAACATAGAGGGAAAATGACAGAAAACACAGGTGGCAATCGGCGTCATTATTGCCACCGGGAACACGACTAAGACTGAGTAGCCATGTGGCAGCGCAACAACGCGGGGGAGTTCAGGCAGTCTTAGGACTTATCCAGACCGTGCTCAACGGCATACACGGCGATCTGCACGCGACTGCTGAGACTGAGTTTTTTCAGAATATTCTGCACATGGATTTTGACGGTGCTTTCCGCCACGTTCAGATTGCGGGCGATTTCCTTGTTACTCTCGCCGCGTGCGAGGCAGATCATGGTTTCACGTTCGCGCGGCGTGAGCTTCTCTCGTTCCGGTGTGGTGCTGAGATTATTTCCGGTGCGGAATTGCATCACCAGTTTAGCCGTCATAGATTCGGCGATCACAGGTTCACCGGCAGCCGCACGGCGGATTGCCTGCATCAGGTAATCTGCTTCAATATTTTTCAGCAAATAGCCACGCGCGCCATTTTTCAAGGCCTTCGTCAGATCTTCCGCTTCCTCAGACACCGTCAGCATCAGCACGGCCGTATCCGGCAAATCCTCAACGATCAATTGCATCGCTTCCAGCCCGGAAAGACCGGCCATATTCAGATCCATCAACACCACGTCTGGTCGCAATTGCTTTGCGCGCTTCACGCCTTCCAGTCCATCGGATGCTTCGCCGACGATCTCAAATTCGGGATTGCGCTGTAACAGCAAACGAATACCGCTACGAAAAAGCGTGTGATCATCCACCAGCAAAATCTTAATAGGCATATTTTTCAGACTCTCATTTAAAGTGATCAATGCGGGGCTCAGGCAACGAGCCGCTCCTGACGCGCTAATTGCAAGGTAATCGTCGTTCCTGCACCAGGCTGGCTTTGAATACCAAAGCTGGCTGATAAGCGCTCCGCACGCTCCCGCATGATACGCAAGCCAACATGGGCATCGCCTTTTTCATGTACGCGATCAAGATTAAACCCGGCGCCATCGTCGGTGACTGTCAGGGAAAAGTCGCGCTCATTCGCCACCACCACTTTCACATTGCTGGCGTGCGCATGCTTACGCACGTTCGACAGTGCCTCCTGCAAAATAAACAATACTTGTAATTGCTGCTCGGGTGCCAGCGGCGCCCCGCTGCCAGCTAATTGTATCTCGCCATGTACGCCAGTCTGGCGCTGAAATTTATTGACGACATTACGCATTTCCGACTCAAGATTACTGTCTTGCAAGCGGGTACGGAAATTCAGCAGCAACTCACGCACATCTTCGTAACTTTCCTCAACACCGGCGCGCAGCAGCGGCGCGATATCTTTGATTTCTTCCACGTCATTGCGCCGCAACGAGTCTTCCAGCATCTGCACCTGGAGATTTAAAAAATTCAGACCCTGCGCAATACTGTCATGCAAACCTTGCGCCAGCAGATTACGTTCCTGTGATACCGCGAATTCTTTTTCTTTGGCAATCAGGCGCTGGTTTTCTATCGCTGAACCAAGGTTCTTACCCAATGTTTCCAGCAAACGGCGTTCCTCACCTGAAATCACCCGCTCGTTCGCAAAGTGCAAAGAGAAACTGCCGATCACTTGTTCCCGCGCCAGAATCTGAAAGACTGCCAGAGAGAAAAAGCCCTCTTCCTGACAGCGATAGCGCCGCTGCTGATTCAGTTGGCGGAAATCCCTGACCAGCACGATGCCGCTGTGCGTAGCCGCACCACATAAACAGTCATGGGTTTTAATGCAGTGTTCTTCTTCTATCATCTGTTCCGAAATACCTTCGTGCACAGTGATATGCAGATGATCGCTCTTATTATCAAGAATACGCACAGTACCGCCATCGGCGTGAATTCTCAGCATGATCCTTTGCAGGAATCCACGACATAACTCTTCAATCGCATTTGGGCGCGCCAGAAATCCGGCTGTTTCGTACAGCGTGCTGATCTCGTGATTTTGCGCCTGCAATTTCGCCGTCTTTTCAGAAACCCGGTCTTCCAGCGTACGATGCACAGTTTGTACGCGATCAGCCATCTGGTTAAACGCCTGTGCCAGAACACCAAATTCATCTTCAGTTTCTATCGGCAGGCGCACACTCAGATCATCTTTGGACATGCGCGCAATGCCAGCCTGCATGCGGGTGACCGGCCCGACTATCCACAAATACAAGAGGTAAAGCAAGGCCACGCTGGCCGCCAGCGACATGAAAATCAGCGCCGTCTGACATAAGCGCAACCAGGTTGTTTTTTCCGCCAGCTCAACTTCTACCAACGACACCAGTTGGTTGATGCTTTCCACAAAATCCGGCAGTTTCTGTACATACTGTGCCAGCACGGCCTGTTGTCGTACCGGGTCGGTTTCCTGCATGACGTTCTGTGCGCCGACACGGATGTGCTGCTGCCAATCTTTCTGCACCTCGCGCATCTGCTTACGAATATTAGCCGTGACCGGCAGGAATAAGGGGCGTTTTGCGTCGCCCGCCTGCAAATCGGCCAGCGTGCGGTCATATTCAGCCAGCGACTGCGCGACTTTACTTTCAGCTGGCTTCCCTATGCTCTGTTCCAGCTCAATCGCCAGACGATAAGAACGCATGCGCAGGCTGCCAGCCTCATTGATTGCGGCTCCGCCGCCTTCCAGTTGCCACGACAACAGCAAGGTATAGGCAATCGCGGCCAGCGTTAGCGCCAGCCCGATCAGCGTCGTCAGTAATATCCGGAATGTCAGGCGTTTGCCTATCGGCAGACTTTGCGATGCATTCATCATTGGTACCTGTGGGTAGAAATATCGTACAAAGCAAGGCCTTTCACACTAAACAAGCCGGTATTATCCGCTGATATCCTGCTGTGTGTCGGGATGAGGGATACCCAACGGGCACACCATCGGTAAAAAAGTATCCGAGCGTGGCGAATAGGCGAGCAAAGCACCGTTACTCATATCGAAATACCAGCCATGCAAGGCAATTTCACCACTCGCTTCTCGCTCGGCTATCCACGGAAAACTACGTAAATTATTCAACGACATGATGATCGCACCCAATTCACAGGCACGGTTTTGTTCAGACTCAGATGACAAATTTAATTGTTGTAACACCTGTTGCTTCACCGGTTCAACAATTCTCATCCACTGCCCGATGAAATCAATTTTACGGCTAGGCTGATAACCTTGCATCAGCGCACGGATACCGCCACATTTTTCATGCCCCATAACGATGATACGTTTGACATTCAGTGATTCGACCGCAAATTGTATGGCAGCGCTGACACCATGCTGATGCTCGGATTCGTTGCAAGGCGGCACCAGATTTGCCACATTTCTCACGACAAAAATATCACCGGGATCGCAATCCAGCAATAAAGCGGGATCGACTCTGGAATCACAGCAACCGATCAGTAATGTTGTCGGGTTCTGACCATGATTCAGTTTTGCATATAAAGGATCGTCGCCGTTAAAGTATTTACTCTGGAATCGCTGAAAGCCTTCAATGAACTGGTGAATATTACGTACTTCCATTCCTTACTCCATCTATCTTAGCCGCCGGTTTGCGACATGAAACGAATGATTTTATGTGGTTGTTCGATAAATTCATGTCGTTCAGGCTTCAATTCTATCGCAGTACGAATCGCTGCATCCAGGTCGCTGTCGCTGATCCCCGCGCGCAGCAAGGGGCGCAACTCAAATCGTTCTTCCTGCCCAAGGCACATGTAAAGCGTGCCATCAACTGATAAACGCACCCGGTTGCAGGTAGCGCAAAAATGCTGACTGATAGGAGAAATGAAACCGATGGTTCCCTTGCTATCGGCGCTGGTCCAGTAACGTGCAGGACCGCCGCCCAGCTCGGTTGCCGCCGGCAGTAAATTAAAGTGTTGAACCAACTGATCCCGTATCGGGCCAATGTCGAGATACTGACTATTGCGCCCGGTTGCGCCCATGGGCATCGCTTCGATCAGCCTAAGAATAAAGCCTTCGTCAAAGCAAAACTGTGCCATACGCAGTATTTCATGGTCATTCACGCCCTGCATGACGACCATATTAAGTTTAATCGGATCAAACCCAGCCTGTTTTCCAGCCTGCAAACCCGCCATGATGCTGGCAAAGCTGTCGCGACCGGTAATTTTTTCCATACAGGCTTTGTCGAGACTGTCGAGACTGACATTGATACGATGCACACCGGCTTCACGCAAGGTCTGTGCATGTTTATGCAGTTGCGTCGCATTCGTCGAAAGAGAAATGTCGTCAAGACCGGGAATTTCGGATAACTGCGACACCAGTCGTGGCAAGCCACGGCGTAACAAAGGTTCGCCACCAGTCAACCGGACCCGGCCAACACCCATACGGGCGAAGGCCGCAACCACACGACTTATCTCGTCAAAACGCAGCCAGTTTTCCGGTTCTTCAAATCCGGAAAAACCCTTGGGCATGCAATAACTGCAGCGTAAATCACAACGATCAGTGACCGACAGACGTAAATAATTGACACGACGCCCGAAACGATCGGTCAGCGTATTGGCGGCATTAGCAGGATTGGCGGGGGCAGGAGTTTCCATGTCTGCATTGTGGCTGCAGGTGCCCGCAGGCACAATTCGCCGCCAGACCAGAATGCGCTAGTTCTTTTGGGGGATATGCGGAATATTATTGGCTTCCGGGCGCATAAGCACAGTATGCAATTCGCGACGATAACGAAACAAGGTCATCAGCATCAGCGCGCCAAATAAACCTTGCGAAGCGGCAAACACCAGGCCAGCAAAAGTTGTCAACGCCGTCGGTGCCAACGGCAACAGCAATAACAACAGCAGCGCGAGTAAGACCAGACGTGCCTGCCATAACAAGCGCTGAGGCGGCAAGATCACCTGCATGGCGGGCACACGCCGCCCGGCAGGCGTTTGTCGTCGCAGGTGCAGAAAAACAAGAAACGGAATAATTTTCCCCATCATCGCATTCACCGGCAACACGGCGCCACCAACCAGCACCAGCACACCTATCCACCAGGGAAATACCTGCACAAGCCACGCTGGCAAGGCTGCAAGAATGCTGTTGGCAGAGTCGCCAGCGTTGTACACCCCAGTCAGTAAAGCTGCTGTCGCCCAACTGATGGCCGACACCAGCCATAACTGCCAGGCCGGATCAAATCTGCGCCGCGCCCGCCAGATGGCACGCAATGCAATACTGGCAAACATCAGCATGAAAACGCAGCCAGTAAGCAAGGCCCACTGCCAGAAAAATACCGGCGTCGCCAACACTAAGGGTATCCACAAAGCTGTGGGAACAACCCGCTGCCAGCGCGCAGAAGGACGCGCACTTTGCCAGAACATGGGAACTGTCGTCGAACCAACGCCCAGCACTAGTGTCGCGATCAGACCAACCAGCCCCCAAGCAACATGCAAATTCAGCCAATGGAGAACATCAACACTCCACCAGCCCGCGAAATTACCTGCCAGCGCAATGCCGATAGCAACCACCATAGCGATGGCGACTCCGGCCCAGCGCAAAGTACGGGTAGTTGCATCCACCACCTGAATACGCCACGCGGTATGCAGCAAAGCGCACACCACCGAGCCATATAATAAAAAAGCAAGGCCCGCGGCCAACTTGAATCCGCAGATATAGCCGTATAAAAATCCGCTGGCCAGACCGGCAGCGATCAGTGCCGAACCTATCGCAACGAATGGAGAAATAAAACGCGCGGCAGCCACGGTTTGCCCGGCCACCACCGGCATCAGTTGAAATAAAGCGCCGATCATGACTGGCATTAACATGCCCAGCACCAGACTATGAGTGACGGCGAGCGTTAGTGGCGCAAACCGGTCCGGCAAACCTGAAGCGGGGCCAAATGCCAGCAATAAGCCAGCAAGCAAGCCCAACCAGGGTGCCGGTAACAGACAACCGAAGATCGTCGCTGGCGATGGCGCCAGCTCATAATTGAGGATATTGACACCGGACAAAACTGATCCTGTCTTTACAGAGAAACAGCCGTCAGGACAGACAGATCAGCCACAGGATCAGCCACAAGAACAGGCGCCGCAACAAGGGCTGCCCATACCCAGTTTATCTTCCAGATCCGGAATACTGCCACCACACATCGGGTACAAAATATTCTCTTCTTTTACATTGTGTTGCTGAATCAGTACGTTCAGCGTATCGATTGCTGCCAACGCAGCTTCAGGTTGATTTGCCTCGATCGCTGCATACGCCTCGTCGCGCAGATTACGTATCTCTGCATGCTCGCTACGCATAACGCTGGTCGGGCCATTCACCATGCCAGTTGCCTGCTCCAGCGCGGGAAAAAGTTTGTTTTCTTCCAGCGTAAAATGTCCGTTCAGCTGTTCGTTAAACAAACGGAAATTGCGTCCGGCTGAAGCCATATCACCTTTATGCAAAGCGGCTTCGCAACGGTTCAGTTGATCATCACATTCCTGATGCTGACGCACCAGTTCTTTCATTGCTTTAGACATGTTCTCACCTTAGTTGTGACAGGAATATGCAAGCACATTCCTTCGTATTTTTTTTGCAATCGCAGCCGGCTGCATGCCGGCCTGCTTTATTGCACCAGAGGGCTATCAGCACCTTGCATATCGATGCCGGAAATCTGTGCGCGCCCCACCAGTAGTTGCAGATACTGGCGCAACGCATGGTCATGACTGGCCTGATGCATCGCGTTCGCAATATCTTTTTCTACCTTATCGAACGGCAGCATCTGTCCTTCGACCTTACGCCCCACCTGTATGATGTGCAGGCCAAAGCGGGTTTCGACCAGCTTAGGAATAATGCGACCAGCTTCGGCCGCAAACAATGCCTGCTCAAACTCCGGCACGGTTGCACCACGAGCTATCTGCCCCAGGCTGCCACCGACTTCACCTGATGGACAATTAGAATTGGCCTTTGCACATTCACCAAACTGGGTCGGATTTTCCAACACATCCTCCAATACCACCGTGGCGTGTTTGCGCAAGGCATCCAGATCCACCCCCGGCGTCACCTGAAACAGGATATGGCTGGCTTCTGCCAACTCACCCACCCGGAAGTGGTCAGGGTGAGCCTGATACTGGCGCATACACTCATCACGTCCAGGTGTGGGCACGCTGACTTCCTGTTGCAACAAGGCGTCGATCAGCGCTTCTTCATCATCATTCTGCAAACCTGACTGCTGCGCCTCTTGCAGCAGAATACGGCGCAGAACCAGTGCCGTCATCGCACTTTTTACCGGGTCGGCAGCATCCTGATGTTCAGGCAACTCCCGCTCCATATCCACATCGGTGAACTCATAACCATTGACTACGACAGGCATGTTAATCTCCAAATCAGCGTGGACGAACCAGCTGCCATGCGCGGCTGATATAGGTTACAGAAGCAAAACCGCTCCAGACATGCACCAGACGGGTGAAAGGGAAAATCACAAACAAGCTCAGTCCCATGAACAAATGCAGCTTGAACAGTAATGGCGCAGCAACGATAAATTCAGCAGCATCCCCCTTGAAAGTCACGATGTGCTGTGCCCATGTCATCAGCAACACCATCATGTGACCATCGCTATGATTCGCTGATTCAAAAATCGTCGATAAGCCCAAGCCCAGCGTGATGAAAATCCACAGCAACAATACTTTGTCACCAGTTTTCGTCACAGCAGAAACCCGTGCGTCAGAGAAACGGCGATGCAACAGTATCAGCAGACCAAGCATGCATAAGGTACCGAAAATACCACCGGCAACCATCGCAATCATCTGTTTAAAACTGTGCGTGATTCCCAGCGTGTCCCAGACAACGACCGGTGTCAGCAAACCAACCAGATGGCCGAAAAACAATCCGAGAATTCCGAGGTGGAACAAAATATTGCCGGTTCTCAGATTGCCTGTATGCAGCATTTGCGACGAGTCGCTTTTCCAGGTGTATTGTTCCCGTTCAAAACGTGCGAGACTACCGAACAGAAAAATAGCCAGCGCGATGTAAGGATAAATCCCGTAAATAAATTGATGTAGATAAGTCATGATGGTATCTCCTCATTGACAAGAAGTAGCGCCGTTCGCTTTGGGCTGCTTAGGATAAAAATTGACCGGATGCGTGCCTGACAGATTCGGTTTCAGCAAAGGTTCAACACCATCGGCACCAGGGCCGAAAGTTTCCATTGCATCATCCATATCCCTTACTGGCGGTTCACCCTGTTCTTGCGGCACGACATCCGTAAACGACGTCAGCATCAAAAATGCATTCGCATAAGGGCTTTCACGACGCTGCAGACGAACACCGATGGCCGCAATCACGTGTATCGCTTCACCCAGAAGTTTTTCAGCCTCTTCATCACTGACCAGACTCAAAAATTCCAGGAACAAAGGAACATAATCCGGTAACTCACTTGCTTCCGGTTCAAATCCATGGCGACGATATTCTTCAATCAGATCCACCATGGCCTGACCACGATCACGGCTCTCACCATGGATATGTTCAAACAGGTGCAGGGCCACTGAAGGGGTCCGGTCAAACGTGCCGACATAGTTTTCCTGCAAAGGGATCAATGCCGTTGTGCTCAGATAATCCAGCAATGGTTCCAGCGATTCCAGGCTGTCCGGGTCATCAGCCAGCGCCAGCCGTATCTCAGGAACCGCCGCCTGCAATTCAGCCTGGGGATAACTCAGGAGCACAGATAAAATACGATAAATTTGCATACAATTTCCTTTAGGGCAGATCAGGTGCGACGCGCGCACCTGAAACGGCTTTTATTCAACGCTGGACATTTTTTTGCGTGATTTCGGCATTTCGACAAAAATCACACTACCCTGCGGCTTCTTGCCGAACAAAGCGCCATCGGAAACACCACCCGAGCAGCCATTACCGAATGTAAATCCGCAACTGCCTTTTTCATTGAAGCTGTCTTCGACCATTTCCTTGTGCGATGAAGGAATCACGAAACGATCTTCGTAGTTCGCAATCGCCATGGTCTGATACATGTCCTCAACCTGCGCTTCGGTTAAACCGACCTGCGCCAACACTGCTGTATCTTTCTGACCGTGCACAACTTCAGAACGTTTAAAGGCACGCATTGCCAGCATACGATCCAGGGCTCTCAAGACAGGCTCTTCTTTACCGGCTGTCAGCAAATTTGCCAGATAACGGACTGGAATACGCAGCGATTTCACATCAGGAATAATGCCGTTCATGCCCATGTGCCCTGCTTCTGCTGCCTTTTGAATCGGTGACAGAGGCGGTACATACCAGACCATAGGCAGCGTGCGGTATTCTGGATGCAGCGGGAAAGCAATCTTCCATTCCATCGCCATTTTGTAGACCGGCGATTTCTGTGCGGATTGAATCCAGCTCTCAGGAATGCCATGCTTACGTGCTTCGGCAATGACTTCCGGATCATGCGGGTTCAGGAAGCAACCGAGTTGCGCCTCGTACAAGTCTTTCTCATCCGGTACTGAAGCGGCTGCTTCTATCTTGTCAGCGTCATACAGCAAGACGCCAAGATAACGAATACGGCCTACGCAAGTTTCGGAACAGACTGTTGGCTGACCTGCTTCGATACGTGGGTAGCAGAATGTGCATTTCTCTGCTTTGCCTGAGCTCCAGTTGTAGTAAATCTTTTTGTAAGGGCAACCGGAGATACACATACGCCAGCCGCGGCACTTGTCCTGATCGACCAGAACGATACCGTCATCTTCCCGTTTGTAGATCGAGCCGGATGGGCAAGATGCTACGCACGCAGGATTCAGACAGTGTTCGCACAGACGTGGCAAGTACATCATGAAGGTTGATTCAAAGGTGCTGTACATTTCTTTTTGTACGCCTTCGAATAACTGATCACGACTACGTGAGCTGAATTCGCCACCTAAGTCGTCTTCCCAGTTCGGGCCCCAGACGATCTTGTCCATCTTTTTGCCAGTGATGACAGAAACAGGACGTGCAGTCGGTGGTGTCTGCGACAGTGGTGCATTTTGCAGGCGCTCATAATCGTAAGTGAACGGCTCGTAGTAATCGTCAATCTGCGGCAGATTCGGATTCGCAAAAATGTTTGCCAGGATGCGCAGTTTGCCACCTTGCTTAGGCTCTAATTTGCCTGCCTCATTCCGATGCCAGCCACCTTTCCACTTGGACTGGTTTTCCCATTCTTTAGGATAGCCAATACCAGGTTTGGTTTCGACGTTATTAAACCAGGCATACTCAACGCCGTCGCGGCTGGTCCAGACATTTTTACAGGTCACGGAACAGGTGTGGCAGCCAATACATTTATCCAGGTTCAGCACCATGCCAACTTGTGCGCGAATTTTCATGATGCAGACTCCTCTTCCAATTTACCCTCTAACCAATCTACTTTTCTCATCTTACGAAGAACCACAAATTCATCGCGGTTACTACCGACCGTGCCGTAGTAATTGAAGCCATATGCCAGTTGCGCATAGCCACCAATCATATGGGTAGGTTTCAAGACCGCACGTGTCACTGAGTTATGAATACCACCGCGCATACCTGACAATTCAGCACCCGGCGTGTTCACGATTTTTTCCTGAGCGTGATACATCAGACACATGCCTTTTGGCACACGCTGACTCACCACGACACGTGCTGTCAACGTACCGTTACTGTTGAATACCTCAACCCAGTCGTTATCCACCAGACCTGCTTCTTTTGCCTCGATCTCAGAGACCCAGACGTGTGGGCCGCCGCGACTCAGGGTCAGCATGCGCAAGTTGTCAGAATAGGTTGAGTGAATGCCCCATTTCTGATGCGGTGTAATCCAGTTCAGCACGATCTCTTTTTCACCGTTCGGATGTTTGTTCAACATCGGCGCAACCGTCTTGGTATCGATCGCTGGTTTGTAGACGCAGAGACCTTCACCAAAATCGAGCATCCAGCGGTGATCCTGGTAGAACTGCTGACGACCGGTCAGTGTGCGCCATGGGATCAATTCATGTACGTTGGTATAACCGGCGTTGTAGCTGACTTCTTCCGATTCCAGACCAGACCAGGTCGGAGCCGAAATAATCTTGCGTGGCTGTGCCTGTACATCTCGGAAACGGATCTTGTCATGTTCACGACCAACCGCCAGATGCGTATGATCGCGGCCAGTGATTTTCGATAAAGCATCCCATGCCTTGACGGAGACATGGCCATTGGTTTCTGGTGCGAATGTCAAAATCATTTCGCAGGCATCAATCGCGGTATCCAGACGTGGACGTCCTTTCGATACGCCCTCTTCGGTCACCACCTTGGTGATGCCCCCGATTTCATGCACTTCGTGTTCGGTGTTCCAGTTAATCCCTTTACCACCATTGCCGAGTTTGTCTAACAAAGGCCCGATCGAAGTGAACTTTTTGTAGATTTCTTTGTAGTTACGTTCCACCACAACGAAGCTAGGTGCAGTCTTACCAGGAATCAGATCGCACTCGCCTTTTTTCCAGTCTTTTGGTTCAAACGCCTGACCGAGTTCGCCCGGTGTATCGTGCATCAAAGGTTGCAAGACGATGTCTTTGCGTGTGCCCAGATAGTCACCACCGATTTCAGTGAATTTTTTAGCGATACCTTTGTAAATTTCCCAGTCGGTTTTACTTTCCCACAAAGGTTGCACGGCTTCACTCAACGGATGAATGAAAGGATGCATATCAGAGGTATTCAGATCGTCTTTTTCATACCATGTCGCTGTTGGCAACACGATGTCGCCGTACAGACAGGTCGTGCTCATGCGGAAATCCAGCACAGTCAGCAAATCCAGCTTGCCTTCGGCGGCTTTTTCACGATACTTAACCTCAGATGGCTTGACCGCTTCATCAGGATCATCAAACAGCGCATTCTGTGTCCCAAGTAAATACTTCAGGAAATACTCATGGCCTTTGCCTGAACTACCGAGAATATTCGAGCGCCAGACAAACATATTGCGCGGGAAGTTTTTAGGATTATCCGGATCATCGCAACTCATGTTCACGTGACCAGATTTCAGACTTTGTTTCAGGTATTCTGCTGGCTCCAGACCTGCAGCCACGGCCGCGTCACATACGTCCAACGGATTGGTTTCTAACTGAGGAACCGATGGCAGCCAACCGAGACGTTCTGACTTCGCATTCATATCGATCATGCTCATGTGGCTGACTTTGGATTTGTCTGCCGTTGGCGCAAGAATCTCATCGATATGCAATTTCTCATGACGCCACTGACTGGTGTGCGCATAGAAGAAACTGGTGCCATTCATCTGACGTGGTGGACGTGTCCAGTCAGACGCAAATGCTAACGGTGCCCAACCAAATTGTGGACGGAGTTTTTCCTGACCCACATAATGCGCCCAACCACCGCCGGATTGACCGACGCAACCACACATCATCAGCATATTGATGATGCCGCGATAAATCATATCGTTGTGGTACCAGTGATTCAAAGCTGCACCAACGATGACCATGCTCTTACCATGTGTTTCGTGGGCGTTTTGTGCGAATTCACGTGCGACCTGAATGACCAGTTCACGTTTAACGCTGGTGTGTTTTTCCTGCCATGCTGGCGTGTAAGGTACGTCGTCATCGTAAGAATGAGCAACCGCGCCGCCCAGACCCTGATCTACACCGTAGTTAGCCATCGAGAGGTCATACACAGTGGCGACTAAGATTTCTGTACCGTCAGCTAAGGTCACTTTGCGTGCTGGCACATTGCGCAAGACCATGTCATTCGCATCGGCACCACCGAAGTAGTTAAAGCCTACGCTCACGACTTCGTCATGCTTGGCGACTAAGCTCAATTGCGGATCGATCTCACGACCGGAACCACCATCTTTTGGCTCCAGATTCCAGCGACCGACTTTTTCACCGTTATTGACTTTACCTTCGCCCCAGCGATAACCAATAGAACCGTTTGGTGCAACGATATCGCCAGTTTTCTCATCAATCGCCAGTGTCTTCCAATCGCCATTGTTTTCTTCGTTCAAACCACCTGGCAATTGTGATGCTCGCAGCATCTGATCTGGTACGAAACTACCATTGCGCTCAACCAGACGTACCAACATAGGCATGTCGGTATATTGTTTGACATAGCTGCGGAAATAATCAGACTTGCCGCCAAGGTGGAATTCTTTCAGAATCACGTGGCCCATCGCCATTGCCAACGCGGCATCCGTACCCTGCTTAGGTGCCATCCAGATGTCACCGAATTTCACCATCTCACCGAAGTCAGAAGAGACAGCAACGGTCTTGGTACCTTTGTAACGCACTTCAGTATAGAAGTGGGCATCCGGTGTCCGTGTTTGCGGTACGTTAGAACCCCAGACCATCAGGTAAGTGGAGTTGTACCAGTCAGCAGATTCTGGCACGTCGGTTTGTTCGCCCCAGATTTGCGGACTTGCTGGCGGCAAATCGCAATACCAATCGTAGAAAGACAAGCATGCACCACCAATCAAAGACAGGTAGCGCGCGCCAGCGGCGTAAGACACCATCGACATCGCAGGAATCGGAGAAAAACCGACGACGCGATCAGGGCCGAATTTTTTGACAGTGAACGCATTCGCTGCCGCGATGATTTCCTGTGCGGTATCCCAGTCAGCGCGCACAAAGCCGCCAAGACCGCGAACCGATTTATAACGTTGCGCCTTGACCGGATCCTGACTGATCGATTCCCATGCCTGCACTGGCCCCATGGTCTTGCGCGCTTCTTGCCACATTTCCATCAGACGACCACGGATCATCGGATATTTAACACGTTGGGCAGAATAGACATACCAGCTGTACGAAGCACCGCGAGGGCAACCGCGTGGCTCATGATTCGGTAAATCAGGACGGGTACGCGGATAGTCTGTCTGCTGGGTTTCCCAGGTAATCAAGCCATTCTTGACATACACCTTCCAGGAACAGGAACCCGTACAGTTCACACCATGGGTGGAACGCACAATCTTGTCGTGCTGCCAACGGCTGCGGTAAGCGTTTTCCCACTTACGATCCTCTTCAACTACAGCACCATGACCATCGGAGAAGGTGGACTTCACCCGCGACATGAACTTCAATCTATCCAGAAAATGACTCATCGTAACTCTCCATATCAGGTGGGCGATGTACCCACAAGTTTCTTTACTTGCACACTGAGAGTGTAGAGAGTCGGCGTCAGCACGCCCATTCTTCGGTGCGGTGTGTCAGCTCAAGCATTGGCACTAGGCTGACTACTCCTTTAGAACTAGTCGCTTTTCAGGAAAAATGATTTGTATCAACAGCACGAAAAAGACATCCGGCTTCGCCAATAAAAAAGCCTCTGATCGCTATCAGAGGCTTAATTTTCAGGCTAATACCTGAGCAAAAGACGACAACTGCATCAACATGGCATCTCTGCGCCCTTACGTGAGTAGTACCACCAGGTTACCGCCATACATGTGACGTAGAATCCGATGAAGACATACAAAGCCATATCAGGCGCACCCGTCATCTTGATCGAAGTACCAAAACCCTGAGGAATAAAGAAGCCGCCATACGCACCGATCGCACCGGAAAACCCCAGTACAGCAGCAGATTCCTTGGCCGCATCCAGACGCGCCTGCTTCAGCAGCGCTTCGCCCTTACCGGCAACCGCACGCTCTCTCTCAGTCTGAAAAATGATAGGAATCATGCAGAACGTCGAGCCGTTGCCGAGTCCGGTCAGAATAAACATCAGAATAAACGAACCCAGAAACATCATGAACTGATGTGAATGCAAGGCTGGCAGAATACCAGTTGCAATCGTCAGTGCCATTGCCGCAAACACCCAGAACGTCAGACGGGCACCACCGATTTTATCTGAAATCATACCGCCGACAGGACGTGCCAACGCACCAGCCAAGGGTCCGAGGAACGCGAACTTAGCAACATCAATTTCAGGAAACTGCGCTTTGATCAGCATCGCAAAACCTGCAGAAAAGCCGATAAACGAACCGAACGTACCAATGTAGAGAAAACACATCAGCCAGTTATGTTTGCGCTTGAAAATCACCGCCTGATCTGCAAATGAAGCTTTCGCAGAAGCAATATCATTCATCCCAAACCAGGCAGCGATCGTCGCGGCAATAATCAGGGGAACCCAGACGAATCCGGCATTTCCCAGCCAATACATTTTATCGACGCCTGTTTTGGCATTGTGGAATAAAAATCCGTCACCAGAGATAGCAACGCCAAACATCGCGGACGAAATCACCAGCGGGGTCAGAAATTGCACCACAGACACGCCCAGATTACCGATACCCGCATTCATACCGGTCGCATAACCTTTGCGTGATTTAGGGAAAAAGAAACTGATATTCGCCATACTGGAACTGAAATTACCGCCACCCAATCCGCACAACAAAGCCAATACCAGCAGTGTTGAATAATTGGTGGTCGGATCTTGCAACGCAAAACCCATACCGATGGCGGGAATCAGCAGACTTGCAGTTGAAATCGCAGTCCATTTGCGGCCACCAAACACCGGCACCAGGAATGAATAGAATATCCGCAAAGTCGCACCGGATAAGGCTGGCAGCGCGGTCAGAAAGAATAACTGATCTTTCGTGAATTTAAATCCGGCCTTATCCAGATTCGCCGCCACCACGCTCCATAACATCCAGACCGAGAATGCCAGCATCAGACTAGGAATCGAAATCCATAGATTCCGGTTGGCAATCGCACTACCTTCTTTTTGCCAGAACTCCGGATTTTCCGGTTCCCAGCGTTTTAAAACATGGCTCATTATCTGCTCCTGATTTTCCAAAAAACGTTCATTACATTGAGGTGTATTCGCACCGGAATTTATGCAGGTAACGATGCCTGTGCCGCCAGCATGCCTTCACGGCGGAACTGGAAGTGCATCCAAACCAGAGAAACACAGACGGTGCCGTACAACAGCATGAAACACGAGCTGCGAATACCGGTCACATCAACGATCGCGCCAAACATGATCGGCAAAATAAATCCACCCAGACCACCGGCCAGACCAACCACACCGGATACCGCGCCGATGTTGCTGCTGTAATCATCCGAAATAAACTTGAATACCGATGCTTTACCTACCGCCATCGCAATACCGACAACAAATAAAATCATGGTGAACAGCACTGGGGTCAGACCAATATGGAATGTCTGCATGCCATTGATTGTTTTGATCGTGAAATCAGTTTGTGGGTAGGACAGCAAAAAGAATGCAACCCAGCAAACCCACATCACCCACCAGGTGACTTTGTAAGCGCCGTATTTATCTGAAAGCCAGCCACCGAAAGCGCGCAACACGCCGCCAGGTAAAGAGAAACAGGCGGCGAGCAAAGCGGCACTCTTGATATCAAAGCCGTATTCGGTGACGTAATATTTGACCATCCACAAACTCAGGCCGACGTAGCCGCCGAACACCACTGAGTAATACTGGCAATAACGCCAGACTTTGGGATCTTTCAGCATTTTGAGCTGCGCCATAAAGCTGACACTCGATTTCACGTTATGACTGGGATTTGTGGCGGAAAAAACCCAGAATATCAACGCCGCGGCCAACATCATGCCTGCGTAGACTTTTGGAACCAGAGTCCAGCCAGCTGCCGCAATCAGCACAGGAGCAATAAATTTATTGACGGCAGCACCCGAATTACCGGCGCCGAAAATGCCCATTGCCAAACCTTGGCGCTCTTTTTTAAACCAGCGCGCAACGTACGGTGTACCGACTGAAAATGAACCACCAGCCAGACCAACAAACAAACCCAGTACAAGAAAATGCCAGTAAGCCGTTGCGTAACTGATCAGGTAAATCGGAATGACTGTCGACAACATCAGGAGGAACAACACGATACGACCACCGAAACGATCAGTCCAGATACCCAACGGCACCCGTATCAATGAACCAGTCAGAACTGGCATGGCAGTCAATAAGCCAAATTCGGTCTCATTTAAATGCAAGGCCGTTTTGATCGGAATACCGATCACACCAAACATCATCCAGATCGTAAAACACACAGTAAATGCCAAAGTACTGGAAGCCAGTACTGAATAGGCTTTGCCTTCATTCGCCATGACAGCTCCTTTTGCTTTTTTAGGTGATATAAGCTTAAGGAGTGTGGGGTTATTTAGAAATTCCCCTGACGGTAGTCAATCTGACTGCAAAAGGATGGGGTCACTGGCTGAAAGAACTAGACCGGACTAGGTCGTTTCGTCATTTTCGATGCGCAAGAATCATAGGAAACGATCCGCCGCGGTTTACGACAGAAACCGAGGCGTCAAAGTGATGCCTCTGTGTAACGTCGCAGCGGATTTGTCACCGATTTGCAAAATAATTGTCTCGAACAAATAACGCTATTTGCGAGATAATTGTCACTAAAACGTTAAAGGCTAGATCCCTAGCCGTAAGCCACCGCACAATTTTGCGCATGTTTGCACGTAACTTTGAATATTACAAAACGCTAAATACCAGATACTCAGAATTATTTAACACTGCTATTGATGAGGCCTCAGACCTCAATCACCTGCACCGTTAAATTCGGTGCCTGTCCTTCAATCACGCCATCACGGATAAATACCTTTTGTCCGACTACGCCATTACCACGTACCGTTAAATACGCGCCGCCAGGCAACTGAACGACGCACTTTCCAGTTTCGACACTAACAACTGTTCCGACAAAAAGCGGGTAATCCGGTATCAGGTCTTTGAATACCTTAAATAAGTTAGCCATGAGTAAGTACCTCTATCGTTTGCCGAACCTTGGCATCATTACCTGACGCATTGATGGACACGCCTTTAACGATTCCCATCACCGAATGTGAGTCGACGTAGCGGACAAAGCTACCTGGTTCAATAATTCCTGTTTCTGCCAGAACAGGTAGGCTTAACGAGTAGAGTGTGTTCCGTCCGGTTTCGGCCAACGTAACAATTCCTCGCTGTCTTGCGGCAATTGGGCTGGTAATCAAAGCATCTGTGATCATCGGTGCTAACTTATCACCGGCTGTACCTTGGCGTTTAACGTAGCCCAGAATGCCGGCGCTGTTCGATCCACTGACATAGACAGAGTTATAAACAGGGTTATCTATCCAACTGATTGCTTCTTTAGCCACAACGGCAGATGGCAGTTCAATGTCGGGCGTCGTTCCGCCCCAGTTCCAGGGTGCACTCGGATACTTAGCGCGAACTCTCAATATTTGAGCGACAGGATCCGGCTGAATGAATGCTCCTGCGGCAGCGGCTATTTCATTAACAGCGGACATATACGTACCATAGTGGCTCCAAGCACCGGCGGGAACTACCCAATCGTAAATACGCCAGTCAACTTCCCAACCCAGTGATATGCCATTGAGTTTTAACGCATCATTCATGAGTTGCTGCGCGGTTCTATCCGTACTATTGGCAAATGTTAAAGTCGGACTATATTTTTCCGACAGCTGCGCTGATATCCCACGGCCAGACACGGAAATCGTTGCTTGGCCAAACTGCCTGTCACTTTGAATATCCTCTGCAATCAATCGATAATACTGACCATTGACCATAGCTTCCAAAATGACTGTGTCGCCGTCTACACCTGGCTCAATTAAGGAAATAGCGGATCGTGGCAACGATGCAGAAAACGACCATGTCCAGCTATCCCAGTCGATTTTGAGCTGCAAAGAGGTGGCAGGCAAGATATGATTGCCGTCGACGCGGCGCAGCTGTACGTTGTTTAACACGATATAAGTTCTCCTGACAGGAACAACAATCATTGAACCAGGGGTGACATAGGTATTACCAAAGACCAGATTACTACTTGTTGTTACAGGTTCTGCAAATACTAGATTAGCATCGCCTACATAAACGATAGGTGGTTTAACACCCGGCACATAACTGATGCCAATCGGCGGAACTATTGCCGTCTGAAATCGTTCAGTTTCGCGCACTCGGTATGCAGTTCCTGAACTGAATTTGTCAGATGTAGTTAAACGCATGGGTAGAGCTGACCGCCAGTGGCTTGGGACGGTCAACCGCTGACGTTGGCGATCTGCGAACTGAATATGTCCCATCATTTGCACGGGCCTAGCGTTGCTGAATGCAGACTTGTTTGTCGCTGCGTTTTTGTCCAAGTCACGAAAACGACTTTGTATGCGTGTACATAACGGGACGGCGTTCATCCATGTCATCGTAGCAGCACGACGCAATCGGTTTAGTTGGCGAATATCGTGCTTTGCACCAAATCGAAAACTCGTTGCGAGTGACCATTCGGTAGTTGCTCCGGATGATGCATGCCGTAGAGGCTTAACAATTGAACTATGGACTACTGCCAAAGTGGTTGCTGTGTTAAATTTTGTCTGCAATCGACTTACCAATGGCCTTGCTGTATCTGAATCATACACACCAGTTGCTACGATATTTAACGCTGGGAACGAAGACTGAAGTTCTATTTCAAGCAATGACCCGACATGTGCATCCAGCGTCAATGCCGGAAAACTACCATCGATTACAGCAGTCACATCCTGGACAACTACGATAATGGCCTGACCAGCAAACAGCAAATTACCATCAGTTGCCGCATTGTCGTTAAACAGCAAATTTCCATCATTGACAATCGTCGGACTGATTTTTACAGATACATCATCAACAAAGAGCAAATCGCCACTGGTTGACGATACCTCTGTAAATAGCAATTCAGACTGGTTCATGCTTAACTCAGGATAGCTGACAACAATACTGCTTTACCGCCCTTGTACAGCGTTGTACTCAACAACTTCAAATCACCTGTCCCAGCGTTGTCGCTGACGGTTAGATCAAATGCGACATCTCCCATACCAGTCACGACACGCGCCCAGGAGGCTATGCCGGAGTTGGAAACCAGGGCAATTGTCGATGCAGCGAGTATTAACGTTCCATTACTTACGATACCAGATGGCTTATCCAGTTTAATTTCGACCAGCATCGTCGATGTAATTACTCCAGTTATCGGCGGCGTGCCATCGTAGATCCTGATCCGGGCGTTTGCAGTTCCTGAATCCAGGTGTGTCAGCGATCCATAATGCCGAGCTTCCTGATGTGATTGAGATATCCTCATAAGACATCCGCCGTTAAATTGTCAGCGATGACAGCCTTAAACTGGTGGTTATAGTCGTAGGCGATAACGGTGTATTTTATTGCTGAACTGATGTTATTGAATGTATATGCTCCTGTGACTGGATCGCTCCATGTTTCACGCACAATCCTGCCATCGATGTCGCGTAATAATCGTACACGGCGATGGACTGCATAGTCAGGTGTTCCCTTAACTTTAGTCGTCCCAGTGATTTTTCCATTTCCACCGAAATATAAATCGTTTTCTGAGCGAATAGCATTCACGATTTTGGCGTTAGGAACAGGCTTCTCGATATCAATGTCCGGCGCGGGTGTAAAGTCGCCGGTGTATCGCGCCATCGTCGAGATACGAATATTATCGATATAACCAATAAATCCAAGACCATTGGCACTCCCGATAGCCGTAATGCTTGCAGCATTAGGTTGACTGAATGGTACCCCTATCAATGTGCCATTCACATACAGCGATATGGCACCAGATAACCGGACCATTGCAATATGGAACCACTGGTTGAGCGGTAGTGTCACATCAAAGTTATATTCACTAAAAAAATACAGCATCACTTTTTGGCCTTTGACATAAATTCCAAAATTGGATGGTAGCCCGATAGCGATGACAGCATAGCTGGATGGGTATGCCGTCATGTATGCCCATGTTTCGACTGTGAAGTCCGCAGGTAATGACACGCCCGTCGTTGACGTTAATGCGTCATTTCCACCATTCAGTTTTAAACTGGCAGTTCCTGTTTTATTTAACGTTGTTGATACAGCTGCAGTACCGATTAACGTTGAAAATAAATTACTGGCCGCAGTCCCATAGTTGATTGGCACTGAGTTATCAATACCGTTAAATGGCAACATGACTGGCGTTGAATAATAAAATGCGTCTGACATGTTATCTCCACGGTCCAGTGATCTCTATAAACACAACGCCTGCCGTGTTGTAAGTCGTGTTGTAATGGGGGATCGCTTTCGCAATACGTCCTGCCAGATTTCCGACCGTCGGTACTTTATCCAGATGGGAGAACGCAGCTCCGCCAGCGTTTTGCGGAACCGCATACATACCAGGGTATATTCCCCTGAATGATTTATTAGCGACTTCGCACAAATTGAAATTCGTCATATACAGCCCGTTATCAACTGCATTCGGAAACGGCACACCATCAGTCACATTGCCCGAATAGAAACTGGTCAATGCAGTAGTTAGCGTCTGAAATGAACGCAACAATTGCTGGGATGTTCCCAGACCAGTGTATGAACGTGCCGCATATACCGCTGCAGGACTGGGGTCTGAATAAAAATTATTGGATAGCGCCGGAATATTCCCAGACGATGCATCAGAAGCTGAACCGCTGATTACACTAGAAAATGCATCCCCTGATTTTGCTGCGACCAAATCACCAAACGTCGACAATTCGCTATGCGTCAACATATTACCGATGGGATAGCGATTAAAAATAATCGTTTTACTATCAGCGAACAAACTCCATATCCGTGGTGCGCTATCCGCAGTGCTACTTTTTGTCCAATATAAGCCTCCTGCCTGCTGTGTCTCAGTTGGAAACTTATTTGTGCCGGTGTTCACATCTGTCATGACTTCATAGCCGACGACACGAGCGAATTTTGCATTCGTATCATCGACTCGTAAAATCATCCCGGTGGCTTCGACATTCGCAGATTTAAATGCAGCGAGATTCACGTCGCTAAATATCTTTGACCAGCCAGCCGGTGCTAACTTCATGCTGATGCTGCCTGTCGCAGATTGGTCGGCCAGACCAGATGTTTTAAAGCTGATCGAATTCGCTGTGATCGCTGTAACTTTCTGCTCACCATTTAACGCTGCTGGTGATGCACCATCGATAATGACGACTACATCGACTTCAGCACTGTGTGGGCTGCTAAAATTGATGGTGGCCACATTAGCTGTAATCGTCAGTGAGTCCGCAGACTTCAGACCAAAACCGTCAACGAGACAGGCTTGTAATAGGATGAGCATAGAACCTGCCGTGCCATTCAACGGTGGAGCACTCAGCATCCCGGAGTGAAAAAACTTAACACTTGTATCAACAACTGATGCCATAAAAGCCTCTCATTAATTAGTTTGGGTTATCGATATCGCCGCGAACGAGCAACGTGAACTGATCGCTAGCAACGCTAGCCGCACCCTGCAAAATTGTCCGCACTACCCAGACTGGCGGCGAAGCTCCGATGGTGTTAAATCGTAATACGTTACCAACTTCCCATCCCAGTCCCCAGCCTAGCGCTTTGAGCGTGAAGTAAGGCACTCCACCAGAAGGATTCAGAGGAGAACAGTCAGCATTGATACTACCGGTGGCGATGATGCCGACGTGCTCACCGATGACATTGAATGTGCTTGATGATTGAAATACGACTGCCCATCGTTCTGTCAGCGCGCCTTTATTTGTTACGAGAATTGGGGCTAAAACATTGTTGTATGTCGCAACGGCATCACTACCTATTGGAGAATCAGACCAGACGTTAGTCCATGTCCCCTGGTCAAAAGTAATCGATACTCGCGCGCGCAAGTCGCCTAGAACAAGCGCACTGGACACCGTTGTTCCTGACACCGGATAGTCATGTGTCAATGGGCGTGTCAGTGCGATGGTGCCATCGATATTGACTGATCGTATTAGCGCCATATCTTCAACGCGGTTCTCTATTGAAATTGGTTGTTCATAGCCGGAAACATCGCTAAATGTAACCGTACCTGCCTCTAGGTCAGCCGTTAAACCAGTCGTGATCAGCACATTGTTTTTATCCGTGACTTTGACGCGAGATAGACGCACACGACCGGCGTTGTACACCTGGCCGTTGCTGACGATCACAGGCCCACTGGTGTGCGTATGCCCGACTACAGCGAAACTACCGGCTCTGAAAATAGGCACACGACCGTCTGATGGCAGACGTACAGGATTGAGGCCAAGAATGTTCTGATCCAGCGGCAGATAGGAATAGCCGACCGCGTTGTACCGGAATGAATCGGCCTTTGCGAATTTGGCGGCAACATACTTTAAGCCAGCAATACCGAGATAGCTAAGATCGATAACGCCCGGCAGGGTTGCTGATGTATCTGGCACTTTTACACCAAATCGCAGTGTCGCAACGCCGGTGGTATAGCGGACTGTTCCATAAATGCCGAGTGCGTCGTTGATGATATTGCCATCAGCGTTTGGTGTGACACTGAATGTCGTATCATCCTGCAGTGTACCGTTCAGTGTAAAGCCACCGTTGAACAATGGTGCGATAGCTGTTCTGAACGTGATCGCATCCACCAGCGACGATGTTCCCACAGTTCTGACACCGAGGATATTAGAAACGACTGGCGATGTGTTTGCATCCCACGTGGTCAATACCATGCCGTAACGCTTACCGACGATACCCATCGTGCCGCAAGTTGTCCCCACGCCGGTTGACGGTGAAATGTCTTTAACTATGGTGGCATCGGCTTTGACCATGTGACGCTTGCCATTGAGTATGAACCCATCCGGCACATAGTCAGATTGCAGAAACAGTTTATTAAATGGGAAAGTGATGGTCGCTGCAGATCCAGTACTTCCGGAATAACTATATTTCGCAACGCAAATATCGCTTGTCGTCCACCAGGGGGTTTTGAAATTATTAAAATTCTCGGGATTTGCCACGATAGCTATTGGTACACTAACTGTCTTATAACCTAATGGGGTATATGTTGTTACCGAACTTGTTCCATCAGTGGACTGAATATCACCAATCTTAGTGGGTGCTATTGATAAACCCAGTATTTCATACCCCGTCGTGATTTTGCTCAGCGTAACGATACCCGTTGAGTAATTGATAGAACCGACGGTGACGAATGCCGTACTATTGATGGAGGGAGTACGAATATGACCATTTCCGTCGTCAGTCAATATTGCACCTGTTTTATACCCATGCATCGCTGAGTCACCAATGTATACATCCAGATCACCAACCATACAATACACTGCCAGCATCAGCGTGGCTGGCGTTACTGCGCCTGGCAGTGCGATAGTCCAGTAGTCACCGCCGTCCGTCATCCCAGCAACATCACCCTGTACTGCGACAGTTTCCGTATTGGACAAAGTGATTACGGTGTCTGCTGGCGGCAAGATATTCGGAGAAAACTCTACCCGTCCAGTTGCATAGTCAACTTGTCCAGCGGCGTCCCCCGTCAGCTTTCCATCAAGATCCACCGACGATTTATTGACGCCACCGACAGCCCACGTCAAATGAACTGTACCCGGCTTCATTGCCGTGGCGAGTTCAACCACGCGAGAAAACCGTTTTTCTGTTGCCATCGCCCCTGTTGGCACCAGTTCGGCAATGCTGGTATCCCCATTACTCACCCACTGCACAATCAACTCACTGCCAACATCGGGCAGTACACCCAATGTCGCTGCAACACTACCTGTCGCATAATTCACCTGGCCAGCACCGACAGAACTATCGAAACCACGTAACGCGCCGGTACCATCATCAGTCAACACATACCAGTGATCCAGCGCCCGGTAGCTGACGGACACCGACCCTGCAGCGGGTACGGCATCAATCGACATGACGTAATTCAGGCGTTGACCAGCTTTTGTAACGGGAATACCAACCGACATCGTTACTTTTTCAGTCGATGACGCTGGTGTGTAGGTGTAGTTGATCTGTGTTGCGCCAGTACCGAATACATCACTCGACAGCGATAAAATACCGTTGTCGTAATCGACAGTACCCATCGACACAGTGCCGTTTTTTAACGTCCCGCCTGCATCTTTTAATGTGACCGGGCCCTGTGTGACCCGCAATGAACCTGGTAGGATTTTCCCACCGATATAAAGCTGATTGGCTGATGAAAAAACAGTAGTACGGGTTTCTGTGATATCAGATCCGGACTGTGCCAATGTTGTTTTACGTTGATTCATGCGTGAATCAACAATCGGCACTTCGATTTTTGCGCTAGGTACTAACTGTGTGAAAATAGTTGATGCATTAATGACAGAGTCACCAACGCTCACTGCACTGGTTAATAACGCTGTTCCATAGTATCTGGCAGCATCAGCGACAATCGTAGAATAGATCTTTGTTGCCGTTAAATATGCCGTTTTGTCTGGCCCTCTGCGGCTTGCTTCAAAACCGATGTAATCACTTGTCAGCGCATCGCTGATTGTCATCAGCACTTCCGCTTTTTTATAAACACCCTCTGAATCTGCGAATGTACGAATACGTGAAGTAACGTCAGTCACACGTACAAACTGTTCATATGTGTTGGTGCTACCTTCGCGCATCGTCAAACAGAATGTATCTCCAACAACAGGTAGAGGCGTATCAACGTCTTGCAATACCGTGATGGTCTGCTGGCCACCGATATGATCGCCAAAAAGGTATCCCGCCAACGCCTGAGCTTTTGATAAATACGATTCAATCCTACTTTTGGCACTTGTACGAGTATCGAACATATCCCCGGTTGAAAACAAACTCACCGATATACGTGGATCTGCCGGTGGTTCTGCGACAATGATATTTGCGCCAAAAAAACCATCCGTGTTGTCAGTCCTGACAGATGGGAAAATTTTACGCATGCTGACGCGGCCACCGGCTCTGTCCAGCTCTGAAATATCTGCAAATATGCCGTTACTTGTTCCGTCATGAATCACGACTGCCGTTGGCGAACCGCCACCCTCTGAAACATCATCCATAACTTGCGATGCAAGTAACGCTATATCACCTGAAAGAATTGTCATATTAAATTTCCATCATCTTTAAATTCACTACCCACCAACTATCCATGTCATAGCTCGCCATTTCCGTTACCGGCGTTGCCTCTAATGCAGGCGGCTCATCGTGTCGAAAAACGACGTTAAATACCCGTTCATCATCTAATGTCAGTCGCAATTGCAATCCCGGAATTGCTGCCCATGTATGCAACTTTTCAACGGTTGCTCTGGTAATCCATGCCATCTCGGCGCTGGGCGGTTGTAACGTGATTGGCCGTCCTGCTTGGCGTACTGCGTTATCAATAATCAGCGCACCTGTTAAGCTGTACTCTTTGCTTGATGAGACTGGCGACCAGGAGTGTTCATCTATCCATCGCATGTCGTGCGACAGCGTTAAACTTTCATTGGCCGTTAAATTTTTCAGGATCATGATGCAACCCCTTTGGCTTTTTTCAGTAAATCCAGAAACGCTTGCTCGTTCCCAGCCTCTGTCGTCATCGGAATATGCTTACCGTTACCGTCCGTGAAGTTGACTTGAATTGTTTTAGTCGGGGTGGTCGATCCTTTCGCAACCATCTGCTCTGATATCCTGGGCGAAATACTTGTGCTGCTGATTTGCTGAATCAACTGCCGGGATAAATCAGAAACAGAAGGGGCGCGGCGATATTGATCTGCCTCTTTTGCTGTCAGGACTTTTTCGTCTTCATGCAGCTCCGCGACATAACCGTCATATGGGACACGATCTAACCCTGTTTTATGTGACCCGATGATTTTCATGCCAAAGCCATAGCGAGTACCGCCACCGAAGCCACCAGTACCACCACTGCCATCATTGAGACCACCACCTTGCATCTTGTCTAATAACACTCTGGCGCGGTTATATGCACGCATGATTGAATCGGCACCAGCGTTGGAAAAAACACCGGAATTCATCTGGTACATCTGCAAGTTGGCAGAGGCTGCTTCATACGCTGTTTGTGCGCGTTTCAGGTTTTCCGCATTGACGGGGATATTGACGCCGTGGTCAGAGTCCCAAAGCAAGGTGGCAATATCGTTATCTGTTACGCCTGCAGTGTGATTAATTGCGTCATTTTTGCTTTGTTGAGCCTGCGTCTCACTTGTAATCCGGTTATTCCGTTGTGATACCGATTCGTACGGCTCAACATCTCTGACACCATCGACACCACCTGTTTCGCGCCCATTTCCTCCGACAGTCGTTACTCCCTTCGATACACCTTGTGCGGAATCTAATCTGTCTTGCGCTGCACGAACTCCCTGCAGAGCTTGCTCTGTTCGCTTCGCTTGGGCAGCAAATTCAGCCGCTGCTGCAGCAGCCCTCTTTTGTTCTTCAGTCATACCAGCAAACTTTTTTGTCAGTTCGTCTGCTGATTTATTCGCATCGTTCAATGATGTAACTAATGGTTTAATTGCATCTGATGCCGTACGTGCGCCGTTTGAAACATCACCTGTATTTTTTGCCAGATCCTTGGCCTGCTCAGAAGCGACTTTCACGGTATCGACAACCAGCTTTTGCTGAACTACTTGCTCTTCGACACTGAGTGTTATTTTTTGTTGTTCTGATAGCGCTTGACGCGCCCAGTTGACTGAGTTCTCTGATTCTCTAACTTGGTCAGCCAGTGCTTGCGCTTTTTGCTTTGCCTCTTCAGCGCCTTCTTTGCCAATTTGCAATTCCAACTCTTTTTCAGCATTCAACTTTTGCTGCAACGAAATCAGCAACTTATGCGATGCGATGGCGACATCGTATGTCGCCTTGGCTTCCCTAGCTTTTTCAGTAGCTAAGTCTTTATTGAGCTGTGCCAGCTTCAATTCTTCTTTTGCTAATGCTGTCCCTTCTTTCGCGTAACTTATCTGCTTTACCATCACATCCAGTGAGGCTCTGCCTAAATCTGCTTGCGCTTTGATCATATCCAGGTGGGAACGTGCAAGATCGACTTCTGACCTGGCGATCTCTGCTGCCCGTTTTGCCAAGCGCGACAGCGCCGCCTCAGCGCCATTGGCTTTTTCTTCTATTTCACGCAATGCGCGTGACATTGCATCGCCAGAGATCACGCCAGCTTTTCCCAGGCGCTGCACTTCCGCGATCAGGTCTGCATAGTCTTTATCTGTCTTTGCGACTTTTAAGGATTTCTCAAACAGCTCATCAAATTTGATGCCTGCTTCGATCAGCGCAGGCTTAATGTCACCGGTGACTTTTTTAACGTCTCCCAGCGAATCACCGATCTGCTTGAGTTCGGCTAGTGTCTTGGCGGCATCAATGCCTTTTGAAAATGCATCGCTCATGACTGATGCCGTCGTTTTCGTGCTGCTGCCCAGGGCAATGACGCTGGCTTTTGCAACGTCAAATTCTTTATTTAAGGGTGCAAGGCGATCCTGACCAGCCAGCTCGACTAGTTTCAAACCTGCATCATTGATTGCCTTGGTAAAGTTGGCAGCATCATCACTGGCCAGCCGCTGTAATTTGGCTTGCAGTTGCCCCAGTTGCGCTGTACTGAGTTGGCCAGCGGCCTGCATATCCTTTAACTTGCCATTGAGAATTTCAGATTGATCAGCGAAGTCTTTGGTATAGGAGCCGTTTTTTCTGACGGCTTCGGCCATTTTTAACACTTCTGCTTCGGCTTTACTGAAGTCAGTCACTTGCTTTAACTGTTGTGTGTACAGCTCTGCTTCACGTAAGGATTTTCTGTATTTACCAACAGCACTTTCGCCACGGGCGAATTGATCCACCGTCGTGTCTGCGAAGCCGATCATATTTTTACCAGTCTCTTGCAGACTATCGCCCACGCCCTGGATCGTTTTACCCCAATCTTTATTGATGTAGGAAACCATCTTGCCGAACGCAGAAATGATTTTCCCAACGATATCGATAGCAGCGCCGCCAAGACCGAAGATCGTCGCTGTGATAATGTCGATGCCATCTTTTAATCCGGCCAGCACTAACGCAACCGTGCCGATCAGCAATTTGATTGTTTGGCCAAGCACTGTAAATTTGTTACCGGCTTCATCGGTGTAATGACCGAGCGTTAAAATCTCAGTGGCCACGTTGATGATGTAACCAAGTAAATCCAGAAACCCTTTACCCAGCGCAGACAGAGTGGGGTAAATTTCACCAATCATGCTTAGCACTGTATTAAGTGCATTCCCCATAGATGAGCCAAACGTCGTCACACCCTCAGCAAATAAACGTGACGCTGCACCAGATCGGTCAATGCCCTGAGCTGTTGTATCGGCCACTTTCAGGAAGTTGGTGGCTGAATCAACTAATGCTCCATACGCAGGAAGTAGTTTTGAGCCGATATCGTTAGCCAACTCTTCTTGGTAACGCTTCAATGACTGAACTTTTTTACCGACGGAATCCATTGAGGCTTCATACGCGCCATTCAACTTCTCGGCTTGTCGCAATGATTCATCCATCACTGCTTGCGCTTTTTGCTTCTGTGTCAGTTGGTCAACCGTTTTACCGATTGAAATAGCGAATTGCTGTTCTGCGGCCTCAACATTGACCGTTAAACCCATGTACCGCAGGCCGACTGTATCGAGTTGCGATATGTTGGTGATCAGTCGTGTCAATGTCGCTGATGAGTTTTCACCGGTAACCACAGCCAGATCCTGTGCAGCCCGTGCCAGTTTGGCCACCTGAGATACCTGACCTTCAGCAGTCGGCCCGATCTCTAACCCAGCCTGGATCATTTGGGTAATGGATTCGCGGGTGCCCTGGGTCGTAATGCCTAAGCCTTTGACCTCTTTTTCGTATTTCCCTATCTCTTCTGCGCCGTAGCCTGCGTTTTTGGCGACAACGTTCATTGTGATGCCGAGTGTCTCGGTGCGGGCGGCATACTCTGCGGACTCTTTCAATCCATAAGCGACAGCCAGCGCTGTAAATGCTCCGATCAATGCGCCGACGTTATCCTTCACAAAACTCAATCCAGTCGATACTGCAGCTGCCTGCGGCCCCATGAGGCCGAGCGCTTTATTGAGTACGTCGCCACTTCCGGCCGCATCCGTGTTCTTTTCAGCGATACCGCGCAACTCGGCATTGAGTCCGGCTAATTTCGTCCTGGTGGCATCGGTGACGGATTGCTGCTCTTTTGCAGATAATGTCCCTGCATTCGTCAGTTGCTGATGTGCTGCCGTGACCTTGGCAATTTCCGCCCGAACCTCTGCGAATGAGCGAACACCTATCGTTTTATAGGCATCGGCTTCAGTTCGCAGCTCGGTGAATCCGGCTTTGCCAGCTGACGCACTTTTGCCTGCCGCCTGCGCAGATTCCCCGACCTGACCAAGCTCTTTAGCGAGAGCGGTGACGTTTTCCAGCCCTTCAACAAAGCTCTTGATCTTGAGTTCAAGTACAGATGGCATTTAATCTTCCAGATTGTTCAAGACTTGTTTAACACCGTCTTCTGTACCGCGATTGGCAATCAGCATGAACAGAAGCGACTCTTTACTTTTCCTGGTCGCCAGCCGGTCAGTAGCATCGGCAAACGCAATGAATTGCGACCAGGTGTAGTTCAGGATGTCGTCGTAGCGGTGCCCGGCACTGATGAGTTGCTGGAATTTATCCGACCAAGCATGCTGGTCAGCAGTGTGTTTTCTTTGATCGTCTTGCCTGTTGTGTTTAACGCTTCGATCAGTTTTGGCAAGACGCGTTGGACGAAAAAATCCAGATTGACCTCTAATAGCATCGTCAGTAGTGCAACGGCATCGTCGATATCCAGTTGATCGATCCAGGCACGCGGTCTGTCAGCTAGCACGGCCATGAGCTTCAGACAATCATCCGAGTACAGCATCAGCATGCTGCTGATATCTAATGGAGAGTTCTTATCGCGGTTCAGCAGCATGTGCGCCATCGGCTGCACAGCGTCTAACACTAAGGGCAATTTGCCGATTTTGAATTGCTGGATGTGAATTTCTTCACCGTTAATAACGATGACATTCTTCTGTGGAATGACTTTTTGCAAGTCATCAGTAGATTCTTGCTGGGTGGGTGTCGTTGACATCTTCGCTCCTGGTGTATCGCTGAATGGATGTCACCCAGTGTACGGAGCGCATAAAAAAAGCCCCAGTTGAGGGGCTTCAGTGGGATGAGTATATGTAGGCGCGTTTATGTTTGTGCGACTTGGATGATCCGTCCAAACTGGCCGAGTTCGCCGTCAGCTGGTTTGCTGGAGTCAATCAAGACAGAGGATGAGATCGCCATGTCTGCAAACTTATCAGTGATCAGAGCAAAGTCTTTCAGCGGCTCTGGATTAACTTTATAGAGTTCAAGCACAACAGGCACGCCATCCTCGCCAAGATTAATGCCTTCGTAACGAATAAATATGTCCTCAAGCTGTTTAGTGAACATCGATACGCTCGCCAATGCGGCATGTGTATAGGCGGCCTTTAACGGCTGCGTCACACCAGTTATATCTTTAAACGTGATGGTACCGAAATCAGTATCTACATCATATTTGGCAGTATCCAGCGTCGCTGGTGTAGCTGCTGAATCAGTGATGACGACGGTCGATACCTTCGGATATTTCAGCGATACACGATCACCTGCAACGAGTTCAAGAGGCAAGGCTTCTCCGGTGACTGACCCGCTGGCAAGGATAGTCGATTTACCAGACAATGCCAGAGACAGATTTTCTTTGCTGATTTCTAAGAGCGTCAGATCCAGCGTCGCTTCTTTTCCGATAACGATACTTTTAACGGTAGATCGTTGACCCGAATATGATTCTTTTTGCTCGGCCTTGGTTACCTTCAGACCGAGTTTAGCTGCAGAGACATCGCCCAGCCAGCGCTGCGCTTTCGGCTTTCCTGCCGCGTCGCGGGATGCGATATACACTTTGCCTTGCCCTAAAAAATACTGTGTCATGTTGACTCCTGTGTTGAGTTACTGAGTGCTGCTGTAAAAAAGCCGAATTACGCTTTCTTACCTTCGCGCTTGGTTTCCGGTACCTGATCAGCCTGCAGATCAGCAATTTTGTTATCGACCAGCCAGTCGGCATCTGCCTGGGAGACGCTCAATACACTGTCGACTTTGTATTTAACGCCTTCGTGCGTATGTTCTTTTTTCAGTTTGACGTTTTGATTGCTCATGATTTTCCTATCACAAAGGTTGTTTTAAAGGCGAATGGATAATAGGCAAAGCCGTTGTCATAGCCGACTTTGGGCGCGTTGATACGACGTAGTGTTGAAAAACTCTTGTTCGGTGGTTGCCATCCACTGAGCGATTTCAGCAACTGAGTGATCAGTGGTCCTGCGATCTTGCGATTGCCTTTTCCGGTCGTCGGTGTTCCTGCAAATTTAACGACCAGCACTACCATCCAGTGTTGTGTCACGACCTGGGATGCGCCCGTGCTGCCCTGACTCTGACTGCCTTCACCGATCTGGTCACCGATATAAATCACATGCGCTGCTGGTGCGACTTGCCGAGCATCCTGGACACTGGCCAAGTCTGTGGCGGTCATAACGGCACGTAAGCCAGTCATGTCGGTTTTCAGGCGATCAACCAGTACGTCTTCCAGTTGCAGATAATCAGTAGAATCAATCACCATCTGCTCCTGTCGCCAAAATCGTTACGCCCCTGACTGATCTGCACGGTGTCGACCGCTGTCGTTTTCACGCCTGCGCTATCGAGGCCTAGCGATGCCTGGCCTCGACTGATCGAGCGTAATAGTTTTGTTTGCTCAGCATAGCGACGTGCAACAGGATGATCGTTGTTGACATCGCCACAAAGGTAATAGCGGGTGATATCCATCGCGATCCGGCGCAACACCTCAGGAACAGAAGACAACGGTAGTGGGTAGCGCCCCTCGAGCCAGATGTTGATCTCTGCTTGTGCCGTTGTGATTGCGGTATTTAATACTGCATCGTCAATCACCCCGGTATTTGCACGATCAGTGACCTGGATAAGCTCAGGTTCACCGAAGGTCGTGATCATGTCATTTTTAGTGCAATACATCATGGCTCAGGGGCTTCCGCTTATTTTTTACCGGAGGATGCTGGTTTCTTTGCGTTGTTTTGCGTGTCGTCGGTTTCAGTACTGACCACTTCGTCGACTTCCGCTTCATAGCTCACCAGCGCTGATTCGCCCTGGATCGCGTCGCGCACTTCTTTTTTAATCCCATCCAGCGGAATATCTGTGGGGTCAGAAGTGAATTGATAACCGGCGCGACGAAACGAGCCGGACTTGGCTACGACGCGCAGAACTTTGATTTTTGCCATTTGAAAACTCCTGATCAATAAAGGTGGCGATAACAACTCGTAGTGGGTGAAGCGCTGGGCTTCACCCGGATACAGCTAGCGGCTTAGGAGAGCCAAGGGGTGCAGAGAATCTGCGCGGTGTTTTGGTAAATGTTGCTTGAACCGTTGGCGTTTTTCTCAGCCTGCAGGATCTGCAGAGCAGTGCCTTCCAGATTTGGCGGTACCACCAGCGTGGTTGGGCGTACGCCAAGCGGTTTGCCGTTGTCACCTTTCAAAGACATCATGGCTGCACGCGCTGCACCGTATGTCGCTGGCGTTAATTCCTGTTTGGATGCATACGCCAGCTGCCACAAACCAAAGCCAACATTGCTGCGGGCGTCCACTCCGTAGATGTACTCTTTAGCGTTAAAGACGTTGTCGTCCGTTTCTTTATCCATGGCGACAAAGTTGTAATCCTTGCGCACCTGGTAGATGATCGGTTTAACGACTTTGCTGGTATCGAGCAAATACCATGCTGCACCAGAACCACCGCCGAAGTTGGATACCGAAGACGTGGAGCCATCTGCATTTAACACTGGATGATCGGTATCGAAGAAATACTGATTGTCGTAGCATAAGGACGCGAAGCCTTGCGCCAACAATGTAAAAATCATTTCGTCTGGGTGTTGCTTGGCATCTTGTGCCAGTTGCGCAAACAATGGCTTGAACAGGCCGTAGGTGTCGTCTTCAATCGTTTCCTTGGGAACGCCTACCGTGTTTTCCCAGGACAGGTTCTTGATTGAAAAATCATGCGTCATCAGGTTTTGGACGACACGGTCACCGATCCACTGACGGAAACGGGTGTTTTGACCCAGCCAAGGATAGACCTCTTTCGCCGTTGACGATGGCACCATCATGGCGATCTTGTCCCAGTCGATCTGGGTGTTATTGAACGTTTGCTGAAAAATCAGCTTGTATGCCTGAAACAGCGCATTTAAATTGCCTTGAGTAATAATCATGGATCACTCCGATATGGTTTGTTTGTAATGAACTGAATGCGTGAAACCGCGTTAAATCAATTCGTCTTAGAACTCGACCCAGACGCCACCGACGTCGACATCGCGGATTTTCCCGGCGACGGAACGTGTGTTCGTACCGCTGGTCTTAGCGACAGTAGAGTCGTCAACGATGTAGCAGTCGGACTGGATATCGCCCAGGGTGATCAGGTCAGCACCACCGGAATTAGAAAAGCGATAGACGTTTTCAGGGCCACGGAAAACACGCACCCGGATATCACCATCTGCACCGGCGGTGTTATCGGTGAATGCCTGTGCTACGCCAGCTGCCTTGAGACCGACAGCAGTTTTGCCTGCAATGGCCAGATTATTGGCAGGGTCGATAGCGACGATGGTGCCGCCGTAAATTTTTGCACCAGCCTTTACTGGGTGCTCATATACCGAGCCATCGCGACGGACGGTATTGCGGTCTGACATTGCTGCTGTCATGGGAAACTCCTTTATTGATAGAAATAAAAACTACTGTGCGTCCGCGTTTGAAACAGTCGCTTCGTCGGTTGCTTATTCAGCCAATGATTTTTTGTAGTCTTCTTTAGATAAACCGAGGGATTTACAGATAGCGATTTGCTCATCACTCAGCTCGGCATCAGGATCACTCACAGGCGCTTTGCCTTGCGTCTGCGTTTGTTTTAACGCGGCGATGGCTGGTGCACTGGCAACGAAGGCTTTCAGCGACGCCAAGTCTTTATTACCCAATTCACGCGCCCAGGATTCTTGTGCTGGCAGGAGGCGACCTTCTTTTAATGCTACCGTGACCACGTCATTGACTTCACCATTCTGGAACTTTGCGGTCAGTGCAGCGATCTGACTCTGCATCGCCGTCATCGCTTCAATCGGTACAAATTTGGCAGGGTCTGGATTACCTGCATTGGTAGCGTTGGCTGCTTTGAGGGAGACGATCTCGGCATCTTTTGCGGTCAGCTGGTCAGCCTTTGCTTTCAAACCCACGATCTCTGCATCTTTGGCATCGATCTGATCAGCTTTAGCTTTGAGTGCAGTGACTGCAGTCATGGCGTCGGTTTCAGAAGTTGTTTCTGGCAGGCCGAGTTTGGCCAGTAAGGCTTTCAATACAGGATTCATAGTTTCCTCGTTAGGTAGTTGCAGGGAGGTTTCGAGATTTTTCAGCGCAACTGCTTGCATGCCGTCCAGCGCTGGCGTATTGGTTAATGCGACATGCAGCATCTTGATGACTTCACCCGTGGTTTTGCTGTAAGAGAAAACCGGGCTGATGTATTTGTATTCTTTAGCGGCAATGAACGCTTTGGCTTTCTCTGTCCATTCGACGTTGATAGCAAACAAGCCAACACCTTCGCGCCATTCCATGTTTTTAAACCAGCCAGCAGCGGGCGCTGGCTGGCCATTGGCTTCGGCATTCAGCGTCTGATGTTCATAGTCGATGACCAGGCTATTGGCTGCGGATGAAGCGAGTTGGATTACTCTGGCGGCGACATCTGCGTTAATGAACCAGGCAGCTACGTCAGTCGGGCGACCATCCCTGGCGCGAAAGGCACCGGATGGCGTCAGCTGCAAACCTGCCGAGCTATCAGTTGATAACTCAAACGACAGTGCAGCGATAGCGATATGGGTAGATGGATTAGGCATGCCATCACTTTGCCGACTAAATCAGGTGGCAACGAGTGGATGCACTTCAGTGGGGTCGTGATGCTTCTGGCACCAGTAATATGCGTAAATCTGATCTGGCGAATCAGATCATCATCAGACTATGCGCTTTGCAGGTAATTTAACGCCTATTTAACGCTATCAATCATTGAACGATGCCCGAATCTATATGCATGGCAAATTAAATGGCGTGGCGGCGCTGATTTTATGATTGATTATCCGCTGATAATATCGTCCAGATAGTCTTGCATGACCTGAACAATTTCAGCCTCGGCTTGTTGCATCATACTGCCATCTGTTGCAACGGGCATAAAAGGCCGCGCAGGGATATTTCCCCATAAATGTGGAAACTGCTGCTTCGTCCCACCAAACTGCTGCATCGCTGCATAGACCATGCTGTTGCTAATCGTCACGGAATCAGCTGTAGCGACGTAACTGAATTGTCGTTGTAAGTCTCTGGACTGTCCGATCAGTGGCCGTTTATTGATTGCGCGAGTTTGCCCTTTCTTTGACAGTGTTCCATCTTTTTTATAGTTTCCACCTATCTTTTCTAGATACTGCAGTATCGTGGCTTCGCTGTTCGCGGCCCACGGTGTGCCATCAGGCGAAGCAGAATTGTCAAAGCTGCGCTTGCTTATCTCCGTAACGACTTCACCAATGGCTCGCATCGCTGGCTCGGTGTTGCCAGCCGCTGCCATGATGCGTTTTAGCATCGTTTGGATATTGCCGTCGTTGTAGGTGATTTCTAACATGACTTGCCTATTATTTGTGCTATATTGTCTATTAAGGGTGAATGATCGTCAGGCTGACTTAGCCTTGCGCAAGCATGATGAGCTAATACGGGTAGCCAACCGTGGATCAGTTACCCCACCTTTATTTAACACGTACAGCATTAACAGGAACTTGTTTTCTGTCATTCCTGAACAACGTTAAAAAATAATTCTTTAACTTGTCGTTGGTTCGCTTCAATACCGCCCTGTACTGAACGTCATTAAAGTATAAGTACATCAACCGTGTATCGCCTTGTTTATAAATTTCCGTCTCTTCGCTATCGATAATCTGTTGAACCTTCAGATAATCATCCAGCGTTATTTCTGGATGTTTAGCAATATGATCTGCAATTGAGACATCAGAAATAAGTACCGTCGCATTGTCTGATTGAATTAAATCCTGATCTGCTTTACTTAACACAGCAAACGGGAATTCTCCTTTGATTTCTCCGTTAAAGAAGCGCTTAAATAAGTTGCTGCGAATCAGATACTGCACATTCTCTTTAGCAATTTCCCTATCCCAGTTTTCTAACTTGTTACGCTGTACTCGCAAAAGTTGCGTTGCAGATGACTCTCCTGGTGCATACTCAAACCCGACATCGATGCCTTCAGTGTCTCCAGCTGGCGGCGCATTGGCAGGGCCACGACCATTGGCGACGGCACGCATAAATGCTGCTTTGGTTACTGGAATGACACGGCACTGACAGCCCCAGCCATTGGGCGGATAGTGTTGTTTCCAGAATGAATGATCTGGTGGTAGCGTTAAACCGTCCCAGCTTTGATGCAGCGGTCGGGGATAAACCACGCTGTCGCTATGCTTGTACTGCCAGTACGGCATGGCTTTTAACAGTTCCGGATCATTCAACTGCTGCCAGCGGCCAGCGGCGTAACTGGTGGACATATTGGTTTGGTAGATCACTTTGGTCCGCCATGCGGTACGTGCTGCCGATTCTTCACCAGTCCAACCCGTCCAACCATGTTTGGCGACGATCTGCTTAAAGTCTTTTCTGAATGCTTCTATGCCTGTGCCAGATTCAATCGCTTTGGTGATTGCGCCTCGTAGGTCTACCAACAAATCGGCACTTTGCGCACCGGCAACCATAAACGCCTTATCGTGCGCCTGGCGCATGATGTCATCCCACGCTTCACTCGGCAGATTCAGTTTGCGTTTAAAAAAAGCCAATTGCTCTGCAAACGGCTTATTCCAAGGTGGCAGTGCTTCGTAGACTGGCATGGCTACTGACCAGTTTTAACATCAAACATGCCTGCCAGCTGTGCCAGAGCGAAGCCCTGCGCCATCACTGACTGCAGATCGTCCAATGGCAAACCACTATACGCAGCCAATAGTTGATTTTGCAGCGTTGGCAGGTCTGGTGCCTCAGCAACCAGCTGCTGTACGTGGTCGACAACCTGCGACCAGGCATCATCATTTTCTTGTTCGGTGCGTTGTTGCAGCTGATCTTGTGGATTATCTTGCGCTTTTAACGCCACACGATTCACAGCGATGGCATCTGTTTTGATTGGTGTTTTCGTTGCTACCAGCACCGGCTCACCGTTTTGCGCAGCAGGAATAGAGAGCTTGCGCTGCGCCCAGGAAACTGGGATAGACATGCCGACATTCACGAGGTTAGGCAATGCTGCGGCAATTTGCTGGAAGTCTTCCTCTTCACGCACATCAAAAAAGAAATGCGGCATGCGGCGTGGGTCGTTGACTTGCTTACCGTTGAGCATTGCCAATGGATACAACAGATCACGTGTCAACGTTGCGGCCAATTGGCGTGCATCCGATGCCAGGATCTCGCGGCGCACCTCGTTATGTATTTTGCCGAGGGCATTAGTAGATGATTTACCATCGGCTTGACTAGTCAATGTCGCACCCAGAATCGCTTTAGACTCGGATTGCTCTGCCCAGGTGATCATCGCCTGGAAAGGATCATGCGTACCGACTGCTGCGTTTTGGAAGTCGATAGACATGCTGTCTGGGATGATGCCTGCTGCGGCGTGGCCTAACATCGTCACAGCGCGGAGCAGTGTCGCCTTTTCAGCATCGCCGGTTCCTGGTGGATATTTACCCAGGCGAATCGGCAGACCATGAATCTCCAGCAGCTCGGCCAAGTCTCTGACGGCATAGTTCTTAAACAAAAACGGCCATGCCAGCATTCGATGCAGGCCAGTCCGCGCCAATGGACCCGTTCTGGCGCGGTGTTTATGCACGATCCAGCCGAAAGGATTCAACGCTGCACCGTCAGATGAGTTATCGCGCAGGCGTAGCTCATTCTGATTAAAGCGACTAACGTTAAACCAACTCGGTGGACGATGAGTGATTTCTTTTGGTAGCCATTCACTTCCCAATATCTGCCACTCTATCTCCTGACATGAATAGCCATGGCCGATGCCATCCAGCGCATCAATCAGGATCGTATCCAGTGATGCAATATCCTGCACCATCTCCGTTAAATAGGCCGTGAGGCTCTTTTCTTCTGCACTGGGATTACGTGGTGGCCGTATTTCATAGTCGATAGACAGTATCGCGCCTTTACGCTTGCTCATTTCCGCATAGATATGAGCATCTTTTTCTTCCATATCTGCAAACAGCTCGGCCTGCGCTGTCAGGTTACCTTGTTCGGCCTGCTGCATGATCGATGCCAGACGTACTGGCGTTAAACCACGACTCGGATGATTGGCATACTCCATGTGCAGCTGCTGCAACTTTGCTGTTTGCGGTTCATGCAGGATCTCGCTTTGAATCGGCTTACCCCATTGATCAACTATATTTGCCATATTATTTCTCTCTACCAGGCACCATCGCCTGAATCTATGTCGTCATCATCTTGACTGCCTGATGCCTCATTGCGACCACGCTTACCAGCTGCCTCAAATTCAAATGACGCAAATCCAGTCGTCGCCAGCATCCACAGCATTTGCAGGGCATCTGGTCCATCATCGTGATCTGCTTTAGGAAAATGTCTAAGCTGATCAATCAGCGTCGATTGGCTGGTGTGTAAGCGAATCAGTCCATTGGCCATGTGCGGCTGCATTGATTCAATCCGGAGTATCTTGTCTGTTGATGGGATCAATGCCCGTGCTGGTACGGGTATCTTTCGCGCTGCAGAGCGCTTGACCAGTTCCGTTCGCATGAATTCCTGGAACTGGACGGATTCGACACCCCAGATCAAGCACCGATAGATTTTCTGATAGGCGATCACGTCTTCTATGATCTTGTCCGGTAGGCGCTTCTTGATGCTAGCTTCGACCACATCCAGCACGCCCGTCTCGCGGTTCATACCGCCGACCAGGATAGCGGAAGGGTCACGGCTGCGGCCTTGTTTGCCCAGTGATGGATCACATGCTCCAAAGAACAGCCATTCGGCAAGGCGATTTACCCAAAAGTGAATACAGTTGGCAAACGGTGCATCTTCGCCTGATACCGGGTCATTCTGTTGCTCAGAGTCGAATGCCTCTTTACCATCCCGCGCCCGTTTGATCATCAGCTTGTAAAAGCTGGTGCCACCCGGCCAACAAATCTTGGCACCTTTGTCCATGCCTGGATTCGCCCGGTAGAAGTCCAGCGCCTCTTGTTCGCCGTCGTTTAACAGTATTTCTGTCCACGTATCCCAAATGGCCATGTTCTCTGGCCACTGCTCAACTGCGCGAAATTTCTTGCCGCGCCAGAGCTTGTTATTGATCAGTCTGGACAGTACCGAGTCGTAGTGAAGAATGGTACCGATGATGAATACGTCCAAACTGTCATCGGCATAACCGAGCGACAGCAGACTTTTTAACACCCACGTCATCAGCTTGTCGCGCTGTTCCGGAGAGCGCACGTTTTCGTCATTCTCGAGATCGTCACCGATCACCAGATCCGGACGATATGGTCCATGACGGCGACCCCGTATCTTTTTACCTGAGCCGAATACTTCAACCTTAATATCGTTCCTGGTAACGATCACACCTACTTGCCATACACGGCCTTGGCCTGTCGCCTCCGGAAAGTCAATCAGTAGGCGCGGGTTAAACTCCAGCTCGGCTTTGATTGCTTCCAGCATTGGCAATGCCTGGTCAAGCGCATCCATGACGATCAGCGGGTATTTCTTGCGGCCTGTGACGATGCACCAGAGCGTTCCGATCTGAGTAATCAGCGTTGATTTAGCATGGCCACGCGGTGCAGCGACTGCATCGTGATCACCAATCTCGTTATCTACGACCTCCTGAAAGCGGTCGTACAGGTATTCATGTACCGTTGCTGGGGAATGCTTGATGTAGTGAGGGAAGTAAGTTTGCGCAAAGAAGCGAAAGGAACCCATTGCCTGCAGGCGTCGCTCACTAATTCTGGCCGGATCAGGATCAAAGCCATCACACTGCGATTCAATCGCCAGACGCATGCCTGCAGCCAGATCAGCGACCTGGTTGCGGAATTCCTTTTTTGTGAGCGCCGGGGTTTTCTTTGCCATACTTTACCCGTATGTTTTCGCCAATTCATCACCGAAAGGCTCCAGCACCTCCGTGAAGGCATTGGCATGTTGTGGGTAGTGGGTACGAATGAAACTAGCCAGCTTTTGCACGACTTCCATTGCTGTTGCCAGCTCAGATGTCTCAGGCAAGATGCGCTTGCTGGCACTGATCGTTTTATTGAATGCATCAGCAAGGCTGGCAAGTAATTGCACTTTTAACGCAGGTGCTATTTTGTCGTTACGCGTCAGCTCATCCATTGACGCCTGGTACTGCGTGACCAGTCCTGCCAGCATCTGACGACCAATGTCTTCAATGCTGCCGCCTGAGAGCAACTGCGCTGACTGTGCTTTGTCCCAGTTGTCACCACTCTCCGCAGACTGATTTTTCCAGCGGCTGGCCGTCCCATACGAAACACCACATTTCATCGCCGCCACTTCCAGTGACAGACGATCAAAGACGTAGGCACGTCGTACCTTATCGCGGGTTTCTTGTGGGTGTGCCATGTGTTACAGACCCAGCTTGATTTTTGCGAACGAGATACCGGCGGCAACGATACCGCCGGAAATTCCGCCAGCAACCGCGCCATGCACGGCAGCAGTCTTTTTCATCGTATCGATGCGCCCATCGAGAGCATCAACTTTCTTGTCGATTTTACGCAGCAGACGCAGCTCTTCACTGACTTCAGTATCGACGGTTTTGTTTTCTGGTGGAGTCATGGCTTATCTGCTTTCATATCAAGTTTGTCAAAAAGACGATCTACTTTTGCGGCAACAACATGGATGGCTTCCATCATCTCTGTGCGGCCATTGGTGACATCGGAACGTTGTGCAAAGTCACGCGCACACTGCAACTGGTAATCGTGGAGTTCCTTGGTCAGTGAGGATATCTTTGCCGCAGCAGCATCGATGTCCGCTTGCTGCCGCGTCATCCACTGCCGGATAAAAAACGCCAGGCAAATCAGTAGCAAGTTCAGAACGATCGAAAATATCTGTGCGCCGGTTAAATCAATTGTCATCGTTTCCCCCTACGTTCTTGACGAGACTGACAACTGATGCAGCGAACAAAACCCGGCATAGCCTTGCGACGTTTTAACGGTATGTTGTCACCACAGTCATCACAAAACTCAGCACTATCTGCGAGAGTTTTACCCGTTAAATTTGCCCGTCGCGCTTGTTCATTTAACGCACGTTCACGCTCTTGCTGCTCTAATTCTGCTGCGTGGTCAAAAACATCAGTCATGTTGTCCAGCTCCAGATGGCAGATGCCAGGCGATTAATGCGTCGAGCCTGGCTTTACAGGTGCTGTATTGGGTGATGACGATGTTTGCCCAGGTGGCGATGTCAGTGTCGGTGGCTGCTTCGTCTTCGATGTTGGTATCGCTGGCAATGGTTCCACTGGCCGCAACAGGCTCGCTGACGGGCGTGGGCATGCTTGCAGTTGTACTTCTTTCGGCGGTACGGTTGTTGAGCATGCTGACAGTGCGCTGATTAAGACAAGCGCGGCCAGTCGTGTTGCGGTGGATTTCACGTTGCATCTCCGATTGTGTGATGGTTAAACGTTGTGCCGTTATATCCAGCTTTGTCTGCAATGCATCAGACCTGGCATTGGCTATCTGAATGCGGTTCAGAGCTGCTGCATTGGTTGATTCGATGTCAGTGCTACGCTGCAGTTCTAACGACTTGATTGTGGTTCGTGCATCTGCAAGCTCAGCGACATAAAACCCGTGCGTCATTAAAATTCCTATGACGAGGCCGATCAGCATGAAAATCGTTGCGGCGACTTTGTCGAATACGGAGATCATTGTTCACTCACTGTTCTGCCCCACGTTGCATATCGCTGTTGCAGGCGATTGAGGATGCGTTGTGGATAGCCTACGTTTTCAGGGCAATGGATTTTGCTGCGCCGGGCATTGCCGCAGGCGGTATCGATGGCGGCGTGATTTAACGCTGGCGTGACAGTAGCCGCTTCTTTTTGCCAATGCCCCAGACCGCCGTTGTAAGAGCGTAAGGTCGCCCACCACTTGTCGTACTCAGTATTGCCAGCAACCCGCTGGTATAGCCAGTAGTCATACCCGACCAGGGCGCGTAGTGACCATATTGGGTTGGTTGGCTGGCAATCGACAGCAGATAGTTTATTGAGGCTGCACCACCACTGTGCCGTTGCTGGCATAAATTGCGCCATACCTTTGGCTCCGACAGGCGACATTGCAGTGGGATTCCAGCCGCTCTCCTGGTGTAACTGGGCTGCAAAGACAGGAACCGGTGCATCCAGCCCAAACGTCTGCCGTGCAATACGCGTTAAATCGCCCCGGTGTTGATGCGCCGCCGTTGGTATATCGGCTGCTTTTGCAACGCTACACACGATTGCAAGCACCGCAAGGACAATAGCGATGATAGGCAGCAAATACGCTGTCAGGAGGTGCTTCATTTACGCACCCAGGCCAACAGCAATCATAGCCGCCGCCACGATGACAGCACGTCGTAGCATTGATGCAGCGAGCAGCAGATCGTTTTGCAGGAACGTTTCTAACTCGAATTGCAGCGGTGCGTCTTCTACTTCGACGGTGTTTTCAATCTCTTCCAGATCTGTGGCCATGAATGAGTCAGGGCGAGCATACGGAAACAAACTACGATCCAGCCAGTAACCAACCACACCAGCAATGGCGATCAGGTTGATTTTGTAAAGTGAGACGGGGATTTGTTGCGGTGACAGCGCTAAGATCAGCAGCGACAGCACCAGCGCGCCTAGCAGCCAGTCGGTCATGCGGGGGAGAGTTTTCATAGCAATCCTTGGTATTGGTTGAAGTCAATGTCTGACGTACCAAGGATATGTATTTACTACTGTAGCAACAGTTGGATGGTGTTCATGGGAATAACAAAGGCCGCTTGAAGCGGCCTTTGTTAGTTACTCATTAAACTCTGTTTTTCTCTTTGAAGCCGATCAATCTCATTTTTTTGAATGATTATTTTATTGTTATAACTGCCTGCTACTGCATTCATCTCAGAACTGATACTTTGCTCATAGACTGCACCAGCCAGATTATTATTCGCTGATCGTTTCTTATTTTTCAATGCTTGAAGCTCTGATTCCATTTGGCTACTCAGCATTCTTAATTTTATCTGTGCACTATCAATGTCTTCATCCAACTGTCTGATCTTCACCCGATTATCAAGGCGCTGACGAACTTTCTCATTTGATTGTATCCGATCTCTATCATTCTGAATTACCTGCATTTCGGCATCACTGCCTGATCCACTTGGAGGCGAGACTTTAACATCGATAGATTTTCCCTCACCTGGACAGGCTTTATCTGAAAAACTGACCTTGCCATCAATAACGCATCGATATACTTCCGCATTCGCTAAATTACACAGCAAAAAACCTATCGCAATGACGGTAATCTTTTTCATTATTTGCCCTTGGTTAGTGATGGGATATCACTCGCTTTTATGCACTCATTTTTAACTGATTGCTCTAAAAATTTGTTTCTCTCACTCATACATTCGATCTGGCTTGTGATTGACCCTATATTGCATGAGTCGCCCCGCATGATGAAAGCTGCAGAATCGACGGCAACAAATGCTTGATATCCACCGTATGCACCAAAGCCATTTTTTGCATTTACTTCTCCGCATAGCGCGGTTTTAGCCTTATTTAACTTTAAGTCTCTGAATTTTGCTGATTCAGGGTCTTTTAAGTTACGGGTAACATTTTGTTTGAAGCCTTCTATCTTTTTGCTTTCCGTCACGGTGCGAACAATAAAAAATCCGGCAGTAGCCACGGCAATAACGACAGAACCAATAATCAGCTTATTCATATCATCCTTACGGTTAAAACAGACTGACCTGTAACTCTTTGTTCATATCTGTCGTTTTCAAAATCTCTCTTATCCAGCGGTCAGAAATTTCATATTCTTTGACCAGCTCTGCAATACTAGTGCCATTATTATAACTGGCGACGATTCTTTTATTTCTTTTTGCAATGAAATGGTTGTGTAGGTTTGGAATGTATAAACGCTCACCACCAAATTGAATACTGAGCCGCTTTGCGTTTTCATGTCCAATGACTTCAGCAATACGTGCAAACGCTTGTTCGCCGCGCCCGACTTCTTTTTTTGGGAATTCAACTGTCATTCCCCCAAAGTTTTTGGCGTCCATCATCCGTAGCGCAGCCGCTTCACCAATCGTCTCTATCAATACTTTAACGGTGCTATCAGGTGTCGATGTCATGCTTCAGCCCTCCCGTTTCTCTTTGCGTCATAGCTCAGTGCAGCAACAATTTTCATTAACTGATCTGGCTTACACCAATCAATCCGGTCTACTTTGCAAATACGTTTCGCCATCGCGTCTGCATACACCCAAGGGCGTCCGGCCTCCGCCAGCTGTGCTTCTATTTTTCCGATTAATGCCTGGCGATCTGGAGTGACTTTAGGAGCGCTGCGGCCAGCGGATTTTGCTTTGACCTTGAAGCCAATTTTCTTAAAGTGATCCAGAAGTGCCTTGCGACCTTGCCATGTCAGTTCTTTGGATGATGTTTTACCAGTGACCTGCATCAGGATTGCGCGATAGGCGTCGTCATCCAGTGCCAGCTGTACTTTGGCGATGTGGATTTGCGCCAGCTCTGCTTTGCGTAATTGATCTGCTGTTTTTGGTATCACTTGTTGTCCTCGGCTGCTCATCAGTACTGGACAACCACGTCCAGCAGACCAAACGGCTTATGCCGTCTGGTTTCGCTCAGGCTGCAAGTTCTGTGGTGTCCTCCGTACTCTCTGGAGCAACTTGCACTGATTCGCAAACCTTGCACAGATGGTTGATCGCCGCTTTTCCACTTGGCCAGTCGCAAGAAAAATAGGTGATTGTTTTATTCCAAAACGGGTCTTTGGCAACATGCCGCTTACCCAGCATCTTTTCCGCTTCTTTTCGTTTCGCCGGACTCCATAGCGCTCGTACCGCTTTACGCAGAAATTTTTGCTCTGGAAATTCCTTTTCGTTACTGAACCACTCACCTCGCCATTCACCATTGATATAAGTAGCTACGCGATAGCTCAAAGCTTTAGAACGTTCAACACGTAGGGTTATGGCGTACCCGTCACAAATCAATTTCACGTCCGCCCAAGGGCTATTCAGCTTCAATGCCAGTTCATCTTTCTGTTCTTTAGTGAGTTTCATCTTGTATCCTCTCCGGCTGCTCATCAGTACCAGGCAACCACGCCTGGCAGACCAAACGGCTTGCACCGTCTGGTTTCGCTTATGTCGCTTTATTTGTTGACCAGATCTTTGAACGACTTGGCCGGGCTAAATTTCGGCGCACGTTTCGCTGGAATTTCAATGTCTTCACCCGTTTTAGGATTACGACCTGTACGCGCTGCGCGTTCTGTTGCGCTGAATTTGCCAAGATCGGTAATCGTGATTTCATTACCAGCGGCGACGGTGTCTTTCACAGTCGCCACCAGTTCGTTCAGGATTGATTCCGCTTGTGCTTTGGTGACATCTGCTGATTCTGCGAGGTGTTTAACGAGTTCTGCTTTGTTCATGATTGCTCCGTAAAAATTGAATTGAATGAGAAGTAACCCGTACGTGGGTCAGGCGGCACACTCACAAAGGAAAAGGTGACCTCTGCGCATGCTGTAGCTGTTATCCGCGACCTGCTACTGCGCGTGGCTAACAACTAAACTGAGGCGAAATCCATGCTGATGGCATCGTATTGATCTGTGCCGTCGCGGCGTTGATAGAAGCGGACATACTGCTTGCTACCCACAACCTGGACAGACTCACCAATGGCAACCATCGCGCGCTGCCAGCGTTCGTCTTGTATGTCCAGGCGGCGCAGGCCGAGAATGCGGCCGTGGTTCAGGTTGCCTTCTTTATCTGTTTTGAATGCGTCCTGGACGAGGACTTGAATCTCAGGGCTAGAGCCTTGACTCCATTCCTTAATGCACTCATCGATCAGCTCTTTTGCGGCCTGTAAGCGTTCGTCAAACTGGATGTTTTCGGAGACGGCAAACTGCACTTTGTATTTGCCGTCGAACGAAAACAGCGTGACGTTGCCTTTTTTCCCGCCCAGCTTGACGTCGTATTGCTCGACACTCAGATCGATAAAGGCGTTGATGTTGTTGAATGTGGCTGTCTTAAAGTCGGCAAGCGTCTTGTTGACGGCGGCGGCTTTATTGATCAGTTCACGTACCAGCGTGTCACGTTCACGGTCTATCGGTTTAATTAAGGCTTCTGGTATCAGGCGGCCTTGTGCGTCTTGCTGGTATCCAGCCGGGATGGTTTGGTCTTTCATGTGTTCTCCGTTGTGTTAAATGGGTGGTTAAATTTGTTCTTCGGCAGCTTTCGCCTGCTGTAATGCCTGGATCATGGTTGCGCCACGTCCGGATGGAAAATCCTCATCGTCTGAAATTGTCCAGACCTGATAGAATTTTTCAGGTGACGCACCGTGTCTGGGTTCGTACCACAACTCAATGCGCAGGCGGTCTTGGTTCAGCATCCACTCCAGCATGTCAATGGCTTCAGTCTTACCAAGTGCCTTCAACTCTTTTTTTACAGGGTCGTCAATTTTTGCCATGACTCGTCCGTTAAACCTGTGCTGCAGCCAGTCGGCCTGCATATTCGTAAGCGGCGGCATAATCGCCACGCAATGTCAGGTCGATGACGTTGGCTTTCATGTAACCGCGCCACTCATCTGCGCTCAGGCTTGTTTGTAAGAAGCCAAATACATCAAATGGCGCAGCCTGATTTAACGCTGGCGTTACAGTTGGTGTCGGCGTCACTGGTTTTTGTGCTGCAGTTTCTTCCTTGGCTTTCTCGACTGGCTTTCTGGCCACCTCAGCTTTTTGTTTTAATGGCGTTGTACGTTCACCAGGTGTTCCGATGGCATACCATTGCCCGTCTCTCACGACCTCACCCATGCGTATGTGATTGGCTAAATACGCTTGTGGTGAGGTCGATGGGTACTTCAGTCCCATCGCTTCACACAAGTCTTTTAGAAATACTTTCCCAGGGGCGTTACGTAGGAACTCAATTCCTTTCTGCGTCTTTGAGAGTGGTTTTTCTTCTGACGTAGTCACTGGCGCTGCGCCTTGTGCGGTAACTAGTGGGGTAACAGGTGCGCGAGTCATCTGTGTCGGTGCCGACCAATTCAACACACCAGGCGGCAGCGAGTACGTCGTCATTGGCAACTTGTTTGGGGCAACACCTGGCTGACCGATGACTTTGCCCTCTTTGGCCAATACGGTCAGTGTGTTTTCAACGACATCGATGTCGATGTCTAACAGATCGGCGATCTGTACTGGCCGTAACGATGGCTTCTGTTTTAACAGGTCAGTTATTTTTTCTGCATGGCTTGACATAGTTTCTCCGGATTAGTGAAGTTGCTGATTGTGGTTAGTAATGACCTTGACCTTTTTTTCAATGAAGTCATCCAGAATTGCTTTAATTTGAATTGCGTCTTTTCTCATGTGAGCGGAAACAAGTTGCGCCATCCATGTCCCCAAATCCATGACAATCGCTTCAAATTTGTTACGCTCTTGCAGGCATTGCGCTAAAACCTGCGCCATGTCGTCGTGACTTGGCGTTTCGCCTGCACTTAACTGCGCTTCCATTGTGTCCATCGGTGTCGGCATCTCAGTTACCTCCTAACTTCACCATGCTGCTGCGCAGTTGCTGGCGGCGTATCATCAGACCGACACGATTACGCTGAGCGTTCGCCTGTGCTTCTTTCAATGCTTCTTCATAGAAATCAAGTTCATGGTTTAACGCGTGATACTTGCGATCAATGCGCCAGATCTGAATTGCTGTCGTGACGCGTTTAACGCTGCTCACCAACTCATTCAGTACGATGTGGTTATGAACAATCGCATTCAGTTTTGAGAGCTTCATACTTCCTCCGCCACGTTGTTTAATCCGAGTACATCTTTCATTTCACGGATGCTGAGACCGCTTTCTTCGTGCGCGCTAATCAGCATGGACGCACCAACGGGCAAACGGCCATGTCGGATTTTGCTGATAACGGGTGGCGCTACTTCAAGTACGCGTGACAGTGCCGCATCGTTTTTTAATTCCATCGTCTGAATCAACAGATCGATAAAAGCGTTGTTGCGTTTCGCTTGTTCTGTATTGACTGGTTTCATGCTGCCTCCTGATTTGTTTGGTCTGCGATCTGTGGTGCGCCAACTTCTGGCAGTGGCAGGGTTACTTTGTCGATGATTCCTGCTTGCTGGACTGGCTCGGTTGGAACACGTTTTAACGATTTCTTCAGCGTTATTACTTCTATCTGCTTCGGCTTGTGGCTGCACTTTTGGCAGGCTTGCCAGTTCATCATCTGACGCGGGTTGTGTGTCGGAGCCGAACACAAAGCGCTCTCCCGGCAAAACTCAATGCGTACAGCGTTACCGTTAAAAGGGCATTCCACGTTTTCAAATGTCCGGCGGTATTCCTGTTCGATTGACGCAGTGCTGGCTGCACCGGAGCCGTATGCTCCAAGGCCATTCATGACGCATGAAAGACGTGATCGTTTGATCCCCATTTTTCTCGCAACATCAGCCTTTGTGCTGTTAGCCACTTCGCGTTGCAGTCCTTGAAACCAGTCGCTATTCATGTATTCACAAATCTTCATCTTCAGCTCCTTTTTCTTCTACCCACATCACTTCATTTCTGTTGGGGTCATAGACCTGTTTTGTGCGCTGTATCATCGGTGCGCGTGAACCGGTATCCATTTCTGGCCGGAAGCGATACCGTGCTGGCTGCGCACGTCGTCCGAGTACAGCTGGTTTAACGCATTCGAGATACTTTGCTCCGGCTAACATAAAGACGTAGCTCTTGGCGGTTTCTTCAGATACTTCCTGGCTGTTGGTGCTGGAAAACGATGCAAGCTCACGGTAGTTGAATGTCTGCCCCTTTAACACTCGGCGCAGCGTTCCCCACATCGCCTCGTTGACGCCGCCGTGTGTAACGACGACACCATTTTTTGATACGCGTGGCGCTTCGATCCCGTTGTCTTTGATCAGGGAATACACATTGCGCTTGCACATCGTTCCAACAGGTTCACTGTCAATGACTGCGATAAAACCCGCCTTAAGAAGGGCTTTGACGTAGTCTTTGACTGTGTCTTCCGAGACCTTGCAGCCTCTAACGATCTGAACCTGTGTGAAACGGTCTGCATTCGTGCGCATTTGTTCCCACACCTTTTGACGGGGTGATTTACCACCCTTGATTTCATGTTGAGCGGGTTGTCTGGCCATCGTTAAATCTTCCGTTTTGGGTGGGTTGCGGAAGGCAATGCAATTTTTTGCAATGCGGCCAGATTCAGGCTGTCCATACCCTGCGTTAAACAGCTTTCAAAGATCACGTTTAAGCACTTGACGACGGATGACACTGAGCCTTTTGAAAAGGCTGTCAGAGCAGCTATGGCATCAGGCGCGATGTCGATATTTGGGCAATAGATCGGAGCCAGTTTTTTTGCATCTTCGACAGTCACGTCCTGTGCCTCTGCCCATGCAGACACGCGTCGATAAAGCTGCTTGAATGCTGGTTTAGCGAGTTCGCCTGGCAGTTTCTCTTCACCTACAAGCAGAATTGGCGATTGAGTGCAATCGAAAATTGCGCGGGTGATCTGTGCCAGAACTGGTCTTTCAATAGCCCGGTTAAATTCGTCAATAATCAGGATGCGTTGAGACGCGGCCAGTTGCTGATTCACCATGTCAAACAGATCAGGGACACTGCAGCTGCGATCCCAGTCCACTTTCATTTCGTCCAGAATCTTTTGCAGGAAGGTCTTCTTCGTCCAGACTGGCTGCATTTGGACGAAGTAAGCGCGGGTTTCCATTGCCAGCACATTGCTGGAAAAAGTTTTACCCCATCCACTCGGCCCAAACAGGCAACCTATCCCATCCATACCGAAGCGGCGGTTTGTCAGTTGATCCAAGGTGGTCGCCACCAGATCAAATGTCGCGATAGCTGCAACACCTCCCTTTGGGCGATCTGCTGCTTGCTTGTTTTTTTGTTGGTTTGTACTCATAATTCAGTCTCTTTCTTTAGTTGTTCATAACCAGCACGGTTGCCGCCGTGCTGTTTTCTTGTCCAGTTTGTCCCTGGTGCCTTCTGTAAAACGTTCTGAATTCCGATGACATCTGATAGCTCTGATGCCAGTGTTTTAGTCTCGGTTCTATGTGTTCACCTCCCTCATTAAGTTGTTGATCTAATGTCAGCCATTTGGAAAACCGTGCCTGCGGTGTTTCAGGTATGGCGACCACATTGCTGGCTGGCGTGTCGTGTGGTTCTTCGATTGGCGCTGCTTTCGGTGTCCATTCCACATCGGTGACTTGACGCGATACGACCTGCAGCATTTGCTCTGCATCACGTTCCAGCGCCCATTTGGCACGTAGTTGTTCGATGTCGGCCTGAATGCTGATGCCTTGGCTGACTTCCAGCGCTGGCATGCCTTCACGCTCTGCGCGGACTTCTTCCAGCTTCACTTCCAGGCGACGTTCGCGGCCAGCTGCACGTTTGTCTCGAGAACGCTCAACGAATGATTGCGGCATGTAGTCAACCTTGTTGCCGTCCAGCTCTGCAGTGCAGATCAGGCGGCCATCGTCGGCATAAATCCAAACCAGATGCGGATCATGCAGGTCATAGCCGACGCGAACCTCCGTGCCGTGAAACTCTTCTAACGCGTTGCTGTAGTAGCGGTTGGTGAATAGCTCGATTTCACAGCGACGGACGCTGCGTATGACCTGTGGCCGGAACAGTGGTCGCGCTTCATCCTCAGTGATGCGGTGTGCGCTAAAACCGTTTTCTTCGGCAAGTTGCCATGCTTCGTCCGGACTCATGTGACGGCGACGGCCTGTCGTCGGGTCAATGATCTTTGGCAGCGATGAATGTGGCGTGGCGTTATACTCTTCTACTTTTTCTTTGCAAAAGGGGATGAATAAGTCCCAAGGCATCAGTGGCATGACAGTTGTTTCTTCCGCTTTTTTAGCGATTGCCTGGCGCGACAGTTTGAATACCTGCAGCTTGGCCTGACGATCCATGTCTTTACCGATATAGCCTGGTACTTCTTTAGCTGCCTTGACCCAAATAGATTGGTGCAGGCGCTCAATAACGCCACGGGCTTGCGATGAATAAGGCAGACTGTTCACCATTTCAGTACCGAGCCTGGCCATCAGTCCCGTTGCCGTGTCTGTCATCATCTGGTTTACGTAACCAGAACCGTTATCGACGTACAGAATCGCTGGCACACCACCAACTAAGGTGGAAACGCGCAACGCGTCTAATACAGCCAATGCGCTTTCTGCCAGATCAATCGACCAGCCGACGACACGACGAGTCGCTATATCAACGACACTGGTTATCTCAGGCCGAAATGGGCGGCCATGAAACGGGTGCTGCACTTCCGCATCAAAGGTGTGACCGTCGGCACTGTAGATGTCACTTGGCAGCAGCTTGTCAAAGGCGCGGCGCACAAAGCCTTTGATTGTTTTGAGTTCATGACTACCCATGCGACCTACCTGCACGGATACGGCACCGACTTTGGCGAGAAAACGGCGTACTTTGTGGATGCTCGGCAGATCGCCCTGGTAGCTTTGGCAGAACAGCTTGTATGCATGTTCGACTGTCGGCTTTTCAGGCCGCTGGTAATAAGACATGAAAGCCTTAGCCCATACGGGAACATTCATGTCGCGTTCACGTACTTTGGGTACGAGTGATGCAGTCTTCTGGTACTCAACAAAGCGGGTCAGGCTACGGTCTGATGGCAAACCATCGTCGCTGGAGCGGCCACGGCCATCCCTGGCGAGTTTCAACATGGCGACCAGTTGTGGGCTGGCATCGCCATTACGGGCGATATCAATCAAATATTTTGCCGCCCGTTTTAACGGATAGCCAGTGCGCTGCATAACAGCGTTTAACGCATCAAGTACACCTTTACGTGCGTCTGCCGTTAAATTCTGTGCTTCGGTGTGCGCAAGACTGGATTGCGGTGCAACAACAGGTATATTTTGCGGGGTAATTGTCGCTGCTAACTGTTTCGTCACGGCGCGGCGAATCAATTCCATGACTTCCGCTGGTGGCGTGTATTCGCGGCGTAGACCACCACGGCCTGATACTTCTGTGTAGTTCCAGTTTTGGCGATCTGCGAGTGCAATGATGCTGACCTTTGAAGTCGGCAATCCTGGTAAAAGCATTGCCGCAAGTTCAGCAGCGGTGTACTGAGACTTGACGATAACGGTACTCATCTGTCGCTCCCAAACAAAGCAAGCTCAGGTTGAGATACCTTGATGACGTTGTTACGTTGATAGCCTAGTTCAGAGAGCGTTCTGGTTAAAACAGAAACTGTCTTTTCAACATCATCACCATTCTGGTAAAACCGGGCCAGTAAAGCGATTGCTTCTGCAAAATTGGCTTGCACTTCAGCCAAATCAGTAACATTGGATTTTTTCCCTGATGGGATGTCTATGACAATCTTGTCGCCGTGGGCAGTGCAAAGATACTCACTGATATACGATGCTCCGCAAAATGTCTCAAACTGACGAATACGATTTAACGGCATGGAGCTGTCTGACATCCAGCGGTACAGCAGCTTGACATCAATCCCCATCAGATCTGCCAGCACTTTTGCTGGACGACGATGGTTTTCTGTTGCGTAGTCCAGGCACAGTTCAGTCGCATCACTGATACTTGTGGCCTTGATTGACTTCCATTTTCTTTTTCGCAACGACATTTTTTTACTCCACGAAATTCATCACTAGCGTTAAAAACAACTGCAAACTAAGATTCAGTTCAGGCAGCGCACTGCAACGGTTGGGATGAGTTAGGGGAGGAAAGCGTTAAAACTGGCGTAAAATTCCGTTTTGCGTATCGCTCAGGCCAGATTTCCTCTGGTGCTACGCCAATCGCAGCAGCGATGATTCGTTCTGCTTTGGGATAAGGGCGGTTCAGTGCTTCTTTAACGGTGCTTGCACCTAAGTTGCTCTGTAACGATAAGGCGCGTAATGACCAGCCCTTTTTATGCAGGGCGGCAACGATATCCGCACGATGCCAGTCTGTTGGTAGTGTGGATTTTTTTGTGGCTTGTGGTGTGCTCATGGCTTTTCCTTTTATGGGTAGTCAGTGAGCACATCTTAATAAGTGTTAAGTGTAAAGTCAACGGTTAACACTTAATTCTTATAAAAGTTTTTCATTTCGCTATGAAGCGAAATTGTAAGTAATTGATTATTAAGCAAAATATACACTTAACAGTTTCACCTTTAAGTGTTTTGTTTTGTTAACAGTTTTTTGAATGGAACCGTTAAGTGAAAAAGCTATCGTCAGCCAGTGAAATTCTGGAGATGAATTTACCTGGATTACCAAAAACAAAACCTGCTCTGCTCGCAAGGGCAGAGAAAGAGGCGTGGTACAGCGAAACAAAAGTTGGGTTGGGTGGCGTACGGAAGATGTTTGCTATTCCTACCGCCTATTTGCCTGAATATCAGCCATATAAAGTCGAACCAATGGATTCATTGGCAGTTAATGAGACACGAAACGTCGCAGGGGCGATCCTGGACGGAGAGCAAGTCAATACACAAAGGCTGGCGTCTGCAATACGTGCTTTGGATGAATATTTACTGGAAAACAACCTGACCATAGAAGACGCAGCCAGAAAGGCCGAGATAGTCACGTTTTTGTATAAATTTCTTGAGAAGAAAGTCGGTGCTGGGGAAATTAGTGAGTTGCTTCGCTTAGTGACGAAGTGATGTGCTGCATTTGTAACTAATTGTTAGTAAAAATTAAACTATCTACGTGCTAATAGGATAACATTGTATCCCTCTAAAGATGCAGAGGGCGCATGCTGTTTGAAGGTGATCACGATGATGTCAGTACCTTGAAGGACTTGCTATCAAAGGCTACAAGTAAAACAAAATCGAATTTAGCAACCACCATCGTTCATATCGGGGCGGTGGTTCATCATCAGTCCGACGCGGCAAATGATCCCGTTTACTCCAAACCACATCGGAAAAGCGCAATTTGCAGTCATTCCGGCGACAATAAACGTGCAAAAGCATACCGTTTATCACTAATTTTCATCATTTTTTGCATCTGGCTTTTTCTTGGCACTTTTCGTCTGATTTCCGCGCTGGCATTGAGTTTTGCCATTTTTATTCAAAGCCTCGCCCAAGGACAAAACACTCACTCCCCCACACTCTGACGTGGATTTTAGAAAGTTTCCAGATATTAGAAAATCAAAAGAAAAAAGGCTTACATGAAATTCACGTAAGCCTTTGATCTAAAACGAATTCTGTGGGGTGGACGATGGGGCTCGAACCCACGACAACAGGAATCACAATCCTGGACTCTACCAACTGAGCTACGACCACCACTGAATTTCACTTGAATATTGCCCCAAGTGAGCTACGCATTATATAAGGATTTCATCCCTATAGCAATACCTTCTCAAGCAATCAGGCCATTAAACTGAGGAACGCAGTCACCGGGTGTTGTTCATGCTGACGTGAGACCTTAGGCCAGCTTAGCAATGTCATGCCCTGCGATTCTTTACTCAGTCGGTCGGACGGCTGATGACGACTCACTACCTGCGTCGATAAAAAACCATGCAACAGCTGACGTTGATGTTGGCTCAGTGTTTCATAAAACACCAGACACAAATCGCGCATACGGATATTTTCGGTCGCACCGGACTGCTCTTCCCGTTCAAGCTGGGAAAACAGTTCAGGTAAGGCAAATGCGTTTTTCTGTAACGATTCCCGCTGCGCTGATTGCCATTGTTCACGCCGCGCTGCACGTTGCCGCAGCATACTGCGCAAGGTGCTTGCGGTTTCGCGCCAGAATACACTTTGTTCCGGCGTCAACGCCAGTACGTGATGCACATCGTCGGCTCGCGACAACAAATGTTCTATACGGATTTGATCGAAAGGAATGCGGCTCAGAATGGCAGGTTCTGATATCGCGACTGCCATATCAATGGCGAGCGCATTTCTTTTGGAGGATGAGATTCGTCGCATAAAATCTGTCTAGTCAAAATGAGTTTGAATAAAAAATGCCTACGTAAATCCTACGTAGGCATAAACTCACAATCCAGTGAGAAGAGGAGCGTGCGTTGAAACAGCCGACAATATAACTGCACCAACCCGCTTCACCGGAAGCTATTACAAATTTTTACTCGCCAAAGAAAAGCGTCACAATTTGGGTCACGAAACTTACATTTTGTGTTCCATCGTTGTCAGACTTTTGACGGTCGCCTTCACATCCACGGTTTCCTGTTTTTTATTTTCATCTTCGAAAATTAATTTCAATGTCACGGCATCACCGGCTTTTGCCTGCGCCTTCAAGTCCATCAGCATGACATGGTAACCACCGGGTTTGAGCTCGACATTTTTTCCGGCCGGCACATCAAGCTGAGGAATCGCACGCATTTTCATGACGTTATTGTCCATCTTCATTTCATGTACTTCCACCAGACCGGCTGCCGCCGACTGCACTTCGATCAGACGCACATTTTTTGTACTTTGAATCTGCATAAATGCACCAGTCGCTTTTTGCTGTGGCACGGTAGCTCTGACCCACGCATCCTTCACCACAATTTCAGCTTGTGCGGCCAAAGTAACGGTGGCGATGGAAACAGCGATGATGGATTTGATAAACATGTTCATAAGGCCCTCTGATTATTGAGAAGATACTTCGAGACTGCGATCATACGCAGTCACTGTTTGCATGCGTTCAAAAGCTTCAAGCAATATGTCAGGATTACCGGAAGCCAGCTTTTTACTATCGGATAAGGTTTGCCGGAAAGCACGGGCACCAACCAACCCCATCATCAATCCCAGCATGTGGCGTATCACGCTATTGAGGCGCAAACCCTTGCCACCATTGCCATACAATTCTAACTGACGATGAATATACGGAATCATCGCATGTAGAATTTCCTCACGGGTTTTGACCGGAGTCATATCATCGTAAAAGAGCGCATCAAAATCCGCCATAAAATAAGGATTGTGATATGCCTCTCGCCCTATCATCACACCATCGACATGCTGCAAATGCTGCTGCATTTCTGCCGTCGTTTTAATTCCGCCATTCAGAATAATTTCCAACTCAGGAAATTCTCGCTTCAAGCGGTAGGCATAATCATATTTCAGCGGCGGAATCTCACGGTTTTCGCGCGGCGACAAGCCTTTCAGAATCGCGGTTCGCGCATGCACGATAAAAGTCTTACAACCGGCATCAGCGACCTGCCCGACAAAGTCACGCATAAATTCATAGGAATCGACATCGTTAATACCGATGCGATGCTTGACCGTCACATCAATCGAGACCGCATCTTTCATCGCCTTCACACAATCAGCGACCAGTAAGGGCTCTGCCATCAGGCATGCACCGAAAGCCCCTTTCTGTACGCGCTCAGACGGGCAACCGCAATTCAGATTGATTTCATCATATCCCCACTCTTCACCCAGTTTGGCGCAATGTGCGAGATCGGCAGGCTCACTGCCTCCTAGCTGCAGCGCGACAGGATGTTCACCGGGATTAAATTCCAGATGACGTTGTAAATCACCGTGAAACAGCGATCCCGTCGTCACCATCTCGGTGTACAGCCAGGTATGACGGGTGATATGGCGATGAAACTGACGGCAATGGCGATCGCTCCAATCGAGCATCGGGGCAACGGAGACGCGGCGGGGCGGTAAAACTTGAGTAGTCACAATAAATACAATACAGCGTTGAGCAAAGCGCTATTGTACCTTGCTACCTTGCCCGCTCACTGCCACCTTGCGCTGGTAAGTGGATTGCTCACCAGCTCGCACGCAAGAAAACGTCAGACATTTTCCTTCAGTAAACGCAGTAATGCCGCCGTATCGAGCCGCGCGGCAACATCACCTTCATCCAGCAGACTGTCTGCCAGATCGCGTTTTTCTGCATGCAAGGCGATGATTTTTTCTTCTATCGTATTTTGCGTCACCAGACGATAAATCGTGACGGGTCTTTGCTGCCCCATACGATGCGCGCGATCAGAAGCCTGATCCTCGACCGCCGGATTCCACCACGGGTCGAGATGAATCACATAATCGGCAGCAGTCAGATTCAGCCCTGTACCGCCCGCTTTCAGACTGATCAGGAACACGTCACCGTCGCCCGCCTGAAATGCGTCAACCCGTTTTTTACGTTCGGTTGCAGGTGTGCTGCCATCAAGATACTGATAGCGTATGCCTTTTTTTTCGAGGCTGTCACGTACGATCGCCAGATGATCGACAAACTGGCTGAACACCAATGCTTTATGGCGGTTATCCAACAATTCATCAATGGTGTCTTCAAAGACCGCCAGCTTACTGCCGCTGATCGTGGAATTTTTTAATACCAGTTGCGGGTGGCAGCAAAAACGGCGCAGCTTGGTGATTTCTGCCAGCACTTTCAGCGATTGCCCTTCTTCCGCACTAAGCGACGCAATTTTATCCATCGCCTCCTGACGCAAAGCTTCGTACAGATGGCGCTCTTCATCACTCAGCTCAACTTGCAAGGTGATTTCAGTACGTGGCGGCAATTCTGTCAGCACCTGGGTTTTAGTCCGCCGCAAAATAAACGGCTGTATCAGCTTTTTCAGATGCTGACGCGCGGGCTTATCACCACGCTCAATCGGCGTACTAAATTTATCGGTAAAACGCTCTTTGGAACCAAGCAAGCCGGGATTAATAAACCGGAACAGATTCCAGAGTTCACCCAGATGATTTTCTACCGGCGTGCCGCTGGCGATCATTTTAAAATCTGCGCTTAATGCCATCGCCGCCTGACTGCGCTTGGTTGCGGCATTCTTGATGACTTGCGCCTCATCCAGCACCACACTGTGCCAGTGTTGTGCCGCGAAAGCCTCGGCATCTGACTGCAACATGCCATAACTGGCAATGACCAGATCGAAAGGCCCGAGATCTGCCAATGAACGGTGGCTGTGATAGGCACGCACCTTCAGCGTCGGCGCAAAGCGCATGACTTCTGCCTGCCAGTTCATCGCCACCGAAATCGGTGCCGCCACCAGCGCAGGCCCACCCGGCGCTCTGTCCAGTAACAAAGCCAGCGTCTGCACGGTTTTCCCCAACCCCATGTCATCGGCCAGACAAGCACCGACACCCCAGTGCGCGAGTCGCGCCAGCCACTGATAACCCGCCAGCTGATAGTCGCGTAATTCCGCCTGCAGCGTGGAAGGAACCTGCGGATAAAAATCGGACAGCGCATCGAGCTTGCTCACTTGCTCACGCCAGGCTGCATCGGCTTCCAGCTCGCCAGCTTCCGCAGCCAGTTCTGCCAGCGCAGGTGCCGCCAGCGCATTCAGGCGTATGCCATCGGCACCCGCTTCGCCTAATGCGCGCAATTCATCGAGCCGTTTGCGAAAACTGTCGGTCAGCGCCAGATAATCATTGTCACCTAATTGCAAAAAGCGGCCGCGCGCAGATCCTGCCATTTGCAGCAGTTCACGCAGCGCCAGCACCCGCCCATCATCCAGCGCAAGCTCGCCGCCAGCAACAAACCACTCGCCCTGCTTTTTAATCGTCAGGTGTAAATTTTGCAGCGAACGACTGCCGCGCAGACGAAAACGTTCACCCTCAGGCCACACCAGTTGCAGACGCTCCGCAGGCACGGCACGCAATTGCTCCAGCAATTCCAGACATTGTTCAGGATGCTGCAACTGCCATTCCTGTCCGCTTTCTTCGGCATGGGCAAGTGCGGGGCAGGCATCAAGCACGAATTGCATCCGAGCTTTTTCCTTTGGCAGATCGCGACTCGCCTGCACCGGCACGCCCGCCTGCTCGCCAAGCACGTTGGCCGCGCCTTTGCCCGGTTGAAACCAACCGCCGTCAGCCAGAGGCCGCATCAGCAGTTGCACGCGCAAGCCTTCTTGTAAGGGCAGCAAATGCGCAAACATAGTCTGATCTGCCGCCAGCGTCGCGATATGCGCAGCCAGCTCAGGCAAATCGGAATGAATAGACAGATGCGGCGCAATCGCGGCAATCACATCGACTAACTGCGCTTTGGCAGTGACCGGCACGGTCAGGCCGCGACCGAGGATACCGGTGATTTGTTTAATTTCCGGGCTCGAGGTGTACACGGCCAGACGGGTCGGCGTTTCTTTTTTCCAGACTACGCTCGCATCGGTGCTGATGAATGGTTCCAGTTGCAAACTGATCTGGTCGCCATTCTCTTTCAGTTGCAACGCGATATCGCCTTTAACGACATCAATGCGAACATCCGGCGCATCCGACCAGTACACCGCAGGGTGGGCAACCAGAAACGGCAATGCTTTATCGATATTGATTTCAAATTCACTACCGCCGTAATAACTGTCAGACGCGCGGCGTATGCAGGCAGCAATCTGCTTATCCTGCTCAGTCAGATAGGGGAACGCATCCAGCTCCTGCACCAGACGTCGCAATGCAACCGGACGCCCTTTGCTCCAGACGCCTTTGCTACCGCGCTTTTGTTCACGAGGCTCGGCTTTTAATTCCTGAAAATGAAATTCCAGTAACCAGGCAAGCCGCATTTCTTCTTCTTTTTTTGCAGCGACCACTGCACTGGCAGGCTTGAGTTGTGACAGCGCATTCAGCGCCCGTTTCCACCCTTCTTCGCGCTGCAAAGCGAATAACAAGGGCTGGATATTGTTCTGGCGATGCCATTCGGGGAATTGCTGTACTTCTTTAAACTGATGCGCCAGCAAGACATCCAGTTCCGCCGCTACCCACTGATAGCCGTAGTGGATCATGGTCCCGCGCATCTCCAGCAGCTTTGCCTGCAGCCGTGGATGTGGCGGCGCATCCTGCCAGTACGCACCGATCGCTTCAAACAAAACATCGATGTCATGCGCATTGCGCACATTAAAATGCGACACCGGCAATACGACGCCTTGCGCCATATGATTCGTCAGTGGCTGCAAAACGTAGTAGCTGAACGCATGCCGCTGTTTCACGCCCTCATCCACCTGCGCTTTCGCCAATTGAAAACTGCTGGTGTCGTTTTTCGCCAGCATCGCAACGGTGCTCAGCAGACCAAGCAAATCGGGAATAAAAATTTTCCGCTTACCGCTGCTGGCTTTTTGTATCTGCGCATAGGTTTGTGCCAGCCCGACGGCAACCGGCATTTTGTTTTGCAAGACTGCCATCGCAATTAGCATTTCCCCCTGAAATTGCGGCGGCAACTGACGCTGCAACTGCGTGAGACGGTCGAAGTCACCACGCAATAAGGCTTGCCACGCAACGAGCCCCATCAATTGCGGCCAGCTGTTGGACTCCTGATCCATCTGCTGACAAGCGTATTCGTACGCCAGACGGCAATCGAGCAATTCCCAATTCGCTTTGACAAAGATATCCGTCAGCACCATGCCCTGATCAATCGGCCTGAGTTGCGAAAACAAACGGATGCCATCCTCATGCTGGAAAAATTCTGCGCCGGGAATAAGCGCATGATCGTTTTTAACACTGAGAAATTTTTCACGCCATAGCAAGGCCTCATCGGTGCGGCCGAGCAGCACGGAAAACAGCATTTCACGGCTGTAAAATTCAGCATCGTAAGATTTCCAATGCTGGTATTCGCCGTGTTTTTTTAATAGATCCCGAATCTGGCTGATCCATAATTTCATACCGCCGCTCTGCTGCAGACGCAGCAACACGGGCATGCGCCAGTCATCGCGCAAGATATAACCGAGGCCGATTTCCTGCCGCAAAACCTGACGCTTGCACAAATCCAGCATCAGATCTTTGAGCAGCTTTGCATCGTAGGGATTACCCATCAGGGTTTTCGCACCGCGCAGCTGCATTAACTCCAGTGCTTTGGTCTGACTCAGCGGCGCAGTAAATAAAGCCGTGGCATATACGATGGGTAATTCGTCATCAGTGAGGCGGTCAAACAAATCCATAGAAAGTCAATGAGCTGAAATGAAGGATAAGAAAATTGGCAGACATGCGCGGCATCTGTGTTTTATCACGTTTCCAATGGAAGATCACGCAAACAGATCAATGTGACGATAGCCACTTTCTTTAATGCACTGTTGAGAAAAATACGCAGGCGGCAAGCAAGGCAAACAAGAACAGCCAGTGCAGCACCAGCATCAGAAAAAACCACCGCAGGAACGATCGCTTCATCGACTTGTGGTGTAAAAATTGATGTGCCAGCAGCGCCCCGGGCCAGCCACCAATCAAACTCAGCAACAATAATTTTTTCTCGGGAACGCGTGATCTGCGCTGTATCGCCGCTTGTTTATCGTAAAAATAAACCAGAAAACACAGCAGACTGAGCAGCAGGTAGTAAGTCAGCGTCAGCGCAAGTATGAGTAGATAGGACACCGGCTATGTGGAAAAAGAGAAACCATGCGATCCAGCGACATAAAAATACTCCCCCGGAGTATCTTAAAACCACCTTTGTTTATAAGGACATCAGGGGTGTTTTACAAAAAACAGGGGGGAGTATCCGAATTTTTCTTCAATACCGCATGCATCTTGCGGTATTGAGTGCTTACAGCATTTTTGCCAGCAAGGCTTTTTCGTATTTCGCATCAAGCGGAATGCGCACAGTATGTCCGGCACCGCCGATGATGTTGAGTGACTGATTTTCTTTGTTACGCATTTCGGACAGCGTCACGATTTCATTGCCATTCGGCGAAATGATTTCGATCTGATCGCCGACTGCGAAACGGTTTTTCACTTCCACTTCAGCCCAGCCATCAGCAACATTCAGCACCTGACCAACATACTGGCTGCGGTGCGCCTGCGATACACCTTCCATGTAGTTCTGATGGTCTTGCGTGTGATGACGCTGATAGAAACCATCGGTGTAACCACGATTCGCCAGACCATTCAGCTCGCCCAGCAATTGCGGATTAAACGGACGCCCTGCCACCGCATCGTCAATCGCACGACGATACACCTGCGCAGTACGTGCCACGTAATACAGCGATTTAGTACGACCTTCGACTTTCAGCGAATCCACACCGATTTTCGCCAGACGTTCCACGTGCTCAACTGCGCGCAAGTCTTTGGAATTCATAATGTAAGTGCCGTGTTCATCTTCCAGTATCGGCATGAATTGGCCTGGCTTGGTTGATTCCTCGATCAGATACGGACGATCAGCCAGCGGATGGCGCGGCATGTCGCCCATCGCTGAGAACGATTGATTCGCATCTTCCAGTGCTTTGTTGAAGTCGAATTTAATCGTTTCCACCGGAATACGCGCGAGATCGCCGGTTTCATTTTCAGTCGCGTTTTCGACTTTGTAATCCCAGCGGCAGGAATTGGTGCAGGTGCCTTGATTCGGATCGCGGTGATTGAAGTAACCGGACAACAGGCAACGGCCAGAGTAAGCGATACACAGCGCGCCATGCACGAACACTTCCAGTTCCATGTCCGGGCATTCCTGGCGAATTTCTTCCACTTCGTCGAGCGACAGTTCGCGTGACAAGATCACGCGGGTCAGCCCCATTTTTTTCCAGAATTTAACGTCTGCCCAGTTCACCGCATTCGCCTGCACCGACAGATGCACGGGCACTTCCGGCCATTTTTCACGCACCATCATAATCAGACCAGGATCGGCCATGATCAGCGCATCTGGTTTCATCGCGATCACAGGTTCCATGTCGCGCAGATAAGTTTTCAGCTTGGAGTTATGCGGAAAAATATTACTGGCAACAAAAAACAATTTGCCACGTGCATGAGCGTCGCTGATGCCTTGCTGCAAAACTTCCAGCGTGGAAAATTCATTATTCCGCGCACGCAGACTGTAGCGTGGCTGACCGGCGTACACCGCATCGGCACCGAAGTCGAATGCGGCATGCATTTTTTCCAGCGAACCCGCTGGCAGTAAGAGTTCAGGAGATTTCATGATAACAACGTTCCGTAACGAAACCGCAGCGCAACCGGCGCCAGCGGAAAATTGGAGTAAATAACCCGCTATTTTACTGCGATTAGACCTGTTTCTGTTGCCATGTACGGATTTCATTCCCGACTAAAGCAAGCAGCACCAGCGCACCGCCGGTCAGAGTGGCCGTCGCAGGCACCTCACCTGCCCCCAGCCATGCCCACAACGGCGCCAGCAAGACTTCCAGCAAAGCCAACAGTGCCACTTCATGCGCTTTCAGGTGCGCAGACGCCTTCACCATCAGCGAACATGGCAAACCAAGCTGGAAGAAACCCAGTGCGCCGAGAATCAGCACATCTTGTACCGAAGCCTGAAATGGCATCGCGAGCGGCAGCATCGCCAGCGCAGAAAACGTCCCACCCAGAAATACGGCCGGAATCAGGTCCACCGTATGCGCCCGGCGTTTGAGCAAAATCATATTCACCGAAGACGCCAGCGGAATCCCCAGTGCCACCAGCATCCCCAGTACACCACGACTGTCAGTCACGGACAAATTCCCGGCAAACATCCAGCCCATGCCGCAACCCGCTAGCGCGATCGCGATCCAGGTGGCAGCCGGTATGCGTTCTTTCAGCACCAGCCATGACAGCAGCGCCGTGAATAAAGGCGCCAGACTTTCCATCACCGAGGTATTCGCCACCGTGGTCAGCGTCAACGCAGTCATGAAACAACTGTACATAATCGCCCACATCAGGCCAGACACCGCGCCGGTACTACCCATCAGTTTTAAACGACTGACAAAGCCACGACCATACTGGTGCAGCATCAACCCCGCCACAAAAATCCCCGCAAACAGGCTGCGCCAGAACACCACCTCAAATCCCGCCGCGCTTTGCAGATGGCGACTCGCAACCCCTGCGGTACTCCACAAGGTGGCAGCGGCTATCATCAGCAATATGGCTTGCTTACGCCTAGACCACCCCTGACTCATTTCATCCCCATATCTTCATTCTCATTTGTAGCAGATCCCCACCTTAGACTCTGTCGAGCAAACAATACCGAGCCAGCAAACAGCATATGGAGGGGCCCGTATCATCGTAAACTTTCCACTCTAACCGGAATGAAGTAGAGATGACAATGAGGAAAACCCGCAGAACCAAGAAAGAACTATTGAATGTATCAAATGGAACGACGAGAAGAGGAAATAGTTATTTACACAAGCAACCCCACTTCGTACCGCGGCTTGGCACCATCATTTCAGCAAAATTTTTACGGCCAATTCACAAATGGCTGGGCGCAACAACGTAGTTTTAGTCAGCGAACTTGATATAAACGATAGCAGCGAGTTGAAATAAAAAAAACATTATTAAGTAGATAATATTATCAAGTTGCACGTATAATCTGACATTTTTTATCATCCGTATGATCGCTTCGCTGTAGTTACCATGAAGCGAATGGAAAATCTGCAATCGAGTATTAATGACCTCTCCACACCAACCTCTCTCCCACCCCAAGTATCGCCCCGACATTGACGGATTACGCGCCATTGCTGTTATAGCCGTCGTCGCTTTTCACGCATTCCCGGAATGGGTGAAAGGTGGTTTTATAGGTGTAGATATCTTTTTTGTAATTTCAGGCTATCTCATCACGACGATCATTCTTGAGAACCTGGAAAAAGGCACTTTTAGTTTTAAGGAGTTTTATGCCAGACGTATTAAACGCATTTTCCCTGCCCTGATATGCGTTTTGGTAGCTTGCTTTGTGTTTGGCTGGTTTGCGCTTCTGGGCGATGAGTTAATCCAGCTAAGCAAACATATTGCTGCAGGTACCGGTTTTATGTCGAATTTGCTGTTATTAAGTGAGGCGGGTTATTTTGACAATTCAGCAGATACAAAACCATTGTTGCACTTATGGAGCCTGGGCATAGAAGAGCAGTTTTATATCTTTTGGCCACTACTGCTTTGGTTTTCCTGGAAGCGAAAATTCAATATTTTTATCATCATCGCTCTCTTCGCCAGCATTTCTTTTTTCCTCAATGTTAAGGGAATTAAGCAGTATCCCACAACAACCTTCTACTCGCCGCATACACGCTTTTGGGAGCTACTATCCGGAAGTTTACTGGCCTGGCTTTCCGTGCATAAAAACGAAACTTTCGCCAAGCTCACACAGAGACTTGACAAGTTTTTCACCTTTATTTTCTATAACAGCAAACGTCAGAGTGACGGCAAAACCTTATCCAATCTACTTTCTTTCGCTGGCTTCATGTTTTTGGCGTACGGTTTTACGTATATCAACAGTGAAATGCCCTTTCCGGGAAATTGGGCATTAATTCCTGTAACAGGTGCAATGCTGATCATTTTTGCAGGAGCTCAGGCGTGGGGTAACCGTATTATATTGTCGAATAAAGTGGCGATCTGGTTTGGCTTGATCAGTTTCCCTCTCTACTTGTGGCACTGGCCAATCCTGTCTTTTATCAGAATCGTAAAAAGTGGCTCGCCAAGCATTGACGCGATAATGATAGCTATCCCGGTCTCCATCCTGCTCGCATGGTTAACGGTAAAAGTAATTGAAAAACCCTTCAGGTTTGGGAAGTATAGAAATAAGGTAACACTCGCTATCCTTTGCAGCCTCATGATTACCATAGGAGTTTCTGCTGTCTTTGTCAGTCAAGCCGATCTCACAAAATTGAATGAATACGAAAAATTAACCATCAAAAGAAAAGGTTTTGAACTCCCTTCCGGCGCTTCTTTGGGATGGTTCAGAGGTAAGGGCGACTGGTTATTTTTAGGTAACGTTCACGGTAAGTTGGTGGAGAAACTTATGCTAACCATCACTCCCAAAAAAAGCGATATTGCCGCAACAAAAGAGAGTTTTTCAAGCATTGCCAAGGTGAGTGCTCAATACAATATAAAAACAGTTTTACTTGTCGGACCAGATAAATCCAGTATTTATCCAGAATACTTGCCAGATAAAATCGTCCCATCCAAAAAGAAATATATAAGCTCCTTTTTGGATGAGCTAAAAACCATACCAAATCTAACGATTTATGATCCGACAAATGATTTACTAAACGCAAAAAAATCTGAAGGACTTATTTACCGGATGACGGATTCACACTGGAATAATAAAGGTGCATTCCTGGCGTATTCTGGCTTTTCAAAATTGCTCAATTTACCTGTACCTGATGTTGATTTTCAATACAGTTCAACTTACGCTGGAGACTTGCTCAGTCTTTCTAAATTAAAAGATTTTCCACTCCACAAAGAAGATAATTGGGATGTCATCTGGAAAAATAAGCCACAGTTAAGTAGCTACAAAATCCCAAATGAACCCGAATCCGCATTCGGTATAGCCGAAATTGTGCATAACCAGAAACCACTCTCAAACAAATATATTTGGGTTGTCGGCGATTCATTTACAGGCTCCTTAAAGCAATACTTTAACGCGACTTTCAAGGAAATTTATTATGTTGGCCACTGGGGAGAAAAGCTGAAAGATTTGCCTGCAAACATCGCCAAGGCAGACAGGAAGCCAGATATGATCGTTATTGTGAAAGTTGAACGCTCATTCTGAAGCAACTTGCCAATTCAAAATATTGTGTTGAGCAAAGACCGGCTAAATGAAATAACGCGTATGCAGGCTTGGATGGCACCCTGTTCAAGAGCAGAGACTGTTGAGTCTGTGCATAGCTCAATCAGCAATCAAACAAGTCATAGGAAGAGTACTCAGATACATTGACACCCTTCCGAAAGATGAAACTTGAGTAATGTGTCGAAAGTGGCTCTTAGTCCAAGCGAGAAAGGGTAGATCACAAAAAAAAGCGGTAACACCAAACGGTGTGCCGCTTTTTTCTAATCGATGAACGACTTACGGCGGACAACGCTGCCGCTTCACCACGTCTGGCATTACCGTCAGACGAGACCCCGCGACTTCCAGCATATCCCAGCCAGTTACCACTTTCGCCTGCCCCGTCCGCAAGGCGTCTTTCATTTTGCTGCAATCGTCAACCTGTATATCGACATGCCCCTGCCGCTGCCAGACACCAGCACCGACGTCCACGTACATTGCTCCACCAAAGTAGTTGTTACGATCCAGAACCAGTACTTCCGGCTTGCCATCATGATTCATATCCTGCACCAGCACATCGCAAGCATGAGTTTTTGCAATCAGGCATTCGGCGTCATTCGCAGTCAGCCAGTTTGGCGCTTTTTGCCCCGGCTGCTGCAGAAAACTTTCCGGCAATCGACCTCCCTGAGGCCAGATTTCAAAAGGTGGCATCTCCTTCACCTCTTGATTTCCGGGAACCTGATGTGTCAATGACAAAGCCTGAGCGGCCTTTTCGCGTATCAGCGCCGCCTGTGGCAGGGATTTTTCCTGCGCCAAGCGCTTCAACGCTTCACGCCCGTAACGACCGCCGTCAAAACGTAAATAAAAGTAATCAAAATTTTCAGCGCTCACTTTCCCTTGCTGCAAACGACTCAGTTGATCCTCTATCGAGACGCGCGCCGGATCAAGAAGGGGTGAAAACATTGCGAGTACCAGCATCAGCTGCAGATATGCCATCGCAATATTGGCTACCGCCATCTTCGCCAGCAAACCATCCGCGGCCAGTGCCGCACGCAGATAAGCAAGGCCGTAAGCGAACGCGATTACAGCGCATACGAAGGCAATCAGGCGATCAGTGCTCCAGCCATATTGGGTGATGCGTAGTTGCAATGCACGCAAGGCCAGCACCGCGAGCACAGGCAATAACAGACAGGCTAAACGTGCACTCCAACGCAAAATTCTTGCACTGCCTTGCAAAACTGTTCCATCCTGAAACGCAGTGTTAATTAACACGACCAACACCACACAGGAACTCAGCAACAAATAAGTTGCATGTCTGGTTTGCCATAACAGCTCAGCACCACTGAATGCCAGCGTTACCAAAAATCCCGCCAGCACCAGAGTTGCGACCGGCAGCAGCCAGGACAACAGCACCAATAACAAATTACGGATACCACGGACGATCGCCGGACGCATGTCGGTCAGATGTAAAGCACAACCAAACGACAGCACTGCAAGCGGAATATAAAACCAGTCTGTCCTCAGTAAGTGCTGCAGGAAATCCAGTTTCAGCATAGAAAACAACGCAGCCCCCAGAAACAACAAGGCAAACATGGCGCCGATGAAAATCAGAGAAAAAACCAGTTGCACCAGTAACTTCCACGATAAGTCAAAATACACCGGATAGCTCCCCAGCCATTGCCGGTGTTGCGTGTACGCTAATCGCAGCGACTGCGCCACATATAAACATGCCCCACTAAAGAAAAAGAGCAATGGCGAAGGAAACTCAACCCTGTCATCCCCTTGCGGCAAACTCCAGCCATTATTTAATCCATTCCGCCGCGACCAGTCATGCTGGGTCAATAAAACAAGGATCAGTGCCAGTATCGTCAGCCAGCGCAACATGGCGGAGACACGCATTTGTCCTAGCGAGGAAATCGTTATCACAGGCAGGCTAAGTCCACACAAGAACAAAGGAAAAAACCATTGCGGCGCTGTCGCGGGCCACACTTTATCGGTTGCCGCACGATACAGTAAAAACAACAGCAGTGCCTGAGCACAAGCAACTCCTATTCGCGCCCACCCCGTCGAACGATCGACAAAAGACTGTTCTTGATTCATTCGATCTCTTTTCCTTTTTTCAAAATACGTTGCAGTGCCCAGCAATTCCTGCAGATGAGTTACGTAGACCGAACACATCGCGACAGACAAAATCCGCCACACCATTGCACCACAAAATTAGTAAATTGATCATACCATATCGAAATTCAACTCATCTTAGCTGCGTCTCATCTTCATGAGTTTTTCAGGCAATAAAAAACCGCAGACTAAGCTGCGGTTTTTTATTTTCCGGGTAACTCCTGTCGGGATTACGCTTCGCGGGAAGCTTTTTTACGCTCGTGTTCTTTCAGGAAACGCTTGCGCAAACGGATACTCTTCGGTGTCACTTCTACCAGTTCGTCATCCTCAATAAACTCAACCGCATATTCCAGAGACATTTGAATTGGCGGTACCAGACGCACCGCTTCATCCGTACCGGAGGAACGAACGTTGGTCAGTTGCTTACCTTTGATCGGGTTCACAACGAGGTCATTGTCACGGGAATGGATACCGATGATCATGCCTTCGTACACTGGATCGTTATGGCTGACAAACATACGGCCGCGATCTTGCAGTTTCCAGATCGCATAAGCAACCGCAGCACCGTCATCCTGAGAAATCAATACACCATTGCGACGGCCAGCCAATTCGCCTTTAGTGTTATCAACTGGTGCGTAGTCATCAAACACGTGACTCATCAAACCTGTACCACGTGTCAATGTCATGAATTCGCCCTGGAAGCCAATCAGGCCACGTGCTGGAATACGATATTCCAGACGCACACGACCTTTGCCGTCCGGTTCCATGTTTTGCAGATCGCCGCGACGACGACCCAATTCTTCCATCACGCCACCCTGATTCGTTTCTTCAACGTCAACGGTCAGATTTTCGTATGGCTCATGACGTACGCCATCCACCATTTTGAATACGACGCGTGGACGAGATACGGCCAGCTCGAAACCTTCACGACGCATGTTTTCGATCAGAATCGTCAGATGCAACTCACCACGACCAGAAACTTCGTACGTGGAATCATCACCTTCAGCCTGCACAACGCGCAACGCCATGTTGGATTTCAATTCCTTTTCCAGACGATCGCGGATCTGACGCGTTGTCACGAATTTACCTTCGCGCCCAGCCAGCGGCGAGCTGTTGACCATGAAGTTCATCGTCAACGTCGGCTCATCAATCTTCAGCATAGGCAAGCCTTCTGGCGCATCTGGCGCGCAGATAGTCGAACCAATACCGATTTCTTCGATACCATTGATCAGCACGATATCGCCAGCCAGTGCTTCGTCTACTTGTACGCGATCCAGACCTTTGAAAGTCAGTACTTGATTGATACGTGCCTTCGTTGGCTTATCGTCAGGACCATTCATCCAAACGACGTCTTGCAACGCTTTCACTTTACCGCGCAGGATACGGCCAACGCCGATCTTACCAACGTAAGAAGAATATTCGAGAGATGTGATTTGCAATTGTAACGGGCCATTCGGATCATCTTCACGCGCAGGAACGTGTTTCAGGATCGCATCAAACAATGGCTCCATGTTACCGTCACGCACTGTGTCTTCCAGACCGGCATAACCTTTGAAACCGGATGCGTAAACAATCGGGAAATCCAGTTGTTCATCAGTTGCGCCGAGCTTATCAAACAGTTCGAAAGTCGCGTTCACTGCTTTTTGTGGATCCGCGTTTTCACGGTCGATCTTGTTCACAACAACGATAGGTTTCAGACCCAGCGCGAGTGCTTTACGTGTCACAAAACGTGTTTGTGGCATCGGACCTTCTTGCGCGTCCACCAGCAACAATACGCTGTCTACCATGGACAATACACGTTCCACTTCACCACCAAAGTCAGCATGGCCCGGGGTATCAACGATGTTGATGTGCGTGCCTTTGTATTCCACTGCGCAGTTTTTGGACAGAATCGTGATACCGCGTTCTTTTTCGATATCATTCGAATCCATCACGCGGGAATCGACCTGTTGGTTTTCGCGGAAAGTACCGGATTGACGCAATAATTGGTCAACCAGTGTGGTTTTGCCGTGATCGACGTGGGCGATAATGGCGATGTTACGAATAGCGCGTTTTGTAGTGGACATGGTAACGTTCATTTGGGGTAAATCGGATAACCGACGATTATAACATGCTGCAACGCAAAAGCATAAAACGCCTATTATTTCAAGGAGTTGCTACAAAGCGATGACAACGGAAATGATGATGAGCACTTCAGGCTTCCTTCACGCCTGCCGCACAACATCATCAGATCATTCTCTTGTGCGGATCAATATTATTCCTGCGTATTAATCAGGCGCTCCGGTGCAAGAATGCCGAATTCCTGTAACTGAGCTGAGCCCAGCAATTGCCCGTCAATATCCCGATACACTCGGACTCTGCCGGTCACCGGTGGCAAGCTGACAGTTTCTTTGCCCAAGGCCAATCTTTGTCCATGCAGAAAACGTCGGGCCAATTCCTCATTCAAATGCACAGAAGGAAAACTCGACAGCAAGGCATCGACAGGATCAAGTAAAGCCAAACGCTGCTCTTCAGGCAGAGACTCCAGATAGTCCAGCGTAATGGATTTTTCCAATACCAGATGGCCGACCTGAATACGGCGCAATTCTTTCAAATGCGCACCGCATCCGAGCACAGCACCAATATCTTCACCCAGTACGCGGACATACGTCCCTTTGCTGCACTTCACCTTCAGGCTCAGCAACGGCGCATCGTAGGCAAGAAATTCCAACTCATGGATTACCACATTGCGCGCTTCACGCTCCAGCGTGACGCCCGCCCGCGCATACTCGTATAAAGGCTTGCCATCACGCTTCAGTGCCGAATACATCGGAGGAACTTGCGCAATCGCGCCCGTGAATTGCGTCAACACCTGGCGTATCTGCTCTTCAGTGACAGCGACACTTTTGGTCTCAAGCACATCACCTTCGGTATCGCCGGTCGTGGTAGTGACACCAAGATGGACAACGGTTGTATATGTTTTATCGGCTTCCAGCAGATCCTGAGAAAATTTGGTTGCCTCGCCAAAACACAAAGGCAACAAGCCGGTGGCAAATGGATCCAGCGTACCGGTGTGACCAGCCTTCATCGCATTCAGAAAGCGCTTTGCCTTGATCAAAGCATCATTACTGGAAAAGCCAACCGGCTTATCCAATAGTAAGACGCCGTGCACAAGAACACGGGGACGTTTTTTAATCTGAGTTGTCATAAGCCTGGAAAACCGGAGCAAACTCCGGTCAGAGATCAGTTTTCGCCGTCGTCTTTAGCACGGGTGGCATTTGCTTCATCAATCAGCTTAGACATGGCCATACCACGTATCGTTGATGTGTCATGGATGAAGTGCAATTGCGGCAGAGTATGGATATGCAAACGCAAACCCAATTGGGCTCGCAGAAAACCAGCGGCACGTGTCAGCGCATCATTGGTCGCTTTAATCGCGACCGGATCATCTGCCAACGTCGTGAAGAAAATTTTTGCGTGTGCGTAATCGGGCGTGAGCTGCACCTCCGTCAGCGTGATCATGCCAACGCGCGGATCTTTCAACTCAGACCAGATGATTTCAGCCAGATCTTTCTGAATCTGATCAGCAACGCGCAAACCACGTCCCGGTATATTTTTACTATGTTTTGCCATAAATTATTTTTTGCCTCTATAAACCAGAACCCCGGCCTGGGCCGGGGTTGGCTTGAATTACAGAGTACGTGCAATTTCCTGTACTTCAAATATTTCTAGGTTATCGCCAACCTGAATGTCGTTATAGCCTTTCAGCGACAAACCACACTCCATACCAGCGCGAACTTCTTTAGCATCATCTTTATAGCGTTTCAGAGAATCCAGCTCACCAGTCCAGGTCACGACATTATTGCGCAACAGACGAACTGACGATGTACGCTTGACCACGCCATCAGTCACCAGACAGCCTGCAATCGCGCCGACTTTACTGACCAGGAATACCTGTTTAACTTCAACCATACCGATGATCTGCTCACGTTTTTCCGGAGCCAGCATGCCTGACAAGGCCGCTTTCACTTCATCAACCGCATCGTAAATGATGTTGTAGTAGCGAATATCCACGCCATTCGACTCGGCCAGCTTACGTGCTGACGCATCAGCACGGGTATTAAAGCCAATAATAACGGCCTTAGAGGCAACCGCCAGATTGACGTCATTTTCAGAGATGCCGCCAACTGCCGCGTGAACAACCTGCACACGCACTTCGCTGGTAGACAATTTCTGCAAAGACTGGACCAGAGCTTCCTGAGAACCTTGTACGTCGGTTTTGACGATGATAGGCAGATTTTTAACTTCGCCCTCACCCATGTTTTCAAACATGTTTTCGAGTTTAGCTGCCTGCTGTTTCGCCAATTTAACATCACGGAATTTACCCTGACGGAACAAAGCAATTTCACGTGCTTTGCGCTCATCAACCATCACCATGACTTCTTCACCAGCCGCCGGCACTTCTGTCAGACCCTGAATTTCCACGGGAATCGATGGGCCAGCCTCAGTGATATTTACACCATTCTCGTCCAGCATCGCACGAACGCGGCCATAAGACGAACCTGCCAGCACAACATCGCCACGCTTCAGAGTACCGGACTGCACCAGAATCGTAGCAACGGTACCGCGACCTTTATCCAGACGGGCTTCAACAACCAGACCTTTGGCAGGCGCTTCTTTCGGTGCTTTCAATTCCAGCACTTCTGCTTGCAGCAAAACGTTTTCCAGCAGCGAGTCTATGCCCAGACCTGTTTTTGCAGACACCTGAACGAATGGTGAATCGCCACCATATTCTTCTGGGACGACGCTTTCAGCGATCAATTCCTGAGTCACGCGATCTGCATTGCCACCTGGTTTATCAATTTTATTGATAGCGACAACCAGTGGCACACCAGCCGCTTTTGCATGTGCAATCGCTTCTTTGGTTTGCGGCATCACGCCATCATCGGCTGCCACCACCAGAATTACGATATCGGTCGCTTGCGCGCCACGCGCACGCATTGCAGTAAATGCTTCATGGCCCGGCGTATCGAGGAAAGTGATCATGCCACGCGGTGTTTCAACGTGGTAGGCACCAATGTGCTGCGTAATACCACCGGCTTCGCCAGATGCCACTTTGGCGCGACGAATATAATCCAGCAACGATGTTTTACCGTGATCGACGTGACCCATCACAGTTACAACCGGCGCGCGCGGGAAGGATTCGTACTCAGCGTGTTCTGCAACGTCCGTCAACAAAGCTTCAGGATCATCGAGTTTCGCGGCGAATGCTTTATGCCCCATTTCCTCAACCAGAATCATTGCTGTTTCCTGATCGAGCACCTGGTTAATCGTGCACATCTGACCCAATTTCATCAAATGCTTGATGACTTCAGATGCCTTCACGGACATCTTGTGCGCCAACTCTGCCACTGTCAGCGTTTCAGGGACAAACACATCTTTCACAATCGCTTCGACTGGCACCTGGAAGTTCGATTCTCGCTCTTCATGATGACTGTTGCGACGTCCTTTAGGACCGCCTTTCCATCCATCGCGACCACCGGAAGTATCACCGCGAGTTTTCAGACCGCCACTACGTTTTTTAGAATCTTCCTGCCAGGTTGAGGATACATTCGCGGATTTAATCGCTTTCTTATCACCAACAGCTGGTTTTTTCTCATCTTTCTTGTCTGCACTTGCCGCAACTGGCTTTTTATCGCCGACTTTCTTATCAGCAGGCTTATGCAAAGTACCTTCGGCCTTAGGTGCAACCGCAGGCGCAGGTGGCGCAGCCTTCACAGGTCGACGCGCTGCATTCATCATTTCTTTGATCTGTGCAACTTCGTCAGCCACTGCTTTTCTTGCTTTTTCTGTTGCTGCTGCGCGATCAGCTGCCTCTTTTGCTTCTAAGGCAGTTTTTTTCTTTGCTTCTTCTGCGTCCAAACGTTTTTTCTCTTCATCTGACTGGGAAGGCTTCACTTCCACAGTTTTTACTGCTGCAGCGGCGGCCGCTGCTTGCTCTGCCTTCAATTGATCTGCTGCCGCTTTTGCCGCTTCAGCTTCAGCCGCTTCACGCATTGCTTTTGCCTGCGCTTCTTTTTCGGCTTCCAGCTTAGCAAGTCGCTCCTGTTTTTCACGCAGATCAGCTTCCTGCCGTGCAATCAACTCAGCCTCGCGGCGCGCATCTTCCTCGCTGACCGCCGGTTCTTCAGGCTCTGCTGCGACAGTCCGCGCCGCAGCGTCATCCGCGACCACTTCATCGCGTTTGACGAACGTACGCTTCTTACGAACTTCAACCTGAATGGTGCGAGATTTGCCTGTAGCATCCGCCTGCTTAATCTCCGTTGTCTCTTTACGAGTCACAGTGATTTTTTTCTTTTCAATGTCAACCGAAGATCCATGCGAACGACGCAAATGTTCCAGCAATCGGTCTTTATCTTCTTTTGTCAATGAATCTGACGTCGAATTTTTTTCGACGCCTGCCCCACGCAATTGCGTGAGCAACAAATCCGCTGACATTTTCAGCTCGGTGGCAAATTGGGCAACGTTGTTACTCGCCATTCAGTCCTCTTTTTCTATGTGCGCGTTATGAATATGAAACCCGTGAATTACTTTGCTTCTACGAGTTTCCAGGCATTGGCTAACAAAGCCTTGGCCTGATCATCATATTTAGCGTCGATGAGTTTCATCTCATCATCGGTCACATCTTCAAATGCTTCTTTAATTAAATGGCGTGAACGGTCGGCAGACAATGCCAAAATCGCGCCAAATTCGTCGTACGCCAAACCAGCAAAAGCTGCCAGTGTCTTGATGCCAGCCAGTCCCAGCTTGCCAGCAGTCACACGTGTCATGCCTTCAAGGTTGATCAGTTCATCATCCATGCCTTCCAAACCTTCTTCAGAAGCAATCGCCTCCGTCAAAAGCGCATCACGCGCACGGTTACGCAATTCAGTAACTGTATCTTCGTCAAATGCCTCAATTTCCAGCATTTCAGTGATAGGCACATAAGCGATTTCTTCCAGACTGGAGAATCCTTCTTCAACCAGAATTTCAGCAACTTCCTGATCGACATCCAGCTTTTCCATGAACAAAGCGCGAATACCGGCAGTTTCCTGCTCTGCTTTGTTAGCAGACTCTTCCGCCGTCATGATATTAATTTGCCAGCCAGTCAATTCGGCTGCGAGACGTACGTTCTGACCGCTACGGCCAATAGCAATCGCGAGATTTTCTTCGTCAACCACCACATCCATGCCATGCTTATCTTCGTCGACCATGATGGACGACACATTCGCCGGTGCTAATGCACCGATGACGAATTGCGCCGGGTCTTCCGACCACAAAACGATATCAACACGCTCGCCGCCGAGTTCGCCAGTCACAGCCTGAACGCGGGAACCACGCATACCAACGCAGGTACCAATAGGATCGATACGTTTATCCGCTGTATAGACAGCGATTTTTGCGCGAACGCCTGGGTCGCGGGCTGCAGACTTGATTACCAGAGAACCCTGTTCAATTTCGGGCACTTCCAGCTCAAACAATTTCATGATGAATTCGGGTGCTGTACGGGATAAGATCACCTGTGGTCCGCGCGCATTGCGATCAATACGCAAAATATATGCACGAACACGATCACCAACACGCAGATTTTCCTTAGGAATCATCTGATCGCGTGGCAGGCGAGCCTCAATTTTACCAGACTCAACCACTGCGTCACCACGTTCCATACGTTTAATCGTGCCGGTAACAAGGGAATCGCCGCGTTCGAGGAAGTCGGCCAGAATTTGCTCGCGCTCAGCATCACGAATGCGCTGCAATACAACTTGTTTGGTATCTTGAGCAAAACGGCGCCCGAAATCAACAGACTCGATTTCTTCTTCGATATAGTCACCAATCTGAATTTCAGCGTCATCTTCAACCGCTTCAAAATGTAGAATTTCCTGATCTGGCAGCTGCAAACCAGCTTCATCAGGAACTACATGCCAGCGGCGGAAAGAGCGAAACTCACCAGTGTCGCGATCGATTTCAACGCGAATATCTACTTCACCTGGAAAACGCTTTTTTGTCGCTTGCGCCAAAGCATGCTCGAGCGCGCCGAAAACAACTTCTTCATCGACATTTTTTTCGCGTGCCAGCACATCAACCAATAACAACAAATCACGACTCATGCTTTGCGACTCCTAAAATCCACTTGTGGCACCAGGTGTGCCTTATCCACATCGGCGAGCGAAAACTCCAGCATGGCCGACCCATCTTTTACTTCAAATTCCAGCTTCAGATTATCACCTTCAGGCTCATGCAAAATGCCTTCGAAAGTTTTACGGTTTGGCGTACCGGGCAAAGGCATACGCAATTTCACTGTTGCTTTTTCACCCGCAAAACGCACATAGTCCGCAAGCTTCTTCAGCGGTCTGTCGAGACCTGGCGAAGACACTTCCAGACGATTGTAATTAACATTTTCAACCGTCAGCACATGCGACAATTGATGACTGACTTTCTCACAATCTTCGACTGTGATATTGCCCTTCTCAATGTCATCTGGCAAAAAATCAATGTACACCCTGAACAAGCCACGTTCAGCCTGCTCAAAATCCACCAGATCATATCCAGTGCCGTTGACAGTCTTCTCTATTAAATCCAACAAAACCAAACTATTCTCCGAAAGTCACAAACCTGTACGCATATATATACTCAGGCATATCAAACGATAAGACCAAAAAAAAATGGGCAACTGCCCATCTTTCTTTGTAGCGCCCGAGTCAAACAACATATCAGGCATAATCCACTAACTGCCAGATTATAAACGATTATTTACCCCGTCGCAATGGAAAACAGGGCAAAGCCACGACAACTCATACCACAAAATCAAGCGCCGCGTGAACGTCTGCGCGCCGCAATTCCCTGCCCTATCGCCTGACCACTACCTCTTGCTGTAGGCCCACGTCGCTGCTGACCAGCATCAGGGAATCCCAGCGCTGTTTGCAGCGGATCTGGCTGCCTACTACGTTTATTCCCAGCACTTCCAGCACTATTTCCGTAGTTACCAACACCGCCAGACTTATTGCCATTTGCATTGCCGCCACGACCAGCGCCATATTCACCACGTCCACCGGACATAGGGAAAGAGGATTGTTTTTGCGTAAAAGGTGTCACGCCAAACGGCACTTTATTACCATAGGTTTTGCCAGTTTTTGCCGCAGGCTTATCGGAGGCCGCTTTTTCCAGCCCGCTTAATTTCAGCAGACTGCGCACAGCATCTTCACCCAACTCCTCCCAGCGACCACGCTTCAGATTAGCAGGTAATGTCATCGCACCATACCGGGTACGAATCAGACGCGAAACAGTCAGTCCAACCGCTTCAAACATACGGCGCACTTCGCGATTACGACCTTCACCAATAATCACCCGATACCACTTATTCACACCCTCACCACCACCATCAGTGATTTTAGAGAACTGCGCCAGACCATCTTCCAGCTCAACGCCAGCCAACAAACGTTGACGCATTCCCTCTTCCAACTCACCCAAAGTACGGACTGCGTATTCACGCTCAATACCATAACGAGGATGCATCAGACGGTTCGCCAGATCGCCGGAGGTTGTAAACAACAACAATCCTTCCGTGTTGTAATCGAGGCGACCGACCGCCAACCATTTCCCGACTTTCATCGTCGGCAGACTTTCAAATACCGAATTGCGCCCCTCTGGGTCATTCGTACTGACAATTTCACCGGCAGGCTTATGGTAAATCAGGACACGCGGCGGCTTTTTACTTACCTTGCGCATAATCGGCTTGCCATTGATACGCACCTGATCTGTTGGCAATATGCGCTGACCGATATGCGCAGGTTCGCCATTCACTGAAACGCGTCCGGCAACAATCAAATCTTCCATATCACGGCGCGAACCAAGACCCGCCTCCGCCAACACCTTATGCAACTTCGGCGCATCATCATCCGCAGTTAAATCACGGCGCGCAGGCTTAGCGTTGCGACCCTTGCCCCTGGATTTATCATCGTCAGTGACATCTGCATCAAACGCTTCGGAAGTGACGAATGAAAACACATCATCCGGAGTCACTGCATCGCGGCGCCCGCCCTTCGCCTGCGGTGGACGACGCCCATTACCGCGAACGCCTGCACCAGCAGAACCAGCTTCACGCGGAGGACGTTCAGCGCGCGAAGACGATTGCCCACCATCTGGGCGATCAGTACGCGGCTTGCGCTGACGATTCTGGTTCGACGTACGTGCAGGACGCTCAACAGCATCAGGCGTAGCGGCGCCAAACTCAGCACCACCAGATACAGCTGCATCGACCGGCGCAACAACATCCAACTTGGCACGCGTTCTGCGCATATTGCGAGGACCGCGCACACCGCGTTTCACTTGCTTCCCATTATCAGCATCGCTTGGCGTCTGATCGGCTTTCACATCTTCAGGATTCATTGGATTCATTCTTTAATTCTATTTGAGGCTGCTGAAGCTGATCAGCACCCGGCTCCACATCCGGCGCCGACTCTTCGGCAGCCTGATCACTTAATTTTCCAACAGCAGAAAGCTGAACATTGACGACGTCGCCATCAACTTCCCGCTCAGACGCAACCTCATCAGAAGAGGACTGCATCAAACTTAAACTCTCTTGCGCACCTGCACTCAATTGCTCAGCAAAACCACTCAATACGGGCTCTGCCACAGATAATTCAACAGAATCATCCGAAGCATCTTTGGTAATTTGCTGCAAAGGCGGCAACTGATCCAGCGAGGCCAGACCAAGATCACTTAAAAACTGCTTGGTCGTTGCAAACAATGCTGGTCGCCCCGGAACATCGCGATGGCCAATCACTTCAATCCAACAACGATCTTCCAGTGCCTTGATCATTTGCGAAGCAACAGTCACACCGCGAATTTCTTCAATATCACCCCTCGTCACAGGTTGACGATAGGCGATAATGGCCAGGGTTTCCATCGTTGCTCTGGAATATTTTGGCGGCTTCTCAGGATTCAGGCGATCGATATAAGCACGCATTTCAGGGCGGCTCTGGAAACGCCAGCCATTCGACAGACCAACCAGTTCAATGCCCTTATCCGACCAATCAAGACGCAAATCTTCCAGCATCGATTTGATGGTATCCGCGCCAACCACATCACCTTGATCATCAGTTTCCTGAAACAGCTTTTTCATAGAATTAACTGTCAGCGGCTCAGGCGCGCATAACAAGGCTGTTTCGAGGACTCGCTTTGCCTCAGCAGTATTCATGCAAATAGTAATTACACGGGTTTAATAGATGTCATACAGCGGGACGAAGCGAGAACAAACCAGCTTCAACCCACACCTTTATGCATTTAATTTTGTCGCAACCCATTCAGGTGTCGACGCCCATCAAGCGGGCCAGATCAGGGTGTATTTTCAGGACGCAAATATTTGCACGCCCAACCCATCAAATTAGTAGATGCTAGATTGTAGTCCAGATTCAGGAAGACAATCAAAAATAAATCATCGTTCAAAGTAAAAAAAGCCACGTAATAACGCGGCTTTTTTTGTAATTCTGGTTGCGGGGGCAGGATTTGAACCTACGACCTTCGGGTTATGAGCCCGACGAGCTGCCAGACTGCTCCACCCCGCGTCTGAAGAGAAGAACTATACACGTTTTTGCTGCTTTGCGCAAATCTTTCGCCATGCGACTTCAATTACAGGTCAAAGCACGCCAAACGCACGATGAATTGATACACTGCTGAAATTGCTTAATTTTCTCGCCATTCACCATGAAATTCTGTTCCGACTGCGCGGCTCCTGTCGAGCTGAAGATACCCGCCGACGATACCCGTGAACGTTTCGTCTGCACATCTTGCGGCGCTATTCACTATCAAAATCCCAAGATGGTTGTTGGCTCCATTCCGGTATGGGAAGAAAACGGTGAATTAAAAATTCTGCTGTGCAAACGAGCGATTGCCCCGCGCTATGGCTACTGGACCTTACCGGCAGGATTCATGGAAAACAATGAAACCACCGCTCAGGCCGCACAAAGAGAAACCGAGGAAGAAGCCGGTGCCAATATCCAGCTGCATGACTTGTTTTCTATTCTGAATGTGCCGCACGTGCATCAGGTGCACCTGTTTTATCGGGCAAGCTTACTCGATCTGAATTATGCGGCTGGAGTTGAAAGTCTTGATGTGCAACTGTTTTCTGAAAAAGAAATTCCCTGGGATGAGATTGCCTTCCCTACCATCAGTTACACCCTGAAATTTTTCTTTGAAAACTATAGCCGTGCGCAGAAGGGCGAATGTTATCGGCTCTACGCCCATGACATCTTTAAACCGATGCAGCAAGAAAGCTGAGCAATAAACCAGGATAAAAATAAAGCGGAATAAAAAAGGGTGGAATTTCCACCCTTTTCTTTTTGGCTGCGCATCACGATACTGATTGGCGTTCCGCCAGCTTCTGACTGCGTAGCAAGCTAAATCACCAACTGGATTCGCGCTCTGCTGTTGATGAAATTTTATGGATAGACAAATCGGCGCCCTCGAACTCTTGCTCAGGATCCAGACGTATGCCCATGGTCTTTTTCAAAATACCGTAAATCGCATAACCACCGGAAAACGCAATCGCAATGCCAAGCAAGGTGCCAAACACTTGCGATATCAAACTGACGCCCCCCAGCCCGCCCAGCATCTTCTGACCGAAAATACCGGCAGCAATTCCGCCCCAGGCGCCACACAAGCCATGCAAAGGCCAGACGCCGAGTACGTCATCCACCTTCCACTTATTTTGTGTCCAGGTAAACATCCAGACAAAAATAGCACCGGCCACGCCGCCAGTGATTAACGCTCCCAAAGGGTGCATCAGATCAGAGCCAGCGCAAACGGCAACCAACCCAGCCAGCGGACCGTTATACACAAAGCCGGGATCATTCTTCCCCATCAGCAAAGCGACCAGCGTACCGCCCACCATCGCCATCAGAGAATTAATCGCGACCAGACCATTCATCTTATCCAGCGTCTGTGCGCTCATGACGTTGAAGCCGAACCAGCCCACCGTTAATATCCACGCGCCCAGCGCCAGAAACGGAATACTGGAAGGTGGATGCGCTGCAATCGCGCCATTTTTCATATACCGGCCGCGCCGCGCACCCAGCAACAAGACCGCAGGCAACGCAACCCACCCACCAAAAGCATGCACCACAACCGAGCCGGCAAAATCATGGAACTCTTCAGAAAATGCCGCTTTCAGCCAATCCTGGATGCCGAAACGATGATTCCAGGCGATGCCCTCAAACAAAGGATATAAAACGCCCACCAGCACCGCGGTCGCAATCAATTGCGGATAAAACTTGGCACGTTCCGCGATTCCGCCGGAAATAATCGCCGGTATCGCTGCCGCAAAGGTCAGCAAAAAGAAAAACTTCACCAGCTCAAAACCATTCTTTGCCACCAGCACTTCAGCACCGGAATAAAACTGGATGCCATAAGCGATGCTGTAACCGACAAAGAAATAAGCAATCGTCGATACCGCAAAATCGACAATAATCTTTACCAGCGCATTGACCTGGTTTTTTTTACGCACGGTACCCAACTCCAGAAACGCAAATCCCGCATGCATTGCTAGAATCATGATTGCACCAAGCAAAATAAACAAAGCATTGGCGCCATCGATTTGTACGTTCATGCTGATACCTCCCCTTAAGTGTGCACTTCTTAATTAGTTTCACACAGATAAAGCAATAAATATTCCAATTTGGTGCAAACACCTTAAGTTATTGAATTTTATGGATAATGTCAATTTAACACGCACCATGTGCAAGCATCTTACATTCATAAAAAGCGCTGTTTTAGTGCAATACCAGAAAGGATCACAATGATTCCCTGGTTAGAAGCAGAATCGCCCTTTCCAGATGCTTCGACGGCACTCACTGATCGTGACGGTGCGGCCGGTTTGCTTGCGGCGGGAGCCGATCTGTCGCCGCAGCGATTGTTGATGGCATACAAACTAGGGATTTTCCCGTGGTTTTCTGAAGGCCAGCCGATATTGTGGTGGTCCACCGACCCGCGCATGGTGCTGCAAACGTCGGACTTCAAGATTTCAGACAGCCTGAAAAAAAGTTTAAAAAAAATCCGTACCGATACCCGCTGGGAAATCCGCTTTGACTCCGCCTTTGAACAAGTCATGCGCGCCTGCGCGGCACCGCGTAAAGATGGCAACGGCACCTGGATATCCGAAGACATCGTGGCGGGATACTGCGGCCTGCATCAGCTCGGCTATGCGCACTCATCCGAAGTCTGGCTCGATGGTGAGTTAGTCGGCGGCGCTTACGGCGTTTGCATCGGTCACATGTTTTATGGCGAATCGATGTTTGCGCGGGTCTCAAATGCCTCCAAAATTGCGCTGAGTCATCTGGTATTTTTCTTACGTGAACACGGGGTGAAAATGATAGACTGCCAGCAAGAGACAGCGCACCTGGCTTCACTGGGCGCGAAACCCATTGCCCGCGCCGACTTTATCCGCTGGATAGCACAGGCAACCACACAACCGATGATCGAGGAATGGCAACCGCTGAGGGCGCTATATCAATGACAGCAAAGTAAATCACCGTGACGCAACTCAACGAACTTCCTTTTGCCAGCATACAATTTTATGCAACCGCGCCCTACCCTTGCAGCTATCTGGAAGGTTTGGAGGCGCGCTCGCAAGTAGCGACGCCAGCGCATCTGATTAATGCAGACACGTATTCAGAACTGGTCAGAAAAGGTTTCCGGCGCAGCGGCATTTTTATTTACCGACCGTATTGCGACGCCTGCCGTGCCTGCACCCCGGTCAGAGTCAGGGTGGATGAATTCAGCGAAAACCGCAGTCAGCGCCGGGCGTGGAAAAAACACGCGAATCTGACCGCACGCGTGACGACACTCGCGTATTCGCACGAACACTATGAACTGTATCAGCGCTATCAGAATCAGCGTCACGCTGGCGGCGGCATGGATACAGACAGCCGCGAACAATACGCGCAGTTTCTGCTGCAAAGCCGGGTCAATACACGGCTGGTTGAGTTTCGCGACGAACACCACGTGCTGAAAATGGTCAGCATCATCGACGTACTGAGTGACGGCCTATCATCCGTCTATACTTTTTTTGAACCGGACGACACGGCTGTCTCGTATGGCACCTACAACGTCTTATGGCAAATTCGGCAGAGCAAAGAATTAAAACTGCCCTATGTTTACCTTGGCTACTGGATTGCCGCCAGCGCCAAGATGGCTTACAAAACCAATTTCAGGCCGCTTGACGCGCTGATGCATGGACACTGGCAAACGCTGGCGGCGTAATCAGTCCGGGAAACTACTGAAAACACACTCAAAATGCTGAAAAACAGGTCAAATATACTCCCCCCAGTATTTTTTAAAGCCCACTATTTACGCTGACAATTCGGCTTTTTTCTTATATACCCCCCATTTTTTATCAATATCATGGCAAATAACTTACTTTACTCACTGGCACGTCCGCTACTGTTCGCAATGGAACCGGAAACCGCCCACCACTTTGCCTTACCTGCGCTGCGCGGACTCTGCAATCTCGGTCTTGGTGGCCTGATCAGCAAACCAGCCGCGGATGTGCGTACTGTCATGGGGGTACATTTTCCGAATCCGGTCGGGCTCGCCGCCGGTTTGGATAAAGACGGTGCCTACATCGACGGGCTCGCCGCGCTCGGTTTTGGCTCGATAGAAATCGGCACCGTCACGCCGCGCGCGCAGCCGGGTAATCCGCAGCCCCGCATGTTCCGCCTGCCGAAAGCAGAAGCGATCATCAACCGCATGGGATTTAACAACGGCGGTGTGGAAGCATTCGTCAACAACGTACAGTCGTCACGTTTTTATCAGGAAAAACAAGGTGTACTCGGGCTTAATATCGGTAAAAATGCCGACACGCCGATAGAACGCGCCGCCGAAGATTATCTGCACTGCCTGCAAAAAGTGTATCCGTACGCCAGTTATGTGACGGTGAATATTTCGTCACCGAACACAAAAAACCTGCGCCAGTTACAAGGCGCGGGCGAGTTAGACAGCCTGCTGTCGCAACTGAAAGATGCTCAGCAACGCCTGGCGGATCAGCATAAACGCTATGTGCCGGTGGCACTGAAAATTGCACCGGACATCGATGCCGAGCAAATCAAAACGATCGCCGACACCCTGTTACGTCACAAAATAGATGGAGTCATCGCCACCAACACCACCATCACCCGCGATGCGGTGCAAGGTCTGCCGCATGCAGAAGAAGCTGGCGGTTTGTCCGGCAAACCCGTGTTTGAATTATCGAATCGCGTGATCCGCGCGCTGAAAGCAGAACTCGGTGAAGAATTACCTATCATCGGCGTCGGCGGCATTTTTTCCGGCGAGGATGCGGTAGCGAAAATACAGGCGGGTGCATCACTGGTGCAACTGTATTCCGGCCTGATTTATCAGGGCCCGGCGCTGATCAAAGAATGTGCCGCCGCGCTGCACAACGTACGCTCGTATTAATTTAGAAATCATCAGACGATGTCTGATGATTGATCGTTGAGAGAAAAAATGCAAACAACACACCTCGGCAACAGTGATTTAAAAGTATCCAAAATCTGCCTCGGCACCATGACATTCGGTGAACAGAACACCGAAGCTGAAGCACACAGCCAGCTCGATTACGCTTTGGAACGCGGCATCAATTTTATCGACACCGCAGAAATGTATCCGGTCATGCCACGCGCCGAAACGCAGGGAAAAACCGAACAATACATCGGCAGCTGGCTCAAAAAATCCGGCAAACGCCGCGACATTATTCTCGCCACCAAAGTCGCGGGTCCGGCCCGTGGCATGCAATGGATACGGCAAGGTCAGAATGATCTGAATGCGGCCAATATCCGCGCCGCTGTTGATGCCAGCCTTAAACGGCTGCAAACCGATTACATCGATCTTTATCAGTTGCACTGGCCAAGTCGCAACGCACCTATCTTCGGACAAAAGCAATTTGACCCAGCGCTGGAACGCCCGCATACCGCGATTGCAGAAACGCTGAGCGTATTAGACGAGCTGGTCAAAGCCGGAAAAATCCGCGCCATCGGCGTCTCAAATGAAACCTCATGGGGTGTCAGCGAATTTATCCATCAGGCGGAAAAACTGCAGGCACCGCGCATCGCATCGATACAAAATGCCTACCATCTGATGAACCGCGCGTTTGAACAAGGGCTGGATGAAACCTGTTTCCGCGACAATGTCGGCCTGCTCGCCTACAGCCCACTGGCCTTCGGTCAGCTGACCGGCAAATATGCCGATGATCTGAATGCGCATGGCCGGTTGACCCTGTTTCCGCCAAGCTGGAGCCCGCGTTACACCCGACCGCTGGTATTGGAAACGGCGAAGCGTTATGCCGATCTGGCACGCGCGAACGGCCTGACGCCAACCCAGCTCGCACTCGCGTGGTGTTACTCACGCTGGTTCGTCGCCAGCACCATCATCGGGGCCACCAGCCTGAAACAGCTCAAAGAAAATATCGATGCGTATGAAGTGAAACTCAGCGATGAGTTGATTGCCGGGATAGAAAAAATCCACGCAGAGAGCCATAATCCGGCGCAGTGATGTAAGTCACATCAATACAAATGCTCTCACGGGCAGAGGTATTGGCACCAATACCTCTGCCCGCGCCGTTCCATCAATAAAATCAACCAAATATTTTTGAGGTAGGATGTTTCAAAAGTTATATTAAAATTGTCGGCAAACGCTGTCAGTCTCCGTGGTTTGATCGATGCCTGCGCGTTTTTTGTCAGACCAAACCAGATCCTTAGCCACTGAGGAGCGCCATCAGATGCATCAGAAAACTGATACCAATGCAAAATGGACGCACCGGCTACTAACGGTTTTATTTATATCCTTACTCGCTCTTTTTGCAATCCGCATAGCAAAGGCGGAGACGCTGGTTCTGGCTGCGGCAGATAGCCGGCCAACGGCCTACATGGAAAATGGCAAACCTGCAGGGCTATTGGTCGATATCGTTACCGAGGCGTTCCGCCGTGCTGGCTATCCAATCAGAATAGAATTAAAACCCTGGGCGCGTTGCCTTTCCGAAGCGCGCGACGGTATCGTGGATGGCGTCTTTTCTTCATTTAAATCTCCCGAGCGTGAAGCATTTCTGAATTTCACCGCCGTGCCTGTCATGACCCAGGTAGAAGCGTTGTTCGTGCGCACAAATTCCACGATCCAGTTTGACGGCGATTTATCCAAATTAGCCCAGGTAAAAATTGGCGTGATTCAGAGCACCAGCTACGGCGAAAAAATTGATGGCATGATCAATACCGGCACGTGGAATAAGGTCAGCAAAACAATCAGTATCGACTCCTTAGTCAGAATGCTGGCAGCAGAACGTTTTGATCTTGCCCCCAGCTATCGCGATGTGTTTCTGACCGCAGCAAAAAAAGCAGGCGTGGCAGATCAAGTCAGAGAGCTGAGCCCCAGCGTTGAATCGGTCCCGAGCTATCTGGCATTCAATAAGAAAAAGGATTATTCCAGAATCATCATCGCCTTCAATAAAGCCATGGAAGAAATGAAAAAGGATAAAACTCTGGATGCGATGAATGATCAATATATGAAATAGTCAGTACTTTTTTACTTGCTTTATTGATACTACCGATACAATCTGACTTAGCTGCATTTCAAATGAAAATTCCCACCATGGAAAAATCAATGCCAATCGAACTTCGTAAATGGTTTCAACTAACAATCGGCATTCTTAGTCTGTCGATGTCTGGAATATGCTGGTTCGTGATTCGTTCATATATTCCCCCATCAGCTGGCGGCGCACAAATGGCATTAAGCCTTTTATCGATGAGCTCAATCTCAGGATTTTTCCTCATTTTGGGTAAATTGATGCCTCTGTTAATCGTTAAATTTTTCCCGGCAATTGAGAACTAAGTTTGTTCAACTAGCATAAGGAGATTCAACATGCTGCGCTTGCAATCCACCCTGAGTAAATCCCTGATTTGCCTGATCGCATCAGGTGGCATCATCCTGATGTTTGCACAAAGTGCGGCACCTGACGTACCAGTCTGGAAAGTCCTGTTGTACGCATCTGGCATGATCAGCGTGCTGGCGATCTGCCTGTTATCGGTGATATTTGTGCGCGCCAGTTTCAATCAATGGAGCCTCAGACATCATGCCATCGATACAGGATGGCTTTGGTTCAATGCCAACCCGCCAGGTCTGGACGCACTCAGAAAACCGGCGGGTGCGGTGACAGAAAATAAGACAGAAAAAATTCAGTAATGTCAGAGTGAATTTTTCCTCTAATAAAAAAAGCACATTCAATGTGCTTTTTTTATTTGTCATCCCGTTACAGCAACAGCTCAGCAACAAGGAAACATTCAGTTTTTTTGCTGCCGCACCGGTAAAGGCACATTGCATAAATCTATATAAGCAGCCGGGACTTTATACCATTCGCCACCACGATTTCTCTGTGCTGCCACGATGGCTTTAAACGTCGCAGATTCAGTACGAATAATTTCCAGCTTGCTGCGTTCCGCTTCCGGCACATCAGCAGCAACTTTCATCGCAACGATAGGTGTACGTTGTTCCGGCTTTTCATAAAAGCCCAGTGCCCCTGTGCCGCGTGGCAGTGTCGTCAGCAATTCCATGCCCTGCATGACACGCCCGACCAGCGTGATATTCCTGTCCAGCTGACGCGGTGCATGGCCGGTCACCACGTACAAAGATGTGCCGCTACCGCTGTTTGCTTCATTGCCACGGGCAACGCCGACACTGGCGTAACAATGCGCCAGCCACGCTCTGCCTGTCTTAGGATCTCTGCCCGCAGCAAAGCCATTTGCGTGCCCCACCTGCGGCGCATAACCATCCGCATCCGGCAAGCGGGTAAATGGCAACTGAGCAGAATAAGGCACTGTAAATTCCGGCTCCAGATTTTTTTTCGCGGTCTTCAGTTCGCGCTTTTCATCCGGATCCGCCCATTGCACGACATAATTTTCCTGTGAACGCACTATCGCTAAACCATCGAAATAGCCTTCGCGTATCAACGTCTTGATATTCGCCGCATGTTGCGGGGCGAAATCCGGTGCCAGCTCAATCACGACACGACCTTTATCCAATTCCAGATACAAAGTGTTTTCCGGATTCAGTGGCCGCCAGTCTGCAGGTGAAGACGCCTTGATCAATTCGGGCATGGTCTTGGCCGTTTTCATCGCCACATCTTTGGCCAGCGCCGGAATTGTAAGGCTCAGCGCGGCGAGCATGGTTCCGGTAAGAACACGGGAAGCAACAACAGTACGGCGAGAAGACATAGACAGGCTCCGGAAGAGATTAAAAAAATGACTAAACCCGCCTGATGTTAATACAAAAAATATAAAAGAAATACAAAAACACACAAGACTATTTTGGATTCCACAGCCACACCTGCTGGCGGATATTGACAGGTTTGGGAATGAGTTTATTTTGATAAAACAGATCAGCGATTTCCTGCTGACGCGCAGCAATATCTGCACTGACAGGCACAACACCATAGCGACTGCGCGCCTGCCAGACTTCGATAACGGCGGGTGGCAACCCTAATTGCGGTGCGATGATACCGGCCAATAATTGTGGATTCGCTCGCGCCCACGCACCGGTCTGCGCCAACTGATTCAGAATGATATTCAGCGCAGCAGGCGATTTTTCAACAAGGTGGCGGGAGGCTTCATAAAAACTATTCGCCGGCAACAAGCCTTGATGATCAGCCAGCACGCGGACTGGCAAACTGTGCTGAACCGCTGCCAGATACGGATCCCAGATGACCCACGCATCAATACTGCCACTCACAAACGCCGCTCTCGCATCTGCCGGTGTAAGATAGACGGGCTGAATATCCTGCATGCTCAGGCCCGCTTTGCGCAGTGCGGCTAACACCAGCAAATTTGAACTGGAGCCTTTTTGAAAGGCGACTTTTTTTCCTCTTAGCTGAGCCACCGTTTTTAACGGAGAATCCTTTGCGACCACTATCGCTTCCGCAGATGGTGACGCTGGTTCAGCACCGACATAGAGCAAATCGACCCCGGCCGCTTGTGCAAAAATCGGCGGTGGGGCACCAGTCAGACCAAAATCCACATTCCCCGCATGTAAAGCCTCCAGCAATTGCGGCCCGGCTGGAAACTCTATCCATTTCACCTTGAGCTGCTGCGCACTCAGGGATTTTTCCAATGTTCCCTGCGCTTTCAGCACAGACAGCAAACCGCTACCCTTCTGAAAGCCGATACCTATCACTTTATCGTCCGCGACAGCGGTATTAACGGCGAGGAGCAGGCTGTATAAAAACAGACTCAGCTTAACTAATTTTTTCATGATGTCTCTTTCTCAGTTTTGACACTGGCTTGTGCCACACAGTTGTAAGCTTATTGCTCAGGCGCTTTCGCGTTCCACTAATTCACAAGCCAGCAAATTCAATCTTTGCAAACGCCCGGGTAAAGGAATTTCGCCCAGACTTTCCAGAATTCTGAGGGCGGCAATCTCACCAATTTCTTTCGCCGGTGGCCGTATCGTCGTCAGACTCGGCAACAACATCGAGGACATGGCATAGTCACCAAAACCAACAATCGCACATTGTTCCGGCATGCGTATACCTGCACGCTGCCCGGCAAGAATCGCCGATGCCGCCAGATTATCGTTCGCAAAAATAATCGCTTCTGCCGCACCGCGCTGACGTAATGCCAGAGCTTCCATTGCCTGCTTTCCAGCCTCAAATGGTGTAGCGGCGGTTGGTATAAACATCCAGGGTTTCAAGCCATGTTCGCGCATTACTTCAGCGTATCCATCGCGCCGGTCGATTGCACTTTCATCGCTCGCCACGCTGTTTTGTACGAACGCAATCCGGCGATATCCTTTGCCCAGCAAATAGCGTGCAGCCTGACGCCCTACTTCTGCATGAGAAAAACCGACTTGTATATGTTTGCGCCGCGGTGCGTAATCCCAGGTTTCAACTACGGGGATATTGGCTGACGCCAGCAATTGCCCGGTTGCCTTGCTGTGATACTGACTGGTGACCGCCAGCGCCGCTGGCGACCATCCGAGAAAAGTACGTACTGCACTTTCTTCCTGTGCTTCAGAAAAATAGCTCGATGCCAGCAACAGCTGATAGCCATGCGCCGTCAGCACATCACTGAAACTCTGTATGGTATTGGCAAAAATTGGGCCGGAAATATTTGGTATCACCATGCCGATAATTCGCCCGTGGGTAGAAGCTAATCCTCCGGCGACCAGATTCGGCACGTAGTTCAAAGCGCTGACTGCAGTGCGGATACGCGCTCGCAAGGCTTCCGACACCATGTCGGGTTGCTTGAAATAGCGCGACACGGTAATTGAGCCGACGCCAGCGGCTTTAGCAACATCGTGTATGGTCGCGCGGCCTGAGCCACGTCGTTTTCGGGTTCCGTTTTCCTGCGTCATTTCTGCATATTCTCAAAAGACATTTAGATGCTTGTTTTAATTCTTTGACTTGGATATCGCCATCAAAGAAACTAAAAATGGTATCGGTACCATACAAATTCTAACAGCACCGATGGCAGCAGCGAAGTCGCATTTCCTTCGTTGCTTATTACCGATTCAACTAAGAGGCCGTTGCATAGCAAGACTACTGTCATCACAAACGAAAAGGGTGTGCACGCAGACCATCAACGCAGCAACGCTTTGCAGAATGGCATTTACAAAGATTGAGGGATTAAAGGACTACCATGAAGATCAATACAAAAAACAAATTATTGCAGCGGCGCCGTGCTCAGCAACTAGGCAGCTTGCTGAGCGTTGCCGCAATTTCTATCAGCACCGCTGCTGCTGAAAATGCGGCACCTCCGGCAAGTGATGATCAGGCGGGTCTGCCATCTGTCACAGTGACAGCTACACGCAGAGAAGCGAGTTTACGTTCGGTGCCTATTGCTGTATCGGTACTCAACGGCGACCTGCTTGAACAAGCGAATCGCAACAGCATCGACAGTATTGCCGCAGAATTACCGAGTGTGAATTTCCGTCAGCAAGGCGGCAATAAAGACAGCACTATCTTCGTCCGCGGGATAGGCACGATTTCTACATCACCCGGCGTTGAACCGACTGTTTCCACCGTCGTGGATGGTGTCGTCTTTGCTCGCCCGGGGCAGGCCACGCTGGACTTACTCGACATCGATCGCATCGAAATATTGCGTGGCCCGCAAGGCACCTTGTTTGGCAAAAATGCGTCTTCGGGTGTGCTCAATGTCGTCAGCCGCAAACCTGGTAAAGACACTGCCGGTTTCATTGATGCCTCGTATTTTGAAGGCAATGAAAGGCGCTTGCGGGCAGGTATTTCCGGCACGCTGGTACCGGAAACAGTACGCGCCTCGCTAACTGCGCTGGACACGAAATATGACGGTAACGTCGATAACGTCGCCAATGGGAATAAGGTGAATGGATTCGAACGTCAGGGCTTACGTGCGAAAGTGCTGGTAACGCCGAACAGCGACCTTGATATCACGCTGGTTGCCGACTATCTGCGCTCCAACAGTTCACCGACATTCGTCGCCTACAAATCTACCAGCGCACCATTTTCACAAGCGATTGCACCAGTGATCGCGAGTACAGAAAACCGTCAGATCCGCACCGATATTCCAAGCGACATCAGCGATTTCAACAAAGGAGTTTCCGCACAGATTGATTGGCGCAACCAAGGTTACACCCTCACCTCCATCACCGCAGCACGCCAGTGGGACAATGAACAGCACACGACCACATCGGCCATCGGCAACAGTGCAGATATCAGTCGTATCAGCGCTGCTTTTCCGGCGACGCGTGATATCGGCACGCTGCATTACCGCCAGTTTTCACAGGAATTACGGCTGGCCTCACCTAAAGACAGCGTCGTCGATTACGTCCTCGGTGCTTATTATCTGCATGGCAAAGATGAGGAAACTTATCAACGTATCGTCACAACGTCAGCAACGTCGATCAATTCCGGCTTTGCACCGTATAGTGTGACGAGCGATAGCTATTCCCTGTTCGGCGAAGGCAACTACCTGATCAGCGACGGATTGAAAGCAATCGCTGGTGCGCGCTGGACACGTGACGAACTTTCTTACAACCATGCCCGCACCTCAACGCAGGCAACAGCATTTGCCGGCGTACAACCGGCCACCAGCAATGCCGGATCAACATCCGAAAGTGCATGGTCAGGACGCACAGGCTTGCAATATGATCTGAGCAAAGACATCAGCACGTACGCGACCGTGTCGCGTGGCTACAAAGGCCCGGCTTACAATGTATTCTTTAACATGCTCAATCGCGACACACTCGCGCTGAAACCGGAAACATCCGACTCCTATGAAATTGGCATCAAGGCCATCGGTTTCGATAAAAAATTGAGTGTAAATCTGGCCGCATTTCAAACCAACTATAAAAACTATCAGGCGAATTTTTATGACACCGTCGCCGGTGCAGTCGTCACCCGCCTGATCAATGCGGGCGAAGTATCGACGCGTGGCGTGGAAATTGATGTTGAAGCACGCCCTGTTACCCGTTTAAATCTGAGCACATCGCTGGCTTATATCGATGCCAGAATTGATCAGTTCAACTGCCCTGCGGCAGCCGCAGCTTCCTGCACACTGAATGGTCAGACCTTACCGTTCTCACCGAAATGGAAAAGCTTCAGTCGTGTCAGCTATGGCATTCCACTGGCCAATGGCTTGCATCTGGAGCTGTCTGCTGACTACAGCTGGCAAAGCAAAGTGCAGTTTGATTTATTCCAGTCGGTTAACACGATACAGGGGAGCGTCGGTTTGATTAATGCGAGCATCGCCTTATCTTCATCCGACAATGGCTGGCGCATTGCGTTGATAGGAAAAAATCTGAGCGATAAGAGTTACGCGACGAATCTGGTCAACAGCAGCGGCTACGTCACCCGTGCAGTCCCCCGCGACGATCAACGCTATTTCGGCATCACGGCCAGAAAGGATTTCTGAAATCATGACAAAACGCGAACTGAAACTCGGCGCATTTTTACTTCATAACGGGCATCATGTTGCCGCCTGGCGGCATCCGCAGGCCGATACCGGCGCAGACCCGCTCAGGCTGTACCAGCATCTGGCAAAAACTGCGGAACGTGCTTGCTTTGACGCCGTCTTTTTCGCTGATAGCGTTGCGCTGACCAGCGGCGTCGGTGGGCTGGAGCCATTGACCTTGCTCTCTGCGATTGCCGCCGTCACCGATCGCATAGGACTGATAGGCACCGCCACTACAACATACAATGAGCCCTATCATGTCGCCCGCAAGTTCGCCTCGCTGGACAGAATTTCCAGGGGGCGGGCTGGCTGGAATCTGGTGACCTCGGATAATGCCGCCGAAGCAGCTAATTTTGGCCGCACAGAACATGTAGGACATGCAGAGCGCTATGAACGTGCAAAGGAATTTCATCAGGTAGTACAAGGTTTGTGGGATAGCTGGGAAGACGATGCGATTCTGAACGATAAACAAAATGCTATCCAGTTTGATCCGCAAAAACTGCATACCTTGCAGCATCGCGGCAAACACTTTTCTGTCGCAGGGCCGCTCAACGTCAGCCGCAGCCCGCAGGGAAAGCCGATTACTGTGCAGGCAGGTGGCTCGGAAACCGGAAAGAATCTGGCCGCTGAAACTGCCGACGTGGTTTTCACTGCACATCCCACGCTCGCCTCAGCGCAAGCCTTTTATCAGGATCTGAAAGCACGAGTGGAAAAAGCCGGACGTCATCGCGATGACTTGAAAATCATGCCCGGGCTGTTTCCTGTCGTTGCAAAAACACAGGAAGAAGCACAACAGAAATTTCAGCTGCTGCAATATCTGGTCACACCGAAAGATGGCATCGCCCTGCTGGGAAGAATGATAGGTAATTTCGACCTGACACCTTATTCTGTCGATGAACCCTTGCCGGAATTGCCGCTCACAGATAACGGTCAGCAAAGCCGCCAGAAATTATTGACGCAGCTGGCTCAGGGTGAAAATCTGACGATACGTGAACTGTATTTGCGCATCGCTGGCGGGCGCGGTCACTTCACACTGATAGGCACACCGGAACACATCGCTGACCAGATACAACTCTGGTTTGAAAATGGTGCCGCAGATGGATTCAACATCATGTCGCCATATCTGCCCGGCGGTCTTGAAGATTTCACAGAGTTGGTTGTTCCCGAATTACAAAGACGCGGCTTATTCCGTACCAGTTATGCCGGAACCACTTTACGCGAACACCTTGGTCTGAATTTTCCGAAAAACCGGTATGCGAAATAACTGAGTTCAATACGTCTTGTATTTTTTATGCGACAAAGATGCTGGATATTTTTGTCGCATTTTTTCTTCTGAAAATTGCGCTGCTCAGTTTTACTGGTGACGAAGCCATCGGAGAAATTAGCCGACGCTGAATCATATATGCAAATTAAAAAATATTAGTTCCTCGCTTTTCCTTTCGAAGATTAAATCTCATTTGAACATCAAACCGCATGCAACCAGGAGCCTGGTCAGACTGAAATCTGCCGACTCCATCTCTAATGAGACTTTTATGAAACACGCAAAATTACAATTCAACGTATTGGCATTGAGTCTGCTGACGGCGTCCACGGCCTTCGCTACCGATGGCTATTTTTCTCATGGCTACGGTGTCAGAACTCAAGCCACTGGCGGCGCGGGCATCGCGTTGCCACAAGATAGTCTGGCAGCAGCAAGTAATCCTGCCGGCATTGCATGGACAGGAAACCGTATTGACGGCGGTCTCAGCTGGTTTAGTCCCAACCGCAGCACCGACATCACCGGAAACGGTGTTCCCGGAGTCAATGGTAGCTACGACGGAAATGATAAAAAGAATTTCTGGTTACCCGAATTGGGCTACACCAGACAGTTGAATCAGGATGTCAGTGTTGGTATTGCGGCTTATGGCAATGGCGGCATGAATACCGATTATGGTAAAAATCCTTACGCCGGATTTGGCAGTAAAGGCAGCGCTGGCGTTAATCTGGAACAGTTGTTTATCTCGCCGTCACTGGCTTACAAAGTCAATGAGCAGCATGCGTTTGGTGCAACTATCAATTTTGCTTATCAACGCTTTTCAGCGAAGGGAATCAGTGCTTTTTCGTCGGCCTCTATCGACAGTAAAAACCTGACCGACAATGGCAATGACAGCGCAACTGGCTGGGGACTGCGTCTGGGCTGGAGCGGACAGATCACACCCGAGCTGACACTGGGTGCGACCTGGGCATCGAAAGTCAAAACAGGTAATTTTGAAAAATACCGTGGCTTGTTCGCGCAAGGCGGCGGTTTTGATATTCCGGGAAATTACGGTATTGGTCTGGCATACAAAGTACATCCGCAATTAACACTGGCCGCCGATCTGCAAAAAATCAAGTATGGCGATATCAGCGCCATCGCCAATCCTTTAGCCAATTTATTTGCTGGAAATGCACTGGGCTCAGAGAAAGGGGCAGGCTTTGGCTGGCGCGACATCACTGTCGTCAAACTGGGAGCCGTCTATGATTACAGCAAGGGTCTGACCCTGCGTGTTGGCTATAACCACGGTGGCCAGCCTGTTCCCGCCAGCGAAACTTTTTTCAACATTCTCGCACCGGGAGTGGTGCAGGATCATCTGACGCTGGGCGCCACATACAAAGTGGCGAATGGCGGCGAGTTGAGTTTTTCATTTACGCATGGCTTCAAAAAGACCGTCAATGGCAGTAATTCCATCCCCGCATCTTTTGGTGCTGGCAATGCCAATGTCTCTCTTAGCGAAAATATAGCCGGTGTCGCTTACGGCTGGAAATTCTGACCATATCTGAGGTTACGGGCTGAGATCGCTGCTTCAGCGCATGAAGCCATCCTGAATAGCTGCTCACAAGGATGGCTGCATGTATTGTTACTACCGACGATTTACCACATCACGAATTACTTAACGTTAACATCTTTTTACTCCGCCTGAGTCAGGGCATGTCGAGTAAACGCATTGTTGCTTACTGCCAGAAATATGACATTCAAAAAATACATCTGCATTGCCCTTTCCGGGATTGCCGCATCGGTTTGCCTTACCCAGATCAACACAGCTTTCGCCATCGACAACAGAATTGACCAGATACGTCCGGATGCACCGGAACTGGCTGCGTATGGCCGCTATCCTGTCGGCGTGACGACACTACAGGTCAGCAATCCGGGGCAACTGGATATTCTGAATGCGAAACCAGGTGAGCCTGTTCCTCGCTATAGCCGGCCGTTGACACTGGAAATCTGGTATCCGGCAGTCGCAGCGGATCATTCTCCATCGGCGACAACATTCCGTACGTTTTTACGTGATGGAAAAACAGAGGTGACATTGACAGGAAAAGCGGTACGTGATGCCGCAGCCGAAAAAAATGCAGGTGCATTTCCGTTAGTGATCGTCTCTCATGGTTATCCGGGAAACCGCTTTCTGCTGAGTCACCTGACAGAAAACCTCGCTAGCAAAGGTTATGTCGTGGTAGCCATCGACCATACCGACAGCACGTTTCACGAGTTTAAAAATTTTTCCAGTACTTTATTAAATCGCTCTCCCGATCAGTTATTCGTATTAAATCAGATGGCGCTGTTAAACGAACAGGATAAAACCGGGAAATTAACAGGAATCATTGATGCCGGTAACACCGCGTTGATTGGCTATTCCATGGGTGGTTACGGTGTACTCAACAGTGTGGGTGCTGGCGTCAGCGCGAAAAGCGTCAGTGCGCCAACCGTGCCTAATGGAGCGCTGCAGAGTCGTGCGGCAAATGATCCGCAGTATCTGGCATCGATTGACAAGCGGATTAAAGCGGCAGTCGCATTTGCTCCCTGGGGCTGGAATGCAGGCTTATGGGATACGCAAGCGCTGGCCGCCATCAAAACGCCGCTCTTTTATATTGCAGGCAGTGCTGATGATGTCTCCGGTTATTCGCCCGGCGTGCGTAATCTGTTTGAATCCAGCATCAATACAGGGCGCTATCTGCTGACGTTTGAAAATGCCAATCACAGTGCAGGCGCACCTATTCCTGCCCCAAAGGAATCATGGCAGGCGGTGCCGACACTGAAACGCATTCCAGCTGAGAGTTATATCGATGCAGTGTGGGATAACACCCGGATGAACAATATCTCCCAGCATTTTGTCACTGCGTTTCTCGGAAAATATCTGAAACATGATGACAGCATGGATGCTTTTCTCACGCTGACCGAAAATGCCAAAGACGGTAAGTGGAGCACTGATGAAAGTGGTAACAAAAAACCTGACCATACGTATTGGAAAGGCTTTCCGGCCCGCACCGCGGTTGGATTGAAACTGGAATATCTGCCAGCGGCAACATCGCAAAAAACGAAATAAAAAAGCCGTATCCCTGAATGACACCGGGATACGGCTTTTTCACAGCGGCAATCTAAATTGACTGATACCGCGACACTGATTTGTCAACGGCATTCAGTCCTATTCGCTCAGCTCCGGCGGGTTGCCGACAAGCGTTTGACTACCGCGATCAGGCGGTCTATTTCATCGCAGGTATTGTAAAACGCAAACGAAGGACGCACGGTTGCCTCAACACCAAAGCGACGCAATATCGGTTGTGCGCAATGGTGCCCTGAACGTACCGCAATGCCTTCCTGATTCAGCGCGTGCCCGACCTCTTCCGTCTTGTAGCCGGCAAGGACAAACGATGCAACACTCGCCTTCGCGTGAGCCGTGCCTATCAGGCGTACGCCAGGTATGCTTTTCAAGCCATGGGTTGCATACTCAAGCAAAGCATGTTCGTACAAAGCAATTTTTTCAAGACCGATACGTTCCACATAGTCGATCGCAGCGCCCAGACAGACGGCATCGGCAATATTGCCGGTACCAGCCTCAAAACGCGCTGGCGCAGGCTGATATTGGGTGCGTTCAAAGGTCACATCCGCAATCATATTGCCGCCGCCCTGCCACGGTGGTAATTGCTCCAGTAAAGCTTTTTTACCATAGACGACACCGATACCGGTGGGACCGAATACTTTGTGTCCGGAAAACACATAGAAGTCGGCATCCAGCGCCTGTACATTGACACGCAGATGCGATACCGCCTGCGCACCATCCACCAATACGCGGGCTCCGGCACTATGCGCGAGTGCAATGATTTCCTGCACCGGAGTGATGGTGCCGAGTGCATTCGACACCTGCGTGACAGCGACCAGGCGAGTCTTGCTGTTGAGCAGTTTGCGATACTCATCCAGCAGAATCTGACCACTGTCATCCACCGGAATCACCCGTATCACGGCGCCCTTTTCTGCCGCCAGCTGTTGCCATGGAACGATGTTGGCATGATGCTCAAGTTGCGACACGATGATTTCATCACCGGCACCGATAAACTTTTTACCGAAAGTATTCGCGACCAGATTAATCGCTTCTGTCGCACCGCGTACGAAGATAATTTCCTCTGGCGACGCCGCACCCAGAAAACGTGCCACGGTATTGCGCGCACCTTCGTAAGCATCGGTTGCCCGCGCTGCCAGTTCGTGTGCGGCACGATGAATATTGGAATTCTCGTGTGCATAGAAATAGCTGAGTCTGTCGATCACCGATTGCGGCTTGTGCGTCGTCGCGGCATTATCAAACCAGACCAGTTGTTTGCCATTCACACGCTCCGCCAATATCGGAAAATCGCGCCGTACGGCATGGATATCAAATGGTGCGGCCAAAGCAGGATTCGCAGCGCGGGGAGCAGCATCCCAGTAATTTTGTTCGCCTTGCTGAAAATAATACGTGGCCGACAATTCATTTGCCGGTGTGGCTGTTACCGCTTTTGCCGGATACAACTCTCCTAACAAACGTTGCAACTGATCCTGTCCTGGTAAGCCGAAAGCGCGGGCGCTGACCTGATCACTACCGGTCGCCTGCGCCGCCAGACTATCCAGACCCGCATCTACGGACGGATAAGCATGTTCTCCGCTTAAAAAATAATATGGAGAACCTGCCCCACCAGCCTGAGGCCGGGATGGAGCTATGCTGCTGCCACCGTTGTGCGGCAAGGCCGCTGCATAGATCGCGGGTACACCCTGCGCGATGCCCGGCTCCGCGACTGGTGCTACATGCGCCGACGAACTGCTTTGCGGCTCAATGACAGGCACGTTCCCAGCAGGAGACACCGGCACTGGATGCGGCTCGTTCAGGTGCGACAATCCCGGCAGGAATTGTGCAGCCGCCTGAGCCACACCCGGCACCAGCGCGAAGAATTCAGATGCCATGCGATTCAGTAATGCCTCATCCGGCACACCATCCGCAGACACCTGATGATTATTTGTAGGTGTCAGGATAGTCATGATATTTACCGATCTCCACATCATCCAACACAGCCAGGGCATCATCTGTCAACACTGCCAGTGAGCAGTAAAGAGAAATCAGATAAGAAGCAATCGCATTACGGTTGATACCCATAAAACGCACTGACAGACCTGGGCTCTGCTCACCAGCCAGCCCGGGCTGGAACAGACCAACCACCCCCTGCCGTTTTTCACCAACGCGCAGCAAAATGATTTTTGTTTTGCCATCTTCAATCGGTAATTTGTCAGATGGAACCAGAGGAACGCCGCGCCATGTCAGGAATTGTGAGCCAAACAGACTGACTGTCGGTGGAGGAACACCGCGACGTGTGCATTCGCGGCCAAACGCCGCAATCGCCAACGGATGCGCGAGGAAAAAGCCTGGCTCTTTCCATACTTTGGTCAGCAGATCGTCCAGATCGTCCGGTGTCGGTGCGCCAGTCAGCGTCGAGATGCGTTGATCCTCATGCACATTCGCCAGCAGACCATAATCAGGGTTATTAATCAGCTCGCTTTCCTGACGCTCCTTGATTGTTTCTACGGTCAGACGTAATTGCTCTTTAATCTGATCGTGCGGGCTGCTATACAGATCGGAGATACGGGTATGTACATCCAAAACGGTAGCGACTGCATTCAGGAAATATTCGCGCGGTTGCTCTTCGTAATCCACAAAAGTCTGCGGTAATTCGGATTCGTCGCGTTGAGAACAGGCAACGCGCACATCCTTAGGATTTTTTACCTTGTTGAGCCGGTAAATGCCGGCTTCAACCGGCAGCCATTGCAGCAGATGCACCAGCCAGCGCGGAGAAATGGTCGATAACTGCGGAACGGTTTTAGTTGCATTGGCTAACTGTCGGGCAGCATTATCGCCCAGTGCAAAATTCGGCGAAGGTACATCAGACATAGGTCACTCCATGAGTAAGTGGATTTATCGGACTACAAAAAAATAACAACAAGAATTAACAACAAAAATAGCAATTCATCTGTTAAGACAGTGTCTGATGCCCATCGCCCGCGTTCAACATGCTATCGCCATCAAGGACATTTTTTGCATTACTTGCGCGTGACGCACATCCTCGCAGCGTGCCAGCAGTTCTGACATACGAAAGCCTAATGCCTGCGCCAGTTTTTCCATCGTCACCAGTGACGGAATTACTTTTCCGCGCTCAATCTCACCGATATACGAGCGGTTCAGATTTGCCTTTTCCGCCAGCACTTCCTGCGACCACTGACGTGCGTCACGTGCCTGACGAACAGCAATACCAAAGCAATGGCAAAGCTCTTTCATCATCACTCCGGATCGGTCGTTGCGAGATTCTTTTCATGGCGCAAACTCGCCTGACTGACATGACTACCGGGTGCCACATCAGTCGTGACCCAGACGTTGCCACCGATGGTCGCGCCACGCCCTAAAGTAATCCGCCCTAAGACGGTCGCTCCCGCGTAAATAACAACATCGTCTTCAACAATCGGATGACGCGGCAAACCCTTTTGTAAATTACCTTCTTTATCCGCGGGAAAACGTTTTGCACCGAGCGTCACTGCCTGATAAATACGCACGCGCTGCCCGATTACGGCCGTCTCACCGATCACCACACCAGTACCGTGATCGATGAAAAAACCGGGACCAATCTGCGCACCGGGATGAATATCAATGCCAGTCTGACTGTGGGCAATTTCTGCAACGATACGTGCCAGTAAAGGCACACCCAGCAAATACAACTGGTGTGCAACCCTGTGATAAATCATGGCCAGCACGCCGGGGTAGCAGAGTAAAACTTCATCGACACTGCGGGCGGCAGGATCGCCCTGATAAGCGGCAATCACATCGCTGTCGAGCAGGGTGCGTATCTGCGGCAAAGAACGTGAGAAAGTGCGCACGATAGACACTGCCCGATCTTCAGTATGCAGCTCATGGTGGTTGTTATAGCGCGATGCGTAACTCAGTTCCAGCCGCACCTGCGTCAGCAATGAATGCAGCACCGAATCAAGGGTATGCCCAACGTAAAAATCTTCACTTTCCTGACGCAATTCCGGCGGACCAAGACGCATGGGAAACAGCGCTCCGCGCAAATCCTCGAGTATCTTTGTCAGCGCATCCCGCGATGGCAATTCACGCCCACCCGGCTCCGATGGGCGCACCTGGCGGCTGCGCCAGGTCTGACGCACAGAGGCCAGTTCACTGACGACCTGCTCGATACCAAATAATGACGCTCGCTGTATTGCAGGTGCATGGGCTTGATTATTGGCTTTATTGTTAGTCATAACTCTGATCAGTTCAGTTGTGATTCAGTTTTGATTCAGCTTGCCGATGAAAGAAGTCAATGACCGCAGTACCAGCAAATTTTGTGTGGTCGCTGATATGCGCTTAATCCTGAACCCAGGGTAAGGAATACGAACGCCAGCCACCAAGCTGCCCACGTTGCTGAATCTCGTTGATCTCGCCTTCAAACCCCTCAGTGATATTGAAGACGTTCACAAATCCGGCCGTGGTCAGTGCTTCAGCCGCTGCCGCCGAACGCTTACCGCTACGACATAACAACAAAAATACAGCCGCTTTATCTTTGAGTTTGCTTTCGAATTCCTTCGCGAAACGCGGATTACGGGTCATTGCGGTGCCTGTCGCCCAGGCGACATGCTGGCTACCGGGAACATGACCAACAAACTTACGCTCCTCATTTGTACGAACATCAACGAGGGTGGCGGCACCCAGTTGCACCAGACGCCAAGCGTCAACCGGCGTCAGACTGCCGGCGAAAGGCAGTTGCTGTTGACGGGCATCTTCTTTTGCATGGGAAAGCAGACTAGCGACATCGGCGCCGCTGTTATCAGAAGCGGAACTGGCGGAAGAAAAAGCATCGTTGGGGGTGATCGTAGAATCTGTCATACATATCTTTCAAAGCAATTGATGTGTTTATCGAACATCGTTATGACAAAACTGTAGCGAAATCCCTAAGAGTGGAAAACGAATTAAAACGCGATTATTTATACAAAAAACGATTAACGATTTCTTCGGCACGGTCAGCGTGCTGGTGACACCAATCCGCGAACATGGTTATACATGGAACGCGAAGACATAAAAAAGCCCCCGCAGATGACTGGCGGAGGCTTTGTTGTTTCAGATGGTTTACTTGTTCAGTTTATTCAGACAAACAGAAAAAAATACTCATTCATTTTTGAGTTTTTCACATCGCCCATCGCGATAAGGACCTGCAGTGCGTTCCCACCCATCACCCGGTGAAGTCTGCGAACAGACCTCTGCATCTTTGATTTTGCTTTTCCACTTATACCAGGATGCGGGCGCGGCGAATGCTGCAAACGATACACACAGCAAAAGGGATGCACACAATATGGTGACGATAGATCGGTGCCGATAACTGTGCTGATCACCCATTACGCAAACCTCCCGTCCTTTGTTATATCAACAGAACATACACTACAAAGAATTCATCATCTCGTCGGAAAAATCCGATGACTCATCTGGTTTGTAAACCATTTATGTGCTGTGCCAGTTCATCAATACTCAGAATCACAAGATCATGTGCCGCTGCGTAATTCAGAATATCCTGACCACGTGACATGCTGCCATCCGGATTCATCAGTTCGCATAATACCGCTGCCGGCTGCATTCCAGCCAGACGCACCAGATCCACGGAGCCCTCAGTATGACCACGCCGCTGTAATACTCCGCCAGGCACTGCCCGCAAAGGAAAAACATGCCCTGGCCGCGCCAGATCGCCGGGTATCGCACCTTCTGCGATCGCAGCCTTGATCGTTGTGACCCGATCCGTAGCAGAAACGCCCGTAGTCACACCGTGCGTGGCTTCTATCGTGACCGTAAATGCCGTACCAAAACGACTACCATTTGCAGCCACCATCGGAGGCAAATCCAGCTGCTGCAAGCGCTCGTCGGTCAGGCACAGACACACGATACCGCTGCAATCACGAATTAGTCTGGCCATGCTCTCGGTGGTAATTTTTTCCGCTGCGATGATCAGATCGGCTTCATTTTCACGATCAAAATCGTCCATCAATAAAACTGGTCGTCCATTCCGAAGGTCGGCCAGAGCCCGCTGTAAACGCTCGGTAAAAGGACTGTCGGAATAAACAAAACTCTGGGATGCTTGTGTAGTCGCTACGACTGATGAAGATGATGCAGTAATTGAACCGGGTACTGCAGTAAGGCTGCTTGTGTTACTCAACATAATTGAAACGCTCCGCAAAAAAAATGTGCAAAAGACGTTCCAGGGGATTTTTGAATAGCCCAAAGCCAGCGCTCACGAGCTGGCGCGAGCACTGATATCAGGCGTATCTTCTCTCATCCGGACTATCACCGTCGGCTCTGGAATCACACCAGATCTGCTGACCTTGCAAAAACCATCAGTACAACGACGATGATCATTCACTGCAAGCGCTCGCGGGCTTGATTTACCAAAAATATCTGGCAAATTTTACCGCCGGTGGGGAATTACACCCCGCCCTGAAGACGTACGACCTGCCGACATCGTCGGCGAACCAATTATACGCAAAATACTCTGCCGGTGTTTTCAGTTCAGGAATGAATGATGATGGTGAAGCCCGAAAAGCAGCATCACGTCAATGTACTCTCGGCAAAGTGATCTGAAATACAGAGCCGCCATCGGCGTGTTGAGCATAACTGACTTGCCCCTTATGTGCCTGTGCAATCGCACGCACCACCGCCAGACCCAAACCGCTACCGCCGCTTTCGCGCGACCGCGAATCATCACCACGCTGAAAGGCTTCGAAGATAAAAGGGATCAGATGCTCAGGGATTCCCGGCCCTTCATCCGTCACTGTCAGATGAAATGCATTTTGCGACAGTCTGGATTCAATCAGCAACTTTCCTGGAGATGCGTAGCGACGTGCATTTTCAAGCAGAGCGACGATCACTTGCCGTAGGCGTGACGGGTCACAGACGATGATGGTACTTTCTACCTTCATATCAAGATAAAATCCGGCGGCAGTCAATGACGGTGCCATGAGTTCCAGCACCTGACTGACTTCGGAGGCAATGTCCACGTGTTCCAATCTCAGGCTCAGATAAGCGCCATCGGCCAGACTGAGAACGCGTAAATCTTCGACCAGACGGGTAAGCCCATCGACCTGATTCAAGAGATTACGAAACTGCACTTCCTCTGGCGGAAACACGCCGTCCGCCATGCCCTGCAAGCGTCCGCGCAAAATCGTCAGAGGCGTTCTTAATTCATGCGCAATCGCAGCATTCCAGGTCGTTAATTCATGTGCGGTACTTTGCAAGCGTTCTGCCATAGAATTAAAGCCATCAACCAGGGCAGCGGTTTCGCCCAAGGTACGATCGCCTGCCACTGCGCGGGCAGATAAATCGCCATCGGCAATACGTTTGACACTTTCGGCAATGGAGTTAAGCGGGATCAAGATGCGTCTGGCCAGTTTTCTTGCCGCAGCGATGCCAAACACAAGGCCGACAACAGTGATCGTCGCCATATAAATCCATTCCGGCCATGTTGGCAGTGACATCGGATCGACGTCGGTAAACAAACTGGGAACCCATTGAATCAGTAAGGCATAAAACACATAGGTGCTGATTAACACAATGGCGATGATGCTCAGTACAACTGCCGATGTCCAGCGAATGATTTGTCTGCTGAAATCCGATTCGGCGCTCACGATGGACTCTTCAGGCAATAGCCGACGCCGCGCAGGCTGACCAGCAAATGCGGCACATCTGCAGCTTCTAATTTTTTACGCAATTTGCTGATATGGCTATCAACGGTACGCTCCAGGCTGTCACCTTCTGGTAGGCAGCTGACCAGTAATTCCGCGCGACTATGCACCCGCGCCGGTGTGCGCGCCATGTGTGCCAGCAAACGGAATTCGGTCAGCGTAAGAGACAGTGGAAGCGCTGCATCGTTTCTCAGTACGTGCGCCTGATGCGATTCCAGATTGACTTCGATTGGTCCACAGCGCAACAGCCCACGCTCCGCTACGCCATTACTACCTGTGCGCCGCAGAACCGCCAACGCCCGCGCCGCAACCTCTGCCGGATTAAACGGTTTAACGACATAATCATCGGCACCAACACGCAATGCAATCAGCTTATCAATATCCTGATCATGTGACGTCAACATGATCACTGGGGTATTCCCTCTTCGCCGCAACTCGGACAATACCTGCCAACCGTCAACATGGGGCATTTTGACATCCAGTAAAACCAGATCCGGCTTGATCGCAAGATGCAACTCTAATGCAGCTCGTCCATCTTTTGCATGAGCGGTACGCATGCCATCCCGGTGTAGATAAGCCTTGATGATTTCGACAATTTCCGGTTCATCTTCCGCAATGAGAACTAAGGCACCACCAGATTCTGGTTTATTTGTACCGACGAAATTAACAGCAGGATGGTTCATAGGTGTTCAGAAAAAATATCGGTCTCCATCATAACTCCATAAATTCACCACGAAAACCCCACGCTGTTTTATTAAGCTTACAGATGACCAGTCTGAATCTGGATATTCCAAAAAGGTACATCACCATGAAGCAAACGTTTGTTAAACAGCGATTAATGATAGCGACACTTGCCGCTATGAATCTCGCCGCATGCGACAAATCAACACCCGAAGTGGCAACCCCGCCCGCCATTGTGGCGGCAATGAAAATTCAATCATCCAATGTCGTTTTACATGATGAGCTGGAGGGCCGTGTGGTTGCCTATCGCACCGCAGAAATTCGCCCGCAAGTAGGTGGCATCGTTCTGAAACGTCTGTTTCAGCAAGGTGCTGAGGTACGTGCCGGACAAGCATTATTTCAAATTGATGCAGCACCACTGAAGGCAGAATTGGATATCGCCGCCGCTGCCCTCAAACGATCAGAAGCCGTTTTTGAGCGCGCCGCACTGCAAAGCAAGCGACTGCAGCAAATGGCAGAAAGTGATGCGGTCAGCCGTCAAGTATTGGACGATGCGCAATCCGCAACGGCGCAGGCAGCCGCCGAGCTTGCGCAAGCGAAGGCCACCCTCGCACGACGCCACCTCGATCTTGACTATGCCAGCATCAAAGCGCCTATTTCCGGACGTATTGGTCAGGAATTGCTGACTGAAGGCGGATTGGTCACGGCCAGCGATGTCAATCCCATGGCAAAAATCCAGCAGATTGATCGCGTCTATGTTGACGCCAGAAAGCCGGCATCAAAATTAAGATCCATGCGTGATCTGCCTGGAAGTGATCAGAACAACGGCGCAAAGGAAATCCAGGTTCAGGTACTGGACGCGGAAGGCCATCCTTACCCAGTCAAAGGCACACTGTTGTTCTCCGGTGTGAATGTTGACGCAAGCAGCGGTGAGATCGTGATGCGTATTGAAGTAGACAACCGTGAACGCCTGTTGTTACCCGGAATGTATGTGCGTGCCCGCATCCCGCAGGGAACTGCTACCCCTTCAGTCATCGTTCCGCAGCAGGCTGTCCAGCGTGATAGTGCAGGAAAGCCCTATCTGTGGATCATTGAAGCCAACAAAAAAGTTACGCAGAAACCGGTTGAACTTGGTGCCGTCATTGGTGCTGACTATGTCGTCACCAATGGTGTCAGTGCTGGCCAGCTTGTCGTCGTTGAGGGGCTGGAGCGTTTGCAACCGGGAAGCGAAGTCAATGCGCAGCCCTGGAAAGCGATACCAGCGACACCAGCATCTTCTGCACGTTCGAAATAATCCCCGGGAATGATCATGCCGCAATTTTTTATTCATCGCCCGATTTTCGCCTGGGTCATTGCCATCTTCATCGCTCTGGCCGGAATCATTGCGATTCCGCAGTTGCCGATCGCGCGCTTTCCATCGATTGCACCACCCAGCGTCAGTATCAGCGCCAGCTATCCGGGTGCGACACCAAAAACACTGAACGATGCCGTTGTCAGCGTGATTGAACGCGAACTCTCAGGTGTTAAAAACCTGCTTTATTTCGAGTCCACTGCGGATAGTTCTGGCAGTGCACAGATCAGCATCACGTTTAAACCCGGCACAGATCCGGCAATGGCGCAGGTCGATGTGCAAAACCGGATCAAAACGGTAGAACCTCGCTTACCGCAAGTGGTACGTCAGAACGGGCTCGGTGTGGAGTCGGCCTCAGCAGGATTCCTGATGATCGTGGGGCTGAGCTCCAAAGAGGACAGCCTCAGCGAGGCCGATCTGAGCGACTATTTCGCCCGTAACATCGTGGAGGAATTACGCCGGATTGGGGGCGTCGGCAAAGTGCAGTTATTCGGCGCAGAAAAAGCGATGCGGATATGGGTCGATCCGGCCAGGCTGCAAGCTTATAATTTATCCATGAGTGATGTGACAACGGCAGTTGCACAACAAAACATTCAGATTGCTCCGGGAGCCATCGGAAGTTCACCGGCAATGACTGGCCAGCGCGTCACCTTTCCGCTGGAAGCACGCGGTCAGTTAGAAACGCCAGCCCAATTTGGCGCTATCGTTTTGCGCGCTAACGCCGACGGCAGCAAAGTCACGATTGCAGATGTCGCCAAAGTTGAACTCGGAGCGCAATCGTATGGCTTCTCTAATCGTGAAAACGGTAAGGTGGCAACGGCTGCAGCTGTTCAGCTTTCGCCGGGAGCAAACGCGGTCAAAACCGCTAAAGCGGTGCGCGCAAGAATGGCGGAACTGCAAAAATCGATGCCAGCAGCAATCAGTTACTCGATTCCATTTGATACCGCACCATTCGTTGAAATATCAATCGAAAAAGTGATTAAAACCTTGCTTGAAGCCATGGCGCTGGTGTTTCTGGTGATGTATTTATTCCTGCAAAAAGTGCGCTACACATTGATCCCGGCAATCGTCGCCCCGATCGCATTACTAGGCACATTTGCGCTGATGCTGTTGATTGGCTTCTCCGTTAACGTGCTGACGATGTTCGGCATGGTACTGGCCATCGGCATCATTGTGGATGATGCGATTGTCGTGGTTGAAAACGTTGAGCGATTAATGGCAACGGAAGGCTTATCACCTAAAGAAGCCACTTCCAAAGCGATGAAGGAAATCAGCGGAGCAGTCGTCGGCATTACGCTGGTGCTGACCGCCGTATTCATTCCTATGGCACTCGCCAGTGGCTCTGTCGGCGCGATCTACCGGCAGTTTTCAATGTCGATGGTGGTCTCGATTCTGTTCTCTGCATTTCTGGCGCTGACACTGACACCTGCGCTGTGCGCGACCATTTTGAAACCAATTAACGCTGATGCCCATGCGAGTACAGGTTTCTTTGGCTGGTTTAACCACCAGTTCGAGCGCATGACCAGCGGATATTCAGCATGGGTCGTCACCCTGCTGAAACGAAGCGGCAGAACCATGCTGATGTTTGCCGCCATCGTTGTTGCACTGGTGTTTTCATTTGGTCTGCTTCCCAGCTCATTTTTACCGGAAGAAGATCAGGGATATTTCATGACCTCGTTTCAGCTGCCTTCGGATGCAACAACAGAGCGCACGCTGGATGTGGTGAAGGTGTTTGAAAAACATGTCGCATCCCGTCCGGGAATCGATGCGAATCAGACCATCCTCGGGTTCAGTTTCTCCGGTGCCGGAACGAATACAGCAATGGCCTTTACGATGTTGAAAGACTGGTCACAACGGAATGGCGCGACAGCAGCAGACGAAGTCAGCCGGGCGCAGCTTGCGATGTCTGGTGTCACTGAAGGTACGGTCTTCAGTCTGATGCCACCAGCGATTGATGAACTCGGCACATCTTCCGGCTTTACACTACGCCTGCAGGATCATTCAAGCAAAGGCGAAGACGCTTTACGTGATGCGCAAAATACCTTGTTGAGGCTGGCCTCACAAAGCAAATTAGTGACAGCAGTCTATCCCGATGGACTGCAACCGGGTAGCAACGTCAGGCTTGATGTCAACCGCAAGAAAGCCGAAACACTGGGCGTATCGTTTACCAGCATCAGTGACACGCTGTCGACGGCAATGGGCTCCGCTTATGTGAATGACTTCGTGAACGCTGGACGTGTTCAGCAAGTGATTGTTCAGGCTGACGCGAAATCACGGATGCAGATTGATGATGTCTTGAAACTGCATGTACGCAGCAGCACTGGACAGGTCGTGCCACTCACAGAACTCGTTACGCCAGTCTGGGGTAAAGCTGCCCTGCAGTTAGTACGCTTTCAGGGCTATCCATCGGCACGGATTTCAGGCAGCGCTGCCCCCGGAGTCTCCAGCGGTGATGCGATGAATGAAATGGAACGCCTTGCGGCGCAATTGCCCCCCGGCTTTGCGCTTGAGTGGGTTGGCCAATCCTTGCAGGAACGTCAGTCGGCATCGCAGGCACCGATGCTGATGGCACTCTCCATGCTGGTCGTTTTTCTTGTACTGGCCGCTTTGTATGAAAGCTGGTCGATTCCATTGTCGGTCATGCTGGTTGTTCCACTCGGTCTGATTGGTGCCATCCTCGCCGTCTTTCTGCGCGATTTATCAAACGATGTTTTCTTTAAAGTCGGTCTGATCACGATCATTGGTTTATCTGCCAAAAATGCGATTCTGATTGTTGAATTCGCGAAGCAACTGGTCGGGCAAGGCATGAGTCTGTCTGATGCAGCGTTGCAAGCGGCGAGATTACGCTTACGTCCGATTCTGATGACATCACTGGCATTCGGGCTGGGGGTGTTCCCACTCGTTATTGCGACTGGTGCGAGTGCAGAGACTCAACACGCAATCAGTACCGGCGTACTCGGCGGCATGATCAGTGCGACGGTACTGGCAATCTTCTTCACACCCGTTTTCTTTGTGGTTGTACTGAGTACGGCACAAAGAATAGCAAAACGATTCCATAAAAAAACAGATGCTGACAAAACTGCCAGTTCTGCTCCGGTGATTGAAAGCTAATATGAAGTACATCATTTTCTCTGCATTGATTCTGGTGCTGTCCGCCTGCTCGCTGGCACCGGATCTGGACAGGCCGGCCGCACCGATACCGGGTATCTACTCAACACAAGCGCAAATGCAAGGCAAGAGCATCGCTGAAACCGGTTGGCGTCGCGTCTTTACAGACCCGCAGTTGCAATATCTGATCCAACTCGCGTTGGAAAACAATCGTGATCTGCGCATCGCAAGTCTGAACGTAAAAGCTGTGCGTGCACAATTTCAGATACAGAATAGCGCTCGTTTGCCAACAGTTGATGCCACTGCCGGAAGTGTCCGCCAGCGTACCGCGATGACAGACAGTACAGCGGCATCCATCAACACTCAGCATTCGGCAGGCTTAACAATGACTGCTTTCGAGCTGGATTTTTTTGGCCGCGTGAAATCATTAAGCGATGCAGCATTCGCGAGATATCTGGCCAGCGAACAAGGGCAACGTTCCGCGAAAATATCACTGATCGGTGCTGTGGCAGATGCTTATTATGAGAATCTTCTGGCAAGGCAACAACTCGATTTAACAGAAAAAACCTTAGCTGACTGGCGCACGTCGCTGAAACTCACACATAGCTTAAAAGCAGCAGGGCAAGTCAGTAGTGCGGATGTGACTATCGCCGAAGGGCAAGTCGCCAGCGCCGAAGCGGATTTATCGGAGCGGCAGCGTCAGCTCAGCAAAACCCTTAATGGATTGCGTTTGCTGACAGGCAGCGAGTTGATTCATAACAAGGCGAACTCTGACAGCATCAGCGATAGCGCTTTACCGCCGCAGATACCCGCCGGCCTGCCATCCGACCTGCTGACCTTGCGTCCCGACATCTTACAGGCGGAACAAAATCTGATTGCGGCCAACGCCGACATCGGCAATGCCAGAGCAGCTTTTTTCCCCCGTATATCGCTGACAACGTCAATCGGATACAGCAGCTCCTCGCTGAGCAATCTTTTTGGTGGCAATCAACATACATGGTCATTCGCACCGCAAATGACACAACCCATCTTTCAGCATGGGCGCCTGCGTTCGGAATTAAAGTTGGCAGAAATACGGAAATCGTCAGCCATTGCAGAATATGAGCGCGCGATACAAACCGCCTTCCGTGAGGTGGCAGACGCACTCGCAGGTCAAGCGACATATGCAAGCCAGATCGAAGCGCAACAGCGCTTTGCCGACAGTGCCAGAAAAAATCTGAATCTGACTCGCGTCAGATTCAGCGCCGGACAAGACAGCCGTCTGCAATTACTGGATGCGCAACGGACGTTATACACGGGTCAACGAGCCTTACTGGAACTCCGCAGACAACAATCCAGCAATACAGTGGTGCTTTATAAATCTCTGGGTGGCGGCGTACTGGACGAATGATGAATACATTGAATACCGTCATGCAGACAAGCGAACATCAATCTGTTCCGGTTAAAACCTCGCTCGTGACTTTGGCTGATAGCCTCGCAGGCTTAAGTGGCACAGTGCGATTTCGTACAATGCTAAAGCTATATGGAAGAGCTATCTTACGGTCAAACCTGACGTATCAGTGGCTGCATTTATTGAATTCACATCATTTTTATAGCGACCTGGTCAGAGCCAGATCACGATTTATTCACAAGCCCTATCGGCCGTATATTTCGACGTTATTGAATCACGACGCACGGGTTCAGGTCATACAGCAGCACTATGCATTTATGCTGGGACAGGGCTTACACGAAATAATCAGGCAAGCCTCCAGAGAGCCAGTTGATCTCGCATACTTCACTGGAAAAACGGGTAACACCTACGGCATACACTTATGCGCGATTGATCCTATGGAACGTGAAGGCGAGCTGGTATTGCAATTATCACAAAATCAGATATTGATTTACTCATGCGCATTCACCTTTTTCCGGGAAAATGGATGCATGCATATTTATATTGGCTGCATACAAGGATCCCGCGAAGAGAACGCCGTGCAGTTGATCCGCAGCAGCACGCGCGATCTCTATGGCATACGTCCTAAAAATTTACTGATCAAGCTGGTCGAACAACTGGGAGTTCAATTTAACTGCGAAACACTTCGTCTGGTTGCAAACACGCATCGTGTTGTTCGTCGCTCGATTAAACAGGGAAAGGTATTGTCTGACTACGATGCACTGTGGTCTGAAATTGGTGCGTCAAAACGGAAAGACGGTGACTACGAACTGATTTGCAAAAAAATAGTGCCGCCAAATCTGACACTGATCCAGTCAAAAAAACGTTCGGAAATCAAAAAACGCCACGACAACATGGTATTCATCGTTTCGGCCATCAAACATCACTTAACGCGCTTACGCAAAACAGCCATGGTGGTATTGCCAAATAGTATTGACTGAGTAGTACAATTCCGGAAATTCATCTGGAATAAATATGACACTATTTCCGATCATCAAACGCGGCGCATTGACTTGCACGCTTGCACTGTTAAGTGCATGTTCCACTTATCATCCTTGGCAAAATGAAGTCGCCAAATCCACGTCTGCCTTAGCCCAACGAGAAGATCTGCTGGCAAACCGCCCCTCTATCGTCGCGGCGGTGACCTTATCCGGTGGTGGTGCCCGCGCTGCCGCTTTTGGTCTTGGCGTGATGCGAGAGTTGAAGGACACCAGTTTTCTCTGGGAAGGTAAAAGAACGACGATACTCGATAAGGTCGGACTGATCAGTGGCGTATCCGGCGGCAGTATTCTGGCAACCTATTACGCTGCGTTTGGTGATGAGACATTCACTCGCTTTGAATCTGAATTTTTACTGTCAAATTTTGAAAAAGGCTTGATTCGGACTGCATTTTCCCCCAGACAGATTTATCAGCTTGGCTCCCCATGGTATGGCCGCAGTCATGTTCTCGAAGAGCAACTCGATCATCTGTACCGCGGCATGACTTTTGGCGATCTACAGAAGAAACAGCATGTCAATGAATTGCTGGTCACCGCGACCGATCTGACGACGGGTGCGGGATTTGAATTCACACCGGAACAGTTCGCCTTGATTTGTTCCGATCTCGACAATGTGCCGCTCTCTTTCGCTGTGGCATCCTCATCCGCAGTACCGATAGTGCTGACGCCGCTGACCTTGCGCAATTACGCGAATAATTGTCCGGCAGCGTCTACCAACGCTTCCGCAGAGAAGAAAAAAGAGGATGAGGGCAATTACCGCTCGCGCATACTGAAAGCCAATGAAGCCAGTTACAAAGACGCCGCAGCGCGTCCCTATTTACATCTGGTCGATGGCGGGTTGACGGATAATCTGGGGGTCAGAGCAATGCTGGATCGCATCGTCGCGGAGGGCTCAGTACAGGAAAGTTTTCGTAAAGCCCCACCCGGCTCAATACGACGCATGATTCTGATCTCAATTAATTCCGAGCGCGACTTAGGTGAAAAAATAGATCAGAGCGATAAAGTACCGACGACAGGGCAAGTTGCAGACGCGTTGTTATTTGGCGTCGGTTCACGTGATACCAAGATCACACTGGGAATGTTAAACGACGACGTTGCGCGCTGGAAGCGGGAAATTATCGAAAATCGAGGCAAAAAAGACAGCCCTTTTTCAGCCGATGCAGAACTGCATCTGATTAACGTCAGCCTGCGCGACATTAAAGATCGTCATTTGCGTCAATCGCTGCTGCAAGTACCGACAGCATTCACGATTACGCCGGATTACGTCGAACAGCTACAAGCAGCCGGACGCGACGTGTTGCGACAATCTCCGGACTTCCAACGGGTTCTGGAAAGCCTCAGACAATCTGAGGGCACACCGTGACAGCAATCATACTTGCTGCCTTTATTCTCTTGGTTTCATTCGACATTCTCACTCTATATTGCATGCTCTGCTAAAGAGACATAGAAAGAGGCATAGCAAAATCACCATCAAAGCTCAGCAAATATCGATATATCAAAACAACATATAAGCAAATAAATACTAAGTAGTTTGGAATAGAGCTGAATTTCATTACGATCCCATGTACTTAATGTGGGGCGACATGAATTTAACTTATATATTTTCCGGTTTTGCAGTTGGCACACTGGTCGGACTGACAGGAGTCGGTGGCGGCTCGTTAATGACGCCCCTGTTAACCCTGTTGTTCGGCGTGTCCCCCACTGTTGCGGTGGGCACCGACCTGGCATTTGCCTCAATTACCAAGGCCACCGGCACATTTACCCACCGCTTGCGCGGCACCGTGGAATGGCGCGTTGTGCGCCTGCTGTGCTTAGGTGCCTTGCCTGCAGCGATCCTGGCTACCTTCGGCCTCAAGTATTTTGGCGGACTGAACAAAGAAATTGGCCAGGTCATCCGTTACTCTATCGCCGGCTCAGTATTATTGACTGTGATCGCTTTGCTATTCAAAAGCAAGATGCTGGCGTGGCTGAATGCGCATCCGGAAAAACAATTGCATGGGCACAAACTGGATGTCGCCACCATCTTTTCCGGTGCGCTACTCGGCACGCTGGTCACCATTTCTTCCATCGGTGCAGGAGCGATTGGCGCAACCTTGCTGGTCATGCTGTATCCGCGAATGTCGTCAGCACATATTGCCGGGACAGACATCGCCTATGCCGTTCCGCTGACAGCAATTGCCGCCTTCGGGCACTGGTGGCTGGGATCGATTGACTGGGCATTGCTGGGAGCATTACTGATCGGCTCCCTCCCCGGCATCACCATAGGCTCGCTCGCTGCACGGGCGGTGCCGGAAAAATTGTTACGTGGCATACTCGCGACAACGCTGACACTGGTTGCCGCCAAACTCATACTGTAATCAATCATTCAGACAGCGCGATCCAAAGCGTATTTTAAGGATAATAAAGATGTATCGTTACGACCAACACGATCACCAAATCATCAAAGAACGTATTGCGCAATATCGCGATCAGGTACGTCGCCGTCTCGCCAACGAATTGACAGAAGAAGAGTTCCTGCCTTTACGTTTACAAAATGGCCTATACCATCAGCGCCATGCGTACATGCTGCGTATAGCGGTACCGTATGGCATGCTGTCTTCGGATCAACTGCGCAAGTTTGCGTTTATCGCGCGTAAATATGATCGTGGTTATGGCCACTTCACGACACGTCAGAACATTCAGTTCAACTGGATTAATCTGGAAGACTCGCCAGCTATTCTGGAAGAATTAGCGACCGTGGAAATGCACGCGATTCAGACTTCCGGTAATTGCATGCGCAATATCACGTCCGACGAGTTTTCCGGTGTGGCTGCGGATGAGCTGATTGACCCGCGTCCGTATGCAGAAATTCTGCGTCAATGGACGACGTTCCATCCGGAATTTGCTTACCTGCCGCGTAAATTTAAAATTGCGATTAATGGTGCCAAAGAAGACCGCGCAGCGATTGCGGTGCATGACATCGGCCTGACAGTGGTACAGAACGATGCCGGTGAAATCGGCTTTAAAGTCATGGTCGGCGGTGGCATGGGTCGTACGCCTATCCTTGGTACCGTGATCCGTGATTTCCTGCCATGGCAGCATGTGATGACGTATCTGGAAGCGATACTGCGTATTTACAATCAATACGGTCGCCGTGACAACAAATACAAAGCACGCATCAAGATACTGGTGAAAGCGATAGGTGCCGATGTCTTTGCGCAGCAAGTGGAAGAAGAATGGGCGCAAATTAAAGATGGCCCGGCGACGCTGACCGAGGCGGAGTTCCGCCGTGTATCCTCTTATTTTACTGCGCCTGCCTACGCCAGCCTGCCGGCAAGCGATGCAGCTTACGAACAACATCAAGCAGATAACAAGGCCTTCGCTAACTGGGTCAAACGTAATGTAAAACCGCATAAAGTAGCGGGTTACGCGAGCGTTGTGCTGTCACTGAAAAAGCCCGGCGTTCCGCCTGGCGATGCGACGGCAGATCAGATGGACTTTGTGGCAGATCTGGCTGATCGTTACAGCTTTGGCGAACTGCGCGTCACACATGAGCAAAATCTGGTGCTGGCCGACGTGCAGCAATCAGCGCTGTTTGATCTGTGGCAAGAGGCAAAAGCGCATGGTCTGGCCACTCCGAATATTGGTCTGCTGACCGATATGATCTGCTGCCCGGGCGGCGATTTCTGCGCGCTGGCAAATGCGAAGTCGATTCCTATCGCCCTCGACATTACCGATCGTTTCAACGATCTGGATTACCTGCATGATATTGGTGATCTTGAATTGAATATGTCGGGTTGCATCAACGCCTGCGGCCATCACCACGTAGGCAACATCGGCATCCTCGGCGTCGATAAAGATGGCAGCGAATGGTATCAGGTATCCATAGGTGGTGCGCAAGGCAATAATGCGGCAATCGGTAAAATCATCGGGCCTTCGTTCTCTGCAGGGCAAATGCCGGAAGTGATTGATCGCATCATTCAGGTGTATATCCGTGACCGCGTTGATAAGGAGCGATTCATAGACACTGCACAACGCCTTGGCATCACGCCATTCAAAGACTTTGTGTATGCGACACCGATCAAAACAACCGAACACTATGGTGAAGACGCTGGTTCGCCGGTGGCTTATTAAACTGCGATAGAAGAAAGTAGATGATGCAAGAAATTATCAAAGACAAAGCCATCGTTCAGGATGACTGGACAGTATTGCGGCTGGCAGAAAATGAGACACCGGATGCAATCGATGTACCTGCAGGTAAAGTCATAGTACCGCTCAAAGTCTGGCTGTTACAACGAAACGTGCTCGAAAAGCGCGCAGATATTGGGGTTTGGTTTTCCAGCGACGAACAGGCAAAAGATTTAGAGGGCGACATTGCCCGCTTCAGCCTGCTCGCGGTGGATTTTCCTAAATTCTCTGACGGGCGCGGTTATTCCATCGCTTATAACCTGCGTTCACGCTTTGGCTTTAACGGTGAATTGCGCGCCATCGGCGACGTCTTGCGTGACCAGTTGTTCTATATGCAGCGCGTGGGCTTCAATGCCTTTGCCGTACGTGCCGACAAAAATATCCATGACGCGATCAAAGGGCTGACCGATTTCTCTGAAAAATATCAGACTTCATGGGATGAGAAAAATCCCTTGTTCCGTCGTGCTGAACGCACCGGAGTTGCCAAATGAGTGACTTTGAGGCACGTCTGGCCGCAACCAAAGCAACGCTGGAAGAAATTGCGGCAGAATTTACGCCAGCAGTTTTCGCATCGAGCCTGGCGGCAGAAGACATGGTGCTGACCGATCTCATTTTGCGCAACCAACTGAACATCGGTATATTTTCTCTGGAAACCGGTCGCCTGCACGCAGAAACACTGGGGATGCTGGATGCGGTTAAAAATACTTACGGTACTGCGATCACGCTATTCAAGCCGGAGGCCGCAGCCGTTGACGCTTATGTCCAGCAACACGGCTTGAATGCATTTTATGACAGCGTGGAAATGCGTAAAGAATGCTGCCGTATTCGTAAAGTCGAACCACTGAATCGTGCGCTTGCAGGAAACAAAGCCTGGGTAACCGGACAACGCCGTGCACAGGCAGCCACCCGTACCGAACTCGCGGTACAGGAAGATGACATCGCGCATGGCATGCAAAAATTCAACCCACTGGCAGATTGGTCTGAAGAAGACGTCTGGCACTATATCCGCAGCAATCAGGTGCCGTACAATCCGTTGCATGATAAAGGTTATCCTTCGATCGGGTGCGAGCCTTGCACACGTGCAATACAGCCGGGTGAAGATGTCCGCGCAGGTCGCTGGTGGTGGGAAAATCCTGAATCAAAAGAATGTGGTTTGCATGTCGTCGATGGCAAACTGATCCGCATAAAATCGGCAAACTAAACAAGCAAACGAGCAAGCGGGCTAAAACTGCAGACCCTGAGTTTACAAAGAAACGAGAAGTGATCATGAATACTGTCGTCGAACACCATTTTATTGATGCTGCGAGTAATCGTCATCTGGACTGGCTGGAATCTGAAGCCATCCACATCATGCGCGAAGTCGCTGCTGAATGCAGTAACCCTGCGCTCTTATTTTCCGGTGGCAAAGACTCCATCGTCTTACTGCGTCTGGCGGAAAAAGCATTCCGCCCGGGTAAATTTCCGTTTCCGCTGGTGCATATCGATACTGGCCATAACTTCCCTGAAGTAATCGCCTTTCGCGACAAACGCGTCGCTGAACTCGGCGAGCGGCTGATCGTTGGTTCGGTCGAAGAATCCATCAAGCGTGGCACCGTGCGCTTGCGCAATCCGGCAACTGATTCACGCAACGCGGCCCAGGCAGTAACACTGCTGGAAACGATCGCTGAGCACAAATTCGACGCCTGCATTGGTGGCGCCCGCCGCGATGAAGAAAAAGCGCGTGCGAAAGAACGCATTTTTTCTTTCCGTGATGAGTTCGGTCAATGGAACCCGAAAGCGCAGCGCCCTGAATTATGGGATTTGTATAACACCCGCGTACATCCGGGTGAAAACATGCGCGTCTTCCCGATTTCAAACTGGACCGAGCTCGACGTCTGGCAATACATCGCACGTGAAAAACTCGAACTGCCGCAAATATATTTCGCCCACGAACGCCAGGTCATCCCGCGCAATGGCTTGCTGGTGCCGCTGACCGATCTGACGCCGCCGCGTGAAGGCGAAACTGTAGAAACACAGATCGTGCGTTTCCGTACCGTCGGCGATATTTCCTGCACCTGCCCGGTCTCGTCCGATGCCGCGACAGTCGAAGCGATTATTGCGGAAACAGCGATCACACAAATTACCGAACGCGGCGCAACCCGCATGGATGACCAGACATCAGAAGCATCGATGGAAAAACGTAAAAAAGAAGGATATTTCTAATGAGTGCCGTTGAACAAATAAACGCCAATGTCAATAAAGAACGCGGCTTGTTACGTTTCATCACGGCAGGTTCAGTTGATGATGGCAAGAGCACTTTAATCGGTCGTCTGCTCTTCGACAGCAAAGGTATCTTTGCGGATCAACTCGATGCAATTTCCCGCGCCAAACATAAGCGCACTGTCGGGGACACGATAGACCTTTCTTTACTGACCGATGGTCTGGAAGCGGAACGCGAACAAGGCATTACAATTGATGTCGCCTACCGTTATTTCGCAACCCCTAAACGTAAATTCATCATCGCGGACACACCGGGTCACGAGCAATACACACGCAACATGGTGACAGGTGCATCGACTGCAGATGCCGTCATTATTCTGGTCGATGTCTCGAAAGTGAAGCTGAATGCGGATGGCAGCGTTGATCTGCTGGTGCAAACCAAACGCCATTCAACGATCGCCCATTTACTCAAGATTGAACATGTGATCGTTGCGGTCAATAAAATGGATCTGGTCAACTATGATCAGAGCGTCTATGACCGCATCGTCGCCGAATACAAGAAATTCGCAACACAGTTAGGGCTGACCGATATTCATGCAGTGCCTTTGTCCGCACTGGCAGGTGATAACGTAGTCACGGCGACCGATAAAATGCCCTGGTATCAGGGACCAACACTGATTGACCTGCTGGAATCACTCAGCGTCTACGATGCCAGCCATGATGAACCGTTCCGTTTTCCGGTGCAACTGGTGGCACGTCACAACGGCCATGAAGCAAACGACTTCCGCGGTTATATGGGACGCATAGAAGCAGGTAAAGTCAGCAAAGGCGACACACTGATCGTTCAACCGGGCGGCCAGACTGGCACAGTCAAAGACATACTGACGCTGGATGGCTCACTGGATACCGCAGTTGTGGGCCAGTCGGTGACGATACTGTTGAATGAATATCTGGATATTTCCCGCGGCGACATGCTGGCCGGTGCGGATCGTCCGGCAACGCTGTTAAAAACAGTTAAAGCAGATTTATGCTGGCTGTCAGAAGATGCACTGGATGTTCGTCGCAAATACTGGCTCAAACATACAACCCGGCAAGTTTCTGCCAGAGTGACTGCAGTCGATACGCTGCTCGACATCAATACACAGCAACGCCACCAGGCTGACAGTCTGAAACTGAACGATATTGCGACGGTCTCCATCAATGTTCAGCAAGCGTTGGCTGCCGATGCCTATGATGATTTACGTTCGACCGGTGCATTCATTCTGATTGATGAAGTAACGCACCAGACGGTCGCCGCTGGCATGATTCGCCTGGAAGCTTGACGCTATGACTGCGCCATACGGTAAGGTCTATCTGATTGGTGCGGGACCGGGTGCCGCTGACCTGATCACGGTTCGCGGTGCACGCCTGCTGGCGAGCGCAGATGTCGTGCTGTATGACGCTTTAGTCACCAGTGAAATGCTGGAACTATGCCAGCAAGCAATCAAAATCCCCGTTGGCAAACGCAGTGGTCAGCGTTCAGCTGCACAGGAACATATCAACCAGCAATTGGTTGAGTGTGCCAGTAAATACGCGCTGGTTGTACGCCTGAAAGGTGGTGATCCTATGCTGTTTGGACGTGCGGATGAAGAGCTGACCACATTAGAATCAGCAGGGATTTCATACGACATTGTTCCGGGCATAACAACAGCGTTAGCTGCTGCGGCCAGTGTCCGGCAACCGCTGACCAAACGTGGAGTTGCACGCAGTGTCGCCTTATTTACCTCAAGCACGGCGCCGGGAGAAACGGCAGATACCCGCATTCCTGAATGCGACACCTTGGTTCAGTATATGGGTGGCCGCGAGGCGATGCTGACCGCACAGCGTATGCTGGATGCAAATTTCCCAGCCAGTTTACCTGTCGTCATCGTTGAAAACTGCAGCCGGGAAAATGAGCGTCAACTGACTCTAAGCCTCGGTGAATTAGCCGGTGGATTGCCCGCCTGCAGTGGCCCTGTGCTGGTCATGATGGGAGAAGCCATGCGCCCCCGCAAAGCTCAGCAATAATTAGCTACCCGCAATATGCCGGCAATGCCGACATATTGCTTATAGTTGCCTGAGGCAATAATCGCGGATTGCAGTTAACACAGTCTCATCCTCGCCAACAGCCGTTGATAAAGTCAACGCAAGTGCAGGAAATTCACCGCGTAATTGATCCAGCAATACCGGTAAATCGCGTAAGACGTGACCGCCCTGCCCCAGAAAAATCGGCGTGACCGTGATATTGCGAATTCCTTCTTCTGTCAGGCGGCGCACAAGTTCAGGTAAAGCTGGCGACATGAATTCTAAAAAAGCCAGCTCCACACTGATATCCGGAGAGGCTTCCTGGGTCATTTTTTGTAAGCGCTGAAACGGACCAGCCCAGCGTGGGTCGCGGGCGCCATGCGCGAAAAGTATCAATGCCGACGTTTTATTCATCAGTTTCTTTCAACATAGCGCAAGCCTGCCAGCGCCAACCCTAAAAATAAAATACTCGGCACCAGAGCAGTCACGGCAGCAGGCCAGGTATTCAATAAACCGATATGTGAAAATAAGCTGTTAATCAGGTAAAACACCATGCCTATCATGATGCCGCTGAATATCTTCAGGCTGATACCTCCGCTGCGCACATGCAGATACGCAAACGGCAATGCTAAGGCCATCATCACCAGCGTTGCAAACGGATAGGTCACTTTCTTCCAGAATGCAATTTCGTAACGCTCACTATCTTGTTTATTGTCGTTCAAGTGCTGCGTATATGCAGCCAGATCGACCGCCGACATACGATCCGGATCGGCAAACAAGACAGAAAGTATGTCAGGCGTCACCTCAGAAACCACATCGCGACTACTTAATGCCTGACTCTTAACGTTGGCAATATCTTCGGCAGATAAAGTTCGGGGAAATGAAGTCTCGATCACATCTGACAAGCGCCAGACGTTCTTACCCTGATACTCCGCACTTTTAGCCGTCACTTCGCGGGCCAGATGAAAGTTTTTATCAAACTCAAACATCTTCACATCTTTCAATTGGCGATCAGGCAGAATTTCTCTGACATTCAGAAAGCGCGAACCGATCACTTCGCCGCTCAGACCATTTTCACGGATCAGATCTTTGGTCCACAGGCCAGTTCTGAATTGCTGCGTTTCTGAAGCACCGATGGCTGTCAGTTTGATGCGCTCGGCCAGCTTGGTCGAATATGGTGCGATCACCTCTCCAAACAGAAAGGTCAGCGCAACGAATACCAGGCCAATTTTGATTAATATCGTTCCTGCCATCACCGTTGACATACTCGCTGCCCGCATGATGGTGAATTCAGAATTCGATGCAAACTGCGCCAGTACATAAATCGTTCCGATTAAAACTGCAATCGGCATAAATTCGTAGATGTACCCCGGCATACCAAGAGTCACATACAAAAGTGCGTGTTGCAAACGATATCCACCTTTATTCACTGATGGCAATTCGCTCATCAGATCAAAAAAGGAAAACAAGGCAAGCAAAGCAACCATCACGAACAAAACGGCGCGCACAATCTCTACCGAAAAATATTTTTGCAGGATTCTCATGCAACGCTTTCTTTCTCTTTACTACGTAAACAAGCCTTACCTCTGGACCACAATACCAGAGGATGCCAGCGGTGATTGACCTCGATACGCCAGAAGAACAACACAAATGTCATAATGATCGCAATCAGATGCACGGGCCACCAAGCAACAGAAAATTCTATACGCCCCTGCGACACCATCGCCTGAAAAATATTGACGACGTTCAGATAGATAATCACCACCAACAAGGCGACAATTAAATTTGCTGAACGCCCCACGCGGGGATTCACATACCCCAGAGGAATCGCTAATAACATCAACGCCATACACATCAATGGCAATGAAATCCGCCACAAAAATTCTGCTTTTTTATTCGCATCTGGCTTGTCAAGCAAGACAGTCAGCGGCATCGATTTCGCAGACTGATCGCCGACGATGGTGCCGTTCTGACTGGAGACGAGGACACCATATTTTTCGAACTGCATCATTTGAAAATCAGGCGCTGTAGGCAAACCATCGTAACGGCGCCCCTGACTCATCACCAGAAATTTATCGCCATATTTATCGATCTCTATCATGCCTTCTTTGGCGACAACCACACTCGATTTTCCATCGCGGACGGTATTAATAAAAATATTTTGCACCTTACTCAGATCGCCTGCGACTTCTTCGACGAAAAACACACGATCCGAAGACGATGATTCCTGAAACTTACCGGGCGAGACTTTGGCAATATCCGAGCGTTTATCGTAGCGTTCGCGAAATTCCACACTTTGCTGGTTCGCCCACGGAGTGACGATAAAACTGAGCAAGCCTGTCAATACTATCCACGGCATGCCAAAGCGTAAGACTGGCCCTATCCATTGGCGCAAACTCAGCCCTGAGGCAAACCAGACCACCATTTCAGAATCCTGATAGGCCCTTGTCACCACCAGCAGCACAGAGATAAACCCGGTCAGGATCAACAGAATCGGCATATTCATTAGCGACGTGAAGGCGATCAAGGCGAGTACGTCACCAGATGCAACTTTTCCACCGGCTGCTTGTCCGAGTATTTTGATGAGCATCACCGTAATCGTGATGACGAAGAGTGTTGCAAAGACGGCGCCTGCTGCACTGAGTAATTCGCGTCTGAGCGAGCGTTGAAAAATCATGGGAGGGATTATAATGCCTGTTTTACGAGACTTACCAAGAGGAGTAATAAGTGGACTTTAGCATAAAAACAATCGACGCAAAAAGTGCCTCAACTGCCTACAAGGCGGTGAAGACTGCCTGTATCGTCGTCGGCGTATTCGAAAATAAAAAACTGTCTGCCGCAGCTGCAAATCTGGACAAGCAAGGCGTTATCGCCTCAGCATTGAAATCCGGTGATATCAGCGGCAAACCGGGTTCCTCATTATTGCTCCGCAACGTTGCAGACACGGCAGCGGAACGGGTTTTACTTGTTGGTCTTGGTGACGCTGCTGATACTGTCGCAGAAAAAGCGTTTCAGCAAGCTGTGCAAGCTGCGGCTCGCAGTTTAGCAAATCTTGGTGCAAATGATGTCGTTATTGCGCTGCCGGAAGTAAAAGATCGTGATATTTCATGGTCTGTGCGCACAACCGTTCTGGCTTTCCGCGAAAGTACTTTCCGTACTGATGGATTAAAAAGCAAAAAAGACACGGCAACTACCGGCGTCAAAAAAATCGCGATTGCTGTCAATGCCACACAAGCTGCAGCAGCTAAAACCGCTTTATTGCAAAGCGAGGCAATGGCGAATGGCATGGATCTGACCAAAGAACTGGGTAATCTTCCGCCAAACATCTGCACACCAACTTATCTGGCGACCACTGCCAGAAAAATTGCGACCGATTATAAAATGGTTGCAGAAATACTGGATCGCAAACAGATTCAAGCGCTCAAAATGGGCAGCTTCCTGTCAGTCACCAACGGCACAGTCGAGCCACCTAAATTTATTGTACTGAAACACAATGGCGGTAAAGCCAAAGACGCTCCAGTGGTATTAGTAGGTAAAGGCATCACATTTGACTCTGGCGGTATTTCCCTGAAACCCGGCGCTGGCATGGATGAAATGAAATACGATATGGGCGGCTCTGCGTCAGTACTCGGTACGATGCGTGCTATCGGTGAAATGAACCTGAAACTGAACGTCGTCGCCATTATCCCAACCTGCGAAAACATGCCTTCCGGTAGTGCCACCCGTCCTGGTGACATCGTCACATCGATGTCCGGTCAGACAATTGAAATACTGAATACGGATGCCGAAGGTCGCCTGATTTTATGTGATGCACTGACTTACGCTGAGCGTTTCAAACCAGCCGCTGTCATTGACGTAGCCACACTGACTGGCGCTTGTGTTACTGCGCTTGGCCACCATAATTCCGGCTTATTCACACGTCATGATGATGCGCATGACAAGCTGGCAGCAGAATTGCTGGCAGCCGGTAAGCAAACCGGAGACACTGCATGGCGTATGCCGATTGAAGAAGCCTATAACGAGCAACTGAAATCGAACTTTGCCGATATGGCCAATATCGGTGGCCCGGCTGGCGGCAGTATTACAGCAGCCTGCTTCCTTGAGCGCTTCACCCGCAAATATACCTGGGCGCATCTGGACATCGCAGGTACGGCATGGAAATCCGGCGCGGCGAAAGGTTCAACCGGACGTCCTGTGCCCTTACTCACTACGTTCCTGATCAACCGCGCAGCCTGATGAGATAATCACTCACTGTTTGCGTTACGCTTGAAATACGGACAGGCCGTGCTCTGAATACCATCCAGAGTACGGCTTTCTTTTTTATTTATATAAAGTGCCATGAAACTAACTACCTGGAATGTGAATTCCCTGAAAGTCAGATTGCCTCAAGTCTTGCAATGGCTGGAGACCAATCCTGTCGATGTACTGTGCATACAGGAAACCAAACTGACAGACGATAAGTTTCCGCAGGCAGAAATTGAGGCTGCCGGTTATCACGTCGCTTTTACAGGACAAAAGACGTATAACGGCGTGGCAATTTTATCCAGGCATCCGATGTCGGATATACAAAAAAACAATCCTCAGTTTGAAGACGAACAGCAAAGAATCATTGCCGCGACAATACAAGGTATGCGTATTATTTGCGCCTACGTGCCGAATGGTCAGGCATTGGATTCGGATAAATTTCAGTACAAACTGCAGTGGCTGGCGTCACTGAAAAACTGGGTAGGTGAAGAATTGCAGCGTTATCCTGAACTCGCTTTACTCGGTGATTACAATATCGCCCCGGAAGATCGTGACGTGCATGACCCGGCGGCATGGGAGGGCATGAATCTGGTCTCACCGGAAGAACGTGCGGCACTACAAGCCTTGCTGGACTTAGGGCTAACGGATAGTTTCAGACAATTTGATCAACCTGAAAAATCATACAGCTGGTGGGACTATCGTGCGCTGGGATTCAGACTGAACAAAGGTCTGCGCATCGACCATATTTTGTTATCAAAACCTCTGGCTATGCGTTGTACTGCATGTGCCATCGACAGAATTCCACGTAAATGGGAGCAACCATCCGATCATGCGCCAGTGGTCGCTACCCTTAGTTAATTCAGATCAGTGAAGCTTAAGCATCATTAAGAACGATTTATTCGTCGTAATCGAGCTTTGGGGTACGGGAATATGCAGCCCCTTTAGTCACCAATGCAGGGCGCACGGCAGCGTGGCCCTGTTCCATACGAAACGCGGACATCGCCGTTTTCAACAGATTTGCCTGCTCCTCAAGAGATCCGGCTGCTGCCGCAGCCTGTTCAACCAGTGCCGCATTTTGTTGCGTCGCTTCATCCATGTTCGCCAGAGCCAGATTGACTTGCTGAATGCCATCACTTTGCTCGGCAGATGCTGACGTAATCTCAGAAATAATCGCTGCAACCTGATCAACAGCAGAGACTATCCTGATCATCGATTCACCTGCTTTATCCACCAGTTCCGAGCCCTCGGTAACTTTACTGACTGAATCGTCAATCAGGTTTTTTATCTCCTGCGCTGCTGCTGCGCTACGTTGTGCAAGCGTACGGACTTCGCTGGCGACAACGGCAAATCCACGCCCCTGTTCTCCCGCACGAGCGGCTTCCACCGCTGCATTCAGTGCCAGAATATTCGTTTGGAACGCAATCCCTTCAATCACACTGATAATATCGACAATCTTGCGGGAGCTGTCAGAAATTCCTTGCATGGTAGTGACGACACGACTGACGACTTCACCCCCTTGCGTTGCGACATCGGATGCATTCACCGCCATGCGGTTAGCTTCCCGCGCATTGTCGGCGTTATTTTTGACTGCGGCGGTTAACTCTTCCATGCTTGCGGAAGTTTCTTCGAGTGAGGATGCCTGTTGCTCAGTGCGCCCGGATAAATCCATGTTTCCAGTCGCTATCTCAGTCGCGCCGACAGTAATCGATTCGGTCGCCTTACGGACATCCACCACCATGACGCGCAATTGCTCAAGAAAGCGATTAAAAGCATCCGCCGTTTGCGCCACTTCATCCTCCCCTTCGACCTCAATTTTGCGACTCAGATCGCCGCCCCCTGCGGCAATATCCGACATTGCGTCACGCACGCGTTGCAAACCAGACATCATGCGACCAACCAGCCATGCGGATAGCGGCAGCATCACGCCCAACAACACGGCAAGAACCCCCGCCGCAATCATCAACAACTGATCTAATGAAGCAAGCGCTTTGTTCTTATCCACCACCAGCGCGAGGTACATATCGGAACCACTGATAGGCTGTAAGAACAAAAAGTTCGTTTTACCGGCAATCTCGACCTGCGTTGGATCAGTTCTCTTCGCCAGGCTGCTCAAATTATCCAGATTCAGTTCGGCAGCAATATCTTTCGCTGGCTTTAATACTTTTGTCTGGTCAGCATGTGCCAGAACCTGCCCTGACTTGTCCAGTAAAAACGCATAGCCGTCACCCGCTAGTTTGATAGTCAGAATCTGCTCAACAATTTTTGTCAGAAAAACGTCTGCGGCAACAACGCCAGCCTCGCCACCATTCACAGGTGCCGCAAATGAAATCATTAAGCCAGGAGGATTGACGCCCATATAAGCGGACGTAACAATCGGTTTTTTTGCCTCCATTGCCGCTTTGTACCATGGGCGCACCGTTGGATCGTAGCCAGCCGGAGGAGGATTCGCAGGGAAATTCGTAAATGTCTTATCTGGCTGACCAAGATAGACGCTTAAAAAGTTACCGCCACGGCTCACCATTTTCAAACTGGCCTGTAAGTCGTTACCTTCCGCCAGGCCTTTAGATAAACTATCGACCAGAGAGGTATTGACCTGAATCCAGTTACTCAGGACACCGTTGTAGCTGGAGGCGACGCTACGAATTTCATTACTCAGATCGTTCTCGATTTGAGCCTTCATCCTGAGGTAGCTGCCGATGGTCAGCACCGCTGTACACAGCGTTACAAGCAAGGCAATGACGACAATCAGTCTGGTTTTAAGTGACTTCATCTGACGTACTCCATTCATGATCAAACAAGAAACAGTATTTCGGACAGCAAGCGGAGTGGATGAATCCGCCTCATAGCGTGATTAATACTACTCTTCAAGTATTAAAACGATGAGAATTTTCCAGAAGAAACTGTTGTTCGTATTGTCAAAGAATGTTAAGACTCAGGATAGGTAAAAAAAACCATCCATCGCAAAACTACTTACCCACTTATTTTATGAATATTACGTCAACTGACAGACTGGTCATCAGACTATTTGACACAAACGATGCAGCCTTTGTGCTGGAATTGCTCAACGATCCGAGCTGGATCAAAAATATTGGCGATCGGGGCATCCGTAATCTCGATCAGGCCAGCGACTGGATATTAACGAAACCACTGGAAAGCCAGTCCAGATGCGGTTTTAGTTTTTATGTAGTAACACTTAAAGATTCGGGTGTCGCAATAGGCATCTGCGGCCTGATCAAACGCGAGACGCTGAAAGATGTGGATATCGGCTATGCATTTTTACCTCGTTACAGCGGACAGGGCTATGCCATCGAAGCGGCAAAAGCGACGATGAGACATGCTGAGCGGGATTTAGGCTTGAAAAAACTGGCTGCGATTACATCGCCAGACAATATCAAATCAAATAGTTTGCTCAAAAAAATGGGATTTGTTTTAGAAAAAGTGCTGGTACTTCCGGGGGAGGAACGAGAAACAAATTTATATGCTTATCGCTTCCCCGCTTTGGAATAACGACGTATTGACTTGCGGATTACAAAAAGCGATCCAGAATTTTCCGGCTGAGTTTATCCACACTGAACATATCGCGAATTAAAAACTGGATGCCATGATTATCGGTAATCAGCAACGATGTGCTACCGATACGGCGAATATCTTCGTCGCCTTTCAACACAAATGCTGTATCACCGCGGTCAGTACGAACCGTCCAGGTACACGGTAACGCAAAGCTGGAGACATCCAGAATCTGTTGAATTTCTGGCATAAATTCACGCCCTTCAAGCTCTTCGAGCACCAGCGTTCTCGTGGTATCGGACAAATCGGATAACTGGTCTATCCACGCGACCTCGCGCCCATCCCCCATCACCATAGAAATGCTCATTAATGGTGACTGAATCGGAAATGCCCTTACTGGACTGACATCTTCAAATACCTCACCGTCGCTGCTGGTCAGGATGAGTTTTCCAAAAGTGTTGCGTTGTAACTCGAATTTACTCGTAGCCATGCTGATTATTCTTCCTCAACCAATTCTGCGTTTCTGGCCTGCGCCTGATACAAATCGTAGTAAGCCCCCTGCTTCGCCATTAATTCATCATGACTGCCGACTTCAACGACCTGTCCGCGATCCAGTACAACCAACCGGTCTGCTTTATGCAGAGTGGACAAACGATGAGCAATCGCGATGGTGGTGCGCCCCTGCACCAGATTATCAAGCGCTTTTTGTATTTCTTTTTCTGTTTGCGAATCAACGGACGATGTCGCTTCGTCCATAATCAATATCCGAGGATCAATCAGCAGCGCACGCGCGATCGAAATCCGTTGCCGCTCGCCGCCTGATAAACCCTGGCCACGTTCACCAACCATGGAATCGTATCCTTGTGGCAAACGCAATATAAATTCATGTGCATGAGCCGCTCTTGCGGCAGCGATAATTTCATCTCTCGTCGCATGCGGTTTGCCGTAAGCAATATTCTCTGCAATCGTGCCGAAGAACAAGAAAGGCTCTTGCAACACAAGGCCGATATTGCGACGATAATCCGATACTGCAAAAGACCGGATATCGACGCCATCGAGCAAAATTGCGCCTTCGGAAACATCGTAAAACCTGCAAATCAGATTCACCAGCGTGCTCTTGCCTGAGCCACTGTGACCGACCAGTCCTATCATTTCCCCCGGTTTAATCGTTAAACTGATGCCGCGGTTAACGGCACGATTGCCGTAGCGGAAACCGACTTCTCTTAACTCGATCTGCCCCTTGATTTCCTTCACTTTGACTGGTTGCTGCGGGTCAGGTACGCTAGATACATGGTCCAGAATGTCAAAAATACGCTTGGCTGCAGATGCTGATTTCTGCGTCACCGACACGATGCGGCTCATAGAATCAATACGCCCATAGAAGTTACTGATGAAAGCCACCGCTGCAACCAGCGCACCGACCGTAATTTCTTCATGGGCGACCTGCCAGATACCGAAAGCCCAGACCACCAGAATCCCCAGATCGGTCAGGAAAGAAACCGTTGGCGAGAACAGTGACCAGACTTTATTCAGACGGTCATTCACCGCCAGATTATGTTTATTCGCCTCGCGGAAACGACTCGCTTCACGCTGCTCCTGCGCAAAAGCCTTCACCACGCGAATACCAGGTATGGTATCGGCCAGCACATTGGTCACCTCGCCCCAGACCCGATCTATCTTCTCGAAGCCGGTACGCAATTTATCCCGCACCAGATGGATCATCCAGGCGATAAACGGCAATGGCAATAAAGTCACCAGCGCCAGCTTGGTATTAATCTGTAACAGCGCGACTGCGGTCATGAAGAACATCAGCACATCGGTCGCAAAATCGAGTAAATGCAGAGACAGATATACACAGATACGATCACTCTCGCTACCAATACGCGACATCAGGTCGCCGGTGCGTTTGCCACCAAAGTATTCGAGCGATAATTTCAACAAATGCTCATAGGTGGCAGTACGCAGATCAGCGCCGATGCGCTCAGATACCAGCGCAAGGATGTAAGTCTTGCCCCAGCTCAGCAGCCAGGCAACGACTGCCGATCCCAGCAAGCCGCCGATATACAGGTACACCAGTTGAGGATCGACAAATTCCTTGTGCTGAAACGGAATCAGTACTTCATCGGTGAGCGGCTTGGTCAGGTAACGCGGAATCATGTGCGCAGCAGTTCCCAGCAGCATCAATGCGAAACCAATGAATAACTGCACACGATAAGGATGAGCGAAGCGCCAGAGACGCAGCAAGGTCCAGGTTGAAGGAGGGGTATAAACCACCTTAGTACAGACCGGGCACTCTTCCTGATCCGGCTCCAACACCGCTTTACAGCTCGGGCAAATGTTCTGTTCCGCCCGGATCACAGGCTGCCCCGTCAGAACGCTTTGCAATTGTTCATTGAAATGATCCAGCAGCCGGATCGCATGCAGATTCTGTCCCAGCGTAAAGCGCCAGCTTGCCAGCAAACCCTGCCCATCCGTCAGCTTTAAATGCCCTACTCCGGCGTGATCATGATGCGTGAGAGAAAGGCCGGGTCTGTAATCCCAGCTTTGCCAGGTCGTCCCGCCTGCCGGAAGTGTACGAATACCTTTATCGGTAACGACAATCAGACCTTTCACAAAGTGCAGCTTATTGTCGAGGTCAACCTCAAAAGCACTTAAAACGTTTTCACTTTCAGTCATTTGCTTGCTCAGCTCATTTTGCCATTGCGGGGAAATCGACAAAACTGACTGCTCGGAACTGATTTTTGTTGTGGTCATTGTGAAGCAAACTCCGGCTCAAGAGCGTGTCCTGTAAGATAAAACAAGGACTGAATTTTTGAAAAAAACGATTACTTGAATCCGTTAGAGGCGCAAGCCGTATCACGGAAGCAGCAATTTACGGTATTCTATCGAAAGAAGAATAATCAGATGAAACTGATCAAGAGGATTAATGCTGTTTGCGCTAAAGCGCAAGTATATCAGTAAGACCGTCTTTCTATTCTGCTTTGTAATGAATAAATGAATGCCGGCAAATTTCAGCAGGCGCATTTGTTTAAACTCAGCAAAAATTTTTCCTAATAAGAGAAAATGCTCTAAATTTGACAAGATCAGGTCTGTTGTTCCCGATCTATAAGAAATTACTTACATGACGACAAAGAAGAAAGACATCAGCATTCTCCGTGTAAATCATTTGCGCGGACCGAATATCTGGACTTACCGGCCAGTCATCGAAACCTGGCTTGATATCGGAGCACTCGAAGACACACCTTCGAATATGTTGCCGGGTTTGTACGATCGTTTAATAACATGGCTCCCCGGTTTAATTGAGCATCGCTGCGGTGTCGGTGAGCGCGGTGGATTTCTGGAGCGTCTGCGTGAAGGTACCTGGTCTGGTCACATCCTTGAGCATGTCGTACTGGAATTGCAAAATCTCGCAGGAATGCGCACCGGCTTCGGGCAAACCCGTTCAACGGGCGTTACCGGCGTCTACAAAATGGCATTCCGTACCCGCGAAGAACAAGTCGGTCGCACGGCACTGACGATCGCGCGTGATTTACTGATGGCCGCTATAGAAGATCAGCCATTTGATCTCGAAACACAGTTAGGTATTTTGCGTGACATGGTTGACGCGCGCTGTCTCGGCCCAAGCACGGCCAGCATCGTTGACGCCGCAACCAATCGGGGTATTCCGTCGTTGCGCCTGACCGATGGCAATCTGGTACAACTCGGGCACGGTGCCGCACAACGCCGCATCTGGACAGCAGAAACTGACCGTACCAGCGCCATCGCCGAAAGTATCGCCTCTGATAAAGATCTGACGAAAACATTATTAAAGGCCTGCGGCGTCCCCGTTCCTGAAGGATGCATCGTCCGCAGTGCTGAAGAAGCATGGGAAGAAGCGCAGGATATCGGTCTGCCGGTCGTCGTGAAACCGTATGACGGCAATCACGGTCGCGGTGTGTCGTTGAATCTGATGACGCAAGCTGACGTGGAAGCGGCCTATCATCTCGCTGCACGCAAGGGCGACAGCAAAAGCGTGATTGTTGAGCGTTTCATTGCTGGCGACGAACATCGCGTCTTAGTCGTAGGCAATAAAGTCGTTGCCGCAGGTAAGGGCGAATCACTCTGGATCAAAGGTGACGGAAAATCCACGGTTCAGCAACTGGTAGATACTCAGATCAATACGGATCCACGCCGTGGAACAACTGAAGAATTCCCTCTGAATATCATCCAACCCGCGGTTGCTGCGGAAGTGATACTTGAACTCAAGCGTCAGGGTATGGATGCCAATTCCGTGCCTCAGGAAAATCAAAAAGTATTAATTCAGCTCAACGGCAACGTCGCACTGGATGTGACTGACATCATTCATCCCGATGTTGCTTATGCAGCGACACTCGCAGCACGCATCGTTGGACTGGACATCGCTGGTGTTGATCTGGTCACCGAAGATATCAGCCGCCCTCTGACAGAACAACGTGGCGCGATTATTGAAGTCAATGCCAGCCCGGGTTTGCTGGCACACATCAAACCAGCAAACGGTGAAGGGCGTGATGTCGGCAAGGCGATTGTCGATCACCTGTTTGCAGAAGAAGAAACCGGTCGCATACAAATTGTCGGTGTCGCTGGCACACGCAATACCGATCTGATTTCGAGACTGATAGGCGGCTTACTGAACATCGCAGGCAAGGAAACTGGTGTCGCCAGTCGTCAGGGTTTATACCTGAACAAACGTCTGGTGACCGACGGCAATTGCGCAAATTGGGAAGCGGGTCAACGTTTGCTGATTAATCGTTCAGTTGAAGCTGCTGTGTTTGAAACCAATGCCCGTGCGCTGCTGACGGATGGACTCGCTTACGATAAGTGCAGCGTCGGCATCGTCACTGATTTTGATGGTCACGAAGACCTCAGTGAGTTTTATATCACTGATGCCGAGCAGATGCGCAAAATTATGCGCACGCAAGTTGATGTCGTGCTGCGCACCGGTACAGCGGTTCTGAATGCCGCAATACCAGCGGTAGCCGAGCTGGCCGAATTATGTGATGGCAAAGTAATTTTCTATGCACTCGATGAACATCTGGACACCCTCAAAGCACATCGTGCAGCGGGCGAACGTGTCGTTTTCATACGAGACAATAATATTGTCCTGGCAAGTGGTGCAGAAGAAACTGCTCTGCTGCCATTGTCATCGCTGAAACCGACCAAAGCAGCGCAGCCTGAAAGTATCATGGCCGCAGTTGCCGGGGCCTGGGCGCTGGATGTCAGTCCGGAACTCATTGGTGCCGGGCTCAGAACTTTTGATTCCAGCCCGAAAACAGCGTATTGAAACAGGGATGCTGAACAATCCATCGCTCAATCAATTTCGCTCAATTTGCTTAAATAAAAATCACAGGTAGCAAGCGGCTTTTAAGGATGAAAATATATCGCATCCGTCAACGCTACCTGATTAACTGCCCCTTTCAACAGGACTAAGTTTTATGGAAGTATCACGCATCCGTGCCCTGCGTGGCCCGAATCTCTGGAGCCATCATACGTCGGTAGAAGCGATCGTTGCCTGCAACGAAGCTGAATGTTCAATTGCAGAACTGGTCGGTTTTGAAGACCGTTTGCGTGCATTATTCCCCGAGCTAAGCATTTTGCAACCGACTGGCTACAATGATGCGATCTCGATTGCGCATGTGTTTGAACTGACCACTCTGGGCTTACAGGCGCAAGCGGGATGCCCGGTTACATTCAGCCGTACAACGCAAACCCTGGAACCGGGGATTTTTCAGGTCGTTGTTGAATACTCCGAAGAAGCCGTCGGTCGTCTCGCACTCGAACTGTCTGAAAAACTGATTAATGCCGCACTCAGCAACACAACGTTTGATCTGCAAGCCGCGCTCGATCAGTTACGTGAACTCGATGAAGATGTGCGCCTCGGTCCTTCGACTGGTTCTATTGTTAACGCTGCGGTTGCCCGCAATATTCCGTATCGCCGTCTGACGGATGGCAGCCTGGTTGCATTTGGCTGGGGCTCGCGTCAGCGGAAAATTCAGGCAGCGGAAATGGATGGCACCAGCGCCATTGCCGAAGCGATCGCGCAAGATAAAGAATTAACCAAAAAATTGTTACACGCAGCCGGCGTACCCGTACCGCTTGGCCGTTCCGTTGGCGGCCCCGACGATGCCTGGGCAGCCGCTCTGGAAATCGGCTTGCCTGTGGTGGTCAAACCGAAAGATGGTAATCAGGGCAAAGGCGTAACCGTCAACGTCACTACACGCGAACAACTGGTTGCTGGCTATCATGCTGCAACCGAATTCCGCGATGACATTCTGGTTGAGCGCTTTTTACCGGGTAACGATTTCCGTCTGCTCGTCATTGGCAACAAGCTAGTCGCCGCCGCACGCCGCGACCCGCCGCAAGTCGTGGGTGATGGCAAGCAATCAGTACGCCAGCTGGTTGAACTGGTGAATAAAGATCCGCGTCGCGGCAGTGGCCATTCCACCTCGCTGACGAAGATCCGTTTTGATGATATCGCGCTTGCCAGTCTGGCAAAACAAGGTCTGGAAGCAGACTCTGTACCGCCGAAAGGCCAGCGCGTCGTCTTGCGTAACAATGCGAACCTCTCCACCGGTGGCGCCGCGACAGACGTGACCGATGATGTCCATCCGGAAGTCGCCGCCCGCGCTGTTGCCGCAGCACAAATGATCGGTCTCGATATTTGTGGCGTTGATCTGGTCGCGGACAGCGTGTTAAAACCGATAGAACAGCAAAATGGCGGCATCGTCGAAGTCAATGCCGCACCAGGCTTGCGCATGCACATTTCCCCTTCCTTCGGCAAAGGGCGAGCAGTCGGTGAAGCCATCGTCAGCGCCATGTTTGCGGATGGTGACGACGGTCGTATTCCTATCGTTGCCGTCACCGGTACCAATGGAAAAACGACAACGGTACGTCTGATCGCCCACCTGATGACTGCCAGCGGCTTACGCACTGGCATGACCAATACGGATGGCGTTTATATTGGTAATCGCCAGATCGATAGCGGCGACTGCAGCGGCCCACGCAGCGCGCGCAATGTTTTGTCGCACCCGGAAGTGGATGCCGCAGTCTTCGAAACGGCCCGAGGTGGCGTCCTGCGCGAAGGTCTGGCCTACGATCGCTGCCAGGTTGCCGTCGTTACCAATATCGGCTCCGGCGATCATCTGGGTCTGAATTACATCACAACGGTGGAAGATCTGGCCGTTCTGAAACGCGTCATCGTCCAGAACGTGGCAGATAACGGTTATGCCGTTCTGAATGCGGCCGATCCTATCGTTGCCAGCATGGCGGCCAATTGCCCGTCGGCAGTGATTTTCTTTGCAGCCGACAGCCAGCATCCGATCATGGCAGCGCACCGCGCCCAAGGTAAGCGCGTCGTGTATATCGAAAATGGCGAACTCATCGCTGCCGAAGGTAAATCGCGCCACAGCATACGGCTGGCCGACATCCCTATCACCCGCAATGGCAGCATCGGCTTTCAGGTTGAAAACGTCATGGCCTCAGTTGCTGCAGCATGGGCCGTCAATCTCGACTGGGATCACATTCGCGCTGGCCTGAAAACCTTTGCGAATGAAGCAGATAATGCGCCGGGTCGTTTCAATGTGTTCCAATACCGCGGCGCTACCCTGATCGCAGATTACGGTCACAATCCGGACGCGATTCTGGCGCTGGTGCGGGCAGTCGAAACCATGCCTGCCAAACGTCGCTCGGTTGTGATCAGCGGTGCCGGTGACCGCCGGGATCAGGACATTCGCCAACAAACCGAAATTCTCGGCGAAGCCTTTGATGATGTCGTGCTGTATCAGGATCAGTGTCAACGCGGTCGTGCTGACGGTGAAGTGGTTGCCCTGCTGCGCGAAGGCTTGAAAAATGCTTCAAAGACTAGCCGGGTTGATGAAATCCACGGCGAGTTCATCGCGATTGATCTGGCAATGGACAGGCTGGAAGAAGGTGATCTGTGTCTGATTCTGATTGATCAGGTGGAAGAAGCACTGGCGCATATCGCCAAACGAGTCGCAGAAGACTGACGCCGTCTTATCCGTCTGCATACCAATGCCGGGTTTATCCCGGCATTTTTATTGGATCACGAAATCAGGAAAAACCACGATCAGTTGACAGCGATGCTCATGCTTCGTTGCTTGCACTTCGCTTGCGAGTCACAGTATCAGATTCCGAACACGATTTGCTGGCTGTCTATCGCGCGGATCACCGAACCAAAGCTGCTGATATTTTCCAGCGTTACATTGTGATGCGTGCGTATCTGCAAAGCACTCGCATGCGCTTTATCGTGAGTGGTATGAGCATCGGCAGCAATAATCACAGGATAACCCAGCGCAGCTGCACGGCGGCTGGTCGTATCAATACAAAATTCGCTGGCATAACCACAAATGACGATCAACTCTGTTCCCCACTGTGCCAGCAAACTGCTCAGCTCGGTGCGTAAAAAGGAATCCGGCGTGGTCTTACGCAAAATGGTGTCGCCGTCTTCCAGAACCAGCCTCTGCTCCAGTTGCCAGTTGTCTGAACCAAACGCCAGTTCGTCGTCTTCAGTCTCATGCTGAACGAAAACAACCGGGGTTCCCGCATGGCGGGCGCGGTCAGCAAGAATATTGATGCGATCAACGACCGCATCCGCTTCATAAGGTCGCGGCTCGTTATCAAACAAACCGCGTTGCACGTCGATAATCAGCAAAACACATTTCATCGCGAACCTTTATGCAGGTGAAGCACTGATCTTAGCGTATAAAATCCTGAAAAAACATCTTCCTCTGCCCGCTCACGTTGATCGTTTATCGCGCTCACGGGACGAGCATCCGTCTTATTCGTTGCAGACGAAAGCATATCTTTACCAGCACAGGAATACAAAAGAAGCATCTATTCATGGTCGACGACGAAATCGACTTTCATGGATAAATAATGTCGTCAGCGACATTGGCGAAGCAAAAATATACTGGGGGGAGTATATTCAGAAGCCCTTTGTTTATAAGGAGATGAAGGCAAAAATAGCATTTTAATGGGGGAGTATGTCCCTAGCGCCCAAAAAAATACCGGGCTGACTGCACCCGGTGAATTTGCGCCGCTGCTAAACAGGCATCAAATTAAAAAACGAGCCATCTCTGGCTGCGATTCCCGCGCACCTGCCAACGGCAGATTTTTATCGGTGGAAATATCTCCTTCCACCATCAGCGATGTGTACCGCAGACAACAAACGCGCAGAAAAGAACTGAAATTATCGATATGACCGCGATATTCAATCAACTCATCATACAGCCTGGTAATGAGTTGATTCGTGTTCATACCATCACGTTCAGCAATTTCCTGCAGAGTCAGCCAAAACAGTTTTTCGAGACGAATCGAAGTAACGACGCCGTGTAAGCGCAGCGAGCGCGCTTTGGATTCATACAAGCCAGGGTCGGCTTTGACAAAAATTTCACACATGATGCACCCCGCAAATCGCCAAGCAAACTTTCTGCTGACGATTATACGGGCAATGCCATTTTTATAAATGGATTTTTGTTCCCAGCAAAGCAAGGAATTGCGCAATCCATGCCGGATGCGCAGGCCAGGCTGGTGCCGTAACAAAATTTTTGTCGGTGATTGCATCGGTCACAGGGATTGCCGCATAAACGCCGCCAGCCAGCTCCACCTCTGGCTGACAGGCGGGATAGGCTGAACAGCGCACGCCATCCAACACCTTCGCCGCAGCCAGAATCTGCGTACCGTGGCAGACTGCGGCAACGGGTTTCTGTTGCTGTGCAAAATGGCGTGTAATTTCGATCACGCGCGGATTCAGGCGCAGATATTCCGGTGCCCTGCCGCCGGGAATCAACAAGGCATCGTAGTCATGCTCATTGATACTGGCAAAATCATGCGTCAGAATAAAACGATGCCCGGGTTTTTCTGTGTAGGTTTGCTGGCCTTCAAAATCATGAATCGCCGTCGCAACGTAGTCACCGGCTTTTTTATCCGGGCAAACGGCATGCACTTCGTGACCAACGGCGAGCAGTGCCTGAAATGGCACCATCACTTCGTAATCTTCAACAAAGTCCCCTACCAGCATAAGAATTTTTTTTGCAGCCATGATGTCTCCTGTTATCGGTTAAAAGCGGAAACTGATTGTTAAGCGGATTGATCGTCTGATGGTAATGACGGGATACTACATTTCGTCAAATTCGTCCGAGATTGCGTTCGGCAACAACTCCACCACTTACTGCGAAAGCGACTACGCACCTGTGATTGCAGCCGAGGCGGACGAACAACGTACGCCTGTCTTTTTTACGCCATAATCGTGCTTCGCAGATGAAGAAATCGGATATTTCAGCCTGCATATAGAAGACGCTGAACAATCTCGTATAAAATTCAACACAGCAACATGGTTTCATTTATTGGTGTTACGCCGACTGGCGCACATACGGAGAAGCAATGGCAGAAGCAGGGTTGTTATTTAAGAATCAGGTAAAACTGCTGGCACAGACCTTTTTCATCAAAGACAATAAAAAAGAACTTCTGCTCTGCGCGCATAAGTATGATTTCGACATACACTTTTTCGATCAGATGAGCGACTTTGTCACTGCCGTCGAAAATGCGAGCGATCAGGATTTATTTGTGATTGATCTCGACGTGCTCTACAACATGCAAAACGACATGCAACAACAGCGTCGTCAAACCATGTTCCTCAGCGATCTGTTACAACGGCTGCCAGCCCACCATAACTATGTCTATCTGCAAACGGTCAGGCAGGGTGAACGCTTTTTACTACAACAAAAGCTGGTTGAAAGTAATTGCCTGGCCTACGCTGAAAAGCCAATCAGCAATGAAGTGCTGGTTGATAAACTATTCAATCTGTTTGGCCGCCACAAACGCGGCGAAACCAATGTGATTGTGTATCTCGGCGAGATCGTCCCGCTCAACACGCAGTTACTTGCCGAGCACAGCGTTCAGCTATTGCATTCGCAGGATGCACGCTCCTTACATGTCAAAGTCAAAGAAATGCAGCCTGATATCGTCATGATCGATCAGTCGCATTTTTTAAATACAGAAGCGTTGGTGCGGGTATTAAAAAAGAATATTGAGTTCGATCAGAGTCGTGAAATCATCATGCTGCAACAAGAGGCGAATACCACGCTTGCAAGACATGCGCTCGACAGCGGTTTCGATGAAATCATACAAAAGACGGACAACGACGTACTGACGCGCCTGTTACTGAATCGTATCGATAAAATCCGCGCCAGCAAAGATCTGATCAGCCGCGACCGCGCAACTGGCCTGCTGAATAAAATCGGCTTGCAAAAGAAAGCGCAGGAATTGATACGCCGCGCTAATCGCGAAGGAAAGTGCCTGGCGTACGGGATTCTTGATATCGATAAATTCAAGCTCATCAACGATACCTGGGGACATTATTTCGGCGATATCGTCATTAAACGCTTGTCGCTGGTGCTGTCAGGATTATTGGGTGAGCATGATTTGCTGAGCCGTTTCGGTGGCGAAGAATTCGTGGTGATATTCTGGGATTGTGACCGCGAACAAGGTAAACAAAAGCTGGACGCAATGCGCGAAGCGTTCAACAACATCGTTTTTGAAACCCGGCCTGGAGAAAATAAGCAATTCACCTTTAGTGGCGGCATGTCCGATTTCCCTTCCTGCAAAACTGAAAACGATCTGTTTTTACAAGCCGATGCTGCGCTGTATCAGGCAAAACAAGCCGGGCGTAATCAGGTTTGTCTGATGCTGGATTTACCCGAAGCCGGACATAAACGCTGGCAGTATTAAGCACATATCGCTATGACAGGTGACACGGCTGGTTGCGTATCACCTGTACCTGCGAATAGCTGTGCCTTACTCATCCTTCAAACGGGCACATTATCGCTGCCGCCAGCGCCAAACAATTGCTGTTTCAAATGTGCGAGTTGATCGCGGACTTGTGCTGCTTTCTCGAATTCCAGATTTTTTGCGTGATCCAGCATTAGTTTCTCCAGACGTTTTATTTCACGACTGATCTGCTTCTCACTCATGACTTCGTATTTTGCCTGCTCCTGGGCTGCCACAAGATCATCTCTGGCCTCCTGTTGGTTATACACGCCATCGATAATGTCTTTAATCTGTTTACGGATACCTGTCGGTGTGATGTTATTTTCGGCATTGAAAGCGAGCTGCTTATTACGGCGACGCTCAGTTTCGCCCATGGCGCGACGCATAGAATCAGTGATCTTATCCGCATACAGTATCGCTTTTCCGTGCAGATTACGCGCAGCACGGCCAATGGTCTGAATCAGGCTGCGCTCAGAACGCAGAAAGCCTTCTTTATCGGCATCCAGAATTGCTACCAGCGAGACTTCAGGAATATCCAGCCCCTCGCGCAACAGGTTAATACCAACCAGTACGTCAAAGGTACCGAGGCGCAGATCACGGATAATCTCCACCCGTTCAACGGTATCAATATCGCTGTGCAGATAACGGACCTTAATGCCGTTCTCAGTTAAAAATTCCGTTAACTGTTCCGACATGCGTTTGGTCAGGGTCGTCACCAGTACCCGCTCATTTTTCTTCACCCGATCCGTGATCTCCCCCATCAGGTCGTCAACTTGCGTTAATGCAGGCCGCACTTCAATTTCAGGATCAACCAAGCCAGTCGGGCGGACAACCTGCTCCACCACCTGATCGGCATGCTGGTGCTCGTAATCTCCCGGGGTCGCAGATACAAACACGGTTTGCCGCATTTTGCTTTCAAATTCAGCGAACTTTAGCGGACGATTATCAAGCGCGGAAGGCAAGCGGAAACCGTAGTCGACCAAATTCGTTTTCCGCGCCCGGTCACCGTTGTACATGCCATTCAATTGCCCGGTCAGCACGTGTGACTCATCCAGAAACATCAAGGCATCTGCCGGTAAATAATCGACCAGCGTCGGTGGCGGTTCACCCGCTTTTGCACCACTCAAGTGGCGTGAATAATTTTCAATCCCTTTTGTAAACCCAATCTCCGCCATCATTTCCAGATCAAAGCGGGTGCGTTGTTCGATACGCTGCTCTTCAATCAGCTTGTTTTCCCGCCGGAAGAAATCCAGACGCTCACGCAACTCCTCCTTAATGGTTTCTATCGCCCGCAACACCGTCTCGCGTGGTGTCACATAGTGCGAACCCGGATACACGGTGAAGCGAGGAATCTTCTGCTTGATACGACCAGTCAAAGGATCGAACAACTGTAAGTTTTCGATTTCATCATCGAACATTTCCACACGAACGGCGAGTTCAGCATGCTCAGCCGGGAAAATATCAATGGTGTCGCCCCGCACCCGGAAAGTACCGCGACCAAAGTCAACTTCATTACGCGAATACTGCATCTGTATCAGACGGGCAATTAAATCACGCTGACTGACTTTGTCTCTGGCGCGCAAAGTCAGAATCATTTTGTGATATTCGTTAGGATTACCGATACCATAAATGGCTGACACAGTTGCCACGATAATCACATCCCGGCGTTCCATCAATGATTTGGTACACGACAAGCGCATCTGTTCGATATGCTCGTTAATCGCCGAATCTTTTTCAATGAACAGATCCCGTTGAGGTACATAGGCCTCAGGCTGATAGTAGTCGTAGTAAGAGACGAAATACTCAACCGCGTTACGCGGAAAAAACTCTCGGAATTCACTATATAACTGCGCCGCCAAGGTTTTATTCGGTGCAAATATAATCGCCGGACGACCTGTTCTTGCGATGACATTTGCCATCGTGTACGTCTTACCCGAGCCTGTTACCCCCAGCAGAGTTTGAAAAAATAGCCCGTCATTGATGCCCTCCACCAACTGAGCTATTGCAGTTGGCTGATCACCGGCAGGCTGAAACAACTGGTATAACTGGTAAGGGGAGTCAGGAAACGATATAAACTTTGCTTCATCTAATTGATCAGATAAAGCGACTGAATTCACGGGTGCGACCGCCATGGTTCTATTACCTTTGCTAGAATATGAGGCTGATAGGATTTACGCAAAACAAACGTGAAAACGCGCTATCCACGCGTCAACTGATTAGTACCATCCATACTGATAACACTGTCTTGCTCGGCATACCTGGCCTGAACAATTTTACGTAAGCCCTATAACATTCGTATTTTTATCACTCCAACCATTACTGTCGGCAACGGCAGATAATTTTCCATATTATCATGACTGCTCCTACCTCTTCTCCCCTGTTCTCCGCCATCGAGATGGCTCCCCGCGACCCGATACTGGGTATTACTGAAGCCTACAACGCGGATCAAAATCCAGCGAAAGTCAATCTTGGTGTTGGCGTTTACTACGACGACAATGGCAAAGTGCCTTTGCTTGAGTGTGTCAAAAAGGCGGAAGCGATTCTGATCGAAAAATATGCCCCACGCACATATTTACCAATTGAAGGGCTCGCTGCCTACGATAAAGCGGTGCAGGAATTAGTTTTTGGTGCCGACAGTGCAGTGGTAAAAGAAAAGCGTGCGATTACGGCACAAGCAATTGGCGGTACAGGCGCGTTGAAATTAGGCGCAGACTTTTTGCAACGCTTTGCACCTACATCACAAGTCTGGATCAGCGATCCTAGCTGGGAAAATCATCGCGCCCTGTTTGAATCAGCCGGCTTCAAAGTCAACAACTACCCTTACTATGACGCCAATACCCGAGGCGTTAATTTTGCCGGGATGTTAGACGCATTGAAAACCATGCCAGCAGGTTCTATCGTATTGCTGCACGCCTGCTGCCATAATCCAACCGGCGCCGACCTGACAGATGATCAATGGACACAAGTCATCGAAGTCGTCACTCAACGCGGTTTAATCCCCTTCCTGGACATGGCATATCAAGGCTTCGGTGACGGCATAGAAGCAGATGGAAAAGTCGTACGTCGTTTTGCTGAAGCGGGCGGTGCATTATTTGTCTCCAACTCATTTTCCAAATCATTCTCGCTTTACGGTGAACGGGTTGGCGCTCTCAGCATTGCAGCATCCAGCGCAGATGAAGCAGCACGCATCATGTCGCAATTAAAACGTGTTATTCGTACAAACTATTCAAATCCACCATCACACGGCGGACAGGTTGTGGCAACCGTATTAGCCACGCCAGAATTACGCCAGCTTTGGGAAGAAGAGTTAGCTGGTATGCGCGTCCGTATCCGTGAAATGCGCCACGCTTTCGTTGCAAAACTGAAAGAAAAAGCGCCGGCTCACAACTTTGATTTTGTTATTCAACAACGCGGTATGTTTTCTTATTCTGGTTTAACGAAGGAACAAGTTGGCAAACTTCGCGATGGTAATTCTATTTATGCCGTTGACACCGGACGCATCTGCGTCGCGGCTTTGAATAGCAAAAATATCGATAACGTCATCGATGCCATTGCCAAGGTTTTGTAAGTTTGAATGGCTTGAGTCGTTGACAAGTTAAGGGGCAACGAATATAATCTTTGTCTCTGTTCCCTGATAGCTCAGTCGGTAGAGCGACGGACTGTTAATCCGCAGGTCCCTGGTTCGAGTCCAGGTCGGGGAGCCACAGAATTCGAAGTAAGCAGTGAACTTGATAACAAATCACTGTGCGTAAAAAGTTAAACGAAGATATAAAATTCTTCTATTCCCTGATAGCTCAGTCGGTAGAGCGACGGACTGTTAATCCGCAGGTCCCTGGTTCGAGTCCAGGTCGGGGAGCCAGTAGTTCTTACTATGAACCACCTTTTGTTCATAGTGAAAAATCTTAGCGGGGTCGTAAGTAATTACGACCCCGTCTTCGTTAACGTTGATCCCTCTCACGAAGGAACTGAAGAAGGTTCGGGCTGTGACGACACTCGATTCTTCCGTTACGAGCTTACGTAAGGCAGATGTTGCTTCGGCAATATCTTGATCGGTGATAGTTAAAATTGGGTCGGATTCGTCTTCGAGTTCGGCCAAAGTTTTTTCTAGGGCCAGTATTTGATTATTAAGGTCGCCTAATCGTCCGGACATGCTGCGAATTTCGGGTAGTTCGGTGCCGACTGTTTCAAATAAATCAAATATTTTGTTTCGGCGAGATTCTGCAATTCTTAGTTCTGCCACCGCAGCCTCCCTGCGGCGCATGCGGTCTTTAAACCAGTCACTGGTAGAAATGCGGATTTCTTCGACAATTTTTGTAACATTGCGTTTTGTTAATACTCTTTCTAAGATCGTATCAACAAGAAACGCATCGATTTTATCTGCGCTGATGCGCTTACCTGGGCAGTTGAATCCGTTTTTAGCCTCTGAGCAACGATAGTAATAATATTGTTTGCTACGCCCCTTGGCGGATTCAATATGCATCGGGCAACTACAAAACCCACATTTAAGCAGGCCTGTGAACATGTGAGTGCTTTTAGGGCTGCCGCCGCCTTCGACGGGCGCGCGGCCGCTTATCATTTTTTGAATGCCCATAAATCTTTCCTCTTCGATAAGAGCTGGATGGCTCTTCGTCCGAATCCAGTTGCTTTCTGGCTGAACGAAGTTGGTGTGATGTTTTCTTCGGTTGAACACGATATATCCGGCATAGACTTCACTTTTCAGCAAATAGAGGATGGTTGATTTGATCCAGCGTTTTCCACGCATGGTCAGTCCCATGTTGTTGAGTGTCATCGCGATCGACTTGCCGCCAATTCCAGTTTCGCAGAGCTTAAATATCATGCGAACGATTTCCCCTTCGTTTTCGTCAATCGCCAGCCGTTTCCGTTGCCCTTCTTTTTCGAGTTTGTATCCATAGGGAACGTATCCCCCGTTAAAAAAACCGTCCTGCGCATTTTTTATCATGCTGCGCTTGGTGTCTTTGCTGATCCGACGGCTGGTGTTTTCGTCCATCAGCTCCAGCATGGCTTCCATCATCCAGCCTTCGTCCGTTTTTGAGTCGATTTCTACCGAGACATAGACAACATCGGTGCCGTGCGATCGCAAATTCCTTTTGTAAATCGCCGCATCAGCGCGATCGCGGGCAAACCGGCTAGTGTCCCAGGCGATGAAATAGTCAGGCTTGTGCAGTTCGCAATATTTAATCGCTGCCTGAAAGTCCGCACGTTGAGACGTACGGCCGGAGATCCCACTGTCGGTAAAAACCTCAAGAACAATGGCATTCAATGATGCTGCCTTCTTTTGTGCAAACTCCAACTGACTCTCAATCGGCAGCTCTTTACGCGCTTGCTGAGTGGAACTCACGCGAAGATAAATAATCGCTGTTTTTTTACTTACTTTTGTCATTTTTTAATTCTATGTTTTTGTGCAATACGCTGAATGTGAGTTATTGAGATGCTTTCACATAACTGTGCTTTTACCCGCCGTTGAATTTCCTGCGGTTTTACTCCCTGCATTGCCAAAGTTTCTACAAATCTGTTCTTTTGAAAGCGCAAATAGTTTGAATATCGTCGCAACGTCGGCGACATCGAATTAGAGCCGTTGAACTGTGGGATGCTTAACTCATTTGCGTCCAATACCTGTCGCGATCGCAGGAACATCAATCGATAAACGGATTTCCTGACTGCCGACCTGCTCCGCCAGCTTGATGCCGGTGTCTTCAAAGGCTTTCAGCAAAATGGTTGCGGCGGATTCTTCCAGAATATTTTTGACAGATTCTTCGGCGGCCAGCATCAGTGATTCAATGACGCTAGCGGCGAGTTTTTTTTCTTGCAGTGTCTTACGCAGTTTTGCGAGCAGTTGTGCGTGTTTCATGTGTAGCTCCTGAAGTAGTGTTGTTTGTAGCTCCGGATGAATCAGCACAGGGCAACCATCATCGTCAGCTTCTGAGAGTTGAATAGGATCAAGACGCTTAATAGCCGGACGCACGACCAGGCCTGCTCCCATCATCACCGGACCATAATCAGTGCCGGTTTCGTTGTCTTTGTAGTGTTCGTGGTATTCAATCGACAGATAGCGATAGCCTTTTTGCTGTATCGCTTCCATCCCGAAGGGTGTCCATTCGCAGAGCGCACGCAAACGGTCACCTTCGACAGAGAGTTTCAAGACTTTTGCTGCGGCGCCATCGTTCGGCTTGTGCGCAACATCGATAAACACATCTTGCCCAAACACGCGCTTATTGAAGTTATCGACCATCGTCAACAACATCGCCCGGCTGATTTCAAACTCGCCATAGCGCGGGTCGGTAAATATGCCAGTGCGTGTAATCGTCACCCATGTCGATGGCTTTCCCTCCCCCAGAGTCACATGAAGGCCGGAAATGAAGCGGATAGCCCCAGAGACCGGGGCATCTAAACGGATATGACGGGCAATTTTGTACATGAAAATCCCTGATGACTTTTTGATTCAGGGATGATTTTCGCGGGAATTGCAAGACAAAATCAGGGGGGGAATGTGCTATTTCAGACGAAAAAAAACCGCCGAAGCGGTTTTTTTTATTAGATACTGGCTCTCAGTCCTTCGCAAGCCTTTAGTGATGTATCGACATCAATAATCTTGATATCTTCGTGTAAATGATAATCGGCATGTACTCGCTGCGCGCACATTACCCGAAGTGACTTACCTACAGCAACTGATACATAATACTGTGGATGATCTTTTTTTATCATTGGATTTGTTAATGAAGCAATCAACTGCTCATGTTTGCCATTTGCACTTCCGACACTACCAGGTAATGGTAGATTGCGATGAAATTCGTAGCATAGATGAAATGCTCCGTAGTAAAGACGACTTAAAGCCGCCCTCAACTCTGGTTCAGCTACGCTACCAGATTGTATAAGTGCTTGAGCATTGGCTTGAGCGTATTCACACAGATCATTCGAATTTGACGCCATCCCTCATCCCAACGAAAACAATATCAAAAACATTATTTCTCTGCGCTTTAGAGTCCGACTCTTCCTCAGCCAATGCAACATTGGCTTGAAAAATTTGCTCTGCTGACAAATTAACATGCAATAAATATGTCACACCGGAAAATATCCCAACCGTATTTTGTACGTGTACACGAACTTTTGGTGAGATCCCCAATCTGCGCCATACGATACCAGCAACATCTAAATGTTCAGCAATTGTGCTGTCATTAATACCAGCATCTGCCAAGATGTTACGAGCAGCAATCTGATTTAAATAATCGTCAGCATCAATGACTCGCATTTCAGCACCTCTTGTAATCAGCTCATAGGCAGCATGAACGCAACCAGATCGCATCGCCAGTTGTATCATTCCGTATGTATCTTCACAAGGCTGATAGGATTTTAAAAATACATTCTCTCTTACCGCTTGATGAAACCCTAGAAACGTCAAAGCATTGGATGCATTCAGCACACTTCCTTCATCATGGCTCAAGGCCATCACGTTTCTATAAGCACTGACAGATTCCTCAACTTGACCAGCAAAGGCAAAAGCGCAGGTATAAGCTACCCAAGCTTGTAAGGCATCAGTTCGCATAAGTTTAGTGCAATCACGCATCAAACCGCGAACAACCAGCGACTTCTCGTCCTGAAACTTACCATCCTCATTTAAAAGGCTAAATCGACGAATTAAGTCGTTATAAAGTTCGGCTTTTTGTGCAAGGATCATATTTTTAAAACTATCACCATAGGCTAGTTTGAGTACTCAAACTAAAATGGTTAAATAAACAGCAACGACAATATTGTCGAATCTATTTTGTGTTTAGCGAATGTTTAGCGCCTGCTAAACTCCGATTATAACCTTACATAAAAGTTTCAATAAATTCTTAGTGAAACTTTTAATAAAAATTATCGAATTTGCAGTTTTTACAACAAGCAACGTAACAACCATCATGGATATCAAATCGATTCGGTAAAGTAAAAAAACCCGCTATCTAGCGGGCTTTCTTTGATCATCTACGAGACTCGCGCAGCAATATCAGCTCTTAGCAGTATCGTCATCATCTTCATACGCCAGAGTCTCATCAACCTGCCCGGCGCGAATGCGCGCCTCCATTTCAGCAGGCGTCATCTTCTTTTTTCGCGGAGCATTATCAAGATCAAAACCATTCTTCACGATGTGATCCGGACCCGTTTTTCCGTCAGCTTTTTGTTCAGTTGTTGCCATGATTTACTGCCTTCACTTAAATCGAAGTGACATTCGATACTGTCACCATGTTTGCGCCACCATTTACGCCCCACATCGTTATCCATCAGATCGAGTAAGTCAACTGCATTTTCCAGCTCGGTAGGAAGCAGGCTTTTCAGGTGATCCGGTATCTTTGCATTGGCGCCATAGGCTGGCCAAGTGTAGTAACCATTCATTCTACCGCTGCGGGCGGCGAAAATCTCAATACTTTCCAGCCCAAGATCTTTCGCTTTGTTTGCCTGTGTTGCGAAAATTCGCAGCCCCATGCCTTGTGGCGCCCGTTCTTTATTCAGCACCAGAATATCGTTTGTCATCACGATACCGCCTCGATCGCTTTTATAAAAAGACCGCTGCGACGGAATATCATAGAAGCGGCTTTTCACTTCCAGCCCCATGCCCGCTTCTGCATACGGATTAATACGAATGACGCTGCCATCAGGCGCGCCGGTGAGCTTCGCAATGTCTGTGCCGCTTAATTCCTGGCCTTTCAATGTAATCGCCGGTACACCATCAGGAAACTGCACTCGCTGATTGAAATGGTCCCGACTGATTTTATCCCGGCTGTCCGGCGACCAGTCTATGCGTTTTTTGACATTACCCCATGTGGAACGAACCATCGTCGGGCGCAACTTGCCCGCTTCAAATGCTTCATTTTTATTGGCCCCGAGGATACCTTTGCGATCTTTGCTCGGCACGGTCTCCAGAAATTCCATCACGCTTTGCTTACCGGCTTTGTCTTCCGCGCTGACTTCATCCTTATAAACGATCACCTCAAAACTGAGCGTATTCGGATGCGCCGGCAGCGGGCTTTTTCCATGCGGGTACACACCCCGCCCCAGGCCATACAGGTTTGCGCGGGCATGCATATCGCAGATATCGACACGCGGATGGCGCGGACTCAACATAAAACGTGTACCGACAGACGCCGTGTCAGCCGCTGCGCTCTGCTGGTAGGCCTTCGTATGCGCACGGTTGATTTCGGTTCGCATGACGCGGGCGGCATTGTCCAACGGTGAGCCTTTTCCCGTCATCAGGGTTTCTGCCACCGTGCCGCTGATCTGTTTGGCAGTGGAGGCATCTTTTGCCAAGTCGATCTCGCTTGGTGGGTTGATCCCACGCGCCAGAAAATCCCGCGCCGCCTGTGACGCACCGTCACCGCGCAAAACGGCACCGCGAACAGCCTGATCAACAATTTCCTGCGCATGGCGATCTAATCGCCAGATCCGGTCGCTGAGTTTTAACTTATCGGTACCGACAAACTGCTGCACGTATTTCACCGCCTGCGAACGGATGTTATCGAGCTGCGGCGCGCTCACCGTGGCCTGAAAAGGTTGCACACCGATGCGGGCCGCTTCATCAATGCCATGCACCAGCAAGCCATTGCGCGCACTGGCAAGGTTCACCAGCCGAGCTTGTATCTGCAACATGAGGGCTGGTAAAGCAGCGGTGCTGATCATGCCGCTGGCACCCGCCGCGATCGTCAGCATCTGCTTAATGTCGCGCATCGCATCTTCATGCGCATGCTGCAGCGATGCCAGCGTGGATTCGTCCAAATCCTCCATCTCATCCCGGCCGTTTGCCGAGGCGGCGATCACGGCCGCTTGCTCAGGTGTCAATGGCATGATCAGTTTTTAATGCTGGTGGCAGATTCGCCTTTACGGCCATTGCCTGGTGTGATCTTTACTCGAGGATTCGATACCGCCGGAGAATCAACATCGGCGCCATCGTCATCATCGTCGGGGTATGGATCACGCGCATTTTGCTGGTGCTTTTTCATCTTCGCGATATACGCGGGGTCGTAACCCAATTCTTGCCAGATAATGTTCTCAGGCATACCCAGCGCCTGTAATTTCAGCCCCCGGTCTGCCGCCTGATTTGGTGTTTCTGTGCGCCGCTCAGCGAAGCAGATTTCAAAATCGTCATCAGCCAGATGAATACCCCGTAACAGCAACTCAAACCGAAATGCCTGTTTGTAGCCATAAGAAAGCGTGTCCTGCAGCAAATCGATTTCATCAAAATAATCGCGTTTCAGATCTTCAAGAATGTCGCGGTTGGCGGCGATATTCATCATCACTCAGCACCGGTATCGATTTCGTCCCCAGCTGCCCAGGTAACAGATCCTCTGCTTCAACGATTTTGTTTGTCATGCCCATGTCTGCCAGCGACATATTGTTGCGGCTCAGCAGTTCAGACATCGATTTCAACAGCGGATGCGCAGACACTTCCATGATCGTGCGGCGCTCACCAGACTCACGATCGGTGTACGTGGCCAGGCTGAGATTGCCATCTTCATCGAAATGAAATTCCGGCCGCTCCAGCTTCACGCCATCGTTAATGATGGTCATGATGATCTGTTGCAGTATCGAATAGATCGCGGCCTGCATTTCGGCATACATGCCCGTCAGCATGCCGGGTTTGCGCTGCTCAAACGCAGCGTGATGCAACATGAAATTCTGCGTCTGTCGGATACAGCATGACTGTGAGCGGCAATAGTCGTGATCGACATCACATGTCGAGCACATCGGGTATTTACCCGGGGAGGCTGGGAAATAGGTAGCGACCTTCGCTGCAGCACCATGCTTCATTGCATTAAACCGGGTGCGCAGACTTTCTTCTTTCGTCGGATGCCCGACCAGATTCGCGGCCGTTGCGGCCTTGCCTTCATCGGAAGTCGGCCCCGTGGCATGCTGCCAGGCCTTCATCAGCGACCGTTCCCAATGCGCCTGCGAACACTCGGTTTTGCAGTCCGGACACAACGCAAAGTAACGCCACGGATGAATGGCGTCGTCAGGATCAGAATCAACCCGCGCCGGATCAGCTTTGAATCCGCCGTGGATTTTGCAACGGAATGTCACCTCCGTCAGCTTTGCTCTATGGTCTTTTTTGGTCGTCACAAACAGGCAGACACAGGAATTGAGATTCCTGCATCTTGCCTATGGCGTCAAGCCAATTTAAGGGGGGGGATTGTACTTTTGCTAGGCTGCTGATTATTTCTTTTGAACGTAATTGAGTGGTTCATCTTTATGAGACACAACCACCGAATATAGCAATGGATTTGAAAGCAGCACAATCCTCACGTCGCCAACGTATTTGAATTGCTGCTCTTTATCCTGTTGGATTGCTGTGTACAGCCACTGACTGCAATCAGTGCACGCAGGAACCGCTTGATCGACAAACATTCCCATCATCATCAAATTTGTCATCGCTTCTTTAGGATCAGCAAACTTCTTGGGAGTGACTATTGCGACTCGCTTGAGTGCGTCTTTCTTGCCAATTAAATTCAGCATCAGGGCGCCACTCGCATTTTTATACAGTGCTACCGGCGTCTTATCATCACCTTCCCTCACTGATTCCAGGATCATCTGCTGCGACAGATCCTTTAATACTTGGTCAGAAGTAACACCAATCGTTTTCTCTTCAATCGGGGGATCACTACATGCAACGAGCAGCAGAGAGAACAAAATACAAAATATGCGGAACATGATTCGCCTTTAAAAATGACAATACAAAAAATACAATACCAAAGATTATCATTTTTATACTCGACAGATCAAAAAAAAAGCATGCCTCTGAATGAGCATGCCTTTTTTTTTCTTAAAGATCAGGATTGACGTTCCCACACTTTATACACATCATCATCATTGCGTTTGCCAATGACGAGAATAAAAACCGTATCATTATTGTAATGATAAATAATACGGTATTCACCGATATCGACACGCCTCTCCCCCTGTTTCGCCCCCTTTAAGCCTTGGCTGTCATGAGGTTCTGGATCGGCTAACAACTTTAAAACAGTAGATCCGACTTGTTTGTACTGCTTTGCTTGAAGAGCCTGCAAATACTTCGAAGCATCATGTGTTATTGCTAATTTCATCATTAGTATCGTTGTCCCTAAAATCGCTTAGGATTTCATTGATACGTTCAGCCCCCACAAAGCCTTCTTTGCGAGCTAGATCAGCTTTTGCAAGCCAAAGCTGATCTTTGAGTTCTTCGATATTCGCTAGCATTGCTTCAAAATCATGCTTAGAAACAACATACGCTGTCAACCTGTCATGCTTTGTAATTCCAACAGGACGACCTAACGCTGCATCTAACAACTCACCAAATCGCATCTTTGCATCCCTTGCACTAAATGTGTTGAAGGCTGCTGCGATAGACATAGTCCTCTCCTTTGATCTACCAGTTCAGGTGTCAAATCCGAATACTGGGAGCGATTGCAAGCAACAAAAAGATAGCTTTTCAACAATCACTCGAAGTGGTTCCGAATAAATTGGAATCCACGACGTATCGTCATTATACACATTATGCTCATTTTAGTCAAATTAGTTAAAATGGTTCTTTTTAAATAAAGGGGAATGTGTATGTTATTGAAGTAAGGCAATCCCACTTCTATCACTTATCCCTTGCGCTGTATTAAAAAAGCCAATAGGGAAATTAACAGTAAGGAAAGTGGTTCTCGATAAGACATGCTCGGGGAGCCAGACAAGTAGGAAAATAAAAAAGAGTTACTCGCTTATGCTTGTAACTCTTTTTTATTCTGCACACATTTTATTTCCAAGAGTCGCTCTCTCTGGATATTGGATGAAAATATTCAGGCGTCACCCGCCGCATAGTGCTGAATTGCCGGTTTAGGTACCTCTCCGGTTAAGGAAAAACGTACAATCACTCCCCTATTCCGACATAGAACATTTCGCGTCAACTTAATCCATCAGGTGTTACTGCAAATTTTCCTGATCAGATCATTAAAGTCTCTCAAAAAAAGCTGCTCTCCGTTAAAAATCATAGCGATATAAACTAATTTCCCGTAGCGTTATCCGCACAAGTTTTTAAATCGGTATCAGGATTACAAATGCGCGCACGTCCTAAAAAATTCACTTTTACTCGCCGCGTTGCTGTTCCCAATGTGAACGAAATAGTCCCAGCTTGAGGCTGTTGGCTATTCACATTCGTCCTGCTTCGTCCATTGCCAGTATAAGAGATATAGGGAGATGTGCCATCTGTGAACTGCCCTACCACATCCATTTTTTTGGAAGTGGCATCATGGGTAAATATTGTCGTTTCCCCTGCATCTGGACGGGCATTACCATTTGTATCGACAAACACAGTCCAACCTGAAGTCCAGGCGACTCCATCGTTTGCAGCGAGCGTCACTTGGTCACCTCTTTTAATTGCTTCAGACCTCGTCATATTGACTGCAGAATAGAATTCCGTTGCCGTGGTCAATAATTTCTGGTTATCAATAAAAATACTAAAACTTGGCGCTGCAACCGCTATTAATATAGCCGCGATAGCAACTGTTACCATCAGCTCAACCAGTGAAAATCCGCATCTAGCAAGAGTTTGTTTGAATGTTTTTTTCATTTTACCAACAATCTTCTTTAGTTCCATTTGCACCGGTAAAACCTTTGACGCCTGTACTTGTTATTGTCAAGTTACCGCAAACTGCATCCTTAAATTTGCCATCAACATTTATAGTTCCAGGTGTCGCCGTCAATAAAACACAGTTTTGTATGATATCCCCGTTGCAAGCGGTGGCCTTAATTTCATAGGCACTTTTTGTTGCCGAGTCGCCTGAAAACCAGTTGAATTTCATTTCATTTGCATCGCTGGATGCCTGGGAAAAGACAATATAACTATTGTTTTGTGTATAAAAACTTTCTTCTTGTTGCATCAATTTTATGAGAGCCGATTTCCCCTCAGATCTCTTCGCTTTGGTTATGGAAGAAACATATGAAGAGTAAGCTATCGCTGACAAGATCCCCATGATGGCAACCACGATCATTAGCTCTATTAAGGTAAAGCCTTTTATTCTGCTATTTTTCATATTACGCTCGATGATAAAAACTACTGTCCACTAGAAATTGCAGCTTTACGCATTTCGTCATAATTTTGCAATTCTCTCCAACTTAAACGTCCAGCACGAGTCACTGCGTCAGGCGCTGCTGTACGTTTGCTGCCATTAGGTCCACTGTCAACTTTGGTAATTGATGTGGTAATTTTACGGCTACCCGTCGCGTTTCTATCTCCGGTAGTAGTCGATGTATAAATAATCACTGGTGATGTTAATAAACCAATCGTTGACAAAGTACCAGTAACATCCGAATTCAATCCAGTTAACACATCTACCATATATTCACGACCGCCGCCGCCGGAACAAGGATCGTTGCTTGGAATTAAGGTGTTAAAAAAGTAATAGTTACCAGCAATTGCACCGGGTAATGTGTGATGAATGCGTTCACCGGTATTTTTGGAATCATAAAAATCAAAATACCAGCCTTTTTTTGTCCCAGTCGCCGTGCCATAAGTAAACTTATCACCTGTTAAAGTCAACCCAGTTCCAGACAAAGCAGTCGTTCTCGGTGCCAATTGACTACGTCCTGTCACCGCATCAGCAGTATATGTGGTATCAAGTATGGCGTAATAAGTATTCACTTGATAATTTACTGGTGTGACGTCATATGTTTCTAAATACTTTCCGGTGCCAAACAGAAGGATATAACCACCACTAGGAGCAAATACGATCTGAGGCTGCACAGTAATTGGCTGCGTCTCACCTGTAGGAGTTTTCGCAGTGAACACAGGTGTCGTTACTGTTTTAGCCTTTGATAAATCTATTCCAGTAAAATCAAACCGCCACATATTTCCTTGCAAATCACCTGCATAAACATAATTCACAGCACCGTCATTGCCGTATGTCACATTAGGGGCACCCAAGCCGTTACGCTGCGTCGCATCTTTAATTGGAGTTAGCAATTTGAAATAGTTTGAATTAATTGTCCAAGGGTCTCCCGGATTTTTGTCTAGCGAGAGTAAGAACAGAGCCCCCTGTCCTGTCGCAGACGGATTTGAATCGTAGTTATCATAGCCACTGGAAACAACGACAAAATTAGAATAGGTAGGATTATTTGCAGTTCCCCCCGTGCGGAACTTAGCAATCATTGGAGGTGAAAGCACATACCCCATATCAGCATCTATCTTATCTGTGAACTCCCAAAGAGCGCCCAACCCACCTGAGAAATTTGCTGGATTTGTGACATCAAGAGCAAACACCCCTTTATTACCAGCACCAAATCCCGATATTAATAAGGTTTTCCAGTTCCCTTTTACCTGAGCCTCTTTTACCGTGATACGTCCATCAACAAATGCCTGATGAGTATAATACGGGTCAGTTAACCTGTTTAATTTTGAAATTAATGCATTAGGAACATAAGAAAACAACTCAGTTCCGTTGTTCGCATCAAAGGCGTGAAGCATGCCATCATTCGAACCGACGTAAACAGCTTTCTGCCGATTAACATAGTTCTTATAAAAAGTACTATATCCCGTGCCAGTAATATTTTTTGCAGGTGCGCCATAGTACACGGGTGCACTATTAATAATATCACCCAGTACACTATCCCGAACCCTGAACTTACCTGTCACGTTACCTGACACATCTTTCGATTGCTCCTGACTCCGATCTCCCCGTAAAAAATTAATCCTATCCGTTGCAAAATTATCTACAATCCCAGTATGCGGATCTGTATTTAATGCAAGTAAATCTGTCACACTAAATGCACTTCCTGACGATGTAAATGAGGTTAAAGACAAGGAACCATCCGCTGCAATTTTGGATGTAAAAATATTACGACTCGCTGGTAAGGGATTTGGTGCAATCGAGGGTTTCGCAACTGGATCACCAGTTAGAATAATTCCGGCATCCCAAACAGGGGTCTGATTTGAGCCAATTGCGGATATTTTCTTCAGACTACCGGACCATTTCTCCGCCATAAACCCCGGAGCATAAACAAAAGGGTTATCACTTGCGTAATTTGAAGAAATACCAACACCTGCAAGATTCCCCCCGCTAGAAGCAACAGATTTAAAAATATTATCAATCGCTGCCATCATCTTCTTTGGTTCGCTGGCAAGAAAAAAATTGTCAGGATCAGTACCATTGCCGCTCGCCCATTCCTTATTATTATTAACGACCGTTTTACCGTCTGAATCAAATGTCTTAAATGGGTTTAAATCAAGGTTAAGATCATTAAAACCACCGTATTTTGCAGTCAGATAAAGCTGAGACAAACGTGGAGCGGTATTGCTCCTTGACGCATTATCAATAGAGCCATTCCCATTTTCATCAACGTCAATCGTAAAGGTTTTGACGCGCACTGGCTTATCAAGACGAATATCGTTCGTGTGAGCCCAATAGGCTGTACCCGCCATATAAAATGTTCCGTTACTCGATCCCGTATATGCTGTAGCCATATTCGCCAAGGAAGTAGCCGGAGCAGAATTGCCCGATGAAGACGAAGACTCCAAGGCTGCGACCAGACCAGTCTGCGTCGCCACATTAAAAGCAGGCCACTGTGTTGTTGCTGTATCTGCTGCGCGTTTAGAGCGACTTGCTCCAGTTAGAGTTCCACCTGGAATATAAGTATCTTGGTGAGTATTGGCATCACCAATGACAATAATATAATTTTTTTGACATGATGCCTCAATAGGATCAACCCAAGTTGTTAGCACTTGAAAGTTATCCTGCTCCGTTGTTGACATTGATGAATAAGCATTCGATGTCGGCTGTCTTCCTTGCAAATATCGAATACTCTCATAATACAACTCGCTCAAAGGATCATAGCCTTTGTAGTTTCCGGTACGCCCGAATTTATTAAGATAGTTAATAACACCACTATTTCCAGAGGTGTCATTTTCTGAGTTTGCAGCAAAAATCCCGGTATTAGCGTCCCATTCAGGGCGATCATTTACTTCTTCTGCAAAACCATTTACAGCACGATATTGTTTGTTGCCGACATACTTCAAAGGCGCACGTAACACCCCACCATAACGAGTATTCACGTTATTCATCAGATAACCAAAAGCACCATACCTTACGTTGTTCTGATTCCGCTGCATGTTTCCTACAGGTTTGTAACTACCATTGGGATATTTGAGACACAAATCTGTTCTCGTTGACGCTTCGTTAGCATCACATACCTGCACCCGAACAAGAAATTCACCTAGTGTTCTGTCTGTACCAGAAATCAACTTTGAATCACTAGACGATAAATTGGTAGGGTAAGTCCTATTAGTTGCACAACTAGCGGTAGTTGTCGCATCGTTAAATAAAATCTTATTATCACAATTCAGGATATATAGCGTTGTCACCGAATACGGTGTGACCTTATTTGGTGCACTTTGCGTTGTTGATGCTTTGATCGATTTTTTTGTAAAATAACCTGAATTGTAAAAACTACTATATAAAAAAGCTCTTTGTAATATCGTCTGGGTATCACCATCATAAATGCGATCTCCACCAGTCAGAGACAGCCGCAACATATCAATTGCAGACGATGAGGCCCAATTCATAAAATTACCACTGAACGAACTCCCGTCACATTCATAATTACTGTCTGCATTTCCGGAAATTTGAAAAAAAGAATTGGCAGCATTTGCCACAGTTGGTTGAGTATTCGACCAACTCGCTGTCTTTGAACTGCCAGTTGAGGTACCAGAAGTATTTACCAAAGTAAAACTCTTAACCCCGCCATTTGTATAGCATTTCTTAGAATTAAAATAACCAAGATATTCGATGGTTTTATTGTAGTCGCTTGCATTGCCATAAGCCGCTTTTACTGTTGGAAACTCCACGGAAAGATCCAACAATAAATTTGGTCTGACACTCCCCCCCCCCGAATAAAGAGGAGTGTTAGCCAGATTAACTACTGGCGGCGCGGCAACAACCAAGGTGCTAGCAAGTAAGGAACTGATTGAAACGACAGACTTAATTATTTTTTTCATATTAGCTCTCCGGCCAGAGTTCGAATGTTGACTCTGGTAGTACAAATTTTATGATTTAACAGCTTTTCTGTAGAAAGACTGTAAAACCACCTTAGCATTTGGATTAGGACCAAAACCAACTGCAGTAATGCGGAAAATATATTTGGTTTGATCGTCAGCCTTGCCCCCGGCTTCAGTATCCTGAACCGCTTCAATAATGTAGCGTGGCAACTTAGCCGGAAACGCCCCCTTTTCAGTCGTCATACTCTGCCCAGTAAAACGACCATATTTCACGGAGACGGAGCCAACACTATCATCAGCAATATTCACAGTTATCCAAGTTGCTTGCTGCCCCTCTACGGCAGCTGCACACATACCTTGATAAAGATTACCATCGCCAGATGCGCATCCCGCCTCGAAAAAAAGATTAGATGTTGCGTCGAATAAATTGCTTCTTCCATTGGCAAGAACGACTTGAGGATCAATATCCATTTCAGCGTCTTTTAGCGCTGCCTCAGCCGCATTTAATGCAATTTGGCGGTCACGATCGCTTCTTGACGCTTTTTCTCCTTGCAACGAAACCATTGCAAGAGAAATACTCAACATCAACACAACAATCAACATCAGCAACGAGACAATTAGCGATGCGCCCCTTTGTCGTTTTAACAAAGAAAACCGAGTTAAATTTACACCCGTCTGTGACATAATTTTTAATCTAAACATATTCGACTCAATTTGGAGAACGGCAAGTGTCACGGTCAGGATCAACATCACAAATATTACGAACCTGAATCGTCGCGTTATATATTTTTCGTATTCTATTTCTCCTTGATTCAGGTATATCTGCCTCCCTGATAGTGGTACCTTTATCAACTCCAGAGCTCGTGGATGCATAGCTCGCACCAAACAAGTCGTAAGTTGTTTTAGTCTCATCCAGACGCGAATACTGTGCACCGCTGACAAGCAAAGCAATTTTTATTTCTGTGATTTTTTTCCAAAAAGTTTTACGGTTCAAATCTTTGGCTTTTTCATCCGCAGTATTACCATCCAGCACCAAAGCTGCATCTAAAGCATTCACAGCCGTCGCAGTTAAAAATTTATTTGCAGTACCATCCTTAGGATTGCTAGTATCAACACCATACAGCACCTGAAAAGACTCAACTCCTCTGACAAGCGCCTGCGCGCTCCATTTACCAGAGTCAGAACTATAATATTTACAGAACAACTCAGGTTCACCATTGGCATCGTTCGCCACGTAATAAATACTCCATCCACGGTCCTGGTCTGCTGTATTTGATGAAACAGGTTCAGGAACGGAAAATCCTGCACAATTGCTTACAGATCCATCACCAGTACCGATTTTTCCAGACCCAAAAAAACGAATGGCTAATAAATCACTAAAATTTACTGAATTACCGGTAGCAGAAGCAATATCATCAGATGTTGCAGATACGCTATTTGCATCCATGCCAACAATGTCAGCACTTGCAGTAGACGGTGTAATTTTTGCAGAATTAACGAAATCATAATTTACATAGCCAGCCTGACGGACCGACCGAGAAATGTTATCTAACGCAAAGCGAGTTGTGTCCTGCGCCTCCTTTCCTTCGGTTTGACTAAGAAATGATTGCTTTGTAGAAATAACTAAGCCTGTTGCAGCTAATACTACGAGTAGCCCAACAGTTATTGAAATAAGTAATTCAATCAAAGTTAATCCATTCTGCTTCCCATTCAAAGAAGCTACCGAGGGATACTTAAGAGCATTTTTAAACATAACTATTTCACGTAAGATTCAACAGTCAGCGCAACACTTGGTGGTGTTACCCCATTACTAGTAACAAAACTTCCATCAGGATTTTTGCTCTTCCAGCCAATTTTTATCGTTAATCCCGCATTAGAGTCAGCTGTGCAAGTCCATGTAAGGGCTTTAGCAGAAGTATCGAACGGCGCTGAGTCACGGCAAACTAAAACTCTGCCGCCTGGAAGTAGTTTTTTTACATTGACCAACCACTCGTAAATATCTGCTTTTGCCAAATCATTTGCATTGCAATTAGCAGAGGAACTATAACAAAGCGTAGGCGCAGTCGGAGCAGAGTCAGAAGCAGAATCGTATCTAATATTTGCAAACAAATTCGCTGAATCGGATAACTTCATTTGAGCATCGCTTGAACGCATCTTATCTGCAAGCTCGTTTGCCAATTCAACTGCAATAGTCTGATATCCGCTTTGCTGAGATGTACGAACTGCGGCCAGTTGCAATCCTGCAGCGCCGATTACTCCGAGCGCCAACACGAAGACGGCAATGAGCACTTCGACTAAAGAGAAGCCTTTTGCTTGAGTAGAAATCATGATTCTCATGGTAATTTTTTCAGTATGTCATTTTAAGTCCTCTGCACTAAGAAGTGCTTACCATTCGTCGAGCTATACTGGCCGCTGGTCGGTGTAAGAGAATCGAATAAGGAAACAGAAGACGGCAGAAAGAAGAGCGAGAATGAGGAAGATGCGCCGGAATCAGAAATAAAGCCAGCGGTACCGAAGCATGAAGAAGAAGAAGAAGAAGAAGAAGAAGAAGAAGAAGAAGAAGAAGAAGAAGAAGAAGAAG
>NZ_JAGSPK010000016.1 GCF_018139565.1 Cognatundibacterium rivi
ACCGATGCGGCGCTCGGCGCGGATGTTGATGCGCGGGGCGGACACCGCGTTGTAGTTCCAGTTGAGGTTGCCACGGGTGATGGTCAGGTCCTGCCCATACGCCTTGTAGCGGCCGCTCACTTCCAGGCCGCCATTGGCGGTCATTTCGCGGCCGGGCTTGGCCCAGACCTGCATCTTGCCGGTCAGCGCGCCCTTCAGGCCGAACCCGGTCATCTTCACCTTGTCGCCCAGGCTGACCGTCAGGTCCATGTCCAGCGGCGAGGTGCGCGACTCTTCCGGAT
>NZ_JAGSPK010000017.1 GCF_018139565.1 Cognatundibacterium rivi
TCCTGGCATTGACTGCCGCTGTTGCCGTCGCTCCAGCTTCCGCACAAGAAGCTTCCGCCGCTGCCTCCACTGCAGCACCTGCTGCTTCCGCACCAGCGGCTGACGCTGCTGCACCTGCTGCCGCACCAGCCGGCGACATCGCTGCTGCACCTGCGAAAGAAGTGATTGAAAACCCATACGGCTTAGACGCACTCTGGAAAACAGGTGACTTCGTTGCCAAAGGCACACTGATCATCATGGTCATCATGTCCATGGGTAGCT
>NZ_JAGSPK010000006.1 GCF_018139565.1 Cognatundibacterium rivi
TCCCGAACAGGACCGTGAAACGACTCTGCGCCAATGATAGTGCTGCAACCAGTGTGAAAGTAGGTTATCGTCAGGCTTGTATTCTGCTAACCCCCCGTTACCTACCGTAACCGGGGGTTTTGCTTTTAGTGAGAGTACTAGTTATTTAAAGGTGTTTTCGCTGAAATTAAGCGAAAAAACTGATTGAAATACTAGACAAAAGACGGAAGTTAAACTATAATGTTGCTTCTGTTGACGTTGGTGACACAGCGTTAGATGTTTATCTGACTAAGCAAGAATATGGGTGCTTAGCTCAGTTGGTAGAGCGGCGCCCTTACAAGGCGTAGGTCGGGAGTTCGAGCCTCTCAGCACCCACCACAGATAAACATAGCAGTACAGATTAAGTAGTTTCGGAGTGGTAGTTCAGTTGGTTAGAATACCGGCCTGTCACGCCGGGGGTCGCGGGTTCGAGCCCCGTCCGCTCCGCCAGTAATTGAGAAAACGAGTTGCGTAAGCAGCTCGTTTTTTTATTTGTACGTTCTGAATTTGATTTGCCGTGTGCTGTGTCACTTATGGCGCATTACTGTATTTTTCCGGGCGTGATGCTGAGTATCGGATATAAAAAAGACGAGTAGATCAACTCGTCTTTTTAAATTTATTCATCAACTTGCTTACGCAGCTTTGGTGCTGTCGAGTTCTCCATCCAGCGCAAATACGATGTCGTCCAGCATTTTCGCCAATTCGGCCGTCATCAGCATAAAGTCTGCATCAAAGCGTTCTTCCTCGTTGGTTCCTTTGTCTTTATCTTCATCGAGAATATCCAGCGGCTTAATGCGTTTAATCGTCAGTGTATCTGTTAACACAAAACTGATGCGGTCATCCCAGGTTAATGCCAGCTTAGTGCACTGTTTGCCTGCAGCGATATGTTTCTGGACATCGTCAGGGTCAAGTGTATGGCGCACATAGCGTACCGTCGCTTTATCTTCGGTTGACGATTTCAGCTCTGTATCCTGGTCAATTGTGAAGCCTTTCGGTGCTTCATTTCCTGCCAGCCAACCTGTCATTGCTGCCTGAGGTGATGATTTGACTCGCAAACCTTCCAGCGGCAGCTTGTCACAGCACTTCAAGAGTAATTTGACGACCTCATCGGCACGGGATGGGCTTGATGCATCGATCACCAGCCAACGATTCGCTGGGTCAATCCAGACAAAAGTATTTCGTTTAACGCCAAATGCGCGAGGTAATAACTCATCAGTGACGCGTTCTTTTAAATCTTTCATCGCCTTTCTGCCGGGTGCAAAACCTTGCTGCTCCTCTAACTCTGCTGCGCGTGCTTTCGTAACCTGATTGATCACGCTGGACGGCAACAGCTTTTTTTCTGTCGCCAGTGCTATCAGAAACTGGTGATTGACGCTGTGAACCAGCATATCGTTATTGCGAGGTGAGGCCCAGCCCTGACTTTGCATTTCATTCGATGCGCATTGAGCGAAAGAAATTCTGGATAACTGCGCATTCAATTCCTCTGCGCTGATGTTCCAAGGAGAGGCAAGACGAAAAACCTGTAAGTTCTTAAACCACATAGTAAATCCAAACGAAGAAAACTACCATTCTACACGCCGCCCCATCGCAACTCACGCCGTAAAACGCGAGCTTCACGACATTTGGCTTCCATTGGTCGGATAGGACGGGAAAGCAGTGCAATTGCCCGCCATACTTCCCTCACAAACACTTCAATTCACGATTCACTGACGGAGGCAATCATGTTGCAACAAATTCTGATCAACACACCAATCTGGGTATGGGCGTTACTGGCATTTCTCATTTATCGCGGAGTCTTGATGAGTCGCGATCGCCAGGTCACTTTGCGTGCAACATTTATTTTGCCTTTGCTTATGTTAGGTCTGTCTTTACAAGGCTTGATCCAGCATTTTGGTGTTCGCTTTGAATCAGTCGGGCTGTGGCTGCTTGCCGCCGTTTGCGTCAGCGCTTTGTATGCCACGCATTTTGGCAAAAATGGTGTCCAAGTGGTGTCTGAACGCTTGATTCAGTTGCAGGGTAGCTGGATGCCACTCGTCCTGATGATGTCGATTTTCTTCCTGAAATACTGTGAAAACATTGCTGTTGTGGTGCAGCCAGAACTGCGCTCGAATATTGTGTTTATCAGTGTCTGCAGCGTCAGCTTTGGCATTATGAATGGTCTGTTTTTCGGTAAGCTTCTGAGAGTGCTGAGTTTACTGGCAAAACATAAACAACCTGCTTTGATGAAAACCGCATCGATGCTTACACTTGCAGACGGACATGGCGCGGGGGAGACAGTATAATGACCGCTGTCCTTATTTAGATTTGTTGCGCGAAACGCAATGAACCCTATGTGCCATGTTAGCTGAACAAAAACAAGAAATTCTCAACTCCTTAAAAAACGCGGTTGCCCCCATTTTGGAAGGCAGCGATCTGCAACCGACGGTATTGCTTGAACGCCCAAGAGATCCTTCGCATGGCGATATCGCTTGCAATATTGCCATGCAGATCGCTAAACCTTTGCGTAAAAATCCGCGTGAAATCGCTCAGGCGGTTGTGGCGAACCTGGCGGCACAGAATAATCCCCTGATCAGCGCTGTAGAGATTGCTGGTCCGGGCTTTATTAATATTCGTATCGCAACGGCTGCCAAACAGTCAGTGGTCAAAACTGTGTTGCAGCAGGGCGCGATTTACGGTCAGAGTCAACGTGGAGCTGGACAAAAAGTTGTTGTCGAATTCGTTTCGGCAAACCCGACCGGTCCTTTGCATGTTGGTCATGGTCGTCAGGGTGCGCTCGGTGATGCGCTTGCTGCGTTGCTGGATGTACAGGGTTACGACGTTTCGCGTGAGTTTTATTATAACGATGCCGGTGTGCAAATCGGTAATCTGGCTTTATCCGTGCAGGCACGTGCCAAAGGTCATGCACCGGGTGATGCCGCGTGGCCGGAATCTGCGTATAACGGTGATTACATCGCCGATATTGCGCGCGATTTTCTCGACAAGAAAACCGTATCTGCCAGCAATGGTCAGCCAGTTACAGCGACAGGTGATGCAGACGATATCGATTCCATCCGCGAATTCAGCGTGACTTATCTGCGCCGCGAACAAGATACCGATTTGCTCGCATTCGGTGTGAAATTTGATAATTACTATCTCGAATCTTCTTTGTACACAGACGGCAAAGTCGAAGCCACTGTCAGCGCGCTCAAAGCTGCCGGTAAAACATACGAACAAGATGGCGCATTGTGGTTGCGCACCACCGAGTACGGTGACGACAAAGACCGTGTGATGAAGAAGACCGACGGTACTTACACTTATTTCGTGCCGGACGTTGCCTACCACGTCACCAAGTGGGAACGCGGTTATCGCCAGGCCATCAATGTGCAAGGAAGTGACCATCATGGCACGATAGCCCGCGTCCGTGCTGGCTTGCAGGCACTGGATATCGGTATTCCAAAAGGCTATCCCGACTATGTGCTGCACAAGATGGTGACGGTCATGAAAGACGGTGCCGAGGTGAAGATTTCCAAGCGTGCCGGTTCTTATGTAACAGTGCGTGACCTGATCGAATGGTCTGGTAACGGTGATGTGGTCAAAGGGCGCGATGCAGTGCGCTTCTTCCTGATCTCGCGTAAAGCGGATACCGAATTTGTGTTCGATGTCGACGTCGCACTCGCGCAGTCGGATGAAAACCCTGTGTATTACGTCCAGTATGCGCATGCGCGTATTTGTTCCGTCCTCGCCCAATATGCGACCGATGAAGCCGCTTTTGCGCCATTACTCAATGTTGATCTGTCGCCGTTGACAGCGCCGCGCGAAGCGAGTTTGCTGGCAAAAATTGCGGAATATCCTGAAGCATTGGAAAAAGCGCTGGATGAACTCGGCCCGCATCAGGTTGCTTTCTATTTACGCGATCTGGCTGGCGAGTTGCATAGTTATTACAATGCCGAACGCGTGCTGGTGGATGATGAGCCGACCAAGCTGGCACGTCTGGCACTGATGCTGGCAACCCGTCAGGTCATCCGTAACGGTCTGGCTCTGATCGGCGTGTCTGCGCCGAATAAAATGTAATCTTCATTTTTAGTTTGTTGTTCTGGTTGTTGTGTTGTGCATGTTTTCAACCAGAATGACAGCTTACTTAAGTAATACCGGTCAGTATTCACAGAGTACAATTTTTTCGTCGGAGACGCATGAAATCACATCACTCAACGCTGCAGCGTCAGCAAGGTAATACCTTAACAGGCATCATTATTGGTCTGGTCATTGGCCTGGGCATTGCGGTGGCTGTCGCCTTGCTGATCACAAAATCATCGACACCTTTTACAAATAAAGGTGGAAAATCTGACAAACCGGATCAGCCGGTGACGCAGCTGCAGGATCCGAACCGGCCTATGTATGGCAAGCCTGATGCAGTTAAAGAAGCGGCAAAGGAACAGGCAAAAGACGCCGCAGTAGCCAAACCAGCTGATGCTGCACCGGCGCAGGCCGCTGTCCGCCCACCTGAAGTGAAAGTGGAAACAAAGCCAGCTCAGGAAAAGCCAGCGGCTGATAAAACCAGTGAAAAAGCAGCAGATGCGGCGGCGGATGATAAATACATCTACTTCCTGCAGGCTGGCGCTTTCAAAGAGCAGGCCGATGCGGACAGTGCCCGTGCCAAGCTGGCTCTGATCGGCTTTGAAGCCAGAGTGACAGAGAAAAATTCAGATACCGGTACCATGTATCGTGTCCGTGTCGGTCCGATAAATAATGCCGAAACAATGAACCGAATGAAGGCCAAATTGTCTGAGAATGGCGTTGATGTGGCAATTGTCAGAACTGCGAAGTAAACAGATTCAGTAATTCAGATTAATAAAGGAAAAGATATGCGTAGATTTACTCAAGCGATATATGCAGTATTTTTGCTGGGCTTAGGCCTGGTTTCAGCGAGTGCGGGTGCCTCTCCGGCCATGCCGCAATCCGGCGTTGAGTACCGTGTACTCGGTCGTCCACAGCCAACAGAAGCTGGTAAAAAAGTTGAAGTCATCGAATTCTTTGGCTATTTTTGCCCGCACTGCAATGCGCTCGAGCCTTTGATCGCAGAATGGGTCAAAAAACAGGGTGACAATATCGTGTTCAAACGTGTACACGTGAATTTTCATAATCTGGTGCAACAGCAAAAACTGTATCTGACACTGGAAGCAATGGGTAAAGCCGATGAGTATCAGATCAAAGCGTTCAACGCTTTGCACGTCGAGCGTAACCGTTTGCAATCCGATGCGGAAGTCATGAGTTTCGTTGCCAAGTCTGGCCTCGATAAACAGAAATTTACGGATGTTTATAATTCCTTTGCGATTCAAAGCAAACTGAACCGTACCAATCAATTGCTGGAGTCGTATCAGGTTGATAGCGTTCCTATGGTTGCGGTGGATGGCCGTTTCCTTACTTCACCGGTAGAGTCCGTACGTACCATGGGCCGTGTTTCTGAAGAAACTCAGAACCGTTCATTGTTGCAGGTACTCGATTTCCTGGTCAGTAAAGCGCAAAAAGAAAAAGCGGGTGCAGCACCTGCTGCCGCAGCTGACAGTGGCAAGAAAAAATAAGCTGAAGTACGATGCAATAAGTCCGCTGCTGGCGGACTTTTTTTTTAATTGGACACTATGAAAAACGTTTTCATTACGGGTGCATCTTCCGGCATAGGCGCTGCGCTTGCGCGTGAATATGCGGCGCAAGGCGCAACGCTGGGCTTGCTGGCTCGCCGCCGCGATAATCTTGAACAATTGCGTCGCAGCTTGCCAAATCCTGAGCAGCACCATATTTACGCGGTCGATGTTACCGATCATGCGGCCTTAGCAGCCGCTGCTGCCGATTTCATACGCCAGACCGGTAACGTTCATGTGGTGATTGCAAATGCCGGTATTTCCGTCGGCACCTTAACCGAACACGCTGGTGACCTTGCTGTTTTTGAACGCGTTGTACAAACCAATCTGACCGCCACCGTGGCGACATTTGCGCCTTTCATCCAGACTATGAAAAATGACGCGCAACCGGATGCGTGCCGCCTGGTCGGGATTGCCAGCGTTGCCGGTATCCGTGGCTTGCCCGGAGCTGAAGCCTACAGCGCATCGAAAGCTGCCGTCATCAGCTATTGCGAATCGCTGCGGGTGGAATTGAAAAAAAGCGGCATCCGTGTCGTCACGATTGCGCCGGGCTACATCGATACGCCGATGACGCAGATCAACACCTATCGCATGCCTTTCCTGATGCCGGTGCAAAAATTTGCGGCGAAAGCAGTGCAGACGATAGATGCGGGTTGTTCTTATCGCGTTATTCCTTGGCAGATGGGCGTGGTCGCCAAGGGTTTACGGCTGTTGCCAAACGCCTTGTACGATGCCGTATTTTCTCGTGCCCCGCACAAGGCGCGTGCAGACGATCAGCATTAGTTCATGCCAGATACCTACGATGACGATGGTCAAAAAATGACGAATGATGTCTCCCTTACCGATGCCATCGGGCAGCAACATCAGCCGGTGGCCGCAGCGCAAGCCAGAATCGTCAGTCTGGTGCCATCGATCACTGAGCTGATCTGCGATCTCGGTCTGGCATCCTCACTGGTCGGGCGTACCGGGTTTTGTATACATCCCGCTGACGTGGTGCAAGCAATTCCCAAAACCGGCGGCACTAAGGATGTGAATATTGAAAAAATCCGCCGGCTCGCACCAACGCATCTGATTGTGAATATCGATGAAAATGAAAAACCGACGGTGGATTTGCTGGCGGAATTTATTCCGCATGTGATTGTGACGCACCCGAATACCCCGCGCGACAATCTGGCTTTATATCGTCTGCTGGGTGGAATTTTTCAGGTCGAGGCCGCGGCCGGACAACTCTGTACCGCGTTTGAAAAGGCGTACGCTGATCTGACCATGCCGGTCAACCCACAACGTGTTTTGTACTGCATATGGAAAGACCCGTGGATGAGCATTGCGGGCGATACCTATATCGCGAATATGCTGAAGCTGGCGGGTTGCGAGGTCTGGGCACCGGAAAACAATACCTTGCGCTATCCGGCTTTCAGCTGGAATGACACGATGGCGGCGCAATTTGACAGCGTCTTATTATCGACCGAACCGTATCGCTTCACGGAAGCCCATGTCGATGCGCTGGAACGCCAGCTGGGCAAGCCCGTGCAGCTGGTCGATGGCGAAATGCTGTCGTGGTACGGCAGCAGGGCGATCCAAGGCTTGATGTATTTAAAAACATTGAAATTTTAAATCTGAAAATATTTTTACAAATTTCAGCTATTCCGCATAAATGTCACACTGAGGACACAAACCAGACACACCAAGATTGACATGTTTTTCTTCAGGGGCTGATACTCAAATGCATAGAAATCTGTCTGAAACCCAGGGCTGGCCTGCACCTCGATAGAGCATGGCCTGACGCGCTTGCTGTTTTATCTGGCTGACAGATTTCTCATCAAATTGAATATCTCCCAATCAACATTGCAATTCTAAGGAATCTTGTCATGACCAAAATGCGTAAGGCCATTTTGCTCGCCCTCTATGGCGCCAGCTCTGCCGCAGCGTTTACTCCGGTTTGCGCATACGCGCAGACCAGCCCGGAAAAAGCCTCAGATGCACCGGTACAAACGATGACCATCGTCGGTTCCCGCCGGATCAATTCTTCGGCTACTGAAACGCCATTACCAATCGACTTTATTTCTGTTTCCAAATCCGCTGAACAAGGTGGACAGTTCGATCTTGCTCAGACGCTGGCGAATATCTCACCTTCGTTCAATTCCACCCGTCAGACGGGTGCCGATGGTGCTGATCTGGTGGATTCCGCAGCATTGCGCGGTCTGGGCTCAGACCAGACACTGGTGCTGGTGAACGGCAAACGTCGTCACACCGTGTCGCTGGTGAATCTGTTCGGCGCGCGTAACCGTGGGAATACCGGTACCGATCTGAATGCGATTCCGGTTATGGCGATCAGCAATGTGCAGGTATTGCGTGATGGCGCAGCGGCGCAATACGGTTCTGATGCGATTGCAGGCGTGATGGATATCAGTCTGAAGAAAAATCTGGGTTGCGAAGCCAGTTTCGGTTACAGCCAGTATTCTGTCGGCGATGGTAAAAACTATCTGCCGTCCGCCTACTGCGGCATACAGATCGGTGAAAAAGGCGTGCTCGGCGTGACGGTGGAATACACCGATCGCGGCCGTTCAAACCGCGCAGATCCGGGCAATCCGCGCACCATCGGTGACACCAAAGTCACAGGGCCAACGGTGTATCTGAACGGTGAAGTGCCGAATGGCGGCACCGATAAATTCTATTTCACCTTGGGGACGCAGCAACGTAAAGCATCCTCCGCCGCATGGGCGCGTGGCGGCGTGGGTTCCGACGATATTCCTTCGCGCAATTCTGCGGCGATGTATCCGAATGGCTTTGTGCCTTACATCAATGGTGATATCAACGACATCTACGGCATCGCCGGTTACCGTTTCAGCGTTGGTGAATGGCGTGCCGATTTGTCGCAGACTTACGGTTTCAACGAACTCAAGTACAACATCAGCAATACTCTGAATGCCTCCATCGCGAATAAAGATTTGCTGAGCGGTGGCAAAGGCATCAGCCCTAGCAGTTTCGATGCCGGTGGTTTCTCATTTTCACAAGCGACGACAAATCTGGATTTCAGCCGCTTCTTTGACGGTTTCATGAATGGCGTGAACGTGGCGTTTGGTGGCGAATACCGCCGTGAAAATTACAAAATTTTCTCTGGTGAACCAGGCTCTTACAATGACGTCGATGGTGTTGGCTTCGGTGGTAATGCCGGTAGTCAGGGCTTCCCGGGTTTTCAGCCGGGTGACCGCACTGATCGCAGCCGCAACAGCCTGGCAGCCTATGTCGATATCGAAACTGATGTGACGAATCGCTTTAAAGTACAAACCGCTGTGCGTGGCGAACGTTACAGTGATTTCGGCTCCACGCTCACCGGTAAAGTTGCCGCCAGCTACAAAGCGACCGACGACGTGAATCTGCGTGGCTCACTGAGCACAGGTTTCCGCGCACCGTCACTGCAGCAAGTGTATTTTTCTTCGACGTTCACCGACTTCATTTCCGGCGTACCGATGGATGTGGTGTTAGCACCGAATGGCGGCACCATTGCGAACGCCGCTGGTATTCCGAAACTGCATGAAGAAAAATCGAAAAACTACACGCTGGGTCTGACCTACAAACCAAGCAATACGTTTTCGATGACGGCCGATCTGTACCGCATCGATATTTCTGACCGCATCGTTTTGTCGGGTCGTTTTGATGCGAATAATTATCCGGCGCTGGGTGCAACGCTGTCTGCGCTGGGTGTTGGTCAGGCACAGTTTTTTGTGAACTCCATCAATACCAAAACACAAGGTATCGATCTGACTGCATCGCATAAAGCCAATCTTGGCGCTGGTAAATTGTCGACCTATCTGGGTCTGAATTACAGCAAAACCGAAGTCACGAAAGTGAACGCACCGGCATCGCTGAAAGGCTATGAAGATGTGTTGCTGTCCGAGCGTGAACGCCTGTTCATCGAGCAGGGCGGCCCGCGCGTGAAAGGCACGCTGGCATTCAATTATGAGCAAGGTCCGTGGGCCAGCGAATTCAAAGTGATTCACTATGGTTCGCAAACACTGGGCACGTTCTCCGGTACCGCAGCGGGTGTACCGAATGCGTATTACAAACCAAAAACCTCTGCCGATCTGGCAGTGACGTATGCATTCAATGACACCACGAAACTGACGGTTGGCGGCACGAATATTTTCAACGTCAAACCAACGCGCCAGGATCCGAACGAAACCGACAACGGTTTCTATTACGATAGCGTGCAGTTCGGTCTGGGCGGTGCAGCGTATTTCGTCAAACTGTGGAAAAAATTCTGATCAATATTCTGATTCGGACACTGATTTTTCCGCCGGCATTTCCGGTGTAAAAAAAGGAGGCGCTTGCCTCCTTTTTTATTTGATCAATGATGCAGAAGATGTGCTGATGTTATTGCCGATTGGTCAGTGACACGCCCGCAATCACCAGCAAACCGCCGACGATCATCGACAATAAAATCGGCTCGCCCAGCAACAGCGCGGCGAGTGTAATACCGAACACCGGCACCAGATTATTGAAGACCGCCGTCCGCGCCGGGCCTATGGCTTTCACGCCTTCGTAATACCAGACAAAACCGATTACCGTACCGAAAGCGCCCAGATACACAATCGCAGCCAGCACCGGCCAGGTCAGGCGACTAGTATCGAATTGCGGCCATTCCGTGACCGCGCCGCAGACCAATAGCGACAAACCCCACAGCGATGCATACGTCGTCGCAGCAATCGGCGACAAGCCGCGCAGCGCATGTTTGCCGATGATGGTGTAAGCGGCCCAGCCGCAGACCGCGCACAGCATGAATAATTCGCCCTTACCGACTGATTGCGAGATATCACGGAGCGCGCTGCCCAGATCACCGCGCGTGATCACCACTGCCGCACCGGCAAACGCAATCGCGATGCCCAGCCAGCGCCGCGCACCGAGCCGTTCACCAAACAATGCCGCCAGTGCCAGCGCCGTGACAATCGGATTCAGTGCGACAAACAAGGCTGTGCGCCCGGCGGGCATCAGTGCCAGTGCGGAAAAAAAGCAGATGTTGTATAAAAAGATGCCCGTCGCACCGAGCGCAAATGTTGCCTGCATTTGCTGCCGCGTCAGTTTCGGCAAGCCGCCTTCGAGCTTCCACGCCAGCAACCACAGCAGGCCGCTGGCCACCGCAAAACGCAGCGCCGCCGCAGTCATGTGCGGAATTTCACTCGCCACAATACGACCGGCAATAAAAGTGCCGCCCCAGAACAAGGCGACCGCAACCAGTTTCAGATAAGTGGTGACAGGAACGGGAGTGTGGGCAGATTTCACGATAGCGCGCTTCAACAGAAAGCGTGAAGGGTACACGAAAACGCCGGTTCACCACATCGGCGCGACGCTGAGTGGTTTCGCATCGCGTAAAGCCTGGCAAGCAAACCGCTGAAAATCACCCGAAAAATGCCATAAAAAGCAGAAAAATGGGGAGTATCAGCCATTTTTACCTTTATCTCCTTATAAACAAAGGGCGTTAAAAAATACTGGGGGGAGTATATTTTCGCCTTTGGGAGCCCGAAATCGATGTTACAGACGACCTGCGAACGCATTGCCAATTGATCAGCATACGGTTATCGTGCTGTGACCAGCACACCACCAGCACACTGATACGGAGCTCATCCATGCACCCCGACAAAGTTGACCGAAACCGCCTGCGCGCGCTGACGGATTTACCGAATATTGGCAAGGCCGGTGCGGCGGATCTGCGTTTGCTGGGCATCACCACGCCTGCGCAACTGGTGGGGCAGTGTCCGTGGCAGATGTACGAAAAACTGTGTCAGCTGACTGGCGTGCGGCATGATCCTTGTGTGATCGATGTGTTCATGTCCATCACCGCATTCATGAATGGCGAACCGGCGAAACCGTGGTGGGAATTTACCGACGCCCGCAAGCTGGCGCAGCCGGAAAAAGCCGCTTCCTGAGCAAAAAAAGGGGGAGTATCTGGCTTTTTAGCGCTGATCTCCCTATCAATAAAGGCTGTTGAAAAATACCCCACCCAGTATGTTGATGGCCTCAACAACGGCTTTGCGACCTTGTTGTGTTGTTTATCATGCTCTTCCGCGCTCGTATTCCCCACTTTTGATCAGCCATTTAATTGTCTTGTTACAAACCCCTTGTATAATTTTTGCAATAATTTCTTTGCTACTGATCGTAGTGATGGAATGCTGAGTAAACCGACAAAAAGGAAGATGGATGAATACCTGTGTGAGCTGCGGTAAGGACAACCCGGATGGTGCCAAATTTTGTAAATCGTGTGGCACTTCATTGTTACCGCCAGCGCCGCCGATGCCTGAGTGTCATCAATGCCATGCATCACTGACCCCGGGGGCGCGTTTCTGCAAAAAATGCGGTACCAGCACTGGCGCCGATGCTGCCGCTCCCACTCCCACTGCCACTGCCACGGCAGAGGATGTTGTGACGGCAAACGCCAGCGATGCACCGCTCAGTGCGACAGAACAAGCAGCAGAACAAGCAGCAGAACAAGCAGCAGACCTGCCGACAGCACAGGCGCCTATCGCCAGCGAAGCCGTGACAATTCCGCCTGAGCAAAGCGTGAGCGCTGCTGCTGATGCTGCTGCTGATGCTGCTGCTGCTGCTGTGCCACCAGCAAACACGGCTGTCCCCGTCACTGCAGCGACGCCAGCCGCAAGTACCGCGAGCGTCATTGAGACACCGGCTAGCGTGCATCCAGCGGCGCAGCCATCGCAGCCAACTGCTGCCAACGCGTCGTCTTCCTACCATGCCCTGCCGGTCAGCAAAACGGCGACGCCGGTGACGGCCATCGTGCTGGTTGCGGCGGTCGTGGCGGTCGCCGCGTGCGCTGGTGCTTACGTCTGGTATGCCAAATCTCATACGCAGACCGAGCTTGTCGTGACCAGTGCTGAACCTGTTGCGGCCTCATTGCCGGAAAGCAGCCCGCCAGCGGATGTTGCACCGGCACCAGCTTCCGCCGTTGCAATGCCGGAAGTGACGACAGCGCCGACGGCACCCGCAGCTACGGAAGCGCCTGCGCCTGTGACCGCCAAAAAGAAACGGCGGCGTGACGATGATGAATTTGACGAAGACGACGATTTTTACGATGAACCGGTCAACGCTAAACGCCCGCAGGGGGCGCAGGCACAGCCAGGCGGCGAAATGATGCATGGTAAGGCGACCGCTTTGCTGAATCGCGCCGACAGTTTTATCGCCAGCGGTGATTACGATAATGCACTGGCGACCGCCCAGACGGCGCTGGCGCTGGACCCCGGCAATACTGCGGCGCTCGCAAAAATCAGGAAAATCAAACAACTGCGTTCACGCTATTAAACCAGTTCAGCACATGGGCTTACGCATGATGTCGTCTGCCCATGTTCCGGCGTGGCACTGATCGTTTGCGCCGCACATCTTCCATCAACCATCATTGTTAACCCCGTCCAGAGTGACGACATCCATCGGAGACTACATGAGCAGCAATCCAACGAATTCCGGCAGCCCATTTGTGTTGCTGCGTGCCGCAGAGGCCGCAACGAACTGGCGCGCACTCGCCATGACTGGCATGGCTGCACTGGCTTTTTTCCTGTCGATGGCGATGACGGCCTGGCTGGCGCAGCACAGCATTTTGCTGGGTGGCCTGTTGACCATCGTGAGCTTGATTGTCGGTATCACCGGCTATTCAGCGGTCGGTATTTTGCTGATGCGCCAGTCGCAGGGGCGTGAACTCAGTTTTACCGACGCGATTATCCAGGGCGTCTTTACAGTACATCGCATGCTGGGTGTGGCGCTGGTGTTGCTGGTGATTTTTTTACTGGTAGCGCTGCTTGCGTTTGCCGTGCTGTTTTTGTGTAAGTTGCCCGGGCTTGGTTCCTTGCTGTATGCCGTTATGTTGCCATTGCTGACGGTGATCATCGGCGTCACTTTTGCCAGTATCTTTTATGTAGCCATGCCACTGGCAGCACCGGCAATCTGGGCCGGTAACTCGGTAATGGAAACGATTGCTCGTTTGTTTGTGATTGTCCGTCAGCGTTTGCTGATGACGATTACTTATATCGTCGTGCTGTCTTTCCTGGTGCTGTTTTTGTCTGGCGTGGTGTCTTTCATTTTGTTTTCCGGCTATGTCACAACGATGGGAATTTCTCAGGCTGTCGGTATTAATCCTATGGGAAATGTGATGGGAATGATGTCCGGCATCATGGGAAACTCGATGGGAAATCACATGGGATACGGCGGCGGCTTTGAAGCTCTGGAGAGTGGCATGGCGTACACCGGTGCATTTGGTTTCGCAACGGGATTGCTGTTCAGCGTTGGCATGGTCATCCCGTTTCTGACGATGATTAACGGTACCTGCCTGATTTATCTGCAAGTGACGGATGGTCTGAATTTCACGGAGGCCGAAGAACAATTGCAGGCGCAGATGCAGGAAGCCAAACGTCGCGCGAACGAAGCCAAAGAGCGTGCCGGTGCAAAATTGCAGGAAGCAAAAGACGCCGCAGCGGCATCGGCAGCGGCTGCTAAGAATCAACCGCCAGCGACGCCGTCTGCGCCTGTTGTGCCAGTTGCACAGGTGGCACCGGTTGCCAGAATATGTTCTGCCTGCAAAGCGCCATTGGCAGCAGACGACATTTTCTGTGGTGAATGCGGTACAAAAAATCCTCTGTAAAAACGCTTATAAATCTGGTGCGATACAAGCTTCAGGTCAGTCGTTAACGTGAAATTCCAGCGTGGTACGACTGGCCTGACAGATCAACTCAAACGCCATCGGCGGATGGTTTCTGACAACAGAAATTTATGCGGAAATGGATTGCACTCAGTTATATTGTGAATGCCGTTCATGTGGAAGGCAGTGGTTTTTTACTGAGTGACGATAGCCGGTTTTCGGGAGCATTTCATGGGTATGACGTGTTTTTATCTGACGCTGACACAGGAAAAACTGGATGATCTGAAACAGCATCCCGGGAAAGTCCGCCATGTGATTTTTGCCAAAAACGGCAGTAGTGATGATGCGGAATTATTTGACCTCGAACAAGCCTGGCACGGCATACAGTATTTGCTGAACGGCGCGACATTTGGCGGCGATGAGCCTTTGGGGTGGGCCGTGTTCGGTGATCAGGAAATCAGTCATGATCTTGGCAAAGGCCCCGCCCGTTGCCTGACTGCGCAACAGGTCGCCGCAGTCAGCGCCGCATTGCAGGAACTGCCCGCATCCACGCTGGCACAGCGCTTTGATGCGGCAAAGATGGAAAAAGCGCAGGTATATCCGGAAGGGATGTGGATCACCGACGGGGCGCAGGCATTACATTATTTGCTGGAACACTATTCCCATCTGCAACATTTTTATGCAAATGCTGCAGCAGATGGTAAGGCGGTCATCTGTTTTATCAGTTAGATCGTTGAGGTATGTGTTATCCAGATTAGTTAAGGAGCGGCGCGATGCCTACAGCAACAGGATTCAGAAAGCATTTATCCATCGGTAAGTTGATCGGTTTGACGGCATTGACGGTCGCATCTAGTCAGGTTTTTGCAGCGGAACGTATTTCGCTGACACGTCAGGATGGGCAGAGCGTTCCTGCTCTCGTGTATCAGAATGCGTCGCCATGTCAGGGGGTGGCGATCATTTCCCATGGTGCCGGTGGTTCGGAAAAAGGCTATGTCTATCTGGCTGAATTCATGGCGAAAGAAGGTTTTCTGAGCGTTGTGCCGGGGCATCTGGAAAGTGGCCGGCAATCTTTGCGTGAAGCCAAGCGTGGCGGCAGTTTGCAGGATGGTCTGACTGAATTAGTGACCGATGCCCCAGCCTATGCGGCGCGGCTGATGGATATTCAAGCTGCACGTCAATGGGCTGCGGCACGGTGCACCGGCAAACGCGCGGTTTTGCTCGGTCATTCCATGGGGGCGGCGGTGGCCATGATGGATGCTGGCGCTGATAATAAAATGGGTGTGACTGGTACCGCCAGTTTCGATGCGTATATTGCCTTGTCACCGCAAGGCGAGGGACTGATTTTTCCGGCCCATGCCTGGTACAAAATCAGTAAGCCAGTGTTATTGATGACAGGAACGCGAGACGATGATCTGGCGCATGCTTCCTGGCGTACCCGTACCGAACCGTTTGCCGACATGGCACCGGGCTGCAAATGGCTGGGTGTCGTGAATGGCGCGTCGCATATGAATTTCGGCGGTAACGGTTTATTGCATCGTACCGAAGGACTGACCACGCAAACCATCCACGCGTTTTTGCAGGGTACGCAAAGCGGTAATTGTGCGGCTCCGCCACCGTTGGCGGGCATGGAACTCAGAACAAAATAAAGGTCAGATACTGCCCTACTGTGACATAGCAACAAACTGTCACCATCTCAAACCTTTATCAGGCATGTGTGGCATCGGCCTCGACCCACTCAGCCAGCAGAGCCATTTGCTGTTCGCGTGAGCGCAGGGCGCCCACCCTCTCGTTCAGATTTATCTTAGTATCAGCTTTGAGGCGTGCTGGCGGAGGCATTCGTTCTAGCAGTGACTCCAGTGTATTGACATTCTTGATGGCTTGGAACATTTTAAGCTTGTTGATGAAAACCCACGAGAACTTTTTGTCTTGCAGTAACTCAATCACATTGTTCAGCGTTCCTGTACTCTTGGTATCCCAGATCATCAGACCGGAATCGGCCGCTTTCACCATGGCGATATCCTTGGCCGCAAAGTAGGCGCGCGATCCGGGCTTGTGATAGGTTGGCACGTTATTGATCATCCAGTTACCGACATTATTACGCGGCGTATCGCCTGCGCAGAATACGGTAACGCGCGAGTAATTTACGTCAACCAAAAATTCTTGGATGGAGGTATCCACGCCGTCGGCATCACCAACGATCACGTCAAAATTCTGATGCACGATGTTCATAATTCGCTCTTGCACTTTGACATCAAGGTGTTTGATGGTGATGGAGCCAGCAATAAAAATAGTCGTCATGGGATTACCTCCACGTCAGCGTTGCTACATAAATTTCCCCTATTTTCTCATAAGTGCGCAGCACGCTACATGCTGCATCGAGCGAAGCACCGCTATGGTGCAGGTCATCGATCAGCAGCGCGTTCCAGCAGCCTTCGTTACGAATTAGGCGGTTCAGGGTGATCGCGTCTTTTAGTGCCGCGTCCTTCTCAGAGCGTAGACATAAATCTTTCAGTTTCGGGCCGCCTGGCGCTTTGGTCAGTAGTTCAAACACGGGCTTGTTGGTGAGTTGGCCTAAAGCGTTGGCGACTGCCGATACGGGCTGTTCCAAGCGGGCATTGCTCGCTGGCATGGGGACGATCATGCTAAATTGGGGCAGCAGCGGCACGATGCCGGAGAGAATCGCTTGTGCCAGAGGCAGAATATGTTTGCGCTGCTGCTTATATTTGAGTAGGTAGACAGCTTCCCCTGCTTCAGTGCGCTTAGTGTCCCACTGCATGTGGCCGAACTCATTCGAGCCTAAAGGCGTGCTATAGATTGTATGCTTGTCGAGAGCGTAGCCTTGGTTGAATTTGCCGTAAAGCTGTTTGATGTTGACCTTCATAGATTCTCACTGAGTAGTTTCGGATATATCTGCTATGTACTCTCGCGAACCATTATGTAATGGCTCACGTCATGCTTATTACATCATGAAGCCTTAGAAGAATTCGCCGATTGCTTTTCGATTGATCATGCCTTTGCGCTCGTCTACTTATGGGTGTCGCGAAATTTCATAGCTGTTGGTGGGTATCATTTATTGTGAGATCTTCAAGGATGATAACTGTCAGACTCCGTCGCAGGGGGGATTTCACAGACATCACTGATATCTACCGTGTCAGCGACTACGTTCTGACAACAAAACGGATGATGCCGTCATCGCCCGTTTGTCGCTGCAAGACGCCGTCAAACCATAATTTGTGCAGATGCGCGAGTGCTTCGCCGATGGCAAATGTCAGCTGGTGGGCATCGAGCGGGCGGCGGAACATCAGTGGCACGATGTCACAGGCTGATTGCGGCGTCGTACAAGCTGCAACGACCTCGGCCAGACGTTCGGCGTGATGTTCTTCTAATTGCGTGATGCGCGTATGCAGCCCTTTGAACGGCTTACCATGCGAAGGCAGAATCAGCACATCTTCAGGCAACGGCAGATATTTTTTGAGGGAGCCGAGATACTGCTGCACCGGATTGGCTTCTGGTTCTATCGCAAAGACAGACACATTCGTGGAAATGCGCGGCAACAGCATATCGCCGGAAATCAGAATATTCAGGTCGGCACAATACAATGAGGCGTGTTCTGGTGAGTGACCAAAACCGGTGATGATTTGCCAGCGCCGCTGATGAATCGTCAGGTCGATGCCTTCTTGCATGCGGCGATACGAAGTCGGCACCGTCGGCACCATACGGCTGTAGTGGCTTTTTCTTTCCTGTATCTGTTCTTGCATCGCCGGGTCCAGCCCATGTTTGCGGAAATGCGGAAACATTGCGGTGCCGTCCGCACCCGGTAAGCCGGCCGACATCATGCGGGCAAAGCCATATTCGCCTGCGGTCATCCACAGCGGCACGTTCCACAAGGTGCACAACCAGTCTGCCAGACCGATATGATCAGGATGGCAATGGGTGGCAATCACCCGCACCACAGGCAAGCCGCGCAGATGATTGTGCAGATCACCGAACAACACTTCCCAGGCGTCCCGCGTGGCGTCGCTGGCGATGCCGCAATCGACCACCGTCCAGCCATGCACCCGCCCCTGCGCGGTCTCGACTTCATCTTCCAGCAGCCACAGATTGATGTGGTTCAGTGCAAACGGCAGGCCCATCCGTATCCATAAAACGCCGGGCGCTATTTCCACAGTCTTGCCAGATTCCGGCAGGGTTGCGCCAAACGGATAATCGAGTTGTTGTTCCAGGTGATTCATTGTTGTCTCTTCTGTTTTTGGTACGTACGTTGCAGCCGGAATAGCCTACAATGCGTTTTTATTCAATTGACGTTAACGTCAATTCGATTCCAGCGATTGTAATCAGAAAAACGATTTTGTGTACTAAAACTATGGCCACCTACACCATTACCGACTTAGCCCGCGAATTTGATATCACGCCACGAGCGATACGTTTTTACGAGGATCAGGGCTTGTTAAGCCCGACCCGCGAAGGTCCCAGCGGCCGCAATCGCGTCTATACCGCACGCGAACGCACACAACTGAAGCTGACCCTGCGCGGTAAGCGTCTGGGTCTGAGTCTGTCGGATATCAAGAGCCTGGTCGATATGTACCGCTCACCAAAAGATACCGAAGCGCAATTGCAGAGCTTTCTGGTGGTGCTGGCGCGGCACCGTGCTTCACTTGAGCAGCAGCGCGAGGATATTGAAGTCATGCTGGCAGAGATCAGCGCACATGAAGATAAAAGCCGCCGTTTGCTGGCTTTACATACGAAAGCGGGTCAGACCGCGTAGAAATACCAGTCGGCACAAAACCCGACTAATTGACGTTTACGTAAACGTCAATTAGTCGTATTATTTCCTACGCTCAGATTTTGCTCAGCTTTGTATTCCCGGGGAGACTTTATGTATCAAGACGCCACATCCGCAGTACCCGCCGCGCTTGATCACACGCTGGCGCTGACCTTGCTGCAGAGCTTCAACGGGCAAGGTGCATTGATGGCGTGGAATGCGAAACTGACCGGGATGACGCCCGGCACCTGTGAGATCAGCTTGCCGTACAGCGATGCTGTCAGCCAGCAACATGGCTATTTTCATGGTGGTGTGATTGGTACGCTGGCTGATGCTGCCGGTGGCTATGCAGCAAATACATTATTGATACCAGTAAGTGAGTGCTTAACTGCTGAATATAAAATTAATATTGTGGCACCCGGCATAGGCGATACCCTGATCGCCCGTGGCAAGGTCTTGAAATCAGGAAAAACCCTGGTCGTTTCAAGCGCCGAGGTGTTTGTTGTGAATCAGGGGCAGGAAAAATTATGCGCGATCATGCAACAGACGCTGTTTGTGATCGCAAAAAAATAACTGACGGTCAGGTGTGACGGTCAATGTAGTCGCAGCAAAAAATAACAGAAGGGATGCAAACCCGTTTTCGCAAGGCTATCGCTGTGAAATCGGGATTGTGCCACTCTGATGAATAAAAACGATTCTGTTCCATCATTACTGTGAGGATGACATGCTCCATTTACCTGGTTTAACTTTCGATCATGGCGACGATATCGCCGCTTTGCGTGAAGCCGTTCAACAATTTGCTGCAGCCGAAATCGCACCGCGTGCAGCGGAAATCGACCGCAACGATCAGTTCCCTATGGATCTGTGGCGCAAAATGGGCGACCTTGGCATTCTGGGCGTGACTGTCAGCGAAGAATACGGCGGCGCCAACATGGGCTATCTGGCCCACATCATTGCGATGGAAGAAATCTCGCGCGCATCTGCCTCAGTTGGTCTGTCCTACGGCGCTCACTCCAATCTGTGCGTGAACCAGATCAAACGCAACGGTACCGAAGAGCAAAAACAAAAATACCTGCCGAAACTGATTTCCGGTGAACACATCGGTGCGCTCGCTATGTCCGAGCCGAATGCCGGTTCAGACGTCGTCAGCATGAAGCTGCGCGCTGATTTCAAAGGTGACCGCTGGGTGCTGAACGGCACCAAAATGTGGATCACCAATGGTCCTGATGCTGATGTGCTGGTGGTGTATGCCAAAAATGATATGGAAGCGGGCCCGCGCGGTATGACTGCTTTCCTGATTGAAAAAGGATACAAAGGTTTCAGCATTGCGCAAAAACTCGACAAGCTCGGCATGCGCGGTTCGCATACGGGCGAACTGGTGTTTGAAGATTGCGAAGTGCCCGCAGAAAACGTCCTGGGCGGCCTTGGCAAAGGCGTGAATGTGCTGATGTCCGGCCTTGATTTCGAGCGCACTGTTTTGTCCGGCGGCCCGCTGGGTATTATGCAGGCGTGTATGGATGTTGTCGTGCCATATGTGCATGACCGCAAACAATTCGGTCAGCCGATTGGTGAATTCCAACTGATGCAGGGCAAGCTGGCGGATATGTATTCAACCATGATGGCCTGTAAAGCCTATGTGTACGCGGTGGGTCAGGCGTGCGACCGTGCCACCAATCCAGAACAAGTCCGCGCTTTGCGTAAAGATGCCGCGGGCGCGATTTTGTACTCGGCAGAAAAAGCCACCTGGATGGCGGGCGAAGCGATACAAACGCTGGGCGGCAATGGTTATATCAACGAATACCCGGTCGGTCGCCTGTGGCGCGACGCCAAGTTGTACGAAATCGGCGCCGGTACCAGCGAAATCCGCCGTATGCTGATAGGCCGCGAGCTGTTTGCGGAAACAAAGTAAACGGTATTTGTTGTACTGATGCGCTATCCGTTCAGATCTTAATCCATGCTTATACTGAACGGACTGCGCATACGCAGTCACTATTTTCAGCCATGACCCAATTACACATCACGACACCGGTGCTCGCGCATCGCCCGCTTTCCGCCCGGCTGCATAAATCAGTCTGGCTGAAGATGGATAATTTGCAGCCCTCGGGTTCGTTCAAATTGCGTGGCATCGGTCTGATGTGTCAACGCGCTGCCGCGCAGGGGGCGCAACATTTTGTCTGCCCTTCAGGCGGCAATGCGGGTTTTGCCGCTGCGGTCGCGGGTGTGGCGCTGGGTCTTCCGACCACGATTTTTGTTCCTGAAACCACCGCCGAAAGTGTACGCGCCGAGATACGCGCGATCGGTGCAACCGTGATTGTCACCGGTAAAGTGTGGGACGAAACCAACCAGGCGGCTTTGCAATCCTGTGAACAGCCGGGCGCGGTGTATATCCCGCCATTCGACCATCCTGATATCTGGAATGGTAATGCGACCCTGATCGACGAGGTCGCCGGTAAGCTCGATTTTGATGTCGTGCTGTGCTCAGTCGGTGGCGGTGGTTTGTTAAGCGGCATTGTGCAGGGCTTGCACCGCAATGGTCTGGCGCATATTCCTGTGATTGCGGTGGAAACCGAAGGCGCGGCATCCTTACATGCATCGGTACAAGCGGGTGAACTGGTGACATTGCCTGCGATTACATCGATCGCCACCACATTAGGTGCTCGTCGGGTGGCGCAACAAGCGTTCGATTGGACGCAGAAACATGCGATTCATAGTGTTACCGTCAGCGATGCACAAGCAGTTGCCGCCTGCCTCGCGTTCGCGGATGATATGCGCACACTGGTGGAACCCGCTTGCGGTGCCACACTGGCGGTGGCGTACCAGAATCTGCCTGTATTAAAAGAATTTAAGCGTCCCTTGATCGTGGTATGCGGTGGTATCGCTGTTGATATGGTAAAACTAGAGGCTTGGAAAACCCAGTTCAACCTGCCCTGAGCCATCGCCATGCCAAACACACATTTTCCTAAGTTACTGTCGTCCCAGATCGCGTTTGATATCGCGCGTACGATATTGGATGGCTTTGACAAGCATTACCATTTATTCCGTATCAGCAGTCAGCAGGCAAAGCAGTTTTTTGAGACGGGTGACTGGAAAGCCGCGCAAATCGCGGCACGCGAGCGTATTCAGTTTTACGACACGCGTGTGCGGGAATGCGTGCGTACGCTGGAAGATGACTACGACGAAAATGATCTGACCGACGAGGTCTGGCGCGAAGTCAAACTGCATTACATGGGTTTGCTGATCGACCATTTACGTCCGGAACTGGCTGAGACTTTTTTCAACACCGTCTGCACAAAATTACTTAACAGAAATTATTTCCATAATGATTTCATTTTCGTGCGTCCGGCAACTTCAACAGAATACATAGAACGTGATGACACGCCGCCAACTTATCGCGTGTATTACCCGGCAACTGACGGTCTGAATTACACGATCAAACGCATCGTCACGAATTTTCAGCTCAATACGCCTTTTGAAGATCTGGATCGCGATGTCGCCGTCGTCGAGGCGCGTTTGCGCGAGCATTTCGGGCGTGAAAAGTTGGAACCGAATCATCAGATTCAGGTGTTAGCGAATTTGTTTTACCGGAATAAATCTGCCTACATCATCGGTAAAGGAATTAACGGTAATCGTGAATATCCGTTTGTCATTCCGCTGATGCATAAACGGAAGAACGAGCTGGTGCTTGATACGATCTTGTTTGATGTGATGCAGATTACCGTGCTGTTTTCATTCACCCGTGCGTATTTCATGGTCGATATGGAAGTACCATCGGCCTATGTGCAATTCATCCGCAGCATTTTGCCGAAAAAACCGCGTAGCGAAATTTATACGATGATCGGTTTGCAGAAACATGGCAAAAACCTGTTCTATCGCGATTTTTTGCATCATCTGAAATACTCGTCGGATCGCATCGAAGCCGCACCCGGTATTCGCGGGCTCGTTATGCTGGTGTTCGCACTGCCTTCTTTTCCGTATGTGTTCAAGCTGATCAAAGACAGTTTTCCGCCACCGAAAGAAACCACCCGGGCGCTGATTAAAGAAAAATATCTGCTGGTGAAAAACCATGATCGCGTCGGTCGCATGGCCGACACGCTGGAATATTCGGATGTCGCTTTTCCGCGTTCACGGTTTTCTGAAGAATTGCTCGAAGAAATCCGCCAATACGCACCGTCTATGCTGGAAGTGAATGACGAAGAAGTCGTCATCAAACATCTGTACATAGAACGCCGCATGACACCGCTGAACATCTGGCTGACGGAAGCCGAACAGCGTGGCGATATGCAGGCCATGGAACAGGGTGTGCTGGAATATGGCAATGCGATTAAGGATTTGGTCTCGGCGAATATTTTCCCAGGCGACATGTTGTATAAAAACTTTGGCGTGACACGTCATGGTCGTGTCGTTTTTTATGACTACGATGAAATTGAGTACATCACCGATTGCACATTCCGCAAGATACCTTTGCCGCGTAATGAAGAAGACGAGATGTCTGCCGAACCCTGGTATCCGATCGCAAAGAACGATGTATTCCCTGAGCAGTTCGGCACCTTCCTGCTCGGAAATCAGAAAGTGAAAGAATTTTTTATGAAGCACCATGCTGATCTGCTGACTGCCGAATACTGGCAGGGGCGCAAGCTGCGCATTGTGGAAGGCAAGGTGGATGATGTCTTCCCTTATCCGCAGGACGTCAGGTTTATCAATAAAGAGTTAGCACAGCAAAAATAATTTTTTATGTCTTATAAGTATCAACAGTCTTAATCGCGCTTGCAGATGTTTTCAGAGAAAAGCAGACAAGCAGAAATTTTGTATCACCTCACATTCAATGGAGAAAAACATGACAGACCCTATCGTAATCGTTGGCGCAGCCCGTACCCCTATGGGTGCATTTCAGAGCGATTTCGCTTCACTGACGGCAAGTCAGCTCGGTGCTGTGGCAATCAAGGCCGCGGTTGAACGCGCTGGCGTCAAGCCGGAATTGGTGGAAGAAGTCCTGTTTGGTAACTGCCTGATGGCCGGTCAGGGTCAGGCACCTGCGCGTCAGGCTTTGCTGGCGGCAGGTTTGCCGATGTCCACTGGTGCAGTGACCTTGTCCAAGATGTGCGGTTCTGCAATGAAGGCAACGATGATGGCGTTTGACTCCATCAGCGCAGGCAGCAATGACGTCATGGTGACAGGTGGTATGGAATCCATGACCAACGCACCCTACATTATTCCTAAAGCGCGTGGCGGTTATCGTATCGGCCACGGCATGATTTACGATCACATGATGCTCGACGGTCTGGAAGATGCGTATGACAAAGGTCGCTCCATGGGTACTTTTGCTGAAGATTGTTCCGCCAAATACCAGTTCAGCCGCGAAGATCAGGACGCATTCGCGATTGCTTCAGTTAAGCGTGCTCAAGCAGCAACTGCAGACGGTTCGTTCGCGTGGGAAATCGCACCGGTTACCGTTTCCGGTCGCGGTGGTGACGTTGTGATCGATAAAGACGAAGGCCCGCTGAAAGCCAAGCTCGACAAAATCCCGGCGTTGAAACCCGCCTTCAAAAAAGACGGCACGATCACTGCTGCATCTTCCTCTTCCATTAACGATGGCGCGGCGGCACTGGTGCTGATGCGCGAGTCCAAAGCCAAAGAACTCGGCCTGACACCGATCGCAAAAATCGTTGCTCACGCTTCGCATGCACAGGAACCGGGCTGGTTCACCACAGCGCCGATCGGTGCGATACAAAAGCTGTACAAAAAAACCGGCTGGACAACGGCAGATGTCGATCTGTTTGAAATCAACGAAGCGTTCGCTGCCGTACCGATGGCGGCAATGAAAGACCTCGGCATCTCACACGACAAAGTCAATGTCCACGGTGGTGCCTGCGCACTCGGCCATCCTATCGGCGCATCCGGTGCACGTATCATCATCACGCTGATTGGTGCGTTGAAAAAACAAGGTAAGAAGCGCGGTGTGGCTTCCTTGTGTATTGGTGGTGGTGAAGGCACAGCAATGGCCATCGAAATTATCTAGTGCGCTTCGTTCATCCAGAAAGCGGGCGCATAGCGGCGTTGCAAAGCCTCGCAATACCGACGTATTGCTGCGTTTTGCGCCTTGCTCTGCATCCCGCTGTCTGAATGAACTCGCGCACGGGAACAGTGGAATTTTTACCGCCGTCCATGTGATTTGAAAATTGAGGAAAACCATGCCCACAGCATTGATTATCGGCGCGTCACGCGGTATCGGTCATGAACTGGCTTTGCAATATAAGGCGGCTGGCTGGCGGGTGATTGCCACGGCGCGTAAGGCGGTTGATCTGACTACGTTACAAGCGCAGGGTTGTGAGGTCGTTCCTTTGGATGTCACGAACATCAATGATTGCGGTGGTCTTGGCTGGCGGCTGGATGATGAAAAAATCGATGTCGCTATTCTGAATGCTGGCGTGTATGGCCCGCGCACCACAGGATTGCAGACGCCGCATGATACGCAGTTTGATGAAGTGATGCATACCAATGTGCTGGCCGCGATGCGGATTCTTCCTATCGTGCTGCCGTTGGTCGAGAATGCCGGTGGCCGCCTTGCTGTCATATCGTCGATGATGGGCTCCATCAGTGAACGTAACGGCAGTCACGGCTGGTTATATCGTGCCAGCAAAGCCGCATTGAATTCTGTACTGAAGGATGTGTCTTTACAGACGCGACTAGCGATTTGCGTGGCGCTGCATCCGGGCTGGGTTAAAACAGAAATGGGCGGCGTCGGTGCTGAGCTTCCGGTGGTGGACAGTGCGCAAGGTATACGCAAAACGCTGGCTGGTCTGCAGCCGGACGACAACGGTAAATTTTTCAATTACAACGGTGCCAGCCTGAACTGGTAAGCAGAAAAAAGACAGAACAACATCAGAACGAGACCAGGTATGTTACTTACAGCAGAACACGAAATGATCCGCGATGCGATACGCGCATTTGCACAGGAAAAACTGGTGCCGAACGCGGCACGCTGGGATAAAGAACACCATTTTCCGGCGGCAGAATTAAAAGAGCTGGCGCAGATGGGCGCGTATGGCGTTGCGGTGCCGGAAGAGTTCGGCGGTGCCGGCATGGATTACCTGTCGCTGGCGCTGGTGCTGGAAGAAATTGCTGCTGGCGATGGCGGCACATCGACGGTCGTGTCCGTGAATAACTGCCCGGTGTGCAGCATCGCGATGATGTATACGAATGATGCGCAGAAACAGCAATGGCTGCGACCGCTCGCCCAAGGTGAGATGCTCGGTGCGTTCTGTCTGACCGAGCCGCACGCAGGCAGCGATGCGTCTGATCTGAAAACTACCGCGCGTCGTGAAGGCAATGATTATGTACTGAATGGCGTCAAACAATTCATCACCAGCGGCAAACATGCGGATGTCGCAATTGTGATGGCGGTGACGGATAAAGCGGCGGGCAAAAAAGGGATCAGTGCATTCTGGGTGCCGACCAAAACGCTGGGTTACATCGTTGCCGGGCTCGAAAACAAAATGGGTCAGCATTCTTCTGATACCGCGCAAATTCTGTTTGAGAATTGCCGTATCCCAGCTGAAAACCTGATTGGCGAAGAAGGCATGGGTTACAAGATTGCGCTGTCGGGGTTGGAAGGTGGCCGCATTGGTATCGCCTCACAATCGGTCGGTATGGCGCGTGCGGCATTTGAAGCGGCGCTGGCGTATGCCAAAGATCGCAGCAGCTTCGGTAAATCGATTTATGAACATCAGGCAGTGCAATTCAAACTGGCGGACATGGCAACGCAGATCGAAGCTGCACGTCAGCTGATCTGGCATGCAGCGAGCATGAAAGATGCTGGCAAGCCTTGTCTGAAAGAAGCGGCAATGGCGAAATTGTTTGCGTCTGAAATGGCAGAAAAAGTTTGCTCTGATGCGATACAAATACACGGTGGCTACGGCTACGTCAGTGATTTTCCGGTAGAACGGATTTATCGCGATGTACGCGTGTGCCAGATTTACGAAGGCACTTCAGAGATACAAAAAATCCTGATCAGCCGCGCGCTGGCCTGAGCCTACACCTTGTCAACAGCCTCCTGCATTTTCAAAAGGACACCGTGATGAAAGCACCTGTCGAATTCTGGTTTGATTTTGTTTCACCGTATGCGTATATCGCTGCGCAATCCATAGAACAACTGGCGGCCCGGCATGGTCGCGCCGTGAGCTGGAAACCGATGTTGCTCGGTGCGGTGTTTAAGGTCACTGGCTCTAGCCCCCTGACCATGCGGCCACCGCAAATGGCGGATTATTTCAAGCATGACTTTCTGCGTTCCGCGCGTTATGCAGGCGTGCCGTTTGTTTTGCCTGAAGTGTTTCCTATTGCGACCCAGAATACTTCACGGGTCTGCCTGTGGCTGCAAGAAGCCGCACCGCAGCGTGTCGGTGAATTTGTGCGCCAGGTCACACGTGCATATTTCTCCGGACCGGCAGCACTGAATGATATTGACTGGCTGGCGACGCAGATAAGCGCGATGGGGCTGGATGGTGCCGCTGCAGCGGCTGCCTGCGAAGATACTCATTACAAGCAGGCGCTGAAAGCGCAATGTGAACAGGCGATAGAAAAAGGCATCTTTGGTGCACCGTGGATCATCGTCGATGATGAATCGTTCTGGGGCAATGACCGCCTGCCGCAAGTTGAACATTGGCTGGCGCAAGGTGGTTTTTAATCAGCATCATCCAGATAAAAAAATCGAATTCATCAAAACATAACCGGTCAGCAAACGCAGAATTTTTCTGCGTCACGAGGAGAACAGCATGTTGAAAAAGGGCTATCAGCAGTTAGTGGACGAAGCATACGCACAGATCAAGACTTATAGCGTCGCGGAAGCGCTGACGAAGCTGGATAAAGGCGACGTGCAATTTATCGATGTGCGCGACATTCGTGAGCTTGAGCGCGAAGGCGTGATTGCAGGCGCATTCCACGCACCGCGCGGTATGATCGAATTCTGGGTTGATCCGGACTCACCTTACTTCCGTCCTGTTTTCGGTGAGAACAAAGAATTTATTTTATTTTGTGCCGCAGGCTGGCGTAGCGCGCTGACTACCAAGACTTTGATGGATATGGGCTTGGAAAATGTTGCCCATATCGAAGGTGGTTTTACTGCCTGGAAAGCCGCAGGCGCACCGACTGTTGCCAAGGAAATCAAGAAAGTTGTATGAGTCGTCAAGAGCAAAAAAATACGAACCCGTGTCCCTGCGGTTCAGCAAAAAAGTATGAACAATGTTGTGGCGTGTATATCAGCGGTACTGCCGCAGCACCGACCGCAGAAGCACTGATGCGCTCGCGTTACAGCGCTTATACGCGCAATGATGAAGCCTATCTGCACGCGACCTGGGATGAGCGTACCTGTCCTTCAGAGCGCATCACACATGATGATCCGACCAATTGGCTGGGGCTGGAAGTCAGAAAACATCAGCAGGACGGCGACCACGCCATCGTGGAGTTTGTCGCCCGCTACAAAATTGCAGGTAAGGCGCATCGCCTGCACGAAGTCAGCCGTTTTGTGAAATATGACGGCAAATGGTTTTATGTCGACGGCAGCTTTCCTCAAAAATAAATCAATACCGGAATCCAAATAATGACAATCCTAGAATCCAAACTGAACCCACGTTCTGATGATTTCAAAGCTAATGCTGCTGCAATGCAGGCGGTGGTGGATGATCTGAAAGCCAAAATAGAAAAAATTGCGTTGGGTGGCGGAGACGAAGCGCGCAGCAAACATCTGGCTCGCGGCAAATTGTTGCCGCGTGATCGTGTACAAATGTTGCTGGATGCCGGCACGCCGTTTCTGGAGTTTTCCCAGCTTGCGGCCTACGACATGTACAAGGAAAAAAACGGTAAGGATGCTGCACCGTCGGCAGGCGTGATTACCGGTATCGGCCGCGTCGCCGGGCAGGAATGTGTGATCGTTTGTAACGATGCGACCGTCAAGGGCGGCACTTATTATCCGCTGACCGTTAAAAAACATCTGCGCGCACAAGAGATTGCTGAGCAAAATAATCTGCCCTGTATTTATCTGGTCGATAGCGGCGGTGCGAATCTGCCGAATCAGGATGATGTGTTTCCTGATCGTGATCACTTCGGCCGCATTTTTTACAATCAGGCGACGATGTCAGCCAAAGGTATTCCACAAATCGCGGTGGTGATGGGGTCCTGTACTGCTGGCGGCGCGTATGTGCCAGCGATGAGTGACGAATCCATCATCGTTAAAAATCAGGGCACGATTTTCCTCGGCGGCCCGCCATTGGTGAAAGCTGCAACGGGTGAAGTCGTCAGTGCCGAAGATCTCGGCGGTGGCGATGTGCATACGCGTTTATCCGGCGTGGTCGATCATCTGGCGCAAAACGATACGCATGCGCTGTCGCTGGCGCGCACCATCGTCTCGAATCTGAACCGCCAGAAGCCACAGACCGTGGTGCTGAAAGCAGTCGAAGAACCAAAATATCCGGCCAGTGAATTGTATGGCGTGATTCCGGTCGATACGCGCAAGCCTTTCGATGTGCGCGAAGTGATTGCGCGGATTGTCGATGGCAGCCATTTCGACGAATTCAAAGCGCGCTATGGCACGACCTTAGTCTGCGGTTTTGCGCATATTCACGGCATGCCGGTCGGCATCATTGCGAACAATGGTATTTTGTTTTCTGAGTCCGCGTTAAAAGGAACGCACTTCATCGAACTGTGCTGCCAGCGCAAAATCCCGCTGGTGTTTTTGCAGAACATTACCGGCTTTATGGTCGGGCGCAAATATGAAAATGAAGGCATCGCACGTAACGGCGCGAAGATGGTAACGGCCGTAGCGACAGCGAATGTGCCGAAGTTCACCGTGATTATCGGTGGCAGTTTTGGTGCCGGTAATTACGGTATGTGTGGCCGCGCTTTCTCGCCACGCTTCATGTGGATGTGGCCGAACGCACGTATCAGCGTGATGGGTGGCGAGCAGGCCGCCAGCGTGTTGGCGACCGTAAAACGCGATGGCATCGAAAGCAAAGGCGGTAGCTGGAGCGCCGACGAAGAAGCCGCATTCAAGCAACCGATCAAAGAGCAATACGAACATCAGGGGCACCCGTATTACGCCTCCGCCCGCTTGTGGGATGACGGTGTGATCGACCCTGCCGATACCCGCATGGTGCTTGGTCTGGGGCTGAGTGCCGCGCTGAATGCGCCGATTCCGGATGTGAAGTTCGGTTTGTTCCGGATGTAAGTTATATGAAACGCTACGCGCTGATTGGCGTATTCATGTTGGCTGCAAGTTCCGGAATTGTCTGGGCAGAGGAACAATTATCCACAGCTTTAAATGAATCGGTGATCAAGCTTCCTACCACCGTCAGTAACATATTTAATCAGGTGATCACTAAGGACATGGTCGTGACACAGTTCCGGCCGCATGGTGAAGGACCGTTTCCGATCGCAATTTTATTGCATGGGCGTAGTTATAAGGATCGCTCTAAACCTGGCCGCGAACGTTTTTTGCAGGCCACGAAATATTTTGTTAACCGTGGTTTTGCCGTTTGGGTACCGACACGTCTTGGATATGGTGAGTCAGGAACTGAGCCTGATCCTGAATACTCGGGCACTTGTTCGGGTAAAAAATATATACCTGCGTATGAGGTTGCGGCAAGCAGTACGCTTGATGTGATCGCCTACGCAAAGCAGCAAAGTTATGTCGATCCGGCGCGTATTGTCGTGCTTGGGCAATCCTATGGTGGTACGACCGCTATCACGCTCGCTGCAAAGAACCCCTCCGGTCTGATCGCAGCTATTAATTTTGCTGGCGGTGGTGGTGGCAATCCCGAGACTCAGCCAAATGAGCCATGCCGTCCGGATTTATTGAAAGAGATGTTCGGGCTTTACGGTAAAACTGCAAAGGTGCCCAGTCTGTGGATTTATACCGAGAACGATAAATATTTTGGCTCGGTTTATCCTAAGCAATGGTTTGCAGAGTTTCAAAAACAATCTCCTGACAGGCAACTTGCCGAATACCGGGCTATGCCTGCGTTTAGCGATAATGGACACTTCTTTTTCTCGCGAGGGTTTTCTATCTGGCGGCCTGTTGTTGACGAATTTTTGCGTCGGCAAGGCGTTCCCATTCCGCACACTCCCGGAAGTTTTCAGGACACAGGTTTCGCAAATATCTATGAGCCTGCGAGCTTACCTGTTAATAAAGCTGAAATACGGGAGCACTATGTGAAATTTCTAGAGTTAGACCTTCCGCGTGCCTTTGTTATGGATGCTGCCGGTGAATTTGCCGGATATGCAGGAGGAATGCCCGATGCGTTGGAAAAAGCAATGGCGATTTGTAAAAAACGTGCCCAAAAGGAATGCTTAGCTTATGTGGTGGATGATAAGGTTGTCTGGAAAAAAACTAATATCAGCGAACTCTAAGAAAAAGCTACTCCGGTGACTTTTCAGATCGTCAAAAAACTCAATGAGAAAATTCTCATAACGATGACTAACTATTCGTAAGGAAGCGCGGTATGCAAACTCTGAGTCTCACTATTCAACACGCGGTCGCCACCGTGACTTTGAATCGCCCCGATGTGCGTAATGCGTTCAATGAAACCACGATTGCTGAAATCACGCAGGTGTTTCAGGCGCTTGATGCAGACGCGGCGGTGCGTGCGATTGTGCTGGCGGCGAATGGCCCCGCGTTTTGTGCCGGTGCCGATCTGAACTGGATGAAAAAAATGGCGGATTACACACATGCAGAAAATCTCGCCGATGCCGGTCAGCTGGCGGCGATGCTGGCTGCGATTTATCGTTGCAGCAAGCCGGTGGTCGCGAAAGTGCAGGGCGATTGTTATGCCGGTGGCATGGGGCTGGTGGCCGCATGCGATATGGCGATCAGTGTCGATAGTGCGAATTACTGCCTCAGCGAAGTGAAGCTCGGTCTGATTCCTGCGACGATTTCGCCGTATGTCATCAAGGCGATGGGTGAGAGCGCAGCGCGGCGTTATTTCATCACAGCAGAGCGTTTCAATGCCGCAGAGGCGCAGCGTATCGGCTTCGTGCATGAAGTGGTAACCGCCGACATGCTCGATAGCAAAGTGGCAGAGATCGTCAAAGCCCTGGTATCGAACAGCCCGCATGCCGTGTGTCAGGCCAAGCGTCTGGTACAGGATGTTGCCAGCCGTGAACTGACGCCGGAACTGATCGCCGCCACCGTAGAAGGCATTGCACAAATACGCGCGTCTGATGAAGGGCGCGAGGGCGTGCGTTCTTTCCTTGAAAAACGCAAACCGGAGTGGTTAGTATGAAAAAACGTACTTTATTAACCGGTGCCGTCGCTGTGACGGCGCTGGCAGCGGCAGGTCTGGCGTACCGCAAATCGACCGTAGAAATCACATCGGTTGAGCGTATGCTGACATTGTTAGATAGCCTGAAGTCCCGGCAGTTGGTCGCCAAAAGCGGCTGGTCGCCGTACAAGGTGTTTGTGCATCTGGCGCAGAGCATACAGTATTCAATGACTGGTTATCCTGAGCTGAAATCCGAGGTATTTCAGCACACGGCAGGTAACGCGGCTTTTTATGCTTTCTCCGTTGCTGGTGCGATGCGCCACAATCTGACTGAGCCTATTCCCGGCGCCCCGGCGATTGCTGACGATGGCAATATGAATCAGGCGATAGACCAGGTGATTACTGCTCTGCGCCAGTTTCAGGCATACCGTGGTCAGTTGCAACCGCACTTTGCGTATGGCTTGCTGAGTAAGACTGAATTTGCGCATGCACATGTGATGCATATTGAAAACCATTTACTCGAAATGCAGACCTGATCAAGCGGCTGGGGTGTCGCGTTGCTGCAATCCTTGTCGTGGTGGCATTCTTCGCTGAATGTGCGGCTATCAGACGGAAATAACATGGCTTTTTTGAAAACTTTCAATACAGATGCCCAGTATTTATGCGGCTTGCGAAATTAAATTAGCTGGAAATGCCCGTAAAATGTGCGGGTTTTAAAAGTAGTCTGGAGCAAGTTTGAATTTCAACACACAAAATGAATGGGTCGCACGCAGCCTGCAACATGTCTGGCATCCGTGTACCCAGATGCAGCATCACGAAACGGTGCCCCTGATTCCGGTCAGCCACGGGCGCGGTGCATGGCTGTACGATATGGATGGCAAGCGTTATCTCGATGCCATCAGCTCATGGTGGGTGAATCTGTTTGGTCACGCCAATCCACGTATCAATACCGCACTCAAGGATCAGCTCGATCAGTTAGAACACGCAATGCTGGCCGGTTTTACGCATACGCCGGTCATAGAATTATCAGAAAAATTAGCCGCATTAACCAGCCACCAACTTGGTCATTGCTTTTACGCTTCCGATGGTGCATCGGCGGTCGAAATTGCGCTGAAGATGAGTTTTCATTCGTGGCGTAACCGCGGCCAGACCGATAAGCAGGAATTTATCTGCATACAAGGCAGCTATCACGGTGAAACTGTCGGTGCGCTGGCGGTTACGGATGTCAGTCTGTTCCGCGAAGCCTATGGCCCTATGCTGCAACGGGCGCATGTGGTCGCTTCGCCGGATGCACGTCTGGCGCAGGAAGGCGAAACGGCTGCCGATGTCGCCTTGCGTGCTGCCGCTGATCTGGAACGTGTGTTGCAGCAGCGCGAAGGCAAAATAGCGGCGGTGATTATCGAGCCGTTGGTGCAGTGCGCGACTGGCATGGCAATGCATGACCCTGTGTATCTGCGGCGTTTGCGCGAGTTGTGTGATCAGTATCAGGTGCATCTGATCGCTGATGAAATTGCGGTCGGTTGTGGCCGCACCGGCACTTTCTTTGCCTGTGAATCGGCACAAATCTGGCCCGATTTTTTATGTCTGTCGAAAGGCATCAGCGGCGGTTATCTGCCCCTGAGTCTGGTAATGACGACCGATGCGGTCTATCAGTCGTTTTACGATACAGACGTGCGGCGCGGCTTTTTACATTCGCATTCGTACACCGGCAATCCACTGGCCTGTCGCGCAGCACTGGCGACGCTGGCGATTTTTGCAGAGGACGATGTGCTGGTGCAGAACCGTCGCAAAGCACAGATGTTTGCCGATGCATTTGCACCATTGCGCGATGATCCGCGTGTGCGGCATGTGCGCCAGCAGGGGATGATTTTTGCGTTTGATGCGATCGTCGATGATGCTGAAAAAGCGGCGACATTTTCACGCCGTTTTTTCAGCGCCGCCTTGCAGCAGGAGTTATTGATGCGCCCGATCGGGCGCAGTGTCTATCTGATGCCGCCGTATATCTTGAGCGATGATGAAATCGCTTTGCTGGCACAGAAGACCATGAAAGTATTTGAAGAGGTTATGGCATGAGCGGTATGAGTAGTAATCAAAGTAATCAAGCGAATGACAAGAGCGGCAATCTGCGGATTGCTGCTGCCAGAATGCCGCTGTTGCAAACCTTGCGTGATGACCTCGATGTGCTGGAAGCACAGCATCTGATCCGTCGTCGTCGCACCGTAGAAACACCGTGCGCACCGAATGTACGTGCCGATGGCAAAGACTACGTCGCCTTTTGCAGCAACGATTATCTGGGGCTGGCGGCACACCCGCTGGTAACGCAGGCTTTGCAAAAAGGTGTCAGTCTGTATGGCGCAGGCAGCGGTGCATCGCATCTGATCAGCGGCCACAGTCGCGCGCATGCGAATCTGGAACAGAAGCTCGCAGAATTCATGGCACCGAATATCGATCAGGCGCGTGCTTTGTATTTCTGCACCGGTTACATGGCGAATCAGGCCGTGATCACTGCGCTGGCAGGCAAAGATGCTGCCGTGTTTTCAGAAGAACTGAACCACGCTTCGCTGATCGATGGTGTGCGTTTATCGCGTGCTGCAACCCAGGTGTTCGCGCACCGCGATTACGCCGCGCTGGAAGCCATGCTGAAAAATTGTACGAGCAAAAAACGTATCGTCGTCACCGACAGCGTCTTCAGTATGGATGGCAATATCGCCGATATTCCTGCCTTGCTGGCTTTATGCGAACAATACGATGCATGGCTGATTGTGGATGACGCACATGGCTTCGGCGTGCTGGGTGAACATGGTCGCGGTGTGCTGGAACATTTCAATCTGCGTTCACCGAATCTGGTCTACATGGGCACACTCGGTAAAGCCGCTGGTGTCGGCGGTGCGTTTGTCGCAGCACATGAAACCGTGATCGAATGGCTGATACAAAAAGCCCGTGCCTATATTTTCACCACCGCCGCCGCACCCGCGCTGGCACATGCGCTGCTGACCAGCATCGATATTATTGCCGGTGAAGAAGGGCAGCAAAGACGCGCGCATCTGAACAAGCTCATACACATGTTCCGCCACGGTCAGGATTTAAAAGTCTGGCAAGGCATGCCGTCTGACACCGCGATTCAACCGGTGGTTATCGGCAAAAATGATGCGATGCTGGCAGTTGCCGGCAATCTGCTGGATCAGGGTTACTGGGTCGGGGCGATACGTCCGCCAACGGTACCGCTCGATACAGCGCGTCTGCGCGTCACCTTGTCTGCCGCCCATACGGAAGTGCAGGTGCTGCAACTGGTGCAGGCGATTAACCGTCTGGATCAGATGCATTATGTCGCGCAGTGTTTTGCGGAGGTGGCCTGATGTCTGCGTTGCGTCCGCATGATTATTTTGTGACCGGTACTGACACCGAAATTGGCAAGACCCTGGTCAGCAGTGCTTTGCTGCTGGCTTTGTCACGACGCGGCACGCGTAGTTTGGGGATGAAACCCATCGCGGCTGGTGCAGTATTACAAGATGGCGTCTGGCATAACGACGATGTCGATAGTCTGGTGCAGGCGTCCGACGTAAAAGCACCGCAACACATCGTTTGTCCGTATCTGATGCAGACACCAGCAGCGCCGCACATCGTGGCGCAACGCGAACAGATCGATATTTCGCTGCCGCAGATTGTGGATGCTTATCAACAGGCGATGCAGCTCGCTGATGCCGTGATCGTTGAAGGTGTCGGTGGTTTCTGCGTGCCGCTGGATGACCGCCATGACACCGCAGATATGGCGCAGGTATTGAATCTGCCAGTGATTATGGTGGTTGGCATACGCCTCGGTTGTATCAACCATGCGCTGCTGACGGCGCAAGCAATCGCCGCCCGTGGTTTGCGACTGGCGGGCTGGGTCGCAAATATTGTCGATGCGCAGATGTTGTATCCCGATGAAAATATCGCCGCTCTGCGTGATCGTTTATCCGCGCCGCTGCTGGGATGCATTCCGCGTCTGAACCTTGAGGATACGCAGAAGGCACATGCTGCCGCTGCATATCTTGATCTGAATTTTTTGAAGTAAAGGAAGTTTTATGCAAGCCAATGACACTCAGCAACACGCCGTACAGTTTCAAGCGCCCGTCAAAAAAATCGAAGCCGAAACCTGGCCGGTCGATGATGTGCTGGCGCTGTTTGATTTGCCATTCAACGATCTGATGTTCAAAGCACAGACCGCGCATCGCGCCAATTTCCCGGATGGCGATGTCGAGCTGGCGACGCTGTTATCGATCAAGACCGGCGGTTGCGAAGAAGACTGCGGCTACTGTCCGCAAGCCGCGCGTTACGACACAGGCGTCGAAGCAAAAAAAATGCTGGACGTGCGCGAAGTGCTGGACGCCGCCAAAGCCGCCCGTGAAAACGGCGCGACCCGTTTCTGCATGGGCGCAGCATGGCGCTCACCAAAAGACCGCGACATGGAAAAAGTTGAAACCATGGTGCGTGAAGTGAAAGCCATGGGTCTGGAAACCTGCGCCACGCTGGGCATGCTGAAAGAAGAACAGGCACAACGTCTGGCTGATGCCGGTCTCGATTACTACAACCACAATCTGGATACCGCACCGGAGTTTTACAGCAATGTGATTTCCACCCGCGACTATCAGGATAGGCTCGATACGCTGGGTCATGTGCGCACCGCTGGTCTGAAAGTCTGCTGCGGCGGCATCGTCGGTATGGGCGAATCACGCCGCCAGCGCGCGGGCTTAATCGCACAGCTGGCAAATCTGAATCCGTATCCTGAATCAGTGCCGGTCAATCATCTGGTGCAGGTTGAGGGCACGCCATTGCACGGGCTGGATCCGCTTGATCCGCTGGAATTCGTGCGCACGATTGCGGTGGCCCGTATCACCATGCCGAAAGCGCGCGTCCGTTTGTCCGCAGGTCGTCGTCAGATGGGCGAAGCGGTGCAGGCAATGTGCTTCCTGGCTGGCGCGAATTCGATTTTCTACGGCGATAAATTGCTGACGACAGAAAATCCCGAAGCTGCGGATGACCGTGTGCTGCTGGATAAATTAGGTTTGAAAACCCGTGGCAAAGTCGAAGCAAAAGCGGGTAGCTGCAGTTAAATAATTTAAAAAATACAGCCGATACACGCCGTACGCCATGCTCCCGCCTGTCTGACAGGCTTGTATCTGCTACTCCAAAAATAAGGACAACGAGACATGTTCACCAAAATCCTGATCGCCAATCGCGGCGAAATCGCCTGCCGTGTCGCTGCAACTGCACGCCGCATGGGTATTAAGACCGTCGCCGTTTATTCGGAAGCGGACGCCAATGCCAAGCATGTCGCGGTCTGCGATGAAGCCGTGCTGATTGGTCCGGCTGCCGCCAAAGAAAGCTATCTGTGTGCTGACAAAATCATCGCAGTGGCATTAGCGACGGGCGCACAGGCGATACATCCGGGTTATGGTTTCTTGTCTGAAAACAGTGAATTTGCCGAAGCCTGCGCTAAAAACGGCATTGCTTTTATCGGCCCGCCAGCCTCTGCGATTCAAGCAATGGGCAGCAAATCGGCAGCAAAATCGCTGATGGAAAAAGCCAATGTGCCGCTGGTGCCCGGCTATCACGGCGACAATCAGGATGCCGATTTTTTGCAGAATGAAGCTGACCGTATCGGTTATCCGGTCTTGCTGAAAGCCAGTGCCGGTGGTGGTGGCAAAGGCATGCGCGTGATTGAACACAGCAAGGATTTCAAAGAGGCGCTGGCGTCCTGCAAACGCGAAGCGATCAATTCTTTTGGCGACGATAAAGTGCTGGCAGAAAAATATCTGCAACGTCCGCGCCATATCGAGATTCAGGTGTTTGCCGATACCCACGGCAATTGCGTGTATCTGTTTGAACGCGATTGCTCGGTACAGCGTCGTCATCAGAAAGTATTAGAAGAAGCACCGGCACCCGGCATGACGCCGGAACGCCGCGCCGCTATGGGCGAAGCGGCGGTTGCTGCTGCTAAAGCCGTTGGTTATGTCGGCGCAGGCACCGTTGAGTTCATCGCTAACCAAGACGGTTCTTTCTATTTCATGGAAATGAATACGCGCTTGCAGGTAGAACATCCGGTCACAGAAATGATCACCGGCACCGATCTGGTCGAATGGCAATTGCGTGTCGCAGCCGGTGAAGTCTTGCCACTGCAACAGGAACAATTGCAGATACACGGCCATGCGATAGAAGCGCGCGTGTATGCGGAAAATCCTGAAAAAGGTTTCCTACCTTCCATTGGTACTTTGCGTCATCTGCACACGCCTGCAGCAGTGAATTTTGAACTCGGTGGCAGCGCAGAGCCAGCAGGTTTCCGCATCGACAGCGGCGTGCGCGAGGGCGATACGATTTCGCCGTTTTATGATCCTATGATCGCCAAAATGATCGTCTGGGGCAAAGACCGCACCGAAGCACTGGCACGCATGGCGCAAGCCTTGTCGCAATACCAGATCGTCGGTTTGTCATCGAATATCGCCTTCCTGTCGCGCCTGATTGCCAGCGACGCCTTTGCCAACGCCGATCTTGATACTGGCCTGATTGCGCGTAACGAAGCACAGTTATTTCCAGCAGCGCAACCCGCAGCGGCAGATGTGATTGCACTGGCGGTGGTGTCGCTGCTGTTGTCTGAAAAATCCGGCGGCAGTGACCCCTGGCAGAGCAGCCACGGCTGGCGCATGAACAGCCTGATGCAGCGCAGCTTGCAGTTCGCTGAAGAACATCACCAGCACCGCGTGCAGCTCACGTATCTGGCCGATGGCTGGACATTACGCACCGACAGTGGTGCGGTAGAGATAAAGCTCGCGTCTGCAAGTGCTAGCGGCGGCAACGATCTGGTATTGAAAATCGCAGACCGCACCGTCAGCGGCACCGTGGTGCGCGATGGTGAACACTTCCACGTGTTCAGCCAGGGTGTGCATACCGATCTGCATTACAGCGATGCACTTGCCCATGCCGGTGAAACCGAAGCCGAAGGCGGTCGCCTGACCGCACCGATGCCGGGCAAGATCGTCGCCGTGTTGGTCGCCAAAGCTCAGGAAGTCAAAAAAGGCGATGCGCTGCTGATTATGGAAGCCATGAAAATGGAACACACGATCTCCGCCCCGCACGATGGCGTGATCGACGACGTGCTGTATGCGATCGGTGATCAGGTCACCGAAGGCGCGCAGCTATTGGCATTTGCGCAGTAAGTCAGTCCAGCCGGTACTTTTTTCGTGTTTCACGGAACAGACCGGCTGGAGCATTGAGTATGTAAATTTTTTGCAGGTGAAGTGATGACCCTACTCTCGATCAATATTAACAAGATTGCTTTGCTCAGAAATTCGCGCGGTCGCAATTATCCTGATGTCGATGCGTTTGCTGCGCGTTTTCTCGATCTCGGCGCGGCGGGCATCACACTGCATCCGCGCCAGGATCAACGCCATGCGCGTTATTCTGATGTCGAAAGTCTGGGGCAGTTGTGCCAACAGCGCGGTGCAGAATTGAATGTCGAAGGTTATCCGGCAGCGGACTTTATGGAAGTCGTGTATCGCTACCGCCCCGCGCAATGCACGCTGGTGCCGGATGCGCCGGATCAGCTGACTTCCGATCACGGCTGGGACATGCGCAAAGATGCCGCCTTATTGCAGCCAGTGCTGGCGGGCTTAAAAGCCGCTGGCATCCGCAGCAGCCTGTTTGTGGATGCCGGTATCAGCGATGCCGATCTGGCGCTGGCAAAACAAATGGGTGCTGATCGCGTTGAGTTATATACCGAGCCGTATGCCGAAACCTATGGCACAGCGCAAAACGATGCCGTGTTGCAGACCTTTGCCGACACTGCTTTGCGTGCGCAACGCGCCGGTCTGGGGGTGAATGCAGGGCATGATCTGAACCTGCAAAACCTGGGCAAATTTTTGCAGATCAAAGGCATACTCGAAGTCTCCATCGGCCACGCCGTGATCGTTGAAAGCCTGGAACAAGGCATGGACAATGTCACACGCCAGTATCTCGACATCATCCGTCGCGCAGCGCAGGCATAAGCGCACGCATAAGCCATCCACAGACTATGCAGGCAAAGGAAAACAGATGAACACATCACTACCGCAACAAGTCAAAATCGTTGAAGTCGGCCCGCGTGACGGCTTGCAAAACGAAAAAGAAAGCATCCCTGCCGATATTAAAATCGAACTCGTGAATCGCCTCACTGCAGCTGGTTTTGCAAACATCGAAGCGGCCTCTTTTGTGTCGCCCAAATGGGTACCGCAGATGGCGACTTCAGCCGAAGTCATGGCAGGCATCAGCCGCAAACCCGGCGTGATTTATTCGGTGCTGACGCCGAACATGAAAGGCTTTGAAGCCGCACTCGCTGCCGGTGCTGATGAAGTTGTGATTTTCAGCTCCGCCTCTGAAGCCTTTGCGCAAAAAAATATTAACTGCTCGATAGAAGAATCGATAGAACGTTTTCGCGATGTCGCGCTGGCGGCCAAGCAAAATAACATCCGTCTGCGCGGCTCCATCAGTTGCGCTTTCGGCTGCCCGTATCAGGGCGAAGTCGCACCTGCCAGCGTCGCCGATGTCGTGCGCCGCCTGCGCGATCTGGGCTGCGATGAAATCGACATCGCCGACACCATCGGCGTCGGCACTGCAAGACAAGTGCAACAGGTGATGCAACTCGTCGCGCAGGAATTCCCGCTGCACAATTTATCCGGCCATTTTCATGACACTTACGGCCAGGCGCTGGCGAATATTTACGCCAGCCTGGAAGTCGGCATCAGCATCTTCCATTCCAGCGTCGCTGGCCTCGGCGGCTGCCCGTATGCCAAAGGCGCCACCGGCAACGTCGCCACCGAAGACGTGCTGTTCCTGATGCAGGGATTAGGTATCCATACCGGCATTGATCTGAATGCCGTGGTCGACGCCGGACAATTCATCTCCACCCACCTCGGCCGCAAAGCCGTCAGCCGCGCAGGCAATGCGATTGCGGCGAAGCGGGCGGGGTGAAATAGAGGGCGTGCTGCTGATGGGTGAGGAAATCAGCGGCACGTAAGCCGCTGTAAATTGATCCGGTAGATAAACAGCCCGTCGAAGGCTGCTAGCGAACCTTGGATCATCTGAGATTTTCTAATCTTAACTATTAAACGTTGGAGCTGGTGTACCTGTCAGCACTCATTTTGGGACATTTGTTATTCCGAATGGAATATGAACGGACGGTGCGACTTCACTAGCCGTTGCCAAGTGGCGAGATTGGTCGTCGAAAAAGATGTGCGGTTGCAGAACATCCAGCACAAGTTTTTTCTCTACCCCTCCTAAGAAAAATGCGTCATTAGCCATTACTCCCCAGCTCTTCAGTGTGTTGATTGCTCTTTCATGTGATGGGGCGTTTCTGGCCGTAACAATAGAAACACGCAGGCGGTTTTTGTAGGTTGGTTCTACCTTTCGTTTAGTTTCCTCGGCTTGCTGTATCTTTGATACGCGAAGTAAAAACTCCTTTAGCGGCCCTCCGCCATGTGGCTCCATTACATTCGCTGTTTCATGTTCATGGAATTTTTCTAGATTGCCATGCTGCATTACCGTTTCGGAGACATCATCAGCAATGACTCCATCAAAGTCAAAAGCAATCCTCAGAGTTTTGTCAGTTGGGTCATCAATCTTCTTTGATTCCATGACGTAGCCTGCTGGAAATCCCTTTGCAAGTGCTTCTAAAACATCGTTCTTGTTGGAGGAAAGAAACAAAGAAATATTTAAGGCAGGAATGTAGGCATATGGGGACATTCCCTGTTGAAATATTGCGCGGGTAATCCCGAGACTATGATGTTCAATAGATTTCATGACGCGTAATCCGGTGTCAGGATCGTTGCGCGAGAGCAGAACAACCTCAACCAATGGTCCCGCTTCTTCGTTGCTTAGATCATTTAGTGAGAGCAGTCGCTTTATAAATGAGAACGCCATGCCCTCAGAAAGAGGATTATCCTTATTTTCCTCTTGATACTTTCTGTACTTTTCTTCACCTTCAGTGCGAAATACTTTGTCAGACTCTGAAAGATCAAACATTGCGCTAGATGCGACACCGACTACCAGTCTATCTTTTAATTCGTATGCCATAAGACCTTTCTATGAACGTTAGACGGTGTTAACACGAAGCATTCACTCGTATCGAAGCACCGGTAAGAAATTCCATTGTGCTTATTCTAGGTATGATTTTGGATTGTCAGAAAACTCGACCTCAAGCGAGTTTGCGCGTGCCCACATGAATACGGTCGGAACCATCCAAACTACTAAGCCAAATACTACAAGTGCACCTAGACTTTCGTTCGGTATAATTTTTCCTTTATTGCTAGAAATGCTGCTTGATATCGCCATAAAAAGGGCAAGTAGCGCGAGTTCTATTACAACAATAAAAACGGAATTTGAGTGTTCTCGTAGGTGCGTGTATGTGTCGCGAACATCCCTCGCATTTTTCATTCTTCGAGCTTTAAATAGCTTTGCATAAAAGGAAAAAAATGCTTCCTTTTCGTGTAATAGCCGGTATAAAACTGTGTATTGCCCAACAAGTATCCAAAATGCAGGCATGGAAAGAATCCACCATCTTTGCGCTGACTCACTAAGTCCTTGTCCAAGATAGCCAAAGATGCGTCCAACGGCACCCCAAAAAAACAGAAGCCAAATAAATGTGAACAATGGAAATACTAAGCGCGGATGGGTTTTTTCAATAGGATTGTCATTTTTTATTAGTGTGGCGAACATCAATACGCAAGAAAAAGCTACTGCTAGCCACTCGCACGTAGGCCTGTTACCAATAATTTTTATGCCACCAAATGCCAGAACTATTATACATAGTGAAATCCATGCAAACCAAAAGTGGCGTGAGTGTCCATCTAACCAGCCTTTGCGGTAGCGGCCAGCATGCAAGACTGTAATTGGCGTACTTGCTATATAACAAAACCCTAGACCTAAAATCGCGACAAGTGCAGTAATTGCACTCCAATCTGGTTTTCCATTTGAAGCATTGGTGGTAGACAGATGGTTTATGAGCCTGTCAAATGTGCCCGTTTGAAGGCCAAAAACTACGATGCAGGTGCAGCCAACGATGAAGCCGATAAAATATCGTACCAAATAAGATTCCCACCATCTTGTGCTGGGAACCTCGGCAGTTTCATTCTTTGCACTACTCGCCAAATTTGTCACTGATCTCAGTTGATGTTTCATGGGGAATGTCCTTAGCATCTAGACACAAATGGTAATTCTGCGCGCGAATAAAATTATAGGGTTCGAGTTCGTTTAATTAATCCGCCTCAGACGGAAGCCTTTGCCTTGCATGCATAACTTTAGAAGTTCTGCCTGTTCTGCTGCGGGAGTTTTATTTAGTCGAATTTGGTAGTTGCATTCAGAGAGAGCATCTGTACGTTGGTGATCAGATGCACCTTCCTTAACATAGTTATAGCGTGCAGGTTCTGTTGCACACCCGAAAATGCTAAAAGTAACGGCAATGACAAGAAGTGTTTTTTTCATTTCTATTTTAGATGGTAGTAATTGATGGGAAATTTCTAACGGTGCTTTATATAAACTAATCACTCGCACCAAATTCGACGTGTATTGGAGGTTTTGGAGGATAAATGAAAGCAAAGCGTCCTATAGAGAGTGTGCCTTATTTATGATCTAAAAGGCAAGCTTCTTGCTCGTTATTGTTTAGTGTTGGTGGATTGCGATGCGCTGCTATTAATTATTGTCTCGCCCTACGTTTATAACGTGCCAGATTTTCAATGTTATCTATTATGTGGAGTATGTTCCAATACGTGTCGACTCTGATTTGGCTACGTAACGTGAACCTGTTCAGGTACTTTGTTTTTTGAGTAGATTACCAACTTCAGGTTAACTCCGTTCATGTATTGAGGGTTTGTCGTCGACCTGCAGTGCTATCGATACTGTGTTTTATTTTTTATCAGCGTGATAAGACGTAATTGTTCTTTTTTGGCAAAAAAAGGGGAGTATGTGCCAAAATCGCCTCAATCTCTTAATAAAACAAAGGGGTTTTAAATATACCCCACCCAGTATATTTTCGGCTCTGGAGGGCAAAAAACTGGCATGAATGGGGCAATGCGGGTCTCAGTGTTCCAGCGATGTCAGTAATTTGGGGACGGCGGAAACGCCGCTGCGGGCGAGTGCGGTGAGTGGGGTGACGCCGGTGTACCATGATGCGCGTATGACGTTGGCGGCGGTTTTTTCTTCCGGCGAGAGTCGGGCTTCAACGCTGGTGATTCTTTCTTTTAACTGCGGCGTCACTTGCGGCGTTGCTTCTTTGAAGAGCAGCAATAGCGCGTAGCCGGTCGCCAGATCGGGCGTATCGTCGCGGCTCAGGTAATGCGCGAGCTGGCCGGTGGCGGCGATGTTTGTTTGTCGTGAAGCACGTTCCAGCCAGAGCGCGGCATTGCGGATGTCGCCTTTTTTAATCAGATGCAGGGCGATATCTGATTGCGCCAGATCGTAACCAGCTTCGGCAGCGCGCAGTTTGTATTTCCATGCGAGTTCTTCGTTCACTTCCACTGTGCCGGGAAACTGCCCGGCGTAATAGCAACCGGTTTTATACGATGCCAGTAAGCTGCCTGCTTCGGCGGCTTCCAAAAAATAACGAAACGCGCTTTTGCTGTCGCGCGCGGTGCCGATGCCGTTTTGGTAGAACATGCCGAGGTTGTATTTCACTTCCGCATTGCCGCTGGCAAGCTGCTCGTGCAGTTTTTTGAACATGGTATCGTCAGACAGATCAGCCGCGCTGACGCCAGCAACGCCGCAGCAAAGAAATGCAAGTATCGTCAGGCGTGATGCCAGTGTGCGCATAGTCGAGTGACTCCGTAAGAAGTTAACAATGAGTGAGGATAAAGTGTTGATGTTTGCAGGTGTCGTCGCGCTTCGCTATCACGCTGCATGGATATCAGCATTCGGCGTTTCGCGTTCGGTGTTCAGCATTGCGCTATGATTAGCGCCCCATCAGCGTTGCGCCATCCCAGTGTTCATCTGCTTTGCCATCTACAAAACGCCACATGTCAAACCAGGTGGTGGTGTAACTGCGGCCGGGGTCTTTTTCATCTTTCATTTCGCGCACGAAAGCGACCGTGACCAGATCATTTTCGGCAACGACCGATACCACCTTGCTTTGCATCTTCGCTGGTATCGGTGTTGGCTTTACTTTTCTGACGTCAGTAAAATAACTGACCACTGCTGCTCTGCCATTGGCGGCATTGGGATTATGTTGAATATAGCGTTCCGTCAGATAGCGATCGGCCAGTTCCCAGTGATTTGCTTCGAGTAAATCTTTGACGATGTGATAGGCCGCCTGTTTATTCCTATCCAGTGCCGGGTCATTGCTGTGAAACAGCGCTTCAGGATCAGCAGCGGCGCGCACCGCTTCTTGCGCCATACCGTCGTTTGGCACTGCGCAGGATGCAGCGGTGAATGTGGCTGCGAGCAATATTGAAATGAAACGCATGAGAATTTTCCTGTGTAAAAAAGAGGGAAGGTTTGTCGCTGAATCTTACTTCACGTAAGTGCCATCACCATGCGGCGCGGCGCGAAATTCCGGCAATGCTTCAAGCGCTTGCGAATACGCGGCCAGACCTGGGAAGTTTGCTGTCGGCACGTTTTCCGGAATCATTTGCTGCGTGAAATGCCAGGCTACACCGATGGTGATGCCCGCCTGACTTACCGTTGCACTGGTGTGCGCCAGCGGCGTGGCAGCTAGTGCTGATTCCAGTTCCGTGTAGGCGGCGAGCACCTGCTCTGAAATCCGGTTCAGCCAAGGTTCGTGCAGTTTTTCTGATGGACGGAGATTGCGTTCATAAACGATCTGCACACTTTTCTCGGTGGCGGCCAACGCCAGGCCAATCAGATGCAGCTCGTGCTGCAAGCCTTGCACATCGGCAGGAAGCAGTGTGCGTGGCCGCGCAAGCGCTTCTGCATACTGAAGAATCAGCGTCGAATCCATGATCACGCTTCCGTCATCACAAACCAGCGTCGGCGCTTTGACGACAGGATTGATCCGTTGAAATTCAGCGTAACCGCGAAATACCGATAACGATTGGTGCTCAAATTCGATACCGAGCAATTGCAGTGAGATCGCCACCCGGCGAACGTAGGGTGAATCAAGCATGCCTATCAGTTTCATGGTTACTCCTGTGATGACGTCGGTATTGCAATGGTATTTCGACGGTGTTTCGATATGGTTTCGATGCTGCTACCCGAGGCAAAAGCCTTTTGGTTTTGTCATCGGCAAAGGGCAAAGATCTTGGCTTTAAATGCTGGAATAAATTCTGATGTATTCAACGGCTGCCGTGTTTAGAAAGTGATCACCACAGACGCTGAGCTGCGGCTTGCTTCACCGTGAAACACCGCTTCGATATTGTTGCCGTCGGGGTCCACGACGAAGGCCGCGTAGTAACCGGGATGGTAAGCGCGCTCTCCGGGAGCGCCGTTGTCTTTGCCGCCATGCGCGAGTGCAGTTTGGTAAAAGTGATCGACCATGTTTCGATCTTGCGCCTGAAATGCCAGGTGATGGCGACCAGTCAGCACACCCAGCGCAGCCGGGCTATCAATGGAAGTCACGAATAATTCGTCTGCCCAGAAGTAACCGTCGCCAGTGCCTCCCATCGGTACATTCAGCGCTGCAAAAATGGCGGCATAAAAAGTTTGGCTCGCAGAAATGTCTTGCACGACCAATTGAATGTGATCGATCAGCCGACCTCGATGTAGTTTTTGCGTTTCCATAAATACCCTTAGTGATAAATCCAGCGCTTTGCGCGAAGTATGCGCGGCATTCTCCGGATTGAATTGTTAACGGCCTGATTTCGACGCATTCGCTACTGCTTCATCAAGCTCTTTTTTGAGTACACCCGATTCAGTGACACGACGCTTTTCAACTATCCCGGCGACACGCGTATGTTGTTGAATGTTTGAAGTCAGCGACCATTTCGCCGCTCCTTTCATCATCAGCATGTTCGTGCTGCCCTCTGTGCCTTTTTTCGGCGCTGGTCTGGCCAGAACATCAATGATTTTATTGACGGCAACTTCATTTCCTGTCGCGCTGAAAACTGCCCACAACATATCCAGATCCGCCGGGCTTGCGGGCTCTTTTGATAAAGGATCGTAGCGAGTGGTGCCCATGATTTTCTGGATGTCACTGTCAGACAAACCCAGCTGCGTTTGAACGCACTGCTCTGCGGCGGGAATATTGGAATTGTAAAAGGCCCATCCGATGTAGGCTTTGCCGGTCGAGGAGACCGTCGCAAGGTCTTCGCACCATAGACTGCCTTTATCCGGATTCATTTTCAGAATTTCGGTCGTGAAGATCATCAGCGGAAAGCGTGCTGATGGTTTTTCGAATGCTCCCGCCACCGCCGCATCATGAAGCCATTTTGTGAATTGGTCTGGTGCAGGCTTCTCGTAATAATGCGACATCCATTCCCCAATATGCTGCAAGCTTTCCTGTGCGTGCGCAACGCTGCATAAGCAGAACAGAGAGATAGACAACAATTTGAACAGTTGTGACATTGTGCGATAACCTTTTGTGTGTATGCTAGGTCTTTGTATAAAGACCAAAATTTTTTTAGTCGCGTCATGCAATTTAGAAGAATCGCCACGCGATATAAAAACTGGACGGAAATTCCCTGTTTTTTATCAACTTCGTGCCGCGGAAATAAAGCGGTTTTATTTGGGCTAACATGGCCATGGTGATCGCTCGATGTTTCCCCGCTCATTTGTAAAACAGGACGTTCAAGCACGTGACTTAGTTTTGTATAGAATTTATTCTAAAAAAAATGGCTTAATTTTGAATGATTTTCGACACGTTGAGCAGAATTAAGGTTTGTCTATTTGTGAAAATCAAAAAACTATTTTTGAGCAAAAACAATAAATTACTACATCGAGCGCGTTGATTCAGCCCTCGCGATATTAGTTTGCCGGTTGCAAGTACGAATTTAGGGATTGCTATTTATCGCGAACACCGATATTGCACTCACATTAAATTACCACAGGAGGTAACATCATATTTTCCGCAGTTGTCCTGGCGACATTGAACTGAAAAACATCATTGAGCAGTTGTTCTTGAGCGAGTTTCGAAATATATGACACCCATCCATCACGGTTGCTGTAGATCTCCATTTCATCAACAGATAAAACTATACATATTCTTCGATATTGCTTCCCATCTCGATGATCTGCATATGCGTAATTGAAGTGCGGAGTATTTATTCCAAATGTAAAACCATTCTTTTCAAGCCAGTTAGCATAATCATTCGACATGGATCCCCAAATATCTTTTAGGTCATTCGATACCACCCTTACATTTGCTGCTTTACCGGAAATGAATATCTTGATTTTCTTTAATTCATTTGGACCGTTTAGGCCTTCAAGACTATAGCCAATTTGATATTTTCCGTATGAAGGATAAGAAAATATTTTTGAAACTGTAGAAATTTTTCCATCTTTAACAATCTTATCAAACGAAGATATTTTCCATTCGTCATTTTCTCCCAATTCATTATTGATAGCTTTATTTAAATCTTCGCACCACTGTTTTGCACGACAAAGAATATCTATTGCTTCACTGGTATTCATTTCACAAATTCCTGAAATTGGAGCACGGTAAACATTACCTTCATCATCTTGTCCCTCGAGTAACTTCCATTGATTTCTGTCTGTCCAGTGCGCTAATAAGTGGGCAACCTTGTTCTTTACTTTGTTATCCCAGGAAAACTCCTGCACTAAGGGAAAAACCAACATTAAATGCCGATCATGTATTGTGGCCCATCCAAAAGGTAGGCTTTTATTGATTCGACTCGCGATAGTCTCGGCATCAATATTCTCACCTGTGAGATCGTCTAAGCTACAAACAACAGAAGCAATTACAAAATGATCTCCCCATCGGAGGAAATGGACGTTCTGGCCCCGTGATTGAAGACTCTCAAGAGGGTGTGGAACGCGGTGTCGTCTTATATGCGTATTTCTCTCAAGGTTAAAATCAAAACCATCACAAATGTCTTTTGGAGAGCTCCCAGATATTTTTTTATCAGCGTTAGTCCAGAAGTTTTGAACCATCGATATCCTCAGCTCACTTCCCAATGGAACGTACAAAGTCCGAGTTGTTTTCCATTGTTTCCGACTTTCGAACGTATCAAATACCATTTTATCGCTGATATTCCAAACAGCATTTCTAGTCTTTTTTTCTCTCTCCCATTCAATTGCAACTACCCCGAGTTCTCCAATCATTCGGCACGCCACATACTTAAATTCCCCCGATTCAAACTTCTGCGCTATTTGATGCATATTACGCATAGCAGCAGACCATAGCCTAAGGTTTGACGAGTTTTCATCGCGCCATTCAGTTCCTATTGAAGGATAAGCAGGAGTGGATGGAAGAATGGGCTCGAACTGTTGCAGCTTTGAAGGATTAACGATACCGATTTCTTTTGAATCGTCACATTCACCAGTTTCCTTCGATGGAATTATAGAAAAGAGCGAATCAATAACCTTCTTTCTGTTGATCGCTTTCATTACCTGGCGCTCATCGAGTGTTTTCGCCAGATACGGGAAACCTACGCGAAGCTTATAGGCATCGTTTGAAAGAATTTTCCTTTCAAATAGGCTGTCGGCTCGCTCCACTCTACCAATTCTTTGTTCGAGATCGCCGCTATTCCAAGCGATTCCATAGTGCGACACTCGATCACAGAATAAATGCAAATTTACTCCTTCACGAAGTACGTCAGTACAAATGAGTACGTTCGGAAAAATCGGGAATTTGAATTGAGGAACGACATTGACATCCTTACGGCGCCCAGATCGCCTCGCAACGGGTGACAATCCAGCAAAGTAACTCGCAACACGTTCTGCTATTTCTGTATAAGAGTTGTTGGTACCGCTACCCTTGAAACACTTATTGACGATAGTATCGAAGTGGATAAACCAATCTCGCAACTTTACTTTTGTATTACAAAAGTAATCCGCTAAGCCACTTGGAGGATTCTCTAGTTTTTCAATCCAGCTTTTCACATAACCACTTCTGCTTTTTTGTCGTAATATATCCAGATCAACCAGAATATCCGTGAATCGAAATGAGTGCGCAATACAGCGTCGTAAAACTAACTCTTTATTTGAATCCTTTTCAAAGGTCTTATATTCATCTGCTGTAATTTCAAGCGCTTTTAACAGCCCATGCCAAAGTGCCTTGTCGTTGTCGTCCATTTCACTGCTTGTTGTAAGCAAGAAGCGAAGAGTACTAGTTTCAATCTTACCGAGACTATTTCGATACTTGGTTAGGCGACCAAGATGCCCTTTGACAGAAGATAGTGCCTTGAAATACGGTAGATCCTTAGCATTTCCAACGATCTCATTCTCTTGATACTCATTTTCGATATTTCCTTCGGAATCATCCTGTTCATCAGGAGGTAATCCCCAGTAAGAACGCGCATCCTCTCCCGTCATCAATGAGATACGTGCATCTAGAATTCGCTGAAATTCATGCAAGAGTCGATCTGCGAGTTCATCCACAGTAGCAATGCGCCGGACAAAGACAAGTTCTTTGGTGCAGGATCCCAATGCTAAGCAATCACGAGCGAGATCATTAACAACGTGATCAATTTTTGCGTGAGGCAGCCCAAGCGGAGCGGCTCCATTACTGACATCTTGAATTGCTTTGAAGCTTTTACCCAAGGTCTCCAAGTATTTTTCGTCAATGGGTTCGCCATTATTTGTCTTTGCGCTTTCTTCTAACGTGCTATCTGTATCGCCATTAGTCTTTTTTGTAGATTTACCACCTGAACTCTCAATTGATGCCCTTACAGATTCATTGCAAGAGATCTCCCCCATTCGGAATTTATTATTTTGACCGTCAAGTAACTCAACCAATTTCTTTTGTATCGCTGCAAAAGTTAGCGCATACATTGCACCTTTGTCTTCGGCAAACATATCAACTGGTATTTGCTTGAAGTCACGATATTGTTGTTTTCCCTGACTATTGAAAGTTCGCTCACGACGAACCATCCATTGAGAAACCGACTGTCTGAATTCAACATTATTTTGTTCATTTCGTCCAATTCTAATCGGCTTTACTTCGGTACTGTTTTTATCTACAAGCAGGCTATTGAGTTGTTCAATATCACCGACATCACGATGAGCAGGCGTGGCACTGAGGAACAAGTGACGGCAACCCTTCTGGTATAGATGACTACCAAATATTGCTCTCATTGAATCATTGCGTGTGGCATCGGTTCTTAAGTATTGAGCCTCATCCCAAACTATTAGATCGGGTGAAAAAGTATGTATTAATTTGGTGATTTTATTGATGTAAATTTTCAAAAATAATTCAGATGCATCATCAAGGGATAACTCGTCTTTAGTATTATTTCTGTAGGGGGATATATCGTCGTCATTTATGTAGCAACCAATTGAATTCATGACTTTTCTGAACTCATTGACGAGAACATCAAAAGTTACACATGCTTCTTTGTTATCCTTAAAAGCATCCCAGTCAAATACGCGAAGTGGCAGCGAAAATGATGGGTATCGCAATAGATAAACCGTAGATTGCGATGAAATAAGATGCGCAGCAAAATCATTCAGACTTTCACAAATTTGTGGTTGAACCCTTGACTCAAAACTTTCATTATCATTGGAATCGATGCGGTATGTTTTAAGATTTGCGTCGATCCCTTCAGGGCAAAATTTATTCTGAAAAAAGCTATGCCAGTCTGAGCTCCACTGCTTTTGCATTTCTTTGCCAGGACAAAGAATGATTATTTTCGCGTTCGGTTTCAGATAATGGAGTAGTGCAACAACTCCGAGTGCCTGATAGGTTTTCCCCATACCAACTTCATCAGCCAAATAGGCAAAACGAAGCTTTTCATTACAAAGCGTATTCCAGAGGTGGAAGCAACCGACTGTTTGCAGCTCATTCAAATTCTGGTTTTTTTGGGGGTCATAAAACTGCACTAAATTTGTGATGTCTTCCCGGCTGAAATAGTTCCATGGAGTTGGTTTACTTGCATTCATAACCTAGCTCCTTATTTATCCAACTCAACAAGTTCTCTGGCGTTATTTCATAATCTTGCATCGTCTTATCGTTCTGCAAAATTTTCCTGAGGTCCTGGTCTAAACTCTTTTGGAGCGCTCTGAATAATTCAAATTTTCTCAATTGAGTCTTCGGTAAGTTTCTAGCAAGATCCATTACCTCTTGAAACATAAGCCATTGTTGCACACGATTTTTCACCTCTCCGTCTTTGATCGCCAATAGGATTTCCTGCAGCGTATCCGATAATTCTTCATATTTCCAACCTGGGATTTTTGATGAGTCAGATCTACAAAAACTCTTTTTCAAATGATAGAAAGACTGATACATGCCATACATATCAAATTCGTATTCTTCATATGTTTGCATGAGGTCAATATCATCAGCGTCTACCTCATAGTCCAATTGATCATCCACGTCTGACATATCTGAGCCTCGAGGAGCATCGCCGCCATTAGAAATTTTATGGCGCAGCATATCCTCAAAGATTTTGTCTAAATGTCGTTTGGGACGATAACCAAGCTCTACGTCATTGCCATTACATGGAATGATCATACCGGTCATAAATTGGGACTCTTCCGTGTCTTCCCACATAACACGAAAAACTCGTGCAACTGCGGCGTCCTTTTCGAACGGTATTTCATCTTCAAAATCGATAACCTGATTTAACCGTATGCCAGCAAGTTGTAGCTGCCAAGATTTACAACGACTTTTATTGTGAATATGGAGAGAAACCTGATAACTACGTTTTTCATAATCAGCGATGATTAATACATCTAATGGTGCTGGTTTTATACCTTCTTCATATTCAGGTTCGATATTCCAGTTTTTTAGCGGTTCCGATAAAACTTGAGGTTGTGGATAGTCTTCAAATAACAACATAGCTTCTATATTATTTTTACTATGAAGTGCTTGCATCGTGCAATTAGCCGAACCAATTGCCATATAGTTGGCCCAAAAATAAGCTTTGGCATGTCGAAATGATTCTTCACCCTTTATGGCACAGACTTGAATGGTGGAACCCTCAAGTTTCTCTGGGGGCACGGGAAAGTTGTAACCAAGGTTACCCAATGCAGGATAACAATGTACTTTGACTTTAGACCGAAAAGTATTAATCGCATCTTCGCTCCAATATGGAGAATAGATTTGGATATCACCCGACAACCGTGGCTCGAACATTCGCTCAAATAGAGTTCCTCTATTTTTTGAAGGATATTGCAAGAATAGTTTGGGACTATCTTCTTTACCAGAAATCCTTTGAAGTATGTCGATTCCCGATTGCAATTCTGTATGATTTAAGTACCTGTAAAATCCAAGCAATTCTTGAGCATTTTCTTGGTTGACCTCAACCCAAGCTGGCATCTCGATATTGCTACCCCATCCAGATAGCGTCATGTTTCCACTACTGACCATGACCGTCGCTTTCGGATTTTGTTTTGCGTCAAATCCTGACAGAACGATTATTTTGGCGTGGAAAAAGCCATTTTTCTGATGTTTAGGTAGAAAGGAATAGCGTATCCCTCCTCCAGAAGCTCCCTGCATGACAGCCTGGTCATAGGCGACTACAACTTTCATTTTTTTTAGTGGGTGAAACATATCTCGAGAGAGAGCATCAAGACTTTTGGTTTTCAGATCATCCACTGAAAAGCCACATATAAGTGGTAGCACGTTCTTTTCAAAAAAACCAGGATCGAAATTGAACGTCGTTAGTAGGACATGAGCAATGTTGCCATCATCAAAGGATTTAACCATGCTCTCAAGGCAATTACGCATAGTCACCATTTCAACCATGAGAAACTTTCATACGAGATTGCAGATCGACATACAAACCCATTTGAGCGTCCAAGAAGTAACCATTTCGCCATATTTCCGGTGACTCGGTCCAGTTATCTTGTGAATCGTTAAGCAATGCAGCAATCACCATATCGCCATCCACTTGCACAACAGGCGACTTTCCTCGAGACTTACAAATAGACAAATAGTGGTTGGATAGTAAAGCTAAAATAAATCCGCGATAGTTTTTTTTACTTAATTCTTCTGCTAGATGTTTTAGTTGATTAAAGCGTGGACTACTCATCCCAATGTGAATAAAGTTCTGACAAACTTCGCTCAAACGATTTGGTGCAGTTGACGACAAACGTTCTGATAATTCTTTTATTGATGCTCTAGCCGATTTCTGCGTAAGAAGAAAGGCTGATTCAACGACTTGAAGAAAAGGCTCACAGCTCAGAATGTTCTGGCATTTATTAGCGACGTCATCATATTTATTTTCAATAGCATATTGTTGAATTGTCGATACTAATTGTCTTGGATGAATTTTTTCATCTCGCAAATCATTACTGCGTTTGAAAGCTGCTTCAATCCAGTGTTTTTGTTGTGCATCATTAATCAGATCTTTTTCCAATTCAATCCATAACTCTGCATCTGCTTTGGAAAATTGGACAAGAAAACTTCTGACCTGCTGATAGGCTAGTTCAGCTGAAATAGAATATTCTTTTGCACCCATTTCTTTCGCATGACCTTCTAGCCAACTGATCATATTTTTGTTCAAGTACCTTTTGCATAGCCTTAGGTAAGGCTCATTCAATGTTTTAAGATCACTAGCAAGAATATGTTTATTCACGCATGTGCCGCGATAATATTGGCGAAGTCCAGTACCGACAGTGCCCATTTTAGAAATACTCAATTGAAAGTCTGCACCACTTAAACTGGTTACGCCAAAACAAGGATTCTTATCCGTTTGCTTATAAAGATGGTACTCCCAAAGCCGTTCGAGAAACTTGAGGACTTTTTCATCAATTTTTTTACTACGAGTTTCCTTTGAAAGGGCATTCAAGCAAGTGTAAAGGAACAAAATTCCTTGTATCCCATCGATACGTGAAACAATAGAAGCCAGTCCTGGGATTAGTTCATGTCCAACTTGACTCCATACTGGCAAGAGCCCCAGCGGATCGCGCGTTGACTCACTCCGCAACAAATCTGAATCAGTTCCAGTGAAAAAAGGTAGTTGCATCTTCATTTTTGTCAAATTAGCTGCATTATTTAAATAGCTTTGATTACCACGATTCATACTTTTAGCTCTACTTGTGTTCTTGTGGTGAAATTAGTGGTGGCATCGATGCCTATCGAAAGTGTCCATCATCTTAGGAGAAGGCCATTTTATGCCTCTTTATGATTGATGATAACTGGCTTAATACCTAATTTCCCCTGCGATGAAGTATGTGTATTCAACGAAGTTTCAATATACGAATCGATGCGATATATTGTGTCGCATCGTTTTTACGGAAAATTCTAATTCTGACCGAGACACAGGTGAATAGACGGAGGGTGACTAATCATATTGATTGGTTCCGGTTGTTTCCCAAAAATTAGTACTATGAAAATTCAGAGTTTGTCTATGTAAGACTGTGTAGAAAAGTATTCGCCGAAACGTAAATTATCGACGTGAAAGTGATGGACCTAAGTGGTGGTATCAGCGAAGCGACCATATAAAAAAGCGTTTGGAGGATGATCTAGTCAAATGAGCAGATAATCACGGTGTCGCCCGATATCTCGTTGCGACGCGATAGATGATCGATTATCCACTTAAACCGTTGAGCTTTTGTCCCATAGCGAACTTTGCTGATAATTAATGGTGAACTAGGGGGGGCGTTGAGCTTTCCAGTATCGATCACAATGGCAGTGCCCAAGCCACCACTGTCTTCTGCAGCATGCTCGGACAAGCAAAGCACGTTTGTGTTGAGGACGTGCTTAGAGTCATAGTTGATCAATATATCTTGTAAGTTGCTTAATAGCTGATCGTGATTTCGTTTGTTGCCACACGCATTTCGGATCACTTCATTGCGACAGAATTCAGCACGCCTTCCTGTACACCAAATGCGAGTTCTTCTTTCTGAGCCGCGTTTTGCGCTTGGTTTTTGGTGTGATTCCGCGCACCGGTGCAAACCACTTACGCCATTTTGCATATCGTTCGCGACAGGAAATTGCAGATGGTCGCATTCCTGTCGCACGTCTTTATCATTCTCCTTAAGCTGGCATCTGCTGTCCCCACTTTCATTTTTAGGAGAACACGATGTCTACCAAATTTACCGCTGTTTTATTGATCAGTTTGTGCGCATCGATGCTGGCGATGCCCGACGCCAACGCGTATTCCGAAGCCGATTTTCAAACAGCGTTTCAATCTTTGCGCGCGGGTTCCGGTAATGAAGAACGTGCCGCTAAAGCATTTCAGAATTTACTGAGTACCGAGCCCGGCCAGCCTTTGCTGATGGCGTATGCGGGTTCGGCAACCAGCCGTCTGGCGGTGACGACGATCTTCCCGTGGAAAAAAATGTCGTATGCAGAAGAGGGGCTGGCGATGATCGATAAGGCGTTAATCCTTGCGGAAAAAGAACCTGCGCAGTTGCACGGCAATACCTTGCAACTCTTGGAAATCAAGCTGGTGGCTGCATCCACTTTTCTGGCGGTGCCGGAATTTATGAACCGTCATGCGCGCGGTCAGAAGTTGCTGGACGACATATTGGTTCATCCGCAGTTATCGACGGCGGATCTGGGTTTTCGTGGTGAAGTCTGGATGCGTGCCGCACGTCTGGCGCAACAGCAAAAACGGATAGACGACGCGAAAAAACTGGCGCAAGAAGTGATCCGAAATCAGGCTCCGCAAGCCGAAAAAGCGAAGCAATTATTGCAGGATTTAAGCGCATGAACGCCGTCATCGAATTACAGGGCGTGCATAAATCGTATCGCCTGGGGCAGCATCTGGTGCGTGCTTTGCGTGGTGTCGATCTGCAAGTGCAGGCGGGCGAATTGCTGGCGCTGACCGGGCCTTCCGGTAGCGGCAAGAGCACGATACTGAATCTGTGCGGGCTGATCGATCAGGCCGATCAGGGCTGCGTTGCTATACAAGGCAGAGACATTGCCCATTTTTCTGAACGTGAGTTGACGCTGCAACGACGCCAGACGATAGGTTTTATCTTCCAGAGTTTTAATCTGGTGCCGGTGATGACGGTGGCTGAAAACGTTGACTACCCGCTGTTTCTCAATGGCGTGCCGGAGGAAGAACGCAAAATCCGCGTCGCGCAACAGCTCAAAGCAGTGGGTCTGGAAGAGCATGCGCAGCACCGGCCGGATGCCTTGTCAGGCGGGCAGCGTCAGCGCGTTGCGATTGCGCGTGCGCTGATCAAGCGCCCGGCGTTAGTGATCGCGGATGAGCCAACGGCGAGTCTGGATTCTGTCACCGCCGATCAGGTGCTGGATCTGATGCGCGAGCGCGGTCAGGCTGAAGGTGCGGCGTTTGTGATCGCCAGCCACGATGATCGCTTAACCCGGCGTGCAGACCGGATTGTGCATTTACTCGACGGGAGACTGCAATGAGATTGGCACGCATTGATACAACCTGGCTGCGCTTTGCATTTCACAATGCTTTGCGCAACCGCCGCCGTTCGCTGGTGACGGTGAGTGTGGCTGCAATCGGCACCGCGGCGTTGCTGCTGGCGGGTGGCTTTGCTTATTCGACGTATGAAGGTCTGGCGCAAGCGGCCGCGCGCAGCAGCGGTCATCTGATCGTGGGCACGTCGGCGCATTTCGACAAAGAAGAAGACACGCCGCTGCAATACGGGCTGAGCGAGGTAGCGCAACTGGAAAAACACATCCTGAGTGACGCTGCGGTGCGTTATGTTTTACCACGGGTGGACTTTAGCGGGCTCATCAGTAACGGCGATAAATCCACCATCATGCTGGGTGTGGGTATTGATGCGAATGCCGAGTTCGCGGTCAAAGGCCCGTTTCTGAAAGTCGTGGCGGGCAAGATACTGGAAGACCAGAAGAGCGCAGAAATCGTGCTTGGCGAAGCCCTCGCCCGCAGTCTGAAAGCCGCGCCTGGCAGCAATCTGACGCTGATGGTCAGCACGACCGAAGGTGCGCTGAATGCGATTGATGTGAACGTCAGCGGCATCGTGACTACCGGTGTTCCGGATATTGATAAACGTCTGGTGTACACCGATATCCGCACGGCACAAAGCCTGCTGCATACCGATAAAGTCAGCAGTCTGGGTGTGTTTCTGAGCGACATGAATGCCACGCCGATGGCGCAACAGCAGCTACAAAAACAGCTGTCCGGACTGACCATACAGACATGGGAAGATCAGGCGTTTTTCTATAAATCGGTGCGCGAATTGTATAACCGCATTTTCGGTGCACTCGGCCTCATCATCAGCCTGATCGTGGTGTTTGTGGTTGCGAATGCGATGGCGATGGCGATTATTGAACGTACCCGTGAAACCGGCAGCCTGCGGGCGATGGGCACGCTGCCCGCTGAACTGATACGCAGCTTTTCTTACGAGGGCATGTTCCTCGGTGGCAGCGGTGCGCTGCTGGGCGCGGCGATGGCTCTCGCGGTGGCGCTGTTGCTGACGATGTTTCCGGTACAGATGCCACCGCCACCGGGTCGCTCTACCGGTTATCCGTTAATGATCAGCCTTGATCTGAGCATGTATGTACTGACCATCAGCGGCATGATTTTGCTGTCGATGCTGTCGTCCGCATTGATCGCGCGCCGCACACTGCAGCAGTCCGTCGTTGACGCACTGTCCCACACCTGAACCGGAAGAAAAGCATGAAAAAAAATTCCTATCCTCGCTGCGCCAGCCTGCTGAGTCTGAGTTGTATTCTGAGCCTGACCACGCTGCAGGCCAGCGCAGAATCTCCTGCACATGCCGCCGCGCCGTCTGCTGATATCAGTCAGATGATCAAAGCCACCGATCAGTTGCGCGTCGGTGGCGGCAATATGCAGGTGGAAACTGAAATCACTACGTTTCAACGTGATGGCAGTGTAGAAAAAGAACGCAAATACCGCGTTTATAGTCAGGCGCAACGCCAGTCGTTGGTATTGATGCAGAGCCCGGCTGAGAAAGGCCAGAAAGTGCTGATGTCGGGCGATGATTTCTGGATGCTGTTGCCCGGCAGCCAGCGCCCCATGCGCATCACGCCTATGCAAAAACTGCTCGGCGATGCTTCCGTCGGCGACATCGCGACCATGAACTGGGCTGAGGATTATCAGGCAACACTGGTTGCGGAAGAAAAATGCGACGATAAAGTTTGTCTGCATGTGCGCCTGAATGCCAGCCGCAAAAGCCTTGCTTATCAGCGCATCGAACTCTGGATAGGCAAGAAATTTTATGAGCCTTTGAAAGCCGATTTGTATGTGCAGTCGGAAAAACTGGCGAAGCAGGCGCGCTTTGTGATGGATAAAGCGCAGGCACCGACAGCGGTGGTGGAAATGCTGCTGGCAGATCAGATCAGCAACCACAAAGAAACCCGCATACGCTATCTGCATCGTCAGCCGAAAACCGTCCCGGAACAATGGCTGAATCCTATGTTCCTGGCGAAAAATCCGGTGCTGGAGTGAGCAGCATGCGCCCCACCCATCACACGCGGGCTTGCCTGAGTCTGTTGCTGTTTGCCGCCTTCAATTCAGCAGTGCATGCAGCGGATACCGCAACGCTTGCCGTCATGGCTGACACGAATGAGGCGACAGCGACAGCAGCGACAACTGCCGAAGACTTCAGTTACAGCGGCAACTGGCGCACGCTGCTGAACGCCGCGCAGATTAATAGTGCGGGGCCTGCCGCACTCACCGGAAAGCTTCAGCCCGGTTTAATCACGCCGGTACAAACGAGTGTGCAAAGCGAGCTGGAAATGAAAGCGCAGTACAAAAACTGGCACACCACGGCGACCCTGCACACAGAAAAATCCGACAGCAACAGCGCCCGCAATACAGGCTGGCTCAATGAGTTCTACGGCAATCTGGATCTGGGCGCATGGCAGCTGAGCGCCGGGAAAAAAATCATTGCCTGGGATGTCGGTTATGGCTTTCGTCCGAACGACGTGATTCAGCAGGAAAAACGGCGCAGTCTGATCAGCCAGACGGCGATAGGCAAACCCCTGGCGAGTCTGGATTTTTTTACCGCAGATCAGGCGCTGAGTCTGGTCTGGGTAAATCCGGCGCAGAATGACGCCATCAATAATATCGAAGAACAAGCTATTGCAGCGCGTTGGTACCAGCGCAGCGGCAACGCAGACTGGCATGCTTTTGCGCGCTATGGGAAACATACGCAAGCCAGCCTTGGTGCTGCTTTTTCGTGGGTCGCCAGCGATGCGATTGAGCTGCATGGCTCTTTGCGCGTCCAGCAAAAAGCGGCGATATTGCAGCAGACCGCATTCACCGGTTTGGCACGCAGCGCGCCGTGGCAATGGGCAATGCAGGATCAGGTCAGCCAGTTGCTGCTTGGCGCCAATCTGACCACGGAAGATCAGCAAAGCTTTTTTGTTGAATACTGGTATGACGGCAGCGCCCGCAGTCAGTCTGACTGGCGGCAGTGGCTGACGCAGAATCAGCAATTGCAAAGCATGGGCCAGCAAGCGCCCTGGCGTCTGGCGGCCGCCGCCAATCTCGCATGGCAGAATAATGCATTTAATGCCAGCAGCAATCTGCGTCGTCAGAATCTGTTTGCCCGCTGGAGCTGGCAACGTGATGCGTGGCAAACGGCGATTGATCTGTTGTGGATGCCGGAAGACGGCGGCAGGATAACGACCCTCAGTCTGGAATGGCAGGGCGACCGCTGGCACTGGCAGGCCGGTCTGCGCGTATTCAATGGCCCGCAACAAGCCATCGCGCGGCAATTACCGAATACCCATTCGGCTTACGTGTCGGCGACCTGGGCGTTCTGACGGATGCGACAGCAACTGGAGCAGATGGTGGAATGCTGACTCATGCTGACTGGTTTTTCACGTCACTGGCAAGAGCATATGTTCAACATTTGTCGCGCCGGCAGATGCGGCAGAATATTGGTGTTGATGTCTGCCGGAAGCCGGGCGGTGAATAGAGGGGGAAAGCGTCGGGACTGGTGCTTGAGCGACTTAATAAATTACATGCATAAAATGCCATTAGCGAGAATTATGGCTTAATAAATACAGGTTTACTATTCTTCTTATTTAGTTATTTTGCCGCCACCGCACGCTACATTTTTACCGTCTGCGCTAATTTGACAGGAGGTAGACATTCCACCACATGCGACATTTTTACCATCTGAGCTAATTTGACAGGAGGTAGACATTCCACCACATGCGACATTTTTACTATCTGAACTAATTTGACAGGAGGTAGACATTCCACCACATGCGACATTTTTACCATCTGAACTAATTTGACAGGAAGTAGACATTCCACCACATGCGACATTTTTACCATCTGAGCTAATTTGACAGGAGGTAGACATTCCACCACATGCGACATTTTTACCATCTGAGCTAATTTGACAGGAGGTAGACATTCCACCGCATGCGACATTTTTACCATCAGCACTAATTTGGCAGGAAGCTGCCCCTGTATGAGAGTTTGCAAATGAGGATATTAGGCACAGCATTAGAAGGTAATATTTAAATTTATTCATATCTTTTGATCTGTGATATTTAATGCCCGCGTAATCGGCGCGAGCTTGCGAGCGTCCTGATTGACGCGATTGTCATGTGATTACAGACCAACAACTCTGTTCCAATCTGCTATGTACATGTACATTCTTTGAAATTCGCTAGGCAATAACATTCTGTTGTGAGCAATGAAATTGCGCGATTTTTCAAGCTCATCCATTCTCTGTTTGAGCCAGTGTTGTGAAGGAATGATGGATTCAAAATGCTCCCACTTGTTTAAGATCACCTGAGCAAGATGCCCAAAATCTAAAAAGCCAAGAAGATCAGTTTTTTCACCTTCTAGCCATGAATCCTGATGGGCTGTTTGCTGTCTAGTTTCAGCATGTTGTTTTACTTTTTGCGGCAGTTTATCAATCCAATCCACGCCTTCATTTTCAGATAATGTTTGCCTTATAAACTCTCGTACATGATTCTCGAAAGAGAATAGAACAGCATATAACCTAGCCATTTCAAGGGCATTGTTCCTTAAGTTAACTGGGAATGCTGCTAGAGCCTCCGCCAAAAGATGCTCTTCAGTTTCTGTTTGATCTGCCCCAATTTTTATTCCTGCTTTTTGAAAAACAGATGCTTCAGCTTCAAACAATAATCCCCTAAATAGAAAGTCTCTTAGCTCCTTGTGCTTCAAAATAGATGTTCCTTCAGCGACTTAAATATTGCGTTATAAACTTCAATATCCTTTGTTGCAGGCAAATGTACCTGAATGTTGTAATGCAACCCTGGCGTTTTGATGTGCACTGCCGGAGCACTTGTAGGAACCTCTGTTACAACACTCGCTGGTTCGTGGCTTTCTGTTGGTTCAGTTTTTTTTTTGAGGATTGTTTTGCCTTTAAATCCGCCAAATCCAGGAGGGAAAAAAATGTTCGCCTCATATTCAAGGCCACATTATCACTTGCGTTGTGATAGCTCTTAAACTTGCCCTCAATCGCAGAATGATCCGCTGATGTCGGATGTTCTTTTATAAGGAAAATGTCCGCATATGCTTCCTTTAAAGCTTCACCCATAATTTGTTTGGATTGGGAGTGGTCTCGGTAATCTTTGTAGCGTGCTGTAGGCTTGCCGTCAGGCGTTAAAAAACCAAGAGCTTTTAGCAATGGTATGTATGCACGTTGCTTGTTAGATTTAAATCCTAGGTCAATTAAGAATTGTTGTGTGAATTGAGGCGGAGCCTGTCCATCTCTTAGCTTGCTAAAAAAATCGCCTAGTTTGCCATAAGCTTCTGTGTAAGCATTTGATAAAGCCAATTTCGTCTCCTTCCTCAATTCACATAATGTGATTTAATTTTCATTTTTGAAAGATAACTGACCACCAAAATAATTGCAATTTGTTTACGTCCTTTCGAAACCCGCATGACCTTTGATTGTTGTTGCTGATACCTGATCAATCGTAGGTATCACTGAATCGACAAAAAGCGCAGATCGAATCAACTCAACACGCATCGTGTCAGCACTAGGCAAGCAGTAAAAAAAATCAGCCAAAGCCCACGTTTCTCATCAAACCAAAAAATCAGAACCTGACATTGCCCGGCGTAGGCGGAAACAGAATTACATCACTCTTCAAATCATGCCATTTTTGGCAAAAATAGGGGAGTATGTGCCAAAAATGCCTTTATCTCTCAATAAAACAAAGGGGTTTTAAATATACTCCACCCAGTATATTTTCGACTCTGGCAGGCAAAAAAGAGGCAAAAAAGAGGCAAAAACAGCGAATGCTGGTCTCATTGTCCCAGCGATGTCAGTCATTTTTGAATGGTGAAAACGCCGCTGCGGGCGAGTGCGGTTTGTGGTGTGATGCCGATGCGCCATGATGCGCGTGATGTTGATGGCGGGTTTCTTCTGGTGATATCTAGTCGCGCCTGATCGTGAGTTGAATGTGATCGTCAGTTGTGGCTATGCCGGAGATGGTGATTGCGCTCGTGGATGGCGGCGTGCATTTGTGCGCGCATGGCTTCGGTCAGCGCGGCGCGGCGGCGATATTCGCTGCGTTTGTTGGACGGCCGGGATTCAATCGGCTTTTCATCTGTGGTGGGCGGGATCTCGAAATTTCCTCTCCAGTTTTGATATCCGCCAGCCAGCAACCATAACTGGTCGTACTCGGCGTGAATACATTTTTTCAGGCGATAACGCCATGCGCGGTGGATGTGGTTTTCTTTACTGACGCATTCTATTGTCGTGCAATGGATTTGCGAGGCGAGGTTGCGTAATACATCGATCAATAGCAGGCGTGGCTGTATCCCATGCAAGGCGTTGGTGGCTGTGCGTGCCAGTTGGCGGCAATTGCCGCGATTTGACTGTATCCCGCCGACCTTAATTGCATTGCCGTGGTGATTTTTTACCAGGGTGAACGTGACATAAAGCAGCGTCTCGTCATTCATGCTCAGTGCAAGTGTGAGGCCGCCTTCGCGTTTAAAGGCGTCATCCCGCAACAGGTGTATGGTGAAATGTTCCTCATTTTTTCCCGTAAACCGGGACAGTAAAAAACGATGGCCACTGACAATGTCTGCGGTATTTTTTGCACCCAACAGACTATGCAGTAATTCGAAATGGCAGGCGAGCATGTTAACCCGTTCCATTGCGCCGAGATTGCGATCAAAGAATGGGCGATGGATGACATCAAGCAGGTTGGCATCGCGCCCGACGAGCTGCCGTAAATAACTGCTTCTGACGAACTGATACCACGACAGGCTGGGTTTTAAATTGAGCAGCGTGCGGGCCACAAATTTACTTTTTCGCTCAAGGCTGACGGTGTCTGCGGCGGACGTCATTTTGTAGGCCCACGCCAGACTGGCTGTGACCTCATTTGTCCACTGATAGCATCGCTTCAGATGGGCAACCAGGCCGGGCGTACATAAAGCAGAAATATTTTGTTCAATGTGTGACACAGCGCGACCTAATCATGCAACATAATGTGGCTGATTGTAACTCAATGTATCCACATGAAAATTGGAGCGATGCTTCAGGATGAGTGAAAGCGCGGCACAAATCTGGTCGATTTCTACCGATTTAACAATATTTATAGTTTTGAGCCCGCTTGGCCGTCACGTTTGGGGTAACGGTGTCCCGTTGATCTGGAATGTCGCAAGAACGAAGCGAGCGCGCCGGGCTTGATTCACACCGGTAACAGCACCGGAAGATGGGTGCGCTGCCGTTTGGACAACGACGCCGCACTCCGGTTTAACGATGTTGATAGCGGGGAAAGCATCCCGCAATGTTGAAGCTGAAAAGACTGGCGTGCGATCACTGGCCTGGCGGCGGTTGCCATAGTTCGACTTTATTTCCCTCGGGATCCATCACCCAGGCGAATTTTCCATATTCGGATTCATCTGTCTGATCAAGCACGTGACAGCCTTCTTCCTTTAAAGCCTTGACTAATGCGTGCAGGTCTTCCACCCGGTAATTCACCATGAAAGGGGCAGAGCCCGGCGCGAAATGATCGCTGTTTTGCGGATGTATGGCCCATGCCGTGGTGCCTGCAACTGGCTTGCCATCGGCGTCTGCCCAGTCAAAAGCTGCGCCGCCCCAGACCTGCACATCGATTCCCAGATGTTGCTTGTACCACGCCTGCAATGCCGGTGCATCTTTGGCTTTGAAGAAAATACCGCCTATGCCTGTGACTCGTTTCATAGCAACTCCGCTGTGATAGTGGTGGATGAAATGTGTACTTAATCGCTGACCGTGATAGCGGTAAAACTGTACCGCAAAGATGCACTGGAAAGCTACGCATGCTGGCGTTGCAGATTCCGCTGCAACGAGAATTTATCATATCGATACCGTAAAAGGTATGCACCGATATATGCACGAGCGATTCCTGAAATATCGATCGGATTTCCATGACGACAGACACGACGATATTCACTTGCGCTCGCTTTCACGCGAGCAATCGAGTGTTTGACGGGGATGACTTCTGTTCCTGATCGATGATGGAAGACGACTAAATTTTTGACACTATCGAGAGTCACCATACATACGCTCACGAACGGACTGAAGCTGCGCAGTGATCTATCGGGAATCGATTGGGATCAACTGGCGTGTACGAAAAAGGGAAGCCATTGATCTGATGCGCCTTGGCAGCCGAAATGCCGCCAGCAGGCGCATCTGCATTGAGAGAGCTGGTAACAGCTTATTTTTTGACGGCAGGCAGATTGTATTTGGCGCGGCAGGATTGGCGCATTTCCATTTCCTGATTCAGGCTTTCCTGTAACGGTGTCTGGTTGGCGGCAGATTGCGATTTGAGTGCGCGTTCGAGAAATTTATCCGCAAAACATTTGCAATAATCATCCAGCTTAGGATTGCCTTTGAGGTCACTTTCACCCGTTGGCATATTCACAGAACGTTTGCACATATCAGCATAACCATTCGATGCCTGCACGAGTTGTGCGGCGGTCTGTGCGGATGCCGTGGCACTGAACAGTGCGGCAGCAGCGCAGGCAGAAACGATGGAAGCGAGGTGGCGAGCTGAAGGGCGGCGCATGAAATTTCCTTCTGATGTAGTTGAAGTTCAATTTTTGAAGTTCTATTTTAACTACGCACGCTTTTTTATCTCTTGATAAAAGTGTAAGTAAATGTATGCGTGGCGGCAGGTTGGTATGCTGCGTATGTCGCTGCTGAGGCAGCGCTGACGCAACGATTAACCCAGCGTTTGCTGTATAACCCAGGCGGGATCGTCGAGTGGCAGATCGTGCCCAGCTTCAGGGTGGACGCGTAATTCGACCTGCCAGAGGTGAGCCAGAGTCGCGGAGCATTGCGGGCCGACGAGTGCATCGCGCGCACCAGTCAGCATCAGCAGCGGCACCTGCGGTGCCTGCGCTGGCGCGCGATAGCGCATCGCGGCGACCAATTGACGCAGAATGTTGCGGCGGCGAATAGGATATTGCTGCGCGTAATGAACCCAGTCGTTGAGCAGGCGTTCGGCACTTGCGGCGTTGCTACGATGGCTGGTCAGGCGCAGGATCAGTTGCTCGCGCTGGCGCTGTGTTCCCGTCAGCATGGTGGAGATGATGGCGGGGTAATTGGCCGGGCGCAGGCGCTGATAAAACGGGTTGTGTGGCGCGAGGCTGGTGTTGATCAGCACCATGCGTTGCAGCTCATGCGGATAGCGCTCTGCCCACGCCACGGCGACCATGCCGCCGAGCGAGATGGCGAGCAGTTTGATCTTGTCTTCGCTTTGCTGTTGTTGTTGTTGAACTTGCCCGCGTGCCTGTTCGACCATCGCGCCTATGCTGGTGGCGCTGGCTTGCTGATACAAAGCGCCATTGCCAGCGAAATCGAGAGTGATGATGTGTTCGTGCGGATGGGCTTGTGCAAACTGTTGCGTGAAGTTGCCCCAATGCCGTTGTTCGCGCATCAGGCCGCGCAGCAGTACCCAGGTCATGGGCGATACCACCGTTGTACGGCGCGCTCTTGCAGGCGCAGACGGGTCGGGCCTTGCGCCAGCCACTCCTGATGACCGCAGGTGGCGCGCATTAAAAAATCCAGCCACGAATTATGCCGTCGCAGCACACGATGCAGGCGATGCTCTGCCACCGGATTAAACATGCCGTGACGCGAAAATAATTGACGCGGATTTTTTTTAACCCACAGCCACGAGCCCATTTCCAGCGTCAGTGGCAAAAAGGTTTTACCGGGCTGTTCTTGTGATTGCAAATACAGATAATCCCAGACGTCGCCATGCGTGCGGTATTGCAGGCTTTGCGGTTCAAACAGATAGCGATGATTCGGATGAGTTTGCTGGAACAATTCTTCGAGTGACAAAATATCGGCCAGATGCGGAATCGGATGCACGCTGTGCGCATGTGGAAACCAGACGCGGTCGCGCAGACCAAAACCGGAATGGCAGTCGATCGCAATGCTGAATTGGCGTGATAATAATTCTTGCTGCACGGTGCGCACCAGCGCAATATTTTCGGCTTCCATGTCAGCGCCCGCGAGCCCCCGGTACCACGGCAAGTGTTTACTGATGCGATGACCACCGAGCAGGAATGGCACTTTCTCGGTTGCTTCTACCGGCGCATTGCGCATCAGATCAACACCATTCGGATTGGCACGCGTCGCCTGCCACATGCCGCCGGGGTTCACCAGTGGCATGAATACCAGCCGCACTTCCTGCAGCATGTGTTGCAGACTTTTGTCCCACTTCAGGCGGGTCAGTAATCCGCGCAGAAAAGATAACAGCACTTGCGAACCTATGCGTTCCAGCCCATGGATGCCACCAAAAAAGCCTATCGCCGGTAAAGATGGGTCTGGGTTGCCCAGTGCCAGCTTATAGACCGGAAAGCGCTTGTGCTGGACATCGATCTCGCACAATACGTCAACCTCCAGATGCGGCTGTCCGAGTTGAATGATGCGTTCGAGTTCTTTTAATTCAGGCAAGGCGGGCATGGAGGTGTGCTTGAAAATGGACTGTGCCATGCTAGGGGAGTGGCGGCAAGAATGCAAGAATATCCTTGCGCGTTGTACGCAGATCAGACGCTGACGGCCGATGATCGCAGGTGCTCAGAAAAACAGGTGCCGGACAAGGAATCGAAGTGTTTTGTATCGCGGTATTTTCAGAAAAATATTACCGGGCGAAAAACTAGCATTCGCAACGGTGTTCTGGCTACAATGCCGCTCGCTGTGTTTTGCACCGGTCAACCTTTTTTCATCAGGAAAATTCATCATGGCAATGGACGTTATTGATTATCAGATTTTCGGCGACGACATGCAGTTTGTCGAAATTGAACTCGACCCGAATGAAGCGGCAGTCGGCGAAGCTGGTGCGATGTTTTACATGGAAGACGATGTGCAGATGGAGACGATCTTCGGTGACGGCTCTGCTGCGCAAAGCGGCATTTTCGGTAAATTGCTCGGTGCTGGTAAGCGTCTGGTGACTGGCGAATCCTTGTTCACCACGGTATTCATGAACGGCGGCAGACAAAAACGCAAAGTCGCTTTTGGTGCTGCGTATCCCGGCAAAATCATTCCTATGGATCTGTCACAACTGGGCGGCACTTTGCTGTGTCAGAAAGATGCTTTCCTGTGCGCGGCAAAAGGCGTGGCGCTCGGCATCGCGTTTCAGAAACGTCTGGGCGCAGGGTTCTTTGGCGGCGAGGGTTTTGTGTTGCAAAAGCTCGAAGGCGATGGCCTCGCATTTATTCACGCCGGTGGCGCGATCATAGAAAAGACTTTGCAACCCGGCCAGACCTTGCGCGTCGATAGCGGCTGCGTGGTCGCCTTTACGCAAGACATTGATTTCGATATTCAGTTTGTCGGCGGCGTGAAGACCGCCTTGTTCGGCGGGGAGGGCATGTTCTTTGCGACTTTGCGTGGCTCGGGCAAAGTCTGGCTGCAGTCGTTGCCATTATCCCGCCTGGCAAACCGTATCGTCGGTGCGTCTAAAATCGGCGGTGGTAAAGGCGCAGAACAGGGCTCCGTCCTTGGTGGCCTGGGTAATCTGTTTGAGGACGAATAAGTCGTTCTGTCTGAATAAAAAAGCCGCCAGCAGTCTGATCTGCTGGCGGCTTTTTTAATATTCATCAAATCAGCATCGTTACATAATCAGCTTTCGCAGCACAACTGACTGGACGTGCGGGAGCGGTAATCGGTGATGAATTCATCAAAGCTGCCGGTTTGCGACCGCTCCATTTCTTCCTGTTCGGCGACCGAAACTCTGGCCAGTTCTTCGAAGTAACGGCGTTCTTCCTCGCTTGGCGGGCGGGCGCGGAATTGTTCTGCCAGCACCTTGCTTTGTTTCAGCGCAAATTGATAAAACGAATTATTTTCAGCGCGTATCGCTGTCATAACCTGCGCCGATGGCGTCAGATCGGGATCTTGCAATTTTTCGCGCTGTACCTGCAGCGAATCAGCATGCACATGATCGCCGCGTTGTGCATCCAGCAGTGCAGCTACCGGTGCAATTTTTTCCAGTAATTCCAGCCCCCAGTTTTGCAGAGAAATTTCTTGCCCGCCATGACTCAGCATGAGGCCAGGGCGGCGTCCTTCTTTAACTGTCAGCGCGAAATTGCGGGTATTTTCCTCGCCTTCGGCCTGATTGGTCAGCGGGCTTTCATCCAGTGCACAGAATAATAAAAAAGCATCCAGAAAACGGGAAGTTTCCAGATTTATGCCCAGCGGATCAAATGGATTCACATCCATGCAGCGCACTTCGACATATTGCACACCACGTGCGCAAAGCGCTTCGATAGGACGTTCGCCGGTATGGATCACGCGTTTCGGGCGTATGGTCGCGTAAAACTCGTTTTCAATTTGCAGAATATTGGTATTGATCTGTACCCATTCACCATTGATTTGAGTGCCGATTTTTTCATACGCGGGATACGGTTTGCGGACAGCGATGGACAAGCTGCGCATGTAATCCATCAGGCTGTTATATGGCGGAACCAGTCCATCCTGCGCGTTATTCTGATAACCCAGATCGCTCATGCGCAGGCTGGTCGCGTAAGGCAGATACAGCGTATCTTCCGACAGGCTTTGTAACTGATGCGTACGGCCACGCAAAAATGACGTTGCCAGCGCTGGCGAGGCGCCGAACAGATACATCAGCAACCAGCTGTAACGTTTGAAATTGCGGATCATGGCGATGTAATTTTCTGACTGCACATACATCGCATCGCCGCTGGTGTTTTCCGCTTTTTGTAATGCCTTCCAGATGTTTTCAGAAATCGAGTAGTTGTAATGAATACCGGCAATGCATTGCATGCTTTTGCCATAACGCAGTGCCAGACCACGACGATACACATGCTTGATCATGCCGATGTGCGAGTTGCCATACCACGCGATCTGTATGTCTTTTTCGTCTGGCAAAGGGCAAGGCATGGACTGGCTCCACAGCATTTCATCGCCCAGTTTGGTGTAGGCGAAACGGTGAATCTGATCCAGTTTTTCCAATGCCAGCGAGATATCCTGTTCTGCCGGCGTGATGAATTCCATCAGGGACTCGGCATAGTCGGTTGTAATCTGTGGATGGGTCAGTGTTGCACCCAGCGCTGCTGGATGCGGCTTTGGCGACAGGTGCCCTGCTGCATCAACGCGCAGGGTTTCACGTTCTATACCACGCAAGCCCTGTCCGAGCAGAGGGCGGTACGTGTCGTTATCCAGTAGTGCCAGTCGTCGGTTTAACAAGTTGCTCACGAGAATTCCTTCTAAATTACGGTGTTTTGCATCATCTGCATCAATTTTCGAGCAAGCATAGCCGAAATTTGGATTTAGCATCGTGACCCGCATCAGTGTTTGCTTTTCAGCGATTGATGAATCTGAAAATAAAAAAGCAAAACATTGCAATGTTGGTTATATTGTAATGATGATGCTGAGAAATTGTACGGTGGATATATTGCAGGCATATTTTATTAGGTGTGATCTGCTCTTTTTTTCCGGCGCCTAAAACAATATTCATGGGGGAGTCAGTTGATGAAATTTGCTTACACGATTATTTATGTCCCTGACGTTGCCGCTTCGCTCAGTTTTTTTGAAAAAGCTTTTGGTTGTCGTCGTCGCTTTTTAGATGATTCAGGTATGTATGGCGAACTCGATACCGGTGCAACCACACTGGCATTTGCGGTACATGAAATGGGGACTTTTAATTATCCCGGTGGCCATGTTGAAGCCCATAAATCTGCGCTACCACTTGGTTTTGAAGTCGCCTTCGTCACTGATGATGTGGCACAGGCACACGCGCACGCTTTGCAGAGCGGAGCCAGAGAACTCTCGCCGCCTTCACAAAAACCGTGGGGACAGACGGTTTCTTATCTGCGCTGCCCCGATGGCATCATGGTTGAGTTATGCACGCCTTTGCCAGAATAAATTTGTGAACGACCGACGCCAGGAAGTGCTTAAAAAACTTGCAGATCTGTGGCGATAGTACAGAATACAGTGCTGTCCTCGTCGTAATTTTTCAGTCGGAGTCCGCCATGATGACCGTGCCTATTGTGATCGCGTTTGAAGCCTCGGGTTTTGGCAGAGGCAGTTATCCGGTTGAAGTCGGTTTTTCTCAACGTCACGGCGAAGGCTGGTGTAGTCTGATCCGGCCGGAACATGACTGGAATCTGTGGGATGAGATTGCTGCTGGCTTACACCAGATTCCGCGTGAAATTCTGGTGGCAAATGGTAATCCCGTGCGGATGGTGGCCGAACAGCTCAATAGCCAACTCGATGGATATACCGTATACACCGATGGCTGGGTGCATGATTACATCTTGATGGCACGTTTATTCGAGGCGGCGGCGTGTTCACCAAATTTCCGGTTAGCCGATCTGCGCGAAATTATTTCACCGCAGCAGGAATCCATGTGGCAGGCAACCAAAATACAGGTCGAGGATGAACTCAATCTGGCGCGTCATCGTGCCAGCAACGAAGCGCGGATACTGCAATTGACATGGTTACGTACATTTGATGCCTGTCGCATCCTCCATTAACGAACACAGCGCCTTATTTTTGATGGGCGCGGTTCGTTGCAGATACTGGTCATCTTTTCTCTTTAACATCGGCCCGACAGGCTAGATGTCGATTCCATGTATCGCCATCGCTTCTCGCAACTGATCTGCAGCAAAGGCAAAATTAAAATCATGTATGGCGGACGCAAGTGTCATAAAACGTTCGCCGAGCGCCGCCCGCATCAGCGCTTCGTGCTGATCAAAGGTATCGCTGCTGGAAAAATCATCCGCCGCAAGTTCTGCCGCGAGGCGGATGCCTATTTCACGTAGTTCGTCCAGATCGACCGCCGCAGTGGTTTGTACAGACTCTGCTACCGGGAAACGCTGATCGATTGCGCTAACGAGTTCCGCCAGCGGGGCTGGAATGCGTTCCAGTGTTGCTTGAATTTTCTCCTTCGGCTCTTGATTCCTGATGCACAGTTCAAGAGACTCGGCCATCGCGCGCAATTCTCCGGCACCAATTTGCCCGCATAAACCCTTGAATGTGTGTGCCAGACGCTCGGCCAATACCAGATCGCCTTGTGTCATTGCCTCTGTCAGCCGCTCCGGAAAATCTTGTTGGCCATCGCTGAACTTGCGTAGTAAAGACGTGTACAGCGCTTCTTTTCCCAGCGCGTGATGTAAGCCGGCCTTCACATCAAGTCCCGCAACAGGCGCGATCGTGACAGCATCAGATTGCTTATGTACTGGTTTGATGGTGGCGACAGTTATCTCCCGCAATGGCTTAATCCAGCGCCGCAGAGTCATCCATAACTGATCAGGGTCGATAGGTTTGACGAGGTAACCATTCATACCGGCTTCGATACAACGGTCACGGTCGCTCGCCATTGCATTAGCTGTCATCGCGACGATTGGCAACGCCGCCCACTTTGCCTGCTTACGAATTTCGCGGGTTGCGGTGACGCCATCCATGACTGGCATTTGCATATCCATCAGAACCATATCGTAGTTATGTTCCTGACGGTCGAGCATCGTCATTGCAAGCGCGCCATTCTCAGCAACGTCAACCAGAAACCCGGCTTGCTGAAGCAGTTCCATCGCGACTTCCTGATTCAGTTCATTGTCTTCAACCAGTAAGATGTGGGCGCCGGTAATCGCGGCCAGATCTGTTCCGGGCGCTGGATGTTCTGCCGAGCGCAACTGGCTGCTCTGAGTGGTGCCGAGGATGCGCATGGCGGTATCGAACAAGATGGATGAAGTCACTGGCTTGATCAGAACATCATCGATTTTTGCCTCGTCGGCAGCCTTCATGACTTCATCGCGACCATAGGCTGTGATCATCACCATATGCGGCGCATTCGTCGGCATGCTTTCACTGATTTTTCTGGCGGTGGCAATACCGTCCAGACCGGGCATCTGCCAGTCAAGAAACACAATTTCATAGGGCTCGCCTGCGTTTGCAGCGCGTGCAATTTCGGCGATACCGGCTAAACCTGAAGGTGCGAGTGAAACAATAAATGACATATTGCTCAACATGTCGCCAATTACTTCGCGGGCGTGATCGTTGTCATCAATCACCAATACGCGGCGGCCGCGCAGATCCGGTGCCGGTAGCAACTGTTGTTGTTTTCCCTCGCGATGACCAAGCGGAACAGTGAACCAGAAAGTGGAGCCGGTTCCCAGTTTGCTGTCGACGCCAACCTCGCCACCCATCAGGCTGACCAGTTGGCGCGAGATGGCCAGTCCCAGACCGGTGCCGCCATACTTGCGGGTTGTGGAGGAATCTGCTTGCTCAAAACTCTGAAATAAGCGATTACGTTGTTCTTCATCCAGACCGATGCCTGTGTCGCTGACTGAAAAATTGAGAATGAGCTCGTGGGACGAAGCGCGCGCAACGGCGACCCGGATCGCGATATTTCCTTTCTCAGTAAACTTGACGGCATTGTTGGCATAGTTGATCAGCACCTGACCGATACGCAGCGGATCACCGATCAGGCTGTGAGGAACATCGGCGTCAATTTCCAAGATCAGTTCGAGGTTTTTGGCAGCGGCTTTTTCGGAAATTAACCCGATCACATTTTCTACTACCTGATCCAGCTCGAAATCGATGGATTCGACCGTCATCTTGCCGGCCTCTATCTTCGACAGATCCAGAATGTCGTTGATGATGCCGAGCAGGTGCTGGCTCGACCACTGTATCTTTTTCATGTAATCGCGCTGGCGTGGTGTTAATTCAGTCTTCATCGCCAGATGCGACATCCCGATAATCGCATTCATTGGTGTGCGGATTTCATGGCTCATGTTGGCGAGAAAATCCGATTTCATGCGCACTGCGTTTTCAGCCAGGGTTTTGGCGGCGCGCATTTGTTCTGTGGCGGCACGTTCGGCGGTCACGTCCTCGAAGACGATAACGTTGCCGCGCGTCGGATCTGCCGGATCAATGGCCCGGCTGAAGGTACGGCACCAAAGCGAGCTGCCATCTTTGCGTAACAGATTCATCTCGCGGACATCGATTTTTCCATGCATGATGTTTGGATAAATCTGATTGCCTGCGGTAATGTAGGCCGCGTCATCATGGAACCAGATGCGGGTTGATTGTCCGATCTGCTCGCCGAAGGCATATCCCAACATCTCATCCATGCGTCGGTTGCAGCGTATGATGATTCTGTTTTTGAGCAGGACAATGCCGGTACTTGCCGCATCAAACAACGCATCGCGCTCGTGTATCGTGGTATTTAATTCGGCGGTTCGTATCTCAATCAGTTGCTCAAGGTGTTCACGATGACGTTCCAGTTCATCAAGCATCGCTTTTTTCTCAGTGATGTCTTCCTTGATTGCAAGATAGTGCGTGATTTCGCCATTGGGTTGGCGTATCGGTGCAATGTTGGCGAACTCCACATATTCGCTTTGATCTTTGCGCCGGTTGACGAGTTCGCCGCGCCAGATTTCACCGCGCGAAAGTGTCGTCCACATGTCGTCGTAGGTTGATTGCGGTGTACGCCCGGATTTAAGGACCCGCGGATTGATACCGATCGCTTCTTCTTTTGTGTAACCGGTATTGCGCTGAAAGGCGTCATTCACATATTCGATCCTGGCATTGATATCGGTAATGACGATACTTTCCGGGCTTTGCTCGACCGCAAGAATCAATTTACGTAATTGATTTTCCTGTTGCTTCCTGACGGTAATATCCTCTTTGATCGCAACATAATGGGAAATGCTGCCATCCGGCTGGCGTAGCGGCACAATAATCGCAGCTTCTATCTGTTCCCGCCCCGCGCGATCGAGATTGACGAATTCGCCGTGCCATGTTGTGCCGTTGGTCAGCGCCTGCCACATGGCATCATAGACTGTCGCCGTTGTCTTGCCTGACTTGAGCAAGCGCGGGTTTTTGCCGATCACGTCTTCGCGTCTGTAACCGGTATTACGGGTGAAGGCATCATTCACATACTCGATGCGGCAATCCAGATCGGTGATGATGATGGAATTTGGGCTTTGTTCAATGACCAGCGATAGTTTCCGTATTTCTGTCGCCACTGCTTTCTCAGTAGTAATATCGCGCCAGATTGCGACCAGATAGTCGCGTTCTTTTTGCCGGATTGCCTTGACGTTGACCCGAACCTCGATGACCGAGCCATCTTTGCGCCGGTGACGATTTTCGAACTCGACGCGACCGTGGTCTGCGACGTTTTGCCTGAGCGCGGTGAACTTCTCTTCAGTGTCCATCGTTGCCTGCGTATCCGTCACGCGCATGCTGAGCATTTCTTCGTGCGTATAACCCAGCAGTTTGCAGCTCGTTGCATTGGCTTCGATAAAGCGCAGGGTTTCCATGTCTACGAGTTCAATCGCATCCGGCGCCTCAGCAATGACGGTGTCAATCAGTGCCTGCCGGTCTGCTTCCGCCGCAGCGATACGGTGCCGCTCAACGGCAGCGGCCATGTGGGTCGCGACGGCTTCTACCAGACTCTGTTCTTCGGGAATAAATGGCGCTCCCGCATCAGCCGGCAGCGCTGCGGTATAGACGACGGAGACCCGTGCATTTTGACCCTGGATTCCGATGAAAGAGGCACTCAGGCATTCCCCTGTGGCCTGTTGACCGTAATGCTTATTACCGCAATCGATGAACCCTGTTGCCATATCAGGAAAGCGCATCGCTGCCGGCAGCCGCGCCGCGACTAAATCAAACATGGTTTCAATACTGATGTCATCACGGATAGTGATACGCAGGATATCGAACAGACAGGACAGCTCTTTCATACGCTCGCCAAGATCGTACTGCGCTTGGCGGTGCGCCAGACTGGTCTCGCGAAAAGCAAGCACGGCACGCGCCAGATCACCCAGCAGACTGCCTCTTTTTTCTGCAATGACTTGTACGTCCGGCAGCAATTTCGGGGTCAGAACACCTTCTGATAAACCATCCAGAGCCGATGTCAGCATCGACAATCGGCCGGTCAGGCGCGTGATCAGGCGTAGCCATACGATGATCAGCATCATTATCAGCAGGCCACCGATCACAATATTCCGGATCGCATGTGTCTGAAAGTTTCTTTCCCGTGTCGCACTGCGCTGTGCCATCTGATCATTGAGGCCGGCAGCGATGATGCGCACTTGTTGTGAGATATGTTGCTGACTGAGCGTTGCCTGATAGGCTTGGCTCATCGCACCGGACGTATCGGTTACGGCCAACGTTGTCGCTGCAAGGACGGCGTCGCGATAATCCCGAAAATTTTGCTGCAAATCCCGCAAATTCTTCTCATCCACCGCTTCTTTTGCTTTTACCAGCTGTTGTTCCATATCGCTCAACTGGTTTGCCAGCTGTTGATGAATACGGCTGGCAACCGCCTCATCAATCTTCTGCAAGCGGGCTTGCTCGATCAGCGTGGCAAGCTGAACCTGAATCGCTGTAATGCCGTTGTTGATATTCCTGTTGAGTTTCAGTTTTCTTTGATCTTCAGCTGTTTCGGCAATCGCAGTCTGATGTTCCTTGCTTAATTCGCGGAAGGACAGCAGATTCAGCGTACCTGCTAACAGCACAAACAGTGCTACCGGCAAAAAAAAGCCCATTATGTAAGGTAGCATCGGGCTACGCAAAAGCTTCATTTGTAATCCTGACGTCATTGATGAAATGTTTCAGCACTTACTGCAATCCCGACAAATTCTGTGGTGTTGACCTATCACTGATTACCTCGATTAACTTGAGTGATAGTCGGTGCTGTTGGATCAGCTTCCATTGAACTCTTTTTGACTCAGCTGTGCTCCGTGAGAGGATCAGCGTAGCGCGCAGCAATCTCGGCAAAGCGCTCGCGGCAAGCGACAAAAGCATCAACGACCGCCGGATCAAAGTGCTTGCCGCAGCCATCCAGAATGATTTTTGTTGCCTCGTCGAGCGTCATTGGCGGTTTGTAAACACGGCGCGTCATCAGTGCATCAAACACATCTGCCAGCGCCATCAGTCTTGCCGAGACTGGAATCGCGTCACCAGCAAGACCGGCGGGATAGCCGCTGCCATCCCATTTTTCCTGATGGCTCAGGGAAATTTCGCGTGCTACCTTGAGAAACGCAAACGCACTACCTGCAATTTCTTCCATCGCATCATCGGCACCAGCTAACGCCTGCTCCATCGCCTTGGTAATCGCATCGGCACCGATCGTCGTATGCGTTTTCATAATCTCGAATTCCTCCACGGTGAGACGACCCGGTTTGAGGAGGATCGCGTCCGGTATGCCAACCTTGCCAAGATCGTGCAGCGGCGCTGCTTTGACAATCATGTTAAGTCTGGAGCCGGCCAGCGCATCGCGGAAACGTTCGTGTTCAGCCAGCTTGTGGGCAAGCAATTCGACGTAGATCTGGGTGCGCACAATGTGTTGCCCGGTCTCGTTATCACGCGCTTCAGCAAGACAGGCGAGTGCCCGCACACTCAAATCCTGTATCAGCAGATTTTCGCGCATACGACGCGCCACCTCGTGCTCGAGCCAGTCGTTTTCATTGGCGAGGCGATCACGCGCACGCTTCAGTTCCAGTTGCGTATGAACGCGCGCCAACACAATGGAAGGATTGAATGGTTTGGTAATGTAATCAACCGCGCCGAGTTCGAGGCCAAACTCTTCGTTTTCCGCTGTCGCCATGGCGGTGATGAAGATGACGGGTATGTTTTTTGTATTTCCGTTAGCGCGCAGATGGCGCAATACTTCGTAGCCATTCATTCCAGGCATCATCACGTCGAGCAGAATGAGATCAGGGCGCGGGTCAGAGTCAGCTGCATGCAAAGCCCGCTCACCGGAGTTGGCGGCACGGATGTGGTAGTCCTGTTTCAGGAGTTCGCCCAGCACCTTGATGTTTTGTGGCGTATCGTCGACGATCAGAATGGTGGTGGGTGACGAAGAGTCCGAAAGGGAACTTTGCGGTATGCTTTCATGCATGACATTATTCTCTTATTGTGACTGGCGATTGTAGGAGCCCCAAATCCAGTATATCTGAGATGCTTTGGTCTGGAAAGCATTGCATCTGCCACGTTTTATCGACTACCTGACCGCTACTGATGTTGATGTGTAAGACATATTCGCTGTATGTTTTCCCCTCGGCATGAGCATGCTTCCTCCTTCCTGTCTGCCGTTTCTGCATTTCATTCCTGGGTTTTGACACGCTGTCGCATGGCCATCGCTTCGTGCTGCATAAATCCGTATTCTGTTTCCATCGTATCCAGAAAAAGAATCAGGGAGGGAACATAGCATGACTAAAGCCGATTATATGAATGCACTCAAGCTGGCTCTGCAAGATTTACCGGGAGATATCCAGGAAGAGCTGTTATGGACGTATGAGGGAAAGTTTATTGATGGCATGGTTGCCGGAAAAAGTGAGCAGGAAGTGATTGCTCAGCTACCGGCTCCGGCGCTGGTTGCCAGCCAGCAAAAAGCAGCGATCCATTTTCGTCAGTTTAAAAATAAAGTCAGTGTCGGTAACCTCGCACGCTTAATTGTTGCTTTGTTTGGACTGGCGATTTTCAATTTGCTGATGCTGATTCCCGCACTGTGCTGTTTCGCCATGTTAAGCGCCGCTTTTATGACGGCATTATCTTTGTATTTCGCTGGCATTTTGCTGACCGCCGGCGGTATTACAGGTGTTGATGAATTGCATATCCATGACACACCATCTCAGCTTGTGGTTGATCACTCACCTGCGACTGCAGATCGCCAGATAAATAAGCAAGCCCAGGTGGATATCTCAGCGTCCGGGATTCAGGTTCATGGTGAATCTGTTGCGGAAGACGTGCATCAGACAAAACGACTCAGGATCGTAGAACCGGTCGATATCCAAATTCATCTCGGCAAACAACTTGATCTCTACGATGTATTCAAGGGCATGAGCATGATCATAGGATCGGTGGCTTTACTGATGTTGAGTATGTTATTGACCGCGTTTAGTTTCCGTGGATTCAGACAGTATCTGCGTTGGAATTTTTCGCAACTCAGGCTCATCCCGGCGACCTGAGATCAATGCGAAATCTGATGAAGATCATTCCCCGTTACTGTTACTAACAGCGATTTACCAGAACGACTGAAAGGATTATGAAATGAAATACATACTTCGCACAGGAGCAGGCATGCTGGTGCTGGCAATCATCCTGACCGCTGTTTCGGCTTTTATCATGCAAGCGCATGCCACCACGCTGACAGAAGCGGCTGACGGCAATTTTTTTTCCGGTGACAGCAACGATACTCGTCCGGTGACAGCGCAGGTCACACAAGTAGTATTCAGTGGGCCGATTGATTTGCTGTTGCATTCGTCAGCTGTTCCGTCCTTGTCGGTGAGAGGTGACCCTAAGTTGACTTCAAGGGTGACGACCAGAGTTGACGGCAATACTTTATACATTGCGACGCGCGGTATTTTTATTACTTTAGGAAAATCCGAACCTATCAAGGTGGAACTGAATTTACCTGTGCTTGAAAAACTACAGTTGTCTGGCAGCGGTGATGTGGATGTCAAAGGCTTTAAAGGAAAGAGGCTGGAATTCAGTATGCGCGGTTCCGGCGATCTGATAGTCGACGGCGATTTCACCCAGATACTGGGGGCGATGAGCGGGAGTGGCAACTTAAATTTATCGCTGGCGAATAGCGAGCAAGTCACGTTAAGCATGCAGGGATCCGGTGATGCGATGTTAAAAGGTCAGAGTACGGCGCTCAGCGCAAAACTGTCCGGCTCCGGAGATTTACATGCAGAAGCGTTGAAAGTGAAGCAGGCCGTTATCGAATCCCGGGGCTCGGCAGACAGCAAGATTTTTGCGACTGAAGAGGTGAATGCGCGGCTGATGGGTAGCGGCGATCTGTTGGTACAGGGAAATCCGCCGCGTAGGAATGCTGAACGTCTGGGTTCGGGCGACATTATCTGGCGATAAAAGGGGGAAACGTCTGAAAAGTGTTGCAAATTGAACTCAAAATTTGCTTTGTTTTAGTGCGAAACAAAATTTTGAATGGTGCATTGAATTTTATGTAATTCAAAATATTGTTTAGTTGCCTGTATAGAAAATTAAATTGTATTTCGTCAGACTTGGTATTGAAACTCTATTTATCCCGAAAAAATTTCTGTAATAATCATTTCGGAAATGTAAATATTTGTTTCAATTTGATTGATGTAGCAACAAGTAACCGTACAACTCAGCGTACCTAGGCTGTTTCCTTGTATCAGAGACAGTCGTGCTGGTGAGTTTCGCATGTGACCTGTTGTTGCCATCTGGAAAAGATGAAACGCCCATCTGCGCAATTCTTGCGCAGTTTCGTTTTTAACCTGACCAACCAAGAACCATGACTGCTAAGCTAAGTAAATGCCTGACCGTGTTATTTGTTGTGTTTAGTTTCATCACTGGCGCGACAGCCCAAGAGAACCCCGTGCAATTCATGAGCCGTGCCAACGCTAAAGTGGCTCGCGCCGCCGCTTTAAAAAACCGCTGGGAAGGGCCGGTGGATGGCCCGAAAATGCACAAGAAAAAGAAGATTATTTTTATTGCCGGTGATATGAGTGATGCAGCGATTGCCGGTGTCTTTCATGGTGTCCGTGAAGCCAGTGCGGCGGGTGCCTGGGAAACATTGTCGATTGATTGCCGTGGCCGCTGTAATCAGGGCGCAGCCATCATCTCACAGGCAATCGATATGAAAGCGGATGGCATTATTCTGGCAGGTGTCGATGTCGCGACGCAGGTCAAAGGAATCGCGGCAGCGGCAAAAGCGAAAGTACCTGTCGTTGGTTGGCATGCTTCTGTCAAGAGTGGCCCGACTGATGGTTTGTTCACGAATATCACCTCGAATCCAAAAGAAGCTGCGCAAGTAGCGGCCTTATTTACGGTTGTCGATTCGAACAGCAAAGCGGGTATCGTCGTTTTCACCGATTCCAGTAATCCGTATATGGCGGCCAAGTCGGCGGCAATGATAGAAGCGATCAAGCAATGCGACGGCTGCCGTATCCTCAGCGTCGAAGACGTGCCGCTCAGTGACGCGTATCTGAAAATGAAAGGCGTGGTGGAGAGCGTCGTCAAACGTCACGGTGCGAAATGGACGCATGTGATGGCAGTGAATGACTTTTATTTTGATTTGCTGGATGCGTCCAGTATTGCACCGCTGGTGGCATCCAACAAACTCTCGGGTATTTCTGCCGGTGATGGGTCGGCGACTGCTTACCGCCGTATCCGTAGCAAAGGAATACAAAGTGGCACAGTTCCAGAACCGCTGACTATGCATGCATGGCAACTGGTCGATGAACTTAACCGTGCATTCTCAGATCAGCCGGCCAGTGGATTTGTGACGCCGGTACATCTGGTGACATCGCAAAATATTGCCTATGACGGTGGCGAGAAAAATACCTTTGATCCGGCCAACGACTATCGCACTCATTATCAGCAGATGTGGGCAAAATAGGCCGTAATAGGTCGTAATAGCTGGTAAGCACAGAGGCGTATCATTACGCCATCAATTTACGTCATCAATAAAAAAAGGCAGCGTACGCTGCCTTTTTTTATTATTCATCGGTTTTTTACATCAATCAATCACCCATAGCTTGTGCGCATCCAGCTCCAGGCGGGCGTGGGCAAACAAAGCATCGATTTGTGCGGCTTCAGCGGCGAGTGTCGCGTCAATTGCATTGCGACGGATTTGCAGTGTATCGCTGAGTGAGACCTCGCCCAGTTTATAGGCCGCCAGCGCCGTTGTTGCCTGCGCCTGGCTTTGCTGCTGTACTGCGTGCATGGTTTGCCAGATCGTGTACTGCTTCTGACTTTCCGATACCACGCGCTGCGCTTCACGCGTTACTTTGAGTCGTGTGAACTGGTATTTTTCTTCCGCCATTTTCGATTTCAGCGCCGCGGCACTGGCATCTGCTTTGCGCGCTGTGCCTGATAAGGGAATAGAGATGCTGATGCCGTAGATGCGTTCCTGCCCGCTGCGCTCGCGCGCTGCGCGTATGCCCACGGTCGGGTCTGGCATCCTTTCGGCAGCAATTCTCGACGCCTGTAATTTTGACAGCGCCGCTTCGGCTTCGGCCAGTTCCAGCTCATGATTGTCGTCCATGATCTGATCAACCCAATAGCTATGGCTTTGTTCCGTTTTTAAGGGAGCAGGCAGTTGTTGCAGCTCAACTATTTGCAATCCTGAATACAAGGTGGCCAAGGCTTGTTTCTGTTGTTCTTCGCGCAGTTGCGCTTGCTGCAATTGGGCTTCCACCCGTTTCGCTTCGGTATCTGCCAGCATCAGTTCCAGCCGGGCGGCATCACCCGCTTTCACCCGTTTCTCTGCCATGCCGCGCAGTTGACCGGTAATGTCGGCTTGTTCCTGCAGGCGTTGGCGATAGGCGACCGCGCGCAAGGTGTCGAACCAGTCGTTGAGTAAGCTGCGGCCAGCTTCATGCCAACTGTCGGCATACGACAGTTGCGCCATATCGACAGTTTTTTCACCGATGGCGGCATCTTTACTGGCTTTGCCAAACCAGCGCACGGGGCGTTCTATCGCAATTTCCTGATCGCGCAGGCTGTCGCCGCTTTGTTCGGTACGGCGCGCTTGCGAGACCCGCATAAGCCATTCATGGCTACCGGCTTCCAGACGTTGCTTGCTGGCCTGCGCGAGTTCTTTATTCAGTGTGCCGGAACGCAGTTGCGGTAAATTTTCCAGCGTTTTTCTTACCACTTGCTCTGGCGGCAAAATGGCAGCGATATCTGCTGGCGTTGCCGGAGGCAACACATTGCTCGCTGCTGCGATTGCTGAATAACTGGCGATGCTGATCAGCGCCAGACGTATGGTGGTAGGTAAGATGTGGTTCATGACAGTCTCCCGAATTGCAAAACCGGGGTAATCCAATAGCTAATGTCCTGGCTTTTAATTTCCAGTGACAATTCTTTTAACAACTGGCGTAGTTTTTCCTGTTCGCCGACGACCAGGAACAGTTTGCGTTTGCAGCGCCCCTGCACCTGCTCCATAGAACTCAGCAGATTCGCGCCTTGTCCCATGCCTTGTGCTGCGACGATAGTAAAGCCGCTCGCCAATGCCGGGCGGAGTAATAAGAAGTCAGCAACCTCGTCCTCGAGTGTCACCGGGATCGCCAGATTCAGCAGGGCGTCCATGTTTTTTTCAGATTGAGTCATACCATATCCGTTCAGTTTTGCTTCGCGCGTTTATCGGTGGGAATGCCGAAACGCTGGAATAGTATTGGTAACAGGATCAGGGTCAGCAGTGTCGCTGATACCAGCCCGCCGATCACCACGATCGCCAGCGGTTTCTGAATCTCAGAACCGGGGCCAGTCGCCATCAGCAAGGGAATCAGACCAAAACCTGTGATGCTGGCGGTCATCATGACCGGACGGAAGCGCCGTAAAGCACCCTCAGACACTACTTCTTTGAGGGCAATGCCACGCGCTACGAGTTGATTGAAATAGCTGATCATGACCAGGCCATTGAGCACCGCAATCCCCATCAGCGCAATGAAGCCGACCGACGCCGGTACCGACAGATATTCGCCAGTGATGGCCAGCGCGATCACGCCGCCCAGCAATGCAAATGGAATATTCACGAACACCAGTAAAGCCTGACGTATGCTGTGCAGGGTCGTGAACAGCAGCAGGAAAATCAGTGCCAGTGCGACCGGCACGACAACCGCCAGGCGCGCAGCGGCCCTTTGCTGATTTTCAAATTGTCCGCCCCAGCTCAGGCGATAACCCGCAGGCAGTTTGACTTGTTGCGCCACTTTTGCTTTCGCTTCATCGACGAAGCTGACCAGATCACGATCACGGACGTTGGCTCGGACGACGGTCAGACGCGATGAATTTTCACGTTCGACTTTGACTGGCCCTTCGACGGTGCGCAGACTGGCGACTTGCGACAAAGGGATAGACAGGTTGTCGGTCACCGGCAGACGCAATTGCTGGAACAATGACGGAGATATCTGCATCTGATCGCTGCCGCGTATCAGTAAAGGCAGACGTTGTCCTTCCTGTATCACGACGCCGCTGATCTTGCCTTCCACCAGCGTACGCAAATCATTTTGTATCTGCTCGACGCTGAGACCTAATCTGCCTGCGGCTTCGCGGTTGATATCGACTTGCAGGTATTGCACACCTTCATTCTTGACGCTGAGTACATCCTGACTGCCGCTGATACCCGAGACGACTTTTACGATCTGTTCTGCCAGCCCACCAAGAATCTGAGTATTCGGGCCGTAAATTTTAATCGCCAGATCACCACGCACACCGGACAACATCTCGGATGTACGCATTTCGATCGGCTGCGTGAAACTGAAATTCACGCCGGAAAATTCTGCTGTGACCTTACGTAACTGATCGATCAGTTCGTCTTTGCTTTTAACCTTCCAGCTGGCGCGTGGTTTCAGTACCAGAAAGGTATCGGTTTCATTCAGTCCCATCGGGTCCAGACCGAGTTCATCGGAACCGGCGCGGGCGACGATGCTGGTGACTTCCGGCACTTTTTCCAGTATGCGCTGTTGTACCGCCATGTCGATGCGGGCGGATTCCTGCAGATTGATCGACGGCAGTTTCTCTATCTGCATGATGATGTCGCCTTCGTCCAGTGTCGGCATGAATGACTTGCCGATGAACGGAAACAGACAAGTGGTCAGCAGCAGGGCAGCGACAGAGGCAAATGCCACTTTACGTCCGTTTGCCAATGCCTTCGTCAATGTGGCGCGGTACATCGCTTCCAGCTTCAGTACCAGTTTAGGTGTGCCGCTATGGCCGTCTTTTAGCAGGAAAGAGGACAGTACCGGAATCACCGTCAGCGATAAAACTAATGATGAAGCCAGCGCAAAAATAATCGTCAGCGCGACTGGTATGAATAATTTTCCTTCCAAGCCCTGCAGTGACAACAGCGGTAAAAACACGATCATAATCACCAACATACCGGCGGTTACTGGTACTGCGACTTCTTTCACTGCGCGATAAATCACATGCAGGCGGCCAAGTTTAGGCTGACCGTGGTCGCCGCTATGCGCTTCAATATTTTCGACCACAACAACCGCCGCATCGACCAGCATACCAATCGCAATTGCCAGCCCGCCGAGCGACATCAGATTGGCGGTCAACCCGAAACTTTGCATCAGCAGGAAAGTACCGAGTGCAGATAAAGGCAGGATGCAAGCCACGACCAGCGCCGAGCGTACATTACCGAGGAACAGATACAGCAATACCACGACCAGTATGGTTGCTTCCGCGAGTGCTTTGGTGACAGTGGAAACCGCGCGCTCCACCAGATTACCGCGGTCATAAAAAGGCTTGATGCTGGTGCCTGTTGGCAGCGTCTGATTAATCGTGACCAGACGTTCACGGATCTGATCAACAACTTGCTGCGCATTCGCACCGCGCATTGCCAGTACCAGCGCTTCGACCGCTTCGCCTTTACCGTCTTTCGTGACGGTACCGTAGCGGGTCAGCTGACCGATTCTGACTTTTGCCACATCGCCGACTTTGATGGCGACACCATCTTTTTGTGCGATGGCAATCGCCCGCACGTCGTCAAGTGTGCGGATGTTGCCATCACTGCGCACCAGCAAGGATTCTTCACCCGAAGATAAGCGACCCGCGCCGTCGTTACGATTGTTTGCCTCCAGTGCCGCTTGCAACTGGGCGAGCGAGATGCCGCGCGCAATCAATGCATCAGTATCGGGAACGATCTCAAAACTTTTTACCATGCCGCCAAGCGAATTCACATCCGCGACACCGGCGATATTGCGTAGTTGCGGACGGATAGTCCATTCCAGCAAACTGCGTTTTTCCATCAGCGACAGCGGGCCTTCAATGGTGAACATGAAAATTTCACCGAGCGGCGTGGTGATCGGTGCCAGACCGCCGCTGACGGATGCCGGCAGATCTTTCATCACATTGCTGAGCCGTTCGCTGACTTGCTGGCGGGCCCAGAACACATCGGTACCGTCCTGAAAATCGAGCGTGATATCGGCAATCGCATATTTGGATTGCGAGCGCAGTATCGCCTGTTTAGGAATGCCTAACAGTTCCTGCTCAATCGGCGCGACGATACGTGCTTCGATTTCTTCCGGGGTCATGCCCGGCGCTTTCATGATCAGTTTGACCTGTGTCGTCGACACATCCGGAAACGCGTCGATAGGTAAGCCCTTAAAGGCCTGATAACCGGCCGCGATCATCAGTATGCTGGCGACGATGATCAGCAGACGCTGAGCGAGTGAAAATGCAATCAGTCGGGATAACATTATTGAGCTCCGCCTTCTTCAGCGCCAAGTCCGGCACGTGCGCCTTTCAGCTGAATAATGCCCTGTGTGGCAACCTGGCTGCCGACTTGCAATTTTGGATTGCTGCTGACCCACGCATGTTGCCCGACTGTGCTTAACAGCTTGACTTTGACCGCTTCAAAACCCTGCGCATTTTTGACGAAGACATAGTGTTCGTTTTTGCTCTGGATCAGGGCTTTGGCAGGCACACCAATGCTATTGGCAGGTATCACGCTGCTCTGGTGACGTGCATCAACGAATTGATTGAGTTTCAGACATTGATTGCCATCGATGACTTGTGTGCGTATCAGTGTGGTCTGGTTACCGCTCTGAATCTGGGATGAAATGGCGGTGACTTTGGCACTGGCGCAGTTATTCACCTGCATCAGATCGCCGATACGGATGCTGGATGCCTGCTGTGCCGATGCCTGCAATTCGACCCAGAACGCGCCGTCTTTGCTGATGCTTGCGATCGGTGTTCCGGCTTCTATCCGCTGACCCGGTTTGACATTGATTTCAGTCAGTATGCCGTTACTATTGGCACTGATTCTGAGTACCGGCGTCAGATTCTGATGACTCAGTAACTGACGAATCTGGGTTTCACCCATGCCCGCGCTGCGCAGTGCCTGATAACGTTCTCTGGCGGCGACATCGGCTTGTATCGCCGCGGCACGACTATCTTGCAGGCGGCTTTGCGCGATGATGCCTTCATTAAACAAGCCTTCATCCCGTTCGCGTTTTTCTTTCGCCAGTCTGGATTGGGTGGCGAGTTGTACGTATTCGCGCTGCATCTCCATCAGTTGCTGGCTGAAGATGGACACAATGGGATTGCCGCTGCGTATCGCTTGCATAGACTGGTGCTGCACTTCCTGCACAACGCCGCTGACCATGCTGCTGATCATACTGACTGCATTGGGCGGTGCCACGACAGTACCGGATAAATGCTGACCTTCGGTCGCATTTGCTTTGCCGTCACTTTTGGCGGTATCTGCTGCAATCGCTGCTTCGGTTTTGATTCCTGCGCGCAGTATCTGCTCGTTTGTCAGTTTGATCTGGTTATTGGTTTCTGCGACTGCCGCGCCACAGCTCAATAACGCTGACAATGTACAGAAAATCAGTTGTTTGCGGACGCCGCTACGGTGTTGCAGTTGTCGTTTTTTCGTGATCATCATGATGTACCCTTGGCTTGAATAGACGTATTCTGGAATGAAGATCTTAAGAACTCCTTAACAACTCGCCGTTACAATGCATTCGACAGTGACAGGAGGCTACAGGAGGTATGCAATGCGCATATTATTAGTTGAAGATGATCCCCAATTAGGTCGGGCGACACAAATCGGGCTGGATCAGTCCGGTTATGCCGTTGACTGGGTGCAGACAGCGGATAGCGCCTTATCTGCGGTAAAAACACATGACTATGCTTGTATTCTGCTCGATCTCGGCTTGCCTCAGGTGGACGGCATGGTGGTGCTGACACGGCTGCGGGCATCCGGATTTGCCGGTGCGATACTGATCGTCACGGCACGCGAACAGATTGCAGATCGCGTCGCTGGGCTTGATGCCGGCGCTGATGACTTTATTATAAAACCTTTCGATCTCGATGAGCTCGCGGCGCGTATCCGTTCTGCATCACGCCGTAGCGGCGGGCGTACGCGAGAAGTGATTCATCATGGTGACATTGTGATGGATATTGCCGCCCGTTCGGTCACGCTTAAAGGTGTTCCTGTCGTTCTCACCGCTAAAGAGTTCCGGGTATTGTTGATGTTATTTGAACATCTGGGGCGCGTGCTCACCCGCGAACAACTCGAAGAAACGCTGTATAGCTGGGGTGAAGAAATCGAAAGTAATGCAATTCAGGTACACATTCATCATCTGCGCAAAAAACTTGGTAAGTACCTGATCCGCACGATACATGCCGTGGGCTATGTCATTGATAAGCCCGGTACAACTGCGCCAGAGGAGCCGCAATGAATATGAGCATGCCCGCGCGCTGGTCGCTACGCCGCACTTTACTGGCGCTGGTACTGACGCTGACGGTCAGTATCTGGTGCTTCAGCGCCGTGGTTGTGTATCTGGATGCCGATACCGAAAGCCGCGAACTGTTTGACCAGTCTTTATCCGAAACCGGACACCTGCTGCTGGCGCTGGCCGATCACGAACTTGAAGAACATGTGGAGCTGGCGGCACCGACCCTGACCGAAATACATGACGGCAAACATAGCAAATATCTGTTGTTTCAGATCTGGGACGGTAAGCATCGCCTGATCTATCGCAGCGCCGGTGCACCGGAAACCGCGTTCACATCGTTATCGCAGGAAAGCGATAATCAGTTCGGCTGGATACAGATGGAAGGGCAGGAATGGCGCACCTACAGCAGTTGGAACGCGCGTCAGAATATGCAGATACAGGTTGCCGAACCTAGTAGTCATCGTAAGGAAATCAGCAGCCGTTTTGCGTATAAATTAATGTTGTTCGCCTTGTTGGTGGTGCCTTTGCTCGTCGTCGGCTTGTGGTGGAGTGTGAACCGTGTGTTTCGTAGTCTGCAAACGGTGGCGAATGAAGTATCTCAGCGCATGCCGGGTGATTTGCATCAGTTAAACCTGCGCGGTGCACCGACAGAAATTCACCCTTTGCTGCATGCGATTAACCGTTTGTTTGAACGTGTCAGCCAGACGCTGGAACGGGAACAGCGCTTCACCGCCGATGCCGCGCATGAACTACGTACACCGCTGGCGGCGATTAAAACCAATCTGCAAGTCATACAGCGCGCACGTAACGATGAGGAAAGGGCAGAGGCAGCAGCCGGCTTGGGCACCAGCGTTGATCGTGCGACCCGGCTGGTCGGACAATTGATGACGCTGGCAAAGCTGGAGCCACCTTACGACAAAAACCTGATATTGCAGGAAACTGATCTGGCGAATTTACTGCAACCGCAAATGGCAGGTTGGCAGGCGCAGGCAGAAAAAGCGCAAATCAGCTTCAGCGCCGAGCTGCAGTCTGGTATTGCCTTGATCCATGCGGAAAGCATACTGATTTTATTCCGCAATCTGATGGACAATGCGCTGCGCTACACGCCGGTGGGCGGGCGTGTGCAAGTCTCTTGTGGTCAGACCGATAATGGCGTGTATCTGCGTATTGCCGATACTGGTGCCGGTATCCCAGCGGAGATGCGTGAACGTGTATTCCAGCGTTTCGTACGCTTGTCCGACGCGACGATTCCGGGCAGCGGTCTGGGATTATCGATCGTCAAAAGTATCGCCGACAGTCATCATGCAACGCTGGCGCTGGCTGAGGGGCTGGATGAACGAGGCTTAGGCGTGACGCTGGTATTTCCGCTGTACGCTGCTGCGGTTCAGCCCGCTGCGCAATCGACAATACCGCCAACACTGTCAGCACAGTAATTGCGTAGTAATAGCGCAGTAATAGTTTCTCCGGCTGCGCTGTGGCGGGCGTATCCAGCGTAAAATGTCGCCCGATCTCCTTTTTACGCCTCGTGCGGTGTCAGCGTTTTCAGCACCGCGCATGTTCAGCTATTCATGTCTATCCAATCTGTTTCTCACTCCATCACTTCAACGACCGCCGCACGCGCACCTCATGTAATCGTGGTCGGTGGTGGTCCTGCCGGTCTGATGGCGGCAGAAACGCTGTCGCAGTGCGGTGTGCAAGTGGATCTGTATGATGCGATGCCGTCGGTGGGGCGCAAATTTTTGCTGGCAGGTAAAGGCGGCATGAACCTGACCCATTCAGAAGAATTTTCTGCGTTTGTCCAGCGTTACGGTAGCCGTGCCGCCGATTTACAGCCACTCTTGCAAGCGTTTGACGCGCAGGCATTGCGCGCCTGGGCACAGGGGCTGGGCGTAGAGACTTTTGTCGGCAGTTCCGGCCGGGTGTTTCCGGTGGATATGAAAGCCGCACCTTTGCTGCGCGCGTGGTTGCATTGCTTACGTGAACAGGGCGTGCGCTTTCACATGCGGCATCGCTGGACGGGCTGGGGCGATACGCCGCAGTCCTTACGTTTTCAGACACCTGAGGTTGAGTTGAATGTCAGCGCTGATGCAGTGATACTGGCGCTGGGCGGTGCCAGCTGGGCGCGGCTGGGGTCTGATGGCGCCTGGGTACCGTTGTTTCAGCAACGCGGCGTTGATATCGCACCTTTGCAGCCTGCCAATTGCGGCTTTGATGTGCAGTGGACCGATTTTCTGAAAAACAAATTTGCCGGTCAGCCTTTGCTGACGGTGGCTGCCCGTGCTCAGGATGCCGATGTGCGCTCCAGCATGCGCAAAGGGCAATTCGTGATCACGGCCGGCGGTGTTGAAGGCAGCCTGATATACGCCTTGTCTGCGGCTTTGCGCGAGCAGATCAATCTTCGCGGCCACGCGGTGCTGGAACTGGATCTACTGCCGGATAAAAGTGCTGACCGGGTGCTGAGTGAAGTCAGCGCAGGGCGTGGTTCACGTTCTCTATCGAGTCATTTGCAGAGCAAGCTCGGACTCGATGGATTGAAAATCGCCTTGCTGCATGAAGTGTTGAGTAAAGAGCAAATGCAACAGCCAGATGTTCTTGCGGCCACGATTAAACAGCTGCCATTGCGGCTGATTTCACCGCGTCCGATTGACGAAGCCATCAGCACCGCCGGAGGTGTCCGTTTTGAAGCGCTCGATGCGAACGCTATGTTGCGCGCTTGTCCCGGTGTTTTCTGTGCCGGTGAAATGCTGGATTGGGAAGCACCGACCGGTGGTTATCTGCTGACCGCCTGCTTTGCCAGCGGCCGCCATGTGGCGCAGGCGGTAATGCAGTATCTCGACGCCCGCTAATACCCTCGCGCGTGGCAAGGTTGTCGCCAGTATTTTTCTGATTCATTGTTACAATTCATAAAGTTTCCATATAGTAATTTCTATTGCATCAGTTGCATTGTTTCTTTATGAATGAATCCAGAAATACTCCGCGCCTTCCTGTGTCGTGGCGCGCTGCAATACAAGTTGTTCCCGGTCATATTGTTGCCGCCAAAGTTGTCAATTTCTCTGCGACTGGCATACAACTGCAAACGGGCGTGATGCTGAAAGAAAAACAGACGTATCAGATGATGATGGAAGTGCCCAGCACCAAAGATGCGTCCAGCCGTACCCAGGTCGTATGTAAAGCCAGTTGTGTGTACACGATACTCAGTGGTGACGCCTATCGCGCGGGTCTGAAGTGCACCGATTATCCGCCTGAACACCGTCCTTTACTGGAGAGCTGGGGCGGCTGATAGCCAGCTTCCTCGCTAGCGTTCTTACTACGTTTTCTGAGCGGATGTCCGGCGGCAGAGATGCGGCTGTGTTATAAACACTGCTTACCAATAACAGAATTTTGTCTCAGCAGATGACTATGAGTACAGAGAATGCGCTTCCGGATACCGCGCAGCGCGTCGCCAGTTTGTTACGCGAATTAGGCCATGATCAGCCGGTGGTGATGCTGCCTGAGAGCGGCAGAACATCCGCCGAAGCTGCAGCCGGATTAGGTTGCAGCATTGCTGAAATTGCCAAATCTATCGTTTTTCGCCGGGTTGCTGATGACGCAGCGGTGATGGTGGTTGCCAGTGGCAGCAATCGGGTTGACGAGAAAAAAGTAGCGGCGATCGTTGGCGCGCTGGCGAAAGCCGATGCCCGTTTTGTCCGCGAAAAAATCGGTTATGCGATTGGCGGCGTCTGCCCTGTCGGTCACCTGCAAAAAAGTGTGATGCTGATTGATCAGGATTTATTGCAATACCCCAAAGTCTGGGCGGCGGCTGGTCATCCGCACGCTGTATTCAGCCTGACCCCACAACAACTGGTTGCCATGACCGCTGCGCCAGTTGCCGATATTGCCTTGCAAACATGAGTATTTTGTACGATTTCGATCCTGATTCTGCCAGCCCTGAGCAGGCTATTCCCTCTCCGTGTGTCGGCGTTTGCCGCATGGATGAGAAAAAAGCCTGGTGTGCCGGTTGCTTTCGGACCATAGACGAACTGAAAGCCTGGAGCACGGCCAGTAACCCGGTCAAATTGCAGATCTGGCATCAGGTGAAAGAGCGGATGTTTTAAGCCAGCCAGAAAAAAATCCTATGCCAGCCAAGCAGATTCAACTTCCTGACAGCATGCATGTGTTTGAACGTGGCTGGCTGTCATCGAACAATATCCTGTTCATCGATGACGATGCAGCAGCGCTGGTGGACAGTGGCTACGTGACCCATGCGCCGCAAACGCTGGCGTTGTTGCAGCATGCCTTGCAAGGCCGTGCACTCGATTTGCTGGTCAATACGCATTTACATTCAGATCATTGCGGCGGCAATGCCTTGCTTCAGCAGACTTATGACTGTCGCACTCTGATTCCTGTTGCCGACATGCCTGCAGTTGCAGCGTGGGATGAGGAGGCACTCACCTACGCTGCAACTGGCCAGCAGTGCGCTCCTTTTCGTTTTGATGGCAGTATTGCGGATGGTGATCAGCTGCGTCTGGGCGGGCTGGACTGGCAGGTGCTGGCTGCGCCCGGGCATGATCCGCATTCGATGATTCTGTATTGTCCGCAAGAAGGCATCCTGATTTCTGCCGATGCATTGTGGGAAAACGGCTTTGGTGTGATTTTCCCTGAACTAGAAGGGGAATCCGGCTTTACCGAGCAAGCCGCTATTTTGCAGACCATCAGCGAACTTGACGTGCGGCTGGTGATACCGGGTCACGGTGCGCCATTCAGCGACGTGCAGGGCGCATTACAACGCGCCCGTCAGCGCCTCGATTATTTATGCGCCGACCCGCAACGCAATGCCCGCAATGCGTTGAAAGTCTTGCTCGCGTTTATTTTGCTCGACACGCAAAAGCTGCATCTGGATCAGGCATTATTGCAATTTAACAGCAGCCGTCTGATGCGTTCTGCCGCCAGCCAGCTAGCCATGCCAGCGCAGGAATTGCTGCAACAGATCGCCGCCGAGCTGGTACGCGCTGGCGTCGCCCGCCTGGAAGACGGGCTGTTGCTGAATAATCGCTAAGGTCTGAAGCTGGCTTATTTCAACTGATAGTCGGCCTCAGTAAACGGATGCAGCGGTGCCAGATCGCCGAATTGCGTTGCGCGTCCCTGCTGTTTTGCCATAAACGCTTCCATCAGATTCGCACTTTGCCAGATTCCTGATTGCAGCCAACCCATTTGTTGCAAGGCATCATGGGTAGAATGATCGCGCGCATAATGTATTGCCTGCTTGCTGCCCCAGATCGCGACTGGTGGTTTTTCAGCAATTTCTTTCGCCATTTGCAAGGCTGCTTCCAGCATCGCTTCTTGCGTATCAAATACTTCATTCACCAGACCCACCGCTTGCGCACGCTGGGCTGGCAAGCGCCGTCCGGTGTACGCCATTTCATGCACGATACCTTCCGGGATCAGTTTCGGTAAGCGTTGCAGTGTACCCAGATCGGCCGTCATGCCAATATTGATTTCCTGTATGCAGAAGAATGCGTCTTTGCTGGCAAGGCGGATATCGCTGGCGCAGATCAGATCGACACCACCACCGATGCAACCGCCTTGAATTGCGCTGATCACCGGCATACGCAATTGCTCGATCAGGTTGAATGACTGATGCATATCCTGCAGCACCAGCGCAATATTGGCGCGGCCGATTGCATTATGATCGTCCAGCGTGATGCCGTTACCGGAAAACACATCCAGTGCCATGCCGGCAGTGAAATGCTTACCCGTGGATGAAATAATCAGCACCCGCGCAGACGCTTCACGCTGTAATTTTTGCAGTATCTCGACCAGCTCGCGGAAAAAAACCGGTTGCATGGTATTCAGGCTGTCGGGGCGATTAAAGCGCAGATGGGCGATTTTCTGATCGATGCTGAAGTCAAAACATTGGTAAGTCATCGTGTTTCCTTGTTTAGCCAGGTGGATGTTGAAGTGAGATCAAAACGGCACGTACAGCAGATTGGAACAGCTCATCAGCATGTTCCTGTTTCAGATAAAAACCTTTCAGTTCCAGGCTGATAACGCCATGCATGGCGGCCCATAACAGACGCGCGGCGGCACTCGGGCTGGAGGCGGGCAGACTGCCGGTTTGCATGCAGTGTTCAAATTCGGCGATCAGCGGCGTGAAGGATTCCCATGCGGCCTGGCGTGATTCCGGCGGCGGCACAAAACCGGCAATCGCATCGCCAAACATCACCATGTAATAACTCGGATAACGGCGCGCAAATGCGTGATAGTTATTCGCATACAGCCATAAGCGCTGGATACCACGGGCTTTTTGTGCATCCGGCAAAGTCGCTTCGTAGCTCAGAAATTCACTTTTAAAACGCTCAAACCCTTCCAGATACAGCGCATTCGATAAACCGTCTTTGCCACCGAAAATCGAATACAGCAAGGTCGTTGAGCAATTGACCGCTTCCGCTACTTTACGCACCGTCAGCGCTGCAGCGCTCTCGGTTTGCAGCAAATGACTGGCGGCATCCAGCATTCCTTCACGCAGCGAGTTGCGCAGCGCTTCCTGACTCTGGCGGAAATCAACGACTTTCGGTTTCATCGGTATCACTTAATGGCGGGTGGGCTTGCTTCTGACTCGGTTTACGCTGATGCTCATGAATAACAACGTTTTTTCTGATAACATCATATCAGGCTTGTAAAAAAGTACCAAAAAAAAGCAGCAAAAATATCTACTACGATCTGTTCACCGGAGACCATCAGTATGACCAGTACCTCTCATCTGCCGAAAGCCTTACAAAATCTGGCTTTACCTGTTATCGCCTCGCCGATGTTCATTGCCAGCGGCCCTAAGCTGGTCGCCGCACAATGTAAAGCGGGTATCGTCGGTTCGTTTCCTGCGCTGAATGCGCGTCCGGCAGAATTGCTCGATACCTGGCTGACCGATCTGCAAAACGAACTGGCCGCCTACCAAGCAGCGAATCCTGATGCGAAAGTTGGCCCGATTGCCGTGAATCAGATCGTGCACCAGTCGAATGACAGGCTCGCGCATGATGTCGAAGTCTGCGTCAAGCATCAGGTTCCCATTATCATTTCGTCACTGCGCGCGCCACCGCCAGAAATGCTCGATGCGATCCACAGCTATGGCGGCATCGTGCTGCATGATGTGATTTCTATCCGTCACGCGCAGAAAGCGCTGGAAGCTGGTGTTGATGGCCTGATTCTGGTCGCGGCCGGTGCCGGTGGCCATGCGGGTGGTTTGTCGCCATTTGCACTGGTCGGTGAAGTACGTAAATTCTTTAAGGGGCCGATTGCACTGTCAGGTTCGATTGCGACCGGTGACGCGATTCTGGCGGCTCAGGCAATGGGTGCCGATTTTGCCTATATCGGTTCGCGCTGGCTGGCAACGCCGGAATCGAATGTGGACGAGGCTTATCGTCAGGCCATCATTGAATCGAGTGCGGCGGACATTGTGTACACGAACCTGTTTACCGGTGTGCATGGCAACTATCTCAGAAAATCGATTATCGCCGCCGGGCTTGACCCCGACAATTTGCCAGTCTCGGACAAATCCAAGATGAATTTCGGCTCCGGTGGCAACAGTGGTGCGAAAGCCTGGCGTGACATCTGGGGTGCCGGGCAAGGTGTCGGTCTGATGGATGATGCTCCGAGTGTTGCCGAAGTTGTACAGCGCTTCAGCGCCGAATACCAGGCGGCAAAAGCGCGTCTGCTGGCGCTGTAAGCCGTAATCCGTCCACAGATGGACAGACTGTCAGATTGGCTGGCGCAGTATATCTGTCGCCGGTCAGTCTGTGGCGGATTGTTAAATTGCCTGATGGAATTCAAGTTTAAACAGTGCAGGCCGTAAACAGACTATCCCGACCTGATTCCGTCTAATTATGCGCCGCTGCTCTGCTCTCCTGATTTCCCTGATGCTTGCACTATCCGCTCAGGCGAATGACGCATCATCCCCACCGTCCAAGCCGATCAAACAGGCATCTGCTTCTGCAAAAGAAGAGGCGTCTGCGCCTAAGGAAAAAGAAAAAGAGACGCGTAAATCTTCCAAAGAAAAAGAGTCGAAAGAAAGCAAAGACGCTGCTAAAGATGCCATGGCTGCCGATGAGCTGGCGGTCAAAATTGCAGAACGTCTTGCCCTTTTACGTAAAGAAAAAGACGAAGTGGCACGCGCCTCAACCCGCGCCATTCCTCGTTCTCCGGCGTATGTGGCACCAGCCAGAAAAGTCACACCAGCCAAACCGAAAGAAGGAAACGAACACGGTTCTTCGGCGATTATCGCGGCGATGGGTGGACATGGTGCCGTGCATTGGAGTTACGATGGCGAAGGCGGCCCGACCAACTGGGGCAAGCTCAACTCAGCGAATGCGAAATGCGATATCGGCGATCGTCAGTCACCGATCGATATCCGCGACGGTATCCGCGTCGATCTCGAACCAATCAACTTTGACTACAAGCCGTCCGGTTTCAGCGTGATTGATAATGGCCATACGATACAGGTTAATGTGGCAGCGGGTAATTACATCAGCATCATGGGTCGCAATTACGAATTGCTGCAGTTCCATTTCCATAAACCATCCGAAGAACGCGTCAATGGCCGGAGTTTTGATATGGTCGTGCATCTGGTGCACAAAGATGCCGACGGCAAACTGGCGGTGGTCGCCGTATTGTTAGAACGCGGCAAAGCGCAAAACATCGTGCAGCAGATCTGGAACAATTTGCCGCTGGAAAAAAATCTGGCTCTGGCCGCACCGACAGCGATTGATATCAATCAGCTCTTGCCAGAGAAACGCGATTACTACACTTACATGGGTTCGCTGACCACACCACCTTGCAGTGAAGAAGTGTTGTGGATGGTGATGAAAGAAGCCGTGGAAATTTCCTCTGAACAGATTGCGATTTTCGGTCGCCTGTATCCGATGAATGCCCGCCCTCTGCAAAAGACAGCAGGCCGCCTGATCAAAGAATCTCGCTGAGAATTCAGCATACTCCCCCCATATTTTATATAAAACCCCTTTATCTCCTTGAGAATAAAGGGCTTCAAAATATACCGGGGGGAGTATATTTTTACCCCACCATGCGTCGCGCGGCTCCCGGCTGCGCGCAGTCCGCTGAAGACCTTCTCTGATTCTTCCACGCAGATTCCGCCCGCACCGCTTATTTTTATGCGGAGAAGGCTGGTCCTCAGGTTGACACTGACGACCAGGTTAGCGCTTCCGGTGATGCGCGCATCGCATTGGAAGACATGACGATCGTACCGAATCGGGGTACCATGTTCTGCATAAAATCAGATGCGCCTGATGCCAGGCCACAAATAGCGTGCCTGAAGCGGCGCTGTTCTCACCAGAAAAAATAGGTTCGATATGAATTTGCATCCTCTCGCTCAGAGCAATACACCGTCGCCTGCTTGCCAGAAATGTAAAGAAGGTCAGCAGCTTGATTTTGATATTGCATTTGCTTACCAGCCCATCGTTGATCTGCGCAGTCGTACTATCTATGCGCATGAAGCGCTGGTGCGCGGGCCGAATGGCGAATCGGCATTTTCGGTGTTGTCTAAAGTGACGGATGAGAATCGTTATTCATTCGATCAGGCGTGCCGGGTTGAGGCGATCCGGGGCGCAGCAGAACTCGGTTTGCAGGAATATTTGTCGATCAATTTTCTGCCAAACGCGGTCTATCAGCCAGCCGCCTGCATACGCAGCACGTTTGAAGCGGCGCAGCGCTATCAGTTTCCTATCGAGCGTATTATTTTTGAAGTGACCGAAGGTGAGCGGGTCGATGACCGGCCGCATCTGGTCAACATCTTCCGCGAATACAGCCGCTTCGGTTTCCGTACCGCGATCGATGATTTCGGTGCCGGTTATGCCGGTCTGAATCTGCTGTCAGAATATCAGCCGGATATTGTCAAAATCGATATGGATCTGATCCGCGATATCGACACCAGTAAGCCTAAACAAGTGATCGTGCATGGCATTGTTGCAATCTGTGCCGGCTTGAATGTGCGCGTGCTGGCCGAAGGCATAGAAACCAAAGCGGAGCGCGATTTCTTGCGCGCTGCCGGTATCGAGTTAATGCAAGGATATTTATTCTGCAAACCGGCATTTCGCGCAATCGGCGTGATCGATCCTGATGCCTGGGATTGATCATTTAATCGTTGCAGCGCTATTACCTTAAGCAACGTGACGCCCGCGTTTAGTTTTGTAGTTTAGTTCTGTGCGCGGTTTTTCTACCGCCTCCCTCTGCCCTGCATTCGCTCGCAGGAGCGTATCCGGGAATCATCTGGCAATACGCTCTGGTGCGAGGTTTCTAGCCCTGATATTTCTCATATCTGAACGTATTGCTGGCAAACCCGGATACGCGGTAAAACATCAGTGTTCCAGCTGTTCCAGATAGCGTTGCGCATCCAGTGCAGCCATACAGCCGGTGCCCGCGCTGGTGATGGCCTGACGGTAGATCTGATCCTGCACATCGCCCGCTGCGAAGACCCCGTCAACCGAGGTCGCGGTCGCCATGCCCTCATTGCCGCTGCGGGTTTTGAGGTAGCCGTGATGCATGGTTAGCTGGCCTTCAAAAATGGCGGTGTTCGGTTTGTGACCGATGGCGACAAACAGTCCGTGCACGGATAAGGATTCCAGTTCGCCGTTTTCCTGTTGCAGAATGAGGCCGGTCACGCCGCTCTGATCGCCGCACACTTCATGCAAGCGGGCATTGAGCTTCAGCGCAACACTTCCCTGTGAAACTTTCGCCATCAGGCGGTCAACCAGTATAGGTTCGGCGCGGAATTTGTCGCGCCGATGGATCAGCGTAACCTTGGCGGCGATATTCGACAGGTAGAGTGCTTCTTCCACCGCGGTATTGCCGCCACCGATGACGGCGACTTCGCGTCCGCGGTAAAAGAATCCGTCGCAGGTGGCACAGGCGGAAACACCGCGTCCCATAAAGGCTTGCTCTGAGGGTAAACCGATGTATTGTGCCGATGCGCCGGTGGCGATGATGAGGGCATCGCAGGTATAAACACCGGCGTCACCGATCAGGCGAATCGGCTTTTCATGCAGATGGGTGGTGTGTATATGGTCGGCAATCATGCGTGTACCAAAGCGTTCGGCGTGCAGGCGGAAGCGTTCCATCAGTTCCGGGCCTTGCACGCCCATGGGATCTGCCGGCCAGTTTTCGACCTCAGTCGTGGTCATTAACTGACCGCCTTGTTCAACGCCGGTAATCAGCGTTGGTTGCAGGTTGGCGCGGGCGGCGTAGACGGCCGCCGAGTAGCCAGCCGGGCCGGAGCCCAGAATCAGGAGTCGGGAATGAATAATCATCAGGAGTTCTCGTTCAGTTGGTTCAGTTGCTTCAGTTGGCTATGCGCTGAAGCTGACGCAGGAAGGTGTCGGGTGGCATGAAACCGATCACGCGGGCTTGCGTTACTTCTGTACCGCGGGTATTGAACATAATAATGCCCGGTGGACCGAAGAGCTGGAAGCGTTTCATCAGCGCACGGTCATCTGTGTTATTGGCGGTGACATCGACCTGAATGAGCTGTATTCCTTGCAGCACCGCAGCAACGCGGCTGTCTGAAAATGTCATGCGTTCCATCTCTTTGCAGGCGACGCACCAGTCCGCGTAAAAATCCAGCATGACAGGTTTGCTGGCCGTTGCCAGCACTTTGTCCAGATCGGCGACATTGCGGATGCGGGTGAAGTGTGTGTTTTCCTGCGCCGCAGTTTTTTCTCCGGCAAACGCTTTGCCGCCGCGCAGATGCGCCAGTGGCTGCAGTACATCCGTGCCGGAACTGGCGGCACCGATCAGTTCAAACAGACCAATCAGCAACATGACGATACCGAGCGCTTTGGCGGCGTACGCACCGATGCCAGCACCCGGCGGCAGGGCTTTGCCAGTGGGCAGGAAGGCTGCACACAGAATCGCGAATGTTCCCCACAGAACCATCATGGCGGTGACCGGCAGTATCGGGCTGATCATCCAGATCGCCACCGCAATCAGCAGCAGACCGAAGACTTTTTTCACATTATTCATCCATGCCCCGGCGCGCGGCAGCAGACTGCCCGCGGACAACCCTGTCAGCAGCAATGGTGCGCTCATGCCGATTGCCATGGAGAATAAAGCCCAGCCACCGGTGGCTGCATTGCCGGTCTGGCTGATGTACAGCAGCGCCCCTGCCAGCGGCCCCGCGACACAAGGGCCGACGATCATTGCTGACAGCGCCCCCATGATAAAGACACCGGCGATTTTGCCGCCGCTCTGACGTCCGCTCGATTCGCTCAGGCGGCTTTGCAGCGCGCTCGGCAGTTGCAACTGGTAGACATCAAACATCGACAGCGCTAACGCAAACAACAGTGCGCCAAAGGTCAGCAGCACCCATGGCTTTTGCAGTGCCCCTGCAAGTCCTTCACCGGCAAGCCCAGCGCCAACGCCTAGAGCGGTGTAGACGAGCGCCATGCCCAGACTGTAAGCCACTGCCAGCAGCAGGCCGCGTTTGCGTGTGACGCTGCCTTCACCAACGATGATCGATGACAGAATCGGCACCATAGGCAATACGCAGGGCGTAAAAGAGAGCAGCAGACCAAAGACCAGAAATGCGCCGCCGATACGCCATGCGCTGCCGCTTTGCAGGGTGCGTTGTGCGAGCGAGGTATCGTCTTCTGTTGCAGCGGCAGCCGGGGCTGGTGCTGCAGCTGGTGTGCTTACCTGTGTGGCAGCAGGTGCGGTAACGGGTTCATCCATGGAGGCGGCCACCAGCTCCCCTGGAACAGCAGGGTTAACGCTGTAGGTGCGTGCGACAGGTGGGTAACACAGACCAGCATCGGCACAACCTTGATAGCCCACGGTCAGTTCAAATGGTGCGGTGCCGGTGTATGGCACATCCAGCGTAAGCGAGCCATAATAAACTTCCATTTCTTTTCCAAGGTTGTCGTCAAACTGACGTTTTCCATTCGGCAGAGATGGTTGTTTTATACCTGGACCGGTAAAGGACAGCCGTTCTCGATACAGGTGATAATCCGGCGGCATCGTCCATTGAAGCCGGATGGTATGGGCATCGCGCAGTTCTGCTTTCAGCACAAACGCCTGCTCGGGTGAGAGAAAATCTTCTGCTTGTGCAGATGGCAGCCACACCGCGAACAGCAGCGCGCACAGCCAGTGAATAAAGGAACTCATTGTATTCTCCGAAAAATTTGACCTTCGTCATTGATGGCCAGGTAACTCATGCCGGAACGCTCGAGAAAGCCGAGCCCGTCTTTTTCCAGCAGCATCGTGGTTGTGGTACAACTGCCTGCAGTAATTGCCAGCGGTGCCAGCACACTGACGGAACGCCAGTACGACACCGGCATGCCATTGTGCGGATTGAGCACATGACAGTAGCGCCTGCCATCGACTTCCATAAACCGTTCGTAATCGCCGCTGGTGGCCAGTGCGCCCCGGCTGACCGGAATGCTCGCCACCGTCGCATCGCCGGCACGTGGATCCTGAATGCCGATTTGCCAGCTGCTGCCATCAGGGCGCGGCCCCAGAAAACGCATATCACCACCGAGATTGACGTAGCCATGTTGCACACCCAGCCGCGTCAACACTTCGGCCGCACGATCAACGGCATATTCTTTGCCGAAACCACCGAAATCCAATTCCATTCCCGCTGTGGGCAGAAAGACGCTTGCCTTGTCGCGCACGACTTTTTTCCAGCCTATCAGCGGTAGTAATTTTTCCAGGTCGGCTGCAGGCGGTAGCGCGTTGTGGCGGAAATTCCAGGCCTGCCGCAGCACACCGGAAGTGATGTCAAAACGACCGTCACTCGCGGTATGCAGCATGTCGGCATACGTCAGCAGTGCCACAGTTTCTTCGTCACAGGCGACCGCGCGCAAACCCGCCGCCGCATTAATGCGGCTGAGCACACTGTCGCTCTGGTAACGGGAGTATTTGCGTTCAATGCGATGAACTTCCGCGATCGCCTGTGCCGCGAGGTGTTGCCCTTCAATGGCAGCCGCTGCAGCGATACGTATCTCGCAGCGGCTGCCCATGGCAATGAACGCGACAGTGTGCACCGGCATTACCACAGTCGTGTGAATCCTACTTGCAGGCTGGTCGCGCGTAGCGGTGCCAGACCCGGACTGCCGCTGCCGAACAGACGCCACGAGCCGCGTTGTTCGTAGCGTTCCAGTTTCATATCCACACTCCAGTCCTGATTGATTTGCCGGGCAATTTTCAACCCGGCGGTGATCGCACCGAAGCCTGACAGACGTTGATCCGCCGAAGTCAGTGCGGAGCCACCGAAGACATAGCCGGGCGGGAATGGCGGGCCGATTCTGGCATCGTAGACCGGATCGAAATAGAAATTCGCAGCGCGCTGCGAATACCCCCGCAGTGCCGGTGTGATGGTCCAGCCGCCGGATAAGGACTGCACCCATTCTGCCGACACGGTGTTAGCACTGATGCCGAAGCTGTCGCGGTAATAGCGGTAGCTCAGGCGGCTGCTGGCATCGGCATTGATGAAGCGATGATTCCATTGCAGCAGCAAGGTGTTCTGATCACGCGTACGCGGGCGGTTGTCTGCCAGTTTGTACGGATCGGAATAGTAGCCATGTCCGGCGCTGTGAGTGTACGTCAGTTGCGCAATATCGACCGGGGTAAGAACCTGCGTGATACCCGCGAGGACATTGATCGTCTGACGGCTTTCATTGGTGACGATACGGTTTGTTGGATTGATGGCATCGTCCGAGCCGCCAACGCCGAATGTCCAGGTCGTGTTTTTGTCTTCGCTGAGCAGGCTGCCTTGCAGCGACAGCGCACGTGAGCGATAGTCATGCTCGGTAGAGAAGGCCGCACCGACACTGATACTGCCTTGCGGCAGATAGCGCGTGACGGCAACATCGCCCGCTTTGCGTAAATCGGACATCCGTGAAGCACCTGAAACCGCGGTGTGATAACGCGGTGACGCGCCCGAAACTTCATCCGTGGTCACGCTGGCCGCCAGCGACCATTCACCGGCGATTGGTGCCAGCACCGACACCGCAGGCGCATGTACCCGTATTCTGTCCATGCCCGCCTGGTCTTCTTTGTATTGCAGGTATTTCACACTGATGGCACCGCGTTCAGGTGCCGTTTCAGCGTGAACGACGCCTGGCAGCAGCATCGCTGCTGCCAGCAATGCCTGTCCTAAGGAGGGCTGTTTTTGTTGATCCATGGTAGTCCTTGTCAGTTACAGCCGCAGCCGCCACCGCCGACGGCACTGCCGCCGGATGCCGCTTCTTTGCTGGTGTAGATATGTTCATTGAAACGGGTGGCGAGCCCGTCGTTTTGCATCAGCATGTCGGGACGCGCCAGCTCGCCTTTTTCCCAGGCTTTCACCGGCGTCAGCGCACAGCCGGAAAGCCCGCTGACGATGGCGCACAGCAGGAGTGCCGGACGGATTGCCCGGCGAATCTGAATACAGCTGCTCATTTGGCGACTCCCAGTGCTGTTTTGATACGGCTTTCCAGTTGCTCACGATCAGCTGCGCGGAAGCCACTGTGTTCATACAGCACCTTGCCATCCTGTCCTATCAATACGCTGCTGGGCATGCCCTTGATACCGTACGCACGCGGTGCAGTACCGTTAGGGTCGAAAGCGATAACGAAGCGGGCAGGGGTGCTAGCAAGGAAGTTGCGGGCGTCATCCACTTTGGCATCGACGTTAATGCCGATGATTTGCAGACCCTGATTGCCGTAGCGAGCCTGCATTTCATTCATCCATGGAAAAGACTGGCGACAAGGGCCGCACCATGAAGCCCAGAAATCGACGTAGATCAGTTTGCCCTGATACTGATCGAGTTTGACGCTGCCGTCAGGCCCATTCAGCGTGAAGGCTGGCGCCGGTTTGCCGGTTTCCAGTGCCGATGCCGGTGCAGGCAATGCGAGTACGGCGCAAGTTGCAACACTGGCCAGCGTTGTCGCAATGGTCGCAGCGTTTGCGGCGCTGGCACGGCGACGTCGCCACACCAACACACCTGCGGCCAGTGCAACGAGCACCGCTAACATCGGGTCATTGCCATCCTGTGCTACGGAGCAGCCGCCACCGCCACGATTCTGTGACTGTGCGCCCGTGTTATTCACCGGAGCAGCGGCCTCACCCTGACCGCTGAGAGCGATCGTCCAGTTGCCGTTGCTGGCCTGCAGTTGCAGACTGCCGCTGATGCTGCCAGCCGTTGATGGGACAAAACTGACAGGTAAATCGCAAGAGGCACCGGCAGCCAGTGTCAGCGGGAAGGAAGCACAGGCGTTACTGTCGCTGACGATGGCAAATGGTCCGCTGAAGCTGGCGCTGTTGAGCGTCAGTGCGGCACTGCCGGTATTGGTCAGTGTGAAGCGTTTCAGTGCCCCCTGACTACCGATGGCAGCCTTGCCGAAATCAAACGACTGCGGGTTGCTGGTCAGGCTGGGTGTTGTTGTCGGTACGGCGATGCCGTTACCGCTGAGGTGCACGCTGAATTGTGCGCCGCTGTCTGTCACCAGCAACAGATCGGCGTTCCGGCTGCCGGTGGCCGTCGGCCTGAAGCTGGAATCAATGCTGCAGTTGCCGCCGGGGCTGACTGTGGCACCGGTAACGCAACTGCCTGCCAGTGCAAAATCTCCGGTATGAGTGCCGCCGATGACCAGCGATGTGATCTTCAGCGCGGCATTGCCGTTATTGCTCAGCGTGGTGCGGTGTGCGCTGGCCTGTTGCCCTACCTGTGTATCAGCGAAGGCGATGGCAGCGGTATCCGACATCACAGGGCGTGCTACGGCAGCGGTGGTGCCTGAACCGCTGACGCTGACAGACAGATCCGGTGCATTGGAGCGTATCAGCAGTGTGGCGCTGATATTTCCTGTCGCCGTCGGTGCGAATAAGAGTGGCACGTTGCAACTCGCCGCCACCGCCAGCGTTCCGGCGCAACCGCCGCTACCGATCGATACTGCCGGAGCGCCACTGACAGCAATGCTGCTGAAGTTGATCGGTACATTGCCTTGATTGCTGATGCTGACATTTTGCGTTGTGGCAGTAGCACCTATCGTTTGTGTGCCAAATGACACTGCGCCCGGATTGGCTACCAGCGACGGTGCGGCAGCACTGGCACTGCCAGCCAGACTGACGGTGACATTATTGTTGCTGGCGTCTGAGACGAGATTCAGATTTGCACTGAATGCACCGGCAACAGCAGGATTGGCGGTGACGGTGACGGTGCAACTGCCGCCCGCTGCAACGGGAGCGGACGTTGCACACGTGCCGCCCAGTCTGAATATCGTGGCATTCGTACCGGACAGCGAGATGGCACTGAAATTCAGCGTTGCCTGCCCGGCGTTATTCACGGTGATGGTCTGTACCGGTGAAGTGCTACCGGTCAGCATTGAGCCGAAATTCAGGGAGTTGGCAGAAATCGCAACCGTGGCCGTTGGTACGGCATTACCGGTGCCACTCAGCGGAATACTGCTGCTGCCACCCGTGGCGTTGTGATTAATTGTCAGTGTGCCGCTGCGTGCACCGGCTGCCGACGGACGGAATACCAGTTGCACCTGACATGCAGCACCTGCAGCCAGTACGCTGCCTGCGCTACAACTACCGCCGTTCATGACAAAGTCACTGGCATGATTACCGCCGACGCTGATAGCGCTGATGTTCAGCGTGGCATTGCCACTGTTGGTGAGCGTTGTACTGAGGGCGTTGCTGTTCTGACCGACGGTGGTGCCTGCAAATGACAGGCTGGCCGGTGCCAGCGAGGCGACTGCAGAGGCGGTCACATTCGGATTACCGATGAAGGCAGCAAGATCGGCAATCTCGGCGGCATTGAATTTGCCGTTGTAGAGCGACCCCATGCCACCACGGTTGGCGGCAAAAGCGCTGCTGATCACGCTTGGGTTATTCGCGGCAGCGAGAATACCGCTTACGTTATTTGCGGGGGAGGCACTGTGACATGATGCACATGAGGTGCCGCCGGAAACGGGACCATTCAGATACAGGCTCTTCCCGTTGAGCGCATCGGCTGCCTGTGCTGCCGGGGCAAGGGCAAAGAAAGCCCACATGCCGGCTGCGTATAACGCATGAGGTTGTGGGGGGCGGATTTTTTTCATCGATACTCCAATCAGTTTAAGAAACACACACGTCGATCACCAATAAATTGCACAGGCCATGTATCAGCGCACACAGTCGCCAGTCCCGCCAGCGCTGGTAAATCACGCCGAATAACAAACCCGGCCAGAACACCAGCATTGCTGCCGTCAGTCCCGCACTCAAGTGCAGGGTGCTAAAAACCAGTGCGCAGACCAACAGCGCTGGCAGTGCTGTTGTCCGTTGCAGCAACCACGCATGCAGACCCGCGCGCATGATCCATTCCTCCAGCAGCGGAGCCACGAGAACGAGGCGCACAACGGTGCCCGCGTCAGGAAAGAGAAGGGCATGGCTGCAAAAGAAAGGTGGCGAGGCAAACACGTTGGTCGGGCAATCCGTTATTGTTGTGACGGTCAATACCCGCATCTGTGAAAATGGTTCAAAATTGCGGCAAAAATTTATTTTTTTATTTGGTTTGAACTTTTCTCCTCCCGCCCGGTATAGACGTGCCAGAAGGAGAAATGGCATGCGGACAGGCAGGAGCGCTGGTGTGGCGGATGAATTGGATGAGAATGCGGTATTACGGCGAATATCCGGCGGGGACAAACTCGCCTTTCAGGCGCTGTATCGCGTTTATTTCTCCCGTCTGGCACGTTTTCTGAACCGTCTGACACGCAATGTGCCGCTGATTGAAGAGATCATTAATGACACGATGCTGGTGGTCTGGCAAAAGGCGGCGACGTTTGATGGCAGTTGCAAACCCTCGACCTGGATTTTTTCGATTGCCTACCGCCAGGGACTGAAAGCCTTACGCGGACTGGATGAGCCGCTGGAGCCGCAGGATGAACTGTCAGGCGAAACCGGAAATGGGCCGGAACATGCGATGGTGGCGCATCAACTGCGGCAAGGTGTGAGCCGGGCGATTGATCGCTTGTCAGTCGAGCAGCGCGTGGTCGTCAGCCTGACCTATTACCACGGCATGGCCTATCAGGAGATTGCTGACACGATGGGGTGCCCGGTAAATACGGTGAAAACCCGTATGTTCCACGCGCGCCAGAAACTGAAGGATATGCTGTCTGATCATATGGAAGAAATGGAATGAGCACCCCAATCACAATGAGTGACGCAGAACATGAGGCACTGCAGGAATTGCTGCCCTGGTACGCATCCGGTGCGCTGAGCGAGGCGGATGCCGGTCGTGTGCAGGAACACCTGCGTCACTGCGCCGTCTGTCGCGAAGAACTCACCTGGCAGCGCAGTCTGCTGGCAACGGAGAGCCCTTTACCCGCAGGTCTTGATCCGGAACGTGCACTGGCGCGGCTGATGCCGCAGCTCGATGTCGTTGAATCCGAGCCGCCTGCTCGCCTGCTTACCCGCCTGCAGCGCTGGTTACAGGCAACAGGTTGGCAGGGATGGGCGATGGCCGGGCAGTTTGCCGCCATTGTTGTGCTGGCAGTGCAACTCTTGCCGCATCAGGAAGCCCCGGTATATCAGGCTCTGGGACGTGGTGCCGCTGCCACGCCAGATGTGCTGGTCGTGTTCAGACCGGATGCCCGCCTGCAGGATGTGCAGCGTATTTTGCAGTCGCATGGGGCGCAGATTATCGGGGGACCAACCGTAACCGGCGCTTATATGCTGGAAGTTGAACCGGAACATCAGGTGCCATTGCTGCAGGCATTACGCGCTGAGCGCTCAGTGGAAATGGCTGAATCGCTGACCGCCGGAAGCCCGCCATGATGCGGGTTCTGATGCTCGTGCTATGTCTGTTGTCCGGTGCGGAGATAGCAGCGGGCGAACAGGACTTACCCCAAATCCTCTCGCTGGCTGATGTGAAAGCGGAAGCGCCAGTAGTCGAACACGCGGAAATACTGGTGATGTTGCATCTGCCGGCGCCACACTTCCGTACAGATGCTTATGGCAGCCTGAATTATCGTGAAGATGCGGGGCATGCAGCGCGTAAGCGCATTGCGCTTGAACTGGCGCAGGAATATCAGCTCGAGCTGATAGAAGACTGGGCAATGCCGGTGTTGAATGTCGATTGTTACCGCATGCGTCTGCCTGCTGATAAAGCAGCGGCACCTGTATTGGAAGCGTTGTTGCATGACCGTCGCATCGCGTGGGCGCAACTGATACAGGGATATGTCGCCCAGGCAGGAAAAGACCCCTTGTATCGTATGCAGCCTGCCGCTGAGCCGTGGCATCTGGATGAGGTGCGTAAAGTGGCAACCGGGCGTAAGGTGATGATCGCGGTGGTCGACAGCGGCGTGGAAAGCAGCCACCCGGATCTTGCAGGACAGGTGGCAGTAGAGGAAAATTTTGTCGATGAACAGCAACGTGTTCCTGAGCTGCACGGTACGGCTGTCGCCGGGATCATTGTGGCGCGTGCTGGCAATGGTGTCGGTATCGAAGGCATTGCGCCAGATGCACGACTGATGGCTTTGCGTGCATGCTGGCAGACCGGGGCTGCGACCCGCTGCAACAGTTTTACGCTGGCCAAGGCGCTGAATTATGCGGTGTCGAAAGGTGCGCAGATCATTAATCTCAGTCTCTCGGGGCCGCCGGACAGGTTATTACAACAGTTGGTTGAAGTGGCGCAGGCGCGCGGAATCCGCGTGGTCGGTGCGGTGGATCCGGCGCGGCCAGACGGCGGTTTTCCCGCCAATATGCCGGGAGTGTTTGCGGTAGCGTCGGATGGTGGTGTGCCACGCCATGGCTTGCATCCCTTACTGGCTCCCGGAAGGGATATTCCGACGACGATGCCTGGCGGGCGCTGGGGAATGGTCAACGGGTCATCCTACGCGGCTGCGCATGTCACCGGGATGCTGGCGCTGCTGGAAGAGCTCAGGCCTCAGTTTCCGGCCGCCAGATTGCATGATGCGATTGTACTGAATGAAGGAAGTGCGGCGTTGACGGGGATAGATCTTTGTGCAACCCTTATGCGTATTTCAGGAAAATGTTCATGCGTGTGTCTATCCAGTTCCGGCAGCCGGCTCTCACGCTCACCCTGAGCAGTTTTCTCCTTTTTTCCGCACCTGCAGTGTACGCACAGATCAGCGGCAGCGCCGGTGTTCTTTCCAATTACATGTATCGCGGCGTCTCGCTCAGCGACGATAAAGCGGCAGCGCGTCTGGTGTTGAATTATGACGATCCGGCTGGCTGGTTCGCTGGCGGACAAGTTGTGTCGGGTCAGCTTTCCACGGAAAACAGTCGCCATGCACAATGGACAGGTTATGCGGGCTATGCGCAGCGTCTGTCGTCTGGTCTGGCCTGGGAGACGGGCATGACGACCTATCTTTTTCCTGCCAGCCCGAACTGGAATTTTCAGGAAATTTATGCGGGGCTGTCTGGCGAAGTGCTGAATCTGCGCCTTCATTACTCTCCCGATTATCTGGGATTTGGCGAGCGCACACTGTATGCCGAGCTTAACAGTGGATGGGCCTTGATGCAGCGCTGGCAGGCATTTCTGCATGGCGGCTATCTCTATTCCCGCGACAATGCGCGAAACAGTCTGAGCGAAGCACGCATGGGTCTTGCAACTTCGTACTATGGTTGGCAGGCACAGGTTTCCCTCGATCTGACCAGACTGCATGGCGCAAGAAAATCGGAATTCTATGGGACAGCAAGCAGCGGCGAATGGCACCGCAAAATCGTTTTCTCGGTAGGCCGTGCCTTTTAATCCAACTTATTGCCGCTGCTGCCATCTTTGATTTTCGTGTAGCGATGCATTTCTGATCAAGCCGCAGATGAGCGGCGTTGAATTGCATGACGTCGCCGGCACGACAGCTTTATTTATAAACGCCGCAAGCGAAAACCAGATCGCCTGCTTTTTCGTAATAAGTGGATTTCTGCTCGATTGCTTTGGTAGTTGGATTCGGCCATTTGTAATCAACCCAGCCCTTGCCTTTGGTGGCAATCCCGGCCAGTACTTCTTCAACAAAGGCTTTGTTATCGACATCGCGCAGACTGCGCAAATCTTTACCGACCAGACGCGCATTGGCGCCGTGTGCCAGCGCCTTGCCATTCAGCTCAGTGACCCAGATGTACAAATCACGATCGACGAAACTGCCTTTAGGATTATTGAATTCGGCCAGTGCTTTTTCCTGACCATTCGCCTTCAGATAGGCGATTGCTTTTTTAACCAAGGCTTCCGCTTCCTGTTGTGTTCCATGTTCCGCCGCCATTACCGATTGGCTGATGAACAAAGAGAAAAAAGCAAAAGTAAAAAATTTCAATATTGAACGCATAAACTTGTCTCCGGTTTCGAAATATAAGAATTATTTTTTTGAAAAATACTGAGCACGTCGCCAGACTTCAGCAGCTCAGATACCTGTTCATAATCAGCTTGCTACGATTAGTCACAGGGCATGAATGATCTTACTTCATGTACTACGGCTATCGCGCTATTTTTGCATCTCAGCGTCGCGTTTTCGCAAAGAAAAAGTATTTCAGGATTGAATTTGTTTTTTCGGCGTGAGACTTTTCCCCGTCGTGGAGTATTCGTCGAAAGTGAAGCAAATGAATTAGAAAAACGGCGCATCGCTGAGTGAGCCGATGCGCCGTTTTTGAGGTAGTAACTAAGCGAGTATATTGCCCGCTTGATCTTTGTGGAAACCGGATTTACGCCAGTTTAAAGGGCAGTTCGCGTAAGCGCTTTCCGTTCAGGCGTGCCAGTGCATTGGCAAACGCCGGGGCAAGTGCTGGCAAGCCTGGTTCACCCATGCCTTTTGGTGCGTCGGCGCTTGGCACGATATGCACCGCAACTTTTGGCATGTCGGTAATGCGTGGCACGACGTAATCACCGAAATTGCTTTGTTCGACCACGCCGTCTTTCAGTGTGATTGCCGCGCCCGGCAGACACATGGACAAGCCCATCAAGGCGCCGCCTTGTACCTGTGCTTCCACGCTCTTAGGGTTGACGGCCAGATTGCAATGGACGCCAGCGGTGGCGGTCAGCAGTTTTGGCACACCATTTTTGATGGTGGCAGTGACAACGTAGGCCACCACGGATTCAAATGATTCATGTACCGCAACACCCCAGGCCTGACCAGCGGGCAATTTCTTTTTGCCATAGCCGGATTTTTCCACCGCCATCTGCAGTGCTGCCTCGTGACGCGGATGTTTGCCTGCCATGAGTTTCAGGCGATAGGCGACCGGGTCTTGTTTTGTGGTGGCAGCGATTTCGTCGATCAGCGTTTCCATCACAAAGGCGGTATGGGTTGAGCCGACACTGCGCCACCACAATACCGGTACATTCTGTTTAGGATGATGCACGGTCAGGCGCATCGGCATGGTGTACGGTTCTTTCATGCCTTCAACCGCGGTGCCATCGATACCGTCTTTGATCATCATGGATTCGAACAGTGTCCCGGCAACGATCGATTGCCCGACAATCACGTGATCCCAGCCGAGTATATTACCGCTCGCATCAAAGCCCAGATGCGCGGTATGCAGATGCATAGGGCGGTAGTAGCCGCCTTTGACGTCATCTTCGCGGCTCCATACCGTACGTACCGGTGCTGTCAGACCAGCGCTCTGCGCAGCCTTGAGCACCTGACAGGCTTCGCTGACGTAATCGCTGGTGGTGACACCGCGTCGGCCAAAACCACCGCCCGCCATTTGTGTATGTACCAGCACTTTTTCTGGAGCGATACCAAGTATTTTCGCTGCCGCCATGCCATCGAAACCAGGCATCTGCGTGCCTGTCCACACTTCCGCGCTGTCGCCTTTGATGGCGACGGTGCAATTCAGTGGCTCCATCGGCGTGTGTGCCAGATAAGGGAAGACGAATTCAGCTTTGATCTGATGCGGCGCGGTTGCCAGTGCAGAAATATCGTCTTTGTATTTCTGATTGCCGCCTTGTTTTGCCAGCGCTTTGTAGCTCGCTAATTGCGCTACGCTGTCGACTTTTTCAACGGCGCTGGTATCCCAATCAATTTTCAGCGCATCGCGGCCTTGCTTTGCCGGCCAGTAGCCATTCGCAATGACAGCCACAGATTCGCCGCCTCGGTCGCCGGGAATGCGCACTACAGTCTGCACGCCTTTGATTGCTTTGGCAGCGCTGTCATCAACAGATTTTATTTTGGCACCGAAGACAGGCGGACGGGCGATGACAGCGGTCAGCATGCCGGGCAGATGGACGTCGATACCGTAGTCTTGTGTGCCGGTCGATTTAGCTTTTGCATCCAGACGCCCGATCGGCTTGCCGATCAACTTGAATTGTTTTGGATCTTTCAGTGTTACGGTGTCCGGCACGGCTTGCTGCATCGCCGCTTCTGCGAGTTCACCGTAGCTCAGTTTTTTACCGCCCGGCCCGACGACAACACCATTTTCAGTGACTAAACTGGTGGCGTCCACTTTCCATTGCGCAGCCGCGGCATTCACCAGCATGGCCCGGGTACGGGCGCCGAGTTCGCGATACTGCGTGTAAGAATTTTTAATCGAATTTGAGCCGCCGGTCAGGTGAATGCCAAAAGCCGGATCAGCATAAGCGGGATTATTGGTACCGTGGACGCTGCGGACTTTCGACCAGTCGGCGTCGAGCTCTTCCGCCAGAATTAAAGGCAGGCCGGTTTGCACGCCCTGACCGAAATCGAGACGATTAATCGTCACAGTGACGACGCCATTGTTGTCTATGCTGACAAAAGCGCCGGGTTGCTGTGTCGGTTTCAGTGTCGCAGTCTGCGTTGTTCCGGGCGCGTCTGCGGCACTGGCGAAAACAGGATAGCAGCCGAGCGCAAAGCCAGAAGCACCAGCCATCTTCAGGAAAGTACGGCGCGGCATAGATTCTGTCCGCGGCGACAGCTTTTCGGCGAGCGCGAGCAGGTGTTTAGGAATTTCCAACTGATGAGATTCAAAATGCATGTTGTTCTCCTGATTAAGCCAGCATGCTGGCAGCATCGTGAATCGCCGCGCGGATGCGAACATAGGTGCCGCAGCGGCAGATATTGCCTGCCATTGCCGCGTCGATGTCGGCATCAGCAGGTTTTTTATTGGTTTTAAGCAAAGCCGTGGCGCTCATGATCTGGCCGCTCTGGCAATAACCGCATTGGGCGACATCGTGTTTAATCCACGCTGCCTGCACCGCTTTGCCGACCTTATCGTTGGCTATGGCTTCAATCGTCGTGATTTTTTGTCCGGCGACCGCGGAAACCGGCGTCACACACGAGCGTGTTGCCTGACCGTTGATGTGAACAGTACAGGCACCGCACAGCGCCTGACCGCAACCGAATTTCGTACCGGTCAGACCCAGTGCGTCACGTAATGCCCACAGTACGGGCGTGGATGGATCAACGTCCACCTGATGTTGTTTGCTATTGATATCGAGCGTCGTCATGGAATGGGTCTCCGGCCAGATGAGGGTAGGGAATATTAAAAACGGGCAAAAAAGCGTTCCGTACGGATGCGCTTTGGGATGCACTATAGAATATTTTCAACTTTTCTGTGCGGGAGCGAAAAAAAGGGCGCTGTTCAGCGCCCTGCACAGGGGAACAATCAGTTCAACAGGATAAAAAAATGTGCGTTCTGAGTGAGCAACAGTAAGTGTCATTCATAGCGGCGTGTGTCGTCGATGACCTTGCCATCATTCGGCAGACTGCCCGCCGCGACAAACAGTACCTCGCCCCGTAATTTGGTTACGTCGCGCAGAGTGGCGATGATACTGGCTTGCAGTACATCGCTGTGATCCGGCGTTTCACAATGGAGGGTCATCACGTCATTTGCCATTTCACCGCTGACGACTAAACGCGCTTTTTGTACTTGTGGATGGCGTTTGACGACTTCCGCAATTTGTGACGGATGAACGAACATGCCTTTGACTTTAGTGGTCTGATCGGCACGTCCCATCCAGCCTTTGATGCGTTGATTCGTGCGGCCGCAGGGCGAAATGCCTGGCAGGATCGCTGACATATCGCCAGTGGCGAAACGTATCAGCGGGTAATCCGGGTTGAACGAAGTCACGACAATTTCACCGACTTCACCTTCCGCGACCGGATCACCAGTGCCCGGACGCACAATTTCGAGAATGATCTCTTCATCCAGCACCATTCCCGGATTCAGCACACCATCGCTCATGGTTTCATAGGCGATATTGCCGATATCGGCGCTGGCGTACATTTGCAATACATGCGGCACGCCATGATCTTTCAGCCATTGGCGCAATGAGGGAGGCAAGGCTTCGGCACCGACCAGCGCCTTTTTGATGCTGGAAATATCGGTACCGCTATCGGCCGCTTTTTCCAGAATAATTTTCAAAAAACTCGGAGTACCGATATACGCATCGGGGCGCAGTTCTGCGATTGCCTGCACCTGCATTTCTGTCTGCCCTATACCCGCCGGAATCACGGTGCAGCCGAGCCTGGCCGCGGCGCTTTCGACCATGAATGCCGCCGGGGTGAAATGGTAGGAAAAGCAATTCTGTATCAGATCACCGCTGCGCAAGCCCGCCGCATACATAGGTCGCGCAAAGCGCCACCAGTCCGGTGATTTTCCCTCTGGGTCAAAAATCGGGCCGGGGGACATGAAGATTCTGGTGAGCGAGCGCGGCGGCGTGGTTGTTAAACCACCGAATGGCAACTGTTGCTGCTGCAAGGTTTTGAGGTCTGACTTCCGTGTCACTGGTAGCTGCGCGAGTGCTTGCCGTGAGTTGATGTCATTTGCCGACACCTCTTTCAGTATCGTGGCCCATCCTGCGGCGGTTTGCGCCTGTGCAATCAGTAGTGGCAGCCGCTGCATCAGCGCCTGTTCGCGGCTCTGCGGGGTACGGGTTTCCAGCGCGTCCAGATATTCAATCATGACGTTCTCTTCGTAATAGGAATGGGGAGGCCGATGTTCTGTGATGTTCAGCGATGCTTTGTTACGCCAGCCAGCGCTTGCGACGACGATAAAATTTCATGTCGCGGAAACTTTTACGACCAGCACCGGAAACACCGAGATAAAACTCTTTCACGTCTTCATTACTCGCGAGATCGCTGGCGTCCCCCTCCATCACGACGCGACCGTTTTCGAGGATGTAACCGAAGTCGGCATAACGTAGTGCGATGTTGGTGTTTTGTTCGGCCAGTAAGAAGGAAACCTGTTCCTGCTGATTCAGGCTTTTGACGATCTCAAAAATTTCTTCCACCAGTTGCGGTGCGATACCCATCGATGGTTCATCCAGCAAAATCATGCTGGGCTTGGCCATCAGCGCCCGGCCGATCGCGCACATCTGTTGTTCGCCGCCAGAGGTGTAGCCCGCTTGCGAATTGCGGCGTTCACGCAGGCGTGGGAAGTAGTGATAGACCTTTTCCAGTTCGGCTTTCAGATCAGTCCGGCTGAGTGTGCGTGTGTATGCGCCCGTCAGCAGATTCTCTTCCACGCTTAAATGACCGAAACAATGGCGTCCTTCCATCACTTGTGACAGACCGCGTTTCACCAGTTCGTTCGGCGTCAGATGATCGACACGTTGCCCCTGAAACGTAATGTCACCCTTGGTGATGTCGCCACGTTCGTTTTTCAGCAAAGTGGAAATAGCCTTCAGCGTGGTTGACTTTCCGGCGCCATTCGCACCCAGCAGTGCAACGATTTTTCCTTGCGGTACTTGCAGGGAAATGCCTTTCAATACCAGAATCACATGATCGTAGATCACTTCGATATTGTTGACACTGAGATAGGCTGGGTTGTTGATCGCGCTCTCAGACGAAATGGAATGTATGCTCATAATATGCCTGTATTGACGGTCGGCGTAACAGAGATATCCGTTGCCGGATATCTCCTGATTCAGGAAAAATTACTTCAGACAAGCCGGTGTGATTTTTTTCTCTGCGGCATATTTATTTGAAGACTCTTCCAGCATCGCGCGGGTCAGCGCTTTATCACCGACCACCCAGTTCGGTGTGATGGCTTTCCACTTGTCGCCGGTCCACTGCTGCACTTTGACGGCACCTGAACCTTCATGGTCTTCACACGAGGTTTTTACTGGTGGGAACATACCAAGTGCACCAAGAGCTTTCTGACGTGCTTCATCGACATTCAGATTTTCAAAACCCCAGCGTATCTGCTCTGAAGTCATCTGCTTGCCTTTACCGTATTTTTCCTGCGCTTTCAGTATCGCTTCCGACCACAAGATCGCGGCAGTCACACCACGCATGTGATACACCGAGCCGATACGGGTTTTATCGCTGAGATTACCTTTACCGGCCGCATACACTTTGCTGCGCAATTCATCGAGTACAGGATAATTGCCCGGTGTGTTAAAGGTCATCGAGGTGTAGCCTTTTGCCGCATCACCTGCAGGCACTGCATCTTCCTCAGAGCCTGCCCACCAGACACCCAGCATTTTTTCACGTGAATAACCGTTGCGTTGTGCCGTTTTAATCGCAACCGCATTCATCACGCCCCAGCCCCACAGAATCACATAATCAGGATTGGCCTGACGGATTTGCAGCCATTGTGATTGCTGTTCATTGCCAGGGTGGGCGACCGGGATTTTGATCAGTTCAAAGCCATATTGTTTGGCCTGGGCTTCGAGGACAGGAATTGGTTCTTTACCGAAAGCGGAATCGTGATACAGATGCACGATTTTCTTCCCTTTGAGCTTATCCATTCCACCGGATTTGTCACCCAGATATTTCGTCATCGCCGCTGCCTGATTCCAGTAACTGGTGATCAGCGGGAAAATATACGGGAACACTTTACCGTTGGCCGCGTCGGAACGGCCATAGCCCAGCGTTGTCATTGGAATTTTATCTTCAGCAACGCGATCGAGAATGCCGTAAGCGATGCCGGTGGACAGCGGCTCAACTAATGATGCGCCGCCCTGGGATTTTTTCAGTCGCTCATAGCATTCAACACCGCGCGAAGCATTGTATTCAGTCTCGCACTCTTCCCATGTGATCTTGACGCCATTCAGTCCGCCTTTGGCATTGATCAGGTTGAAATAATCGATGACGCCGCCGTAAAAGCCGGAGCCGCCCGCCGCATAAGGGCCGACGCGGTATGACAGCAGTGGAATGTACTGGTCATCTGCCTGCGCGACATTCACGGCACCTATCATTGCCGATGCCAGTAGTATTGATTTCATCAGTTTCATATTGTCTCCTGTTGGTTGGATGGGTAGAACGGCGCCTTCATCTTGGCGCTCTGTATTGATAAAAAACGACGACGGTAAAAACTTAATGCGGGAAAGGCCACAGTCTCAGTTTTTCTTTCGTGATCTGCCACAAACGTGCAAGCCCATGTGGTTCAACAATCAGGAAGAAAATAATCAGCGCGCCGAATACCATTAATTCGAGATTCGATGCGATGTTGGTCGGTAGCGATAAGAAATGGGCGATCAGATTCAGAAACACCGGCAGTAAAACAATAAATGCGGACCCAAGAAATGAGCCGAGAATAGAGCCGACGCCGCCGATGATGATCATGAACAAAATACGGAAAGACAGATCGAGGTTGTAGGCTTCCGGTTCGACCGTGCCCAGATAAGCATACGCATATAAAGCACCCGCAATGCCGCAATAAAACGACGACACCGCGAACGCCAGCAACTTGGTGCGCATCAGGCGAAAGCCAATCACTTCAGCTGCCACGTCCATGTCACGCACCGCCATCCACGAACGACCGACATTCGAGCGCACCATATTTTTTGCCAGTAAAGCCATCACACAGACGATGGACAGGGTCAGCAGATATTTTTTGACCGGTGTGTTGAAGCTCATACCCATGATCACAATTTCCTGCGCGGTGATCACACCGGAAGAACTGTAATTGGTGAACCATTGGATTTTAGTCAGACACCAGACCACAAAAAACTGCGTTGCCAGCGTCGCGGCAGCCAGATAAAAACCACGTATGCGCAGCGACGGCAAACCGAAAGCGATACCGACCATTGCCGCTGAAATACCACCGAGTACAAATGCCAGCAGGATTGGAATGCCAGGTACACGCAGCATGAAATTGTAGGAAGCAAACGCACCGACTGCCATGAACGCAGCCGAGCCTAACGATAATTGGCCGGCATAGCCGGTCAGGATATTTAAGCCCAGTGCCGCCAGTGAAAAAATCAAAAACGGAATAAAAATCGCAGAAAAAGCGTAATCAGATGCGAGTAATGGCACCGCAAAAAAAGCGGCGCACAGCAACAGCGCAACGCCGATTCTGTCCTGGCGCAGTGGGAATATCTGATTGTCTGCCTGATAGCTGGTTTTAAATTGTCCTGCTTCACGATAGAACATAGTGTTTCCTTAAGTCTTATTATTCATGCGCCTTTCCAGCCATTTTTGTCTGGCAAGGCAGAATATGATTGGGGTTTGCTCAGCGCAATATGGTTTAAATCCTGCGTATGATTTTTTCGCCAAACAAACCTTCCGGCCGCACCAGCAGAAACAGCAATGCCAGTACATACGGGAACCAGCCCTCGATACCGCCACCGACCAGCGGGCCGATATACACTTCTGCCAGTTTTTCTGAGGCACCGATAATCAGACCACCAACGATTGCGCCGGGTACGGAGGTGAAGCCACCGAGGATCAATACCGGCAAGGCTTTCAGCGCAACAAACGTCAGTGCAAACTGCACGCCATTGCGGGCACCCCACAGCAAACCTGCCACCAGTGCGACAAAACCGGCAACTGCCCAGACGATGCCCCAGATTTGTTGTAGCGGAATGCCGACTGCCAGTGCGGCCTGATGATCGTCCGCGACTGCCCGCAGCGCCCGCCCAATTTTTGTTTTGGAAAACAGCAGTGCCAGACCGGTGACGAGAATGGCGCAAATCAGGGCGGCAATCACGTCGAACTGCGACACCAGAATATTGAATTTTTCCATCAGAAATTCTATGGGCACGTCTTCGATTGGCAGTGTCAGTTTGTGCGGTTGGGAACCCCACAATAATTGCGCCAGCCCTTCGATGAAAAAGGTCAGACCGATGGTTGCCATGAAGAGCGTGATTTCGGGTTGATTGACCAGTGGCCGTAACACGATTCTTTCTATAGCCAGACCCAGTACGATCATCACTGCCATCGTCAGCGGTATGGCGACCCACATCGACAGATCAAATTTTTCACTGAGACCAACACAGGTCAGCGCAGCAAAAAACACCATCGCACCCTGTGCGAAATTAAACACGCCGGAGGCTTTGTAGATCAGCACAAAACCAAGTGCAACCAGTGCATACATCACACCTGACAACAGGCCACCGATGAGCACTTCAAAGAAAAAACTGAGATTCATTTTGTTTTCCTCAAGACGGTGGTGTCAGTGTGCAACGCCAAGATAGGCATTGATCACTTCCTGATTTGCCAGCACTTCTGCCGGTGTGCCATCGCCGATTTTCTTGCCGTAATCGAGCACCACCACGCGGTCAGAAATATCCATCACGACACCCATGTCATGTTCAATCAAAACGATGGTGGTGCCGAGCTGATCATTCACATCGAGAATGAAGCGGCTCATGTCCTGCTTTTCCTCGACGTTCATGCCTGCCATCGGTTCATCCAGTAATAAAATTTCAGGTTCAGCGGCGAGCGCACGGCCGAGTTCAACCCGTTTTTGCAAACCGTAAGACAAGCGTCCTACCGGTGTTTTGCGGATGTGCTGAATTTCCAGAAAATCGATGATTTCTTCGACTTTTTCTCGGTGAGCAATTTCCTCTTTGCGAGCTGAACCCAGATACAGTGCCTGCATAAGAAAATTACATTGCATTTTCAGATTACGCCCCGTCATAATGTTATTGAGCACGCTCATACCTTTAAACAAAGCGATGTTCTGAAACGTACGGGCGATGCCGCTTTTCGCAGCCGCATAGGTATTCATGTCTTTGCGCTGGCGCCCGCGATAGGTGATCTGCCCTTCCTGTGGCCGGTAGACGCCGTTGATCACATTCAACATCGAGCTTTTACCGGCACCATTCGGGCCGATAATCGCGCGGATTTCATGCTCTCTGACATTGAACGAAATATTTGTCAGCGCTTTGACGCCACCGAACGACAAGGAAATGCCTTGCAAATCAAGAATGACTTCACCGGTTTTTCTTTTATTGGTCATCACTGTTCCTTATGCCACATGCTGCTGGGCTGCAAATGTCTTGACATCACTGATGTGCAGATCTGCACTGACAGTACCCTGGCGGCCATCTTCAAATTTGACTTGCGTTTCTATGTATTGCGAGCGTTTGGCTGAGTACAAAGCTTCTATCAGTACCGCATATTTTTCTGCGATAAATTTGCGCCGGACTTTGCGTGTGCGGGTCAGCTCGTCGTCGTCCGGATCAAGCTCTTTGTGCAGGATCAGGAAGCGATGTATCTGTGTGCCTGCCATCAACGTTTCATTCGCCAGATCGGCATTCACCTTTTCTATGCACGACATAATCAGCTGATACGTCTCTGCTTTTGCGGCCAGATCGGTGTAACCGGCATAGGCGATGCCGCGTCGCTCAGACCAGTTTCCGACGGCTTCCATATCAATGTTGATGAAGGCGCAGACATGGTCTCTGTCATGACCAAAGGCGACGACTTCTTTGATGAAAGGGAAGAACTTGAGTTTATTTTCTATGTAGTTCGGTGCAAAGATATCGCCATTGGTGAGCTTGCCGACGTCTGCTGCGCGGTCGATGATTTTCAGATGCCCTTCGGTGTCAAAGATGCCTGCATCGCCCGTATGAAAGTAGCCTTGGTCATCAATCACTTCGGCGGTGGCATCCGGCCGTTTGTAGTAACCGGTCAGCATCGCGCTTGATTTCACCAGCACTTCACCATTCTCTGCCAGTGTCACTTCCACGCCAGGCGCTGCCTGACCGACGCTGTCAAATTTGATGTTGCCATCCGGTTGCAGACAAACATAGGCACAGGTTTCGGTCGAGCCATACAACTGCTTCAGATTGATGCCGATAGAGCGATAGAAGCGGAACAGATCCGGGCCTATCGCGGCACCCGCGGTATAAGCGACCCTGACCCGAGATAAGCCGAGTACATTTTTCAGCGGCCCGTAAATCAGGAATTCGCCAATCCGGTAATTGAGTCTGGCGAGGGTTGGAACCGGCTTGCCATCAAGAATGTCAGCACCATACTGCCGTGCGATTTCCATGTAATACTGAAACAGATGCTGTTTGACAGCGCCTGCATCTTCCATGCGTATCATGACGGTGGTCAGCATGTTTTCGAAGACACGTGGCGGTGCGAAATAATAGGTAGGGCCAACTTCACGCAAATCGGTCAGCACGGTTTCGCTGGATTCCGGGCAGTTCACAGTAAAGCCGGTGACCAGCGCTTGCGCAAACGAGAATAAGTGATCGCCTACCCAAGCCATCGGCAGATAAGAGAGAATATCTTCGTTGGCGCTCAGTTGATCAAAGCCTGCGCCGCCGATAGCGGCCGCCATGAAAGAGCGATGACTCTGGCATACGCCCTTTGGTTTACCGGTCGTGCCTGAGGTGTACAGCATGACCGCGGTATCTTCTGGTTGCCCGAGTTCGATCTGCTGCATAAAAAACTCAGGATGGGTACGGTCATACATGCGCCCGGTTTCCTGCAAACTGGCGTAAGAGACCAGCTCTGGCTGATGATAATGCCGCATGCCGCGTTCATCCTCAAAACAGATGTGCTGTATGCCGGCATAGTGCTGTTTGATGTCGAGTAATTTATCGACCTGTTCCTGATCTTCAACAATCGCAAAAACAATCTCGGCATTCTCAAGTACATACGCCATATCGGCTGCCGGCGCGTCCTGATACAAGGGTACCGGAATACCACCGAGGCACTGCGCTGCCATCATTGCCCAGTAAAGGCGCGGCCGGTTGTCACCGATAATCGCGAGATTCATGCCGCGCTGAAACCCTTGCGCTGCGAGACCGCAGGCGAGTGCGCGCACTTCCTCGTTGACCTGTTGCCAGTTCCAGGTTTGCCAGATACCCAGATCTTTTTCACGGAACGCCGGGTGCTGCGGGCGCGTTTTTCCGTGTTCCAGCAGTAATCTCGGGAACGTTGTGTTCTCTGTTTTTGTCATGTCTCCACCACCAGCCTTATTTGTATTGGCCTGTCTGGTCAGCTGTACGATACTTTGATCGTTTAAGCAGCCAGTATGATTGTGTCTTTTTTATGAGTTTCTTTACTGCGTCTTACATCAGACTTACTGCAGGTGTCATCTGCTGCTATTGAAACTGTCTGGCATTGTTGATACCGGTCTGTGTATAGCAATCAACGATGTTTAAGTGGCTCGATTGCGTGTCAGCTCGCTTACAATGTCTCCAACAGGATTCAGGCAATTGATTCCGGCGTATCAGTGTATTGATGCCGGATGCTTGTTTGTCAGTCCTGAATCATTATTTTTGTTGATCAGATACTAGTTGCTTGTACCCGCTGCGGCTGTCGTTTAACTGACAATCTGACGGAATGAAGCAACTTTCGGTGGTGCGTTGCACAAATATGGCGAATATAAAAAGTGAACTGAAACAAGGCTTGGCAAAGACAATGTGGGCGCACATGCTGGCGCCGGATCACGTGCAAAAAGCCGAGGATGAGATCGTCGAGCGTTTTATCCCGGCCGGTGGTTATGTTTGCCGCAAAGGCGATCCTGTCGATCATTGGATGGGGGTGCTCGATGGCTTTCTGAAAATGAGCAGTATTTCACCGGAAGGAAAAACGGTGACTTTTAGCTGTATGCTGGCTGGCGGCTGGTTTGGCGAAGGTTCCTTGTTAAAAACAGAGCCGCGCCGTTACGACGTAGTTGCACTGCGTGATACCCGAGTCGCATATATGCCGCGCAGCACCTTCACTTTTTTGCTGGATAACAGCATTCCATTCAATCGCTTTCTTTTACATCAGTTGAACGAACGGCTGGGATTGTTTATTTCTCTGGTTGAATATGATCGTATGCTTGATCCGGACACCCGTGTCGCGCGTTGCCTCGCAGCGATGTTTAATCCCTATCTGAATCCCGGCAGCAGTATGCAATTGCAGATATCGCAGGAGGAGATTGGCTATATTTCCAGCGTGTCGCGGCAAAGAGCGAATCAGGCCTTGCAACTGCTCGAAAAGAAGCAGTTGCTGTCCGTTGATTATGGTGGCATCACGATTTTAAATCTGGAAGGTCTGCGGCGTTATCCTGAACCGGTGGCCGCATGAAGACGTTGGCGATAGTTGGTGCGGGTAAAGTTGGGCAGGTATTTGGCCGCTGTTTTCAGCAGCAAGCCGTATTTTCAGTTACGCAGATATTGAACCGGACATCTGCCAGCGCCCAGGCTGCCCGGGCGTTTATCGGTGCTGGTGCGGCACTTGCCAACTGGCAGGAGTTAGTTGCAGCGGATGTCTGGATGCTGGCGGTCGGTGATGATCATATTTCCGAAGTTTGCAACGCCTTAAGCGAACGAGGACTGATCAATGAACATACCACCGTGTTTCATTGCAGCGGCTCGAAGGCATCCACTGAACTTGCTGCAGCTGCCTCATCTGGTGCTGCGGTGGCCAGCGTACATCCGGTGCGCAGCTTCGCAGATCCGCAAGCAGTAGCGGATCATTTTGCCGGAACCATATGCAGCCTTGAAGGTGATCGCCGGGCGCTTGCTGTGTTGCTGCCAGCGATGCAGGCTATCGGTGCACAGACGGTAGAGATCAGCGCTGAATCAAAATTGTTGTATCACGCGGGTTCGGTGTTTGCCAGCAATTATCTGGTGAGTCTGATGGACGTTGCATTGCGCACTTATGAGTCGGCAGGAATTCCACCTGAGCTGGCGCGGGCAATGGCGGCGCCACTTGCCAGGCAGTCACTGGAGAACGTATTTAAGCTGGGAGCACCTGCAGCACTGACCGGGCCGATTGCGCGTGGTGACATGGCTACGGTCAGTAAGCAGCAGGAGGTCGTGGCGCAATGGGATCATGCTGCGGGTGATTTATATCAGGCGTTCGTTGCACCCACCGTTGAATTAGCCACCCGCAAACATCATTCAGAGAAATAGACACTGTTACGTCCATTCGCTTTTGCCTGATACAAAGCCTGATCCGCACGCTCGAACACACTATCCTCGGTTTCGTTGCTCCGGCATTCTGCAACGCCCATACTGACAGTGACGCCGAGTCGTGTGCGGGTGAGGTCGGTGGTGCGCGAAAAATCATTGTTCTCAATGGTACTGCGCAGGTTTTCTGCAATTGAGGTTGCTTTTTCGAGTGTGCAGTTTTTCAGCAGAATAAGAAATTCTTCGCCGCCCCAGCGACAGAGAACATCACTCTCGCGTAAGGAACGTTTCGCGATCGCAGCGATTTCTTTGAGCACGTGATCACCGACCAGATGCCCGTGCTTATCATTCACCTTTTTGAAAAAATCAATATCCAGCAAAATCGCGCACATAGGTTGGCGTGTGCGCTCGGCGTCGAGCAGGCTTTGCTGAAAGACGAAATCAAATGCATGACGGTTCAGCAGATTCGTCAGAGAATCCGTTGATGCCGATTTTTCCAGGCGCTTCTGATAGCGGCGTACTGTGAGCAAAACCATGACCATGATCAGAATGGTGACGGCAGCGCTGATACTGAGATTCAGCAGGAACACATTTTGAATCGGTCTGATGCCAGAGTTCGCCTCTTGTTCCACCAGTAAATGCCAGCCGAGTTCCGGAATATAACGGGAGTTGACCAGCACGGTTCCGTTATCGCCCTGATATTCCAGATGCATGGATTCACTTTGGCGATTCGCCAGAATTTTCTCTGAGATACTTTGGATGCCGCTGATCGTCTGGATGTTGTCACCGCGCTTACTGAAATTACTTCCGGTCAGAGTGACTTTACCTTTCTGATCGGCGAAGTAAATCTGGCGATCAAAACGCTTTTGATAGCTGTCAATCAGATGTTTCAGGGTATTCAGCGTCAGCCCTATGCCGGTGGCGCCGATGAATTGACCCTGATAGTCGAGAATCCGGTAATTGACGAAGATCGTGACCGCGTCGTGATTGGCGAGATCCAGATCGACATTGGTTTCGTAGGCGGATTTGAGATTTTTTACACGAAAAAACCAGGTGTCACGCGGTTCGCCATCTTTGATTTGCTTTAACAAGCCGTCGGCGTGGTAGTAATTGCGGGATTTATCTGAAATCAGAAAACTGGATATCGCTTTATTCTTGAGTTTGATTTCTTTCAGATATTTCGTGATCTTTTCCTGCTCTTCTTCACCGTTGATGATCCAGTCACGGACAAAAGTGTCATGTGCCATTTGCGAAGAAACGAAAACCGGTCGCAGTATGTCTTTTTGTATTTCAGAATAAACATTGTCTCCGGTGATAGGCAGTGTTTGTTCCGAAATTCCTTGTTGTATCGTATCGCGCGAGACGATATATCCGGCAACGGTGGTGAAGACAAAACCGGCAATCAGAAATAGAGATAGCCATACCAGCAGACCGTATTTTTTTAACATGTTTTTCATGGACTGGAGACGGAGCGAATGCATTAAGTTTGGGCAAGATCATACTATAAACCCATGCTATTTCGGCCGGATATGCGCCGGAAATTACTTTCCATGTAGAAATGTTGATGAAAAAAATGCCGCAATTAGCGGCATTTTGTATTCAAGCAACGGTATTTAGCGATTTTTGCTGACTGTCCGACGGTTTAAGGACGTGGTGTCAGGGAAACGTGCAAGCGCAGACGTGAACCCGGATCATATGGCATCACTGAGGTGTAAGTCCGGCCGTTGTACTCATAAGTGACGGCATAGCCATTCGTGCGGGTTTGCCAGCTATCGACGGTTCTGCATTGACGAACAGGGCGGCTCTCGTAACCTTGCTGACCATTGTTGCCATTGTCCATACGGTCACCAACCAGAGCGCCAGTAATCGCGCCCGCTGCAGCGGCAGCGATCTTACCGTTGCCGCCACCAACCTGACTACCGAGCAGACCGCCGGCAATACCGCCGATAATGCCGCCAGAGTTGCTGCGTTCTTGTGGACGTTGATAAGTCTCGTATTCAGTCCGGCAATCCTGACGTGGCATGTTGATCTGTTCAACTTGCGGTGTGACGTTAACGACGCGTGCATAATCCTCAAAATCAGCTGCCTGCGCAATGGAACCGGCGCTGGTGATCGCCAGCAAAGCAGCGGCAGTGGAGAGTTGTTTCAGTGTGAATGTCATATATACCTCGATGCAAGTAATCATCAGTTCAGTTTAGTCCTCATTTAACGCAGCAGGTTCCGATAAGGACGACAAGAAAGATGTAAATCTATGTTTCAGCCATGTTTCTGAACATTGCGTACAGATTTCAACGCAGGTTATCCGATTGCGCATCACGATGCTGACTGCAAAAATATTGGCGGAATGTCGATTAAATATCCTTGTTTTTACCGTCGCTGGGTTTACCTGCACTATGTTTTAATGCGCGTATTGTGGCAGTGATGCCATTCATTTATTTATTCGTTTATTGTTTGGTGGTTTTGATGACGGCGGTGGGTCATCTCTTATAAAAAGGAATTCGCATGATGGTAACGCCAAAACTCAGTGCTTCGGTTTATGCATCGTATATCGTTGTGGCAGTCAGTTTATTTTTAGTCTTGAAAGCGGGTTTGTTGTTGGCCTTATTTTCCGGCTTGCTGGTGTATTCACTGGTACACATGCTGACGCCGATGATTGCGCACAGGTTCAGTCATCGTCAGCCGCGCATGATAGCCGTCGCACTATTGTCTGCAATATTAATCTTCAGTTTGTTGTTAGCAACCTGGGGTTGTCATGTGTTTTTGCGCAGTGATGCTGGGAATTTGCATAATCTGCTGCAAAGACTGGCAGATATTCTGGAATCGTCACGCAGTCAGGTACCGCTGTGGATGAGCGCTAATATTCCCGAAGACGTTGATGCGCTGCAGACGATGATTACACATTGGTTGCGTGAGCACGCGGGAGAGGCAAAATTGCTGGTACCGGAAGCTGGTCATATGATCGTGCATTTATTGCTCGGGATGATCATTGGCAGTATGGTGGCTTTACGCGATGCCAGTGGCGATAGCAATCACAAACCGTTTGCTGCAGCCTTGCATCAGCGTGTTGCCGCTTTTGCCCAGATATTTCATAAAATTGTCTTTGCGCAATTCAAAATTTCGCTGATTAATACGGTATTAACCGCGATTTATCTGCTCGTCATTCTTCCTTTGGCCGGCGTGCATCTGCCGCTGACCAAAACCATGATTGCAATTACCTTTCTGGCAGGCCTGATTCCGGTTGCTGGCAATATCATTTCTAACTCTGTGATCGTGATTGTTGCGTTATCGCACTCATTGAATATGGCGATGGCTTCATTGGTCTTTATGATCGTGATACATAAAGCGGAATATTTCCTGAATGCGCGCATCATAGGAGAGCAAGTCAATGCGCGGGCCTGGGAGCTGTTGACCGCCATCTTGGTAATGGAAACCCTGTTCGGTGTGCCGGGTGTTGTCGCCGCGCCGGTGTTTTATGCGTATATCAAGAAGGAATTGAGTGATCGCGGCTTAGTCTGATTTTGTCCCGATTGGTGCCATAATAGGACACTGTAACAGACACTTCAGACATTTCATTGTAAATAAAGAGCTAAACATGATTCTCGAACTTGCCGACATCCGTATTCACCCAGGACAACAAGAACAATTTGATGCTGCTATTCAGCGCGGGTTGGCTGAAGTCATTTCCCAGGCCAAAGGGTTCAGCGGTTTTAAAGTGAATAAGGGGATAGAGTCTCCTGAACGCTATATTCTGATGATTTTTTGGGAAACACTGGAAAATCACACGGTAGATTTCCGTGAATCTCCGGCCTTTCTGCAATGGCGCTCTATCGTTGGTCCGTTTTTCGCGGCGCCACCAACCGTCGAGCATTTCAGCCTGCTGACAAAATCATCCTGAATTCCGTAGGGATATTCCCAGGCTTGACTTGATTCTCTGCGTTTCACCCCAAGTTAAGAGAGTCTTAAAAAGCCGGCACGCTCCCCAGATATTTGCGAAAGCTGCCGGTGACTCAGGCAGCTTATCAAAAAGGTCACTATGGTTCCGCATCTTGTCACGGCTCTCAACGGGCCACTGCACGATCTCGAAAAGAAAATTCTGGAGGCGACTCCCGCCATCGAACGCTGGTTCCGTCTGGAGTGGCAGGAACATACGCCGCCATTTTACTGTTCCGTCGATTTACGCAATGCGGGATTCAAATTAGCGCCTGTCGATACCAATTTATTTCCGGGCGGGTTTAATAATCTGGCAACAGAAATGCTGCCGTTGTCAGTGCAGGCAGCAATGGCGGCGATAGAAAAATATTGTCCTGATGCCAAAAACCTGTTGCTGATCCCGGAAAGCCATACCCGCAATACCTTTTATCTGCAAAACATCGCTCGCCTGATGCAGATATTCCGTCAGACGGGTCTGAACGTGCGCCTCGGTTCTTTATCTGCCGATATCACCGAACCGACGCCGATTGATCTGCCGGATGGCAGCCAGCTGATACTTGAGCCGCTGGAGCGCTCTGAAAATGGGCGTCGTCTGGTGCTGAAAAATTTTGATCCGTGCACCATCGTTCTGAATAACGATTTGTCGGCGGGAATACCAGCGATTCTGGAAGAACTGAACGAGCAGACCTTGTTGCCGCCGCTGCACGCGGGCTGGTCTATGCGCCGCAAGAGCAATCATTTTTCATCGTATGATGAAGTCGTGAAAAAATTTGCCAAGCTGGTCGATATTGATCCGTGGATGCTCAATCCGTTTTTCACCAAAGTGAATGGTATTAATTTTCACGATGGCACAGGCGAAGATGCACTGGTCGCCGCCGTCGATACGATACTGGCAAAAATCCGTAAAAAATATAAAGAGTACGGCATTAAAGAAAAACCGTTCGTGATCGTCAAGGCGGATGCTGGTACTTACGGCATGGGCATCATGACGGTGCACCATTCCGACGAAGTCCGCGAGCTGAATCGCAAACAGCGCAATAAAATGTCCGTCATTAAAGATGGCATAGCGGTGACGGATGTGATTGTGCAGGAAGGTGTGTACACCTTTGAGCAGATCAAGGATTCCGTCGCCGAGCCCGTGGTTTACATGATAGACCGCTATGTTGTCGGTGGTTTTTATCGTGTGAATGAAGAGCGCGGCATCGATGAAAATCTGAACGCACCGGGGATGCAGTTTGTGCCGCTGGCTTTTGCGCAGCAACATGCGGTACCGGACATGAAAGCAAAACCGGGAACGGCAGCGCCGAATCGTTTTTACATGTATGGTGTGGTGGCGCGGCTGGCATTGCTGGCGGCCTCACTGGAGCTGGAAAAAACCGATCCTGATCCTGAAATCTATTAATTGGCCTGCCGGCTTGTTGCCGGTATGCCGTCATTTTCTTTAAAAATTGCCATGAAAATCGCCTTTCTGACTGACCCGCTGTCGCAGTTCAAGACTTATAAAGATTCCACGTTTGCGATGATGCGCGAGGCAGTCAGGCGAGGTTACACGGTGTATGCGTTCGGTCCGGCAGACATGGCGCTGGAAAATGGCAAAGTGGTTGCCAATATCAGCCGTATTACCCTGACCGGTGACAGCGAAGACTGGTATCGCGCCGAAGCGCCACAGGCGTTGCCTCTGAGCGCGTTTGATGCGGTATTGCAGCGTAAAGACCCGCCGTTTGATATGGAATATATCTACGCGACCTATTTGCTGGAGCTGGCGGAACAGCAGGGCGCACGCGTCTTCAACAAACCGGCAGCGATACGCAATCACAATGAAAAACTGAGCATTGCCCAGTTCAGCCAGTTCACCGCACCGACGCTGGTGACGCGCGATGAGCAGCGTATCCGCGCTTTTCACCGCGAACATCAGGACATCATTCTGAAGCCGCTCGATGGTATGGGCGGTGCCGGTATTTTCCGGATTGGTGCTGATGGCATGAATCTGGGCTCAGTGATCGAAACCCTGACGCTCAACGGCAGCCGCACCATCATGATCCAGCGCTATATTCCCGAGATCGTGCATGGTGACAAACGTATCTTGCTGATCGGCGGCAAGGTGGTGCCCTATGCGCTGGCGCGGATTCCGCAAAACGGCGAAGTGCGTGGCAATCTGGCGGCCGGTGGGGTCGGTGTGGCGCAGGAATTGTCGGCGCGCGATCTTGAGATTGCGCAGACTTTGGCGCCGCAGCTTTATCAAAGAGGCTTGTTGCTGGTAGGATTAGACGTGATTGGCGATTGTCTGACCGAAGTCAATGTGACCAGCCCGACTTGTTTCCAGGAAATTACGCAGCAAAAAGGCGTGGATGTGGCCGCGATGTTTATTGATGCGCTTGAAACAGCCGTTTCAGGGCGTTAATATACTCCCCGGGGTATGTCGTAACCCCCTAATGAAATCAAGGAGAGTAAGTGCAAATTGGCACATACTCCCTCTATTTTGAGAAATTATGGTTGGAATACTGTTGATGACCCACGCGCCGCTAGGCTCGGCATTTATCCAGGCTGCAGCCCATGTTTTTCGTGGTATGCCGGAGCGCCTGGAAGCGATAGATGTGATTGCCGATCAGAACACGGATGACGTGCACCGTCTGGCGCTGGAAGCGGTACAACGACTCAATGACGGCTCCGGTGTGCTGGTGATGACCGATATCATGGGTGGAACGCCATCCAATTGCTGCCGCCAGCTGGGCGAACCCGATCAGGTTGCCACCATTGCCGGTATCAGCTTGCCGATGTTGTTGCGGGCGATTACTTACCGTCATGACGCGCTCGATGTGGTTGTGGAAATGGCACTCGCGGGCGGTCAGAATGGCGCGCTGCGGATTGATAACCGTATCCGGCTGTCACCGAATTAATCAAAGAGTTGAAAGTAGAGCATGATCCAACAAGAAATTGAAATTGTGAACAAACTTGGTCTGCATGCGCGCGCATCGGCCAAATTTACGCAACTGGCCAGTAAATTCAAAAGTGAAGTCTGGGTCACCCGCAATGGTCGCCGTGTGAATGGCAAATCGATCATGGGCGTGATGATGCTGGCGGCGGGTAAGGGCAGCAAAATCATGCTGGAAACCGATGGCGCCGATGAGCAGGAATGCTTTGACGCTATCGTTAATCTCGTCAATGATAAGTTTGGTGAAGGCGAGTAATACGTTTTTTCGCGCAGACCATGTGAAGTGTTCCAGGTGCGATGGTTCTGCGGTGTGGTATCCGTTTGCTCATTTTCCTGAAGGCAGGTGAGTAAAGACAATTAAGAACATGGGGCACGAGGCATGGCATCATTTACATTGCAAGGCATCCCTGTTTCACGCGGTATCGCGATAGGTCGCGCGCATTTATTGCGTCCGGCTGCGCTGGATGTGAAGCATTATCTGGTTGCGCAGGAATTAGTCGAAGCGGAAGTGCTGCGCCTGCAAAACGCAATTGCGCAAGTCCACGTTGAATTACAGGCGATCTGGGCCGATCTGCCGCAGGATGCACCGACCGAGCTCGGTGCTTTTCTGGATGTGCATGCCCTCATTTTGTCCGATCCCATGGTGTCGGAAGCCCCGCTCGATATTATCCGTACCCGCCATTACAACGCCGAATGGGCGCTTGTCACTCAGGTCGATGAGTTGTCGGCGCAATTCGATGAAATCGAAGACGATTATCTCCGCGAACGTAAAGCCGATATTCAGCAGGTTGCTGAACGAGTGTTGAAAGTGCTGACCGGCTCTTCCAGTCAGGTTCCTTCTTCCGATGGTATTGATGAACGCACCGCCAACATGGTGGTGGTCGCCAGAGATATTTCTCCGGCCGACATGATGCAATTCCGCGATGTCGCTTTTACCGGATTTGTCACTGACGAAGGCGGGCAAAATTCGCACACTGCCATCGTGTCGCGCAGCTTGGGCATTCCGGCTGTGGTCGGCATGGGGAATGCTTCGCAACTGATAGAGCAGGACGACTGGCTGATCATCGACAGCGATGCCGGCGTGGTTATCGTTGCACCGCCGACGATGGTGCTGGAACAATATCGTGAACGTCAGGCGCAGCTGCTCAAACAAAGAAAAAAACTCTCCAAACTCAAAAAAACCCCGGCGGTGACGCAGGACGGCGTTGAAATTACCTTGTTGGCGAATATCGAATTACCGGGTGACGCTACGCCTGCGCTTGAGGCTGGCGCCAGTGGCGTTGGTCTGTTCCGTTCTGAGTTCTTATTTATGGAACGCAGCGGCGAACAGCATCAATTACCGAGCGAAGAAGAGCAGTTTGATGCGTATCGTAAAGCGGTACTTGGCATGAAAGGCCGTCCTGTCACGATCCGCACTTTAGACGTGGGTGCTGACAAACCGCTGGAAGCGGCTGAACATAATATTCTCAATCCTGCCTTAGGTTTGCGGGCAATACGCTATTGCCTGGCCGAGCCGCAACTGTTTCTGACGCAATTACGGGCTATTCTGCGCGCGTCTGCATTTGGCCCGGTCAAAATTCTGATTCCGATGATGGCGCATGGATTTGAAATCGAGCAAACCCTGCAACTGATCGCGCAGGCCAAGAAAGAACTGACGGCAGAAAAGAAAGAATTTGATGTCGGCATTCCGGTTGGCGCAATGATAGAAATTCCCGCTGCCGCGCTGGCGCTGCCGATGTTTGTGAAAAAGCTCGACTTTTTGTCTATCGGCACGAACGACCTGATTCAGTACACGCTGGCAATTGATCGTGCCGATCACGAAGTTGCACACTTATACGATGATTTGCATCCGGCGATTTTGCAGTTATTACAGATCATCGTCAGTACGGCAGAAAAAGCCGGGGTTCCTTTGTCGATTTGTGGCGGTATGGCAGGTGATCTACGCCTGACCCGCTTATTAGTCGGAATGGGATTCCGGGAATTATCTATGCCAGCGGCTTTGCTGCCAGAGATTAAACAGGCGATTCTGAATACCCGGTTTGACACTTTGCAACCGTATGTGAAAAAGATCTTACGCAGCTATGATTCTGCGGTGATACAGGAAACACTGAGTAATATGGAGGCGCTTGGTAAAACGCTGCATTGAATCAGGAACAGGTTTGACGATGAAGCTGGAGTTCGTTATCCTTATCGACTTATTCCAAATCTCAATAAATACGATAACGTCGTTGCTGTGCCCTTGCCGTGCTGAAGCACTGTCTGCGTACAAGCGCCTTGTTCTCCTATTTAATCAGAATTGGAATGAAATACAGGCGCCGATTTGAAAATCAGCTTGCGGGCGCGGTCTGGATCAGTTCCGGACAATAAATACGGCTAAAGCGAGCTTGAATGCAGCTTTCCTTCCTTCACATTCAGCCCTTCTTTTAGCCTTCCTTAGTTTTTGAACGAGAATTTTCTCGATGGAAGAGTGTATGTCAGTCTTACCAGGATCCGTTGGTGCCGTGACACCACAAGCGTTTCACTTTGAGGCACCGTTGCCTTTACAAAGTGGCGCATCAATTGCCGGTTATACCTTGATGGTGGAAACCTACGGCAGCTTAAATGCAGATAAATCGAATGCCGTACTTATTTGCCATGCCTTGAATGCCTCGCATCATGTTGCTGGCTACTACGCCGACCAGCCAAAGAATGTGGGATGGTGGGACAACATGGTCGGCCCTGGCAAACCGGTGGACACCAACCGTTTTTTTGTGATCGGCGTCAATAATCTTGGCTCCTGTTTCGGCTCCACCGGCCCCATGCACACGAATCCCGCCACAGGTAAACCCTATGGGGCCGATTTTCCGGTGGTGACCGTGGAAGACTGGGTCAACGCACAGGCACGTCTGGCAGATGTTTTTGGGATACAGCAATTTGCTGCGGTCATGGGCGGCTCGCTTGGTGGTATGCAGGCGCTGGCGTGGAGTATTTTGTACCCGGATCGTTTGCGAAACTGCGTTGTGATTGCTTCAACGCCAAAGCTATCAGCACAAAATATCGCGTTTAATGATGTGGCGCGGCAGGCGATACTGACCGATCCGGATTTTCACGGCGGTGATTTCTATGCACATGGCGTCGTTCCCCGCCGTGGCTTACGGGTGGCGCGCATGATAGGCCATATCACCTATTTGTCGGATGACGATATGGCCGAAAAATTCGGACGTGATCTGAAGTCGGATGATTACCAGTTTGGCTATGGCGTCGATTTTGAAATTGAATCTTATCTTCGCTATCAGGGCGATAAATTTTCAGATTACTTTGATGCAAATACCTATTTGCTGATCACCAAAGCGCTGGATTATTTTGACCCGGCTCGTCATACCGATGGTGATCTGACGAAAGCGCTGGCGGCAACCAAAGCACAGTTTTTACTCGCCTCATTCACGACCGACTGGCGTTTCGCACCAGAGCGCAGCCGTGAAATTGTGAAAGCCTTAATCAGTAACAAACGCACCGTCAGCTACGCTGAAATTGATGCGCCTCACGGACACGATGCATTCCTGCTGGACGACTCCCGTTATCTGAATCTGGTTGCGGCGTATTTCGATCGCATTGCGACAGAACTGAAAGGAGTGTCAGCATGAATTTTTCAGAATTAAACCAATTACGTCCCGATCTGGCTTTTATTGCTGACTGGATTCAGCCGCAGTCGCAAGTCCTGGACGTCGGTTGTGGCGATGGCGTCATGCTCGATTATCTGCAAACCGACAAGCAATGTAGTGGCTACGGTATCGAAATCGCGGATGATAAAACGCTGGCCTGCGCCAGGCGTCACATTAATGTGATACAGCAAGACATGGAAAATGGTCTGGGCATGTTTGATGACAATGCTTTTGATACCGTGTTGTGTTTATCTTCATTGCAGATGATGAAACACGTTGAGCCATTACTGCGTGACATTGCACGCGTCGGCCGTGAAGCCATCGTCTCTTTTCCGAATTTTGGCTATTGGCCGCATCGCACCGCATTATTGTTGGGAAAAATGCCGGTATCGAAATCTTTACCGTATCAGTGGTATGACACGCCGAATGTCCGTTGCGCCACGATTTATGACTTCGCCGATCTGGCTAATGAAGTGGGGCTGGAAGTCATGCAATGTGTGGCTCTGCATGAAGGTCAGCCAGTGCACTTCTTACCGAATTTGCGCGGTAGTCTGGCGGTGTTCAGGTTGCGTAAGCGTCAGGCATAGTTTTTAAAATATCGATTCGGGTAAATAGCGTTTTTTTTGTCGCATCTTTAAAACCGACGACATGATCACCATTTCCCGGGGTAACCTGTTCACTCGCTTACTGACTGGCTTCAATTATGAAACTGCATTCTTTCTTTGCTGCTGTTCTTTTTGCGACGGTGGGCTCTGCATTTGCACAGAACGCAACATCGCAGGATGGCGTGAAAATTGGCGGTAATTCTTTTTTAAGCAAATTTGCTCCGGTTGGTGCGCTGGAAAACCAGGCAGCGATGCAGTATGCGCAAACCATGCAACAAGCTGAGAAGCAACATGCGCTGGGGCCGGATAATCATCCGCAAGTATTACGTTTGCGTGCGATTGCCAATAAGCTGATCCCTTATTCGTTGAAGTGGAATGAGCGGGCGAAGCAGTGGAAGTGGGAAATTAACTTACTGGGATCCAAGCAAATTAATGCCTATTGCATGCCAGGCGGCAAAATTGCTTTTTATTCCGGGATTCTGGATACCTTGAAACTGACTGATGACGAAGTCGCGATAGTCATGGGGCACGAGATCGCCCATGCCTTGCGTGAGCATGGCGCTGAAAGAGCCGTGAAATCGAGCGCTGCCAATTTATTCGTTAAAGGGGTAGAGATTTTTGCCGGAGCGAAAGGATATGACCCGAATATCGCTGGCTCGATTGCTGGCGGTGCCGCCAATGTGACCATGTTGAAATTTTCCCGTGACAATGAAACAGAAGCAGATATTGTCGGGCTCGATATTGCTGCACGTGCCGGTTACGACCCTCGTGCCGGCGTTGCTCTTTGGCAAAAAATGGGCATGGTGAATAAAGGTGCTCCGCCGCAATGGCTGTCCACCCACCCCGCTGGTCAGAACCGGATCGCTGAAATTCGCCGCCACTTACCGGAAGTGATGCCTTTGTATGCGAAGGCGAAAGCATTGTCTCTGAATGGCATCGCGCCATATCAGACCAACGTCAAGGGTATTGCCCCAGTTACCTATCCCTAGTTTCTATGCCTGTGGCAGCCGTTCTCCACTGCCGGGATTTTTCTTCATTTGAAAGAAAAGTTTCTGTCCAGACACGTCAAAAATAAAAATTTCGCAGATCTCACCCAAATTAAGCAGATTTGCCAAAAAAAGCACATCTGTTGTGCATTTGTGACATTTTCATGCATGGAAAACCACGATGTCATCGTCCTTTCACAATTGGGTGTAACACTTTGTAATGTTGAAAAAATTATGTGATAGACTATTTTCACATATCAATATACAGCTGATTCACTCGAATTTACTTGTCCGGTCAGCACACAAAAATCAACAGTGTCATATAAAAATAGACGATAGAACTTGGTGTCTGTTTTTTTAAAATCAAAAGAGCAATCGTTTGCGTGTCAGCCGATTTATGTTTTTCAGCGGTCGCAATCGATTGCGTGTTGAAATCAGGCATAAAAAATGCATGACATTGTTGCTAGTCAGCTTTTTGTATCGTGGTTGCAGGTTGAAGTTTTTATAAAGCCAGCGTGTTGGCACTAAAGTGTGGTGATGGAGATGTCATCAAGCGGTGTTAAAAGCTTGAGATGATGAACAGGGTTCAGCGCAATTTTATTTTATTTACCGTAATTTGATCCGGGAGCAGTCAATGAAACAATCTACGAAGCCTTCAGCGTTTCCATCACGTTTGTCGATGGTCGCGATCGCATGCCAGTTGGCGTGCATGGGTATTTCCACCGCGCAAGCACAGGAAGTCAGCAACGAACAAACAAGCTCAACACAAGTAACAATTACCGGCAAAAAAGTCGGTATGGGTTTGATGGTTCAGGAAAATGCGCCAAAAGCACGCAGTACCATTACTGCAGAAGAACTGGCAAAACAACGTCCTACCGGTAATGCGTATGAAGCGCTGGAACTGATGCCTGCGGTTAATAGCTACAACTACGACGCAACTGGTTTGTTCGGTGGTGGCCTGACTCTGCGCGGCTTTAACAGCGACCAGATCGGTGCAACAATCAATGGCGTACCTGTTAATGATTCCGGTAGTTTCTCAGTGTATCCACAAGAGTTTGTGGATCAGGAAAATACCTGCACCCAGTTCGTCACACAAGGCTCTACCGACGTTGATTCTCCACAAATCGGCGCAACTGGCGGTAACTTTGGTATTACGACATGCGACCCTTCCAAAGAGAAGCGTTTCCGCGTCATGCAAACTGTTGGTGGTCTGAATCTGTCTAAAACTTATCTGCGTTACGATACAGGTATGTTGTCGGATAACCGTTCCCGTCTGTTTATTTCCTACTCTCATGCGCAAGCTGATAAATGGAAAGGCGAAGGCGAGGCAAAACGTGATCACGTCGATTTCGGCTTCCGTACAGATTTTGATAAATTCAATTCTGTCAGCGGTACCATTCTGTATAACCGTGCAATTAACCAGAACATCAGTACATTCAATCTGGCTGATCTGGCAAAAAATGGTTACTACTACGATTACGCTACTACATTCACTGGTCACGTACCTCCGACACCGGGTAAAGCCGGTAGCGATGCAAATCCAGCGTTTGCCGATGCTTACTATCAGTTGACAAAAAATCCGTTTGAAAACGTGATTGCCTCTGCAACTGCAAAATTCCGCATTGGTGAAAACACGGATGTGAAAATTATTCCTTACTACTGGTATGGCTACGGTACGGGCGGTAATCAACAACGCTTGCAAACTGAATCTGCATTCCTGAATCCAGTGACCGGAAAAAATACCGCAGGTGTTGATTTGAACGGTGATGGCGATACACTGGATAAAGTGATTGTTGCCAATAGCAGCGTCACGCGTACAAACCGTCCTGGTATTACTGCTTCTGTCACTCATACATTTGACATTCATCAGGTATTGGCTGGTTTCTGGTATGAACGTGCAACGCACGAGCAATTTGGCCCTATGGTCGCTGTTGATGCCAACGGTAATGCGGCCGATATCTGGCTGAAAGATGGCCGTATCAATCGCCCGAATGGAACACCATTCCAGAGCCGTGATTGGAAAACAATTAGTACTGCTTACCAGTTCTTTGCACAAGATACCATCAGCCTGATGAACGACAAATTGTCTGTCAACGTTGGTGTTCGTGTACCAACGATGAAACGTGACTTCACTAACTATGCAAGCGAAGGCTGGGCTACTCCTTATAATATTGAGAAATCATACTCTGAAGTATTACCACAGCTGGGTGCCCGCTATCAGATCGATAATAGCAATCAGGTTTTCGCAAGTCTGGCAAAGAACATGAAGGTACCACCAAACTTTGTGTACTCTAACTTGGCTGTTGTGAACGGTGTCGCAGTTTTGCCAGTGGATGTCAAGGCTGAAACTTCTTATAACCTCGACATCGGTTATCGTCATCAGAGCGATAAACTGACAGCGCAAGCGACGGTATATTCCGTTGATTTCCGTGATCGTCAGGCGACTGCTTATGATCCGATTTCCAACACCAGCAGTCTGAGCAATGTGGGTAAAGTCAAAACTCAAGGTTTTGAATTGGAACTCGGTAATACTCCGGTTAATGGCTGGTCGTTCTACGGTTCCGTTGGTTATGCAAACAGCGAAATCAAAGACAATCTGGTCGTTAGCAAAACACTGACTCAGCCGACAGCAGGTAAGAAAATGCCTTTGACACCTGAATGGAAAGCGGGCTTGAGCGCGCAATACGAAACAGCTGTATGGTATGCGCGTCTGAAAACGAAATACACCAGCTCACAACAAGCAACCCTGGTGAATGACGAAGAAGTACCTGCATACACTTTGGTTGGTTTTGATGCCGGATATCAATTCCCGAACACAAGCTGGATCAAAAAACCAACCTTGCGTTTGAGCATCAGTAATCTCTTTAATGAGAAGTATCGCAATCCATCTTCTCAATCTAAAGTAAATGCTGCTGCAGGCGTGTTCTATTACCTCGGCGCACCACGTTTCACATCCGTCACATTCTCGGGCGATTTCTAATTGGATGAATGCGCAGTTTCCATCAATTTGATCGGGAACTGCGAAGACAATTCAGGCCTGCAACGATTTCTTGTTGCGGGCCTTTTTTATTTGACAGTGGCAAATATATGAATAAATTCAAACTTATCAGCCTTGCTGTTCTTGTCGCCATCGGCGGTTGCTCGACAACGTCAGACAAGAACGCAGGACTCAGCAACATCACGATCTTCAGTATCAACGATTTTCACGGCAATTTGCAGTCTGATCAGCCGGTACCTTATCTGGCAAGTAAGGCAGATGCTGCTAATCCGGGTAAAACGTTAACTGTTCCGGCTGGTGGTTATGCTTATCTGGCAGCGAAGTTGAAAGAGCGTCGCGCAGCGGTGCCGTCCAGCATACTGGTCGGGAGCGGTGATTTGATGGGCGCCTCTCCTATGGGCTCGGCGTTGCTGAAAGACGAACCAGTGATCGAAGCCTTGAATCAGCTTGACCTGACGGTGACGGCTGTCGGTAATCACGAATTCGATTCCGGCACGGCTGATCTGATGCGCAAAATCAAAGGCGAATGTGCTTCCTCTGGTTGCGCGTACGCGGATTTTCACGGTGCCAGATATGCGTATCTGGGGGCGAATGTGTATGAGCAAGGCAGTAGCACACCCTGGCTGACGCCGTATGTGATACGTCAGGTGGGCGATGTGAAGGTGGGCTTTATCGGTGCGGTAACTGCCGATGTGCCTAATCTGGTGGCTGGTGATGCGATCAAACGCCTGCGCTTTGATGATGAGGCTGCATCCATTAACCGTTATGTGCCTGAGTTGCAAAAGCAAGGCGTGAATGCGATTGTTGCCCTGATTCATGAAGGCGCAAGCTACAAAGGTGCTGAAACCGATCCGAGTTATCGCTGTGAAGGTCTGCAAGGACCGATGATCGATATCACTAAAAAGCTCGATAAAGCCATATCGTTGGTTGTCTCCGGCCATTCACATCAAGGTTACACATGCAAGATTGATGGTCGGCTGGTCGTGCAAGGTCGCAGCTATGGCGCGTTTTTGACAGAGTCCACACTGACGATAGACCGCAACACCAACACCGTGGTGAACGCGGTTGCGGTCAATCACCTGATTGATCAGCAGCAGATTAAAGCCGATGCAGCGGCGCAGCTATTGGTGGATAAAGTGACGACGCAAACGGCGGCTTTGCGTCAGCGTCCGGTAGTGACGATAGACAAAGCATTATCGCGGTCGAGTGAGGCCGGTCGTTTCGACAGCGCACTAGGTAACATTATTGCTGACGCGCAACTGCACTATGCGCAGCATCATGGCGGTGCTGACATTTCCTTGATGAATGCAGGCGGGATTCGCAGTGATTTGCCATCCGGCAGTCAGAAAACACCAATTAACGTCACGTTTGGTGATTTGTATGCGGTGCAGCCATTTGGAAATAACATCGTGCGAATGACATTGACGGGCGCCCAATTACTACAGGTGTTGCAGCAGCAGTGGGCCGGTGGCCGTCCTGCAGACGAGCCTAAAAAGCTGTTTGTCTCGCATGGTCTCAGCTATGTCTGGAATCCTGCTGCGGCGATAGAGCAGCGTATCGGCGACGTTAAGATCAAAGGTAAAGCACTGGATTTGACGCAGCAATACAAAGTGGTCGTGAATAATTTTCTGGCTGATGGCGGCGATGGCTTCAGCGTGCTGAAGCAGGGAACCGACAGGCAACTGATCGGACGCGATCTGGATGCGTTTGAATCGTATATTCGCGAGCGCGGAGAGCGCATTACCGATGTGCAGCTGGATAGGGTGCAGCGTCGTTAGTTGAACGACTAACGATGAAAACGTTGTGAGAAATTTAAACGTCTTCTCTTAATATCTGTGCGGGTTTCCAATTAAAAATGGCTGGAAACCCGCTTTTTTATTGGGACTAACGAATTAAGCGTAGCTGATAATCAGTGGTGAGTGGTCAGAAAAGCGCTGTTCTTTGTAAATGGACGCCGTGTGTGCTTTCGCTGCTATGCCGGGTGTTGCGACATGATAGTCAATCCGCCAACCAACGTTATTCGCCCAGGCCTGACCGCGATTGCTCCACCAGGTGTAGGCTTCACCAGTCGTATCCGGATGCAGGCGGCGATAAACATCGACCCAACCTTGCTCGTCCAATAAGCGCGTCAGCCACGCGCGCTCTTCAGGTAAAAAACCAGAGTTCTTTTGATTGCTCTTCCAGTTTTTTAAATCGATTTCCTTGTGAGCGATATTCCAGTCGCCGCAAATCACCAGTTCCCGGCCTTCAGCCATCAGCGTTGCCAGATGCGGAAAAAATTCATCCATAAAGCGGAATTTTGCTTCCTGTCTTTCCGGTGACGACGATCCCGAAGGGCAGTAAACAGAGATGACAGAAATATCGTCAAAATCACACCGTACGTAGCGGCCTTCAGGGTCAAATTCTGCACTGCCAAACCCGATATGTACCGCGTCAGGTTTTTTCTTGCTATACACGCCAGCCCCGGAATAGCCTTTCTTTTCAGCATAGTGAAAGTGTCCGTGATAACCGTGCGGATTCAGAAAATCCGCCGTCATATCCAGTGCCTGCGCCTTCAATTCCTGCACGCAAACGACATCCGGGCTTTCTTTCCCCATCCATTCGAAAAAGCCTTTTTTTGCTGCAGAGCGAACGCCGTTTAAATTGGCGGAAACGATTTTGGTCATGATTTGGAGGCGTAAATAGGTAAATTTAAAAATTAGAGGCACCGATGAAGCGCAAGTTTTTTATTTTCTGATTTTGCCTTACTCAGCATTCGGTGCTCTATCTGTCATTCAGACTACACAAATTTGTATAATTTAATTCATTGTTTTGTTTGTATTTTGTATGCCATTTTTTTAAATACCTTTGCAAAAATTCATAGCTGAAAGTATGCGTGTAACGTTGTAAGTAAGGAAAAATTCACGGGATACAGCACATTTCACAATGTAACTTTGCTTGCCGCTATCTCTCGATTTTGAGACCCTAAGCTGAAGATTACTAAACGCTTTGGCATTATAATAGCGCCTGCCCACTGTTTGAGCACCTCACCTATTCACGCTAAGGGCGATCACAAAGCTAATGACAAAAAATCCCATTTCCCCTTTTTATGCAATTCAATCCTTGTGGCAGCATCGGCAGTTAATTCTGGATATGGCTGGCCGCGATGCCTTAGGTAAATACAAAGGGTCGAGGTTGGGCATTATATGGTCGTTATTGACCCCGGTGTTTATGCTTGCTATTTACACCTTCGTATTTAGCGAAATCTTCCGGGCACGTTGGACTTCCGCCAGTCAGTCGAAAGCCGAATTTGCCATCGCGTTATTTTCCGGAATGATTATGTTCAATCTTTTTTCGGAGATCATTAATCGCGCTCCGACGCTGATTGTCAGTAACGCCAATTTTGTCAAAAAAATTGTGTTTCCTCTGGAAATTCTCGCTTGCGTGAGTTTGTTTTCAGCGATGTTTCATATGCTTGTCAGTACGGCGGTGTTACTTCTGTTTCAGTTGATCATGAATACGTATCTGCCGTGGACAGTGTTGCTCTTACCTTTTGCCGTTTTACCATTGGCACTGCTGTGTCTGGGTATTTCATGGTTTTTGTCGGCACTGGGAGTGTTCATTCGTGATGTCGGGCAGACCATAGGTTTGCTAGTGACCGGCTTGATGTTCTTATCGCCGGTCTTTTTTCCTTTATCTGCCATTCCTGAAAAATGGCAGGGGTTGGCGCGGCTGAATCCTATGGTGTTTCCGATTGAAATGGCGCGGGATGTGCTGGTATGGGGGAAAACTCCGGACTGGGCAGAATGGGGAATCTACTTATTAATGACAATGGTGGTGGCATGGGCAGGTTTTGTTTCTTTTCAGAAGACACGCCGGGGATTTGCTGATGTCATCTGAAACGATCATTAAAGTTCACAACGTCAGCAAGTGTTATCAGATTTATGATCAACCTAATGACCGGCTGAAACAGGGGCTGTTTTCATTGGCTGCCCGACTCTGTCCAATCGCCACATTAAAACAGTCCTTGCTGCAAAAGGCACATGCATGTTCACGTCAGTACTGGGCTTTGCATGACGTCAGTTTTGAATTAAAAAAAGGCGGCGCTTTCGGCATCATCGGACGCAACGGTTCCGGCAAAAGTACCCTGTTACAGATATTGTGCGGGACCTTAAATCCGACACATGGCAGTGTAGATATTCGCGGGCGTGTGGCTGCTTTGCTGGAGCTCGGTTCCGGTTTTAACCCGGAATACACCGGGCGTGAAAATATCTATATGAACGGCCAGTTATTGGGGCTGAGCAGAGAACAAATTGATGAACGTATCGACGACATCATTGCGTTTGCCGAAATCGGTGAATTTATCGAGCAGCCAGTTAAAACGTACTCCAGCGGGATGTTTGTCCGTGTCGCGTTTGCGGTGATCGCCCACGTGGATGCCGATATACTGGTCATTGATGAGGCGCTCGCTGTCGGCGATGCATTCTTTACGCAGAAATGCATGCGCTTTTTACGTAACTTCATGGAAACCGGCACGATTTTATTTGTCAGTCATGACACCGCTGCCGTAAAAAGCTTATGTGAACATGCGATCTGGCTGGAAAAAGGCCAGATGCAATTGCTGGGAACGGCGAAAGATGTTTCTGAACGCTATTTGCAAGCGTTCTATGAATCGGTGCAAGGGCGCAGCACGACAACCAGAATGCGGCCAACGGCGACGTCTGCACCGATATTGCCAGCACAACGGCGTGACGCGAGAGCTGACTGGATTAACCAGAGCAACCTGAGAAATGACATCCGCCTGTTTGAGTTTGATGAGAAGGCAGCTAGTTTCGGCACACGCGATGCGGCGATTCATTCTGTTGAATTTTTTGATCAGGAAGGTCAGCCACTGAATTGGATCGTTGGTGGTGAACCTGTTACCTTCCGCATGAAAGCGATGCTGGCAACCGAGATTTATTCGCCGATTCTCGGTTTTTATATCAAAGATAAACTGGGTCAGATTTTGTTTGGTGACAATACTTATCTGAGTTATCAGGATACGCCGTTATCGGCGGAAGCCAATACCCTGATTGAAGCGGAATTTGAATTCATTATGCCGATCTTGCCCAAAGGCGATTACTCCGTCTGTGTGGCGATTGCAGCGGGTTCGAATGAAAACCATACTCAACTTGAGTGGATGCATGACGCCATGATTTTACGATCTGAGTCCACCTATGTGGCGACGGGTCTGGTCGGCATACCCATGCAGAGTATTGTGCTCAGAACAGTTAACCTCAATTAATAATATACGAAAAGGTAAGAGCAATGCATATCAGCTCAATGGATAAAATGCGGGCGTTCCGGGAGAAATATCTTGAGTCCCGGACTAATACTGCATTGCAGATTCTTGACATCGGTAGCCAGGAAGTCAACGGCAGTTATAAGTCGATTTTCAGCGATCAGCCGCTATGGAAGTATCAGGGATGCGACATGGTCGAAGGTAAAAATGTCGATATCGTTCTGACAGACCCTTACGACTGGAAACAAATTAAATCAAATTCAGCAGACGTTATTATTTCTGGTCAGGCGTTCGAACATGTGGAGTTTTTCTGGATCACAATGCTGGAAATCGCGCGCGTGCTGAAACCGGGTGGCTTATGTTGCATAATCGCGCCATCTGGTGGTTTCGAACATCGCTATCCTGTCGATTGCTGGCGTTTCTATCCCGATGGTTTCAGTGCACTGGCAAAATATGCGAAACTGAGCGTGGTAGAGTCTTACACTCAATGGGAAGATTTGCCACAGTATGACAATGACAACAATTGCTGGCATGATTCAGTGCTGATCGCGCGTAAAGACCGTGCATTTGGATTCCGGGATGCTCTCAGGCAGCAGTTAATCCAGTGGAGCCGACAGCTGTAATTGCCGAATTCAATATGTGCGTGGATATTTCTTGCTGCTGTCAAAAAGTTGTCAGTAACACGGCGTATAACATCAGGTAATCGAAGGTGGGATGACGCGAATTCCTGGTATCAGCGTAGAAGTTAAACCGCACAGGCTGGCATCGGTCATCTGTACGCCAGCCTGATGCGTTTGATCATGCACATCCGGAAAATGAAAGTACATTTTCTGCGGTTGAACTTGAAATAATTGAATTGAGAAACATGCTTTCCGCGCAGATGGATGATCTCGCGCACAGGAATAAGCTGAAGCACAACTGAATGTACAGATATTTGAATGAGTAAAGCCGCGAAATCGTTGGCACTGTTGCTGGTTCAGGTACGAAAAAAAGACACAAAAATGAATCAATACGAATATCAATTTGATGTGGAATCTGAAGGGATTGCCTCCAGGGTGGTACGCCTTGCCGGTATGGATAAGCGGGTACTCGAGTTAGGTTGTTATTCCGGCCACATGTCAAAGATATTAGTGGATCGTGGCTGCGAAGTCGTTGGTCTGGAAATGGACGCAGAGGCTGCAGAGGCTGCGCGTAAAATTTGTACACAAGTCTACGAAGTTGACCTCGACGATGATCAATGGGTGGCGTTGCTGAAGGACCAACCTAAATTTGACGTGGTGATTGCCGCAGATGTTCTGGAGCATCTGCGTGATCCCGGTAAATGCTTATCCCGGGTTCGTGGTTTGATGAATGAAAACGCAACCCTGATCGTTTCTACTCCAAATATTGCTCACGGTGGCGTGATCGCCGGCCTGATGCAGGGGAGTTTTCAATATCGTGATACGGGTTTGCTGGATCGTACTCACGTCCATTTTTTTACCGAGCAAAGCTTGCGCGACATATTAAAAGAGCAGGGATTTGTCGTCGGACATTTTGATAGCGTTGAAGCGGGCGCTGATCATCCGGAATTTTCAGAGTACTGGAATCAACTGACGCCAGAGTTACGCGATACCATCTTACGTATGCCGAATGCAATGGCATTCCAGTTTGTGGTCAGTGCGACCAAGCGCAATACTTCCGTTGACGCTGCGGCACTTTATGAAACGCAGCGGCAGTTCGAGATCGCCAAGCGCAGCATCCGTACGTTGCAAGATCAGGCACAAGCACAGCAACGGCATATCACGCTGGTAGAGCAGAGAGCGGATACGCTTGAAGCACATCTGAGAGACACCGGGAAGCAGCTGAACGCTCTGGAAAATGACTTAGCTCAGCGACAGGCCTTGATTCATGAGCAAATAGACGTCATAGAAAGTCAGCACAAATCTCTTGAAAGCCAACGCATTCTTGTCGAAGAAAAAATCAGTGCGTTAGCGCAGTTAAATGCCGAGTTGCAGAATACCCAGCAGATATTGCATTCAGTCGTTAACTCCAGCAGCTGGAAACTGACGTCACCATTAAGATTTCTTGCAAGAAAAATCCCGCAAAAACCACGATGGTTTCTGCATGTCTGGTTACACCGGTTTTACATGGTCAGCAAAATTTTGCTCACCAAACCTATTTCTGGCTGGGCTGAAGTTGCCCGAACACGCAAACAAGCGCAAGTTATTCCTGTTGCTGCTGCGGCTGGCCCGCATTTTTCACCTCCGGTAGATGATCACAGCGTTGCCATGCCTTTGCAGTATGATATTGCTCCATGGGAAAATACGCCATCACTGGCAGTGGTTTGCCACATGTACTACCCTGATCTGGCGGAAGAATTTGCAGATTATTTTTCGAATATTCTTTTTCCGTTTGATTTGTATATCACGACAGATACAGTAGAAAAGAAAACTATCATTGATGCGTTCTTTTCTGACTGGACCAAAGGCAAAGTCGAAGTCCGGATTGCTCAGAACAGAGGCAGGGACATTGCACCTAAACTGATCAGTTGCAGGGACGTCTACGATCAATACGAGTATATCCTGCATGTACATACTAAAAAATCACCACATCGCGGTCATGAAAATGGCTGGCGTTCATTTTTGCTTGACACACTGATCGGTACGCCAAAAACAGTGGACAGTGTGTTTGAAGCTTTCAGAACCAACCCGCGGCTGGGCATGATTGCGCCACAACATCTGGAAGACATCCGACCCTACGTTGGCTGGGGCTGGAATTTTGAAATTGCGAAACAATTTGGTCATCGCCTCGGCATTCCTTTGTCTTTGGATGGTGCAGTTGATTTTCCTTCCGGCTCGATGTTCTGGGCACGTTCTGCTGCCTTGAAACCTCTGTTGGACATTCATCTGACTTTTGAGGACTTTCCTGAAGAGGCGGGGCAAATTGACGGGACACTGGGTCACGTCATTGAACGTTTTTATTTCTTGTGTGCCGAGAAAGCCGGTTTTGAATGGATGAAAATCGCCTTAAAGGCGATGCACCCGCAGTTTGCGGACAGGATTCTCGACATTCAAAGTCGTGAGCAGTTACAGCAGTTCATGCAGCAACATACACAGAATTTGCTGGAAACTCACGAGAACGCAGAAGTGCTGTATACCGGAAGCGCACCGGCACTGACCAGATCACAAAAGTCGCAGTATTCCAGGGCTTACCAAAAGTCGTCTTACCGGACATCGATGAATCTTAGTCAGTTTATTGAACAGGCGGCTCTATTGGCATCGGGTCAGCAAAGTGAGATTGATTTTGACGAAAAATTCTATCTTGAAGTCAACCCCGATGTTGCACAACAGGTGAAAATCGGTGCCGCTCCTTGTGGTTATGTGCACTATTGCCTATCTGGTCAGTTTGAAGGCCGGTTGTGGAGCGACACTCAACTTACGAGGCAATTCAGACAACGACCAAGACTAGCGCAGGGTTTTGCCGCCCCGATAAACCTACGCTCATCCCCTGTGTATGGCCCTGATCTGCATGCGTTACCTGAAAGTGATAAGCCATTTTTACTGATCTTCTTTTCGCATTTACAGGACGATCTATTTTTTGCAGGGTATACCGAGTTTTTTAAAGATTTTCTTCCGGTTTTTGATGCGTTCGACAGAGTTGTGTTGTCGGTAGCAACACCTCACTTCAATCCAAAACTGGCCGCACGTTATTCAAACAAAATTGAAGTGATTCATGATTCAGCACTGAGCCAGTTACGTGTCCGGCCGAATGTGATTGTCAGTTTCAATAGTGAGCTTTTGTTGAAAGCGCGCGATATTTTCGGTGACCTGCCGCGTACAATTTATTATTGTCAGGACTTTGAAGCAGGTTTTTTCCCTATGGGAACCAGCTATGTCCGTTCGGAAATGGCGATTGCCAGCTCGCGTAACATCATCGTTTCCAGCGCCTTGCTCAAAAAATTCTTGCAGCAGCGTGGTCTGCTGACTGAGCGGCAAAATGTTTATGTCACAACACCCGGTATTGACACGGTCGAAGTGGTGCCGGAAAAAAATAAGCGCATTTTTTTCTATTTCCGCCCTGAGCAGTTTAACGCCAGAAATTTGCCGGAATTACTGATGGAAACTGTTGAGCAATTCTGTGCGAAACACACGGGTTATGAACTCTATTTGCTTGGTACGGTTGATACCTGCCTGTCTTATTCTATGAATGGTAATCAGATTTTTGTGATTTCCAAGCTGAGCAAAGACGACTACATCAGGTTCCTGAAAACCTGCGATGCAGCGGTCTCCATGATCTATTCAGCGCATCCCGGCGTGATTGCATTCCAGACTGCGGCATCAGGTATTCCGACCGTCACCAATGTCTTTGATAACCGCGATGCTGAATTCCTGCAAAGCGTATCCGGTAATATCGTTCCGTTTGATCCGGTTCGGGAACGTCTGCTTGATCGTCTTGAAGTTGCATTAGCGATGCAGAAGGGAACGCCATCATTTAACCGCGACCTGTATCAGAAGATGGAAAGCGTTAGCCTGGCTCAATACGTTGACGCCGTATTGCACTCTGAACGGAGTTGATATCAATGCATGGCTGAATCAGTCATGCATTGATCCGTAAATATAAATAAGGGCTGATCTGCCAGATGACAGGTCTGCCCTCATTTTTTGCACCGCGTTATATCTGGTGTTCGTTGGTCTGTGCCTGGTGATCAGGGGTCAGGAGCCTGATAAACTTAGCACCTCATCCACTGTGGTGATACCTTGCCACACTTTCAGCATGCCATCATCCCGCAAAGAGCGGATCTTTTTACTGCGCAGATAATGAATGATGTCCGCTTCACTGACCTGGGTCAGAATCTGATGCTGTACCGTTTCGTCAATTTCGAATAACTCATAGATCGCCACTCGTCCAGAAAAACCAGTGTGATTGCATTGTTTGCAGCCCACAGGAGTGCGTAAATTAGGTTCCGGCACCAGTTCGTCACGCCACTCTTTGACGCCCTCCAGCAGCACTTTATGCGCTTCCAGTGAGACTTCCGCGGGAACAGCACAGGCCTCGCATAAACAGCGTACCAGACGTTGTGCCATCACCCCTTTCAGACTAGACCCCAGCAAGAAAGGTTCTATGCCCATATCCATCAGACGAGTGACAGCACCTGCAGCGCTGTTCGTGTGCAGCGTCGAGAATACCAGATGCCCGGTCAGCGCGGATTGAACAGCGATGGAAGCGGTTTCCTGATCGCGGATCTCACCGATCAGCACTACGTCAGGATCATGTCGCAGGATAGAGCGAAGAGCGGATGCAAAAGTAAAGCCTATATCCGCATTCACCTGTACTTGCGAGATACCTTGCAGACGATATTCAACCGGGTCTTCAACCGTGATAATTTTATTTAAACCATCGTTCCCGATATCGAGTGCCGTGTAGAGCGTGGTGGTTTTACCCGAACCGGTCGGCCCGGTCACCAGCACAATACCATTCGGCATCTTGATCCAGCGTTTAAATAGTGCGGCATGGTCAGGCATCATGCCCAGATCTTCGAGATGATAAGGCTTGCGATCCTGGCGCAGCAGACGCATCACCACAGATTCGCCCATCGCACTAGGCAATACCGAGACACGGACATCAAATACCTCGCTATTGACGCGTGCCGTCATACGGCCATCCTGTGGCAGGCGGCGTTCCGCGATATCGAGTTGCGACAAAATTTTGATACGGCAAACCGTAGCGTCAAATTTATCCAGCGGAAAGCGGCTCAGATCCTGCATCACGCCGTCGACCCGCAGCCGAATCGCGAATTCATATTCGCCTGGTTCGACGTGAATATCAGAAGCACGCCGTGTCACTGCCTGTGATAACACCGTATTGACCAGTTCGATAATCGGGCCTTCTTCCGCCAGTTCACGCAGATGCATGACGTCGCCGCTCATCGCCATCTTTGGTTCGCGGCGTTCCTGTGCGGCGTAGAAAGCCTCAAACGAAGACGGACGCACCAGCGCAAACCGCAAAGGCTTTCCATCTGCTGGTGCTTTTAAACGTAATACCTCCAGCACGCTCGCATTCAACGGCTCTTTGGATGCGCAGCACGTGACGCCGGTTTCTTCGTTATGCCAGATCATCATGCCTTGTGACTGACACCAATGCGGAAGAATTTCCCATTGGGTGATCGTGGCGTGAAATGTCGTTTGTGCCTGATGCAGTTCGTCATCGGTCAGCAGTGGCAAACCGGTGTAATCTGACAGGTGCTGATACAGCACCTCCTCGGATAAAGCGCCCATCCGTACCAGCAGCGCCGGCAGCGGAGTGAATTGCTCAAGCTGAAGCAGGCGGACATTATCGAGCACCTCAGCCGGAACGAGGTGATGGGTTTGTAAATACTGATCGAAAGATAATTTTGTGCTCATGGATCTGAAAGAGGAATACAAGCGGCAAAGGCAACGGGCTGAGAGGAAAACGGGCAGCTGATGTGCCTGCCCCGTAGTCAACAGGCAGCTTATTTGGTCGCAATTTTGATGTCATTGGCGACGCTGTACCAGCGCCCGCCAGCTTTGACCACCAGAAGTAAATCGGCGTTTTTACTAAATTTTGCCTTGATTTTTGCTTCTGCTTTACCTATGCCCGGTGTTGAGACGGCGGTGATGAACATCGGCTCTTTATCTGACGGCGTCTGGTTAAACAGCATGAAAAATTCAGTGCCCGGTATTTCGCTGACCATGCGTATGGTCATGATGCCAGCAAGCGCGATCGTGGGCGAGTCCAACAGCAGATAATCGGACTTTATCAGATTTGTTTTGATGACGGGAGGGCGCATCATTGCCAGTACGGCATCGACTGTACCTGCTTTCGTCATTTCCGGTATCAGGTCTTCGATCTTATTGAATATTTTGGCTGGTGCGGTCTGTGCTTGCACAGTCAGCGGAGTAACGCTAGCGAGCAAGTTGAAGGAATACAGGCTTAACGCGCAAAGGCAGCGGGACAAGTGACGAACAGAAAATTTATGCGCAGACATACGAATCCAGTAGTGAAACAAGAATAAAGCAGCGGTATCAGCAAAACATGACTCAACATACATCAGCCCGTGGTAAGCGCAAAGCGAGGCTGGCACCTGACTTTACAACATGAATTGTGGTGCTGAATCAGTTTCGTCATTGGAAACCGTGGTATTGAACAACATATCACAAAGAAAGCCAAGTGGTGAATTTGAGCATATATTAACTGGTGTGCTCAGGCATAAAAAAAGGGAGGCTTGCGCCTCCCTTTTTCATCAGTAGAACTAGTTAGTAATAACCAGAATTACTTAGCGATGTTACGTTGTGCATCTTGATCGTTCAATTGAGCATCCAATGCACGATCAGAGTTGACATCAAAGTCAACGCCTTGAGCGGAAGACGCTTCAATGAAGTTGCCGTTAGAACCGTTCAACAGGTAGTTCTGAACTTTCAACGCGCTAACGCCTTCAGCAGAGATACGCAGACGTTCACCCAAGCCACCGTTGTCAGTGATAGTCAGATCAGGTGCAGCTTTATAACCAGTACCGTTATCTACTGGAGCAGTCGTCAACAATGGATCGATCACTGCAGCAGACATATTTTTTGCTTCACGTGGTTGCAATGTAGCGATTTGACCCCAGCCACCGTAAGTACCGTTAGAGTGGATCAACTGACCGTAGACAGTTGCAACATTCGTTTCACTTGGATTGATGAGACGGATGTAAGATGTCCAGCCACCATTTTTGGATGTCGCATAGTTACGAACGTCAACTTTCACGCTGCCAACCAAAGAAGCCAGTGATCTTGTGCATGAGTTATTTTGTTCGTTCAAATATGTAGTGCCCGAATCAGGTGCTTTTGCCAAAGTACCAGTTGCTGAGAACGTAGATGATGGAATTGTTGTAGTACCTGGAACTGTATAAACAACATACAAAGGTGCTTGCAATTGTGCAGCAGTCAGTGTTGTTGACGTCAGCGTTACGCTGTTACCTGTTGTTGCTGTAACGGTTGCTGTTGCACCACCGACTGCAGTACCACCTGGGGTAGTAGACAGCCATACTGTACTATTCAAAGCGAAGCCTTGAGATGCAGTCACAACAACGTTGAAGTTTTTAATTTCAACCGCACCGTTATTATTTGCAAGAGCCGCTGCAGGTGTTGTAATACCTGCAGACGCAGGTGTGCCAACTGGCGTCAATGAGTAGACTGCATTACTACCGGAGTCAGAGCCATTTGCATCTTGAGACAGTGTAACAGTACCTAAGTTAGCTACTGTAGTTGAAACAAAACCGTCAGTTGCTGGAGCTACTGCTGCGCCACTTGCACGGAATTTCGTGTTTTGAGTAGAAGCATCTACACGCGCGAGGTTTGTAGAAGCTGCTGCTAATTTCACAGAAATATTAGTCGGGAATGTGAACAACGTGCCGTCATTGGTGCTACCAAAACGTTTGTGTTCATTTGCAGAGTTAATATTTGATACGTCATCTGCCTGGGATGTCGAAGTTACATTAGCAAAGTGTTTGAAAGAAATGCCCAGAGTAGGAACGCCATTTTCGCATGACTTAACGTCGCCAACAAAAGTACGAAGACCAGCTACTGTAGCAGCAGCAGAACCGGCTACTGATGTATCGTTAAAGCGAACGGCTGGCGTAACGTAAATAGGCGAACCAGCTTTAACAGTAATGTTTGCATACAACACTTTACCATCTGTGCTCAGTGCTGGAGTTGTAACTGTATAGTTTGTAGCAGGAATCAATGTACCTGTGTTATCTACCAAAGTAATTGCGCTTGCAGTGCCAGCGGAATTAAATTTGATCGTAGCTGGACTAGCCGGCAATACCAATTGAACTTGGAAGGTTTGAGCGACCAAAGATGCATCAACGTCGCCAGCGAAACGATAAGAAACTGGAGGAGCAGCTACAGTCTGAGCATCGTTGACGATAACTTCGTGAGCGATAGCAGAAGATGAAGATTGGATTTGACCTGCGGAAGCTACGTTAGCAGCGAAGGCAGCAACCAGGCTAGCCGCCAGGATACTTAATTGTTTTTGTTTCATTTGAATAGCCTCTCTAGAAAAGACATTAGATTGTTACGTAATAAATGTACAACGTACGTTTGCTACAAGTACTTGTCATACGAGTACTCATATGACTAGCCGATGAAGATTAAAACATGTTTTTTCAATTGCAGCAAGTTCCCATGTGCAGTTATGTCGAAAATATAACTTTCTCTTCTCTCGCCAGGCATATTCCTAAGATCGACAACGATATAATACGTAGCGGCGTGATTCTGCGCTGTGTTTCTTACGTTTGTACACATGTGTGTTGTGTATAGGATACACTTCCGGACATTAAGTTTGATTCATTCCGGATTTTGGCTTGCTTTCTCATTCTTTTTTTAATTGGGGATGTTGTAAGGCGACCCTGAGTGGGGCGCTGTTACGAGTTTCACTACTGTTGTATTCCGTTGTCTTATACAATCCGTGCACATTCGCTGCGCCATGCCTTTTCAGCCTGGAACGGTTTTTTTCGCTATATATATATGCTGAGTTTTTTAAGTTTCCCTTATGCCGGAATTTCGTTATCAAGCTACTGACGCGCAAGGCGCCGTGGTGAAAGGTGTGCTGACTGTAGAAGATCAGACTGACGCGATGACGCAATTGCAACGTCGCGGTTTAATGGTGTTTGAAATGCAGGAAGTCGCTGCTTCCCGCCGCAGCCGCATCGCGCAGCCCAAGCGCGCCGGTCGCGATGCCATATTAGTGGTGCTGCAGGAACTCGCTACTTTACTGGATGCAGGTGTGACACTGGCAGACGCAGTAGAAAATGTTGCCAGGGGGTATCAGGATTCGCCACTGGGTCTTGCCTTTAATAAAATCTATTCACAGCTGCGTGGTGGTATTGCTTTCTCTAAGGCCTTAGTCGATGCAGATTTGCGCCTGCCTAATTATGTGGTCGAGCTTTGCCGCGCCGGTGAATCCACTGGTAAATTGGCGGGTTCTCTGCGTTCTGCGGCAGAGCAGCTGGAATTAGAACAAAACTTCCAGCGCGAGGCACGTAATGCACTCATTTATCCTATGGTGCTGATAGTTAGTGGTTTTTTGGCAACGTTGCTGGTGTTTGTTTTTGTGGTGCCGAAGTTCGCCAATATTCTGAGTAATCCGAAAGCGGATATTCCTGCGGTTTCGCTGTGGGTACTGGCGACGGGGATGTGGCTGACAAAAAACAAACTGTTGCTGGGTGCGTTGCTGGCGGGTGTCGCCGGTAGCGCTTTCGCTTTGTTGCGTCAGGAGAAAGTGCAGCAAAATTTATGGAACTGGGCAGCAGGTTTGCCGGTCATCGGTAGCTGGATTATGCATACGGAAATGGCGCGCTGGAGTTCTATGTTCAGTGTGTTGTTGCAAAACCATGTTTCGATACTGGAGGCGCTGGCGCATGCGCAGAATGCTTTGCGCGGTGACGTGTGGCGGCAAAAAGCAGCATTGATTCTGAGTGATGTCCGAGGTGGTAAGACGCTGGCGGAATCTTTGCAGTTGCATCAGTTTATTGATGCAACCGGTGTAAATCTTGTGCGGGTGGGCGAACGTTCCGGTGCTCTGGGTAAGACGACTGCTTCACTGGCGCAGATGCATCGCATGCACAGTCAGCAGCAGATGCGCCAGTTTTTAATTTTGCTGGAGCCTGTCACTATTTTGCTGGTGTCGGTGGTATTGGGCGGCATTATGATTTCGGTCATGCTGGCGATCACCAGCCTGACGAATGTGATTTAAGGCAAAGGCCGGCATCGTCCGCCCTGACCGGGGCAGATCGCTGTCATGTACTCAGTCACTTATATTGATTTTATTTTTTAATACGAAGATTACTTTGAAAGGTTGTGCTATGTATCGCAAGCAACAATTACAAACAGGGCTGCTGAAGAAACACGCAGGTTTTACGTTGCTGGAAATGCTGGTGGTGATGGTCATCATCGGCTTGCTGGCGGGTCTTGTCGGGCCGCGTATTTTTGGTAAGGTCGATACTTCCAAGGTACAGACCGCACAAACGCAGATCAAGATGTTGGAAAGCGCTCTGAATATCATGCGTCTGGATGTGGGGCAGACGCCGCCGCAGGATCAGGGCCTGCAATGGCTGGTGACTGCGCCTCAGGACCCGACGCTGCAATCCTTGTGGAAAGGCCCGTATATTGAGGGTTCCGTGCCGGTTGATCCGTGGGGAAATCCTTATCAGTACAAAACTCCTGGCGTTGATAACAAGGCATTTTCAGTCTATTCGTTTGGCGCTGATGGCAAAGCTGGTGGCGAGGGTCTGAATGCGGATATCGGTTTAGGGGCGAATGCCGCACCGGCGACGAAATAAGCGATATCGTTACTCTGAAGCGCTGCGCCAGTTTATTTTGTTGCTGATTTTGTTGAATCCTTTGTATTCTCTATTCCGTATGTACGGGCGATTCGCTCGCCGCCTATTACTCCCTCCGCAAACGGTGGCGCGAATGTTACGTCCGGCAGCGGCGCGTGAACATGGTTTTACGCTGATAGAAATGATGGCGGTACTGACGCTGGCGGCATTGATGGCGGGTGTTGCTATACCTGCCATGCAGCGTTGGTTTGAGTCTGTCTCTGAGCGGGCGCAACTGACGGAAGTATCGATACAGTTCCAGCGTCTGGCCTCGAGAGCGGCTTTATTATCGCAAACCGTGAAACTCGATAAACAGAGCTGGAATACTAAGTTGAATGACGGCGAACCTGCATTGAGTCTGCCCGAGGGCTGGACTGTCAGCAGCGACAAGAGCGTTATTTTTTATCACAGCGGTGTTTGTGCCGGCGGCGAAGTTGATCTGACCGCGCCGCAAAAACGCCAATTGCGACTTATGATTGCGCCGGTGTCCTGTGATGTCAGTATTGTCAAACGCTAATCCATGAAGAGTCTCCGTTTTCAGCGTCATCATTTATCTACCGGACAGCAAGGTTTCAGCTTGCTGGAGATGATTGCTGCGCTGACGATTCTCACGATAGGTTCTGTCGTGTTGTTTAGCTGGCTGGGACAGACGATGGGACAACTGACACGGTTTCAATTGCAGGAAACCGAGTCCATGGCGCGCATACAGGCGGTGCAGTTCTTGTCAAATCAGAATCCGGCAACGGCGCCTTCGGGTAAGCAGTTATTTGATCAGTTTTATCTGGAGTGGACTTCGTCACCCATATCTGAAACGCGCGAATCTGTCTCTCCTATGGATGGACTGGGCCTGTATCAGATTACCTTGTACAACGTGCAGTCTAAGGCATTTCACCATGATGGCCGTGAATGGTTTACTTTTTCGGTCAGGCTGGCGGGTTATAAGCAGGTTCGTAAACCAGCAGCAGAAAAGCCGTTTTAATTGTGAAAATGATTTTCCCTGAGCGTTTATTCAGAATGACATCCCGAGCCGGTTTGCAGAAGCAGGCAGGGTTAACTCTGATTGAATTATTAGTCAGTCTGGTGATCCTGGGTTTTGTGGTTACCATTATGTCGGGCGCTTTTTCCCAGATGGCGCAGGTAGTCAGAATTGCCGAAAATGTCAATGGCAATTTTCAGGGGCAATGGGTCAGACTCAATGCGCTCAGGGATTTGGTGGCAAATTTAACTTTGCCTAAAAACATCGAAAAACCGTTTTCCGGTAATGATACTGGCTTTGAAGCCTACACTCTGGCGATGCCTCAGAGAGACTGGGGGCAGGTGACTCTGGCAACGGCGACGCTGAAACCGAATACGGATGGCGGTACTGACTTGTTCGTCAGTGCTGAAAATGTACCACCGCTGATCGTCGCTTCCTGGAAAATGCCGGTGGTGATGGAATACCAGACGATACAGGGTGCGACCGAATCTGTCTGGCCGCCGATGTCGGGCAAGGCAGAGGATGCTTTGCCGAGAGCAGTTGTGATTCGTGCAAAATCAGGTGAGCAGCGTGTCCAGATGTTGGCGGTATACGATGGTATTCGGAAAACAGAAGCCGATGGAACGAAGGCTCTGGAGAGTTTGTTGGGAATAGGATCGAAATGATCGCGTATCGCATACGTTCAACGATGGAGCAAGGTTTTGCGCTGGCTGCCGTGTTGTGGCTGCTGGCAGGTTTTACGATACTGGCAGCGATGATCAGTCAGTCTAATCAGATACTGGCTGAACGCCAGGCAAAGCTGAAGCAGCGGGCCGATGCGGAGCAGGCATTTTTGTCCAGCCGCAGCGAGGCGTTGTTCTGGATATCCACCAGCCGTGCCACGAAGGATGGGTTTGGCTGGCCGGGAACATATTTGCAAGTGGATGGGCGTGGCTATGCGGGTGCTGAAAAAAGTACAATACAGTTGCAGGATATTAAAGGCTTGCTGTCTTTTAACCGGCCAGACCGGGTGAAGCTGGCGCGCTTACTGGTGGCATGTGGCGCTGCGGAAGCAGATACCGATGCACTGATTGATGCGCTGGAAGATTATCAGGAACCTGGCAAGCTCAAGCGTGTCAATGGTGCGAAGGATTTTGAGTATGCTGCAGCGGGTATGCCACCACCACGGGGTGCACCATTACTGGCGGAGCCTGAAATCTGGCGCGTCTTTGGCTGGGCAGCACTGGAAAAAAGCTGGACTGAACGGGGCTGCTTCGAGGATGTCACGGTATTCGGTGACAAGTCTTTCAATCCGACCACCGCGTCGCCGCGTGCACTGGCTGCGTACGGCCTTACCGCAGAGCAGGTATCCGAGGTTGAACAAGAGCGCGTCAAAAATGAATCGACTTTAATCAACCGGATACAGCAGGCAAATGATGCCGGTGGATTTATGGGCTTCGCGACGAGCAGGGCGCCATCTAGGACTTTGCGGATCACGCATACCGCGCCGGATATGCCGTGGGCTCTGAGATATGAATTAAAAATAGCAACAAATGCAGAGGGCGTGCCGTGGTACATTTTTTCACCACGCAGATTGCCTCTGGCATCGGTTATGATACCGGCTGGTCGCGCCGAATGGCCGAGAATTGACCAAATATCTGAAACGGACAAGAATGCAATTACGCAACCGATTTTACCTTTCTGACATTGCTGAACCAAAAGCAAAAGAAATTATTGCAAAGCAGAATGCGCGAACTGCCTGGTTCAAGCCGCTTTGGATTTTGCCAAGATCATGGTGTGTGACGACTTCGCTGCAGGCGAAGGGCGTGCCCTCTCACAAAACGCAAGCTTTTGTCCAATTACATTTGCATCGTCTGGCTCCTTTTGCTGACAGCGGTGTGTATGCCTGCCGTTCCGGTGACTGGGTACATTTATGGTTTTGGGAAAACCGTAAGGTCAGGGAGATCTGCGAGAAGCATGGCCTTGATATCAATCATATGCAGTTTGCACCGGAAAGCGTCTGTTTCCCTAAGCGCAAAGACGGTGCTGTACTGATTCAGTGTCAGCAAGGTGTGGAAGCACAGTTATGGCATCAGGGTTTATTAGTTGACAGCGCCTGGTGGCCGGAGCGTGTCAGCAACGATGAGTGGCAGGCTTGGCGTCCGGGCTCTGCGGCAATGACAGGCGCACTCGCGCAGATAGCATCGTGGCCGGAACAGGTGCCGGCGCATGTGCAGTTATCCGAATCCAGTCTGAAAGATCCGGTCTATCGTCTGGCGGAGCCATGGGCACGCAATCTTCTGGGCGTGCAATGGTGGCATGCGCTGAAAAATTTCCGTGGTGATGTGCTGGCGGTGATCGCTGTGGTGATACTGGCTTCGTATGGTGCTTATCTCGGAGCGCAATGGTGGTCAATTGATTCGCAACTGACATCGACCGATCAGGAGATCGAATCTTTGTCTGCCAAAGTCGAACCGATCAATACTGCCCGCAGTCAGGCAATGGCCTTACAGCAGTGGACCACGAAACTGGCGGCCTTGCGCAGTCGCGATGAAGTCAGGGAGTTGCTGAAAAACCTGCGTCCATTATTGCAGAAAGAGGATGCTGCTCTGCGCGAGTTTGAATATCAGGATGGCGAGGTGCGTCTGATGCTGGTTCCGGTGAACACAGAGCTGAATATCGTCGGTGTGACGCAGGACCTGGAGTCGATGAAATTGCTCAGCAATATACGTCTGTTGCCGGATAGCGATGCCCGGCTGATGAAAGTATCGGCCAAAATGGCGCCGAAAATCGTGAAGCCGGAGAGCATTGCGAGCGAAACGCCACAAGCAAAAACAATGGCGACGCCGGCAGCACCTAAATCAACAGAGCAGAAAAAAACAGAACAGATGGATTCTTCGGTAATACCGCGCAGCGGCAAGCGGGAAAAGGGCGAATAAGATGCAAACAGGTGAACGTTTCTGGCAATTGGTTGGTGCTGCCATCTTCATACTCTGCGCTTACAGTCTGGCAGAATTATTCGATAGTAATGCTGCCCGCCAAAAGCAACTGGCGAATCAGCAGCAGTTGTTAGTGCGTCAGCAGGCGGCGTTAAAAGAGAGTCGCTGGGATCAGAAGCTGAAGGACGCTGAGCGTATTCAGAAAGCCTGGCTTGCGTATCTGCCGGCTGAAAAATCTGCGACTTTTGCCAAAGCACGTTTATTGAGTGACGTGCGGCAACTGGCTAAAGACGCGGGCATTGTCGGCGTGACCGTGTCAGCGCAGGATGCAGAAGGCGGTGAGAAGACCGACGCAGCGTTGACCAGTTATGGTACTAAGAGTGCTCAGGATAAGACAAAGAGCAGCCTGCCATCGGGTGTACAGATGATTAAAGTGACCCTGATCGGCCGTTTTGATCCTACGCCTTTCGGGCGTTTGCTCGATACGCTCGAAGATCAGCAGAAATTTACAGTTGTAGAACGCGTGCTGGTACGCGGAACGCAACTGGAAGTGAATATACGCTGCTATTGGCACCTGGATGCGGGAGCGGATCAGTCAGTTGCAGCCACGACAGATGCCGCGCCGCTTGCGAAAGGTATCTGAGCCATGAATATGAAGTTTAATTTCAAAAAAATATCGAGGCAGCAGTTGCTTGCTGCGGGCGTGATTCTGGCCGGTGTTATAGCGGGGGCTGTTGCCGGTTTTTTCTCAATTTCTACTGCCAATATGGTGCAGCAAAACAGCGCAGATGAGACGGCCCAGAAAGATGCCCCGTTTGTCTTGCCCGCTGCCCCGCCGGAAAAAAAAGCAATTGTTCCTGTGAACGAGGATGCGACACCGCAGGCAGCGAAGAGCGCGCAAAAAGCAGAAGAGGAATTAGCGGATCAGCGTATGTGGGAAGTCACGGCGAAGCAGCCATTGCCACCGCGTAAAGAACCTATGACGCCGCCACGCTGGCGTGTGGTCGGTATCACCTCGGTAGGATCAGTAAAAAGCGTATTGCTATTGTTCGAAAATCAGCCAGTTACAGAGGCGAGAGGAATCGGAGATAAGCTTCCTGGTGGCGCAAAAATTGTCGACATCGCTCAAGACCATTTGAAGATTGTGCTCAATGGTCAAACTATGAAATTGAATTTACGTAAGCAATGAAAAAATTTCCTTTTGGCCGTCAAGGCAATAAATCTTTGTACGGTGCCTTGCCCGTCTCTGCACTGGGGCTGATGCTGGCACTGAGCGGATGCGCGGACACGAAACTGCTTGTTCCTAAACGCATCGACTTTGAGCGCAGTCCTCAGACGGATACCGCTTCGTTGCTTGGCGATCAGCAGATGAAACGCACCTATTCTGAGACAGACACACCGAAAATGCCGGCGACGATCAGCGGTGAAAAACGGGCTGCACAGGATCAGCCTGCTCCTGCTGGTGGCAAAGCGGATCTGACGGTTTCATTCGATCAGATGCCTTTACCTACTTTCATTCAGGCAGTCTACGGCAGTGTGCTGAAGGCAAATTATTCTATGGACGGGGCAGTGGCGGCGCGTACCGACCTGGTGACTTTCCATATTCCACAGCCAACGACGAACGCTGAATTATCACGTTTATCGCGCATGCTGCTCAAGAGTTACGGCGTGGCTGTTCAGGATTTCGGTGGTGTGATTCGCATGGTTCCGGACAATGCTTCCAGTAGTTATTCGCCAGCGATACGACGCGGTCGCGCTAGTCCGGAAACGCCGCAGAGCCTGCGCCCTGTCTTTCATTATGTTGAGCTTGATGCGGTACGGGTCAATGATTTCAGCAGCTTGCTCAAAACCATGTTCGGCGCCAAAATTCAGGCGACTGACGATCTGGGTAAGAATGCGATCCTGATCAGTGGCCAGCCAGACGATGTGGCCGCGGCAATGGAAGTCATACAGGTATTTGATCAGCCTGCTATGCGCGGTCAGCGCACCAAGCGCGTCAGTCCAGTTTTCTGGACCGCTGAAGAATTCAGTAAGCGCCTGGTGGAAGTGCTCAGTGCGGAGGGGTATGCCGCCAGCACCAGTGTCAATTCCGGTTCGCCAATTCTGATATTACCGATTCCTCCTATCAACAGCGTGATTATTTTCTCTTCGTCTGAAAAGATATTAAATCACGTTTTGCAGTGGTCCAAAGAACTGGATAAGCCTTCTGAGAGTCAGGCCGGGGGTGCCTTTTTTACCTACCCGGTAAAATATGCTGACGCTCAGGCACTGGCGAAAACCTTGTCTGAACTGATCGGTGGTTCTACCTCATCCACAGTACCCGCAGCCACCGGAACCGCGGCAACTGCGGCGGCAACCGCGGCGGCATCAGGAAATCGCGGTGGCTCTAAAATTGTTGTCAACAATGCGACTAACAGCTTGATTATTCAGGGTGGTGGTGCTGATCAGTATCGCCAGTGGATGGCATTATTGGCTGAGCTTGACAAACCGAGCAAATCAGCACTGATCGACGTGATGGTGGCCGAAGTGACCGCCGGAACCAGTAATTCGCTTGGTGTTGACTGGAGTGTAAAGAATGGCACACCGCTTTCTGGAACTTTGCCGATCAGTAAGCTGGGCTCCAGTGGTTTGGCATTCAGTTTTTTGAATTCCGCACATTCCATGCGGGCCGATGTCACCGCATTGGCGAGTAAGAGTGATGCGCAGATTTTATCCAGCCCTAAGCTGATGGCCAGAAACGGTGAGACTGCAACGATACAGGTAGCAGATGAAGTGCCAATTTTGACCAGTACCACCACGACACCGGGTGTGCTCACTGGTTCTACAACCACGAATACCGTTCAGTATCGTACGGCGGGTATGATTTTGAAGGTACGCCCTATTATTAATTCCGGCAGCCGTATCGATCTCGATATTTCGCAGGAAGTCAGTAATGTGAAATCACTGACCAGTGGCGCGATCACATCTCCAACGATTGGTACCCGCAAAGTAGATACCAAACTGACGCTGCGTGACGGTAGTACGGTGATGTTGGCCGGGTTAATTTCCAACGACAACAATTCCTCCGATGGAGGCGTACCTTTATTGAAAGACATACCGGGTATAGGTAGTTTGTTTAAGAACGAAAGCATGAATAAGAATAAGAAGGAATTAATTATTCTGATCACGCCTTATATTATCAACGATGATTTTGAAGCGGAATCGATCACCAATGCTTTCCAGTCGACGCTGGGTGATTGGGCGCGGGATTTGAAATCAAATGCCGATATGAACCGCTTGCGTCGTTCAACTAATCCGGAAAATACAAAATCGGCGGTAGAATTTTCTGCTCCGGTGCGCGATACAAAACTGGTAAATCCAAATACGGAAGTCATGTCGGCACCTGGGTCTCAGGAGGTCGCACCGACACCTGCAGAGTCGTCCGCAACTACACCGATGGCACCGGCAAAGGACGCGCCGAAGAAACCTGATGCAGATGAGCTTGGTGGTGTGATTATGAGTAAGCCGGTTCCTGCTCCAGTGCAAAATCCAGCATCAACGACAAGTGCAGCCGGACAGGAAAAAGCAGGGGCAAAAACAGCGGCCAAACCTGCACCGGTCAACAAGCCTTCGAACGTTGTGATGCCTCCGATTCCGGGTGCGAAACTCGTTGAAGATCCTGAGCTTCTGGAAGAGTTGCGCCGTGCAGCTGGTTTACCAAAGCGCTAATCTGAAGTTCTGGAATGAAGCATATAAGTAAAAAAGGATGCCGTCTGGCATCCTTTTTTATTGCAGTGACTGTGGATGGCGTCTGTCGGTAAGATCAGCGTCAGATGGCTCCGTAACGCTGGCGGTAGACGGCAACAGCATCTTTGTGCTGAGTCAACTGAGCGTCAGCACCTGCCGCGGACAGATAGTCAAACAAGTCATTCAGGTTGCCGATAGAGACGACAGGCATGTTGTAAGCCTGGCTGACTTCTTGCACCGCGGATTGAGCAGAGAGGGCGTCATCCTTACCGGAGCGTTCCATACGATCAAGTGCGATCAACACGGCGCATGGAGTGGCACCTGCTGCGCGTATCATTTCCACTGATTCACGTACGGATGTACCCGCAGAAATCACGTCATCAATGATGACGACTTTTCCTTTCAGTTCGGCACCAACAATCGTGCCACCTTCGCCGTGGTCTTTGGCTTCCTTGCGATTGTAGGCAAACGGCACGTTGCGGCCGCGTGCTGCGAGCGCGACGGCAGTCGCACTGGCCAGCGTGATGCCTTTGTAGGCGGGGCCGAACAGCATGTCAAATTCGACGCCGGAGTTAATCAGGGTGTCCGCATAAAATGCGGCCAGTTTGCCCAGATTCGCGCCATCATTGAATAAACCGGCATTAAAAAAATACGGAGAATTACGTCCGGCTTTGGTGACAAAATCACCGAAGCGGATAACGCCGGCCTTGACTGAAAATGCAATAAATTCTTGTCTTAAATTGCTCAAAATAATCTCACTTGATAAAACGGGGATAGAGCGTGCGATCAGCCCGCAAGTTTTTTCTTCAGCAATTCATTCACTTGTGCCGGATTGCCTTTACCCTTGGTTGCCTTCATCGCCTGACCGACCAGCGAGTTGAACGCTTTCTCTTTACCGGCGCGGTATTCATCCACCGATTGCTGATTCGCTGCCATCACTTCATCGATAATTTTTTCGAGCGCACCGACATCGGAAATTTGTTTCAGGCCTTTTGCTTCAATGACCTGATCTGCCAGATTGACGTCTGCCGATGGTGCCTGCCACATTGCGGCAAACACTTCTTTAGCGATTTTGTTCGAGATGGTGCCGTCCGCAATACGCTGCAACAGGACTGCCAGTTGCGCTGCGCTGACAGGAATGGCGCTGATCTCAACACCTTCGCGATTGAGTGTGGATGCCACATCGCCCATCATCAGGTTCGCAGCCGGTTTTGCCTGAGCAACACCTGCCGCTTGTACGATCGCTTCAAAATAAGTTGCGATCCCTTTTGATTGGGTCAGGATGGTGGCATCGTATTCAGGCAGGCCGAATTGCTCAATGAAACGCTGACGCATTGCTGATGGCAGCTCTGGCATGGTGGCACGCACTTGTTCGACCCACTCACGGCTGATTTTCAGTGGTGGTAAATCAGGATCGGGGAAATAGCGATAATCCTGTGAGTCTTCCTTGCTGCGCATAGAGCGTGTTTCTTTGCGGTCAGGATCATACAAACGGGTTTCCTGCACCACGGTGCCGCCGTCTTCGATCAGTTCGATCTGACGACGGACTTCGATGTTGATCGCTTCTTCGAGAAAGCGGAACGAGTTCAGATTTTTGATTTCGCAACGTGTGCCGAATTCTTTTTGTCCGACCGGACGTACGGAAACGTTGGCATCGCAACGGAAAGATCCTTCCTGCATATTGCCGTCACAGATATCGAGCCACATCACCAGCGAGTGCAATGCTTTTGCGTAAGCGACCGCTTCGGCGGCACTGCGCATCACGGGTTCAGTGACGATTTCCAGCAAAGGTGTACCGGCGCGATTGAGGTCAATGCCTGTCATACCCTGATAATCTTCGTGCAGGGATTTGCCTGCATCTTCTTCCAGATGCGCGCGGGTCAGTTGGATTACTTTGACTTCGGACTTCCCATCTTTTTCAACGACGCATGAAACTGAGCCACCCTGAACGACCGGGATCTCAAACTGACTGATCTGATAGCCTTTTGGCAGGTCAGGATAGAAATAGTTTTTGCGGGCGAAAATTGATTCCGGCGCGACGACCGCACCAACCGCCAGACCAAACTGGATCGCTTTTTCTACCGCACCTTTGTTCATCACCGGCAGCACGCCCGGCAATGCCAGATCAACAGGGCTGGCCTGGGTATTGGGTTCTGCGCCAAATTGTATTGAAGAACCACTGAATATCTTGGAGTTTGTTTTGAGTTGCGCGTGCGTCTCAAAACCAATAACGACTTCCCATTGCATAATCATTCCTTGTTTCGTTGTTGCATGTGGTGTCAGCAAATGCGCGACACACTTCATCCATCAATCGGATGCTGCCGTTGGGGCTGGTTGATGTACCAGCGGCAGCAATGTTTGCCTATTACTTTTATGCCGCTTATTCCGGTGCGCGCTGATGCCAGTCAGTGACTTGCTGATACTGATGCGCGATATTCAATAAACGTGCTTCATCAAAGTAATTGCCTATCAGTTGCAAGCCGACCGGACGTTTTGCATTTTTGTCGCCCTGACCGAAACCGCAAGGGATGGACATGCCGGGCAAACCGGCCAGACTGGTCGATAAAGTAAAAATATCGGCCAGATAGTTAGCGACCGGATCATCGGATTTGGAACCCAGATCCCATGCCACAGTTGGCGCCACCGGTCCCATAATGACATCGCATTTTTCAAAGGCTGCGGCAAAATCCTGCGCAATCAGGCGGCGGATTTTTTGTGCCTGCAAGTAGTAGGCGTCGTAGTAACCATGCGATAACACATAGGCACCGACCAGTATGCGACGCTTCACTTCTTCACCAAAACCTTCGGTACGCGATTTTTTGTACATATCGTTGAGGTCTTTGTAATCAGCTGCGCGGTGTCCGTAACGCACGCCATCAAAACGACTCAGATTGGAAGATGCTTCTGCCGGAGCGATAACGTAATACACAGGAATCGAAAGCTCGGTTTTTGGCAGGGAAATATCCACTAAAGTCGCGCCGAGTTTTTCATATTCGGAGAGCGCCGCCCGTACCGCCTGTTCCACATCCGGCGCCAGACCCGCGCCGAAAAATTCTTTCGGCACACCAATGCGCAGACCCTGAATTGATTTGTTCAGGTCGCGATTGAAATCTTCCGGTTTGCGATCCAGCGAGGTGGAATCTTTTTCGTCAAAGCCGACCATGGCATTGAGCAGCAGGCCACAGTCTTCGGCTGTCTGGGCCATTGGTCCACCTTGGTCGAGAGATGAGGCAAACGCGATCATGCCGTAACGGGAAACGCTGCTGTATGTGGGTTTGATGCCGGTGATGCCACAAAATGCGGCGGGCTGGCGAATCGAGCCGCCGGTATCCGTGCCCGTGGCTGCGGGTGTCAGCCGCGCTGCGATCGCGGCAGCAGAACCGCCGGACGAGCCGCCAGGAACGGCGGTTTTATCCCATGGATTTTTGACTGCGCCGAAATACGAATTTTCATTCGCCGAACCCATCGCGAATTCATCGCAATTCAGTTTGCCCAATGTGACCATGCCTGCTTCAGCCAGTTTTGTGACGACCGTTGCATCGAACGGACTGACATAGTTCTCCAGCATGCGGGAGCCTGCGGTCGAGCGCAGATCTTTTGTGACAAAAATATCTTTATGAGCAATGGGGATGCCTGTCAGCGCTGTCGCATCGCCTTTAGCAAGACGCGCATCGGCAGCGGCAGCCTGTTGCAGCGTCAGTGCGGTATCAACGTGCAGAAATGCATTCAGATCACTGGCCGCGATACGTCGCAGAAAGTGCTGTGCGAGTTCAGTCGCAGAAATCTGCTTGCTGTGCAGCAGTGCGGATAATTGGGCAAGAGTTTTGGTATGCATAGAATCTTTTCCGTGAAGCTTATTCAATGACCTTAGGCACCAGATACAGGCCGTCCTGCGTTGCCGGTGCCGGCTTTTGGTATTCGTCGCGATGATTGGTTTCCGTAACCACATCCTCACGCAGACGCAGTGCGAGTTCGGGCAGCAGGGCGCCGATAGGGTGGCTCAGTGGTGCGACGCCAGTGGTATCAACGGCTTTTAATTGTTCCGCCAGTAAAAAAATACCATTCAGCTTATCAAGTGTGGAGTTCGCTTCGGAATCGGAAACTTCAAGCTTTGCCAGATTCGCGATGCGGGTAACATCATTAAGTGTCAGTGACATGATTTAAGGGCGCGGCAAGGCGCAAAAGGGTGTCAGAAATAATGCAAAAAAATACAATTTCCGATACTGTATTTTTAGGTGTTGGTATCGGGTAAATTTAAGAAGATTATAAGGTAGAATGGCGGGTTAATGCCCTATAAGGTGCGCTAAATCCCCGAAGTTACCGCGGTCTGGCCTTGAATATGAGGATCAGCTTGATGCAGACAGGGTCAAATTTTGATCAAATTCAGTGGAACAGCGATCTGCTTGAGACGCTGTACACATAATTGTTAAATACAGGACAATACATGTTTGGTTTTTTACGTAGCTATTTTTCAAATGATCTGGCGATCGATCTCGGTACTGCAAATACCTTAATTTATGTCCGTAGTCAGGGCATCGTGCTGGATGAGCCTTCGGTAGTGGCGATACGTCAGGAAGGCGGCCCGAATGGTAAGAAGACCATCCAGGCTGTCGGTAAAGAAGCGAAGCAGATGCTGGGCAAAGTGCCTGGCAATATCGAAGCAATCCGCCCGATGAAAGATGGCGTGATCGCTGACTTTACGGTGACTGAGCAAATGCTCAAGCAATTTATCCGTATGGTGCACGACACCAAATTCTTCAAACCTTCCCCGCGTATCATTATCTGTGTTCCTTGCGGCTCTACGCAGGTTGAGCGTCGTGCGATCCGTGAATCGGCGTTGGGTGCCGGTGCTTCTCAGGTATTTCTGATCGAAGAACCGATGGCAGCAGCGATCGGTGCCGGTCTGCCGGTTTCTGAAGCGACTGGTTCCATGGTGGTGGATATCGGTGGTGGTACGACTGAAGTTGGTATTATCTCGCTCGGCGGTATGGTGTACAAAGGTTCGGTACGTGTCGGCGGCGATAAATTCGACGAAGCGATTGTCAACTACATCCGTCGTAACTACGGCATGCTGATCGGTGAACAAACTGCAGAAGCGATCAAAAAAGCGATCGGCTCTGCCTTCCCAGGTTCCGAAGTCAAGGAAATGGAAGTTAAAGGTCGTAATCTGTCCGAAGGTATTCCGCGTTCTTTCACTATTTCCAGTAATGAAATTTTGGAAGCGCTGACTGATCCGTTGAACAACATCGTTTCTGCTGTTAAAAACGCGCTGGAACAAACGCCACCCGAACTTGGTGCGGATATTGCAGAAAAAGGCATGATGCTGACCGGTGGCGGTGCTTTGCTGCGTGATCTTGATCGTTTGCTGATGGAAGAAACTGGCCTGCCGGTGATTGTTGCCGAAGACCCGTTGACTTGCGTGGTGCGCGGCTCTGGCATGGCGCTGGAGCGCATGGATAAATTGGGTTCCATCTTTTCTTACGAATAAAATTCTGGATCAGGCGGGAGTATGTCACCCCGCCTATGCAGATCAGAGTATGAGTAATACGATCCGGCGAGGCATGGGACCACAATGTATGTGTCTGTGAATGTAATTCATTGCCTTGTCGGTGGGACGCATCAGTTCTGCAGGTAGCAGAGTCGGCATTTATGTCGGCTTTTTGTTTTTTGAGCGCATGCACATAGCCCAGGCTTCTGCTGTGGATAGGTAACCGGTTTCTGACGATTGATATAGTATGGATTACAGTCCGCCACCCCTCTTTAAGCAAGGTGCATCTGCACGTGTCAGAGCCGTTTTTTTTACCGTTTTTGCGGTTTTCCTGCTGGTCGTTGATTCTCGCCTGAATACTTTAACCTTTGCCCGTCAGGTATTAGGAACGGTGTTGTACCCGGCACAAATGATGGCAGTGATTCCTGCCGACATTGCGCGGCAGGTGTCACATTATTTTGTGACGCAAACTGATCTCGAAAAAGAGAATTCCCGCCTGAAACGCCAGCAAATGATCAATGCAGATTCTTTGCAGAAAACGGCTCAGCTCCAGTCGGAAAATAATCACTTGCGTAACTTGCTGGGTGCGCGTGAACGTTTGCCGGTGAAATCAGTTCTCGCTGAAATTATTTATGATGCCCGCGATGCCTCGACCAAAAAAGTCATCGTCGACCGAGGTATCAAAGATGGCGTCGCGCTGGGGCAACCAGTGATCGATGATCTTGGTGTCGTTGGTCAGGTCACGAGAGTTTTCCCATTCACTGCTGAAGTGACGTTGTTGTCGGATAAAAATCAGGCGATTCCAGTGCAGATACTCAGAAATGGTTTGCGCAGCGTGGCGTATGGACGCGGTAAGTCATCCTATCTTGATATGCGCCTGACCTCGAATGCAGATGTCAAAGTGGGTGATCAGCTCGTGACTTCGGGTATCGATGGTATTTATCCCGCCGGCCTGGCGGTCGCAAATGTTGTGCAAGTCGAAAATAAGGCGACGACCACTCTGGAAAACATTTTATGTGCTCCGATTGCTGGTATCGACAAGAATAAGCAATTGTTGATTTTGCAGGTATCGACGACCAATTTGCCGCGCCCTGACACCGAAGATGTGCGGGCGAAAAAAGAAAAATTCAATCGCAAAGTAACCCGTGACACCGCGCCGCCGGGAAGTGATGTGAAACCGGTCGATCATCAGGCGGTCACGCAGGCTGACATGAAAGACGCGGTAAAGGAAGTGAAACCTGAAGATAAAAAGGAGGCAACAAAATGAATCAGCCCCATTACATTTTGTTGCCAGTGAATTCGCTGTTTATTGCGTTCAGTTTTATTGCCGCTTTTTTTCTGAATTTTTTACCTTGGGGTGGCATGGCTGGTGTGCCGGATTTTGTCGCATTGGTATTGGTTTTCTGGAGTATTCATCAGCCGCTCAAGGTGGGAATCGGTGTCGCTTTTGCGATGGGGCTGGTGATGGATGTGCATGATGCGATTTATCTTGGTGAAAACGCACTGGCCTATACCTTGTTGTCGTATTTTGCGATCACAATACACCGGCGTGTATTGTGGTTTCATCCTGTGACTCAGTGCCTGCATGTCTTTCCGTTGTTCCTGTTTGTACAAGGATTGCAGACGGGCGTCCGGTTGTTGATTGCACCAGAAGCGCATTTTCCTGGCTGGTTGTATTTCTCTCAGAGTCTGGTGACGACATTATTGTGGCCGGTAGCAACGCTGATTTTGCTGGCGCCACAACGACGTGCCATCGATAAAGACCATAACCGTCCTATCTGAACCGCTGTGACCGTGTGTCAACAGTGTGCCGCATGCTGCTGAGTAAATTGAAGAAATCATGACTGAACTAAAGAACACCGAGCGCGAGCTTTATCTTTTTCGCCTGCGGCTGATTTTCCTCGGCATATTTGTGCTCGCCTGTTTTTCTGCGTTGGTCACACGTTTTGTCTGGCTACAGATCGTCAAGCATGACGATTACGTTTTACTGGCGGATGAAAACCGCATTGATGTTGTTCCGGTGGTGCCTAACCGTGGCCTGATTCTGGACAGGAATGGCGTCATTCTCGCCAGAAATTATTCAGCTTATACGCTGGAGATTACTGCGTCCAAGATCAATCAGGATATGGACGTGCTGATCGATGAGTTGGCGGATTTAGTCGATATTCAACCTAAGCATCGCAAGCGTTTCCGCAAATTGCTGGAAGATTCCAAGAGCTTTGAAAGTGTTCCCATCCGTACCCGTTTAACCGATGAAGAAGTTGCCCGGTTTACTGCACAACGCTTTCGCTTTCCCGGGGTCGATATACAAGCTCGCTTATTCCGCCAATATCCTCAGGGCGATGTGGCTTCGCATGTGATTGGCTACATTGGTCGTATCAGCACAAAAGATGCTGAAATCATCGATGACATGGAAGACAGTGCGAATTACAACGGGACGGACTACATCGGTAAGGAAGGTCTGGAAAAAAGCTACGAAAAGATTTTGCATGGAAGTACCGGGTTTGAAGAGGTGGAAGTGTCCGCCGGTGGCCGTGCTGTGCGCACTTTATCGCGCACGCCACCGACGTCTGGTAAGAACCTGATTTTGTCGGTCGATATTGAACTGCAGAAAGTCATTGAAGAAGCATTTGGTGATCGTCGTGGTGCGCTGGTCGCGATTGAACCGGCGACCGGTGATGTATTGGCATTCGTGTCCAAACCGACCTACGATCCGAATTTATTTGTCGAGGGAATCGACCAGCAAAGTTGGAACGAGCTCAATACGTCGGAAGACAAGCCGCTGTTAAATCGGCCACTGACCGGAGCCTATCCGCCCGGCTCGACCTATAAACCGTTTATGGCGCTGGCGGCATTGGAACTGGGCAAACGGACTGCAACGCAAGCGATTGCTGATCCCGGTTTTTTTGCGTTTGGTAATCACATTTTTAAAGACGATAAACCCGGTGGTCACGGCATGGTGGATATGTACCGATCGATCGTGCAATCGTGTGATACGTATTACTACATGTTGGCCAATGACATGGGTGTCGATGCGATGCACGATTTTATGAAGCCTTTTGGTTTCGGACAAAAAACGGGTATTGATCTTGAACATGAGCGTACCGGTTTGCTGCCGTCGACTGCATGGAAACGTACTGCGTTTAAAAAGCCTGCACAACAACGCTGGATACCGGGTGACACGATTTCACTGGGCATAGGACAAGGGCAAAATACTTTTACGCCTTTACAGATGGCACATGCAATTGCAACGCTGGCCAATAACGGTGTTGTGATGAAGCCGCATCTGGTAAAGATGACGGAAGATCCTCAAACCCGCGCCCGTACCCTGACGGTACCCAAAGAGAGTTTCCGTATTCCATTGAAGCAGGAAAACATCGATTTTATTAAGAATGCGATGGTGGGGGTAGTGAAAGAGGGAACTTCCGCGCGCGTGTTTGCGAACGCAGAATATGTCTCTGGCGGTAAAACCGGAACAGCGCAGGTCATCAGTATCAAGAAAAATGAAAAGTACGATGCTAAGCGGATGGCGGTCAGACATCTGGATCACTCTTTGTACACCGCATTCGCGCCCGCCGATCAACCTAAAATTGCATTGGCAATTATCGTAGAGAATGGTGGTTTCGGCTCGGAGGCGGCCGCACCTATCGTACGTAAGGCGTTGGATTATTATTTACTGGGAAAACGCCCTGAGGTTAAGGAAAACAAAGAACTTCCTGCACCGGTGCCAAAGGCGCAAAGTGACATGACTCTGTACCGCTCTGATGCTGAAGTAAAAAATCCACCTGAGCCAGCCCCGGGCCCGAAACCCGGTGGCGAAACAACTGGGAATAAGGACTGATCATGCATAATTTCGGTGTCTACTGGCGTTCCTTACGTTCTCGCATCATGGTGTTTGATGCGCCGTTGGCCATCATCATTTTTCTGATTTTATCTTGCGGTGTGGTGACGCTGTATTCTGCAGGGATTGATTTCCCTGGCAGGCTTGAAGATCAGTTGCGTAATATCGTCGTGTCATTTGTCATTATGTGGATAGTGGCGAATATTCCACCACGCACGCTGATGCGGTTCGCCATTCCGATTTACACATTCGGTGTCGCCTTACTGATCGCCGTTGCCGTATTCGGGATGGTGAAAAAAGGTTCGCGCCGATGGATCAATGTCGGCATTGTGATTCAGCCTTCGGAAATGATGAAAATTGCGACGCCGTTGATGCTGGCCTGGTATTTTCAGAAAAAAGAAGGCGCATTACATTTCAAGGATTTTGTCATCGCGACAGTGATACTCGGTGTACCAGTAGGGTTGATTGCCAGACAGCCAGATTTGGGCACAGCCTTATTAGTGGTGGCGGCTGGATTCACCGTGATCTTTCTGGCTGGGCTCTCTTGGAAAGTTTTATTATCGATCGTCGCATTTATCGCCGTGGTGACGCCGACAGTGATCTGGCCATACCTGCTGCATGATTATCAGAAAGACCGGGTGCTGACGATGCTGGATCCAACGCGCGATCCTTTAGGTAAGGGCTTTCATATTATTCAATCGACGATTGCGGTGGGCTCCGGAGGCTTGACCGGCAAAGGCTTGCTCAAAGGAACGCAAGCACATCTGGAATTTATTCCTGAACGTACGACGGATTTTATCTTTGCCGTTTTTTCAGAAGAATTCGGCTTTATCGGTAATGCGGTTCTGGTGACCTTGTATTTTTTACTAATCGTTCGCTGTCTGATGATCGCCGCGAATGCACCCACGATGTTTTCCCGTTTGCTGGCCGGTTCTGTGTCTATGATATTCTTTACTTATGCGTTCGTGAATATGGGCATGGTAAGTGGTATTTTACCGGTGGTCGGCGTTCCATTACCTTTCCTCAGTTACGGTGGTACCGCGTTGGTGACCTTGGGAATGGCGGCAGGAATTATGATGAGTGTGCAGCGTAATCGTAAGCTGGTGCAGACATGAAAATTTTCTTTTCTCAGACAGTCAATTTCAGACGACCGGCCTTGCTGCTGGCGTCAGCGTCATCTGTATTATTAGCCGCTTGCGGCATTGCACCTAAGCAGCCCATCATCATTGCAGATCATCCCCGCCCTGCATCAAGCACTAAATCTGCTACGATGACCGCGCCCGCTCTGCCAAAAGCCAACTCAGGTAAAGGTGGATATTACAAAGATGATGGCCCTGGCGATAATCCACCGGAAGGATTGGAGTTTACGGTCGATCCGATTCCTGTCGTTGAAGATTTTGCGAGGGGCGCTAACCGACCCTACGTAGTTTTTGGCAAGACCTACACACCGATTACCGACACGACTACGCCCTATGTGCAGCGCGGTGTTGGCAGCTGGTACGGTAAAAAATTTCACGGACAGAAAACCTCGTCCGGCGAGCTGTACGATATGTACAAAATTACGGCTGCACATCCTACTTTACCTATTCCATCGTATGCCAGAGTAACCAACCTGTCGAATGGTAAGCAGATTATTGTGCGCATTAATGATCGTGGGCCATTTCATTCAAGCCGCATCGTTGATTTGTCGTACACGGCGGCACTGAAACTCGATATTCTCGGTAAAGGAAGCAGCCAGATTGAAGTTGAGCGTTTACTTCCAGCAGACATCGAGCGTATGGCGGAGAATCGTAAAAATCAGCCACAGACGACAGTGGCTACTGCAAGTAATGACAATGTCGCCAGACCTGCTGCCGTGGTACAGGCAGTTTCAGTACAGGCAAACAATCAAATAACGATGGAGGAATTGCTTGCTGCGCAGGATAATCGCCCAGTAGAAAAACTGACCCCGCCTGTGCAGGCGAGTGGCGGTTATTACCTGCAATTCGGCGCTTACGCAATCCGTTCAAATGCCGAATCCATCATGGCCCATCTGAAAAATCGCATTGAGAACCGCTTGCCGGGTTTTGATATCGTGCAGCAAGGCAGTTTGTATCGCCTCGTCAGCGGTCCTTTCAGCAGCCGTTCCGAGGCAATGTCGGCGATTGCGCAAGCGGGCGATTTGGGTGTCGGACGCCCGCTGGTTGTGCAGCGTTAGTCTGCGGCTTTCATTTCCAGCGCAAGCTGATACAGCGCATTTTTTTTCAGACCGGTCAGTTGCGCAGCTAATCCTGCAGCCTGTTTGACTGAACACTCTTCCAGCAAAATACTGAGCACGCGGCGCGCTTCGCTATCGTCGTTGCTTTCCGCGACCGGCTTGGCATCGACCAGAATCACATACTCGCCTTTTTCGCGGTGGCTATCGGCACTCAGCCACGCTGGTGCATCACTGAGTGCACAGCGGTGAATTTCTTCAAATAGTTTGGTGAGTTCACGTGCCAGCACGATCTGTCTCTCACCGCCAAACACCGTGAGCATCGCCTGAACCGTATCGGTAATACGGTGCGGTGCTTCGTAAAAAATCAGCGTTGCATCTGTGCTTTCAAGCTTGTGCAGCATGCTGTCGCGTTGCCCTGCTTTTGCCGGTAAAAAGCCGACAAAGTAAAAGCGCTCGTGCAATAGCCCGCTGGCAGATAACGCACTGATGGCAGCCGATGCGCCAGGTAAGGGAGTCACATGAACGCCGGATTGCTTCAACACTTCAACGATTTTTGCGCCAGGATCAGAAATCCCCGGCGTACCGGCGTCAGACACCAGCGCAATACGTTCGCCCGCTCGCAGGCGCGTCAGAATTTTTTCTGCAACTTCCCGTTCGTTATGCTGATGTGCTGCGATCAGTGGTTTATTGATACCATAGCGCGAAAATAATTGTGCCGTATTCCGGGTGTCTTCGCAGGCAACCGCATCGATCAGAGAAAGCAGATGCAAGGCTCGTAAAGAAATATCGGCGATATTTCCAATCGGTGTCGCGACTACATATAATGTGCCAGCCGGATATTGTTGTCGGGTGACGGCTTCAATAATGGTATTGCTCGTGAACAGTGTGGATTCTGTGCTATTCATACCTGTTCATTCCAATTTAATCAAAACCAGATTGTACGACAATGAGACGTGCGCCGACGCTGTCAGATGCAAACGAAGACAAACGTACCAGTCGCCGCCGTACAGGCGATGAAGGGGAGTTACAAGCGCTGCACTATCTGGAGCAAGCCGGTCTGCGTTTGATACAAAAAAATTTTTTGTGCAAAGGCGGCGAGATTGATCTCATTATGCGCGATGGCGATAGCCTGGTATTTATTGAAGTAAGAACGCGCAGCTCCATACAATTTGGGGGAGCGCTTGCCAGCGTGACTCCTGCCAAGCAAAAGAAAATGTGGCATGCTGCCCAGGTTTTTTTGCTTCAACAGAGCGGGCAACCTGCATGTCGTTTCGATGTTGTTGCGATTGATGCGGGTAAAATCCATTGGTTACAAAACGTAATTCTAGGCTAGTCCCTGCCTTATAATCTGACACACTATGACAAACCAACTAAACCAACGTATCTTGGCGCACTTTCAAGAAAGTGCTGAATTAAAAATCCAGGCTGCCAACGAACTGGCCGTGCCTATTTCACAGGCCGTGGAACTCATGTTTCTGGCACTGTCTAACGGTAACAAAATCCTGGCATGTGGCAATGGCGGTTCGGCTGCAGATTGTCAGCATTTTGCGGCCGAGTTGGTTGGGCGATTTGAACGTGAACGCTTGCCTTTACCGGCGATGGCGCTGACGACAGATACCTCTATCATGACTGCAGTTGCGAATGATTACAGCTTTCAGGAAGTATTTTCGAAGCAGGTGCAGGCGTTTGGTCAGTCCGGTGATATTTTGCTGGCGATTTCGACTTCCGGTAATTCAACCAGTGTGGTGAATGCAATCAATGCTGCTCTTGAGCGTGATATGCGTATCGTTGCCTTTACCGGAAAAGGTGGTGGTGAAATTAGGAAGTTGTTAAGCGAAGCGGATGTACATATCTGTGTTCCGCATGATCGTACTGCGCGAATTCAGGAAGTGCATTTGTTAACGATACATTGTATTTGCGATGGTATTGATGCCGCGCTATTTGGAGGTGATGCAGATGATTAAAAAAAACTGGAATGGATTGAGCCGTACTCTTGCCACTGTCAGTCTGTGCTGTGCAGCCGCGATGAGCCTGCAGGGATGCGTAGAACTGGTTGTTGGCAGCGCGGTGATGGGGACTTTTGCCGCAAGTGATCGCCGGACATTCGGTGCACAGACTGAAGATAAAGCGATCGTCATCAAAGGTGAAACTCGTCTTGCCAGATCTCTGGGAGATACTGCGCATGTGAATGTGAACGCTTTTAATCGCCGTGTGTTGCTGACGGGTGAAGTCGCCGATGAGCAAACCAAAGCTGCAGCCGAGCGCGAGTTGCGCGGAGTCGAAGGTGTGCTGTCGGTGATGAATGAAATTCAGATCTCCGGTATTTCCAATTTTTCCGCACGTTCAAACGATGCGCTGATTACGACCAAAGTAAAAGCATCGTTGGTGGATACTAAAGATTTGTATGCCAATGCATTTAAGGTTGTTACCGAAGGTAGCGTGGTGTATCTGCTGGGTCGAGTGACGCAGCGCGAAGGTAATCAGGCGGCAGAGGTTGCGGCCAGTGTTGGCGGCGTCCGTAAAGTCGTGAAGGTGCTGGAATACATCAGCGAAGAAGAGCTTAAGGCGATGACTGTTCAGCCGAATAAGACGGACAAAACTGAATCAAGTAATTAAGTGAAACAAGCCGGCGAATTTTCGCTGGTTTTTTATTTTTATCCGGAGAAATTATGATTGCTTTACTCGTTCTGCTGGTCATTATTGCGGTTATCGTATTCTGGGTGATCGGTGTGTATAACCGCCTGGTCAGCTTGCGTAATCGCTTTAAGAATGCGTTTGCACAGATCGATGTACAACTGAAGCGCCGCTACGATCTGATCCCGAATCTGGTTGAAGTCGCTAAAGGCTATATGAAGCATGAGCGGGAAACTCTGGAAGCCGTGATTGTTGCGCGGAACCAGGCGGTGACTGCAAATAGTAAAGCGGTGGTGGATCCGTCAGACGCTGCATCGGTACAGCAACTTGCTGCAGCGGAAGGGACGCTGACTGCCTCGCTCGGGAAAATGTTTGCCCTGTCTGAAGCCTATCCTGACCTCAAAGCGAATGAGAACATGATACAACTGACCGAAGAGCTGACCAGCACAGAAAATAAAATCGCGTTTGCCCGTCAGGCGTACAACGATAGTGTCATGCAATACAACACCGGCATAGAGCAGTTTCCCGGTTCAGTGATTGCGAATTCATTCGGCTTCAAAGCCGGTGAATTATTGCAGGCGACGGAATCCGCCGAAGAGCGTAAAGCGGTCAAAGTTTCTTTTTAATTTCATATCGCCCGGCTCGCAACGGATATGGATTTTTTTGAGCAGCAGGATCAGGCGCACCGCCAGACCAGAAAATTATTGTTTCTGTTTCTGCTGGCGGTGATTGCCATCGTCATTACTGTTAATGTCAGTCTGGCGCTGATCTGGTCATGGGGTTTTGGCGGAGCGCACGGCTCGGTCGCTCCTGCATATCCACGTGGATTTTTTCTCGTCAACACCTTTGTGACCTTGCTGTTTATCGCTGGGGGAACTTTGTTTGAAACCTGGCGCCTGCGCGACGGCGGCGATGCGGTTGCAAAAATGGCTGGCGGCAGATTGGTGATGCCATCGTCGACCGATGTACGTGAGCGTCGCTTGCTGAACATCGTTGAAGAGATGGCATTGGCATCAGGCATCGCTTGCCCGCGTGTGTACATTCTGGACAACGAAGACGCGATCAACGCGTTTGCCGCTGGCTATCACCAGAATGAAGCGGTTGTTGCTGTGACGCAGGGCACCTTATCCCGACTCAGCAGAGATGAGTTACAAGGCGTGATAGGGCATGAATTCAGCCATATTCTGAATGGCGATATGCGTATGAATATCAAGCTGATCGGGATCTTATTTGGCATACAGATGATCGCTGGCCTGGGACAGGAATTACTCTACTGGGGCGCACGTTTTGGCAGTTCCCGCAGTCGTGACGATAAGGGGCCACCGTTGCAAATCATTATGCTGGCGGTTGGCGCTGCACTGTTTGTGATCGGTTACGTCGGTATTTTTTTTGGTCGCCTGATTAAGTCTGCGGTATCGCGTCAGCGTGAGTTTCTGGCCGATGCAAGTGCAGTGCAATTCACGCGCAATCCCGACGGGATAGGCGGCGCCTTGCGTAAGATCGGTGGGCTGACTGCAGTCAATCATTGTGGTTCGCGCATTGATAACCCGCACGCGGAACAACTGTCGCATTTATTTCTTGGCGCCGCCCGGCCGCAATTATTATCCGGTTTGTTTGCAACGCATCCCCCTCTGGAAGAGCGTTTAAAACGTGTTTATGGCAGAAATGTGGCATTTCTTGATGCCAGCGTGATGTCAGAGGACACTGCTGCGCAGAAAGAGTTACCAGAGGGTGTTTATGGTTTTGGTGCACGCAACGTCGAGGCGGTGCGGCAGGCGGCGATTCCGCCGCGCTCAGCGGTAAATATGAGTGGCACTCAGCAACCGGGCAGCGTTGCTGTACAGACTGACGAACGGCGTAAGATGAGCTTCAGTCCTGTGCTGTTGCAAGCTGCGCGTGATACGCAATTTGCCTGTGCCCTCGTCTATGCAATGCTGCTGGATCGTAATCAGTCGGAGGCCTTCGTTGTGCAACAGAATCTGATCCGTCAGGTAGCGAATTCTCAGGCAAACCTGGCGCAACAATATCTGCTTGAAATCGAAGCGATGAAAAACGGCGTTCGCTTGCCTTTACTGGATTTGGCGATGCCGGCCTTAAAACTGCTGACAACGCCGGAAAGAGCGCAGTTATTGTCATTGGCAGCTAAGTTGATTGCCGCTGATCAGCGTATGACACAGGCAGAATTTGTTGTGCTGGCTGTGTTAGAGCGCCGCCTTGGGCCGCAGGCCGGGCGTTCGGTTCCCGTGCGCTACGCCAACGTTGCAGCGTTGCGGTCAGAGGTCTGTTTACTATTATCTCTGGTGGCGCACAGCCATACTCAGCAAAATATCGCAGAGGCCGCGTTTATGCGCGCTGCTGCCATTTTGCCTGAGCTGGAATTCAGTTCTGCAGATTTGATGGCAACGGCCTCTTCCGATTTTTTCGACGTCAGGCAGGCACTGGAAAAAATACATCAACTGGCTCCACTCGCCAAACCCTTCCTGATACGCGCAATGCTGGCTGCTGCAGCGCGAGCGCCGGACGTTCATATCGAAGCGCCGGTCGCTGATTTATTGCGCGGCGTCTGCGCTGCGATTGATGCGCCGGTACCGGAAGCGGTTGTTAATGCCGGTGGCATTAGCAGCAACTGACAAATAAAAAAAGTCGGTAAGCACTGCGTGTTCCAGTGTTTACCGGCTTTCCTTTATTTATTTGCAGAGGTTTACTGTGCTGATGTCAGGTGCGCCCGACGATCGATGCGGTCGCCATTAATTCATCTATCAGCGACAGCAGCATTTTCCCGGACATCCCATGTGGATCTAACACCGGCAACGGTGAATATTTCAGCAGAATAGATGGGTTAATTTTGCTCATGTTGGCCTGTCCCATAGTCCAGCCCGCATAGCGACGCTCTGTGATTTCTTCATAATCAAGCAGCATCACATCTTTGTGGCGGGGATCGCGCAAGATATGCGCATACAAGCTGTTGACTGCCTCGCGTCCGCCTTCCAGTACTTGCATGAACACTTGGTCAGTATGGCACAGCACACCGGTGATGCCATTCGCCGGATTATGCAGACGTGATTGCTGCATAATCAATTGGACGGTATCGCAAGTTTTTTCATCAACGGCACGGCTGGCATATAGCAGGCGGACTAACATGATCTTTCCTGTCTGGATTAACGTTTAATGAGGGATAAAAATTCGCGGCGCAGATTCGGATCTTTCAGGAACGATCCGTGCATGACGCTGTTAATCATTTTTGCTTCGGTGTCTTTTACACCGCGCCAGTGCATGCAAAAATGATCGGCTTCCATGACGACGGCGAGGCCATCCGGTTGCATTTTTTCTTGCAGAGCGTCTGCCAGTTGTACAACCGCTTCTTCCTGTATTTGCGGGCGACTCATGATCCATTCCGCAATCCGCGCATACTTGGATAAACCGATCAGATTGGAATGCTCATTCGGCATCACACCAATCCAGACTTTCCCCATGATCGGACACAGATGATGCGAGCATGCGCTGCGAACGGTAATCGGACCGATGATCATCAATTCATTCAAATGTGACGCATTTGGAAATTCAGTCACCGAAGGCATGGGTACGTAACGACCGCCAAACACTTCATTGATGAACATTTTAGCGACGCGGCGTCCGGTATCCTGAGTATTGTGATCGCTTTCAGTATCAATCACCAGGCTCTGCAATACCGCGCGCATTTTTTCTTCGACTTCCGCCTGCAATTCCGCAAGCTCACCAGGCTCAATAAAGCGGGCGATGTTATCGTTGGCATGGAAGCGTGTTTTGCTCGCCTGTATCCGTTCACGGATGCGTTGCGAGACCGGGATATTGACCGCTTTGTAAGCGATGGGGGTATCGTTAGACATTGCAGTATTCCTATCAGGAAGGCTGATTACTCGAGCGCGTATGGTAACTGAATTCATTCAAGCTTGTTTTTTCCTGCTGCAATTTCCGCTTTCCATTGCGGCAGACAGGCCGGACACAAACAACTGGCATTGGCAGGGATTTTTCCAGCTGGAAAACAAGAGAAATCAACCGGAGGCAGGGCGGTGCACCAACACTTCTGCCCGGTATTGTCAGCCATTGCGCAGGTGAATTCTGTATGACAACGCTGGCAAATGCTCATGTTGATTTCCTTTTATTAATTGATCCGCTGCTAAAGTCATGCGCTCGGGGTGAATTGGCCATCGATTCACCTGCATAATCCTGTAAAATCCAGGATAACCGAATAAACCTTTCATGATCTTCAGGATACCGTCATTATGAGCGATTTGAACGCAAACCCAGCAGCAGAAGCAGAAGATAAATTAGCCGGTGTCGAGCCAGTGATTAAAGCCGAAATTCTGGCCGAAGCCTTGCCTTATATCCGGAAGTTTCATGGGAAAACCATTGTCGTTAAATACGGCGGTAATGCGATGACAGAAGAGCGCCTGAAACATGGTTTTGCACGTGATGTGATTTTACTGAAGCTGGTCGGCATGAATCCTGTGGTGGTGCATGGTGGCGGCCCGCAAATCGATAACGCACTGAAAAAAATGGGTAAGCAGGGCACTTTTATACAGGGCATGCGTATTACCGATGATGAAACGATGGAAGTCGTTGAGTGGGTGCTCGGTGGTGAAGTTCAGCAAGATATCGTGATGCTGATTAATCACTACGGCGGTCAGGCTGTTGGTCTGACTGGTAAAGACGGTGGCTTGATCCGTGCCCGCAAAATGATGATGCCGGATAGAGAAAATCCGGGAGAAATGTTGGATATCGGTTTTGTTGGTGAAATTGATGCAATCAATCCTGCCGTTGTGAAAGCCTTGCAGGACGACGCTTTCATTCCGATTATTTCTCCTATCGGTTTCGGTGATGATGGTCAGGCATACAATATCAACGCTGATCTGGTGGCGGGAAAGATTGCTGAAATTCTGAAAGCAGAAAAGCTGATCATGATGACTAATATTCCTGGCGTGTTGGATAAGCAAGGTAATCTGGTCACTGATTTGTCGGCGCGTGAGATTGATGAGATGTTTGCGGATGGCACCATTTCCGGCGGTATGCTGCCGAAGATTTCGTCGGCGCTGGATGCGGCCAAATCCGGGGTAAATACGGTCCATATCATTGATGGCCGCATTGAGCACTCGTTGTTATTGGAAGTGCTGACTGAACAGGCTTTCGGTACTATGATCCGCAGTCATTAATCCGGATGACCCTTTTGTATCTGAATTTGCGGCTGGTATGAGGCGGCGTGCCTCACAGCGGGTCTGGCTATTTGATCTGGACAACACCCTTCACAATGCCTCGCATGCGATTTTCCCGCAAATTAATCTGAACATGAATGCCTACATCGCCCGTTTGTTGGGTGATGCTGGCAAACCGGCGGATGAGGCGACGGTTAACGCATTGCGGCTGGATTATTACTTGCGCTACGGCGTAACGATGATGGGGCTGGTCAGGCATCATGGCGTACAGGCAGAAGAGTTTTTACAGCATGCGCATACTTTTCATGATTTGCCATCCATGATCCGTTCTCAGCGTGGCCTTGCCCGTTGTTTGCGTACGCTGCCCGGTAAGAAAATTTTGCTGACGAATGCGCCTGCGCATTATTCCCGCCGGGTGCTAATGCATCTGAATCTGCACCGACAGTTTATGCAGCATATTCCTGTGGAGGAGATGCGTGTCCATGGCAAGCTGCAACCTAAACCGTCACGCCCGTTTTTGCGTAAATTTCTGGCAAAAAAACGCCTGCGCGCATCACAATGTCTTCTGGTTGAAGACAGTATTGATAACTTGCGTGCCGCTAAAAAAGAAGGCTTGCAGACAGTTTGGGTGCACGGATACATTCCGCCGCAGCAGCGGAAAATTGCACATCTTCGGCCACGCGCGGCGTGCATCGATGTGCAGTTACGTTCGGTGCAGCAGTTACTGAAGTGCAGAAGGCTGCGATAAATTAGCATTTATAGATGATAAATAGCTATTTTTAGTTACATTTTGCAAGAATATGCATGTTTGCTTATATCTGTTATATAAATAAAAAATGCCTAAATTTTGTGCAGGTGCACAAAGAAGCGATTACAATACAGCCTTAAAATTTTCCATGTGGAAATTGTGGGTCGCCGGATAAACTTATTTATCCATTCGTTATTCCCCTCGCGTTCAGCGCCATCCCTCCAGTTCCATTTCCTCAAATCCGTTTGCCAGGTGTTAGCCGGTAGGCGGCTGTATTTTTATTGATTGTATAAAGATGATATTTCGTATTCTGTTTCTGAGTATTTTCAGTGTATTTTTGAGTTTGACTTCTATTTCTATTGCAGCTCCCGCCACCGGCCCTGCGTTGCGTTTGCTTGTTCAGGAAGGTACTTCCAGCAGCGGCGAATCTGAGTACAGTTCGAAAAAATATCAGCAACTTGCTACAGTTCTTGGTACTTACCTAAAGCGTGAAATACAGGTAACAGGACTTTCCCCTTTGCGTCAGTACGATGCGGAAGCGATACGTCAGGGTGACATACTGATTGCCCGCCCGAATGCGGTTGCCGGAATGGCGATCCAGACTTTAGGTTTTGTGCCGGTTGTTGCCCTTGATTCTGGTATCAAAAGTCAGATGACACTGGTTGGCCCGGCTAGTCTGAAAAAGAATTTCAAGTCGCCTGACGAACTGAAAAAACTGCGCTTTGCGATGCCACCTGCGGACAGTGAAGTAACGCGTCAGGCATTGCGTTTGCTTGCCGGTATGGGATTCAAACCGGATGTAAGCAATGTGTACAACGTACAATTACAGGCAACAATACCCTTTGCGTTAGAAAACAAACTGGCGGACGTTGGTGTGGTGAAGTCGGATTCCACGGTTGCGCCTAAACTGGCTGCTGCTGGTTATGTTGTTCTGGCCGAAGGTGAGAAGGCCGCGCCGTGGGTGATGTTGGCGAATAAAAAACTGGGCGCTGAACTGGTTGATCAGGTACGTGTTGCGATGACGGGTATGATGTCAAATGCTGAACATAAAGCAGCATTGCAAGGTATCCGTGTACAAAATGTCGTTGAGGCAGATCCGCAGCCGTATGTGAATGCATACAATCGTTATAACGGTAAATAAGATCATCAGCGAAAACCGTCATTCAGTATTGAACGAAGAGCGGATAGCTGTATAAAAAGCCAGTTGTCAAGAGTATTTGAGAAATTAAAGTTTGCAAGATTGCTTCACATGAACAGCGGGTTTCACATAGAATCTGACACCCGCTGTTCACAGGTAGTGAGTCAGTAACAGGCAAGATCATGCATCTACACGATGCATTTTGTACTTTTGTACCTTTCATTCAGATCAGAGAAAAATGGCTAGTACCAAACCGGGCGAGCGTAAGCACCAAATTTTGCAAACGCTGGCAGCAATGCTGGAAAATCCTAAAGGCGAGAAAATCACCACTGCAGCCCTGGCGGCAAAGGTGGAGGTGTCTGAGGCCGCTTTATATCGTCATTTCGCCAGCAAAGCGCAGATGTTTGAAGGCTTGATTGAATTCATTGAGTCATCCATTTTTGGTCTGATTAATCAAATCAGCGAACAGCAGGACGATGGCTTGTTGCAAGTGCAGGCGATTGCACAGATGTTGTTGAATTTTGCAGAACGTAACCCCGGCATGACGCGGGTGCTGACTGGCGATGCGCTGGTCAACGAAGATGAGCGCCTGCAATTACGCATGAATCAACTGGCAGAACGGATAGAAATGGCGTTCCGGCAGTCTTTCCGTCTGGCGGCCAGTCAGGGCAATGCGATTGATACTGAAGCGCAGGTACGTGCCAGCCTGTTGTGTAGTTTTGTCCTTGGCCGCTGGTTGCGTTTTGCAAAGACCGGATTCAAAAATTTACCCACCGAGCAGGCAACGCTGCAGATCGCGATGATGTCGCATTAATTCTGCTGTTCTTGGTATTCGACAGATTTCCAAAGTATGATGCTGTACGCCGACAGCGCGACAGACGCTGACAGCTCATATCAAATAAAAATCGACAACGCATATTGTTACCGCAGCAGAATATTCGCTGGTGTGGTGCGCGATATGACGAATATCAGGAGACAACATGGAACAAACCCAAACCCACGCCAAGCGTCGGCAAGTGGATATCTTGCTGGACAAATATGCCGAAAGTCACTTACATCCGACGAATGAAATCATTCATTGCGTCTGTGTACCGGCAATCGTTTTTTCTTTTCTCGGTCTGATCTGGGCCGGGCACCCGTTAGCGGCGTATGCCGCCGTGATGACCAGCCTGATTTACTATTTCTTTTTATCGCCGCGGTTCGCGCTGGGCATGTTGTTGATGTCGGCGTTGATACTGGCGGTTTTGCAGTATCTGCCGCAGGGCAGAATCTGGCAGATTTCTCTTGTTGTCTTCGTTGTCGCCTGGATCGGTCAGTTCATTGGACATAAGATCGAAGGAAAAAAACCGTCATTTTTTGACGATATCCGGTTTTTGCTGATAGGCCCTTTGTTTGTGCTGGGCTTTCTGTACCGGCGTATCGGCGTCAGCTATTAATTCTTTGCCGGCGCAACATGCACGGCGATAAGCACGCAATGCATGTTTCGCCTGTTGGCGATGGTTGTACGGTCGTCGTCAGACCGTCGTTATGAGCAGCGTCGCCAGCAGCTACCTTGATAAGTTCCGAGACATGCAAGGCGGCTCATCTGCGGTTAAACTGCGACTCTGTCTCATGCTTAAGTCTGACCGTGTCTGATATTTCTCCCTCCAATTTTTCTTTATCACAGCTGTTGCATTCCGCTCAGCCGTTTGCATTGCTTGATGATGCACAGGCAGATGCGGCGCAGTCGCGCTTGTATTACGGCTTGCAGAAAGTAGTCGAATGCCTGAATTTACAAGACTGGCCCGGCTTTATTCAGACGCTGGAAGCGGCGTTGCAGGACGGGTATTACGGCGTTGCGTTACTGTCGTATGAGACCGGTGCTCAGTTGCAGAACATTGCGCCGCGTGATGCTGCTGCCGTCTCCAAGATAGCGATCTTTCAGCATTGTCAGTGGTTGAATAGCACGGAGGTCGCACAGTTGCTGACAGACATCCCGGCTTCTGTGGCAGGAGTGGCTGATATCCGAGCGAATGTGGATGAGTCAGCTTTCAGTAACGCGATAGAAAAAATACAGACCTATATCGCCGCCGGTGACACGTATCAGGTCAATTACACTTATCGCCTGCACTTCGATGCCTATGGCGACCCGCTTGCTTTGTACCGGCGTCTGCGTGAGCGCCAGCCTGTGCCTTACGGTGCGCTGATTTATATGCCCGGGGGTGACATCGTAATTTCCATGTCACCGGAACTTTTCATCCGGCATCAGCAAGGAAACTTATACGCCAAACCCATGAAGGGAACCGCAGCCGCCACGGGTGACACGCTGCGTGATCAGCAACTAGCTGCCGGACTTGCTGCGGATACCAAAAACCGTGCCGAAAACCTGATGATCGTTGATTTGCTACGCAATGATCTTGGCCGTATTGCAGATACCGGATCGGTAAAGGTACCGCAATTATTTGAAGTGCATCGTTTTTCCAGTGTGCTGCAGATGACCTCGACGATACACGCGCGTCTGCGTCCTGATCTGGGGCTGGCCGATATACTCAACGCGCTGTTTCCTTGCGGTTCGATTACGGGCGCACCCAAGCACAGAACCATGCAAATCATCCGTGAAATTGAACCTGCCGCACGTGATGTATATACCGGTGCGATAGGCTGGTTTGATCCGCCGCAGCATAACAATGTCCCCGGCGATTTCTGCCTCTCGGTACCTATCCGTACCTTGCAATTGCAGCGACCAGCGAAGGATGCTGGAGTGAGTACCGTTGTACGGCACGGTGTCATGGGTGTGGGGGCTGGAATTGTGTATGACAGCCGTGCAGACGAAGAATTTGCCGAATGTCAGCTGAAAGCAAAATTTCTGACAGGATTAGCAGCGCAGTTTGAATTGTTTGAAACCATGTATGCCACGCGTGAACAAGGCTGTCGTCACTGGTCGCGCCATTTGCAGCGTTTACGCCGCTCTGCTCAGTATTTCGGTTTTGTCTGGAATGAAACAGAGATCATCGGCGCAGTTCAAGGCTTCTGTGCCAATTTGTCGCCACACACCGCATACCGCCTACGTCTGGCATTGAATGCGCAAGGTCAGGTGGCGATGACGTCGGGCGTGCTGACGCCGTTCGGTGCTGATCCTCGCGTCATGTTGGCACAACAGCCTACATCCAGTGACGAATTATTTTTGCGGCATAAATCGAGCATCCGGCAACGCTATGACGAAGCCTGGAAAGAGGCAGAAGTACACGGTGCTTTTGACATGCTGTTTTTCAATGAGCAAGGGCATCTGACCGAAGGTGGTCGCAGCAATGTCCTGATTCAGAAACAGGGCATCTGGCTGACCCCGCCTTTATCTGACGGCGTGCTGCCCGGTGTGATGCGTTCGGTATTACTGGAAGAGCCTGAGTTTCAACATCAATACCGGGTGCGTGAACAATCGCTGACCCGTGCTGATCTCGACAACGCTGATCAGATTATGTTGTGCAATGCTTTGCGTGGCGCATTTACAGTCAGGCTCTTACAACGATAGTTGCTGCAATATTGCCTGTTGAAATCATTACGGGTTGTGCCGCAGATCGCTGGCGGGTTACACTCAGAACGGCAACAGCAAGCATATGCTGATAAATTCCAACCACAGACAAGAAATAGACAAAAAAATAGATAAGATCATTTGCATGATCTCAACAGGAGATGAACTATGAAAAACCACTACGTCCTCGCAGCTTTGCCTGCATTGATTGCCCTCATGTTCAGCGCCTCTGCCGCGGCGCAGATTAAAGTCGGCGTGAATGTCTCTGCCACGGGGGCTGGTGCTTCACTGGGGATACCTGAAAAAAATACTTTTGCTTTGTTGCCGAAAGAAATTGGCGGAAAAAAAGTCGACTACATCATTCTTGATGATGCTTCTGATTCGACGACGGCAGTTAAAAATGCGCGCAAGCTGGTATCCGAAGACAAGGTAGATTTACTGATAGGGTCGACCATCGTGCCGACTTCTCTGGCGATGATCGATGTAGCGGCGGAGACAGAAACGCCGATGATCTCGATGGCAGCAGCGGCCTCTATTATTTCTCCGTCCGATGCAAAGCGTCACTGGATATTCAAGACGCCGCAAAATGATTCGCATATGTCAACCGCAGTCATCAGCCACATGGCCGATGCTGGTATCAAGACGGTAGGGTTCATCGGTTTCAGTGACGCGTACGGCGAAGGCTGGTACAAAGAATTTTCCAAGCTGGCGGAATTACGCAAAATAAAAATCGTGGCAAACGAACGCTTTGCCCGTCCGGATACATCGGTGACCGGACAAATTCTGAAAATTATCGCCAGCAACCCCGACGCGGTGTTTATTGCTGGCGCTGGCACACCTGCAGCCTTGCCACAAAAAACGTTAAAAGAGCGCGGTTACAAAGGCAAGATTTATCAGACGCATGGCGTTGCCAACAATGACTTCCTGCGCGTTTGCGGCAAAGACTGTGAAGGTACCTGGTTACCCGCTGGCCCATTGCTGGTAGCGGATCAGTTACCAGCAGACAATCCTGTGAAAAAATCCGCTTTGCGTTACACCGGCGTCTATGAAAAAACGTATGGATCGGGCTCAGTCTCTACCTTTGGCGGACACGCCTGGGATGCCGGATTGTTGCTGGAAAATGCAGTCCCGGCAGCATTGAAAAAAGCTCAGCCTGGAACCAAAGAATTCAGAGCAGCATTGCGGGCGGCGATAGAAAACACCACAAATCTGCCGGTTTCTCACGGCATCGTGAACATGAACAGTGCTGATCACGTTGGTCTGGATCAGCGTTCCCGCGTGATGGTGCAGATCGTCGGCGGTAAATGGAAACTGGCGGGGCAGGCGAAATAAGCCGCACCGTTGATGATAAAAGGGAGCTGCGGCTCCCTTTTGCATGCTCTGTCGGTCGCGCTTCGAAGGCAGTTCCTTGCAAGTGAATCCGCAGCGATAGTACAGATTTGTTTGTTTCAGCGAGAAAGTTTTTCCATGGATTTTTCAATTGCCGCCATCCTCGCGCAGGATGGCATCACCAGTGGAGCGATATATGCGCTACTGGCGCTGGCACTGGTGCTGGTGTTTTCCGTTACCCGCATCATTTTTATTCCGCAAGGTGAATTTGTCGCTTTCGGTGCGCTGAGTTTAGCCGCGATACAGACGGGTCAATTTCCACATTCGGCAAGCTTGTTGCTGTCATTGGGTGCGCTGTGTCTGCTCAAAGAAATTTATCAGCATCTGCGTGCGCCGCAGCGCAGCGCGAATCTTTTACGTGCATTGTTTCCGGCAATAGCAAAGCTGTTGCTGTTGCCTTTACTGCTCTGGGTGTTGATGCGCTATCTGCCATTGCAGGAGTTGCCTATGCTGATGCAGGTTGTGCTGGCGCTGTTGCTGGTGATTCCTATGGGGCCGATGATGTACCGGCTCGCCTATCAGCCGCTGGCGGAAGCCAGTACGCTGGTCCTGCTGATTGTTTCTGTCGGGCTGCATCTGGCGCTGACGGGTTTGGGTCTGGTGATGTTCGGCGCCGAGGGCTCAAGAACTACGGCTTTCAGTGACGCACAATTACAGCTGGGTTCGCTGATGATCTCAGGGCAGAGTCTGGTGGTGATCGCCGTCTCTGTCACGCTGATGATTGCTTTGTATTTCTATTTTGAACGTAGTTTGTCCGGCAAAGCGTTGCGGGCAACCGCCGTCAATCGTCTTGGTGCGCAACTGGTCGGGATAGGAACGACGCAGGCTGGCCGTTTAGTTTTCACGCTGACGGCAGCCTTAGGGGCTTTGTGCGGCGTCTTAATTGCGCCAATGACGACGGTGTATTACGACAGCGGTTTTCTGATCGGTTTGAAAGGTTTTGTCGGCGCGATTGTCGGCGGCTTGTTCAGCTATCCGGTGGCTGCTGCAGGTGCCTTACTGGTCGGTCTGCTGGAATCGTATTCTTCGTTCTGGGCCAGTGCTTATAAAGAGGTGATTGTCTTTACGCTGATCATTCCGGTATTGCTGTGGCGTTCTCTCAGCAGCAAACATGATGATGAGGAGGAAGCATGAGTTCCCTCCTGCGTTATCGAAAATATGTATGGCTGGTACTGGTGTTTATTTTCCCGGTACTACCTGTTCCCGAGTTCTGGATCACGTTATCGAATTACATAGGCTTGTATGCGATCGTGGCGCTGGGTCTGGTTTTGCTGACAGGTGTCGGCGGCCTGACCTCGTTCGGGCAGGCCGCGTTTGTCGGTATCGGCGCGTATGCCACTGCTTATCTGAGCACGACGGCTGGCTTGTCACCCTGGCTGGGGCTGCTTGCCGGTTTGCTGATGACTGTCGTGGCGGCTCTGGCAATCGGGATGATTACCATGCGTTTGTCCGGTCATTATTTGCCACTGGGGACGATCGCCTGGGGTTTATCTTTGTTTTTCCTGTTCGGAAATCTGGAATTTCTGGGGAAATACGACGGCATTAACGGCATTCCGTCGATTGCCATCTTCGGCATCAGGCTTGATAGCGGCCGCAGCATGTATCTGCTGATATGGGCGATACTGTTACTGGCAATGCTGGCGGTTCAGCAACTGTTGCAGTCACGGCCCGGTCGTGCCATACGTGCGCTCAAAGGTGGTGGCGTGATGGCAGAAGCGATGGGTGTGAATACCGCCCGCATGAAAGTCATCATCTTTGTACTAGCCGCCATGCTGGCGAGTATTTCAGGCTGGTTGTACGCCCATTTACAGCGCTCCGTGAACCCGACACCATTTGGCCTGAATGCCGGTATCGAATATTTGTTTATGGCCGTCGTGGGTGGCGCCGCACATGTATGGGGCGCTTTGTTGGGCTCGGCATTGTTGACCATCCTGAAAGATAAACTGCAAGCGATATTGCCTGCTTTGTTGGGCAGTAATGGTAATTTTGAAGTGATTGTTTTTGGCGTATTACTGATCCTATTGCTGCAAACGGCGCGTGACGGTGTCTGGCCGTATCTGCTGCGTGCTGCGAAAAATATATTTCGCCCCTGGTTAGCGACAGAGCCGGCGATCGTGATTAACACCCACAGTGCAGCACTTTCCAACCGTATCAAGCCAGGCAGCGGTAATACGATTTTAGAGATCGCGCAGGCGCGCAAAGAGTTTGGTGGTCTGGTCGCTGTGAATGACATGCAGTTCAGTGTCAGCGCTGGGCAGATCGTTGGCCTGATCGGGCCGAATGGCGCTGGTAAATCGACGATGTTCAATCTGGTGACGGGAGTGTTGCCCCTGACCAGTGGCGCAGTACGTTTTTATAGCGACGGCCAGTTGCAGGATATTACCGGCCTGGCTTCGCGCGATATTGTCAGGCTCGGTATTGCCCGCACATTTCAGCATGTCCGTTTGCTGGCGAATATGAGTGTGCTGGAAAACGTGGCGATCGGTGCGCACTTGCGACATAAACAAGGCGATGTCAGCGAAGTGATTGCCAGTATTTTGCGTCGCGATCGTAAAATCGAAGACAGCTTGCTGAATGAGGCGGCACGCCAGCTGGAGCGGGTTGGTCTGGCCCATCTGATGTACGAAGAGGCAGGCAATCTGGCACTGGGTCAGCAACGTATTTTAGAAATTGCACGTGCACTGTGCTGCGATCCTGTTTTGCTGTTACTCGATGAACCTGCTGCTGGCCTGCGCTATAAGGAAAAGCAGGAACTGGCAGAATTGTTGCGAAAATTGCGCACCGAAGGCATGAGTATTTTGCTGGTGGAACACGATATGGATTTCGTCATGAATCTGACTGATCATCTGGTCGTGATGGAGTTCGGCAGCAAAATCGCCGAAGGCCTGCCGCAAGACATTCAACAACATCCGGCAGTATTGGAAGCGTATTTAGGTGGAATAGACTGATGACACAAAAAAATTCACAGGCAAATTCACAAGCGCTGCTGGCCACTGATCAATTGCAGGTGTTGTACGGCAAGGTCGAAGCCTTGCAGGCAACGAATATCCGGGTGGAGCGAGGACAGATCGTGACTGTCATCGGTCCGAATGGTGCTGGTAAATCGACGATGCTTAACGGCATCGCCGGGGCTTTGCCAGCCAGCGGCAGCCAGCGTGGGCAGGTATTTTTTAACGGTCAGGATTTACGCGGTATCAGTATAGAAAAACGCGTCGCTATGGGAATGTCGCTGGTGCCGGAAAAGCGTGAATTATTCGCCAGTATGAAAGTAGAAGACAATCTTTTGTTAGGCAGTTATCGCCGTTATCAGGCAGGTGAAAAAAACTATGCCGATCAGCTCAGCGTGGTGTTTGATTTATTTCCGCGTCTGAAGGAAAGGCGTCATCAGCAAGCGGGCACCTTGTCGGGTGGCGAGCGACAGATGCTTGCGCTGGGGCGCGCGCTGATGGCGAAGCCGCAGTTGCTGATGCTGGATGAGCCCAGTCTGGGTCTGGCGCCATTGATCGTTAAAGAAATTTTTCACATCATTCAGCGACTCAGGCAAACCGGCGTCGCCATATTACTGGTGGAGCAAAATGCGCGTGCGGCGTTACAGGTGGCCGATTATGCGTATGTATTGGAAACCGGTGCGATTGCACTGGAAGGAAATGCCGCAGAGCTCGCCCATGATCAGCGCGTGATCGATACCTATCTGGGGCTGACGAAAAAATCTCACTGAATCTGGTATCAACGTAATGAGGGAACCCAATGCTATCTCATGTATTTATTGGCGTGAATGATTTTCAGCGTGCTTTGCACTTCTATTCGGGAGTGATGACTGAGCTGGCATTGCAACTTAAATTTTCAGAAGAAGACAAGGCGTGGGCAGGCTGGGTTGCAGCCGATCAGCCGCGACCTTTATTTTTGATCGGCAGATCATTTAATGGAGCGCCAGCCTCAGCGGGGAATGGGCAGATGATTGCGTTACTGGCGTCTGACCGCGCGATGGTCAGGCGAGTGCACGCAAAGGCAATACAGTTGGGGGCGACTTGCGAAGGAGCCCCGGGACTGCGACCGCAATATCATGCAGATTACTACGGTGCCTATTTTCGGGATCTGGACGGAAATAAATTATGTGTCTGTTGTCATACGCCGGAGTGACAACAGACTAACAACAGACTAACAACAGACAGACATTACTGCGTATCCTGCATCCAGGCTTTCAACCCGTTAACCCATTTTGCTGCGGGCAATTTCATGCTGAGTCGGATCTCCGTTGCCCGCTCATACAGCACATCGAAATCGACCGCTGGTGCCTGTTTGAAGGCGATCGCAACGGTGTTCGCATCATGCACCATCGGTAGCCAGACGACCGCATCAAAGGCCTCGTTCAAGGCATCCAGATTCGCATTGCAATTGGCTTCGTAGTGCTCGGGATTCCCGAATAAATTGACCGTCAGCATGCCGTCATCAGTCAGACAATCTGCGCAAGCCTGATAAAACTCCGGGCTGCTGAGTGCCGGTGCTTCGGCAGCAGCATCGTACAGATCGACCTGCATCACATCGGCTTTGCCGTGATGCGCGGTATCGGTGACGTAGGTCATTGCATCCATAGCGATAACATGCAGCCTGTCGTCGTTGGGTGGCAGGCGAAAATGCTGATAACAGGCAGCGATCACATTCGGATTCAGCTCGATCGCGGTGACCTGTGCCTCTGCGAACTGGCGGTAACAAAATTTAGTCAGTGCCGCGGCTCCCAGCCCCAGTTGGACGATATGTTGTGGTGTCTTCTTGAACAGCAGCCACATCATCATTTGCTGTACGTATTCCAGCTCAATCTGATCCGGCATAGCCAGTCGCATGGAACCCTGGATCGCATCGGACGATAAATGCAGCGAACGTACGCCGATGAACTCGGAAATACTGATTTCCGGATAACCGGCAACCTGGGTCGCAGCGTATAAACCGAGTTGCTTACTCATGCTGTTTGGTCCTCAGGCCAGACATCCACGCCTTCTATTGCCATCATTTTTTTCCAGCTCGGGCGATTCGTGATCAGTTGCACCAGACGATACAGCGCCGGCCATTCGGTTGCCGGATGCGGCATGTTGCGTGACCAACGCATTAACACTGTCAGATACAGATCGGCGGCTGAGAATTGTGCGCCGAGAAGATAAGGGCCGCGCGCGTTCAGGTGTTGATCTAACTGATTCCATATTTTTTCTATCCTCGTTTGCAGCGCATGAGCTACCTCATCGGGATGCGTGGCATAACCCAGTTCTGACGGATAAAACCAGAAACGATAGGTCGCCTGCAGATTGTGACTCAGATAAACCATCCACTGACGCCATTCATCGTAGTGTTCCGGTGTGCCGGCCAAGCCCGCTGCCGGATGGCGTTCAGCGAGCAACATCATCAAAGCGGCCGTTTCTATATAGGGCTTGCCATCGCACACCAGTGTCGGTACGACGCCGTTCGGATTCAGGCGACGGTAGTCAGGGTCTTTCTGCTGATTTTTTTCAAAATCAAGCAGTTGCAGTTCGTAGGGGGCGCCTGTTTCGAGTAATGCCAGATGCACTGCCATGCTGGCCGTCGCCGGAGCGTAATAAAGTGTGTACATGATTTTTCTGAGAAATCGGCTACGCCGGAAACATTCGCCGGCACACATGATTGAAAGGAAGGAATCGCTTAGTGCTGCTCACCGCAGACCGGGCAGCGCGGATTTTTTTTCATGCCTATCGTCGTCCATTCCATGCTCATCGCATCCAGCAGCAGCAAGCGGCCTTGCAGAGATTGTCCCGTTTGCATGATCAGCTTCAAGGCTTCGGCTGCCTGCATGGTGCCGATGATACCAACCAGTGGCGCAAAAACACCCATGCTGGAACACAGAACTTCCTCGAATTTCTGATCGGGTGGAAACAGACATGCATAGCAAGGCGACTCTGTATTACGCGTATCGAAGACGCTGATCTGACCGTCAAAGGCAATGGCCGCACCGGACACCAGAGGTATCTGATATTTGACACAGGCAGCGTTGACTGCATGACGTGTACTGAAATTGTCACAGCAATCAAGCACGATGTCCGCTTGCTGTATCAGCTCTTCGAGCCGCTGATCCTGAGCTCGTTCTTGCAGGGCGATGACATGAACATCAGGATTGATCTGTTGCAGCGCTGCCCGACCGGATAAGACTTTCGCCATGCCGACACGCTCAGTTGTATGCAGGATTTGTCTTTGCAGATTGGTCAGATCGACGACGTCATTATCAACCAGGGTAAGGCTGCCGACACCAGCGCTGGCGAGATACAGGGCGGCAGGCGAGCCGAGGCCACCGGCACCGATGATCAATACCTTGGCCTCAGTAATTTTTTGCTGGCCTTCTATGCCTATCTGCTCCAGCAGAATATGGCGTGAATAGCGCAGGAGTTGATTGTCGTTCATGGGATAAAAAAGGCCGCTGTGCAGCGGCCTTGAAGGTCTGATTATTTTTTCTTGTGATCAGATTTGCCGTCTTTGTCGGTTTTCTCTGATTTTTCCGCACCGTCTTTTGCTGCGTCTTTGGTTTCTTTCACTTCTTTTGGCTCAGTCACTTTGACCGGCAAGCCTTTCAGATGATTCAGTGCCTGTGCTAACTGGAAATCTTCTTTGCTGCCGTATTCCAGTGGTTTGCTTTTCTTGGCCAGGGCCAGCAGGCGTTGTTCTTCTTCGAGTTCATCGACTTTCGGGCGGACAACTTCTTTTTCTTTGTCGTTCGTCAGATGCTTTTGCAAATCTGATTCACGTGCGCGGAAACTGTTGAAACCATCGCCTTCGGCTGTTTCTTCTACATTCAGATCAGGCACGATGCCTTTTGCCTGTATCGAGCGGCCGTTTGGTGTGTAGTAGCGCGCCGTCGTCAGTTTGACTGCAGTATCAGCAGAAATCTGGCGTATGGTCTGCACAGAACCTTTACCGAAACTCTGGGTACCGATCACCGTCGCACGTTTGTAATCCTGCAAAGCACCAGCGACAATTTCAGACGCAGAAGCAGAACCGGTATTGATCAACACGACCATAGGCACATTTTTAATGGCTTCCGGTAATTTGGCCAGCGGGTCACCCATTGCGCGGCCTGCATAGTATTCGCGTTTGGCGTAGAAGGTTGCTTTCGAGTCTGCTAACTGACCATTGGTGGAAACCACTGGCACGTCCTTAGGCAAAAACGCAGCGGAAACACCAACGGCACCTGGCAGTACGCCGCCCGGATCATTGCGCAAATCCAGCACCAGACCTTTGATTGCCGGGTCTTGTGCATACAAAATCTGGATTTTTTTCGCCATATCTTCGACGGTTGGCTCCTGGAATTGCGAGATACGCAGCCATGCATAACCAGGTTCCACCATCTTGGCCTTCACACTTTGCTGTTTAATCAGTTCGCGTGTGATGGTGACGATAATTGGTTTGTCTTCTGTTTTACGGGCAATCGTCAGCGTAATTTTGGTATTCGGTTCACCACGCATTTTTTTGACGGCTTCATCAAGCGTCATGCCTTTGACTGGCAGCGAATCGAGGCGCGTGATCAGATCGCCGGGTTTCAAACCCGCACGGTAAGCAGGAGAATCTTCAATCGGGGAAACGATTTTGACATAGCCGTCTTCCATACCGACCTCAATACCGAGACCGACGAATTTACCTTGTGTGCCTTCCTTTAATTCTTTGAAGGACTTTTTATCCAGATAGGCCGAGTGCGGATCCAGCGATGCCACCATGCCAGAGATCGCCTCTGTCAGCAGTTTATTATCATCGACAGGTTCGACGTAGTCAGACTTGATCAGACCGAAGACATCTGCCAACTGGCGCAATTCTTCTACGGGCAAGGGGTTGCCGGCATTTTTTTGCGCAAGAGCGGAAAACTGCATGGAAACCGCCACGCCAGCGACCATGCCCAGGCCGATTAAACCGAAATTCTTAAATTTACTGCCCATGATTCACCTAATGCCTATTTAACGACGATCCAGTTAAGTGGATCAAATGCCCGTCCCTGATGACGGATTTCAAAGTATAAACCTGATTCTTCATTGCCGCCGCTGTTACCCGCACTGGCAATGATGTCGCCCGCTTTGACGCTGTCGCCGACATGTTTCAATACTGCCTGATTATTGCCATAGATACTCATGTATTGATCACCATGACCAACAATAATCATATTTCCGTAACCTTTATACCAATCTGCAAAAATGACCTTGCCCGCCGCAACGGCTTTGATTTCGCTGCCTTCACTGGCTTTGATGAACAAACCTTTCCAGCTTGGGCCATCGCCGCGCTTGCTGCCAAACTTCGCCAGAATCTCGCCTTTGACCGGTAGTCTTAATTGCCCTTTCAGGCGATCAAACTCTCCTGCCGGTGGTGCTTCCGATTTCGCCTGTTTCGGCGGCGGTTCATCGGCATCAATTGCGTTCGGATTCGGTTTTTTCCCCGCTTTTTTATCCAGCGCCGCTTGCTTTGCTCTTTCCTTTTGCGCCGCAATTCTTTCCTGACGCTGTTTCTCTTCCTGTTCCGCGCGCTGTTTATCGGCTTTCAGCTGCTCTTCTATCAGTTGATTCAGACGTGAGACAAGATTACTCAGCCTTTGTTCATCTTTTTGCAGATTATCTGCCTGTTTTTTTTGTGCGTAGAGTTTGTTTGATAACTGTCCGACCAGCGTTGCATGCTTTTTCTTTTCTTTTTCTAACGCTATTTTGTGGTCTTTTTCTTCTTCAGCGATTTCATCGAGCTCAGCTTTGGCTTCTTGCGCATCCTGCGTGTTTTTTTCTGCTGCTTTCAGGCTGCTGCGCAGGCTCTCTATCATTTTTGCCTGAGTCTGCGAGACGTAACCCATGTATTGCAGGTCGCGGTTAATCCGGTTTGGATTGTCGCCGGACAGCAGCAACTTGATACGATCACTGTCACCGTGCATGTATTGCCGACGCAGGAAGGTCGACAGTTGTTTCTTTTGTTTTTCTATCTGTGCGCTTAAAGCTTGTTGTTGCTCGGTCAGTTGCCGCAGCTTTTCTTCGGTCTGCGCTTGTTCGTTCTGTAAATCGCGTAAAGACCGGTTTGCTTCCGAGATGGCTTTTTCAGACTCAGCGAGTGCATCGCTGGCCTGATCTTTGGCGCTCTCGGTTTTATTGATGTCGGTTTTTAATGCTTTCAGTTTTTGTTGCAACTCTGCGCGTTCCGCTTCTGCTTTATTTTTTTGTAGTGCGCGTGAGTTACTGGCAGCCAAGGCTGATGCTGCTGTACCTGTGATCGACAGGCACAGCAGACTGGAAAGCAAAAAGCGTGTGTGTTTTTGCATCTAGGATTACTTGGATTTACCCTGGCTGGCAACGGCTTTCAATGCGGCTTCAATCGCCGACTGGTCACCGAGGTAATAATGTCTGATCGGTTTCAGATCGGCATCCAGTTCATAGACCAAAGGCTGACCGTTAGGAATATTCAGATTCACGATCTCGTCGTCACTGATGCCATCGAGCATTTTGATCAGGGCACGCAGGCTGTTACCGTGTGCCGAAATCAGGATGCGTTTGCCAGAGCGGATGGCTGGTGCAATGCTGTCTTCCCATGCCGGTACCACGCGCGCGACCGTGTCTTTCAAACATTCTGTCAGCGGAATCTGTTTGCGATCGAGACCGGCATAACGCGGGTCATTAAACGAGGTGCGGTCATCGTCTTCTGCCAGCGGATTCGGTGGTGTGTCATAGCTGCGGCGCCAGACCAATACCTGATCATCACCGTACTTTGCGGCGGTTTCTGCTTTGTTGAGGCCTTGCAGTGCGCCATAGTGGCGCTCATTCAGACGCCAGTCATGCACGACTGGCAGCCACATCAGATCCATTTCATCGAGTGTGCCCCACAGCGTGCGGATTGCACGTTTGAGGACAGAAGTGTAAGCCAGATCAAATGTCAGACCCGCTTCTTTGAGTAATTTGCCTGCCTGCGTTGCCTCGGCGACGCCTTTCGGTGTCAGGTCAACATCGGTCCAGCCAGTGAAACGGTTATCAAGATTCCAGGTGGATTCACCGTGCCGCATTAATACGATTTTGTACATAATGGTCAGTTTAAGTCGTGGTTAGTATGCATTTAAATATGTTCGCTGCATCTATTTTATAATGACGGGCTTCTGATAACCATTTTTACTACTGGAAACCTGTGAAATTCATTCTTGATAATATTTTTCTGATCGGTATTGCGTTGATTTCTGGTGGTGCTTTATTGCTGCCTTTGTTGCAACGCCGTGGCGCCAAAGTGTCGCAATTGCAGGCGACACAATACATCAATCAGGGCAAAACATTGATACTGGATGTGCGTAGCGCAGACGAATTTGCGACAGGCCATTTGCCAAACGCAAAAAATATTCCGCTGGCAGAAATCAATCATCGCTTGAAAGAAATCGAAAAGTCCAAAAATGCAGTGGTGATCACTGTCTGCGCGACTGGTGTGCGTTCTTCGAATGCCGTTTCTGTGTTGAATAAAGCCGGATTTGCGCAGGTATTCAGTCTCGATGGTGGCACCGAAGCCTGGAAAACCCAGGGCATGCCGATTGTTAAGTAAGCTGTAAAGTAGCTGGAGAAGTCTATGAAACCGCAAGTCCGTATGTATAGCACAGGCGTTTGCCCGTATTGCACGATGGCTGAACGCCTGTTGAAATCCAAGGGGGTCGAGGAAATCGACAAAGTGCGCATTGATCTTGATCCTGCCGAACGCGACGCGATGATGCAGAAGACCGGGCGTCGCACCGTGCCGCAGATTTACATCGGTGACACCCATGTTGGTGGATTTGACGATCTGTCGGCTCTTGATCGTGCCGGTAAGCTCGACGCTTTGCTGAATCCTTGAGTAGAAAATCCGGCTTACACCGGATTTTCTACGGGCTTGCGATTGAAGTGGCTGCGAAGTTGTGATTTTTGCAGTCTCCTTGCTACAATAAGGCGGCGCGATCTTGAAATGGCCGGAATCGGCCCTATCTGCTCATCTCGCTGTTCATTATTAATCTTTTAGAATTTTAGAAAGTCTCACATGTCTGACGAAAATCTGCAGCCCGTATTCCAAATCCAACGCGTATATCTGAAAGATTTGTCGCTTGAACAGCCAAACTCTCCAGCGATTTTCCTGGAACAAGAAGCCCCTGGCATCGAAGTTTCTGTTGATGTCGGCAATGAAAAACTGGCCGATGGCATTTTTGAATCCACAGTGACAGTCACTGTGACAGCGAAAATCGGCGACAAAGTAGCATTCCTCGTCGAAGGCAAACAAGCGGGTATTTTCGAAGCACGCAATATCCCTGAAGATCAGCTCGATCCATTGCTGGGTATCGGTTGCCCGAACATCATCTATCCATACCTGCGCTCTAACGTTGCGGATGCAATCACCCGCGCTGGTTTCCCACCGATTCATCTGTCGGAAATCAACTTTGAAGCGTTCTACGCTCAACGTTTGCAAATCGCAGCAGATCAGGCTAACGCAGCTGAAGCACCTGCGACTATCCAGTAATTTTCCTGATACCCGCCGGATCGCCATCTGTTTGACGATCCACGCTGGTGAAGAAAGAAGTTCATGCGCGGCTTGATTTCCATTTCTACCCTGAGTCTGTTGGCGACGCTGGTCACCGCGCCGGTGCAGGCGATGGAGTTCCGTTCAGTCGGTGCGTCGCCTGTCATCATGTACGACGCGCCTTCGGTCAAGGGTGGCAAAGTCTATGTGGCGCCACGCGGCATGCCGGTGGAAGTGATTTTCACCTCGGGTGCGTGGAGTAAAGTCAGGGATATGGCGGGCGACCTGAGCTGGGTCGAATCCAAGGATCTGATTACCCGTCGCAATCTGATTGTGCGGGTTGCCAACGCGAAAATCCGCACCAGTGCTGACGATAGTGCCGCGCTGGTATTCAGTGCTGAGAAAAACGTTTTGCTGGAAATGGCCGAGCCTGCTTCTGCTGGCTGGGTGAAAGTCCGGCATCGCGACGGCCAGCTTGGTTACGTGAAAGTGAACGAGGTCTGGGGTTTATAATTTCACCCTGATCGCTGGTTTGACGGCAGTAATTCAAAAGAGGACAGCGTGCTGTCCTTTTTTTGTATGTGGTGCGTGATGACAGATGGTATTTGTGGGCGTCAAGCAGGCCGAACTGATCACCGGAGGCAGCCGGTTTTTCAGGGCGAAATTCGCATACTCCCCCTGTTTTTATTAAAAAACCACCGATTGTCGGCATAAATAAAGGGCTTCAAAATATACTGGTGGGAGTATATTTGAGCCGTTTCTGATGAATTCCATCGTAGGTAAGAGCATGAATATCAGCGTATTAGGCGCAGGTGCCTGGGGCACAGCAGTGGCGATTGCCCTGACAGCAAAAAACAAAGTGTTGATGTGGGGCAGAAATCAGGCTGCGATGCAGGAAATGCAGGCGCAGCGTGAGAATGTCGCTTATCTGCCGGGTTTTCCCTTGCCTGACAATCTGGAACTCACTGCCGATTTTTCCGCTGCGATGGCGCATGTTGCGGGCAACGACAGCCTGCTGGTGATCGCAACGTCGGTATCCGGTCTGCGCCCGACCTTAGCAGCTTGTCTGCCGTATGCGCCGCAAAATGTGATCTGGCTGTGCAAGGGTTTCGAAGAGGCTACGCAGTTGCTGCCGCACCAGATTGCCCGAGAAATTCTTGGTGACGGGGTGGCTATCGGCGCTTTGTCCGGCCCGTCGTTTGCACAGGAAGTCGCGCAGGGATTGCCTTGCGCGCTGACGATTGCATCAACTTCTCCGGCGCTCTGCCAGCGTGTTGTGCAAGCCTTGCACGTCAATGCGATGCGGGTGTATTCCAGCGATGATCTGGTCGGTGTTGAAGTCGGCGGCGCAGTCAAAAATATTCTGGCGATTGCCACCGGTGTGGCGGACGGGCTGGGGCTAGGCCTCAATGCCCGCGCGGCCTTGATGACACGCGGTCTGGCAGAAATCAGCCGGCTTGGCGTTGCACTCGGCGGTAAAGCGGAAACCCTGATGGGGCTGACCGGCGTTGGTGATTTAATTCTGACCTGCACCGGTGATTTGTCGCGTAACCGCAAAGTCGGTCTGGCGCTGGCACAAGGAAAGTCGCTCGCCGTGATTATCGAAGAGCTGGGTCATGTTGCCGAAGGTGTACGTTGCGCGCAGGCGGTGCGCAGTCTGGCGGCGCGACTGGGCGTCGATATGCCGATTACGAATGCGGTGGCGGGCGTTTTATTTGATGGCGTTTCTGCCAGAGAAATGAGTATGCGTTTGTTAGCGCGCGATTCCAAGCAGGAAGTCAGCTGAATCAATAGTGGCGGCGTTGTGCCGGGTGTTCCAGCACCCGCGTGATCACCGGTTCGGCGATCGCGTGGCGCTGCATCAGTTCTCTGGTTTTTGCGAATCCCAGTATGTCCAGGTAGTGCAGACCGATATCCACCACTAAGCGTGAAATCACATCTTTGCGCCGCAATGGCTGACAATATTTGCGTAACGCTTTACGGCGGCGGCTTCCTGGCATGACGGGCTCCGGCTGGTGGTAAGAGTCCAGTATAAAGCCAGCCATGCCGCTTTGCCACTATCGTGTTGTCAAATGTGCATAGATCATTAACTTGCCCCATGCACGCGCGACTCTTAGCGACCGATCAGAGCACGGGAAAATCGGTAGCGCTGATGAATTCCGCGAGCAGTGCTTCCAACCCTTGCTGATCTTCCGCTGAAAAACGGTTCAGATGCGGGCTGTCGATATCAAATACACCGGCGACCTGGCCGTTCACCATCACAGGAATCACGATCTCCGAATTCGATGCGGAATCACACGCAATATGGCCGGGAAACGCATGTACGTCAGGTACCAGCACGGTACGTTTTTCCGCTGCCGCAGTACCGCAGACGCCACGCTTAAACGGAATGCGTGCGCAGGCAACTTTGCCCTGAAACGGCCCGACCAGTAAATCATGTGGAAATTCTGTCGTCGGGTTTTTGGCCGGTGTACAGAGGTAAAACCCGGCCCAGTTTAATCCCGTCAGGCTGTGATAAATAAAGGCTGAAAATTGCGACGCATTGGTGCTCAGATTGCGCTCGCCCACCAAAATGCTACGGATCTGTTTTACCAGCAAAGCGTAATCTGGTTTTTCGCTGGCAGCGGATGTTTCAAACATGGTGTTTTCTCTTGAAATAAAATGTTGTCCCGACTTGCTGTTGGTCGGGCAGTCAGGTGACGTTGATCAAAAAACTCAGGCTGTATTCAGCCTGAGCGTTGAGTCCGGCTTTTGTTTTTTGCCGCAACTGGTACCGGATTTGTCCTGGACTTTACCGGCGCCGGTCTGGGAGTATGATGAGGCGGTAAGTGTCTGCCAGCCTGCGAAGGTTCAACACGGAATTGCATACGCTGCCGTGTTGCCAGTGCCTTGTTTGCCATGTTGAGCCTCGCAGAATGATTCGTTACGCCGCTTACAGCACGTAGCGCGACAAATCTTCATTCACCGATAAGGCGCCGAGTCGTTCTTCCACATAGGCCGCATCGATCGTCACCACTTTTCCGGTATTTTCGTGTGCTGCATACGAGATCTCTTCCAGCAGCTTTTCCATCACGGTATACAAGCGGCGCGCGCCGATATTTTCGGTCGTTTCATTGACGGAATAAGCAATGCTGGCAAGTTTTTCCACGCCTTCCGGTGTGAAGTCCACGGCAACATCTTCGGTTGCCAGCAAGGCCTGATACTGACGTGTCAGGCAAGCGTCGGTGCTGGTCAGGATGCGTTCAAAATCGGCAATCGATAAGGATTCAAGTTCGACGCGGATAGGGAAGCGGCCTTGCAATTCCGGGATCAGATCGGACGGTTTGGCGAGATGGAATGCGCCGGAAGCAATAAACAAAATGTGATCGGTTTTGATCATGCCATATTTGGTATTCACCGTCGTGCCTTCAACCAGCGGCAGCAAATCACGTTGCACACCAGCGCGTGAAACTTCGGCACCGCCAGTTTCTGAGCGCGATGCAATTTTGTCGATTTCATCCAGAAAAACGATACCGTTTTGCTCAACGTTTCTGATCGCGTCCTGTTTCAATTCTTCTTCGTTGACCAGTTTTGCCGCTTCTTCTTCTATCAGCAATTTGAATGCTTCTTTGATTTTCAGCTTACGGGTTTTCTTGCGGCCATTGCCCATGCCAGAGAACATGGTTTTAATCTGCTCGGTCATTTCTTCCATGCCCGGCGGTGCCATGATTTCCATGTGGGTGACCGCCTCCGCCACTTCCAGTTCAATTTCTTTGTCGTCGAGCGCGCCTTCACGCAGACGTTTGCGGAAAGTCTGACGGGTTGTATTGTCAGCGGCTGGTGCAGCTTCACTGCCTTCAGGATGAATGCCGAAGTCGCGTGCTGGTGGCAATAAAATATCGAGAATGCGGTCTTCTGCCGCATCTTCCGCGCGCAGCCGTACTTTACGGGTCGCAGCTTCGCGCGTCTGCTTGATACCGATATCGACCAGATCGCGGATGATGGTATCGACGTCGCGCCCGACGTAACCGACTTCGGTAAATTTAGTCGCTTCAATTTTAATGAAAGGAGCATCCGCCAGTTTTGCGAGACGACGGGCGATCTCAGTTTTACCGACGCCTGTCGGGCCTATCATCAGTATGTTTTTGGGTGTGATTTCGTGGCGCAAAGGTTCTTCGACCTGCTGGCGACGCCAGCGATTGCGCAGGGCAATCGCGACTGCCCGTTTTGCTTTGGCCTGACCGACCACGTGTTTATCGAGTTCAGAGACGATCTCTTGCGGAGTCATATTCATGCTGTTTCCTATCTGCTTCTCAAATCCATGCCGGCGCCGTTGGCGTACATCAGGCATGGTGAATCAAAATTATTCCAGGGTTTCTATGGTGTGCGACAAATTGGTATAGATACACAATTCGCCTGCAATCGTCAGCGACTTCTTGACGATGTCGACTGGCGATAAATCGGTATTTTCAAACAGCGCAATCGCGGCTGATTGTGCAAACGTGCCGCCAGAGCCGATCGCACCTATGCCCTGGTTTGGTTCGAGTACGTCACCATTACCGGTGATGACCAGGGTCGTGTCTTTGTCAGCAACCAGCAGCATGGCTTCCAGCCGACGCAGCATGCGATCAGTACGCCAGTCTTTGGCGAGCTCGACGGATGCGCGCATCAGATGTCCCTGATGTTTTTCCAGTTTGGATTCAAAGCGCTCGATTAATGTGAAAGCATCTGCAGTGCCACCGGCGAAACCCGCCAGAACTTTATTGTGATACAGCTTACGTACTTTGCGCGCTGTACCTTTCATAACGATATTGCCAAGGGTGACCTGACCATCGCCACCGAGGGCGACGACATTGCCGCGCCGTACCGTCAGGATGGTGGTGCCGTGAAATTGTTCCATAAGGACCTCATAAATGGTTGAAACTATGTCGCGAAGCTTCGCAGGCTAGCGCCAGCAGAGATAGAAGCAGAACGAGACTGCGTACTGAGCGGATCTTGTTACGTGAGTGCTTGCTACCGCTATACTTATTTGAAAATCGTCTTTGTCAGACAGATTGCAGATAGGCGCAAGAATAAAAAGCGACAACACACACGCGATGGCGCATCGGAACCAGAAAGAAAATGGGGTGTGTCGGCAGAATTACAAGAAGTCTAGTGCTTACGCAGTGAGATGCTGGCGATATTTTTTAAACCCATCGCGTTAAATAACATCATGACCAGATAATTCACTTCTTCAAACCGGATAGTCACGCCGGGTTTGCCGACGATGGGCGCCAGGCCATTCAATAATTCAGCGGAGGCGCTGAATTCCACGCGGTCAAGTTTCGAGCAGTCGATGATCAGAGGCTGCTGCTGTGCCGCTTGCTCCGCGATTTTTTTGACCAGTGCGTCGACGCTGCCATCCACCATTGCAGGCATGAAGAAACGATCAGAAGGTTCTTCTTCCTCTTCATGATTGAGTTCTGGGAAGGCATCGGTAACATTATTCTGAGGTGCTTCGAATGATGGTGGAGACACTTCAAACGTGATGCAGTAATCCATGCTGGCTTCTTCGAATGCTTTTTCAAAGTGCAGCAATTGCAGAATTTCTAATAACAGCAGCCACGGTGCTTCTGTCTCATCACGCCGCCCGACCTGCAGAATGGCGCGAATTTTATCTGTCAGGCTTTGTGCGCCGACCAGCATCAGATCATGCCCGGTCTTTTTCAGATTTTTGAGTGTCCGTAACAGCAAACCACAGCCGACAGGATCAACTTCTTTAATTTTCGAGAAATCCAGACGCAGGCTAGGACTTTTTGCGCTCGCAATATTAATTTTTTCCAGTATTTTGACAATGGTGGCGTCAAGTTTTACCGGGAAAAGTATGCTAGGCCGGGACGCATCCTTAGGATGCGATTCGGCTTCCGGCTGCGGTGTATTTTCAGGCCACAGCGGAGGTGAGGTTTCAAATTTGTTAGCGTAATCGAGCGAGAGGCTTTCAAACTTATGCTGATTATTCGTGATCCGGTATAAATCAAACAGCATCTGCCAGCCTATTTCGGTCGCCAGTCCCAGATGTTGGTGATGTACGGCGGCGTCCAGCATTTGCTCTGCCACTTCATTTTGTCCGCTTGCAAACAAAATAGCGGCTTCTTCGAGAACCGGTACGGATTCGCTATAGGCGAGTGCTGACCCTGGAATTTCTGTGTTGTGTCCGAGCAGATAATCTGACGGCATTGGCATTGGCAGCGTTGTTTGAAAATCTGCGACAGGACCACGATTTGTCAGGGGTTGTGTGTGTTCGGTAAGATCAAATTTGCTGTTGCCGAGTTTTTTTGAAATATCGGTTTTGGTGATGACCGGAGGGCGCGTCTTAACGATGTCGCGCGACATTTCAAATTCTATGGCATCAATTTTTCGTTCAGTAGCACGAGCGACGTGGCGCTGAGCAATGACAGAATTGCTGAAAAGCTCGCTGTCATGGAAACCTGTAATAACAGTGTTACCAGATTTAGAGCGAGCTTTTCTGGAAGAAGATTTCTCGGTGGAGCGATCTTCTTTTTTGCCACCTTTTTTACCGAAAAGAGAAAAAATCCCCACACTATTCCTAAAAAAATACGTCTTAAACGAGTGAAATCTGTACTTGCTAAGTATATTCTTAATTGAGCGTAAATAGTAAGCTGCGCTTTTCCGACTTAACAATGTTTTATTTTTTATAAAAGTCAGTTTTTCTAGAATATTTTAGAGAAGTTAGCATATTAAGCTCATATACACAAAAATGGAGGCATTTAGCCTCCATTTCGCCTTTAACTATGCTATCCGTGTAAATTTAATTTTACATTTCGTAACAAGGTAGAAATTAAAAACTGGTTCTGACTCCGGCGATAAAGCTTCTGCCTGGTTGTGGAACACTATCTCTTAATATCGACGTGGACAAGCGTATATCCTGATTCAGTAAATTTCTGGCCATCAGGAACCAGGTAATTTGTTGACCTTGATATGGATGAGAGTAACTCAGGTTGGCATCTGCTCTGGTGTACGAAGGAGTGACGTAATCTTCAAAACTGGCCAGTCTGTCCTGACGTTGTGCATGCAGGATATTCAACGATGTGCGCCAAGCCCCTTGTTTGAAGCCCAAATCGAAACCAACGCGTGTGGCTGGTTGCAAAGGTAAGTTTCCGAGATCTGTCAGTGTACCGCGCGAGATATCGGCAAAGGCACGCGCAGAAAATCCTTCTCCCAGGTGGTTATAACTGATTTCTGCTTCACCACCGCGAATCTTTGCCGACGCCTGTGACCAGTTGCGCAAAGTGAATTCAGCGTCCGCCTGAGCGATACCTTCCCCATTTACTTTGGTGCCATCAGTATGGCCATAGATGTAGTTGTCGACTTGATTAATAAATGTATTCAACTTCCATCGCAGCAATCCGGTAGTTTTTTGCAGGGTAAATTCGAGATTATGCGAAATCTCTTTTTTCATGTTGATATTGCCGATATCGAACGTCGCCGTCGATTCGTGCGGACCTGCTGAATACAATTCCTCTGTTGCCGGAGCGCGTTGTGCGAGTGAGAAACTCAGACCGGCGCTATAGCCGGGAGTAAATTGCCATAGACCACCGGCAGACGCAGAATACAGATTGAAGTTTCTGTGAGCGAGTGCACTGATTTCATCCGGTTCACGGCTGACATTTTCCAGGCGTACACCTGCGCTGCCAAGAACATCGCCGAACTGACGTTGTTCCAGCGCGAATGCGGCAACTGAGGTGGATTTTGTCGAAGGAACCGTATCTGCGCGGCCACTTGCAGCCGACAATGCGGAAAATTTGGTCTGTTCCGTCTGCAGACCCCAACTGCCTTGCCAGCCGGACCAGTTCGCGTGCGACAGGACGATGCGACTCTCCAGCATTTTGTTTTTAAAGTTTGTGACCGGGGAACCGTCTTCTGCTTTTTCGGTGTGCTGATAATCGGTGCCGCTGAGTTTAAATTTCAGACTGTCAAAACCTGATAGTGGCGAGTTGAGCTGGCCTTCCAGATCAAGTCTGTTCTGCCGCAGATCGATAAAGGATTTTTCTGCAGTTGGGATGCCGTAATGATCGTTCAGCGTTTGCACCGCTGCACCCAGATAACCCCACGACTGGATCAGTGATGCGCCGGCAGCGAGGCTATTTGAACGAGTGAAACTGGAGGGCAGTTTGCCATCTGCTGAGGCGGGATCTGAAAGGTTTGCTTTACCCGGGATATCATAATTGCCGGTTTCGCGGCTGTTGCCGTCAACATGTAAGCCTATATTGCCGCTGGCACCATCCACCGAGAATGAACCACTTTTTTCCTGATTCACTGTGCCGTATCTGAGCTCCGCTTCACCAGTGATTTTTTTATTTAATACGGTGGGAATGCGATTGTCGATCACGTTGATCAGACCACCGATGGCACCGCTCCCGTACAGCAAAGCCGCCGGACCGCGCAAAATTTCGATTTGTTGTGCGGTCGAGCTTTCACTGGCGACGGCGTGATCGTTTGACAGGCTGGAGACGTCGGCAACGCCCATACCATTTTGCAGAATTTTTACCCGAGGGCCTTCCAGACCGCGAATGATAGGTCGCGATGCGCCTGCGCCAAATCCTGAGGCGGAGACACCGAGCTCATTGCCCAGCGTTTCACCGAGTGAGGTGCCGATTTTTGCGCGAAGCTCAGGGCCGGACAGTATTTTCGCCGGTGTCAGTACTTGCATGTCTTCGCCATTTCCCAGTGGGTTAGAGGTGACGGTGACGGTATTGATTGCTTGTGCGTTGGCGTTGCAATGAGCCAGTGCGGAGAGGACGGCGGCTGCGGCAATGGTGCGGTGAAATTGCATGATTTTTCCTGAAACATGAAAATGAACAAAGCAGACCACTCAGAAGAGCGATCTGAAAAAACGAGCTGAGTGCCGGGTGAAATTGAATTCCGGCTGAGATTTTCAATGCTTCAGAAAGGCGGGGCGCGTGAAGAGAATGAGAGCTGTATGCTGGCCAGCCAGACGATATTGGCGGCAAAGGTGTTAATGAAGTCTGTTGTATCGATGACCGGAAGTGCCGGCACTTTGGCGTCGAGATAATCCGCAGCAACGGTTGCGTCAAATAAGGCGCAGGAGTGCAAGGCTCTTTCGTCGGAATCTGAAGTGACCTGCCAGAACGTGTAACTGTTGCTGAGCGCGGTGACTTGCGCCTTGCCGCCGGGCCAGCCCGCGTGCGCAAGTTTATGAGAAAGACTGACCCATTGCGCCAGCAATAATGCGGGCAGCAGCAGACACAACAGCCAGTGGCTGCTGTGTCTGTGTCTGAATGGATAAGAGGAGCTCATTGATATCTAAAACTTAACCGAATATTGCTATAAACATTGTGTTAACCATTGTGTTGCAAAAAGCCAACGTTCTTTCCTTGATTGGCTGGTGCAAGACGCGGCTTGGATAGCTGAATATCTACAAAGTTCCTTATTAGTGCAACACTGTTGCAGTTCCTTGAGTAAAAAAAGCGTGTAACTGATCACACGCTTTTTACTTTAACGCTTTTTTGTGACAGTGGAATTAATCACCGTACAGTTTTTGTTTCATTTCGCGTCGTTGCTGCGCTTCGAGAGACAGCGTTGCTGTCGGACGTGCCAATAAGCGCGGAACGCCGATAGGTTCGCCTGTTTCTTCGCACCAGCCGTAGTCACCTTCATCGATGCTGGCGATGGATTGCTGAACTTTTTTCAGCAATTTGCGTTCGCGGTCACGGGTACGTAACTCAAGCGCATGTTCTTCTTCGATCGTGGCACGGTCTGCCGGATCGGGAACTAATACGGTTTCGCGAAGATGCTCGGTAGTTTCGTCGGCATTCTTCAATAAATCCTTTTCAAGCTGTTGCAAACGGGCCTTGAAAAATGCCAGTTGTGCAGCGTTCATATAGTCCTTCTCTCCCATCGCGAGGATTTGTTCCTCGGTGAGCAGGGCTTCGGGGGCGCTGACTGTAGCAGTCGATTTAGATGATTTAGTTGCCACTTCGCTTACTTTCGATACAACGGGTTAACACATAGAAAAAGTCTGAAACGATGAAGTTTTCAGATAATTTATCCTCCCCTTACTGATATGAAAAGCAGCATTTTTACTCATGCCACTTGCACAACAGACAATGCCTGATATCAGTAGCCCGACAGTTTATACTAAACAATGCTCCAGACCTTGAATAAATATGTCTTTTGGTAGATTTTTGCCAATAAACACCATTTTGCTTTCTTTTGTTTCTTCATCCCCCCATTTCGCGCCGACATCGGTTCCCATGATCTGATGTACCCCCTGGAAGATCACCTTACGGTCGGCACCTTGCATGTACAGCACGCCTTTATAACGCAGCATGCGCGGGCCGAAAACCTGCACCAATCCACCTAAAAATTCGTCAAGCTGTCCGGTATTGAATGGGCGTGTGCTTTTAAACACAAATGCGGCGATATCGTCAGAATGATGGGCGTGATGATGATTATGCGCATGTTCGTGCCCGTGTTCATGTGTGCAATGTTCATCGCAGTGTTCGCCGTGGTGTTCGTGTGAATGTTCTTCTTCACTTAAAAAATCGGGATCGAGATCCAGTTTTGCATTCAGGTTGAAGCCTTTCAGATCCAGCACTTCAGCAATGGCAATGTTACCGAAATCGACAGTGCTGATAGGCGCACGCGGATTGATATGCATCAGACGTGAGCGCAGACTCGCCAGTTGTTTCGCATCAGCCAGATCGGTCTTCGACAGCAAAATCTTGTCGGCAAAACCCACCTGACGCTGCGCTTCTTCATGCTCATCGAGTTGCAGCATACCGTGACGCGCATCAACCACGGTGACGACCGCATCGAGCATGTAATAGGTGCCGACTTCTTCATCAACGAAAAAAGTTTGTGCAACCGGGCCAGGATTGGCCAGACCTGTGGTTTCGATAATCACACGGTCGAAAGCTATCTTGCCTTCGTTTTTTTGTTGTATCAGCTTACTGAGTGCGATGATCAGATCGCCGCGCACAGTGCAACAGATACAGCCATTGTTCATCTCAACGATTTGTTCATTGCTGTCCTGTACCAGAATTTCATTATCGATATTTTCCTGACCGAATTCATTTTCGATCACGGCGATTTTGTAGCCGTGGTTTTCCTGCAGTATGCGGTTGAGCAGCGTCGTTTTTCCCGCGCCCAGAAAGCCGGTAAGTATGGTGGTTGGAATCAGTGCCATAGCGTCAGAAAGAAAAGTTAATTGGAACAGTCAGCACACCAGCCTTTGATGGTCAGCTCGATGTCATGACTTTGAAAACCACGTCCCAGCGTTGCCTGCAGGGTTGCTTGCAATTGCTCGCGTAAAGACGCTGGTTGTTCTGCATCGTCGAGACAAAACACGCGGGCGCAGCGGGTACATTTAAAATGGCCATGCTGATGCTGCGTCACACCGCTTTTCGAGTCGGCTGATTGTTCGCTGCCCGTGCTGTAACGGAACACCCGGTCGTCGCCCGAAATTTTATGTGTCAGACCGGCTTCCGTCAGACAATCCAGTGCACGGTACAAGGTGACTCTGTCCATCTCCGGCAGCGCATCTTGCACTTCCAGATGCGACAACGCACGCTTGGTATCCAGCAACACAGACAACACGCCGAGCCTCGCATCCGTAACGCGGACGCCGCTGGCCCGCAACAAGTCCGAGGCTTGTGCCTGATCGTTGACAGTGTGGCTGTGATGCGCAGATTTCATATCGAATGCAGAAAAAAATAAGCAATAGTAAGCAAAGCAAGCTGGCATTATGCCTGAAAATGCAATTCAGTTGCAAAAGTGCGTCTGATCAAAACAACGTCAGACAGACGTCGCGCGATCACGGCAGTGTCTCTATTCATATTCTTGTCATATTTACTTTTTAAACTGCGCAGCGGTGAATCCGCTGATGCGTCTCGTTCTGCGTCCCGGATTCTTACTAAATTTGTGCGCCGTGCATCGCTGATGCCCGCGTTTTGACGTCAATTATTCTGGAATTCTACTCATGTCAGATCAACCTCAAATCGGTCGCCGCAAGGCATTAAAATTCCTCGCTGGCGCACCGTTGTTGCCGCTCGGTGCGATGTCCACTGCGTCGCTGCTGTCTGCCTGTGGTGGCAGTTCAACGGTTGCTGCAGCTCCAGCTGCTCCTGTGGCGAATTTTGTTTCGGCAGATTTCACTGCAATGGCTGCGCCAACATTGACGAATGCCGCTGCGATGGCAACGACGACAGTGGCTTCCAGCCTGAATGTCACGTTTAGCGACAACTCCACACAAACCTACAAACTGGCCTATCAGCCTTTTTTCCTGACTGGTGACATGGTATCGAACGGTAACGGCGGCACAGTGTTGGCCGGTGGTTACTACGACATCAATAACAAGCCGATTATTGATGCGACCGTTGCGGGCAAAGAACGTCAATACTTCTCAGATTCGCCGGATGGCACTTCCCTGTTGTCGTTGCCGAATCCGACCGTAACAGGCATCAAAGGCAAAGCAGTATTTGCGGTGGTGCAGTTCGAATACACAACCTGGGCGCAAGATGGCAAAACCGATATGTACGGCAAATTGCCTTCACCTATCGCTGTCCTGACGCTGGATCAGGATCAGGCGACCGGTAAATTAAGTCTGGTGAAATACCATAACGTCGACACTTCTAAAGTGAATGGTTTGTGGATTACCTGTGGTGCCAGCTTGTCGCCTTGGGATACCCATCTGTCGAGCGAAGAGTATGAGCCAGATGCGTTCACTATTGCTTCGAACTCGATGTTCGCCGCATACAGCACTAATTTGTTTGGCGACGCAACGAAAGCAAATCCCTATCACTATGGTCATTTGCCAGAAGTCACGGTCAATCCTGACGGCACCGGTTCGATCAAAAAACACTACTGCATGGGTCGTATTTCGCATGAGCTGATTCAGGTTTTCCCGGATAACCGCACGGCATTAATGGGTGATGATGCAACGAATGGTGGCTTGTTCATCTTCGTGGCAGATAAAGAAAAAGACCTGTCTTCTGGGTCTTTGTATGTGGCTAAAATCGGCCCTGGCTTCTCGCTTGATCCGGCAGCCGCAGGCGCGTCACTGAGCTGGATTAAACTCGGCTCCGCGACCAGCGCAGAAATCGAAGCATTGGCAAACAAGCTGAAACCAACTGACATCATGGATGTGAGCAATACCGATCCTAAAGATGCGACTTACACCAAGATCTATATCAGCGGCAAAATCCAGTGGGTACGCGTCAAAGCTGGTATGGAAAAAGCAGCGGCCTTCCTCGAAACTCATCGTTATGCAGCGATGATGGGCGGCAGTATGGCCTTGACGAAACTTGAAGGCACGACAGTCAATGCGAAAGACAAGATCGCTTATTCTGCTTTGCAAAACATGCAAAGTTCCATGGTGCGCGGTAATGCGGCCTGGAACGAAGCATTCGGCGTGACTCTGGAAAAAGCCTTGAACGCTGGTGGTATTCTGGCGCATACATTGGCAGGTGGTCAGAAAGATACGTCTGGTGCGGCGATCAACAGTGAATGGGTGCCAACGGTCACCAAGACCTTGCTGATCGGTGAAGATATTGCGGCGGATGCGTTGGGCAATACAGCGAATCCGGACAAAATCGGCGCACCGGATAATCTGAAATTCTCAGAAAAACTGCGCACCTTGTTTATCGGTGAAGACAGCAGCTATCACGTGAATAACTTCCTGTGGGCTTACAACGTCGACACCAAAAAACTGACTCGCGTGGCATCTATGCCTGCCGGTGCCGAAGCAACTGGTTTGTCGGTGGTCGATAATCTGAATGGCTGGACCTACATCACCAGCAATTTCCAGCACGCTGGCGACTGGGGCAGCATCCACAATATCGTTAAGCCTACACTCGATCCGTTGGTGCGTGCGAACTACAAAGATCGTTTCGCTTCTGCGGTGGGCTATCTGACTGCCGATGTCAGCAGCGTCAAGCTGGCGAAATAAGTTCTGATGAACGTACTTCCGGCGCAGATCTGGCCGGAAGCGCGACACAGGTTTGAATGAAAAAGGGCAGATGATTCTGCCCTTTTTTACGTCCAAATATACTGGGGGGGAGTATATTTTAAAGCCCTTATTTTATAAGGACATCAGCGGTATTCATGGCGCAGGAGCGGGGAGTATCTGATATTTGTGTTTGAGCGCGCATCTGAAAACGAGCGCTCGTTGCAGCGCTTGATCTGCGTATCAATCAAGAAAATCCGCGTATTCTTTTTGCGCATAGCCTTTTAAATTTTGCCATGGCAGCTTAGTGCTGAGCGGAGCTTGTAGTTTGACGTCGACGCGCCGGAAGAAAGTGCCAGCTTTATCACCGCTTTCGATGATCAACGGAATTTGTTTTTGCTCATCCCACAATACTCTTTGGAAATTGCCATTCATTTCGCGCTCACGCCATTGCGCGCCGCTGACGGTTGATGCTTTTTTTGATAGTGACATGGCTTTGACGAGTTTAGGATCAAGCAGATAAAACGCGTTTTCCCATGAACCGTCAAAATTCACATTGTCGTATTCGGAAACCGGGATCGCGATAATTTCTTTATCTTTCGTGTTCACGAATTCGATCTGGGTTTTATTATTTTCCTGGAACACATGGCGGGGCAGCACCACATGATTGAAGTGTTTGTGCTTGGCTTCTTTCGCGCTGCCGGAATTATTTTTCTTGTTTGTCTTCTCATCAGCATGATCGCCATCGGCGTGGTCATGCATGCCGGCTGGTAAAACGCGGGCGATCCAGACATGTTTCGCGCGACGTAACAAGGTTTCTTCGTAACGTGCTTCGCGCGTCACGCCTTCTGGCGTTAACACCCGGCTGTAATTTTGTATCCGGATATCCAGATCCGGCGCTGCCGTCTCAGGCGTCGCTGGCGTTGCCATTGCAAATTGGCTGACGGACAGAGCCAGTGCGGCGATAAGATAGATGAATTTCATTTTTAAATAAGACTTTCGTGCTCGTGAAGATTGCAATATCAGGCGATCTGCGCGGATCGCCGTAAAGATGAAAAAACCAGAGGGCAGCACCCTCTGGTTTTTTTTAAACTCAGCGACGGTTCAATCAGAAGCCGTAAGCTGATTTCAGCAGTGTGAATACTTTAGTGTTATCTAGTGTGCCTTTGAATGCTTTTGCACCTGCACCGGTGGCAAACAATTTCACGTCACCGCCACCATGCGTTTCACTGGCCAGACGCACGCCGGTTTCTTGCAAGTAGTTATCGGCCAATACGGTTGCACTGTCCAGATTCGTACGCAGGTTAGGACGGTTAGGACCATTACCGAATACGAGTGTGGTGTAGGTATTACCATCGGCATCGAGACTTGGCTTGCCGTCGCGGTAGCCGCGGTTGATGTCCAGAATCGGATTGCCGCGTTTGCCGTAGCCATTGAATGCCAGTGTATGGTCATGATCTGCTGTGACTACGATCAATGTATTCGCCAGTGTCGGATCTGTCAGTTTTGCTTTATCCAGAGCGGCTTTCACTGCATCATCAAATGCGATGGTGTCTGTCAGTGCGCGCTTTGCGTTTGTACCGTGCAGGGCGTGGTCAATACGGCCGCCTTCGACCATCAGGAAATAGCCATTCGAATTCTGCGACAGAATATCCATGGCTTTGGTCGTCATTTCCGCCAGGCTAGGTTGATTCGCGCCTTCGCCAACTGGTGGTGTTGCAGTACGGTCGAGTTCATATTCCAGATGGCTTTTACTGCTGTACAAACCGATGAATTTTTTATTCGTCGGCGCTGCCAGCATGTCCGCTTTAGTCGCAGCAACGGTGTAGCCTTTGGCTGCGAATTCATTCAGCAGATTGCGGCCATCGGCACGGCCTGATTTGCCAGCGCTGGTGCTTGCATCGTAAGGCAGGAAATGGTTGCGGCCGCCACCCATCAGCACATCCACACCATCCAGCAAGGCGCTGTTATAACCTGCGCCACCTGGCACTGCCTGCGCAGCAATCGCGTATTGCGCGTTGCGATTACAGATATGTGAATAGGTTGCGGCTGGTGTTGCATGTGTCAGTTCGGTAGTGGTGATCGAGCCAACTGCTTTGCCTTTGGCTTTTGCCAGTTCCAGTATGGTTGGTACAGAAGTGCCATTACCTGTCGCGGCGCAATTGTTGATACCCAGATTGCCATTCGCATCTTTGCCAGGATTCGTCGCAACGGTGTCGGCAGACATGGAGATGACTTCGTTATTCATCTTCACGCCTGTCATGTAGGCGGCCATCGATGGTGCGCTGTCGGTCGTCTGCGCATCGTTAGAGTAAGTTTTGATACGGGCCGTGCGTTCCAGCTTATCCATATTCAGGCTGCCATCTTCACCGTATTTAAAGATACGCGATGCGGTGATCGTTGACGGGCCCATGCCGTCGCCCAAAAAGAAAATAATATTTTTTGCTTCGCCTGCAGCATTTGCGGCATTGGCAAAAGTCATCGCCAGTGTGGCGGCTAAAAGTGTGCGTTTCATAATCAGTTATCCGTTCTCAACAATGTTGAATAATCACAAGCCAGAGGCCGATTTCACCAGACCGAAGACTTTGGTGTTATCGATCGTACCGAGGAAAGTATCGGCGCCTTTACCAATCGCACCGAGGAATACGTCAGTACCGCCGTGTGTTTCGCTGCCGGCTGCCACGCGTACCACCGCTTCCTGATGGTAGGTATTGGCGCTGGTTGTGGTTTCATCGAGACTGATCATGCTGCTGCGGCTGCCTTGTGTACGGTTTTCGCCGTTACCGAAACCGATAATCGAATACGGTGCACCATCCAGATCTTTTTCGACTGCGCCAGTCACGTAGTTTTTCACCACGCCGAGCACACCCGGATTACCGCTGGCGGTTTTGCCGGTACGTTTCGCGTAGCCGTTCAGTACCAGCGTATGGTCATGGTCAGCAGTAACCACGATGAGCGTGTTTTTCAGATCAGGATCGCTGATCTTCGCTTTGGCAATCGCAGCTTTGATTGCGTTATCGAATGCCACTGTGTCTTGCAATGCTTTCTTGGCAGTTGTTTCATGCAAAGCGTGGTCAATCCGGCCGCCTTCCACCATCAGGAAATAGCCCTTGGAATTTTTCGCTAACACGTCCATCGCTTTGGTCGTCATGTCCGCCAGGCTTGGTTCTTTCGCTGGATCACGATCCAGGTCGTAGCTCATATGGCTGGAAGTGAACAGGCCAAGCAGGCGATCTGTTTTGGTGCCGTCAATCGCATTGAATTCGGTCGCATTGCTGGCGTAGGCGTAGTTTTTCGCTTTCATTTCAGCGACTAAATCGCGGCCATCAGCACGTTTGCCGCCATTTTTGGATGGTGTGAAGAATTGCAGACCGCCACCCATCAATACGTCCAGACCTGTTGTGCCCAGCGCTGTGTTGTAGCCGGTGCCGCCAGGAACGGCGGCAGCAGCAATATCATTTTCCAGATCGCGGTGGCAGATATGGGAGTAGGTTGCCGCTGGTGTCGCGTGGGTAACGCGGGTGGTTGTGACGACGCCAGTGGATAAACCTTTGGCTTTCGCCAGTTCCAGTAAGGTCGGTACGCTGCTGCCATTTTTAGTACCGCAGTTATTTCCGAGTTTGTTGCCGTTCGCATCAGCGATAGGATCAACTGCAATGGTGTCCGGCGACATGGAGATCACTTCATTATTCATTTTGACGCCAGTCATATAAGCCGACATCGACGGTGCGCTGTCAGTAACCTGGGCATCGTTCGAGAAGGTTTTAACGAAAGCGGTTTCTGGCAAGGTATCCATAGTCAGTTCGCCATCTTCACCGACAGAGTAAATACGCGCTGCTGTCATGGTCGTCATGCCCATGCCGTCGCCCAGGAAAAAGATCACATTTTTCGGTGCGTCTGCAACTGGTGCCGGATCGTTTGTGCTGGTGCCGCAACCAGTGACCGAGAGAGTAAGTGCGGCGCCGAGAACAGCGACGTAAAGAGGCTTGAATTTCATTTTCGTTCGTCCAGAGGGGGTTAAAAGTATCCCAATGTAACAAGGCATTATTACCTGTCAGTGACCCTGGCTGAGAATGAAGCGGACTGTTGTATTCAGCATCGTTTTCTTCATTTTGCTGAAAAGATGAGGAAGTCGCAGGCGTGCTGCTGAGCGGTACAGATGCCAGAAATCATGATTTTTGATGAAATAGGCTCAAAATATACTGGGGGGAGTATATTTTGAAGCCCTTATTTTATAAGGACATCAAGGGTGAAATCATGAAAATGAGGGGGAGTATGCTATTTCTTGGCGCGCGGATGGGCCTGATCATAGACTGTCGCCAGATGCTGAAAATCGAGCGAGGTGTACACCTGCGTTGCGGCAATCGAGCTGTGCCCCAGCATTTCCTGTACCGCGCGTAAATCGCCGGACGATTGCAATACATGTGATGCAAAGGAATGACGCAGCATGTGTGGATGCACGTTGGCAGGTATATCCAGACTTTGTGCATGAGCTTTGATGCGCAACTGCACCAGACGTGCCGAAATCCGCGTCCCGCGCTCGCTCAGAAACAGCGGATGCGGATCGGCTTTGACCAGACTGCCGCGGATGGCCAGCCAGTCACGTACAGCTTCCAGCGCTGGCGCGCCGACCGGTACGATGCGTGGTTTGTTACCTTTACCGGTCACGTGTACCTCGCCCTGATCCAGATCGATCCAGCCCGCTGACGCATAGCCCGGCTCTTGTACCGCGGCGACATCCAGGCCGACCAATTCGGAAACGCGCAAACCACTCGAATACAAGAGTTCAAACATGGCGCGATTTGCGCGTGGCGTGGCCTCGTCACCGCCGCGATGCGACACCAGACGCACGGCATCATCGGCACCAAGCGCTTTGGGTAAAGGCTTACTTTTTTTCGGAGCGCGTATGCCTTCGACCGGGTTGCTGCTCAGGTCGTGCTGTTCCATCAGCCAGCGGTAAAAGCCGCGCCAGCTCGACAGTTTGCGTGCGATGCTGCGGGCATTTAAACCTTGGGCATGGAGTTTGGATGTGCAGCGGCGGATGTGCGCTGCGCTCAGTTCTGCGATAGCCTGCGCGCCGGCATATTGCTGCAGTTCCCGCAAATCGAGCGCATAACCACTGATCGTGTGCGGCGACAACTGGCGCTGACTGCGCAAAACTTCCAGATACGCATGCAGCAAATTGTCGCCAGCGGCAGTCGTTTCCGGCAGGTGAGCTGGCGTTGCCATAGCGACTCCGGTCTGGCGTCAGTGAATTAAATATCGATCAGACAGGTCAATGCCGCGCTGCTGGTATCGGCGATGTTGACCAGAAAATCGGTAGCCATGTTTTTGGTGTAGCGCGCCGGATCAGGCGAACCCAGTACCAGCAAACCAAAGGCCGGTGATGTTGGCGACAGACGCAGCGGCAGCATCGCGATGGATTGCACCGGTGCGCTGGTTTCTATCCAGCTGGCTGCTTCAAAATCCTGATTCGGACCGCAAAACGGCGTCGTCAGACCTTTCGCGAACAGAATGGCATCTTCACTGGCGGGTGCCGCAAACCAGGTGTGAGAAAACTCAGGTGCGACATTCCACAGGCGCAAGGTGGCGTGCGGCAGTTGGAAGATATCCTGCAAACCCTGCGTCAGAACAAACGGCAGATCGACATCATTGCGCGCCAGCAGCAGGGCACGCGTCCATGCCTGAAACTTTTGGCTGATGTCGTGATTTTCTTCCGCGATCCGCATTAATTCGGACAATCTGAGTTCCAGCGCGCGATACTTTTCACGCACGACTTCCATTTGTCGTTCTTGCAGAGAAATGGTACGACCCATCACCGGGCTCGTCAGTTTGACCGCACTCAGTAATTCTGCGTGCTCTTCAAAAAAATCCGGATTCTGGATCAGGTAGGTTGCGATGTCAGTTGAATTCATTACATTGATCAGAGATTAATTTCGCCTTCGAAGACCGTGACTGCCGGGCCGCTGAGCATAACAGAGCTGCCTTCGCCTTGCCACGCGATAGAGAGTTCGCCGCCATGAGTGGTGACGCGCACCGGGCTGTCGAGCAAGCCGCGCCGTATACCGGCGACGACTGCCGCGCAGGCGCCAGTACCGCAGGCCAGCGTCTCACCCGCACCGCGTTCATACACGCGCAAGCGGATATGATGGCGATCCTTAATTTGCATAAAACCCGCATTTACGCGTTTCGGAAAACGCAGATGATGTTCGATGACAGGGCCATCGGCCGCGACCGGAAAGGTCTCTGCATTATCGACCACTTGTACCGCGTGGGGATTGCCCATCGAAACCACAGAAATCGCCACTGTTTTGCCATTCACATCGAGCGGCCACAGCATATCATCGGCTTCAGGAATCGCCGTCAGCCCGGAGTTGTCGAAAGGAATTTTTGCCGGTTCCAGTATCGGCGCACCCATATCAACGGTGATGCTGCCATCGTTTTCCATGCGTGGAGCAATGATGCCGGACATGGTTTCAACACGGATGGTCGATTTGTCGGTGAGTTTTTTCTCAATGACAAAGCGCACGAAAGCGCGTGAGCCATTACCGCATTGCTCGACTTCGCCGCCATCGGCGTTATAAATGCGATAGCGGAAATCAACATCCGGCGTGTCGGATTTTTCGACGACCAGAATCTGATCTGCACCGATGCCAAAGCGGCGATCAGCGATGTGCTGCCACTGTTCGCGGGTGAATTGTATCGGCTGATTAATCGCATCGATCACGACAAAATCATTGCCGGCGCCATGCATTTTGGTGAATTTGAGTTTCATGGATGCATTATATCGCGGGATAAGCGCGATGATGCACCCGATGCCGTGATTTAGCTGCCGTCGACTTTATATACGCCGCAACCCAAAACAATGTCGCTGGTCACTGCTTCGATATACGAGGTTTTACCTTCGACCTTATTCGAGACCGGATTCAGGATGGTGTAATCGACCCAGCCGCCGGAGGGCGGCAGGTTGAATGCATCAGCGACCAGCTTGCGGCCGTCGAGGCCAGTCAGATGGAACAGATTCAGCTTCAGTTTTTCTGCATTGCCGCCAAATGCCAGATACTGGCCATCCCGGTTGAAGGCAAACACATACATGTCTTTGTGGCTGAAGTAGTGGTCTTTATCGCCGGTGATTTCTGCTAATGCAGCCCTGCCTTTACGTTGAAACAGCTCGATCGCTTTCTTTACCATCAGATAGGCTTCGTCGGCCGTGCCCTGCCTGAGGTGGAAGCTGGCGACGGCTTTGGTCAGATAGGCGGCACGCTGTTCCAGATGAATTGCTGTGCTGCGTGCCTGTTCTGCCATGCCGCCGTTGCTTTGTGTGATTTCATCGAGATGCTTCAGTGCTTCAGAAATTTGCGCCAGACCATTGCTTTGCTCATCCGATGCGCTGGATATTTCGTTAATATTACCCGCCAGATCGCGTATGCCAGCGACGATGTTATTCAGTGTGGTGTTGACATCGTTGATCTGACCGACGCCATGTTTGACCTGATGTACCGATTGATCGATCAGATCACGGATTTGCTTTGCTGCCTCGGCGCTGCGCTGCGCCAGACTGCGGACTTCGGTTGCGACCACTGCAAAGCCGCGCCCTTGTTCACCGGCGCGTGCTGCTTCGACCGCTGCGTTGAGCGCGAGTATATTGGTTTGAAACGCGATGCCATCGATCATGGTGATGATTTCATGCATCTTCAGCGCACTTTGCTGTATGCCCTGCATAGACGTTACCGCGGCGTGCATCGCGTCGCCACTTGAGGCCGCAATCTGACTCAGATTCGAGGCCAGATGATCTACTTCGCGGGCGCTTTCAGCATTTTTTTTTACCGTTACCGACAGGTCTTCGACACTCGCCGTTGTTTCTTCGAGGCTGGACGCCTGCTGTTCGGTTCTGACTGCCAGATCACCGATATCGTTGGCCAGATTCTGTCCGAGTTGCGATACCTTGCTCGCATTCGTGCGGACATTCGCAACCAGCCCCGACAGGTTCAGATTCATTGTCTCCAGAGTGTTGCCGGTTTCCGCCAGTTCATCTTTGCCGTCGATATGAATTTGTTTGGTCAGGTCACCGGAAGAGACCGACAATGCAGATTCACGTACGGCGTGCAGCGCCTGCATAAAGCCGCGATAAAATCCCAATAACAGGTAAGACACCGTCAAAAATAAAAACACCAGAATGGCAAAGATCAGATTTCTGCGGAAACTTTGCTTTGCCACGCGTTCGCTGAGCAGATCTGTCAGTCGCTGATGCAATTGCTGCTGCAGCTTGACGGTTTTTTCGATGGCCTGCGTCCCTTGTTCGAAATAACTGCTGGCGTCACCGCTGACGTTCTCTCCCAGCAAATTCTGTTTTGCCAGTACGGCGAATTCCTCACTCGCTTTGATGCTGGCCTGCTGCTCGGTAGGGACGACTTCGCCTGCCCGTTTCAGTTGTTGTTCCAGATCGTTGACGGACTTGATTGCCGTCTGTAAAGCGCCAAGGCGTGAGACGATGGCGGCTTTACCGGAAAAATCGATGGTACCGGATTTGATATAACCCGCACCCAGACCCCGCAGCAGGGCTACTTGTTCTATCCAGGTGGGAATTTTGATGATGGCGGCATCCATCAGGAAATAAGTGGCAGCTTCGGGGTCAAAAAATAAGCCACTACGTTCACTCGCATACAAAGAGAAATCCTGAATTTTAGCAATCAGACTGGTGTGCTGAGCAAGACTCGCGGCGGACGTTTCTGCGATCTGCCCGGCAGCCAATTGGCGTAATTCGGTTTCCAGCGGTTTCCAGCTATCTGCGAGCTTGAATTCGGGGTTAGTGACGATTTCCTGACTCAGTCGCGACAGACTATCCGACAAGGCTTTTCTGGTTGTCGCCAGATCGGCATCAATGTTCCCGCCTGATAATTTCAGATTGACCTGACCACGATGCTTTTGTGTCTGGATCATCACATCCATGACCTGACGATTAATCCGTATGCCACTCAGCTCATTTTGTGCGATTTCAACATCCGTCTGCATTTTCGACAGCATGTACATAACCAGTAGCAGCGTCGGCAGCATTAAGACGATAAACATCGACAGCAGTTTGGTACGCAAGCTGAGCTTACTCATCACAGCGGCGCTTGGCCGCATGAGCGTGGACAGCAGTTTGTCTCTTGAGGCAGGCATAGTTTTTTTTCGTTGGATTAAAAGCGCTCTTGCATTTTCCCAGAAAAGCATCGGCAGAATATTGTCTTGAATGGAAAAACAACAATAACAGCAATATAGATAATAGCTTAAAAAACAGGCTATATTGTTTCCCTCAGGAACCAGTACACTTTGTTTCACTGTCAGTCGTACTGTACTGGTGTTTTTGTGCGTGACTGTGCATGGGGACGTACCATACTGCATGCTAATGTGCGACCAGAATTAAAAAGTATATGATTCACTCACAAGGTGATTCTGATTAGTGGCAAATACCAATGCCATACAAAAAAAGCACGGAGACCCCATGAATGCACCTCTCAGACCCGAGCAGCAGGCGCTGATCGATAATTCTATTTCCCTCGACGATAAATTCACGCTGGAGCGCGGACGCGCTTTTATGACCGGCACCCAGGCATTATTACGCCTGATGATGTTGCAGCGGCAGGCCGATGAAAAAGCCGGACTCAATACCGCTGGTTTTATCACCGGTTATCGCGGTTCGCCTTTGGGCAACGTCGATCTGACCGCCAGTAAAGCAAAAAAATATCTGGAAAAAGCGCACGTTAAATTTCATCCCGGCGTGAATGAAGATCTGGCCGCCACCTCGGTATGGGGAACGCAACAGGTGAATCTGTTCCCGGGAGCGAAATACGACGGCGTGTTTGCGATGTGGTACGGCAAAGGCCCGGGTGTTGATCGCTGCGGCGACGTGTTTAAACATGCGAATCTGGCCGGCACATCGAAACATGGTGGTGTACTGGTGATTGCCGGTGATGACCACGCCGCAAAATCCTCTACCGCGGCACATCAGTCCGAACACATTCTGAAAGCCTGCGGTATTCCGGTGTTATATCCATCGTCGGTGCAGGAGTATCTGGATTACGGTCTGCATGGTATTGCGCTGTCGCGCTACACCGGTCTCTGGGTCTCGATGAAATGTGTGACCGAAGTAGTCGAATCCGGTGCTTCCGTCGATATCGATCCTGAACGGATCAAGCCGATTATTCCTGGTGATTTCCAGATGCCTGCTGATGGTATCAGCATACGCACGCCCGATCCTGTACTCGCGCAAGAGTCGCGCATGATCAATTACAAATGGTACGGTGCATTAGCGTATGCACGCGCGAATAAACTGAATCAGATTATCTGGGATAGTCCGCGTGCCAGAGTCGGTATTATCACCGCAGGTAAGTCGTATCTCGATACCCGTCAGGCACTGGCCGATCTTGGCATCGATGAGCAGGCAGCCGCCGACATTGGTATCCGTCTGTATAAAATCGGCATGACATGGCCGCTGGAATCGCAGGGTGTGCGCGAATTTGCCAAAGGTCTGGATGAAATTCTGGTGGTCGAAGAGAAGCGTCAGATTCTCGAATATGCGCTCAAAGAAGAGCTGTACAACTGGCAGGATGATGTGCGTCCACGCGTGGTCGGCAAGTTTGACGACACTGGCGAATGGAGCGATCTCGATCATAGCGGTCATGGCGACTGGCTGCTGCCGGCGACGTATGAACTGAGCCCGGCGCAGATCGCCCGCGCGATTGCATCCCGTATCACCAAGTATTTTTCCGGCCATCCGGTCGAGCAACGCGTCAAACAGCGCGTCGCTTATCTGGAAGCGAAAGAGGCAATGCTGAATGTCGCCGCTAAGCCTGATCCCAACAAAGATCGCGTTCCGCATTTCTGTTCAGGTTGCCCACACAATACCTCGACCAAATTACCGGAAGGTAGTCGCGCTTTAGCCGGTATCGGTTGCCATTACATGGTGACCTGGATGAACCGTGAATCGACGATCTTCAGTCACATGGGTGGTGAAGGCGTGACCTGGGTAGGTCAGGCGCCGTTCACGAATGAAAAGCATGTGTTCAGTAATCTGGGCGACGGTACCTATTTTCACTCCGGCTTGCTAGCGATACGTGCAGCGGTTGCCGGGCATGTGAATATCACCTACAAAATTTTGTTTAACGACGCCGTGGCGATGACGGGAGGTCAGGAATTTGACGGCCCGCTGGACCCCGGCATGATTTCACGCCAGATTGCAGCAGAAGGCGTGACCCCGATTATCGTTGTGACCGATGAGCCGGAAAAATATCCGGCCAATTACAACTGGGCTCCCGGCGTTACTGTGCGTCATCGCAGCGAACTCGATGCGGTACAGCGCGAGTTGCGTGAAATCGAAGGCGTCTCCGCGATGATTTACGATCAGACCTGCGCGTCTGAAAAGCGTCGCCGCCGGAAAAAATTTGACAAAGATGGCAAGCCAGGTTTCCCTGATCCGGCCAAACGCGCTGTGATCAATGAAGCTGTCTGTGAAGGTTGCGGTGATTGTTCGGTGCAATCAAATTGTCTGTCGGTTGAACCGCTGGAAACCGAATTCGGGCGCAAGCGTCAGATCAATCAATCGTCGTGCAACAAGGATTATTCTTGTGTGAACGGTTTCTGTCCAAGCTTCGTCACCGTCGAAGGTGGCAAGCTGAAAAAACCGGCAAAGGCCAAAGTGGAACAAGGCACAGCGCTCGATGTTGCCAGCTTGCCTGCACCGGCTTTACCGGCCACACAAGAACCCCTGAATGTGCTGGTCACCGGTATCGGCGGCACTGGTGTGATTACGATTGGTCAGATCATGGCGATGGCCGCGCATCTCGAAGGCAAGGCATGCTCGGTACTCGATATCACTGGCCTGGCGCAAAAAGGCGGCGCGGTGATGTCGCATGTGCGTCTTGCGGACAATGCCGGTGACCTGCATTCCACCCGTGTCGGTACCGGCATGGCGGATCTGGTGATCGGTTGCGACGAAGTTGTGACAGCCAGCCGTGATGCCTTATCGCGTATGGGCGAAGGGCGTACCCGTGCGGTCGTCAATTCCTCTATTTCACCGACCTCGACATTCATTAAAAATCCGGACTGGACTTTCCCGGGTGAGAGTGCGGAAGCGGAAATCCGTCACTCTTGTGGTGAAGACCGCGTCGATATGGTTGATGCCACACGGATGGCAACGGCACTGATGGGCGATAACATTGCCTCGAATATGTTCATGCTGGGTTTTGCATGGCAAAAAGGCTGTGTGCCTTTGAGTGAGGCTGGGTTGATGCGTGCGATTGAGCTCAATGGTGTTGCGATTGATTTCAACAAGCAGGCATTTAACTGGGGACGTATCGCAGCGCATGATCTGGCGGCAGTGAAGAAACTGGTGGCTCCGGCGCAGGTGGTTGAGCTGAAACGCGCACCGACACTGGATGACATTATTACCAAACGGATTGCTTTCCTGACGGATTATCAGGATGCTGCTTACGCCTTGCAATACAGTGACTTTGTGAATAAAGTCAAAGCGACCGAGGTTGCAATTGCCGATGGTAAGTCATTACGTCTGACCGAAGCCGTGGCGAAATATCTGTTCAAACTGATGGCGTACAAAGACGAATACGAGGTCGCACGTTTGTATACCGATGGCAAGTTCCAGAAAAAAATTGCCGATATGTTTGAGGGCGATTACGCAGTGCATTTCCATCTCGCGCCGCCGCTGTTTGCCAAACACGATGCTCAGGGACACCTGATCAAGCAGCATTATGGACCGTGGATGATGAAAGTATTCGGTGTGCTGGCGAAGATGAAATCTTTGCGTGGCAGTATGTTCGATGTGTTTGGATATACAGCAGAACGCAGAACCGAACGTGCGCTGGTGATTGAATACAAACAGACGATACAGCAACTGCTGCCTTTGCTGAATGCGGGCAATCTCGCCAGTGCGGTTGCGGTTGCCAGTGTGCCCGAAGATATCCGCGGTTACGGTCATGTCAAAGAACGTCATTTGCTTGCTGCTAAAAATAAACAAGCGACATTGCTGGCGGAATTTAATACGGTCGCGGTACCGCAAAAAGCAGCGTAATGCTGGTGATATAAAAAAATGGTCGACGTCAGTCGGCCATTTTTTATTTCTTCATCCGTAAAAGCCGGATACCAGCGCTCTGCTTTACAATGCACCCGACATTCAAAGGAGCACATTTTGTCCACGATTAAACAAAAGCTTGCCAATATACCTGAGGGCTCGGCAGCCCTGTTTTTTATTCAGATATTTGCAACACTCGGTTTCGCGGTGTTGTATTCGACACTGGTGCTGTACGCAACCAAGAAGCTGAATTTTTCCGTCAAAGAAGCCACCGCCATCATGGGTGTGTTTGGTGCTTTCAATTATGGTCTGCATTTATTCGGCGGTTACCTCGGCGGACGTTTCATCAGCAATCGCAATCTGTTTGTCGGTGGCATGGTATTGCAGGTGCTGGGCTGCGGTTGTATTTCACTCGGCAGCGCGGAGCAGTTGTACTGGGGGCTGGGATTATTCCTGACCGGCAGTGGTCTGAATGTAACCTGTATCAACATGATGCTGACCCAGCGCTTCAAGCCAGAAGACGACCGGCGCGAAAGTGCATTTTTGTGGAATTACGCCGGGATGAATCTCGGTTTTTTTGTCGGCTTCAGTGCCGCCGGTCACTTCCAGTTGGTGGAAGATTATGCCGGTCTGTTTGTCTTTGCGACGATAGGCAATTTTATGGCGATTGTGCTGGCGCTGTTGAACTGGAAGCGGCTGGTCGATCTGAATACACCCTTATTGCAGGCAACGCCTGCGGAATTCAAAAAACGTCTGGCGGTCGGGCTGGCGATTTTGTTTGGCCTGGTACCCGTGATTTATTTCATGCTGCATAAAGCCGAGCTGACAGGTAATCTGGTGCTGATCATCAGTGTCTGTATCGCGTTAGTGATCGCCTATCTGACATTCCGACATGAGGATCAGCGCGAACAAAAAAACATGTCTGCGTACATCTTGCTGACCCTGGGTTCACTGGTGTTCTGGACGCTGTATCAGATGGCACCGATGGGCTTGCAACTGTTTGCCGTGAATAATGTGGACCGCATGGTCTGGGGTGTCGAAATCGCGCCGCAATGGATACAGAACATCAACAGCTTCGTGATTATGGTCGGTGGCCCGCTGATGGCGATGCTGTTTAAAAAACTGCGCGATCAAGGCTGGCAGATTGATGTACCTGTGCAGTTTTCTGCTGCATTATTACTGATTGGTATTGGCTTTCTGGTACTGCCGCTGGGCATAGGTTTTGCTGCCAGCAATGGTCTGGTGGCATTCCGTTGGATATTTATCAGCTATCTGTTGCAAAGCGTTGCAGAGTTACTGATTTCACCTGTCGGCTACGCCATGATAGGTCGCCTCGCACCGGCGAAGTATCAAGGGGTGATGATGGGCACATGGATGCTCACGACGGGCACAGCATCGATCCTCGCCAGCTATTTTTCCGGCATGATTCCTGAGGCCAGCGAAGGCATGGCCACTTCCACGAATCCGACTTATCAGCATATTTTCTCGATGCTGGGTTGGGGCGCTGTCGGCGTTGGCATCATATTGATTTTACTGATTCCTTTCCTGCGCAAACTGATTACGAAAAGCGCAAGTCAGGAGGCAACAGTATGAAGCCGCAGCACTGGATCAGTATTGCCGCAATCAATATGATCATCGCAGTTGGGGCCGGGTAGTGATTGCAGTAGTCATTTAAATGAAGCGTATGTGGGTATTTTTAATACATTGCTATAGAGAAGGCGGTATTCCTCCCCAAAAAACTTATTGCTGTTTTAAGTCTGTTGGGTGCAGATTTATTTAATTACGTGCCCCGTTGAATTCAATTGGTACTAATGCAAAAAAAAGGGGGGGCTGGTCGCTGGGATTATAATTCGCGTGCTTGAACTTCGTGAGTTAAATGTGAAGCACTGACTCTTGTCGTGGGCAAAGCTCGCGGAAAGTAAATTTTTAATTTTTTTAAATTCCTTCCGTATTTTGAAAATCATCATACTTTTACATGATGAAGCAGTCATCGGTTTGTTTCAAATTTTGATGCTTTTATTGATGCTTACAGGCAATGCAGTATTTTACTGGATATATGACCAGTATTTTTAATGCGCCTGGTAGCAAATTTTCAATCTGCAATATGACGGATAAGGATCAATATTAGCGACATATCTGTGTGGAACGCATGCAAATAATTTATTATATTTTTTGTTACTTTTTGGTATTTCTTTTCCTTGTCAGTTCTTATGGACTGGGTCGGAATGTCTTATCTTCTGACAACGATAAGGCTAGTCTCCCGGATGATTTCCGATTGTTATCAGGTATCGTTATTGGAATAGGATTTCATATTTTGGGTTTGCAGTTATTGGGGGTTTTAAAATTATTTCAACCAAAATATATCTATACTTTTTGTGCAGTAACATTTTTCTTTGCAATTGTTCAACGTAAAGCCATTTTTACTGATCTAAAAAATCTGGTGACGACCTATCGTCAGTCCCAGAGTACGATCCATTGGTTACTTAAATTGATCTTGCTGCTGACTAGTGTTGAGTTGATACTCAGGCCACTACAGCTCCCATTATCATTTGATGAGGTCATGTATCACTTACCACATGTTAAGCATTGGTTAAGTGATGGACAGGTCGGTGTCAATCAATGGTTGCGCTATCCATACTTTCCCTACAACTTTAACTTGCTGTACGCGCTAGGCCTGGCTGCAGATAATGAAGTCCTTCCTCATCTGATCCACGCTGCAGCTGGCTGGTTGGTATTGTTCGGTCTTTTTGTTTTGGGGCGTGCTTGGGCTAAAAAAGAAGTTGGCATAATCGCGGCGTTTATATTTGCCATTGTCAACTTTAATCAATTTGGTACAGCAACGATAGATTTAGGAATTACGCTCTTCATTTTCTATGCAGTTGCTATTTATCTATTCTGGTGGAAATCTGGAGACAACAAGCTGTTATTGATTGCCATTTTTTGTTTTGGCATCGCTGCAGGTACTAAGTATCAGGCGTTAATTTTTGCTCCTTTGTTGCTACTCTGCACACTGTTGAAGGAGCGTCGTCCGAAATGGTTATTTCTGTGTTTACTGATTGCGTGTGTACCTTCTATTTTTTGGTACCTACGAAACTATCTGCTGACAGGTAATCCGGTCGCGCCAATGCTTCCGCAAGTATTTGGAGTTGCAGATTGGAATGCGGCTGATATGACGATTCAATTTGCTGACATACAACTGCATAAGGATTGGCCAAATTTTTTATTTGCACCTGCAATATTGAGTATGTATTTCTGGTATCGGAATCGAGGATTGCAATGGGCCGCTGGCGCAATCGTTTTTTCTTTGTACGGTTTCTTTACATGGATTGTCAGTTCACACTATTCAAGATATTTCATGCCAGTAGAGCCCATAGTAGCGTTATTGTCGGCATTTTCTATTGTGGAGTGCTATCAAGCATTAATGAATCGTGGCAGATTTGAAAAATGGGCCGTCAATGGTGTAAAAACCTTGGGAGTTTTATTGTGTTGTTTGCTGAGTTTTGCGCTGATCAAATCAGTTCCTGAGAGCTTAAAAAAAATGCATACAAACGCTGAGGAAAAAAAGATTTTTTTACGCAAACAGGTTAGATCTTATGACGTGGGATTATTTTTGCAACAACACCCTGAATTCAGAATTGTTCAATTTGATTTTACATCGGATATCTATTACCTACCAATGTCAACTATCGGTGATATTTTTGGACCAGGCCGAGTTTCAGATTTCATTGACCTATCCACGGATTCGTTAGTGTGCAAATTAAATTCTGTTGGAGCAAATTCTCTTTTATTTGCAGGTAAGCAAAGAGAGATCGCAAAAAATCGTGGTTATCCTATTCAGTCGGTTTCTGATCAGTTATTGGCAAGACCTGAATTTACGGATTTTTTCGATTTAATCTACAGCACTCCCGAAGCTGATTTGTATACGCTTAAAAAGACTATGTCCGGGGTATGCAATAAATACTGAGATTGCCCTTCAATTATCGGAGCGAAAATGTTTAAAGTAGAGAGTATTATTTTTCTCGCTGCGCTGAACATGCTGATTGCAGTCGGTGCCGGGGCATTTGGTGCGCATGGGTTGAAGTCGGTGCTGAGCGCTGACATGCTGGCGATATGGCAGACGGCGGTGCAGTATCAGATGGTGCATGCACTGGGTTTGCTGGGATTAAGCCTGTTGCAGGCACAGTGGAATGAGCGTTTGCTACGGTATGCGGCGTGGACGATGTTGTCCGGTATCTTTATTTTCAGTGGCAGCTTGTATGCGCTGGCGTTGTCGGGGCTGCGCATCCTTGGTGCGATTACACCGGTGGGTGGCGTCGCATTTTTACTGAGCTGGGCAATGCTGGCGTGGTGCGCTTACCGGCGCCAGCATTGATGTTCTGTGCCGTCACAATCTGGCTGCCTGATAGCGTGTCAGATTGTGATCGGATGATAGTGCTGGCTAATACCGGCGGGTGAAGCGGAAAAGCTTACTCGCCATTTTTTTCGACTGCGCGTTGATAAGCAGGGCGTGCTTCTATCATATCGACAAAACGCGTCAGATTCGGAAACGCATCGCGTCCGGCACTTCTGACGCCGATTTGCACCACAAAAGATAGCTGAACATCTGCTCCAGTGAGTGCATTGCCGACGAAGAAATCGCGCCCTTCTAATTCCACATTCAGATAGCCAAGATGATTGGCGATTTCGCTGTTGATACGAGGATGCAATGGCGCGCCAGCTTCACCGAGCCGCCCGACGTAGAGCTTCAGCAGTAAAGGCAGCATGGCCGATCCTTCGGCATAGTGCATGAATTGCAGATAGCGGTAGTAATCCGGCGTGCCTTTTTCTGGCACGAACTGACCATTGCCATATTCAGCGATCAGGTATTCCAGTATGGCGCCGGATTCGATCAGAATTTCTTCTTTATCGCGCAGCACCGGTGCTTTTCCCAGTGGGTGAATTTTCTTGAGTTCCGGCGGTGCGAGTCGGGTTTGCGGATCGCGGTCATAGCTGATCACCGTATATTCCTGGCCTAATTCTTCCAGCATCCAGGTGATACGACGTGAACGGGATTCTTTCAGGTGGTGAACTTCAATCATGGTAATCCTCAGGGGTAAAAAGAGAGTGATGATTATGCCGATATTTCGGCATCCTCGTTGGCATCAGCGTGAGATGGCTGTTTCTTTGTTCATTTTTTTTCTGGCATAGGGTAGGTTGCGACGCTGATATTGCCGTCTTTATCGACGGCCTGTACGCCAAAGAAATAATTGTCCTTGGATTTTCCTTTGACGGTATAGGAGAGAACATTTCCTACCATCACACCACCTTGCCAGACGCTGCTGGTCGTGTCTCGCCAGACAATGCGGTAACCCGCAAGATCGGCTTCAGTATTGGCATTCCAGCGCATGCTGGTGTCATTTTCAAGTTGTGATGTGTTCATTTGCACCTGCGCCGGTGTCGCTGGTGCAAGGGCCAGGCTGGCTAATGCAGCCGCGTTAACGCGGGCAACATTCGCGGTGTAATCGGTATCGACAAATTCCGGTAAGTCACCCATCTGCACACCATTTTCTATACGGACGTTCTGATGCTGATGATGGAAATCTTCATTCGGTTCAGTAAAGCGCAGTGCGGCATAGCCCTGTTCAAGAAAAGGAATATGATCGCCACCGCGCAGATAACGGTCGCGCCGATGAATAATATTCACGGTGAAGCCGGGCACATAGCGTTCACCGGTTTCTTTGACATGGCGCGCCAGCTGGCGTGAAAGTGAATCGCTTTCACCGCCCGTGGCAATCAGATTGCGGGTCGCGTCCGGTAATTCTTTGACGGCTGGTATCCCTTCTGCAAACAGGCGCACCGATTTGTTATCGATCTCACCGTGTTCTGAGCGTGAGCTGCCGATAATGTCGTTCGTGAACATACCAGCGATATTCATCTTTTTTTCTTTGGCTTGTTTTGCCCAGTGAGCGGCACCGTACAGCCCTTGCTCTTCCGCCGCGACCGCCATGAAAACGATGCTCGCATCAAAACGATGTTGTGCCATTACACAGGCCATCTCCATGACCGCAGCAGTGCCTGACGCATCATCATTCGCGCCAGGCGCAAACGACGTGGCATCCATCACATCTGTAGCGCGTGAATCATAGTGTCCGCTGACGACATAATAACGGCCGGGGTCTGTTTTCCCCTTCAGGGTAGCGACCACATTCACAATCTCGGTTGGTTTGCTGATACGGCGGCCGCCCGCTTCGACATAGCTGTCGAATTGCACATCGAGCTGACCGTTACTGCAACGCTCCAGTTCCGCTTTGATCCAGCGTCTTGCCGCGCCTATGCCGACAGTATCTGACTGAGTCTCTGACATCGTATGACGGGTATGAAAACTGACCAGTTTGCGGACATAACCATCAATGTGTTGTGCCGAGATCTGTTGCACGATCTTTGTTATTTCCGGCTTTTTTTCATTGATGTTTGGTTCGGCGATCTGGGCCGACACTGGTAGTGTAGAGGTCAGCAATGTGGCACTGAGCAGCAGGGAAGGAGTCAATGGCGTTTGTGGCATGGTGCATATTCCCAAAAAATAAGAGAAAAAATACGTGGGTATGTGTTGAGCAGATATTACGCGAAACCACACTGGCAAGCAGAGACGACGTATTTTTTGCGCCAGCACAAATCTGGTGCAAATGTCGTCTGCATGACTGCGCTGCAACATGCTTTAACGCTAACATAGACTTTCGCAGGAGACCAACTAATTAACACCAAAGAGAGTGCCAAACCATGATGTCTGTACAGGAGTTGTATCGTCAAAAACATCTTTCCCCGGAAGATGCCATCAACCACGTTAAGGATGGCGATTTCATCGTCGTACCGACAGGTGTTGGTGAGCCACCTGCCTTATTGTCCGCCTTATCGGCACAACGCCGACGCTTTCATGATGTGAAGGTGGCGCAGATTTTACCGATCAAAAAATTCGATTATTTTGATCCTTCGACGGCAGATCATGTTCGTCACGTTTCTTTCTTTTTCGGCGCAGCTTCCCGTGCTGGCGGACAAGCAGGCGACATCGATTTTATTCCCAGCTATTTTTCTGAAATGCCGATGCTGATCGAGCGTGGCATGATCCCTTCAGACGTGGTGTTTTCGCTGGCTTCTCCTATGGACGAGCATGGTTATTTTTCCCTGAGTCTGGCGGCAGATTACACCATGGCGGCGATCGCCAAAGCGCGTGCGGTGGTGCTGGAAGTCAATCCGCATGTGCCGTTTGCGAATGGTTCCTGCCACATTCATATTTCTCAGGTAGCGGCGTTGGTGGAAAGCAATGAAGCCGTCACCGAGGTTGGTCTGCCGGTAATCGGCCCGGTGCAGGAAGCGATAGGAAAATATGTCGCCGATATGATTGATGATGGCTCGACGCTGCAGATCGGTTACGGTGGTATTCCAGATGCGGTGGTGATGCAACTCACGAACAAGCACGATCTTGGCATTCATACAGAAATGATCGGTGACGGCATACTGACATTGGTAGAAAGTGGCGCCGTCACGAACCGCAAAAAAACCTTCATGCCGGGAAAAATGATCGCCACTTTTGCGCTGGGCTCAAAAAAACTGTATCAGTTTATTCACCGCAATCCGGCGCTAGAAATGCATCCGGTGGACTTTACTAATGATCCGTATCTGGCCGCAAAAAACGACAAGCTGATTGCGATTAACGCGACATTGCAAATTGATTTGCTGGGACAGTGCGGATCCGAAAGTCTGGGGGCTGTACCGTATTCTGGCACAGGCGGGCAGGTTGATTTTGTGCGGGCGGCGAACCGTTCCCGCGATGGCAAGGCGTTCATCGTCTTACCGGCAACAGCAAAAGATGACAGCATCACCCGCATCGTACCGACGCTGACTCCGGGCACGCATGTCACGACCGGCAAAAATGATATTAACTATGTTGTTACCGAATTCGGCGTTGCGCAGTTACGCGGTAAATCGGCGAAGCAACGTGCGCAGGAAATGATCGCGATTGCCCACCCTGATTTCCGCGCGGAGTTAACGCAGGAAGCCAGACGTTTACATCTGCTCTGAGCGTGATTGTTGCCAGACTTTGTCTGAATCAATGCCCCTGATTCGATGCGCCTGCTGGCATGAAAATGCCTTGCAGGCCTTATTTTATGCGGGGGTTTCTTTTGAGTGATACATGAAAAAATCTGCACTGATGGGCAAGATTTATCGTGATTTGAGCAAAGAGACAGAAAGGATAGCTTATAATTGCTTAAATTTTAACAAAAGAGACGTTTGGCTGGCTTGCCAGCCTGCGTTAGTCACAGTGATGCGCGCATCCTGCAATCGATTAATCAGGTAACGAGAATGAATAAATTACTGAGTGTTCTGATTTTGTCTCTGGCTTTTCCTATGATCAGCGCGGCGCAGACGCCCGTGTTCAAATGCGAGGTCGATGGTCGCGTGGTCTGGTCCGATAGTCCTTGTAAAGGTAAAGGTAAAGTGGTGCAGGTGAAATCTGTTGCGTCGTCCGAAAAGAAAAAGAACGGGGAAGCTGCCGGAGCCCCGCCATCTGCAAGAAAATAAACTGATCTTGCTATGCGGTGTGCTGGCTGCATATTCGTTGAACATTTTGATGACGCTGATTAAATCAAATTAAATCAATGTCCTGCAAATTTGTTGTGTCGGGAATGAGGTAATCTCGCCCCGGCATTACGCGCTCACGACGAATGATCTCTGATCCATAATCCGCTTTTCGCTGCTGTCACTTGCGGCTACACTGACGCTCTTTGTTCAGATCGTCCTGCCGGAGCCCACAAATGAAAACCTCATCTTTACGTCGCACTGTGATTGCTGGATTATTGCTGGCGACGACGCTACCTGCGAGCGCTGGTTGGCTGGATATTTTCCGTAAAAGTAAAACAGTGGCTGGTTCCGGCAATGTCCAGAAACAAGTCAGACCCGTGAGTGAATTTAACGAAATTGCGCTCGATCTTCCCGCGTATCTGGAATTGCGCCAGGGAGAAAAAGAAAGCGTTGAAATCGAGACTGATGATAATTTACAGAGTCTGGTTGACGTCGTGGTGGAAAGCGGCGCGTTACAGATACGGCCGCAGCAGAAAAATGTTTACCCCGACAGCAAAGCGCTGAAAATTACAGTGTTTCTGAAAAATCTGGCGGAGCTGAAAATCAGCGGCTGGGGCAAGGTAAATGCGGAAAAATTGCATATCCCCGGTCTGCATATTGCGGTCAGTGGTTCCGGTGATGTGCGGATACAGGATTTGCGCACCGAGGCATTGGAAATCGATATCAGTGGCAGCGGTAGTTTCAGTGCCGCCGGTGCATCAACCGAAATCAGCGGGAAAATCGGTGGCTCCGGTTCATTGCTGATGGAAGCACTCGAGGCCAACGATGTGCGTATCCGCATAGGTGGCTCCGGTCATGTCCGCACCTGGGTACATAATAAGCTGGATGTGACTGTCGGCGGTTCCGGTGAAATCGAATATTACGGTGATCCTGTCGTCACTAAAACCATCGGCGGCTCTGGTCGCCTGATCCGTCTGGGCAGCGCACCGCATTAATCGCCGTCCTCGAGCAATGTCATTCTTCCGGTAATAAACTCCACAGTCATAGGGCGATGCACCCTATAATCTCGCTCTGTTACTGAATTGTTTTTTTTCTGTCATCAATGCATGTCCGTCAACGCGTTTCTATGGCTGTCCTGAGTCTCTTTATCTTGTTAGCAGGTGCTTTGTTTCTGAGTTTAGCGATCGCCTGGGCACCAGACAAATCTGTCGATGACCTGAAACAAAAATGGGCACCTGCACCTTCAAAATTCATTGATGTGCAAGGCTTGCAAGTGCATGTCCGCGACGAAGGTCTGGCGGATGATCCCGTTCCGGTGATGCTGATTCACGGTACCTCATCAAGTCTGCATACCTGGGAACCCTGGGTGAAGGCCTTGAAGGCCGAGCGCCGCGTGATCACGATGGATTTACCCGGCTTTGGCCTGACCGGGCCGAATCAGGAAAACGACTACAGCACGACGGCGTACGTGCGTTTTATTCTGGATCTGATGGATACCTTGCATCTGTCAAAAGTCGTGTTGGGTGGTAACTCTCTTGGTGGCGAAATCGCCTGGGAAGTCGCGGCTGCTGCACCGGCGCGGATAGACAAACTGATACTGGTGGATGCGGCAGGTTATGCGTTCACACCAAAATCGATACCGGTTGGTTTTCAGATTGCGCGTATGCCGATGATGTCGTGGGTGATGGATCACTGCCTGCCGCGCTCTATGGTTGAATCCAGCGTCAAGAATGTTTATGCCCGTCCGGAAAAAGTCACGCCAGCCTTAGTTGATCGCTATGAAGCGATGATGCTGCGGGAAGGAAATCGCCCCGCCTTGCGTCAGCGTATCAGCCAGCTCGCTATCGGCGATCATGCTGAGCTGATCAAAACGATTCGTGTCCCGACCCTGATACTCTGGGGTGGTAAAGATCAGTTGATACCGCCGGAAAACGCAGCGTGGTTTCAGCGTGATATTGCGAACAGCAAGCTGATTATGTTTGACGAACTTGGCCATGTTCCGCAGGAAGAAAATCCCGTAGTCACCGTCGCTGCCGTTCGCATCTTTTTGCAATAATCTGAGGAGCCCGTCATGTCTGCTGTTCGCCTGTGTATTTCTTACGGTTTTGTTGCGCTGAGTTTGCTTGGCTCCGGTATTGCTGGCGCCGAAGATGTGATCGCCGAAGGCAAGAAAATCTTCAATCAGAAAGCCGAACCGAAATGTGCGATGTGCCATAGCCTGAAACATGCGGATTCGTATGCAGAAGGCGGCCCTGATCTGGATGAGCTGAAACCGGATGCGGCGCGGGTCGAAAAAGCAGTACGTAACGGCATAGGTGAAATGCCGGTGATTACCGGATTGACTGATGCAGAAATTAAACTGGTGGCGCGCTACTTGGCGGAAGTCGCCGGTAAGAAATAAGCTGGTAAAAAATAACTCAAGAGTATCTGCACAGGCCTGATGTCTGCGCTGGTTCCGGCCATGTAAAGCAGGGCTGCAGATAACAAAAAGCCCACCATACGGTGGGCAATCCATTCATTGCGGTGACTCGTCAGCAACCCATGCTATCTGCGTGGTGCCACTGACTGAAACAATGCCCGTGCTATCTGCGCGGTGCTTGTCGTGGTGAGTCACTTTTTTCTGCGTTGTCAGTCAATACTGGCAACATCAGAGGGCAAAACGAATGCGAACCTTCGCAAGACCGACCAAGGCATTTTTTCATGACGCACACGCATCAGTAAAAAAGAGATGGACGATTGCATAGCAAAAAGCAGATGCTTTCCAGTGAAACTCACTGATCAACTACGCCATTTTCCGGTAACCCATACTATCTGTATGGTGCCACCAGCCGGTGAGAATTGATTGCCGCGTCAGTTAGCTGCGTGAGTGCAGCGTACTGGTATGCGAAGGTTTGCTGTAACGGTCAGACTTTGTTCATCAGCAACCCATGCTATCTGCGTGGTGTCACTGGCCGGTATTGCAGAACAAATTTTTCATTACAGCAAAAACGGTTGGCGTTGTTCTGGCAAGCATCGCTTGCCGGAATCTGCCGTGAGACTTTAAGCCAGAATCTGGATATTGCCTGCTTTGTCGCCTTTAGGGCCTGTTGTGCGTTCAAAAGAAACGCGCTGATTTTCGCTCAGACTTTTGAAGCCACTCGATTGAATGTCTTGAAAGTGGGCGAACAAATCTGCACCACCTGCATCTGGAGCGATAAAGCCGAAGCCCTTAGCGTCGTTGAACCATTTTACGATACCTGTTTGAGTACTCATGTTTATTCCTTTACGTGAAACATAGGCGAAATTGCCTTGAGGCACTTGAAACCAAGAAATAAAACCGGAGGAGAAAAAACAGAACAGCCAGAGGATACAGCTATGCGGAATTGGGACCAACAATATGAGGACTTGATGCAAGTACGGAACGGAATATACACGGGAAAACAACAATCACCAAACTTTATTTTTAATCTGATCCGGCGTTGATCGCACGAAAGCGCAATCTTCCTGCACAAAAAAACGTCAGCTTTTCATAGACAAAACAAGGCTCCGCATCAGGTGTTTAAGTGCTTGTTTTTATTGCGAAAATTAATTAAAAATATTTTTTATTGTTGGTGAATTAGAGGATTTTTACGTAGTGTTTTTCATATTCCATATATTTTTTTCATATTTTCTAAGTGAAAAAAGGTCGTTGGGCACGCGTTGTCCAGCACGTAGCATGAATCCCCATCGCTGCAGTCATTTTGCGGCTGCATCAACAGGCATCCGGTTTGCCAATCACCAAAAGGATTATTCATGCGTGCGTATCAAATTTATTCCGTTCCCGTTCCCCGTCGTTCCATCAGTCTGGTCATCGGTGCCTTGTTCAGCAGCCTGGTGGCACCGGCTGCGTATGCACAACAAACGGAGATCGCTGCTGCGGATACCGTCATCGTTACCGGCACGCGCAGCATCAAGCGCACGGTTTCCGATTCCGAAGCACCGATCGATATTCTGACCAGCAAAGATTTACAGGCCAGCGGCACTGGCGAACTCGGAACGGCATTAAGCCGCTTGCTGCCATCCTTGAATTTTCCGCGTCCTGCTGTTGCTGACGGCACATCGGCCAGCCGCCCCGCACAATTGCGCGGCTTGTCGCCGGATCAGACGCTGGTGTTAGTCAACGGCAAGCGCTGGCACACGACAGCGATTGTCAACGTCAACGGCACCGCCGGGCGCGGCTCTTCCCCGGCAGATCTGAATACCATTCCGATTTCTGTAATTGAAAAAGTCGAAGTACTGCGCGATGGCGCCGCGGCGCAATACGGTTCAGATGCGATTGCCGGTGTGATCAACATCATCCTCAAAAAAGGTGCTGAAGGTGGCGAGTTGCAAGCGGGCGGCGGGCAATACAGCAAAGGCGATGGCACGCAAGGCGCACTGAGCGCCAACTTCGGTGCACATCTCGGCGACAAAGGCTGGGTGCGTTTTACCGCTGAACAAAAATATCAGGGCGAGACCAACCGCGCCGGTGCTGATCTGCGTAATCCGGCCGAGCCCTTGTATGGCAAGGTCACGCAAAAGCAAGGTGACCCGAAAGTACAGCAAACTAATCTGGGCTTGAATGCGTCTTTGCCGCTGAATAATGATCTGGAACTGTATGCGTTTGCGAATATCAGCCAGCGTGATTCCGATGCGGCGGCAACCTGGCGTACCGCGTACACCAGTGGCACGAACTTACGCACACCGCTGTATCCGCAAGGGTTTTTACCGAATGAAGTGGCGAAAAATACCGATGTGTCCACTGTCGTCGGAATCAAAGGGCGGGCCGATGGCTGGCGCTGGGATGCGAGTGCGAATTACGGCTCGAATGAATTCCGCCTCGATGTGAATAACAGCGTCAACCTCAGTTTAGGCGCGGCCAGCCCGACCAGTTTTTACGCCGGTAAATTGAAAAATTCGCAGACACTGGCAAACTTTGACGCCGCTAAAGAATTTGAATTTGCCGGTCTGGCAAATCCGCTGACACTGGCGGTTGGTGCTGAATACCGGCGCGATCAGTATGAGATCAGCGCGGGTGAGCCGAACTCGTATTTCGGCAGCGGTGCGCAGGGTTTCTCCGGTTTTCAGCCATCGAATGCAGGCAGCTTTAACCGCCACAGCACATCGGTGTATGCGAACGTCGAAGCTGAGCTGACTAAACAGCTCAGCGCTTCAGTCGCGCTGCGGCATGAAAATTACAGCGATTTCGGCAGCGTCACTTCCGGTAAATTATCGGGTCGTTTTGCGGTCACGCCGGAATTTGCGTTACGCGGTGCGGCGTCTAATGGCTTCCGCGCACCATCGTTAGCCCAACAGAATTACACAATTTCAACCACCAATCTGATCACCATTAACGGTACGTCGCAACTGGTTGATACCGGCACTTTCGGCGTTGCCACGGCAGCCGCAAAAGCCTTAGGTGCGAAGCCGCTGGAAGCCGAAAAATCGCGCAACTATAGTCTGGGTGCGGTGTTGCAACCGAATAAAAATATCTCGCTAAGCGTCGATGCGTATCAGATCGATATCGATAACCGCATTTTGTATTCCGGTAATCTGGTGTTGCCCGCCGCCTTGCAAAGCGTGTTGGCGAAACAGGGCGTGCTGGTCGGTGCGGCGCGTTATTTCACGAATGCGCTGGATTCACAAACACGCGGTGTCGATATCGTCGGCACATATCAGCTGAGCCTGACTGGCAGCGATAAACTCGGGCTGACGCTGGGTTACAACCACAACAAAACCACGGTCAGCCATGTCGCGGCAAATCCGGCGGTACTGGCGCAAAATAATCTGTTGCTGATTGACCGGCAATCGTTGTTGCGCGCGACGGATTCTGCGCCGAAAGACAAGCTGACATTCAGCGCTGATTATGCCGTCAATCAATGGACGGCACGTGCGCAGGCAACGCGTTATGGCAGCTTCGTTTCACCGCAGAATAATGCAACGCTGGATCAGACTTATGGTGCGAACGTGGTCGTTGATATTTCCGCCAGCTATCGCGTCGGCAAGTGGACGCTGACCGGTGGCATCGACAATCTGGGCGATAAATATCCGGATCAGGTGACTTCGAACGGCAACCTGAATACCGGTGGCACTTTGCCTTACAGCACCTTCTCGCCTTACGGTTTCAATGGTCGTTATTTCTATGCGAAAGCGGCTTACGCCTGGTAACCGGCAGCGCAGTCTGCAGTATGAAAAAAGCCGGAATAAAATCCGGCTTTTTTACGCGTTTTTTTATATTTTCGGGGGAGTATATAGCAATTTCGCATTATTCTCAGCGTCAATACTGGGCTTTAAAATATACTCCTCCCAGTATTTTAAAGCCAAAAAAGTCGTTTTTGCGCCTGTTTTCAGCACATTTTCAGCTTGCTTTTAGTTATAGTAGCTCACACTTGATTTGACAACAGGTGTGCGATTAAGGGGTTTGTAAATCTGCCCAAAGCGGACGTTAAGAGCAATGGTTGCTGTCTTGCCTTGTTAAGAGTAGCAACATCGTTTGCTCTTTTTCCCGCTGCCACAGGGGCATGGGTCATTGCGCCCTATCTTTTTAGCCTTAAACTTAGGCAAAGCGATCTGCTTGGTGGAGCTCCCTCTTCGCAGCGTTTTAAAAAGTTCTGTTGCCTCTAATTCAGGGTCATGAGTCCACGGCCCCGAAATCTGTAGGCCAAAACGAATTTGCCCAGAGTGAGCGTCTAGAACAAGACCAAACCAACTTTCCGCGCGCTCCAGGTACTTCCTAACTTCGCAGTGAGCCGCCAGCCGCTGTTCAGCCTCCTCTTGTGACAACAGGTTCACATGAATCGTCAGCCCCGATTTACCATTCGCAAGTGGAACCGATACGTCATGCTGTCCGCCGTCCATCATGGTTCTGCGCATGATGTCCTCTATAATCTTGCTGAGCGACACGAACGAATTTTCGCCAATTTTCAATATCTGAAAACCTAGAGCTAGCATCGCAGGATTGGGCTGCCTCTCAATCTCTTTAATCACTTGGCCTAGCCGATGCTGCTGCAGACGCGTCAAAATGCCCGGTGGAGTCCACGGACCAGGAACATTTTCACGCCGAACCAACATCGATAGATCAAGTCCCGTTCCCACGCTGTCTTCAAGATGCATATATGTGAAACCATCCTGCACCCAAAGATTGCGCTCCAAGTGGAAGCCCAGAATATTCAGTTCGTGGTTCGCAATCACGGTCTCGTGATAACTTGATCGGCGATCCAGATAGCTTAAAAAGTACAACGGTGTGTCCAGCATTTCAGCCATGGCGTCCAAATGGAACACATCCATCACAAATGGCGTAGCCAGCTTTTCCACGGACTCGAATTTTAAATACTGGCGAGCTTGGGCAGATAGCGCGGGGTAATGATCTGCGATTAAGCAGACAACATAAATGCGACTAATCGTGGCGGGTTTGGTCAACTGAACCCCATTCGCATCCTCTAAGCGGACAGATGGGTCCAGCAACAATTTCCCATAGTCATAACCTTGATCGCACGCCTTCTGCACTGCATCGCCGAAATCGCTCAGCAGTTTGGTCTCGTTGCCCTTCCTAGCGGCTGCTGTCAACTGCTTCGATTTCGCTTGTACGACAATCGCCAAGTCGCCAAAGAACACCAGCGCGTCGAATTCCCCCAGTACAGTGTCCTTGGTACGCAACAGATTGACGTTCACCTTGACGTTAGCTCGCCCAAATACGCTGACGAGCCTAGCTTCAGCGAAGTTTTCGGTGAACGCTCCACGATTTTCCTGTGCGATCGGCTGGTAATTTTTATCTGACAAGATCCAAAAGAAAGGTGCTTGGTATAACACTTCGCTCAAATCATAGATATTGAACAAAATGTAGCGGTCATCACGTTTAATGAGTGGAAGTATTGCCGCAATATTACGGTCGTCCACCGCATTAAACTGAGCGTTGCGGTTTCCTTCGGGGTAAGCGAAGGTGGTCAAGATTTTCTCAACCGTCTCCATCGGCAGCTTCAACTTAGCGACGACCTCCGCCGCACTAAACTCATACCCTGGCAAGAACGTTTGAGAGAACGGGCGCGTACGGTCGGTCGAGTGGAAAATATCCGTACTTTTCTCGTTCAACAAATGGCCCACGACCTTCACCACAGCGGCGGCGTCCTTTATGGAAAAACCCATGTGAGCCATGATCCAGGGATCGTCCCGTCCATACCGAAGCGGCGCGAGGTCACGATAATGAAAGGCGTAAGCAGACTCTCCTCCATAGAATATTGCCTCCCGCATCGTCTCGCCGCTTGATAAGGCGTCGTTCAGATCATTGACGTCAGGAATTTCCCCTTTCTCTTTGGGGCGCAACGACCTCCACATGGCGTCATGAATCTTTTCTAACAAAAGCTGGCTATGCTCGACATAGCTTTTGAGAGTAGCCTCATCTGGCAATACGTAGTTGATTTCGCGCTTGACCATCAGCCCGATGAGCACGTTTACCTCATTGCGCACCAGCCGATCACGACTATGCAGGGGCACCAAATCATCTATCTTCATTTCACCCGCATACGCAATCAAATTATCACGCGTATTGATATAGGCAATCGCATGAATGAAGCCAGGCGCAACACAGAGACCTTCAAGTTCCTGAAATAGCTCACGCTCGGATTGCTTCAATGCTTGGTTTGTCGTCATCCTTGACCTTTATTTTTACTAAAACTTTAAATCATCTGGCAGTTGGTGTCTGGTCAAGTCCTAGCTAGTACATTTTTAGTTTACCTGTGACAAAAAATCGCCCAGATATTCCAGCAAAATTCCCGGCTGTTCGAGTGGCGACATGTGGCCGCAATCGTCGATGATGCGGAAAGTCGGATCAGGCAGCGCGGCGACGATGTCTTCGGCTTCCTGCAAGCGCCGCATCTGGTCTTTGCGGCTGGCAACCACCAGCACCGGACACGCAATCTGCGCACAATCGGCGTGCCCGTCTTGCCGGATGATGCTTAACTGCTGCATGAAAATATCCGCGCCCAGTGTCAGCGACATTGTTTGCAGATGTTGCAGTAACACGGCGTTGTCGCTACGCGCCGGGTGCAGTGCGCGCTTCAATGCGGTGATGGTCTGGCCTTTATACGGAAAGACCTTGAGCATCTTGATTTGCTGCTGATTGCGGGTGATTTCTTCGGCGCTGGTGGCGCGCGCCGAGGTGTTCAGTAACACCAGCTGACTGACGCGTTGCGGCGCTTTCGCAGCAATACGGCGGGCGACATAACCGCCAAGAGAAAAGCCGATTAGCACACATTTTTCCGGCAAATCCGCAATGATGCGATCCGCCATCGCGTCGATGTCGGTGCCCTGATTGAGATCAGCAAACGACACCGTGCCGAGTTGCTGCAAGCCGCCCAGCACTTCCTGCCACAGGCTGGCATCGCACATGAAGCCGGGAATCAGCACGATATGGCGTGGCGTTGTGGTGGCGTTTTCTGAGCTGTGCGTGATGTTCATTTCTGAGCTTGTCATGACTGCGATTTCATTTCATTCAATGCGGCTGTGGCAATGTCGTTTACCGTGCCGAAAGCATAACGCTGTACCAGTTGAAATGGCGCGCCCGTTGCGCTTTCTGTGAACAGCGCAAGGCCGTTCAGCTGCAAAGGCGCATCGATCGTAAAGAAGTTTTGCGCTGCCTGCCAGATCGCCTCTGCCTGATCCGCATGAGCTGACTGATGCAAGGCATCGGTCAGCGTCATATGGAAACGGAACTCTTCTTCGGTGTACGGATAACCCCAACGCTGCAAGAGTTGCATTTGCCGGTCACTCAGTGGGTGCCGCTGGCGGCGCGCGATGTCGGCTGCACTCAGCGGTGCGCGGAAGCTGTCGAAGGTACTGACGCAATCCATCGCTAACCGATTGATCGCGCTGACGTCGCCATGCGGACGCAGCGCCAGAAAATTTCCCATCCATTCGACTCGCGGTGCCGGAATGATCAGGCTGTGCTGTTGTCTGCAAAAATCACGCAGGGCAGCATTGAGTTGCGCGGGTGTGCAAGCGTCCGCAAGCCGGAACGGTGCTTTCAGCGTCGCATGAAAACCATAACGGCGGGCATCGCTGGTTAGTTGTTGAAAAGCGGCCGCAGTCACGCCCTCGCACGCAGTTTGCGGCAATGATGTTGCTGAATCTGGATCACGCCCAAGCCAACGGCAGCCAGCCTGCCACCACGGGCTGTTGGGTTCCGGCGCAAAATACAATGCGTAACGTGTTTGCAGAGGGTGGGTGTGACTGGTCGCGCTCATCGGATGTTTTTCTCAGTGTTTGCATGTTCATTTTTTCGTCATCCATCTGCACCCGGCGCGCAGCCTTGTGATGTGATGATCGATGACTCAGCGGCCGTTTCTTGAATTTCTACAATTTTTCAAATTTTTCAATACAGAAAATCAAAGCCTGCGCCTATTCCAGAAGAATATTTTGTGCCTGATATGACATAGTATGAGGTGAATGCGTTGTCATTCATCATTCTTATTCCATAGGACTGACGCAGAGTTTCCCCAGCAAGGTATGGCGACGAAGACAGTACGAATAGTACGGCTAGGAGTCATAACGCTGCTCGGGCAGCTTTGCGTCAGTCCTGTATCTGAAAACCGGGAGAACTCATGATAGATCACCTCAGCACTTATGCAACAGATTATCCGGCAACGAAAACATTTTATGCAGCCGCTTTTGCCCCATTGGGATATACCTTGCAGACAGAATTTGTCGCTGAATGGAATCCCGGTTTTCCGACGCAGCGCATGTGTGCGTTCGGTGTGAATGGAAAGCCGACATTCTGGATCATCGAAACCAAAGAAAAATCGACGCCACGGCATGTTGCCTTCAGCGCTGCCTCGCGCGATGCGGTCGATCAGTTTTATGCAGAGGCGCTGACGCACGGCGGCAAAGATAACGGACAACCCGGCCTGCGTCCGCATTATCATGCCGATTACTACGGTGCTTTCACGATAGATCCTGATGGGAATAATGTCGAAGCCGTGTGCCATGCACCGCTGTGAAACAGGCAGTAAAGGAATAAAATGATTTCACAAAAAGCAGTGCTGCGGGTGGCGCGACCCACCGATCATCTGAGTGTGATCACCAAAATGTATATCGACGGCCTGGGGTTTGTTTTGCTGAGCCAGTTTGCCGATCACGATGGCATTGACGGTGCAATCATCGGCCATCCCCAGCACAGCTATCATCTGGAATTTACTCAGCATGCCAGCTCGCATGCCGACTCGTATGCATGTAAGGCACCGAGCCCGGATCATTTGCTGGTTTTTTATCTGCCTGATGAGGCAGAATGGCAGCATGCCTGCGAGTGCATGCAACAAGCTGGCTTTTTGCCGGTGCGATCGGCGAATCCTTTCTGGGATGTGGCCGGTAAGACGTTTGAAGATGTTGATGGCTACAGGGTGGTGTTACAACATCGCGCATGGACTTTGTGACGATCTGATCGCCGCAGCAAAAATCGCAGACACAACCGGTATTTTTTCTCCCGGATTTTTCAGATTGTTCACCGCTTTTCAAGGATGTAGTACTTCATGAATTTTGCTTCGCATACAGCGTTCTCTATCCGCAACGCGCGTGTCGTCACGGCGGATCAGGTGCTGACTGGCGGTATCGTCGTCAGTCACGGGCGTATTGATGATGTTAATTCAGGCGCGGCAATGCTGACCGGGGCTGACTGGGAGGGTGATTATCTGTTACCCGGTCTGGTGGAATTACATACCGATAATTTAGAAAAGCATTTAATGCCGCGCCCGAAAGTGAGTTGGCCGGTGCTGCCCGCCATCATCGCGCATGACGCACAGATCGCCTGTTCCGGTATCACGACAGTGCTGGATGCGATCGCTATCGGCGATATCGACCCCGACAGCGTGCGTACTCAAATGATGCAGGCCTGCGTACAAGGACTGGCCGGTGCCAGGCAGGCGGGCGTACTGCGCACCGATCATTTTTTGCATCTGCGGCTGGAGCTGGCAGAGGCGCGTTTGCTGGAATTATTCACACCGTTTTTAAATGACGAACACTTGCGGCTGGTGTCGCTGATGGATCACACGCCGGGGCAACGACAATGGACCGACCTTGAACATTACCGCGTCTACGTCACCGGTAAACGCGGCTGGACGCACCAGAAAGTCGATCAGATGCTGGAAGTGCTGAGCGATCGCCAGCAGCAGTATGCAGAACAAAACCGGGCGCAGATCGTCAGGCTATGCCGCACACAGGCGCATGGTATTCCGCTGGCGACGCATGACGACACCACCCATACCCACGTACTTGAAGGCGTGCGCGACGGCGTGACGATTTCTGAATTTCCAACCACGCTGGCGGCCGCACAGTTTGCGCATCAGCACGGCTTATCCATCGTCATGGGCGCACCGAACCGGGTGCGTGGCGGCTCGCATTCCGGCAACGTCTCTGCGAGTGAATTAGCGCGCCATGATTTGCTCGATATTCTGTCGTCAGATTATGTTCCCGCCAGCTTGCTGCACGCCGCTTTTTTATTGCAGGAAGATGGTTACTCTTTGCCGAAAGCCGTCTCCACCGTCAGCCTGCAACCCGCACGGCAGATAGGTTTGCAGGATCGCGGTCAGATCGCCCCCGGCCTGCGCGCCGATTTTATCCGCGTCCGCATCGTTGAAGGTATTCCTGTTGTGATGGGCGTCTGGAGGCAAGGTCTGCAGATCGCGTGAGTTTGCCTTACCCTCTTGCACGTCATTTTCAGGCTGTATTCTTCTCATGCCTACCGCTCGACGAGCGCTGTTTCCGAACTGGATATAGCATTCATCAGAGTGTCAACAAAGTGTGAAATTACAACACTTGAGCAACTATTTTGCACTGATAAAAATGTCTGTATCGCTAACTAATTCTGGGTAGTCTGCCAAGCTTTACTCAGGCATACGTATTGATACGTATTGCATTGCGGAAATTTTATGCGATTGATTTATGTTGGAAATCAAGAAGCCACTTTGTTTTTTAATTTATATTTCCAATTGACAACTATATGGTGCGCGGTTACGTTCTCAGCACGAGAAAATCTGCCCTGCTATTTGCGGTGTCAACCTGCCGGGGTGTTTAATAAAATTGGAGATAAAAATGCGCATTCGTTCGCTACTGAGTAGTCTTGTATTGTGCCTGTGCGGCGCAGCATACGCGGAGGAGCCGCCGATCAGGATCGGGGTCATCGGCCCGTTCACCGGCAAATCATCAACCGATATGGGTGAGAGCATGCGCGGTGGTGCGCGTGTATTTCAGGCTGATCTGAATCAGATTGGTGGCGTACTCGGGCGCAAAATCGAACTTGTCGAACGCGATGACCAGGCCAAGCCAGAGCTGGGTGTGGCGATGGCAAAAGAGTTGATAGAAAAAGAAAAAGTGGTAGCGGTGGTTGGTTTTGCGAATACGGGTGTTGCGCTGCAGGCGGCAAAAGTATTTCAGGATGCAAAAATTCCGCTGATCGTCAGCGTTGCGACAGGCGCTGGTTTAAGCAAATTCATGCCGCCAGCGGTTCCGCACAGTTATGTGTTCCGTTTATCAGCCAGCGACAGTATCCAGCCGGTTGCGATGCTGCATGATGTGGTTGATAAACGTAAGCTGACGCAGATTGCCATTCTGCATGACGACACGCCTTATGGTCAGTTCGGTAAAGATAATCTGGTTGCTGAGCTGCAAAAACGCAAGCTGGCACCAGTCAGCGTGCAGAGTGTGAAAATCGGTGAGCAGGATATGACCAGCCAGATGACGCAGGCGAAGCAGGCTGGTGCGCAGGTCATTATCTTGTATTGCCTGTCTTCGGAAGCAGCAGCGGCCGCCAATAGTATGAGCAAGGCAAAAGTCAATCTGCCATTGGTTGGCAGCTGGATTTTGTCGCAAAAGAGTTTTGCCGATACTGCCGGTAGCAATGCCGAAGGCGCTCGTATGCCAGTGACATTTATCGAGAGTGATTCCACTCGCAGCAGTAGTTTTTCTTTATCTTATCTGCGTTTGAATAATGCCAAAATTATTACTTCCGCTGTAGCTGCGGCGCAGACCTATGATGCCCTGCGTTTGCTGAGTCTGGCGATCATGCAGGCGAATTCAACCGAGTCGGAAAAGATCAAAGAAGCGCTGGAAGACATGAAATACGAAGCCACCTCGACGGTCGTGACACGCTATAAAAAGCCGTATTCAAAAGCAGATCATGAAGCGATTACGCAATCAATGGTCGTTATGGGCGAAATTCGTAAGGGTAAAGTGTCGTATGCATATAAAGAGGATGCCAGCAGCGGTCTGATTGTGCGTACTAAATAATTCAGAAAGCGCCTGACTTTTCTGCAAAGGCAGCAGGCAGCTTACTTTTCGGTCGTTTTAACAACCGTCACAGTACAGGCTGCCTCTGCCACGACCTGCGCGGAGACACTACCCAGATAGCGTCGCAGAGCAGACGTGCCGCGCGAGCCGATGATGATGTGATCGACATCGTTGTTGTGCGCATATTCAATGATCGCACCTGCCGGGTCCGGTGCCTCAATCACGTGAAACGTAATTTTGTCCGCGCTGATATTCAACGGTCTGGCCCAGTGTTTGAGATCAACCAGTTGTTTAACGTGGATGTTTTCGCCCTGTTTGATCAGGCTGTCATCCATTCCTATGCGGCTGGTTTTGCGTATGGTCAGGCAGGCCAGCCTTGCGCCGGGTTCGGTCTGCAGCATTCGCCGCGTGATATTTCTCAGATTTTCTGCCAGTGCTTCGGAGCCGCGGGTCAGATCCAGCGCGGCAACGATGATCGGTGCCTTGGCTAATTGTTCCGAAATACTGTGTTGCAAGACCGGTTCTATGCCTGAGGCTTTCAGGCGGCGTTTGATTACAGACAGATAGCCATCTTGTTGCGCTTTTTCTGCGCGCTCGGTCAGCGTCAGTTGTTCAGGATACTGCAGCAAAAACGCTAACTGTGAGGCCGTGTCAAAGCGCGCCGCCGGTTCTACTTCCAGACAACGCAGAATAATTTCCTGCAACCAGGTCGGGATATCGGCGCGGTGGCTGCGCGGTGGAATCGGGTCGCGGTATAAGCGTTTCTTTAAACCTGAAACAGAGGTCGGATGACCGAAAGGCCGTTCGCCCGTCGCCAGATGGTAGAGTAAAACCCCGAGTGAAAATAAGTCGCTGCGCGGTTCATTGCGTACACCCAGCACTTGTTCCGGTGAGATATACGGCCCCGTGCCCATAGGCAGGCGAAACTCTTCATCCAGCAGATCAGGCAGGCGATCATGCCGCGATAAACCAAAATCGATCAGCACCGCCACACCGTCGCGGAACATGATGTTGCTTGGTTTGATATCGAGATGAATCACATTTTGCCGGTGTAAATCCTGTAAAGCATTCGCGACTTTAATACCGATCGTGACGACTTCGCTGATCGGTAACGGCGCTTGCTCAAAACGACTGCGTAAGGATTCGCCTGCAATCTGTTCCATCACGATATACGGCTGCGCATCAAAATCACCGGAGCCGAAAAACCGCGGCACGTGTACACCTTTGAGCTTAGGTATGATCATCTGTTCGACTTCAAACGCGACGATGGCGGTCGGGTCATCAGAAGAATACAGCAGCGGCACTTTCATGATCAATGGCGGTACACCGTTTTCCAGCCCCGGCTTACCCACATGACGCTGGCGCAAATCGGTGACGCGCCAGAGTGCAGCCATACCGCCGGTATGTAATTTTTCTTCTAAGCGGTAGCCATCAAATTCCATTCCGGCCTGCAGGCTGTGCGGGCTCATCTTAATTTCCTGTCAGCAGACGGGATGCCAGCGCAGGTGGCAGACCCGCACGCAGAATTTTTGCCGAAGCGGTTTCGTGATCGTAAGGAACACGGTAATAGGTCAGCTCCAGCGTCTCGGTATCAAAGGTCGCGTAACATGCCGCAGGGTTACCGTCACGCGGTTGGCCGACGGACCCGGGAATAACCAGCCAGCGTCGTTGCTTGCTGAGCGGTATGCCATTTTCCGGCGTTGGCAGAAATTCCCCGGTTTTTCCGGTCAGCGTCATGTGATACAGCGTCGGTATATGCATGTGCCCGCAAAAGGTGATCGCTGCTTTCGACGCATGCATGCTGCGCATGGCTTCCATCACGCCATCGATGTATTCCCATTTTTCCGGCGCCCAGGCATTGGCGTGGACTAACAGCAGATCTTGTAATTCAATCCGGTAGGGCAGCTTTGCAATGAAATCGATTTGTGCCGGACTCAACTGAGCACGCGTCCATTCAATCGCCTGACGCGCGGTTGGATTCATGCCTTGTTTATCTTCCTGCAGAATCGCGACGTCGTGGTTGCCCATCAGAACGTAAGCGCCTTTGCTGACATAGTCCATCACAGTCTGCACGACCCAGGCAGGATCAGCACCGTAGCCTATCAGGTCACCAAGGAAAGCATAGCGCGTTACGTTTTGTTGTTCTGCATGTGCCAGACATGCGGCAAATGCTTCGCGGTTCGCATGCAGGTCGGTCATCAGCGCGAGCAGCATAGGTCTCTTCCATTTATATAATTGTGAGGACTGACGCAAAACCGCCTCAGCGGTGTTGTGGCTTCTGGCCGTACTATTCGTACTGTCTTCGTCGCCATTCCTTGCCGGGGCAACTTTGCGTAAGTCCTGTTAGTTTTATCTGTCTTGCGGCTATCATTTTAAGTTAGCTGGCTAACGGCCAGCTTACAAGCATATTTTTAAGCTTATTTGGGTAATGATGCCTGATATTGATGATAGCCGCGTGCACGCAATTCGCAGGCCGGGCAGGTACCGCAACCATGACCCCAGTCGTGCAATTGACCACGTTCACCGAGATAGCAGGTATGGGTATCGGCGCGGATCAGATCAATCAGGTTGCTACCGCCGAGCTGTCCCGCAAGTTCCCAGGTTTGCGCTTTATCTATCCACATCAGTGGTGTTTCCAGTTTGAGGTGGGTTGCCATGCCCAGATTCAGCGCAACCTGAAGAGCTTTCATCGTGTCATCGCGACAATCCGGATAACCGGAAAAATCGGTTTCGCACATGCCGCCCACCAGTACATTCAAGTCGCGGCGATAGGCGAGCGTGGCCGCTACCATCATGAACATCAGATTGCGCCCCGGTACGAAGGTATTCGGCAAGCCATTGGCCTGCATTTCGATGGCGATATTTTCCGTCATCGCCGTATGGGATAATTGCGAAATCAGTGACAGATCTATCATGTGATCTTCGCCCAGCCGCGCTTGCCATTCTGGTGAGAAACTGCGGATTTTTTCCAATAAGGTCGGACGTACCGTCAACTCGATGGCATGGCGTTGCCCATAATCGAAACCGATGGTTTCCACGTGGGCATAACGCGACAATGCCCATACGAGACAAGTGGTAGAGTCTTGCCCGCCGCTGAACAACACCAGCGCACGATCGTTATTACTAAATTTATTCATTTTGCAAACTAAAATAAGGATGGATGAAGCAGGGAGAAACCCTTTGTACTTCATTCTGTCATGATGGTAAGGTTCGTGTGAGATGAATGTTATCGCAAGCCCATGAGTTTTCCTAAAAAATTTCTATCCTCTTCGTTTTTGTCGGTCATCGATCAGGGCATGCTGAGTGCCCTGAACTTCTGCATTGGCGCTCTGCTGATCCGCCTGGTAGATAAAGACGATTATGGTCTGTATGGTCAGTTATACGCGGGCGGACTGCTGGCGGGTCTGATCGTTGATTCATGGATCGCCGGGCCGTTGACGACGGTTGCCAGTGCGGTGCATGAAAATACCCGCAAACTTTTGTTGCGCCGTTACTGGCAGCGGCAGATATTCTGGACCGTGGCGATGGGTTTAGCCGCGTTTCTGATCGTCGAATTTGTCCCGGCCGCCACGCATCATAGTAATAAAGGCTGGTTAATGGCGGGCGCGTTCGGCCTCTATGTGATCGGCAATGGCCTGCGTGAATACGGTCGCACTGTCGGCTTTATACAATCCGATATTCACAGCGTCTTGCGGCAGGATCTGGTGTATGTCGCGGCGGTGTTGGCGGGGATGCTCAGTTTATATTTATTTGAAGTGATCGATGTTGCCCATGTCTTTATCGTGCTGGCCGCATCCTCATTTCTGTGCGCGCTGTTTGGTCGCCATCGCATCATGGATCGTACGGCAACGCAGGTCAGTCAGGTTGATGCGGAAGACGCTGATATTTTGCATGAACATCAGGAAACCATACGCGGCCATGGTCGTTGGGCGGTACTGGGCGTCATCGTTGGTTGGCTGTCGAATTACAGTTACGTCTATCTTTCCGGTGCATGGCTGGGGCTGGCCGCGATTGCCGACTTGAATGCATCGCGTTTGTTGCTGATGCCCATTCCGTTGGCAGTGGCAGCCTGGTCCCGGGTCGCACGACCAGAAGCGAGTCGTCTGATGGCAGAACATAACTGGAGCGGCCTGCGCAAGCTGACCATCGTTTCTATCTTAGGCATCGAACTCGTTGTGTTTGCGTATGTGGGCGCGATGTTGCTGACTTTGCCGTGGCTGGAAGCGTATGTGATCGGTAGCAAATACAGCGGCCTCGGCCCTTTGATTATGCTGTGGGGCGGCTATTTCGCAATCAATTCTGTACGCACGATAGGAACGTCATGGCTGATGAGCGGCGGCGCTTTCCGCTCTATGTTTTTTCTGGGAACGGTCACCTTGATACTGGTGGTGCTGATTACCTATCAGGCGATTCCGTATTGGGGCGCTGCCGGTGCGATCTTTGCGCTGATCGCTGTTGAGTTGTTTGAAATGGTGGTGGTCTGGAAATATATTTTGCCTGCTTTACAGAAGCGCCCTAAGCCACAATTGCCCGCATAAAAAGATACGTGGTTGCGGTTTTTGTCCTTGTTTAAGGCATTTCATGACCGGCTGGAGACCCAATAAATACGCGGGGTTCCAGCGGTCATTCCGGCCATACTCTTCGCCTTATTTCTTCACGCTTTCTATGATCTGATCAACATAGTCGCCATCCGCATCGCTGAATTTCAGACGTACCGGATACCAGTCCAGCGCGGGTGCGAGCCAGATATCGAGCGCCTGATCTTTAGAATCCGGCGGCGGTGCTTTACTGATATGAATCGTGGCGAATTCACCCAGCGGCGTGCTGGTTTTTTCACTTGCCAGCACTTTGAAACTCCAGGGCTCGGCATCGCGACGTCCGGCGACAAACATTTTCCATTCGCTGCCCGGTTTGAACTTATCACCAGCGGCACGCGCATACGCAATCAGTTGCCAGGTGGCGCTCGTTCTGTCTTGCTCGCCGCCTTTCAGCGTGTAGGTTTCATCTGATGCGGTAAAGCGCAGGGTTTTGCTATCGTGCTCGAAGCTGGTAATCGTTTCAGGTTTGCGAAAACGTTTCTCGACAAATTTTTCCGGCGCCAGACCGTAATCACTGATATGGCCCTGACTGCTGGCATCGAGGATTTTACCGACCAGCATTGCACGCGTTTCCGTCACGATGCTGAATTTTTTGTCGCTGACTTCCCATTTGACAGTCGCTGCTCCACCCAAAGGAATGCCGCTTTGCTTTGCCTTGATGGTGTAAGACAGCTCGGCCGCCGGTGGCAGATTAAAGGCCATCTTATTGAAGTGTTCCGTCGTGCCTGCGTTTGCCAGCGTGGTGCCCAGCGCCGCGTAGATAAGTACAGAGGTGATCAGACGAAGAGAAAAAGGGTGGGCCATATCATTTTCCAGAAGTGGATTGAAGCTGAATTTTACTGACCGTCTGTGTCGTGACGGCGCCGTTCGTTTCAGTATTGCGAATTTGTACCGGATACCACTGATACGCAGGTGCGAACCAGAGTTCCAGCGTGGAGTTATACAGTCCTGTGCGGGGCGGACGCTTGACGTGCCAGGTCATGATTTTGCCGAGAGCCGTCTCAATTTCTTCCTGGCCGATGACGACAAAGATGAACTGATTTGCGTCACGATCTTCGGCAACCTGTACCGAAATTTGTCTGCCCGGCTGAAACTGTTCCGGCGAGGCGATCCCTAATCCCGCCAGTTGCATAAAGATTGTCGCCCGGTCTTGCGCGCCTTTGCTCAGCTCGGTGTTTTTATTCGATGACGAAAAACTGAGTTGATTGGCATCGTAATCAAAATGCGTGGCCGTTTCGCTGCGCCCCCGCCGCGTTTCACTCATGCGCTTAGGTTGTATGCCATTCGCGGAGAGACTGCCTTCACTTTGCAACTTATACAAATTCAGGCTGGTGAACAGCAAATCCAGCGATGCCTGCACCTGCATCTGATATTGCCCGTCTTGCGCTTGCCAGCTGATTTCACCGAGACCATATACCGGGTTCATGTTCGGCGAAATGCGTACGACTTTCATATGCATTTTCCCGGATGGCGGCGCAGTGATTTTCAGCCCGGCTAATTCGGTCACCTGATTAGCCTCGTTATCGGCGCTGGCGCTGGCTGTTGATGCCGCTATTACCGGTGCGGGTTCTGCCGCAGGTATCTCTTGCGCCGGAGAGGCTGGCTCCTGAGTTGGTGCGGGTTCGGTGACGGCTGTTGGTGCAGATTCTGTATCGCCCGGTGTCATTACGGGCGGCGTATTTTCCAGAGCCTGAGCTGGTTTAGCTGCTGTGGTTACCGGTTTTGCCGCTTTGGCGCTGCGTGCCGGTGGCTTAGGGATGACGTTTCTGGCGGGCTCAACCGCATGTGCGATAGCGGCAGGTGCTTCTTTAAACTGGACTTCGATGCTGTTGTTAGGTGTTGCTGCTGGCTTTTCAGTGACCAGGCTATCCGACAGTAAATGCCATAAACACAGATGAAAAACGATCGCCATGCCTGTGAAAATCAGGGCGCGGGAGCGGAATTTAACAGGGGAAGTGGCAAGGACAATGCTGTTCATGGCGACAGTGTAAACGCTTGTCGCTTTAGCTGCGATGACATCGCAGGAATTTTATACGGCGTAGAATGCCGGTCTTTGCTTCAGCACTACTTTTAATTATTAACCTTTGCTTATGACATTTTTTCTGCGCATCACAATTGCGGCATTTTTGAGTCTGCCTTTTTCAACATCGTTTGCCGTAACGTCTAAAGAGCCTCTGCCACCGATACGGATTGCGATGATCGATGGTATGAGTGCGGCGTTCACGAATGCCGGCGAGGCGGTACAGCGTAATCTGCAAATCGCGATCGACAACATCAATGCGCGCGGCGGTATCCGCTTGCCGGATGGTCAGCATCCACTGAGCCTGAGCGTGTTTGATAACAAGCAGGGGGTGGAAGAATCCCTGACCTTATTGCGACAGGTGACCGATCAGAAAATTCCTTTCGTGGTGCAGGGCAATAGTTCTGCGGTTGCTACGGCGCTGATCGATGCGATCAATAAGCATAATCAGCGAGCGCCTGATCATCGCGTATTGTTTCTGAATTACTCTGCCGTTGACCCTGTGTTGACGAATGAAAAGTGCAGTTTCTGGCACTTTCGTTTTGATGCACATGCAGATATGCGTATGCATGTGCTGACTGAGGTCATCAAAGATGATAGCCGCGCCAAAAAAGTGTATCTGATCGGGCAGGATTACAGTTTTGGGCGCCAGGTCGGTAAGTCCGCGCGCACGATGCTGGCGCGCAAACGGCCGGATATCAGCATTGTCGGTGAAGATTTGCATCCGATAGGCAAGGTCAAGGATTTCGCGCCGTACGCTGCAAAAATCAAAGCCAGCGGTGCGGATACCGTCATCACAGGCAACTGGGGCAATGATCTGACTTTGCTGGTAAAAGCAGTCAAAGAAGCCGGGATGAACGTCAAATTTTACACTTTTTATGCGAATGGGTTGGGCGCGCCGGCTGCGATCGGTGATGCCGGTATCGGCCGCGTGCGGGCAGTGGCTGAATGGCATCCGAACGTCGGTGGCAAAGCGAGTGACGATTTTTATCAGGCTTTTCGCAAGCGTTATCCGTTGGCGAAGGATGATTATGTGCATCTGCGCATGCAACTGATGCTGGAAATGCTGGCGCGCGCCATAGAGCAGGCAAAAACGACCGAAGCAGCGGCTGTGGCGCGGGCGCTGGAAAATGCGAGTTTCAGCAATGGCTTTCATCAGGCACTGATGCGCGCGGAAGACCATCAGTTATTGCAGCCTTTGTACGTATCCGTCATGCAGAAAAAAGGCGATGCCGGAACCCGTTTTGACAATGAAGGCAGTGGTTACGGTTTTAAAACCGAGCGATTCTTTGAATCCGGATTGACTGCATTACCGAGCTCATGCAAGATGGAGAGACATTAGCAGAACGCTATTTCATCTTCACATGCAATGTCATCATGGCGTGCAGACAGCGCCTACATAAGGAGTACACCGATGAGCAATCCTTTTTCTGGTTCTGATATTCCCGGCATGAATTCTATGGGTGATCCGCTTGGGTTCATCAAAAAACTCTGGGGCAGTATGAATGTTCCGGGCATGGTCGCACCACCGATGTCGGTTGATGAATTAGATAAAAAAATTCAGGATCTGAAAACCGTAGAATCGTGGCTGAATGTGAATATGAATATGCTGCGTGGCACGATACAGGCGCTCGAAGTCCAGCGTGCGACGATTGCGACATTGCAATCGCTGGGTGAAAATTTTGCCCAGCACATGCAGCAGGCAAGTGCGCAAGCCAGCGCACAAACCAGTTCTGAACCTGCAGATATTCCGAAACCCGCCTCATCTAATACTTCTGATCATGCCAGTTGGCCTATGCCACCGGCAGCGGCACCAGAGCAGGAATCTGCGCCTGAGCCAGCACCTGAGCCTGAGCCGGAAAGTATCCTGCCGCAAGCAGCGGAGACCGCAGAGAAAACGCCAGGTTCCGCCTCTGGCAATGAGGCCAGTACACCGTTTGCGAACCCGGCAGCCTGGTGGAATTTGCTGCAGAACCAATTCAAGCAAGCAGTCAGCCAGGCAATGGAAGGTGATGGTCTGGCAAAAGAAACACTAGGTAAAGCGGCTGCGGGCAAGCCAACAACGAATGGACGGACAAGAAAATCTGCGACAGCTTCAGCAAAACCAGCAGTAAAACCAGCAACAAAGCCGACAGCGAAAGCGAGTGCCTCTGCTGTTGCCAAAGCAAGAAATAAAACCGGAGTGAGCAGCAAGACGGCAAGCAAAAGTACGCCAAAAACGGTCGCGAAAACAACTACGAAAACAGCAGCCAAAGCCACGACAAAAACGCCGCAAAAATCATAAATCATCTGTGTCTACTGCTACGAAAATTCAAGGTAAAGTGACGTCATGCGACATATAGAACGACACAAAACGCACCGCATAGGCTGGCTGCGCGCCGCCGTGCTCGGAGCGAACGATGGCATTGTTTCCACGGCCAGTCTGGTGCTTGGTGTGGCGGCAGCCGGAGCAGCTTCCAAAGATATTCTGATTGCGGGAGTGGCTGCGCTGGTGGCTGGCGCAATGTCGATGGCAGCGGGGGAATACGTATCGGTCAGTTCGCAGGCGGATACCGAAACAGCGGATCTGGAACGTGAGCGCAAGGAGCTGGCGGCCGATCCTGCGCATGAGCATGATGAATTGCGCGATATTTACATTGCGCGTGGTCTTGATGCGGAACTGGCGGCGGCGGTGGCGACACAACTGATGGCGCACGACGCACTCGGTGCGCATGGGCGCGATGAATTGGGGATTTCCGATGCATTGGCCGCACGACCTGTGCAGGCCGCATTGTCATCGGCAGCCACGTTTGCAATCGGTGCGGTTTTACCTTTACTGGTGGTTTTCTTATTTCCCGTCCATTGGCTGATGTGGTCGGTCGCGATCAGTGCGCTGTTATTTCTTGCTTTACTGGGATCGGTTGCGGCGTATGCTGGTGGTGCCTCTGTGACGGTGGCTGCAGCCCGCGTGACTTTCTGGGGTGCGCTGGCGATGGCGCTGACGGCGGGTGTCGGCGCCTTGTTTGGTGTTGCAGCCTGAGGCTGTTCGCAGTCTTTCCGTCGCTGTCTTGAATTATTGTGACTGCGGATCAGTGTGTCAGTATGCAAAATGTCATCAGCAAAAAAGCCCGGTCACGCCGGGCTTTTTTTAAGACTGAAAAATTGTATCAGCTAATAGCCATTGCCAGTGCTGTTTTCACATCTGCATCCGTCCAGTTGATCACACGGCTTTCCGACGTCTTACTACAGGTGAGTTTGACCTGTGTGGTTGAAACGAATTGCACGCCAACATTGACACATGTCGAACCTCCGGTACCGACTGCGACCGTGTATTGCCCGCTGGCAGGACGCTGGCTCATGTTGGACGAATCAGCATTGATGACCAGATTGCTGGAGGTGACGACCTGGTTAGCATTTCCCGCATTGCGGGCATAAATAAAACTGCTGGTCATATTCAGGCTATTGCCGTTATTGGTACTGCTACTGGAAACGGAACCTACGCTGAAGATTGAACCGGTTGTTAAGGTGACACCCAGGCGGCCATTGATCGCCTGCGTTATTTCCTTGTCCGTACTCGACGTATCATCCGTCATACTGAAACTGAGGGTGTTAATCGTATAGCGTGTTGTCCCTATACTGCCGCCATCTTTTACGACGATATTGCCATTATTTTGCAGTGTCGCTGATTTGATGGTGCCGACTTGTACCGGAATACCGGTCAGCCCGCCCAGGTAGCCGTTATCCGCTGGAAATCGGCGAACGCAGTTGTTCATCGTTGTCAGACCGGTGAGATACGAAGCACTACCACCGCCGCCGCAACTGCCGTTGTTGCCAGTGATGACAGCCATGTCGTGAAAGTTTGCCAGCATTTGCGTACCAGTCCAGCTTTCAGCGAATACCGTCAGTGCTTCGGTCAATCCGGCGCTCGTGGTTCCTGTTGTTGAGCCTGATGTCTTGCTGGTATCGTCGCCACCGCAAGCGCTGAGAGCGGCGATCATAGTGATCATAAGCAGACTGTTTTTGATAACTGGTTTCATAGACGTCCTTGAAAAAATCGGCTGACATTTCATGATGAGCAGGTCAGGTCTGCCCCATTGACAACATGGTAAGCCCGTATTGTAACGGCAATAGCCAGGATGGCAGGTCTATTCGCATAAATTCGGTCATCAGGATGAGGTTTGTGATTTGTTATTCAGTCTGCGTATGACTGCCAATGCTTCTCTGGTCCATTGTATGCGCCCTTCTTCGTAGGCGATTCCGGCTTTCAGAATCAGATAGTGAATGTCGCTTTCACGTGAAAGTGGCGGCGTGTTGAAGTCACGCTCCTCGATTTTCCGGTAATTGGCTAACTCTTGTTCATGCAGATGCAGCCGTTTTTCCAGTTCATCGCTGATTCCCAGTGGGCCAATAGCAGCCTCAGCCCGCAGTTTCAGCATCAATTCATCACGCAGACGCAGCGGGGTGGCACTTTCTGTTGTCCAGCGCTGTAATTCGGCGCGTCCGGCCGGCAAAACCTCGAATTGCTTTTTACCCGCGCGGCCGCCTTCGACTTCGCTTGAACTGACCCAGCCGTGTTCCTCCATGCGTGCGAGTTCGCGATAAATCTGCTGATGCGTCGCGTGCCAGAAATAACCGATGGATTTATCAAAGCGGCGCGCCAGTTCATAACCGGAGCAGGGTTTTTCTATCAGAGAGGTTAATAAGGCGTGGGGCAGGGACATAGCAGTACTAGAGTCATTATTCGGTCTTGTCTGTATTTTATATGCAACCAGTTGCATATATAAAGTTGTTTCGTTATTCTCTCGCTATCCCTTGCATCGTCAATTTAAGTGACTGCTACTGTTTTTCTCCTTCTCCTATAAGGAAACGCCATGTCTTTCTATCCTCACCTGAGCAAACCGCTTGATCTGGGCTTTACCACTTTGCCAAACCGTCTGTTAATGGGTTCCATGCACGTTGGCCTGGAAGAGGTCGACAATGGTTTTGAACGCATGGCAGCCTTTTATGCTGAACGTGCGCGCGGCGGCGTTGCGCTGATCGTGACAGGTGGGATTGCGCCGAATGAGCGTGCGCGCCCTATGCATGGCGGTGCGATGCTGACGACCGAAGCAGAAGCGGCACATCACCGCATCGTGACTGATGCCGTGCATCGTGAAGGCGGCAAGATCGCGATGCAGATTCTGCATTTCGGTCGCTATTCCTACCAGCCGACACTGGTTGCACCCAGTGCGATCAAAGCGCCGATTAACCCGTTCACGCCACATGCGCTGACGACCGAGGAAGTTGCGCAGACGATCGATGACTTCGTTCGTTGTGCTGGTCTGGCGCAGTCTGCAGGCTATGACGGCGTGGAAGTCATGGGTTCGGAAGGTTATCTGATCAATGAGTTTATCGCTGCGCGTACCAATCAGCGTGACGATGAATGGGGTGGCGCGTATGAAAACCGCATCCGTTTTCCGGTCGAGATCGTGCGTCGTATCCGCGAAAAAGTCGGCAGTAATTTCATCATCATCTATCGCTTGTCGATGCTTGATCTGGTCGAAGGCGGCTCAACGCTGGATGAAGTGATACAGCTCGCCAAGGCCATTGAGGCAGCTGGCGCGACGATTATCAATACCGGCATAGGCTGGCATGAAGCGCGTATTCCGACGATTGCCACCAAGGTGCCGCGTGCCGCCTATGCCTGGGTGACGCAGAAACTGAAAGGTCATGTGAACATCCCGCTGGTGGCGACGAATCGGATCAATACACCGGATGTGGCTGAGCAATTGCTGGCGGATAATTTTTGTGACATGGTCTCGATGGCGCGTCCATTGTTGGCTGACCCGTTGTTCATGCGTAAGGCGGAACAAGGTAAGGCTGACGAGATTAATACCTGCATCGGTTGTAATCAGGCGTGTCTGGATCATACTTTCGGCGGCAAGATTACATCTTGTCTGGTGAATCCGCGTGCGTGCCATGAAACCGAGCTGGTCAATGTCAAGCTGGATAAGGCCAAGCGTATCGCTGTCGTTGGTGCGGGGCCAGCTGGCCTTAGTTTTGCGACGACGGCTGCCAGCCGCGGGCATGATGTCACCTTATTTGATGCGGGTGCTGAGATCGGCGGGCAATTCAATATTGCGAAACAAGTACCGGGTAAAGAAGAGTTTTATGAAACCCTGCGTTATTTTGCGAAGCAGATCACACTGACTGGCGTCAAACTTCGTCTGAACACGCTGGTGACGGCTGGCGAATTAAACGCGTTTGACGAAGTCGTTCTGGCAACCGGCATCACACCGCGGACGCCGGAAATCGACGGTGTGACTCATCCAAAAGTATTGAGTTACCTCGACGTATTGCGCGATAAGAAAGCCGTTGGAAAAACCGTCGCGATTATCGGTGCCGGAGGCATAGGTTTTGACGTGGCGGAATACCTGAGTCACAGCGGTACCAGCCCAAGTCTGGACCCGAAAAAATTCTTCGCTGAATGGGGTGTCGATACCAGCTATCAGACAGTAGGCGGTTTGACCGAAGCCGAAATCGACATGCCTGCACGACAAATTTTTCTGTTGCAACGTAAGGTCTCTAAAGTGGGCGACGGCTTGGGTAAAACCACAGGCTGGATACATCGTACCGGGCTGAAGAATCGCGGCGTGCATATGTTTGCGGGCGTCACTTACAACAAGATTGATGATGCGGGCTTACATGTGACGATCGATGGTCAGCAAAAAACACTGCCAGTTGATAACGTCATTCTGTGTGCAGGTCAGGAGCCGCGCCGTGATTTGCAAGCAGCTTTGGAAGCAGCCGGAAAAACCGTGCATCTGATCGGTGGCGCTGATGTTGCCGCTGAACTAGATGCAAAACGGGCGATTAATCAGGGCACACGTCTGGCAGCAACGATCTGACCACACAGCGGGAGGAGACCTTTATGAATCAATTACACCCACAAGCAACCGCATCATTACAACGCTGGCATCAGATGATTGCCGCCCGCGATCTCAATGGACTGGCGGAAATCGTTCACCCTGAAGCGGTATTCCGTTCCCCGATGGCGCACCAGCCGTATGCCAGTGCGCAGGCTGTTGTGTTGATTCTGGGCACGGTGATACAGGTATTTCAAGACTTTACTTATCACCGTGAATTCGTGTCTGACGACGGGCTCAATGTTGTGCTTGAATTCAGTGCCCGGGTTGGCGACAAGCAGCTCAAGGGGATTGATATGATTGCTTTCGACGATGCCGGCAAGATACGGGATTTTGAAGTAATGGTCAGACCGATGAGTGGCTTACAGGCACTAGGTCAGGAAATGGGAGCCAGACTGGCGCAGTATTTACCTGCCTATAAAGCTGCTAAAGCGGCAGAGTGACGCTGACAAATACCGGATACGGCGGCGGATATTACCGCATATTCCGTAGACGCTTACTTGTTCGCTGCCCGCTTTAACAAACGCATCAGACCGCCGAGTACCGGGAGCTTTTCGTACAGTTCCTCGGCGGCATCCCAATAATCCCTGTGCATGGTGACGCGGCCATCAGTCGCAAAGCAGATGTGGGTGGCGCCACGTATGCATTGTTCTTCAGTGCTGAAACGCTTCATCGTGAACAGGAAATCCCAGCATAAAAATGCGTTGTCGCCTTGCAGTACGGTAGAGGTCACCAGAAAGCGCGGCTGATTGACCTGCTCAAACATATGCAGAAAAATCTGCTTGATATGATTGCTGCCGCGCACCTCATTAAACGGGTCTTTGAAATACGCATCTTCGGTATAAATACGCTCAATATCATCGACCCCGTTGAGGCTGATGGTTTCAAAAAAACTCACCAGTTTATCCAGACTGGCCTGATGTTCCTGAGGGCTCATTTATAGTCCTGTCACTTTGTGTACGAGATAAAAGTAACTGCGATAAGGCAGTAAGCGTGCTAACCGCAGCCAGTTAGTAAAACGTTTCGGGAAGTGGATATGAAATTCACCTCGCTCCAGACCCCGCACCAGTGCTTGCGCTGCAGCTGGCGCTGTCATTAAGGCCGGCATCTCGAAATCATTATTTGCCGTCATCGGTGTGGCGACAAAGCCCGGATTAATCATATACACCCCAATGTTTTTCGGATGCAGATCCACATACAGTGATTCGCACAGATTAATGATCGCCGCCTTACTTGGACCGTATGCCAGCGCTTTTGGCAAACCGGAATAACCGGCAACCGAACCGACGATACCGATACCGCCGGAACCCTGTTTTAACAAGGTAGGCAGTACAACCTCCAGACACTGATAGACCCCACGCACGTTGACGTTGAGCACGTGATTGGCATCGGCGAGATTAAAACTGTCTGCTCGCATTTCATTGTAGGCGCCAGCGACGACTAAAACCAGATCAAGCTGGTGCCATTCTGCGAGCAACTGTGTATGCGCTGTTTGTAAGCTAACGAGGTCTGTCATATCCAGCGGCAAGGCCAATGCTTGCGGGAAGACTTGCGCGATGTGTCGCAGTTGCTCCCCGTTACGTGCTGACAGCGCTACACTCGCGCCTTTGGTCAGCAGCAACCGCGCTACTTCGGCACCGATTCCGGTTGATGCGCCGATGATCCAGACACGCTTTCCTTGCCAGTCACGTATGCGCGGATTCATTTCATCTGTCCATCACGTTTGGTGAACGACAAGGTGACACTGCCGAGATCAACGCCAAATTTGCGCATGATCGCCCGGTTCAGCATCACTTTGTCATTCATCAGCACCATCACATCGTCAAAATCAACGTGATACACGGTGCCGTCAACCGGCAACGCCAACACGTAATTCCAGTGCAGTGTGTTACCGGAAACGATGCCCTGCGCTTCGCCTATCACGTCCGGGGCAGTCCCTGTAAAGCGATCTGGTGCCGTCTGTTTCAAGGTCCAGATACGTTTTTGTTTCGTGCCGTCGGAGTAGGTAAAGTCTTCGTCTAGCTTGCCGGTGTCGCCATTCCATTCACAGCGCATGACGACCGTGAAGCGTTTGACTATTTTGCCGGAGCGATCCTGAAACATACCCCAGGCGTCAAGCGTGCCATTAAAGTAGTGCTGCAAGGAAAGCTGCGGCTGCTCTTTCGCATACAGTGCCGGATCGTATTTGCTGGCACAGGATGCTAGTAGCAGACAGGCAGCCAGCACGACAATGTTTTTAAATATGTGATGGAGTTTCATAGTGTCTTTCAGCAGAGACGGAAAGTCATTGATAGGTTTTTTCCAGATTGCCCAGCAGCTTGCTGCGGAGATCCGGCGCGGAGGTTTTTTTGTCCAGCCAGATTGCAAAAAAAGAGCGCGCAAATTCCGGGTCGCGAATTTCACCAAGGAATTTCCCGTTCAGATAAAAACGCGCCGCCTCATTTGGGATGTGTATGCCGGTAATCCTGCTGCCTTCTTTGACATCCGGAAATATTCCTTTCATCTGCAGTAACCATCGCTGTCTTTGTTCCGCTGTGCCGAGTTTCAGTTTGTCGATTTCATCAATACTGGTTTCCGCGATTTTGTTACCGTATAAATTTCTGGCGTAGGTCAGATCGAGCGCAAAACGTTGCCGCATGTCAGGATTGCTGCCGGCTGGCAGCCACAGTGCCGCGTCATAAATGGTCAGACCGAACCAGCGATACGTACCGCTTCCCTGCAATACTGCTTGCGGTATCTCATCGCGTATCGGCGGTGGCACCTCATTCGCAGCAGCCCACGCACTGCCGAATAAACAGCAGGCACAGAGCAGCCACAGCAACAAAGAATTGCGCACGGAAATAGCGATCATTTTTTGATTAAGGTAAATTGCGCCACATCGATATTTCCGGCGCGGAATCCGGCTTCGCAATAGGCAAGATAAAATTCCCAGGTGCGTAAAAACTCCTCATCAAATCCCTGCGCTCTGACTTCCGCCAGTTTTTCCATGAATGCTTTACGCCACTCCAGTAAAGTGCGCGCGTAATCAAGACCGAAAGTAAATGTATCTATTACCTGCAAGCCGTGTTGTTCTGCCAGCTGGTGAAATTTGCCTATCGATGGCAACATGCCACCGGGAAAAATATATTGCTGAATGAAATCGGTGCCTTTGCGATAGCGCTCAAATAATTCATCGGCAATCGTGATGCTTTGTATGCAGGCACGCCCACCCTGTTTCAGATTGCGCTGCAGACAGGCGAAATAGCCGGGCCAGTATTCTTCACCGACGGCTTCAAACATTTCTATCGACGCGATGGCATCGTAGTCACCGTGGGCATCGCGGTAATCCTGTATCTGCAGATCGCTGCGTGCATGCAGGCCGGCGCGCTGCAGGCGTTCGCGGGCGAAATGCAATTGCTCGGTGGAGAGTGTCAGTCCGGTCACGTGCGCCTGCGCATCGCGTGTCGCCATCTCAGCGAAACCACCCCAGCCACAGCCAATTTCCAATACTTTGGCTTGCGCAGGCAGATTCAGTTGTTGCAGGATGCGACGGTATTTCATCTGTTGCGCATCGTGCAGACTTTCCACCTGATCCGAGGAAAAGATGGCGCTGGAATAGGTCATGGAAGGATCCAGCCACAGACGATAAAAGTCATTACCGATATCGTAATGTGCATGAATATTTTTTTTGCTGCCTGCTTTTGAGTTCCGGTTTAACAGGTGTTTGATACGATACAAAAGATTGCCCCACCATGTGCCGTAGATGACGGATTCGAGTTGGACACGGTTGCGCGTGATCAGCTCTATCAGTCCCGCCAGATGCGTGGTTGTCCAGTGACCGGCAATATAACTCTCAGCAAAACCGATATCGCCGGATTTCAGAACCGCGCGACAGATTTGCCAGTTGCGCATTTCCAGCGTCACGTGGCGATTACCATCATCGGCGCGGCCAAAATACGCGATCTGCCCATCCGGAAACTGTATGCTCAGGCTGCCGTGTTCCAGCCGCTTCAGTAAGCCAATAACAAAGCGGGCTTCGGCCGGAAACTGCGTGGTGTCCAGTTGTTTTGTCTGACTGCTGTCAGGCGACAAAGTAGGATGCAAAGTGCTCATCGGCTAACCTCTTGCGATGGTGGAGTTGGTTTGGAAAAAAATGGAACGCGTTTTAACCACAGGCGTAATGCCTGAATGTGGATGCGGGCAACGACACCGAAAGTCATCAGCGGGTAGCGCAACATCACTCTGACGATCTGTTGATCTCCCATTGCCTGCTCTTCACCGGAAACGCTGGTGATCAGTAGCGGCCCCTGGTGATCGTCATAATCAATTCTGGCGATGTGGCGTATGTTGTGCTGCCCTTCACGTTCACGTGCTTGTGTCTGTAAAAAACGGAAGCGGTAATGGCCTTCTACTGCACAGAAAGGCGAGACATGAAAGATTTTTTTTGCATGGAGTTCCTGCCCGTTGATCAGCGTGTCGCCTTGCTCCAGCAAATACAGATGTTTTTCACCAAAGGTATTGCTGACCTCGCAGATGATCGCTCTGAGGCTGCCATCATGACGGTGACAAAACCAGAATGACACAGGATTAAATACATAGCCTAGGACACGCGGAAAACACTGCAGCAAGATTTCGCCATCAGCATCGTTGATGCCGTGCTCGTGCAATATTGCATCCAACCAGTCACAGAGGGTCCGCTGCCCATCGCCATGATCTTTGTCGAAAAATGACAGCAGGTTGAAACGATTATGCGAAAAAAAGCGATACGGCATTGACACGGTCTGTGCCGTCATGGCGCGTACTGGGACACGGATGAAAAAGACGCCATAGCGAAACGCATTTTTTGCCGGACGCAGGCGTTTATGCAAGACCTCACCGGTACACAGACGTATCGTCGGTGATGCGGTTTGCTGTTTCAGTGTGGCGTTATCTGCTGGTGTCATCGTTTATTGGGCTGAGATAAAGCGAGCGCTGTTAAGCCGCAAGTGGTCTCACTAGCGGCTGGCTGGCGATAATATTTTTTGCGACGCGTAAACCGGATTTCAGGCCATCTTCGTGGAAGCCGTAACCCGTCCAAGCCCCGGCAAACCAGATCTGCCGCTGGCCCTGTATCTGATTCAGTATGGTTTGCGCTTTCACAGCTGCCGCATCAAACACAGGGTGCGCATAATCAAAGCTGGCGATCACTTTTTCAGGTGCCGGTTCTTCAATCGGATTCAGACTGACAATCACCGGAGTGGTGAACGGCAGTGGCTGCAATTGATTGATCAGATAATGCACGCAGACTTGCGGCTCTTTTCCGTTCGCACTCTGGTAATTCCAGGCAGACCAGGCTTTGCGGTTCTCCGGCAAAAAGCTGGCGTCAGTGTGCAGTACCGCGCGGTTAGGCTGGTATTTCACGGCAGACAGTATTTGCTGCTCTGTGGTGGTGCTGTCTGTCAGCATTTTCAACGACTGATCGCTGTGTGTTGCCATGACGACGTGGTCAAATTCTTCAATACCTCTTGCTGATATGACGCTGACCCGTCCTGATGCACTGCTCTGTACCGCGCTGACTGGCGCATGCAGATAGGTGTGCGCAATATGTGGCAGCAGTTGTTCAACATAATGTCGTGCACCGCCTTTGACGGTGCGCCATTGCGGCCTGTCGTTGACTTGCAATAGACCGTGGTTGTGGCAGAAATTCACGAACGACGACAAAGGAAATTCCATCATGGTCGCAGTCGGGCAAGACCAGATGCAGGCGGCCATCGGCAACAGATACCAATGAATAAATTCATCGCTGTAACGATGCTGCTGCAAAAACTGACCCAACGGGATGTGGAAATCATGTGTTGCTTCCGCTTTTGCCATCGCGGTAGTCTGTTTATTGAAACGCAGGATGTCGCGCAGCATGCGCAGAAAGCGCGGGTTCAACAAATTCCGACGTTGTGTGAACACCGTATCCAGATTAGCTCCAGCCCATTCCAGATATCGTCCGGCTATCGGCATTTTGACTGAGAACGACATATCCGTCGCGACGGTTTCTATCTTCAGATCTTTAAATAATCTGACCAGATTCGGATAGGTTTTGTGATTAAACACCAGGAAGCCTGTATCGACGCCATAGGTTTTACCTTCCAGCGTCACATCAACGGTGTGCGTGTGTCCGCCAAAATAACTGTCTGCCTCAAACAGACTGACTTCGTGGTGTGCGCGAGATAATTCATAAGCGCAGGAGAGGCCGGAGATGCCGGAACCGATGACCGCAATTTTCATCATTTTTTAACGATAAATTTTTTTTCTAATGAATGCCGCCAAGCAGCTTGCATTCCCGACTTACGCTTATTTCAGCCACATTCTGTTACCAATCTGACCGGGAGGAAATACAGATTCCTGCCCGTTGCCGATACGCCTGAGTTAAAATGTGACCTGATATTTCATTTCGTGACTGATCAGTCACGAAATATACTACAAAGTTTAAAGTTGTACAGAAAAAAATGATAAAGCTAAAAATTCCCTTTAAAAAACAGCAGTTTGACGCACGTGAAGAAGCGATTATTGATGCAGTCAATCATCTTTTATCCGATAAAGGGTATGACCTGATGACGATGGATGATGTTGCTGATGCGGTCGGTATCGCGAAAGGTAGTCTGTACAAACACTTTTCTTCGAAAGAAAAACTGGCCGCGGCCGCACTGACCCGTCTGCTGAAAGCAACACTGGAAGAATTAGATACTCTGCCGGAAGACATGCCGGCGATAGAAAAAATCCGGCACATCCTTGCCTGGTCGCTGCGTTTGCGTTTGCAAGGGGGCGTGCCGCATTTGCCATCGACAAGCCGCGCTTTGCAACGTAGCCTGATGCTGAATCTCGATTATGTGACCGTGGCTTTACGGATCAACAAGCGTTTTTATGCACTGGTGGCAACGGCACGTAAGCAAGGCGCTTTGACGGCGCTGGTGCCGGATGATGTGCTGGTGTACACCTTGTATTCGCGCGCCTGCGATCCGACGATGGAGTTTTTGGTGCGCGACCAGCGCTTGACGCATGAGCAGATCGTCGCAGCGATGGTGCATGCCACCATAGGGGGATTTTTGTCAGAGCAGGCGAGAACATCGGCCACGTAAGCGCTCTTTTCTGGTTGCTCCAACCGTGTACTACATCATAAAAAAGGCTGGAAGCCCTCATAAACAGGGGCTTCCAGCCTTTTTGTCAACGGCGTTTGTGTACAGGCCGTGGGCTTATTCCGCCAGCGCTTTTTCTATATCAGCAACCAGCTTTTTATCGTCAGGCTTAGTCATGCTGCTGTAAGCGGCAACGACGTTGCCTTTACGATCGATCAGGTATTTGTAGAAATTCCATTTCGGTGTTGTCCCTGTCGCTTTGACCAACTGTGCATGCAGAGGATTGATGTCTTTGCCGGTGACAGATGACTTGGCAAACATAGGAAACTTCACACCATAGGTGTTGTAGCAAAAATCGGCGATTTCCTTACTGTTGCCCGGCTCTTGCTTGCCGAAATCATTCGACGGAAAACCAAGTACCACCAAACCTTTGCTGCTGTACTTGGCATAGGCTTTTTCCAGCCCTTCATATTGATTGGTGAAGCCGCAATAGCTGGCGGTATTGACGACCAATGCAACTTTGCCTTTGTACTGGCAAAGATCCTGCGGTGCATCGTCTTGCAGGCGATTGAATTTGTGATTCAGGATGGCCGGGCAGGCTTCTGCCTCCTCAGCGAAAGCCGGACTGCTGATTGCAGCCAGGCTGCCAATCAAGGCCGAACAGACAACAGAAAAGACAGCAGAAAACACAACAGAACGTCGCAGCATGGAGGTCTCCTTCATGAAAGAAGCACATAGTAGCGCAGCCGGTAAAAAGCTGCTGATCAGGCTCTTTATATGAAAAATGAATATAGATCGTAAAAATACTTCGTTTTAAAATATAAAGTCGCGAATTATTCTGAGATCCTCATTCAACACTGAATTCAAGGATTCCAGATGAAAGCAAAAAAATTCCTGCTCCTCGCCAGCTTCGCCAGTTTCGCATTTGCCGGTGCGATTCACGGCGCAGCCCACGCTGCAGACATCACGCTGCTCAATGTTTCCTATGATCCTACGCGTGAACTGTATCAGGACGTGAATCAGGCATTTGCAAAACAATGGCAGGCAAAAACGGGCGATAAAGTCACCATCAAACAATCGCATGGCGGCTCAGGCAAACAGGCGCGTTCGGTGATCGACGGTTTGGATGCGGACGTGGTCACGCTCGCATTGGCCTATGACATCGATGCGATTGCGAACGCCGGTTTGCTGTCGAAAACCTGGCAAAAACGCCTGACGCACAATGCTTCGCCTTATACATCCACGATCGTTTTTCTGGTGCGTAAAGGCAATCCTAAAGGGATTAAAGACTGGGCCGATCTGATCAAACCCGGCGTGTCCGTGATTACTGCGAATCCGAAAACTTCCGGCGGCGCGCGCTGGTCGTATCTGGCGGCGTATGGTTATGCATTGAAATTACCGGGCGGTAGCGATGCATCGGCAAAAGACTATGTGCAAAAACTGTTTAAAAATGTGCCGGTACTCGATTCCGGTGCGCGTGGCTCAACCGTGACATTCACTGAGCGCGGTATCGGCGACGTGCTGTTGTCGTGGGAAAACGAAGCTTATCTGGGACTCAAAGAATTCGGTGCGGATAAATTTGAAATCATCACACCATCCGTCAGCATTCTGGCGGAGCCGCCATTGTCCGTGGTCGATAAAGTGGTCGATAAACGTGGCACACGCAAAGTGGCTGAGGCGTATCTGAATTACCTCTACACCGACGAGGCACAGGACATTATCGGCAAAAATTTCTATCGTCCGGTCAGTGAAAAAGCGGCGAAAAAATATGCCGGGCAATTCTCGAAAATCAAGCTGTTCAATATTGATGAGGCTTTCGGTGGCTGGACAGTCGCGCAGAAAACCCACTTTGCCGATGGCGGTGTTTTTGATCAGATTTATCAGCCGAATAAAAAATAATGATGCTCAACAGCGCATTGAAGGAATCACAATGACTATTCTTTTGCTTTCCGGTAGCCCGTCTTCACCGTCGCGCTCCACTCGTCTGCTGCAGCATGCCGGTGAGAAACTCAATGCGCTCGGGCAGCGTACCGTCAGCCTGCATGTCCGCGATCTGCCGGCAGAAGCGCTGATGAATGCGGATTTTTCCGATACCGAACTGAATGTCGCCAGATTACTGGTCGAGCGCGCCGACGCTCTGGTGATTGCCACGCCGATTTACAAAGCAGCTTACAGCGGTTTGTTAAAAGCATTTTTAGACATACTGCCGCAAGACGGTCTGAACGGAAAAATCATTTTGCCTCTGGCGACGGCGGGCAGCCAGTCGCACATGCTGGCGCTCGATTACGCCTTGCGCCCGGTGCTGACGTCGCTGTCGGCACGTCATGTACTGCCAGGCGTTTATGCAACCGATGCCCAGGTTCAGTGGCACGAACAGCAAGGCTTACAGTTGGATGCAGCAATAGCGCAGCGAGTTGCTGACGGCGTGCAATTACTGGCCGAGAGCCTCTCTTCTTTACGACATATACATGCATCGAAACCAGCCGTTGCTGAACTGATGTGTTGTCGCGCCTGACCTGTTCCTGTTGTTGCTGGCCATAAAAATTCGTTGATGAATTTTGAGCCAACGCTGTAGCAGATTTGTAAACCCTGACATTAAGCAACAATCCCGTAAGCGTTACCGCAATGCCTGATTTCCGGCAGGGGTAAGTCTTGCCTATCAATCGAGGAAATGAAATGAGTGAACATCAGAATAGTAATGCACATCAGCGCTATACACGTTACGTTGAGCAGGTGAAAAAAACCAATGCGCTGCGCCGTCGTGTGTTGACAGGCGTGCTGACATTGGCGGCACTCGTTGCCGCTGGTGGTCAGAACATCGCGCATGCACAGAACAGTGCAGCGAAAGGTGTGCTGCGTATTGGTTATCAGAAATACGGCACGCTGACTGTGCTGAAAGGTAATGCCAGTCTTGAAAAACGCCTTGCACCACTCGGCGTGGAAGTGAAATGGATAGAGTTTCCGGCGGGGCCGCAATTGCTGGAAGGCCTGAATGTCGGCAGTGTTGATTTCGGTACTACTGGCGAAGCTCCACCGATTTTCGCACAGGCGGCCGGTGCCGATTTGCTGTATGTCGGCAATGAACCTGCGGCGCCTGCGGGTGAAGCAATCGTCGTACCGAAAGGCTCTGCACTGAAATCGGTAGCTGACCTGAAGGGCAAGAAAATTGTGCTCAACAAAGGTTCTAATGTGCATTACCTGCTGGTGAAATTACTGGAAAAAGCCGGGCTTGCCTACAAAGATGTGGACGTCGTGTTTCTTGCTCCTGCCGATGCACGTGCTGCATTTGAGCGCGGCAGTGTCGATGCCTGGGCGATCTGGGATCCGTTTCTGGCTGCCGCTGAAAAACAGCTCGGCGCACGCGTGCTGGCCGACGGCAAAGGCGCTGTCAGCAATCACCAGTTCTATCTCGCTTCGCGTTCGTATGCACAAAAACATCCCGCCATCATCAGTCTGATTCTGGAAGAAATCGGCAAGACCGGCGACTGGAGCGCGAAAAATATTAAAGCCACTGCTGCAATTCTTTCCGTGCAGATCGGGCTGGAACCATCGATTGTCGAATTGTCCGTTGGCCGTTTTTCTTATGGCGTGAAACCTTTATCGGAAGCCGTGATTCAGGAACAGCAAAGCATTGCAGACAGCTTTGCCGATCTGAAGCTGATTCCTAAACGCATCAGCGTGCGCGATGCGGTCTGGTTGCCATCTGGCGCTAAAGCATCTGTCCTGAAATAAAGAAAGAAATGCGATGAGCTTGAATATATTCTGGTTTATACCTACTCACGGCGATACGCGTTATCTCGGCACCAGCCACGGTGCGCGCGACATCAATTACGACTATCTGCGGCAAATCGCGGTGGCGGCGGACACGCAGGGTTACGACGGTGTGCTGCTGCCGACTGGGCGCTCTTGCGAAGATGCCTGGGTCGTTGCATCCAGCCTGATCAGTGCGACGAAAAAGCTGAAATTTCTGGTCGCAGTCCGTCCCGGACTCAGCAGCCCCGGGTTAGCGGTTCGCATGGCATCGACCTTTGATCGTTTATCGAACGGGCGCTTACTGGTGAATATCGTTACCGGTGGTGATCAGGGCGAACTTGAAGCCGATGGTGTGTTTGCTGATCATGAAAAACGCTATGAAATCACTGAAGAATTTCTGCGTATCTGGCGCGCATCGCTGGGCGGTGAAGGTGGTGATGCCGGTTTTGATTTCAGCGGTAAACATCTGACCGTGAAAGGTGCGAAGACCTTATATCCACCGGTGCAAAAGCCGCATCCGCCTTTGTATTTCGGCGGCTCATCGGCACCCGCGCACGAGCTCGCAGCGGAACAGGTTGACGTCTATCTGACCTGGGGCGAACCGCCTGCGGCCGTCGCTGAAAAAATCGCTGATATGCGCGCACGCGCCGCCAGGCATGGCCGCACTTTGCGCTTTGGTATCCGCCTGCATGTGATCGTGCGTGAAACCAATGAAGAAGCCTGGGCGGCAGCGAATGATCTGATCCGTTATGTTGATGATGAGGTGATTGCGCGGGCGCAGAAAGCGTTTGCGAAGATGGATTCGGTCGGTCAGCAAAGGATGACGGCGCTGCACGGCGGCAAGCGCGACAAACTCGAAGTCTCACCGAATTTGTGGGCGGGTGTCGGGCTGGTGCGCGGCGGTGCCGGAACGGCGCTGGTCGGTGATCCGGAAACCGTGGCGGCACGGATTAAAGAATATGCGGCGCTCGGTATCGAGACCTTTATTTTTTCCGGCTATCCGCATCTGGAAGAATCGTATCGCTTTGCCGAACTGGTCTTTCCGCTGATAGGAAAATCGGTGCCGCGTGTCACGAGTTCGCTCACCGGACCGTTTGGCGAAGTGATCGCCAATTCGATTGCGCCACAGGTTTCGCAAAGCTAGGAGCACAGCATGGCGTCGCCGCTTATAACTGAGATCAATGAGTTCAATGAATTCGCCGGGCTTGCAGACGACTTGTCGCAGACCTTCCGACGCCGCGAATCGGCGCGCCCCGCCACGCCGTGGCGTCAGCATGTCGTGCGTTTGTTGCAGGCATTCGCACCTTGGGCGGTGCCGCTGTTATTGCTGGTGATCTGGCAGGTATCGGCGCAACAGGGCTGGTTATCGAGCCGCATTCTGCCGGAGCCGCTGGCAGTCGCGAAAGCGTTCTGGAATCTGAGCATTTCCGGTGAGATTTTTATTCACGCGAAAACCAGTTTGTGGCGCGCAGTGTCGGGCTTTGTGATTGGCGGCGGCCTCGGCTTATTGCTCGGTCTGCTGACCGGCACCTTCCGCAGCGCGGAAACCCTGCTCGATACCAGTCTGCAGATGATACGTAATATCCCGGCGCTGGCGCTGATACCGCTGGTGATTTTATGGTTTGGGATTGATGAAACCGCGAAGCTGTTTCTGGTGTCAGTCGGCGTGTTTTTCCCGGTGTACCTGAATACGTTTCACGGCATACGTTCGGTGGATCAGGGTTTGATAGAAATGGCGCGCAGCTATGGTTTATCGGGCTGGGCTTTATACCGTGATGTGATTTTGCCGGGCGCTTTGCCATCGATACTGGTCGGCGTGCGTTTTGCGTTGGGGCTGGTGTGGGTTTTGCTGATCGTCGCTGAAACCATTTCGGCGCAGGCAGGCATCGGTTACATGACCATGAATGCGCGTGAATTTTTGCAGACTGATGTCGTGCTGGTGGGGATTTTGTTGTACGCCCTGCTGGGAAAAATCGCCGACGTCTTGTCGCGCGCACTTGAACATTACTGGCTGCGCTGGCATCCGGGTTACCAGAGAAAGCCTGCATGATGCCGGACATTTTATATTCACCTTCACCAGCGGTGGCGCGTATCGCCGCGCTCAGGCAAGAGCTGGACGATGGCATCAGTCATGCCGGCAGCGCGAATGACACATCAGAGTGGAATCCTGCACATTTGCCGCAGCGGACACCGCAAGCCGGTACGGCGATTCATGTCCGGCATTTACAAAAATCCTATAACGGCCGCAGCGTTCTGAAGTCGCTGCAGCTCGATGTGCAAGCCGGAGAATTTGTGGCGGTGATCGGGCGCAGTGGCTGCGGGAAAAGCACCTTGCTGCGCTTGATTGCCGGGCTGGAAAAAGCCGACGGCGGCCGCCTGGATTTTGCGCAGGGCGGGCAAAACAATGCGCGTCCGGAAACCCGCGTGATGTTTCAGGATTCGCGCTTGCTGCCGTGGAAATCGGTACTCGATAACGTCGGGCTTGGTTTGCGCGGTCGTCGCAATGATGCGCTGGCGGCGCTGAACAAGGTCGCACTGGCTGAGCGCGCCGGTGACTGGCCATCGGTATTGTCCGGCGGGCAGCGGCAGCGAGTTGCGCTGGCCAGAGCGCTGGTGCATGAACCGACCCTGTTATTGCTGGATGAGCCGCTGGGCGCACTCGATGCCTTAACGCGCATTGAGATGCAAAGCCTGATAGAGCAACTCTGGCAACAGCGCGGTTTCACTGCTTTGCTGGTCACGCATGATGTGCAGGAAGCGATTGCGCTGGCTGATCGTGTGATTCTGATTGAAGACGGTCAGATCACGCTGGATCAGAAAGTCGATCTGCCGCGACCGCGCGCGCGTGGCAACCCGCTCTTTGCCGCGCTGGAAGAACAGATACTGGCGCGGGTGTTACAGCGCCCCGCGCAACAGCCGGATGCGGAGCTCGGCGATGTGTCGCTGATGCGCACGGTCAACCAGGTGACCTGGGCGATTTAGGTCTCAGCTCTGCTGGCAGCATCAAATCAGTATAAAAATACTCCGGGGGAGTATGTTTCAGAGCCCAATGAATTCACAGACATTAAGGGTTTTTTATTAAAAAAGAGGGGGAGTATCTGTTTTTCGGGATATTTTCCGCATCAAAATCCGCATCAAAAAGGAAGAAAAATGACAATTCAGGCGATTAATGTACGTAACCAGTTCCGCGGCAAAATCAAAGCAATTATCGAAGGCGATGTTGTCTCTGAAGTCGATGTCGAAACCCCGGCGGGCATCGTGACTTCGGTGATCACGACGCGCTCTATCCGCGATCTGAATCTGGTCGTCGGCAGCGAGGTGGTGGCGTTGGTGAAAGCGACTGAAGTCTCGATCGCGAAACTGTAACTGACGGCGTCCGGCGTATCACACCGCGTGGCCGCTGAAAGGAGGAAATATGCATCATCTGAATTTACACAATTATCTGAGCCGCCTGCGTCACTCCACGGCCAGCAGTCATTTGTGGCTGGACGAGCAGGGGCGTGCGCGCGGGCGCTATTTCAACGCCAGCCTGACCAGTGCGTTTCAGGCGATACGTTCGGGTGAGGATCATCAGGTCGTTGCGTATGAAGCCTATGCCCGCAGCTATGATCCCGGCGATCAGGGGCTCAATATCTGGAAGCTGCTGGAATACGTCGCGAATGATGATGAATCGGTGGAGCTGGATCGTCTGTGCCGCTTGTTGCATACGCTGAATTTTTATCGTCAGTCGCCAGAGCCGGGACTGGATTTGTATCTGAGCGTGCACAGCCGTTTGCTGGCTGCGGTGGAAGGCAATCACGGCATGGCTTTCCGGCGGATACTTGATGCGCTGGAATTACCGCATGAACAGATTATTCTGCAATTGCCGCTGATCACACCAAGCCAGCGCTGGGTGCTGACGCATGTCGCTGAGAATTACCGCCGCAACGGTTTTCGCATCGGCGTGAATGCCAGCACATTGGAGCAAGCGGGTGATTTACTTGATCGCATACGCCCTGACGCGATCAAGCTCGATATCAGCGCCGCCAATCATGCGTCTGCGCAGATCAGCTTGCTGCAACGCGCCGATCAGGCGCAGTGCCACATCATTTTCCGGCGCATAGAAAACGAAGCGCGCTTTTTGTCGCTGCAACAGGCAAACGACACGGCAAGCCCGTATCTGGTGCAGGGATTTTTGTTTGACTTGCCGAGAGCAACGCTGGTCGGACCAGCGACGGAGTTGCCAAGCGCCGCATCGCATACAACCTCGACGATTGCGACGACTGCGGCTGAACTGCCGGCCTGATCAGCACGCCTCAGCTTGCCGCATGATGGGTAGCGGCGGCCTGACTATATGTGTTTATCATCTAAGGACATAACAAAAAATTCGTTTTTCTTATATCAAAATCCTGCCAATATTTGCCATCTTTAGTTGAATCAGTAATAAAGGCTGACTATGGCATCTGCTGCAATTGCAACAGGCGGTCAACCGACCAGTAAACGTGTGCTTCCCGGTTTTCATCTGTCGCTGGGATTTACCCTGTTTTACCTCGCGTTGATTGTCTTAATCCCACTTTCTGCGGTCTTTCTCAAAACCTTCACCATGACCTGGCCAGCGTTCTGGGAAACCGTAACGTCTGATCGTGTCATGGCATCGTATCGTCTGACTTTCGGTGCGTCTTTTCTGGCGGCGCTGATCAACGTGCTGTTTGGCGGCATCGTGGCCTGGGTGCTGGTGCGCTATCAATTTCCCGGTAAGCGGCTGATTGATGCGCTGGTCGATCTGCCGTTTGCCTTGCCGACCGCTGTCGCCGGTATCACGCTGGCGACCTTGTACGCGCCGAATGGCTGGATAGGCAAATTACTGACGCCGCTGGGCATCAAAGTCGCGTTCACGCCTTTAGGAATTTTGATCGCGCTGACATTTATCGGCTTGCCTTTTGTGGTGCGCACGGTGCAACCGGTGCTCGAAGAAGCCGAAAAAGAGCTCGAAGAAGCCGCGCTGAGTCTGGGTGCCAGCCATTGGCAAGTGTTCACACGGGTGATTTTCCCGACGATATTGCCTGCGATGCTGACGGGCTTTGCACTTGCGTTTGCGCGGGCGACTGGCGAATACGGCTCGGTGATTTTTATCGCCGGCAATATGCCGATGATTTCAGAAATCACACCGCTGTTCATGATCACTAAATTGGAACAATACGATTACGCCGGTGCCACCGCCATTGCGGTTGTGATGTTGTTGCTGTCGTTTGTTTTGCTGCTGTCGATCAATGCTTTGCAGGCATGGACGCGCAGCCGGCAGGGAGGAAAAGAATCATGAGCACGACCAGTATTGCAGCACCTTCAGCGGTCTCCGCACAACGCCGCGCCGAGCCTGCGATCAATCCGGCAGCCACGCTGGAACCCTTGTGGATACGCGTCACGCTGACATTGATTGCCTTCGCGTTTCTGAGTCTGTTTTTATTTGTACCGCTGGCGGCGGTATTTGCCGAAGCCTTAAAAAAAGGCTGGCAGGTGTATCTGGAAGCCATTGTCGAACCGGATGCTTTATCGGCGATTAAATTGACGCTGATTGCGGCGGGTATTGCCGTACCGCTGAATCTGATTTTCGGCGTTGCCGCCGCCTGGACAATTGCCAAATTCGAGTTTCGCGGCAAGAGCGTTTTACTGACGCTGATCGATTTGCCGTTTTCCGTGTCGCCGGTGATTTCGGGTCTGGTGTATGTGTTGCTGTTCGGCGCGCAGGGCTGGTTTGGCGAATGGTTGCGCGATCACGATATCAAGATTCTGTTCGCAGTTCCGGGCATCGTACTGGCAACGATTTTTGTGACTTTTCCGTTTGTGGCGCGCGAGCTGATTCCATTGATGCAGGCGCAGGGCAGTGAGGAAGAAGAAGCGGCGCTGGTGCTGGGTGCATCGGGCTGGCAAACCTTCTGGCATGTGACTTTGCCGAATATTAAATGGGGTTTGCTGTATGGCGTGATCCTGTGTAATGCGCGGGCGATGGGCGAGTTCGGCGCGGTGTCGGTGGTGTCCGGCCACATTCGCGGCGAGACCAACACCATGCCTTTGCAGGTCGAAATTTTATACAACGAATACAACTTCGTAGCAGCGTTTGCAGTGGCTTCATTGCTGACCTTGCTGGCCTTGCTGACGCTGGCATTAAAAACGATCGTTGAATGGCGCACCAATGAGAGTCGCGCCCCCATTTCTGAAGAATAAGCCGGAGCGAAAATCATGAGTATCGCCGTTCATCAATTAAATAAACGTTTTGGTCAGTTTACCGCGCTGAATAATGTCTCGCTGGATTTTCCCGATGGCGAACTGACGGCCTTGTTAGGGCCATCCGGCTGCGGTAAAACGACTTTACTGCGTATCATCGCCGGTCTGGAATTTGCCGATAGCGGCCAGGTCTTGCTCGATGGTCAGGACGCCTCGCAACAGCATGTGCGTGATCGTCAGGTTGGTTTTGTGTTTCAGCACTATGCCTTGTTCAAGCACATGACGATATTTGAAAACATCGCATTCGGTTTGCGGGTGAAGGCAAAAAACGTGCGGCCTTCTGAAGCGCAGATCAAAGAAAAAGTCACGAAGCTGCTGGAACTGGTGCAGCTGGACTGGCTGGCAGACCGTTACCCGCCGCAGTTGTCCGGCGGTCAGCGGCAGCGTATCGCGCTGGCGCGCGCACTTGCCGTGGAGCCGCGCGTGCTGCTGCTCGACGAGCCTTTCGGCGCGCTCGATGCGAAGGTGCGTAAAGAGCTGCGCCGCTGGTTGCGTCGTCTGCATGACGAGCTGCATGTGACCAGTATTTTTGTCACGCATGATCAGGAAGAAGCGCTGGAAGTTGCCGACAAGATTGTGCTGATGAATCAGGGGCAGGTCGAACAGGTCGGTGCACCTGCCGAGGTGTATCAGCATCCGGCGACACCGTTTGTATATGGCTTTCTGGGGAACGTGAACCTTTTCCGCGGCCGTATTCACGAAGGCATACTCGATGCCGGTGGCGTGCCATTTGAAGCGCCGGGCCATGCAGATACCAAAGATGCATTCGGTACGGCGTATGTGCGTCCGCATGAATTTGAGATCGACCGCTACGCGCCCGGTGCCGAAGGGCTGGTCGTGCAATTGCGGCGCGTGCACAGCATAGGCCCGCTGGCGCAACTGGAAATGGAACGCGACGATAACGGCGATCTGGTCGAAGCGATGATATCAAGCGAACGCTATCTGCAATTACAACTGAAAGTCGGTGAGGCGCTGGTGGTCAGACCTAAGCGCTTGCACGTCTTTGTCGATAACCAATGAGCGGAGACTGACTATGAATTTTCAACAATTACGCTCGATCAGAGAAGCATCCCGACGCGGCTTTAATCTGACCGAAGTAGCGAATGTGCTGTTCACTTCACAACCGGGCGTCAGCCGCCAGATCCGCGAGCTGGAAGAAGAGCTGGGCGTGGATATTTTTGAACGCAATGGCAAACGCCTGACTGGTCTGACTGAGCCCGGAAAAGGCATCCTTCCCATCATAGAACGTCTGCTGCTGGAAGCTGAAAATCTGCATCAGGCCGGCAGCGAATATTCCGATCAGACCAAAGGCACGCTGGCGATTGCGACCACGCATACGCAGGCGCGCTATGTGCTGCCGAAAGTGGTGCAGCAATTCCGTCAGGCGTTTCCGGAAGTACGCATCGCTCTGCAACAAAGCTCGCCGGAACACATCGCCGAATGGGTGATGTCAGGCAAAGCCGATATCGGTATTGCAACTGAGGGTTTATCGCAATTCAAGGATCTGGTGTCATTCCCATGCTACGAATGGAATCACGTGATTGTTGTGCCGGAAGGTCATCCGCTATTGCGTAAAGAAACGCTGACGCTGGAGGATCTGGCGAATTATCCACTGATAACGTATGACGTCGGCTTCACTGGTCGCGGTCATATTGATGCAGCTTTTCTGGATGCCGGTCTGCGTACCGACATCGTGCTGACCGCGATGGATTCTGACGTGATTCAGCAATATGTCGCGCTTGGACTGGGCGTGGGTATTGTGGCGTCGATGGCGATAGAAACGAATCGCACCAATGGCTTGCGCACTATCGCTGCCGATCATTTATTCACGCCGAATGTGACGCGGCTGGCGGTACGGCGCGGCGCGTATTTGCGCACCTATACCTATGATTTTATCCGTCAGTTTGCACCGGCACTGAGTAAGGAAGACATACGTAAAGCAATTGCAGACGCTGACAATAACTGATTTGCCACCGGGTGTCGCTTATGCGGCCCGCGTAAAAACCGATTGCGTGTCTGAAGCGTGAAGGCTGAAAGACGCCGTGTACAATGGCCGCTTTTCCAGCGGCTATTTTTTTTGCGCCGTTCTTTTTCTGAATGAATTCGTATGCCTCAATTTGAACAAAAGATCTGTACCCGTGCTGCATTGGCCGAACGTGTTGCGGCATTGCCCAAACCCGTGGTGATGACGAATGGTGTCTTTGATATTTTGCATCGTGGTCACGTCACGTATCTGGCTCAGGCCAGAGAACACGGCGCGTCGCTGGTGGTGGCACTGAATACGGATGCTTCGGTCAGACGACTGGGTAAAGGCGATGACCGCCCGGTGAACACCTGTGCTGATCGCATGGCCGTGGTTGCGGCATTAGAAGCGGTCAGCCTGGTGGTGGATTTCGATGAAGATACCGCGTTGGAAGCCGTACTTAGCGCGCATCCGGATATTTATGTCAAAGGTGGCGATTACGATATGAGTGCGATTCCGGAAGGGCAGGCAGTGCTGGCGTATGGTGGTCAGGTAGCAGCGATTGACTTTGAACACGATCGTTCCACCAGCAAGTTACTGGCGAAAGTGCGGGCGCAGACCTGACACCGGCGTCCGGCATTTCTGTAACGCCGGACACCGTTTTTCTCAGGTCAGGCGCCGCCGACAAAGCCGTTTTGGCGCCAGGCTTCGTAAATAACGACGGCGACGGTATTCGACAGATTCAGGCTGCGATTGTCTGGCCGCATCGGCAAGCGTATGCGCTGACTGAGCGGAAAAGATTCACGTAGTTCGGTTGCGAGTCCGCGGGTTTCTGCACCAAAGACGAAATAATCGCCGGGCTGAAATGCGACGCTGGAAAATGCCGTCGAGCCATGCGTGGTCATGGCAAACATTCTTTGCGCATCAGGTTGTTCACTGGCCAGAAACGCTTCCCAGTTTTTATGCACTTTCATCGTCGCATAATCGTGATAATCAAGACCTGCGCGTTTCATCTTGCTGTCGTCGAGTGGAAAACCCAGCGGTTCTATCAGATGTAGTTGTGCTCCGGTATTGGCGCATAAGCGGATGATATTGCCGGTATTCGGCGGAATTTCAGGTTCTACGAGGACGACGTGAAACAAGGTGTTTCCTTAATAAATATGATGTGGGGTGCGGGCAAAAACATAATTGCTGACTTTGCGTGCGCCAAAACGTTTCAGCATTGTAGCGATTTCGTGCAGGGTCATGCCAGTGGTGATGACATCATCGACGATACCGATATGCCTGCCTTTGATGGTTTGCAACAGCTGATCGTCAGGGACAAAGGCATTTTTCACGTTGCGCATCCGCGCGTCGGGCGCAAGGCTGCTTTGTTTGGCGGTTTCCCGGGTTTTGCGCAATGCCTGCGGATGCAAGGGGATACCCAGATGTAGCGCCAGTGGTCTGGCTATTTCCAGTGCCTGATTGAATCCACGTTCTGTCAGCCGATTGTGGCTTAACGGAACAACGCAGAGCCAATCCGGCAACTCCTGATGCTGCTGGTGCAGAATCGCATCGCGCAGCATCGCTGCAAACACCGGGGCGAGCGCCAGATGATGGCCGAATTTTAATGACAGTACCAGACGGTCTTGCGGCGCTTCATAGTCGCAGGCGACGATGGTGTTGTCGAACGCGGGTGGATTTTGCAGGCAGTCACCGCAACGCGGCGTATTGGCGCCCGGCGGCATGACTAAACCACATTGTTCGCAGCGGCATAGGTCGCGCGGAAAATAGCTGGTCAGGCATTGTTCGCAAATGACATCCCGGTTCTGGGCATGACATAAAGCACAACTGCACGGCAGCAGTTGTGCCAAGGAAGCTTGCCAGCTTTTACGCCATATTTGCTGTAAGTACATCATGCGTTTGCGCCTTCATGCAGCGGCCATAATCACAAGCGTGTAAACTCCCGCATTATCTCATTCAAACAGACGTCAAGATCGTTTTCCTTATGCTCAGTGCACCTATCGACACACGGCTGGTTCGTCAGCTGTTTTCCCATCCGGCAAAAATCGCGGGATCTGATTTTTTACGTCGGGAGATCGCCGGGCGTATGCGCGAAAAACTGGAATTGGTGCGGATCACACCTGCGCAGATACTTGACGCTGGTTGTGGTGTTGGCGCTGATGTCGCTGAGTTTCAGCGTATGTACGCCGGAGCGCAAGTGCTGGCGCTGGATGCCGCACCGGCGATGCTGGCAGAGATACAGGAGCAACAACGGGCAGCGATGAGCGCGGTTGGCCGTTTGTTTGCAAAATTAACACCGGCCGCTTTACGTGGCGAGCAGGGTGCCAATCTGATTTGTGGCGATTTTGCTAAATTACCTTTGCCATCGCAGTCACTTGATCTGATCTGGTCGAATCTGGCCTTGCACTGGCATCCGCAACCCGATCTGGTGTTCGCTGAATGGCGCCGGGCCTTGCGCACCGATGGTTTGCTGATGTTTTCATGCTTCGGGCCGGACACTCTGAAAGAATTACGCCAGGCATATGCGGATGTTGATGAGTTTCCGCATACCCTGCCTTTTGTCGATATGCATGATTTTGGTGACATGCTGGTGAATGCCGGTTTTTCCACGCCTGTCATGGATATGGAAAAAATCACGCTGACGTATCAGGATACCGGGAAGTTGCTGGCCGACGTGCGGGCGCTTGGCGGCAATCCGTTGCTGAGCCGTCGTCAGGGGCTCAGCGGAAAGCATGCACATCAGGCGATGCTGAGTGCGCTGGAGCAGCAACGCGCTGCCGATGGCCGTATTGCTCTGAGTTTTGAAGTCGTTTACGGGCACGCTTTCAAACCGGTCAATAAGAAAACGGCAGCAGGCGAATCTATCGTCCGTTTCGATTTACCTAAGAAACGACCGTAATTTGTTTGATCTGGATTAAAGAAGCATCTTAAAGTGATAAGCAAGCACTATTATTCGTTGTTTCATTTGCGCCAGATCATTGATTTCTTGTTTGTATTCTGCTTGATATCCTTTTAAGTTACACCTTATACTCACGACGTTGTAGAAGTTGCCAGCACGCACTTTGTAACAATATTCCGCGTCCTGGTACGACAAATTCATAAGAATTCTAAACGGGGTTTTGGGGATATCATGAAACATGGAAAGCGATTAAAGTCGTTCATGCTGGGTGCCTCGCTCCTGGCGGCAGGACTGCCCGCGTGGGCAGTGGTCGACAGCCAGGGTGGACCGGCGGTACGCCAGTTAAATTTGCAAACACCTGTCACACAAATAGCGGAACAAATTTACTCGATACATAACCTGATGCTGGTTATCTGTCTGGTTATCTTTGTCGCCGTTTTCGGAGTCATGTTTTACTCCATCCTGAAACACAGGAAATCTCTCGGCCACAAGGCAGCTTCCTTCCATGAAAGTACCACTGTTGAAATCGCATGGACTGTTGTGCCTTTTCTGATTGTGATCGGCATGGCGCTGCCAGCGACCAAAACAGTCGTGGCGATGAAAGATACTTCAAACGCCGACATTACAATTAAAGCCACTGGTATGCAGTGGAAATGGGGTTATGACTATCTGAAAGGTGAAGGCGAAGGCATTTCTTTCTTATCGACCTTGTCCACACCCCGCACCCAGGTTGGCTCTCCCGGCGTTGCGCCGACCGAAGCCCGTGGCGACAATTATTTGCTCGAAGTCGATAATCAGGTCGTGGTTCCTGTGAATAAAAAAGTACGCATTATCACGACAGCTAATGACGTGATTCACTCATGGACGATTCCAGCTTTCGGTGTGAAGCAGGATGCGATTCCCGGCTTCGTTCGCGATACCTGGTTCAAAGCAGAAAAAATTGGTGTCTATCGCGGTCAGTGCGTTGAGCTGTGCGGTAAAGAACATGCATTTATGCCTATCGTCGTGAATGTGGTTTCTGACGACGACTATAAAAAATGGGTCGATACCAAGAAAAAAGAAATGGCTGCCAAAGCGGATGATCCGAGTAAGGTCTGGACGGGCGATGAGTTAAAACAGCGTGGCGAGAAAGTCTATGCGGCTAACTGTGTTGCCTGCCATCAGGCGACTGGTAAAGGTGTTCCGGGTGCATTCCCTGCGTTAGATGGATCGCTGATCGTCAATGGCGTCAAAGTGGATCAGGTCGGTATTTTGTTGAACGGTAAAAATGCGATGCCATCTTGGAAATCCACTTTGTCCGACACGGAAATCGCGGCTGTTATCACTTATACCCGCAACAGCTGGTCTAACAAAGCTGCTGAAAATATCGTCCAACCAGCTGAAGTTCTGGCTGCGCGTAAGTAAACGTACCGGAAACAGGAGACAAGATGAGCACCACAACTGTTGATCACGCTCACGATCATTCGCACGACCACGCGCACGACCATCCTCATGGTTTCCGCCGCTGGTTGTTTGCCACCAATCATAAAGATATCGGTAGTCTGTATTTATGGTTTGCCTTCACGATGCTGTTATCAGGCGGTGTTCTTGCCCTGATTATCCGCGCTGAGTTATTTCAGCCCGGGCTGCAATTGGTGCAACCTGAATTCTTTAACCAACTGACGACCATGCATGGTCTGATCATGGTGTTCGGCGCGATCATGCCGGCATTCGTTGGTTTCGCCAACTGGATGATTCCGCTGCAAATCGGTGCATCCGACATGGCATTTGCGCGGATGAATAACTTCTCATTCTGGCTGATGCCGCCCGCTGCGATTCTGCTGGTGTCGTCATTCTGGGTACCGGGTGGTGCAACCGCCGCAGGCTGGACGCTGTACGCACCGCTGTCGACACAAATGGGACCTGGTATGGACATGGCGATTTTCGCAGTCCACATTATGGGTGCATCATCCATCATGGGCTCGATCAACATCATCACTACGATTCTGAACATGCGCGCTCCAGGCATGACGCTGATGAAAATGCCGATGTTCTGCTGGACCTGGTTAATTACTGCTTACCTGCTGATCGCGGTGATGCCGGTATTGGCTGGTGCGATCACCATGACCCTGACTGACCGTCATTTCGGCACGTCCTTCTTCAACGCTGCCGGTGGCGGTGACCCTGTGATGTATCAACACATTTTCTGGTTCTTCGGACATCCAGAGGTGTACATCATGATTTTGCCTGCTTTCGGTATTATTTCGCAGATCGTGCCTGCATTTGCGCGCAAGCCTTTGTTCGGCTATGCATCGATGGTGTATGCAACTGCATCTATTGCGATCCTGTCGTTTATCGTCTGGGCGCACCACATGTTTACAACCGGTATGCCAGTGACGGCGCAGTTGTTCTTCATGTATGCCACCATGCTGATTTCGGTTCCTACCGGTGTGAAAGTATTTAACTGGGTGGCGACGATGTGGAAGGGCTCGATGACTTTCGAAACACCGATGTTGTTTGCGGTTGGTTTCATTTTCGTCTTTACCATCGGTGGCTTTACCGGGCTGATACTGGCCGTGACGCCGATTGATATTCAGTTACAGGATACCTACTACGTGGTCGCGCATTTCCATTATGTGCTGGTTGCCGGTTCCCTGTTTGCTTTGTTCGCGGGTTACTACTACTGGAGCCCGAAATGGACAGGCTTCATGTACAACGAAACCCGCGGTCAGATTCATTTCTGGTTGTCGCTGATCACTTTTAACATCACCTTCTTTCCTATGCATTTCCTGGGGCTGGCCGGGATGCCACGTCGTTATGCAGATTATCCGGCGCAATTTACTGACTGGAATACGGTTGCGTCAGTCGGCGCGTTTGGTTTCGGTCTGATGCAGGTGTATTTCATTCTGGCGGTCGTGATTCCTTCGATCAGAGGTGGCAAAGCTGCGCCGGCAAAACCATGGGAAGGAGCAGAAGGGCTGGAATGGACAGTGCCAAGTCCGGCACCGTTCCATACCTTTGAAGAACCTCCTGTCGTTAAATAATGATTAAAGGCAGAGGTGCCGGATAATTTTCCGGCACCTCTGAATAAAAATGAACAACGACAACAAACCTAACAACTTACGCACTGCATTGATCCTGCTTTCTGTCGCGTTGATCTTCTTTATCGGCGTGTTTGTCAAACAGGGTTTATTGCGGTGAAGCGGAATACCTGATGTCCGGATCAGACGAAAACACGAAAACCGAAGCGCGTCAGCTGAATGCCAGAATGTTTGGCAAGCTGCTGCTGATCGCGGTCATGATGTTTGGTTTTGGCTATGCGCTGGTACCGATTTACAAACAGATTTGTGAATTGACCGGCGTGAATATCCTGACACCGAAGGATATTTCGTTAAAGGAAGTCAGCAATTCTCAAATCGACAAAACGCGTGAAATCACCGTGGAGTTTGATGCGAACACACAAGGGCCCTGGCGTTTCCGCCCTACGGTTGCCAGCATCAAGGTGCATCCGGGTGAAATGACGCAAGTTGTTTATGAGGTGGTGAACAAGCAGCCTTACAAGATGGATGCGCAGGCAATACCGAGCTATGCACCGCAGCAGGCAAGTAATTACTTCAAAAAGATGGAGTGTTTTTGTTTTCAGCAGCAGACGCTGAATGCGAACGAGGCACGGCAAATGCCAGTGGTGTTTTACATTGACCCCGCGTTGCCGAAAGACGTGAAAACCATCACCTTGTCATATACGTTTTTTGAAGTCGGTGGCAAGAGCAAGGTAGCAAGTTCAGGAGCACAAGGAAAAACATGAATGATCTGAAGCAGGCGACGCAACGCAAGGTATCGTTTCTGGCGACGATGAAAGCGGTGTTCTGGTCATTTCTGGGTATCCGTAAGAAAAACGATTACGAGCAGGACGCCGCGCATCTGAATCCGGTGCATGTGATTATCGCGGGCATCATCGGTGCCCTGATTTTCATTTTCGTACTGGTGCTGGTCGTTAAGTCTGTCGTCGCAAAATAATAATTCGAGTAGTACATTCAAATGTATCGGGAGATGGAAATGAGTACTTCAAACGCGAAAGCCCCTTATTACTTCGTGCCTGGACCGTCAAAGTGGCCGGTGCTGGCGGGAGCCTCCTTGTTGCTGACCATGATAGGCGCATCTGCCTGGGTGAATGCGGTGAGCTGGGGCTCTTACGTCAACTTTGCGGGTGTTTTTCTGACGCTGGTGGTGTTGTATAACTGGTTTGGTGACGCGATTGCCGAATCCGAAAGCGGCAAATACAGCGCCCGCATTGATGTTTCTTATCGCTGGAGCATGAGCTGGTTCATTTTTTCAGAAGTCATGTTCTTTGCCGCTTTTTTCGGCGCATTGTTTTATGCCCGCAGTATTTCCATGCCATGGCTGGCAGATCTGGATCACAAAGTATTGTGGCCGGATTTTTCAGCGCAGTGGGGTAATGCTGGCCCTGCTGGTACGGTTGAAGCATTTAAAACGATGGGGCCATTTCCTATCCCGACGATTAATACCGCATTGCTGCTGACTTCCGGTGTGACACTGACGATATCGCATCATGCTCTGCGTGCCGGGCACCGTGGCACCACGGCGTTCTGGCTGGCAGCAACCGTCTTGCTGGGCGCGGTGTTTATGGGCTTCCAGGTATACGAGTACATGCACGCTTACAGCGAACTGAACCTGAAACTGACCTCCGGTATTTATGGTTCAACTTTCTTCATGCTGACCGGTTTCCACGGCTTCCATGTGACGATGGGTGCGATCATGTTGTCGGTAGTTTTGTACCGTGTTCTGAAGGGGCATTTCACACCAGAACAGCATTTTGCGTTTGAAGGTGCAGCGTGGTACTGGCACTTTGTTGACGTGGTCTGGCTGGGATTGTACGTCGTTGTCTACTGGCTCTGATGCGCGCAGCAGACTGAGCTGATTCGTTTTCAAATAAAAAAGCCGCACACTTGTTGCGGCTTTTTTATCGGTAAAGCTGTCGCTGAATTATCTGATACCGGTTGGTTGAATCAGCCCGAAATGATTGGCCAGTAATATCAGGATAAACAAGCTGATGGAAAAGCCGACACGGAACGCGAGTGCCTTAACAGTGCGGTTGCTGCGCCCTTTGTCTTTCATCAGATAAACTAATGCCGATCCCATGCTGAAGATGATGAGGAAAAAAGCAATGGCGACGAGAATTTTCATACTGATTCTTTGACTAAATGTGATGCCGGATTGATCAATTTCTTATTGTAATGCTTTTCATGCCTGTTTCTTTTCAATTCAGACTATTACCTTTTATTGCTACCGTGGCTGTGGTCATTCTCGGGCTGAATCTGGGCATGTGGCAAAGCCGGCGTGCTGCCGAAAAAGAAGCGATTGCCGCAACGACGGCGGAACGCATGCACAGCGCTGCCACGCAATGGCGCAGCGATACTCCGGAAGAGCAATTGCAACCCTTCAGCAAGGTGATGTTGCGCGGTCAGTTTCTCGATACCTGGCCCATGTATCTGGATAATCGCCCTATGCAAGGCAGGGCAGGCATGTATGTATTGATGCCATTTAAGCTTGAGGGCAGCCGGCGGCATGTGTTGATTGCGCGTGGCTGGCAGGCCAGAAACCCGCAGGACAGAACAGCGTTGCCGCACTTGCTCACGCCGTCAGGTACGATAGAAATTCAGGGTATTGTCAAAGAGCATCTGGATCGTGTCATGCAACTGGGGCAGCCTGAGCCGTATAAGCCCGGTGCGATTTTGCAGAATCTGGAGATTGCCAGCCTTGCGACGGAAACCGGATTAGCATTTTATCCTTTGATCGTCGAGCAGACGTCGCCAGCGGAAGACCATCTGCAACGCGATTGGCCTGCACCTTCGCTGGGGATTGATAAACACAAAGGATATGCATTTCAGTGGTATGCCTTGTCGTTAATGGCAGGGATTTTTTTTGTAGTGACAGGAATACGTCGTGGAAAAAACGCAGAATCAAAAAATTAAAGGACGCTGGAAATTATTTATCGTGCTGGCCGTTTGTGCCGCACCGATGATAGCGTCTTATCTCGCTTACTATGTGATCAAGCCGGAAGGCAGAACCAATTACGGCACGATACTGGACCCGCGTCTGTATCCTATGCCGGAGCTGCACGCACGCTTACTCGGTACGACGGATGCTGATAAGGTGGATAAACAGAAGGGCTTGATGGCGTATCGCGGCAAATGGATCATGCTGACGATCAGCAGCGGTTCGTGCGATACCGGATGTCAGAAAAAACTGTATGACTTGCGCCAACTGAGACTCGCGCAGGGCAAGGAAATGGATCGAATTGAACGGGTCTGGGCAGTCATTGACGAGCAACCTGTCGATACTTTGTTACTGCGCGAATACGATGGCATGCATGTGCTGAAAGGTGATGCGGATGCGCTCAGAAAATGGTTGCCGACCGAAGATGGCAATCAGATCAGCGATCACATTTATATGATCGATCCACTTGGAAATCTGATGATGCGTTTCCCGAAAAATGCCGATCCGAACAAAATCAAAAAAGATATCAGCAAGCTGTTACGTGCGTCGGCGATAGGTTGATTCATGTTTTTACAACTCGCTCTGATAGGTTTATGTGTCGCCGTTTTGCCTTTGTCGGTCGTATTCTGGTCGCGTGACACCAACAAACACCGCAAGCTGATTGCGGTGACTGTGGCGCTGACGTTTGAACTGATCATGTTCGGTGCCTTTACCCGGCTGACGGATTCCGGCCTCGGTTGCCCTGACTGGCCGGGCTGCTATGGTCAGGCAAATCCTTTGCAATCGCATGCCGATATCCGCGCAGCAGAGGCGGCGATGCCGCATGGCCCGGTGAGCTTGCAAAAAGCCTGGATAGAAATGATTCACCGTTATCTGGCGATGAGTGTCGGCGTACTGATCATTGCTCAGGTTGTTCTTGCGTGGCGGCGACGTCATACGACCGGCATTTCGCCGTGGCTGGCCAGCTTTTTGTTGGTGTTTGTTTGTCTGCAGGGGGCATTCGGCGCGTGGACGGTGACCTTAAAACTGCAGCCGGTGATCGTGACCACGCATCTGTTACTGGGGATGGGCTTGCTGGCGCTGTTATCGGCGTCCCTGCAGCAGTACAGTCAGACGCATGTCATTCGGACGGCGCAGGTAGCTGCGCTGCGCTGGCCTGCGATGCTTGCCTTAGTCTTACTCTTTATGCAGATTGCTTTGGGTGGCTGGGTTAGTACCAACTACGCAGCCTTGGCTTGCCACGATTATCCCTTGTGTAACGGTGCGGTGATACCGACGATGGATTTTGAGCACGGATTCAGTTTGTGGCGTCAACTGGGGCAGACCGTGAGTGGCGATTATCTGCCATTTACGGCTTTGGTCGCTATTCATTGGGTGCACCGTAATTTTGCTCTGCTGGTCTCGGTTGTGGTCGCGATAGTTGCGTGGCGCGCCATGCACTTACCCGGAGTCGAACGTCTGGGGCGCCAACTCATGCTGGCGATTGCAGCACAATTTTTGATCGGCGTTTCGACTGTCTTTTTTTCCTGGCCCTTGTTGCTGGCGGTATTGCATAACGGTGGGGCGGCCACCTTAGTGCTGTTGCTGACCATGTTAAACTACAGGGTCAGGCAGACGAAACTGATTGCCACACACTGATTGATATGACGACAATAAGCCTGACCTCCAACCGTTTTGCTCAATACTGGGCTCTGACCAAACCGCGCGTAACTCAGCTGGCGGTGTTTTGTGCCGTCATCGGCATGTTTCTGGCCACACCTGATTTACCCGACTGGCGTGTTGTGGTTGCCGCGACCATAGGGATCTGGCTGTTGGCGGGTGCCGCTTTTGCGGTGAATTGCCTGGTCGAGCGCGAGATCGATTCGCGCATGGCGCGTACCGCGCGCCGCGCCACAGCCGCTGGTGAAATCAGTGCATCTCAGACCTTATTGTTTTCAGGTGTGATCGGTGGTGCCGGGATGTGGGTGTTGTACACGCTGGTGAATCCGCTAACGATGTGGCTTACATTTACGACTTTTGTCGGTTATGCCGTGGTGTACACCATCATTCTGAAGCCAGCGACGCCGCAAAATATTGTGATTGGCGGCTTGTCTGGCGCGATGCCGCCGGCGCTCGGCTGGGCCGCGGTGGCAAACGATGTTCCTATGCAAGCGTGGTTGCTGGTGATGATCATTTTTGTCTGGACGCCGCCGCATTTCTGGGCGCTGGCGATGTACCGGCGTGATGACTACGCGCGCTCAGGCCTGCCTATGCTGCCGATTACGCATGGCCCTGAATTCACCCGTTTTCACATCTGGTTGTACACCATCGCTTTATTCGCGACGACGATGTTGCCTTATGCCGTGCAGATGAGCGGCCTGATTTATCTGGTCAGTGCCGTCATCCTCGGGGCGATTTTTCTCTGGTACGCATGGCGGATTTATCGCAATTACAACGATATTCTCGCCCGCAAAACATTCGCTTATTCGATCATTTACCTGTCACTGCTGTTTGCGGCGCTGCTGGTTGATCACTACATACGACTATGAACTTACTCAAAAAATTATTCGCCTGCGCTCTGATCGCAGGGCTGGCGGCTTGCGGCAAACCCGGAGAAAAATTCAATAACACGGACCTCACCGGGCTCGATTATGCGCAGGATTTTTCCCTCACTGATCACAATGGCAAGGCCAGGACACTGAAAGATTTTCGCGGCAAGCTGGTGGTGATGTTCTTTGGTTATACCCAGTGTCCTGATGTTTGCCCGACCACGATGGTGGAGATGGCGAATGTGATGCAGAAAATGGGACCACAGGCAGAGAAGGTGCAAGTCTTGTTCGTCACGATAGACCCTGAACGCGATACGCAGGCATTGATGGCGGCGTATGTGCCGAACTTTGATCCGCGCTTCCTCGGCTTGTATGGCGATGCCGCAGCGACGGCAAAAGTGGCGAAAGACTTCAAAGTGTATTACCAGAAAGTGGACGGCAAAACACCGACCAGTTACACCATGGATCATACGGCGGGCAGCTATGTTTTTGACACGGAAGGCCGCCTGCGTTTATTCCTGCGGCACGGCCAGGGTGCTGAACCTATCGTTCACGATTTAAAACTGTTGCTGAAGTAATTTTGCTGAACTGGCTGACGCGGGCATATAAAACGGCCTGCTGAGCCTTAAATATACTGGGGGGAGTATATTTAAACGCCCACTGTTTTCAAGGACATTAGGTGAAAAATGGCAGATACTCCCCCTATTTATTGATTTTCAGAGGATAAACAATAAAAAAAAGGCACTCCGCAGAGTGCCTTTTTTCATGCGCGGTCTGATCAGGAAAAGCTGACCAGCGCACCTTTCATTTTTTTCAGCGCTGCACTTTCAATCTGACGGATACGTTCGGCGGAAACACCGTATTCATCTGCCAGTTCGTGCAGTGTCGCGCCAGAACCGTCGTCATTTTTCAACCAGCGCGATTCGATAATATGACGTGAACGCGCATCCAGTTTTGACAACGCTGATTCCAGTCCTTCGCTTTGCAAACGATCATACTGGCGTGATTCCAATACCTGCGTCGGCTCTTCTGATTCTGTTTTCAGATAAGCGATCGGTGCGAATTTATCGTCATCATCATCGGTAGGTGCATCCAGCGCGATATCGCGGCCAGACAGACGCATTTCCATTTCGATCACTTCTTCGCGTTTCACATCGAGAGTCTTCGCCAGTGCATCAATTTGCTTCGGCGACATGGTTTCCAGACCTTCTTTGTGGCTGCGCAGATTGAAAAACAGTTTGCGTTGCGCTTTGGTTGTCGCCACTTTAACTAAACGCCAGTTTTTCAGAATGTACTCGTGCATTTCGGCTTTAATCCAGTGCATCGCATACGACACCAGACGCACACCCTGATCAGGGTCAAAGCGTTTGACTGCTTTCATCAGGCCGATATTGCCTTCCTGAATCAGATCGGCGTGTGGCAAGCCATAGCCGAGGTAGCCACGGGCAATGGATACAACCAGACGCAGATGCGACATCACCATCTGTTGCGCAGCAGACAGGTCATTATTGTCACGCAGGCGGGTCGCCAGATCGATTTCTTCTTCATGCGTCAGCATAGGCAGGCGATTGACCGCAGAAATATAAGCGTCAATATTGCCCAGCGTACCTGTAAAGCCGAGTGCCAGCGCTGTGCTGTCTGTTACAGGAATAAGTTGTCTTGAAGTCATTGTGTTGTTCCTCTCAATTACTGCAGTCCGAGCAAAAAAATAACTCTGAACAAACGTACTATTTCCTAATATTAGCACTCTCTTGAGAAGAGTGCTAATTCTCGTGAAAATGATGATTTCATTAAGATGAGGTCAGAGGGAAAAGCGGGTATTCCAGATACTTGCCGAGTATGGCTGCCAGTGGTTCGCCATCGGTAACTCTGCAGAAATTTCTGGAATCAGCTTTCTTACTCCGCTTTAACTAAGAGGTTAGAGCAGCGATTTTTGGGAAAGTTGCAAATCATTATGTATCAGTTTGTTCGCGCCAGTTGACGGCGGACGGACAGATAAGCGCCTGCCAGACCCAGTAACATGCTGACACCCAGCAACATCAGGCTGGGTAATATGCCCAGCGGTACCAGCCGGAATTCCGATGCATACAATTTGGCAAATTCTGCAATGGCCTGATTCAGTGGTTGCAGCGAGGCAGCGATGCCAGCCAGCGCCAGACTTCCCGCCAGCAGGCCTAGCAGTGCGCCAGTGTAATAGTAGGGGCGATGAATGAAGCTGTTGGTCGCACCTAATAAACGGGTCACGGAAATTTCAGCCTGATGCGAAATGACTTGCAGACGGGTCGCGTTAAACACGACCACAATCACGACGACGCCCAGTGTCGTTGCCAGAAACAGCAAACCTATCTGCAATATCTGCACGAGTGCAGCCAGTCGTTTAACCCAGGCCGAGTCAACCTGAACCACCTCAACATCGGGCAAGGCCTGCAGTTGTTCGACCAGTTTATCGAGTTTTGCTGCGTCATTATTCGACAGCGAAAGCACGTAAGCATCCGGCAGGGGATTGCCGCCCAGTGTCGATAACACTTCTGCCAGACTCGATGCATCCTGCATCGCTGCCAGCGCTTTTTCTTTTGGTGTAAAGCTCAGTTTGCCGCTGATGTTACTGTCTTTCAGCAGGCGCTTGATTGGTACCGACAATGCCGTTGCATTTTCACGCGCCGTGTCAGTCGTCAGAAAAATACTGATTTCCGGTTCTATCGATAACTGTGAAGAGATAGGACGGATATTTTCAATCAGCGTCAGACCCGCAATCGGCAGCGCCAGCGCGATCGCGACTACCAGCACATTGAAAATGAAATTTCCGGTACCGGCACGCAAGTGGGTGAATGCGCTTTTCAGTGCAAACAGATGTTCACGAAACCAGATGGTCATAGGGATTTCCTTGAAGGCGTAAGATCAGGAGGCAATCAGGCGGCAGCGCCTGTTGTCCATGAATCCGAGATTTGTCCATTGCTCAGATAGATCACGCGGTCGGCCTGATCCAGGAATTGTTCGTCGTGACTCGATATCAGACAAGTGACGCCAGCACTCTGGAATGCTTTCAACGCGCTCAGCACTTTATTCGCATTATCTCTGTCCAGAAACGCGGTCGGTTCGTCGGCCAGAATAATCTTGGGACGATTCACGATTGCACGCGCAATCGCAACACGCTGTTGTTCTCCGCCGGAGAGTTCCAGCGGCAGGGCGTTGGCTTTATCCAGTAAGCCGACTTTTTCGAGTGCGACACAGGCGCGCGATTCCGCTTCACCCGAGGCCGCGCCAGTCACAATCAGAGGCAACATGACGTTGGCGAGAACGCTGCGGTCGGTCAGTAATTTCTGATCCTGTAAAATCAGACCGAGCTTACGACGTAAATACGGCAGGCTGCCGGTTTTCAGCTTGCTGATGTCCTGGCCATTGACGATGACATGGCCGCTGGTCGGCTTTTCTATACCTGCGATCATCTTTAATAAAGTCGATTTCCCGGCACCGGATGGCCCCGCCAGAAAAATGAGTTCTCCATCCTGGATGGTCAGAGAGATATCGCGTAAAGCGTAGGCATCACGCGAATATTGTTTAGTGACGTTATCGAATTCGATCATGGTCGTTGCACTGACTGTCTGTAATTTTAATTAAACAAGGCGTCGACGAATTCCTGCGCGTTGAATGGTTGCAGATCTTCGATTTGCTCGCCGATACCTATGAAATAGACGGGTATCGGGCGCGTCTTTGCAATCGCAGCCAGAACACCACCTTTTGCAGTGCCATCTAATTTGGTGATGATCAAACCGGTCAGCTGCAATGCATCGTCAAACGCTCTGACTTGCGCCAGCGCGTTTTGTCCGGTGTTGCCGTCAATGATCAACAGCACTTCCTGCGGAGCGCCTTCCATGCCTTTACCGATCACGCGTTTGATCTTTTTCAGTTCTTCCATCAGATGCAACTGCGTTGGCAAACGCCCTGCGGTATCCACCATCACGACATCGGTGCCGCGTGCACGTGCGGATGCAACGGCATCAAACGCCACCGCTGCCGGATCACCGGATTCCTGCGAAATCACGGTCACATCATTGCGCTCGCCCCAGATAGATAATTGCTCGCGCGCCGCAGCACGGAACGTATCGCCAGCCGCCAGCAACACGGACTGATGGTGCACTTGCATGTGCTTCGCGAGTTTGCCTATGGTGGTGGTTTTTCCGGCGCCATTGACGCCAGCAATCATCATGACCAGAGGCTGGTGACGACCCAGTTCCAGCGGCTTTTGCAGTGGCGTAAGCAATTCCAGCAACAAAGCTTTAAGCGCTGCTTTAACTTGCTCTGCTTCGGTTAATTTTTCTTCTTTGACTTTCTTTTTCAGCGTATCGAGCAAAAACAAGGTTGCTTCAACGCCGGCGTCGGATGTCAATAAAGCCGCTTCGAGTTCGTCATAGAGGTCATCATCGATACGTGCGCCGATAAACAGCGTGGTCAGATTCGATGATGTTTTGGCCAGACCAGCTTTCAGGCGGCTCAGCCATGAACGCTTTTGCTCCGGTTGCGGCGCAGGCGCTGATACCGTTTCGACAGATGCTGTTACAGGCGTTGTCGTGGTGACCGGTTGTATTACTGGTTCGGCAATTGTCTGCGGCACCTCGGCAGGTGTAGTCGGTATTACCGCAGAAGCAGGCGTAGCAACGACTTCTGGCGTTACTACCGGTTCTTCTTTGGGTTTTCTTTTGAAAAAACTAAACATCGGATAATTTTGTCGGAGAGGGGAAGCTGCAAACTGCTGACCCAAGTATTAGAATGCAGCCATTCTAACAGACCGCGCCGGGTAATTTGACTTACCAGTGTCATTCAACTAATGAAAACCAAGACTAAAAAACCCGTATCTCCTCAAAGAGTCGCCCATCAGGTGCGTATCATCGGCGGCCAGTGGAAACGCAGCTTGTTAAGCGTGATTGAGGCTGACGGCCTGAGGCCAACGCCAGACCGTGTCCGTGAAACGACATTTAACTGGTTGAACCATCTTTTTGACGCGAATTGGGCGCAAGTCAGTTGTCTGGATTTATTTGCCGGCAGCGGCGCGCTGGGATTTGAGGCTGCCAGCCGTGGTGCGCGTCTGGTCACGATGGTGGAGTCACATACGCCAGCGTTCAGGCAGCTCGAACAGGTTAAAGCTAAACTCGAAGCGCAGCAGTGCCAGTTGCTCAGAGGTGACGCCGGTAAAGTGATCACGAATGCGGCTGCCGAAGGGAAAAAATTTGACCTCATCTTGCTGGACCCACCTTTCGGGCAAGGCTGGCTGGCAAAAATTTTGCCCGTTTGCCACGATGCGCTGAGTGAGGATGGGTATGTGTATGTCGAGGCAGAATTTCCGCTCGACGAGCAAAGCAGTGACCCGGATATGCTGGAATTGCTGAGCGGATGGCAGGTGATACGGGCGGATAAAGCCGGAAGTGTGTATTTCCATATTCTGCAACGCAACATTTTGCAGCATAATGCGCACGAAAATCAGGCATAATGCCAGATCAATTTAGTGCATATCATTATGCAAACAGCGCAAATAGCGAAAAAATAGGGAGTCAAGATGGTCACAGCCGTTTATCCGGGAACATTTGATCCGCTGACCCGCGGTCACGAAGATCTGGTGCGTCGCGCCTCAGGTCTTTTTGATACTTTGGTGGTGGGTGTTGCCGACAGTAAAAACAAACGGCCATTTTTCTCTCTGGAAGAACGCCTGAGCATCGCGAATGAAGTGTTGGGACATTATCCGAATGTGCGGGTGGAGAGTTTTTCTGGCTTGCTCAAAGATTTCGTCAGGAAAAATGATGCCCGCGTGATTGTGCGTGGTCTGCGGGCGGTATCGGATTTTGAATATGAGTTTCAGATGGCAGGAATGAACCGTTATTTGTTGCCAGATGTGGAAACGCTGTTCCTGACGCCGTCCGACCAGTATCAGTTTATTTCAGGCACGATCGTGCGTGAAATCGCCATGTTTGGCGGTGATGTATCCAAGTTCGTTTTCCCTTCGGTTGATCGCTGGCTCAAGCAGAAGGTTGACGCGCTGAACGAAAGTAAATAAAGCGTGACTGCCATACCGCAGATGCGCAGATGAAATGAAAGTGAAGTAAGTATGGCCCTGATGATTACCGACGATTGCATTAACTGCGACGTGTGTGAACCCGAATGCCCGAATGACGCGATTTTTATGGGCCCGGAAATTTATGAAATCGACCCGCATAAATGCACGGAATGTGTTGGTCACTACAAAGAACCGCAATGTAAGCAGGTTTGCCCGGTGAACTGTATTCCATTTAATCCTGAATGGCGTGAGACGCCAGCGCAGTTGCAGGCGAAATACGAACATTTACAAGCGGCACAAGTTAAATAATTTCGTTACCGCCACCGGTTATTCGCAACGTACCTGATTTCTGCCGGAACGTTTAGCGTCATACAAAGCGCGGTCGGCGCGTGAGATCATTTCTCTTGCCACCGCAGTTGCTTCGCCGAGATTGTGTTTCTCCGATACGGTCGTCAATCCGATAGAAATCGTGGTGGAACAATGTCCCTTATCTGACAGCGTAAACGGTTTTCCAGCGATGCTGCGACGTATGCGTTCAGCGACCAGCATGGCATCCTGCAGATTGGCATTAATCAGTAAAACGACAAATTCCTCGCCACCAAAGCGCCCCAGCGTGTCGCTGAGTCTTAACTCTGCCTTGATCCGCTTTGCCACTTCACACAAAACATCATCACCGCCCTGATGGCCGTGCTCATCATTAATTTTCTTGAAAAAATCGATGTCCAGATACATACAGGCGATGCCGTAAGACTGGCGGCGGGCGCGGGCAATTTCTTCCAGCGTGCGTTGTTCGACATAGCGGCGGTTACTGACATTCGTCAGCGGATCTGTCAGTCCGATATAGACGAGTCGTTCATTATTCAGAACATTTTCTAAACAGATTGCAATGATGGAACCGAGGCGTTCTATGAAATCAGTTGCCATCGTTGTCAGGAAGCGCTCAGCGCAGAAGCTGCCGAGATTCAGATAACCGATCAGGCGGTTTTGTCGCACCAGGGGAATGACCGCAACACTGGCGGGCTTTTTAGCACAACTGCGATATAAGTTACCGTACAAATGACTCTGATATTTGCCTAGCAACGGTTTGTAAGACAGCAGTGCTTTGGTCTGTAATTCGTGTTCGTGGCGGACAAATAGCAGACCGGGAAACTCTTGCAAATCAATGCGCAGGTCGTTCAGCATTTGTTGTAAATCCTGCCGCGGATCAACCAGCGCAAGGGTCACGATATCAAGATCAGAAGTGTTTGCCAGTTCGCTGAAAATATAGCTGATCAGTTCTTTGAAATGACTCGCACCGATAATTTTTAATTCAAAACTCTGATGACGCGCGAGGATGCTTTGATTTCTGTGAGCTAATTCCAGGATATCGTCGAGCTGTGTGCGGAGGGCGTGATTTTCCACCCGGAGATTCTCCAGGCTTTGTGCCTGACGTCTGGCGTTCACATTGGCTCTGTCCATACTTCCTTATTTTTTCGAGAGGAGGCGGTATTCAAAACGCGATCGGCATTTCAACTTCATCGCCGACGTGTAGCACTAAACCCGCACCTTGTTCGAGGATGACGTTCATGCCAAACGTAATTTCGCCATCGACAATCGGGTTGGCGCGATAGCTTTGTAAAATATCGACGGGGCTTGCGCCGACTTCACCTGTTACCTGATCGACCGCCGGAATCGGGCAGCGCGGGCAGGGTTTAACAGGACGCAGCTGTATGCCATTCTTCAAAAGGTAACTGGCCGCGTAGTCTTCCTCGAATGCCTCAACGCCATCAATGACGATGTTCGGGCGGAAGCGGTTCATAGGAACGGCCTGACGTCCTTGCAGCGCGGCTCTGCGATTCAGGTCATCGAGTGAGGCGTGTGCAATCAGCAGCATGGGATAGCCATCAGCGAATCGGGTCGGTGCCAGCGTGTCGCCGGTCCATTTGGTATTGGCAAAACGCTGCGTCTGTGGCGAGAAACGCACCAGCCGGCATCGCGTACCTAAGGCTTTGCTAAACCAGATCGCCGCTTCTTCACCTGCGTCATCGGCGCTGATTTCAGTATCCCATATCTGAACCTTGATTTTTTGCGCATCGGCATTCGCTTTCAGCGAAATACTCAGGGTTGCCATCGCATCGGTATCGACACGTAAGTTGTCACCCGCAATAGTTACCCGCAGACAGGCCATGCGGGGATATTCACGTTGTGTCAGAAAAAGACCGCTTCCGTCGACCAGCATCCATTCACGGTCACAGACACCGCCGTAGCTCAATCCACTCGCGGTCATCACTGCATCTGTCAGCGCAATGCCAGCACAGGATTTGATCGGATACATCGTGAGTTCGGAAATGGAGGGCATGCGGTAAATCTGAGAGTAAAGGCGGTCAGGGCAACTATTTTAATGCCTTATGGCAAAACGGGTGAGCTTAAATTGTCAATCACATCACTTTTAACGTCCATCAGCGGTGCCGCGGAATTGCAAACGGTAGGCGGAAGGCGAAATTTTCAGCACTTGTGCAAAATACCGTCGCATCAGTAATGCTGAGCCGAACCCGGCAGCGGATGCAATCTCTTCGATAGATTGCCGGCTCGATTCCAATTGCCGTTGCGCAAAGTTCAGTCTCTGATGCAGCAGCCACTTACCAACCGTGGTTCCTGTCAGTTGCTGAAAATGACGGGTAAATGTTCTGCGACTCATCAGCGCTTTATTGGCCAGCATATCCAGCGTTTGCGTCTGATCTAAATGACTGTGCATCCAATGCAATACTTTCCCTAACCGATCGTCGCTGGCAAGTATGGGTATAGGTTGTTCTATGTATTGCGCTTGCCCGCCTTGGCGATGGGGAGCCACCACCAGCCTGCGTGCAACCTGATTCGCTAACTCGGCACCAAAGTAGCTGCGCAGCAGATGAAGGCAGCAATCAATACCCGCCGCAGTTCCTGCCGAGGTCGTGATTTTGTCCTGATCAACGTACAGGACATCCGGCTTAATATGGACTTGCGGATAGCGACGCGCAAACTCCTGCGCCAGCGCCCAATGGGTCGTTGCCTCGCGTTGATTCAGCAAACCCGCATCGGCTAAGACGAAAGCGCCGAGGCAAAGGCCAACGATATGAGCCCCGTTTTTGTTTGCCACGCGCAGCAATTTGATTAACTCGTCCGGCGTCGCTCTTAAATCTTCGTGCCACGAGGGAATGATAATGATGTCGGCTCGCCTGAGCGTTGACAGGCCATATTTGGTTTCCAGCGTATAGCCTGCGCTGGTTCTGATTTTGTGATTTCCTGCTGCACTCTTCTGCGAGCAGACACGTAAGCGTATGTCAGGGGTGTCAGCGTATTTATGTAAGTCACCGAACACCAGGCTGGGTACTGATAAATGAAACGGGCTGATGCCATCAAACGCCAGCACGCCAATTGTGAGCGGTGATGCAGCGGATTTGATGAATGTGGCAGATGTTATCGGCATGGCCTGATTGTATCTAAATATGTCAATCGGGTCACTCTGAAAAACAGCAAATTTCACGCAAAATATTCACTCACACAGCACCGCTTTTGTTGCTGATACCGATTCGCCTCGCTTATCTGAAAAAGGAAAATAGATGTCCGCTCCCGCATTAAACCCATCCGCGCCACGCCGTGCCCTGATTGTGATTGACGTACAGAATGAATATTTCAGTGGTCAGATGCGCATCAGTTATCCCGATCCACAATCGTCTTTACTGCAGATAGGCCGGGCGATGGACGCCGCGCATCAGGCCGGTATTCCGGTTTTCCTGATTCAACATTCTGCGCCGGAAACTTCCCCGGTGTTTGCCCGTGGCTCCGCAACCTGGGCATTGCATGACGAGGTGATACAACGACCGTTTGATGTCTTGATAGAAAAAGCCAAGGCCAGTGCATTTAGCGGAACAACGCTGGATGCGCAATTGCAGGCCTTACAGATCGACACGCTGAGCATCGTTGGCTATATGACGCATAACTGCAACGCCAGCACCATATTTGAAGCGGCCCATCGCGGCTATCAGGTCGAAATCCTGAGCGATGCCAGCGGCTCGCTGCCGTACCGCAATGCTGCTGGCGTTGCCAGTGCGGAAGAGATCCACCGTGTATTTCAGGTGGTATTCCATTCAAATTTTGCCAGCTCCTGCAGTACCGACCAGTGGTTAGCCGCACTGGAGCAACAAGTCCCGCTCAGTCGCAGCAATATCTACGCGTCGCATCAGGACGCAATCAGCAAACCGTCAGCAAGCCCTGACCAGCCCTAAGCGCTGACGCGAATAAAAAAAGCGGAGCCCAACTAGGGCTCCGCTTTTTAGGGTGAACTCAGACCTGTGCAGGTCTGAGTTCTATCGTTCAGTTTAGACGTTAAACAGGAAGTTCAGTACGTCGCCATCTTTGACGACATATTCTTTACCTTCAGCGCGCATTTTGCCTGCTTCTTTGGCACCGGCTTCGCCTTTGTGGGCGATGTAGTCGTCGAATGCGATGGTCTGGGCACGGATGAAGCCGCGTTCAAAGTCGGTATGAATTACACCTGCGGCTTGTGGTGCAGTGTCGCCGATGTGGATAGTCCATGCGCGGACTTCTTTAACACCTGCGGTAAAGTAAGTTTGCAGACCGAGTAATTTGTAGGCCGCGCGGATCAGGCGGTCGAGGCCAGGTTCTTCCATGCCCATATCGGCCAGGAAGTCAGCTTTATCAGCATCATCCAGATCAGCGATTTCAGATTCGATCGCAGCGCAGATCGCCACGATAGGCGCATTCTGGGATGCGGCAAATGCGGTCAGTTGATCCAGCAACGGGTTATTGGTGAAGCCGTCGTCGGATACGTTGGCGACATACATTGCTGGCTTGGCGGTGATCAGGCACAGTGGTTTGATCAATGCCATTTCGTCGGCATCCAGACCCAGTGCGCGGACTGGTTTGGCTTCGTTCAGCGCTGGCATGATGCGTTCAAGCAAAGCCACCAGTTTGGCGGCGTCTTTGTCGCCGGAACGGGCTTTTTTGTTTTCGCGGTGGATCGCTTTTTCCACACTGCCCATATCGGCCAGCGCGAGTTCGGTTTGAATCACTTCGATGTCATCCAGCGGGCTGACTTTACCGGCAACGTGAATCACATTGTCATCTTCAAAGCAGCGCACGACATTGACGATCGCATCGGTTTCACGGATGTGCGCGAGGAACTGGTTACCCAGACCTTCGCCTTTGGATGCGCCAGCAACCAGACCGGCGATATCGACAAATTCCACAATCGCATTTTGGATGCGTTCAGGTTTGACGATTTCGGACAATTGTTTCAGGCGTGGGTCAGGCACTTCCACTACGCCGACGTTAGGCTCAATGGTGCAGAAAGGATAGTTTTCTGCCGGGATGCCCGCTTTAGTCAGTGCATTGAATAAGGTGGATTTGCCGACGTTAGGCAGGCCGACGATGCCGCATTGGAGACTCATAGTGTTTTGCCGATCAGATTGAATTAACCCGCTATTTTACCGGATTTGACTGCCATTCTGACCCGGATACTGCTGATACGCTGCAAATAAGCGAGTAACAGGCCGCCAGCAATGGTTAATCCCAGGATCAGCCCTATCCAGAATCCTTGCGATGCCATCGGTGATGATGGCCGCCACGGCATCCATTCCGGTGCCAGACCCAGCAAGCAGCCGATGGGTAGTGCAAAGCCGTAAAACGCCATCAGATGAATCAGCATCGGCGTGCGGGTGATTTTATAGCCACGGATCGCACAGGAAGCCGTTACCTGCGCGGCATCGGATAACTGGAAAATAGCGGCGAATAACAGCAGATCTGCCGCCAGTTTTTGCACTGCCGGGTCTGAGGTATAAGCCGCCGCAATACTGTCGCGGAATACGGTAATGCCGGTTGCGGAGACAAATGAAAAGGCCAGCGAGAAGCCGACCCCGACCCAGGAGACAAAGCGCGCGCGCAGCTCATCGCCTTCGCCGAGGGCTTGCCCGACGCGGGTTGTCATGGCGATGCCTAAACTCATTGGCACCATAAACACGAGCGAGGAAAAATTCAGTGCAATCTGATTCGCCGCGACTTCAATCACACCGAAACGGGCGATCAGCAAACCGACTGAGGCAAATGCCGATACTTCCGCAAAATACGTGACACCGATAGGCAGCCCCAGCTTGAGCGTGGAACGAATTTCAGCCCAGTGCGGCGGCTCGATATGCGAAAACGGATTGGTCGCGCGGTACGCAGGAGCACGTCGCATCCACCAGATCATCGTACCGAACATCAGCCAGATGCCGACACCAGTCGCCACCGCACAACCGCTGGCACCGAGTTGCGGCAGACCAAAATGACCGTAAATCAGCAGCCAGTTCATGACGACATTAAACAGCAGTCCGCCGAGTGCCATCACCATCACAGGCTTGGTCTGATTCAGGCTGGTGGTGTAGCCATACAAGGCGCGGTACATCGCAAAAGCGGGCATGCCTATGCTGATGATATGCACAAAGCGGCTCGCTTTTTCCTGCACTTCGGGCTGCAGTTGCAGATACGAAAAGACTAAAGTGGACGCATTCAGTAACAGGCAGGCGATGAGGCCGACACCAAGACCCAGCCATAGCGATTGCCTGACGATATGCGGCACGCGCTCGTATTGTTCAGCGCCGACTTCATGCGAAACGACGGCATTGACCGCCATCATGATGCCCATCACGGTGACCAGTACGATGGTCCAGAGTGAAGTGCCGAGCGAGACTGCAGCCAGCTCTTCGGCATTGAAATGCCCGGTCATCGCAACGTCGGCGACACCCATGCCCACCGTGGCAAGCTGGCCAATTAAAACGGGCCAGGCAATTTGCCAGAGAGCGGCGGCTTCGGTACGGATGCGGGTTTTCATGCTGAACTTCTGTCTTTCTTAAAAGGATCAGCATCTTAACCGATCACCGATGCAGACTCAAAAATCTGCACCAAAATTGGGATGATTGGGATAGTTTTTATTCCATCACCAAGTAAATATGGGCCTTGCAGAGCATTTATCTCTTGTAAGGCGCATATTGATTAGGACTGATGATTTGAAATTCAATTCGGCGATGTTCGTTCGGCGATGTTCGTTCGGTGATATCAGTTCAGTGATATTAGTTCAGTGATTCAGGAGGCGAACTTGTGACATGTCCGGTTGCGCGATGAAAGCGGCGAGATCATCGCGCATACGGGCGCTTTCGGCGATGGCGATTTTCCATTGCTGAATCCGCAGCGCATGATTCAGCCCGTAATGAAAAAAGTCCTGCCGATCCGGCAATTTGCTGCGTGGCAGCTGGCGTACAAATTCTGCCGACGGCGAAATCATGATCACATTATCGACCCAACTGCGATGACGGCCTTTACCAGCCCGCCGCCACGGCAGCGCTTTATCGAGCCAGCCTGGAATGATGCGGTCAGTAAAATGCGGATACAACACCAGCCCGGCATCGCACTTGTCTGCACCGCTTTGTATGCGCTCGTAAGGCAGCGCCAGATGGTAATCGATCATGCCGCCATCCCAGTAAGTGCCAGCGGGTGCGCCGGGAATCTGCCGGACTGGTTCCATCACCAGCGGCAGGGTGCCGGATGCCAGCAATGCGGGCGCGAGATTATCCGTATTTAAGTCGCACAAATGGGTCTTGAAATGATCAAATGGCTTTTCCAGCCAGGCGCTAGCTCCGGCGCGATTACCGATGACGACACGTTCTATGTGCCGCGCCAGAGCGTCGCGTGACAGTAGATTGGTGAGCGCGGCGCTGGCAAAACCTGCTTTGGCCTGCGTTGCAGTGGTGGGCGACGTCAACAGACCACGGCCACGATTCGTCAGTATCTGCAAATGCTGCAAAGGGTTGGTGACGATTTCATCTTCGTAACCGCCGATAAAACCTTGCAGTAATTGCGAGATCTCTTGTGTCACCAGCGCGGCTGGTGGTTTTTCCGGATACTGCTGTTCGCAATACAGATCGGCCAGCCGTTGAAATGCCGCGACAGGGTTGGCGCAACTCGCCGCCGCCATGCGCCACGCGCCGATGGATGCGCCGATCAGCGTGCGCTGACGCGGTGCTGCAGCCAGCCATTCGCCAAACAGCCATTGATCCAGACCTTGCAGGATCAGGCCTTTGGGGCCGCCGGCAGCCGCGGGAATCAGCGCGATATCCGCCGCCTGCAGACCATTTTTCTGCACATGTGCGAATGCCGCTTTTCCGGCAAAAATCTGGATGGAAGCAGGCATGTTGGTAATATCCCGCTTACTTTGCGCTGGTATGCAGACGGGTCATCGCTTCGGCGGTCTGACCTTCGACCATCAGCGGCAGCACATCCAGACTTTTTGCGATTGCTTCGTCGATCAGCGGCTGCTCTTCTTTACGCGGCCTGTGCAGTACAAAATCGGCGACACCCTGATTCAGATTCAGCGTGCGTGGATGACCAATGCCAATGCGGAGTCGCCAGTAATCCTGCGTGCCGAGTGCTGCCGTAATATCTTTGAGCCCGTTATGGCCGCCGGAAGAACCGCCTTTTTTCAGTTTGGCGACACCGGGCAGCATATCGAGTTCATCATGCACCACCAGCACCTGATCCGGTGTGATTTTATAAAAGCGGCAAATCGCACCGACAGATTGGCCGGAACGGTTCATGAACGTTTGCGGTTCCAGCAGCCAGACTTCCTCGCCTGAGATACGGGTTTTACCGACCAGCGCATTAAAATTTTTATCCCGCTGCAAGCTGACCCGTAACTGATCGATCAGCCAGAAGCCAGCATTGTGGCGGGTTTGTTCATACTCAGGCCCCGGATTACCGAGGCCGACAATCAGACGAATAGACATGGTGAGACTACTTCTTGTGTTTCTTTAAAAGAGGTAACAGGTATTTGCCGGTCACGCTGTCGGGGTTCGCTGCAACTTGTTCCGGCGTACCGGTAGCGATGATACGGCCACCACCAGCGCCGCCTTCGGGACCCAGATCAATCAGCCAGTCAGCGGTTTTAATCACGTCCAGATTATGTTCGATGATGACCAGCGTATTGCCTTGATCGCGCAGTCGGTGGATTACTTTCAACAGCAGGGCGATATCGTGGAAATGCAGGCCTGTCGTTGGTTCATCGAGAATATACAGCGTGCGGCCCGTATCGCGTTTGGATAATTCCAGCGACAGTTTGACGCGTTGTGCTTCACCGCCAGACAAAGTGGTGGCGCTTTGTCCGAGGCGAACATAACCCAGACCTACGTCCAGCAAGGTTTGTAATTTACGCGCAATCACTGGCACCGGTTTGAAGAATTCATGCGCATCTTCAACCGTCATTTCCAGCACCTGATGGATGTTTTTACCCTTGTACTGAACTTCCAGTGTTTCGCGGTTGTAGCGCTTACCGTGGCAGACATCGCATGGCACATACACATCTGGCAGGAAATGCATTTCGACTTTGATCACGCCGTCGCCCTGACAGGCTTCGCAGCGGCCGCCTTTAACATTGAATGAAAAACGGCCTGCGCTGTAACCGCGTTCTTTGGCGGTTGGTACGGTCGAAAACAAATCGCGTATCGGTGTGAACAAACCGGTGTAGGTCGCCGGATTTGAACGTGGTGTACGCCCGATCGGCGCCTGATCAACCGAGATCACTTTATCGAAATGTTCCAACCCGCTGACATGATCAAACGGTGCCGGTTCGGTTTGCGAACCATACAGATGACGCGCTGCAACGTGATACAGCGTGTCGTTCACCAGCGTGGATTTGCCTGAGCCAGAGACACCGGTCACGCAGGTCAGCAAACCGACAGGCAAATGCATGGTCTCATTTTTGAGGTTATTGCCACGCGCACCGGCGATGACTAATTGCTTGTCCGGATGGCTTTCATGGCGCTTGGCCGGGACTGAAATTTCCAGTTCACCGCTCAGATATTTTGCGGTCAGTGAGCGTGTGTTTGTCATGATGTCATTCAGCGTACCTTGGGCGATCACTTCACCGCCATGCACACCGGCACCGATGCCCATATCGACCACAAAATCTGCGCAACGTATCGCATCCTCATCATGCTCCACTACCAGCACGCTGTTACCGATGTCGCGCAGATGTTTGAGGGTGTCGATCAGCCTGTCGTTATCGCGCTGATGCAAGCCGATGGACGGTTCATCCAATACGTACATCACACCAGTCAGCCCGGAGCCTATCTGCGATGCCAGACGGATGCGCTGAGCTTCGCCGCCAGAGAGCGTATCGGCACTGCGTTCCAGCGACAGATAATCAAGGCCGACGTTATTCAGGAAAGTCAGGCGCGCTGTGATTTCTTTGATGATGCGGTCAGCAATATCGCGTTTCGCACCGTGCAAAGTCAGATGTTCAAAGAAATGCAGAGTCTCGCGCAAAGGCATGGCGCTGATGTCGTAAATCGCTTTTTCCTGTTTGCCTGTACCAACTTTGACATTGCGTGCCTCTACCCGCAGACGCGCACCGTCACACGACGGGCATTGTTTTTCATTGATGAATTTCGCCAGCTCTTCTTTGACCGCCATCGAATCAGTTTCACGATAGCGTCGTTGCAGGTTGGTTACCACGCCTTCAAAAGTGTGTTCTTTGATGACGGTGCGGCCTTTTTCGTTGATATAGGTAAACGGTATGGTTTGTTTGCCGGAGCCATACAAAATGATTTGTTGCGCTGATTCTGGTAATTGCTCAAACGGCGTATCGATATCAAATTCATAGAACGCCGCCAGATTCGACAGCATCTGGAAATAAAACTGATTGCGGCGATCCCAGCCTTTGACGGCACCGCTCGCCAACGACAGATTCGGGAAAGCGACGATACGTTTAGGATCGAAAAATTCGATATGACCCAGCCCATCGCATTCCGGACAAGCGCCCATAGGATTGTTGAACGAAAACAGGCGCGGTTCCAGTTCCTGTAATGCATAACCGCAGACCGGACAGGCAAATTTATTTGAAAACAACTGTTCCTGCTGGCTGTCCATATCGACCACCAGAGCACGGCCATTGGCGATGCGCAGGCAGGTTTCAAACGACTCTGCCAGACGTTGCTTGATTTCTTCTTTGACCTTCACGCGATCAACGACCACATCGATCGTATGTTTTTCCGTTTTCTTTAATTTCGGTAAATCATCGACTTCATAAATCTTCGCTTCATGCGTGCCGCTTTGCACTCGAAAACGCACGAAACCTTGCGCCTGCATCTGCTCGAACAGATCGACATGCTCGCCCTTACGGTTGGATACCACCGGTGCCAGTATCATCAGTTTGGTATCTTCCGGCATCGCCAGCACGGTATCGACCATTTGCGATACGGATTGTGCGGCCAGCGGGTTTTCCGGGTGATCCGGGCAATATGGCGTGCCAACGCGGGCGTATAACAGACGCAGATAATCGTGAATTTCGGTGACTGTACCGACGGTGGAGCGCGGGTTATGCGAAGTTGCTTTCTGCTCTATCGAAATTGCCGGTGACAGACCTTCGATCAGATCGACATCCGGCTTTTCCATCAGCTGCAAAAACTGCCGCGCATACGCGGACAATGATTCCACGTAACGACGCTGGCCTTCCGCGTATAGCGTGTCAAACGCCAGCGACGATTTGCCTGAACCAGACAAGCCGGTAATCACGACCAGCTTGTTACGTGGCAAATCGATGTTGATATTTTTCAGGTTATGCGTACGTGCACCGCGTACGCGGATCAGCTCACGTTTTTGCATGAGCGCAATATCGTCCGCATCGAACTCGATTTCGGCTGGTTTTGGTGCTTTAGCGGCTTTTGGTCGTGTCGTCATGGTATTTGATCTGAATTTGGGCAGAGGCAAGCAACCTGCTACTATAACGGGTTTTTGAACATTACCGCAGGCTCGTCTTTGCTTTGCGCAAATTACCTCACGTGGGCGAGTTTTTAATATGACTATGGCAACAAAATCCGATAGCACTGGTGCAATACAAAGTGAATCATCCGGTATGAGCCGCGATGAAATCAGGGCGGGCACCTCGCTGGCATCTATCTTTGCCTTACGCATGCTGGGTCTGTTCCTGATGTCGCCCGTATTTGCGATTTATGCAAAAAGCCTGAGTGGTGGTGAGAGTGCTGTGATGGTGGGTATTGCCATGGGCATGTTCAGTCTGGTGCAGGCATTTTTCCAGATACCCTTCGGCATGGCATCTGATCGTTACGGACGCAAACCCGTCATCGTGACTGGCCTGATTTTGTTTGCACTTGGCGCCGTAATTTGTGCGGAATCCTCCTCGCTGACCGGCATCATGATCGGGCGCGGCATACAAGGCTTGGGTGCCATTTCAGCTGCAATCACGGCACTGGTCGCCGATTCTACCCGTGAAGAGCACCGTACCAAGGCGATGGCAATGATAGGCGGCTCGATCGGCATTACGTTTGCACTGGCGATGGTGATTTCGCCTTTGCTGTATGCGGGCATCGGGATGGCGGGCATGTTTATGCTGACCGCAGTGTTGGCGCTGGCCGCCATCGCGCTTGTCATCTGGGTCACGCCGGATGCCGCGATGGTGAAGGCTGAGCCGGTTCCTTTTTCCACCGTATTGAAAAACCGCGAGTTGATGCGCCTGAACTTTGGCGTCTTTGTATTACATCTGGGACAAATGGCCATGTTTGTGGTGGTACCTGCAACGCTGGTCAAGGTCGCCGGTATGCCAGTTGCCAGTCATTGGAAAATTTATTTGCCGGTCATGCTGGCATCGTTTGTGGCGATGTTGCCAGCCATTTTTGTTGGTGAAAAATACGGCAAGATGAAGCAGGTATTTATTGCGGCGATTACCTTGTTATTGCTGGTGCAACTGGGTTTCTGGCAATGGTTGCAACAGCCGTTTTTATTGATGGCTCTGTTATTCGCTTTTTTCATTGCTTTTAATGTATTGGAAGCCAGTCAGCCATCGCTGGTATCGCGGATTGCGCCGCCAGCAGCCAAAGGTGCGGCATTGGGCGTGTATAACACTTTGCAGGCTTTCGGGATGGCATGCGGCGGTGCTGTCGGCGGTTTGCTGTCGCAGTACGCAACGCCCTCATCAATCTTTGGTTTGTGCGCTGTTTTTACTCTTATCTGGCTTATAATCGCATCCAAAATGCCGGAAATACCCCGCCGGTCAGGCCGTAATCAGCCTGCAGAAGGCTGAATCAGCCAGATTATTATCAGGAACGAACAGGAAAACAGGAGAAAACCATGGCATCCGTCAATAAAGTCATTATCGTTGGCAATTTGGGCCGCGATCCGGAAACACGTTATATGCCAAGTGGTGATGCAATGACCAGTATTACTGTCGCAACGACAGACAGCTGGAAAGACAAAGCAACAGGCGATAAAAAAGAACAGACTGAATGGCACCGCATTACCTTCTTTGGCAAGCTCGCTGAAATCGCGGGTCAGTATCTGAAAAAAGGCTCGCAAGTCTACGTCGAGGGCAGCCTGCGCACACGCAAATACACAGACAAAGACGGCGTTGAAAAATACGCGACCGACATCAAGGCAGACAGCATGCAGATGCTGGGCGGCCGTCAGGGTATGGGCGGCGGCGCAGCAATGGATGACAGCGGTTACGGCGGCGCTCCAGCTCCTGCGCCTCGTCAGGCCGCAGCACCTGCACCACGTCAGGCACCAGCTTCCCGCCCTGCGCCGAACTTCTCAGACATGGATGACGATATTCCGTTTTAATTCGTACCTGCGATGTGAAGTGTAAAAAATAAATATTAAAGCCCTGATTTTTCAGGGCTTTTTTTATTTGCAGAGACAAATAAATACAAATTTTTCTTTATAAGATTTTTGTAAAATTTTGCGATTTCGTTGGTAAAAAGAAATATGCAGAATAACAAAAAGTCTTTGATATATCTGGAATTGTTTTCCTCTGAAATAAAGAAAATTTATATTTTCAAAAGAAATGTAAATCAATGTAATTGTCAAAAAATAATTTCTTATATTGCACTATGATTTCCACGCATTAATCCGTTTCTTTTTTTGGATAAATCGTCAGATATTGATTCGTACTCAAGGGCAAAGTCACGTTAATTGATCGCCCTTATCGATTGCTGTGACACGATGGAAAAGAAGCGTATCCGGGTTTATTTATTCCCTGCTGGCGAACATCGTTGGCGACTGACGCAAAGTTGTGCACGGCATCGTTGTTGTCAGCAATAGGGTGATCTTAATTTCAAATTTATTAGATGAGGATTCCACATGTGGTCAGGAAATAAAACGGCGTATCTCAAGCAAAGTATCGCTCTGACACTTTTGATATGCACAACCGCTTGTGGGAATAGTTCCGGCAGTTCAGCCAATCCAGATGGTAATAACAGTCGTAGCTCAACGGGATCGGGTTACGAGGTGGTAACGGCGACAAAGCCTGAGAACCTTGCGCAGTATCGCGACTGGTATAAAAATGGCTACGACGCCTGTGTCGGTTTTGCGCAAATTAAAAATTTGCCAGTCAAGCCGTTTATTGATATTCCAGCTGATTTCATTATCGATAAAGATACATACGTCAGTGATGGAAAAAATTATTCGCATACAACGGTCAGCAGCGTCATCAAGGTCGATATGACTCCGGAGAGTGGCTGCGCCTCGTCGATCGCAAAAACGGAAACATTACGTGTTGTGAACAACGGAAACAGCTATCACATTGATGTTCAGGAAAATGGCGAGCGTGTCTCGCAGCCTGTGCAAACCGAGATGAAAGGTGACGAGGAAAATAGCGCAATCTATACCGATGCCAAGGTAGTCAATGGCATCCAATTGAAATGCTTGCCAGAAAGTGCGACGACGCAAACGGTGGGTCAGGTTTGCATGATTGAAACTCAGGGTTCGACCAAATTTATCGGCTACGACGGTAAATACGTGGCTGGTTACGTCAGGGCATTGACAGCAAAAGATCAGTTCGGAGTCGTCATTACTGAACCTATTTCTGTAAAGGCCAGCGCCGTCATTGACCCTAAGGTTTTCAATATCAAATAATGACACTGTTGGTGCACAGTCGATTTCTACGCGGGCAAGCCATGATGGAATTTCTGGTATTTGTATCTTAGTAAATTCCATGATGTTCAAGCGCATACGATCCTGGTCGCTCGCTACGCTGCATGGGAAAAGACTGTGCACGATAGCGCAAACTTATCAGGGATTCCTGATTCAACTCCGGCTTCTGAAATAAATAAATTTCAGCAATACAGACGCTAAAAAAGCGGTGCGATCCGACAAAATTTTTGGCACAAATACATTTCAAAAATTTAACAAATATTTACGTTAGTTAAATCTTGTGTGCAGACGTTTTTTTATGAAAATATCAGCATATGATTCAGCCTGTTCTGGCATGAATAAACATCCTGTGTTTCTTTGAAGCAGGTTTCTTGGACCGGACATGCCTGCTGACAACGAATTGATAGTGCTCATTATTTTTTATGTGGCAGGTTGCTCTCGGGGAAATCAATGGGGGCGTAGCGCCGGAGTTTGCGCTAATGCATGAAAAAAAAAGAATCTGGAATATGGTGCTGAAATGAAATACATATCCAGCTTGCACAGATAGGCACAACTTGATATCGGTCAATATCGATCGACGTGCGTCAGTCCTAGAATCGGATATGACATGCACAAACAGTGTGCTTGTCTGACCGATCAAATTCAACAAGAAAAAGAGTCTACATTATGAAATGGTTTAACAACTTAAAAATTGCTTCCAAATTATTGCTGTCATTTTCGATTGCAATCGTGCTGAGCATTTTTCTCGGTGTTTTTTCCATCGTCCAGTTAAGTAAGGTCAATGAAGCCGCCACTGCGGTTGCGACTAACTGGCTACCAAGCATACAAGTCTTGGGACGGGTAAAAATGGCGATGGCGCGCATCCGTAGTTTTGAACAGCAGCATATTCTGGCAACGACGCCGGAGGATATGCAGACCGCAGAAAAAAATGCGGCAAAGCAGATAGACGATCTGATCTCTTTGCAAAAAAAATATGAGTCGCTGATTAGTGAAGAAGAAGAGAAAAAGATTTATCCTGAAGTGGCAAAAAGCATTACTGTATTTCTGGCGGAGCACGCCAAGATCGTTGAGTATTCTTCTAAGCGGACGAAAGAAGAGGCCATTACGTTGATGCGCGGCGAATCGACGAAGGTGTATCGTGCCATGCTGGCTGAGGTCGATAAGCTGGCCGACGTGAATGACGTTGGTGCTGAAAAATCGAGTGAGTTGGCGGGGAAAACTTATAGCGATTCCAGAACTTGGATCATCGTTCTGATTCTCGCGATTGCGGTTCTGTCGTTTACGTTTGCTTACTGGATTGCGCGCTTAATCTCCGGGAAGCTGAATGAGGCTGTGACGATTGCAAATACGATTGCAGGCGGCAATCTGGATCAGCAAATTCAAGTTACTTCACAAGATGAAACCGGTCTCTTGCTACAGGCGTTAAAAGAAATGAACAACAGTTTGCAGAATATTGTTGGTCAGGTGCGCGACGGAACAGACACGATCGCCACGGCATCGGCGCAGATTGCCAGTGGTAATCTGGATTTGTCTTCGCGTACAGAAGAACAGGCAAGCTCGCTCGAAGAAACTGCATCTTCTATGGAGGAACTGACCTCCACCGTAAAACAAAATGTGGACAATGCCCGTCAGGCCAATGTGCTTGCGGTCACAGCTTCTGAAGTTGCGGTCAAAGGCGGTGCGGTTGTGTCGCAGGTGGTCGATACGATGGGGGCGATCGATACTTCATCTAAGAAAATTGTCGATATCATCAGCGTGATTGATGGCATCGCTTTTCAGACAAATATTCTGGCGCTCAATGCTGCAGTGGAAGCTGCGCGTGCTGGTGAGCAGGGGCGTGGTTTTGCAGTGGTTGCTAGTGAAGTGCGTAGTCTCGCGCATCGCTCCGCCAGTGCTGCGAAGGAAATTAAACAGTTGATTGATGATTCCGTCAGCAAAGTGGATGCCGGTAGCCGTCTGGTAGACCAGGCTGGCGTGATGATGGAAGAAATCGTCAACAGTGTGAAGCGTGTCACCGACATCATGGGAGAAATTACTTCAGCCAGTATTGAACAGGAAGCGGGAATCGAGCAAATTAATCAGGCGATTACGCAAATGGATACTGTTACCCAGCAGAATGCCGCACTGGTGGAAGAGGCAGCGGCCGCAGCAGCTTCTTTGCAAGATCAGGCTGCCGATATGGTACAAGTGGTCAGTGTGTTTCAGCTGTCCGGTGCCGATACTGTCCATTTGAAAAACACAGTAAAAGAAGCGAGAGAAACGAAGACCCAGAGCCGCCTCAGTCAGGTAAAGCGTGAGCCTGTATTAAAGAAAAGTAACAAGGCAACACCAAAACTGACCAGTGTAAGCGAAGCTAAACCTGCCAGAAACGATGAGTGGGAAGAGTTCTGAGTTTTGATTTCAGAATAACGATATTGAGATAAAAAACGCACTCGATTTTATGTCGGGTGCGTTTTTCATTTTGGCAGAGCTCTGATAGTGCCGATCAGTCTGATCGATTTCACCGGTACCGGCAAAATCATGTTCCGCACTTATTTTTTGTCAGCTTTGGCAGTTTCTTTTTTTGCTGCGTTGGCTTTTGCTAATTCAGCTTTTTGCGCTTCGTACCAGATCATTCCTTCCATACCAACTTCTTCACCCTGAGCGCGCGCCTGCGCCAGTTCAGCGACTACTTCTGCACGGGTTTTAGGGACGGGTGTTGTTGTTTCTGCTGCAAAGACTGCGTTTGTGCTGAGGCTGATCAGGCCAGCAATGAATAAATATGTCGTTTTCATGTAAGTTTCCAATTCAGTTATCAAGAGTCAAAACGCCGTATCCCTGATGCTTATACTGCCGATAACATTGCGGCGTACAACCTGGTAGTGGTCTTTTAGTACGCTGAATGACGCTCTGTAAAGCGGGGATCAGGCTTTGTTGAATAAGCGCAGTGCGTAAAAGGCTTATTGACGAACGAAGTTTAGACTTTTCTTTTTAATCAAAAAAGACGAGTATCGGGAATATACTGTTGCTCAGAGCGGAATAATAAAGGGCTTGAAAAATGGACAGGCTGCAATCGATGCGCATATTTTCCAAGGTCGTAGAGTTGGGCGGATTTGCCAGGGCCGCAGTCGCACTGGAGATGTCAAATGCCGTTGTGACCCGCTATGTTGCAGATCTTGAATCACATCTTGGTACGCGCTTATTAAACCGGACCACGCGCAAATTATCACTGACTGAAACCGGACATGTTTATCTTGAGCGTGTCCGGCAGATTTTGGCTGATATCGAAGATGCTGATGCGATTGCTGCAACATCAGCAAAAAAGCCGAGTGGCACCTTGCGGATTTATTCGGTGCCGGGCTTTGGCGTGTCACAACTAGCTCCTTTGCTGCCACTTTTTGCAAAAAAATTCCCCGATATCATTCTGGACATCAAAATTTCTTCGCATTCTATCGACATGGTCGAAGAGGGGATTGATGTTGGTTTTTTTCTCGATTTACAAAAAATCGATAGCAGCATGATTGCCCGTCAACTGGCTACACCGGAAGTCATGTTGTGCGCGACACCTGAATATCTGCGAGTCAACGGGTCACCGCAAACCTTAGACGATATCTCTCAACACCGGTGTCTGAATTATGGCTTTGATTTTATGCGTCACAATTGGATGATTCATGAGCGGGATGCGGAAGAATTTTCTTATCCCGGGAAATCAAAACAAGCCTTAAAGCAGATACCAGTCAATAGCCGGGTTGTCTCGAATAACACAGATATTCTGCGGGAATGCGCTCTTGCCGATATGGGTCTGGTCTTGTTGCCATCCTATTCGTTGGAAAATGATATCCGTAGTGGGCGTCTGATCCGGCTGCTTCCTGATCACTTGTTTGGCAGTGTCACTATTTTCATGGCCTACCCCAGTCGTCGTTTGCTTTCTGCAAAAGTCCGAAGTTTTATCAATTTCATCGTTGAAAAATTTCCGCACGCCGGCATGACGCAGCAGATACTTTGATCTGCCATAAAAAAATTGCATCTAGCCTGAGTTTACACAGTCTGTGAACTGATGATTTCACTTATTATTAGATTGGCATCCTGAAGATAGGCGTTTTAATATCGGTGTTGCACCACTTGGCTAACTTGTTTAGTCAGGGGGGAGTCGGCAGATGTTCATGATATCGCTGTCAGAGAAGTCAAACCGGTATTGATCTGAGGATCAATAGCGCGGCAGAGGAAATTTCCACTAGACGTCAGAATCAAAGGTGATGAAGTATGTTGCATGGATATTGGTGTCAAGAATCGCGAAATGAACGCTCTGACGATGTATCTGCCGGACCTCCTGCAGCATCGATATCACTGACGTCAGCGACGTTATTGCTTGCGTTGCTGACTGGCTGTACGTTGTCTGCACCGACATATCAATCACCCGCATCGCCTGTTGCTGAAGTTTATAGCGCAGCACCGGCGCACGATGCAGGTATTCCTGCCTCTCAAATCCGTTGGCAAACGTATTTCTCTGATCCGGCTTTGCGTCGTCTCATTGAGCTGGCCTTAGCCAATAATCGGGACGTGCGTAGTGCTTTGTCGCGTGTGCAGGAAATGCGCGCGGCTTACGGCATACAAAGGGCAGATCGCTTGCCTACGATCGCCGGCAGTCTGGATGCAACGCGCACTGCTGTGCCCGGCGATCTGAATGTATCGGGTCGGCCGGTTGTTGGTAGCCAATTTCAGCTTGGTGTTGGCTTCAGCAGTTGGGAGATTGATTTTTGGGGACGCGTCAGTAGTCTGAATGCGGCGGCGTTGCAGTCGTATCTTGCCACCGATGCGACTCGTCGCGCGACGGCGTTGAGCGTGATCACACAAGTAGCGAACACTTATCTTGCTTTGCGCGAAACGGACGAGCGTCTGATGCTGGCACAACGCACTGTCGCAAGTCGTGCCAAGTCCTTACGTATTTTTCGTCGTCGTGTCGATCTGGGGGCAACATCCAGGCTTGAATTGACGCAGGTCGAGTTGCTATCGCAACAGGCAATGGCATTGCAGGCGCAACTTGAACATACGCGTGCGACCCAGATCAATGCATTGACCTTGTTGGTGGGGGTTCCACTGCAACTGCCGCTGGCGTCCGAGCAATTCAATGCTCTTCCGCCCTTACCTGAATTGAAGGCCGGGTTGCCCTCGGATCTGCTATTGCAGCGGCCGGACATACTCGCTGCCGAGCACTCGCTGCAAGCAGCCCAGGCAAATATGGCGGTAGCCCGGGCCACTTTTTTTCCACGAATTGCTTTAACCGCATTTGCTGGTACGGCAAGTGCTGAGTTAAACGGATTATTCAGCAGTGGCAGTCAGGCATGGACATTCTCACCGAGTATTACTTTACCGATTTTTGACAGTGGCAGACGCGAGGCAGTCACTGAAGTCGCCCGATTGCGGCGCGAGCAGGCTATCGCACATTACGAGCAAACGGTACAGGCCGCTTTCAGGGACGTTGCTGATGCTTTAGCTGCACGTTACTGGTTAGCGGCACAGGACGATATTGCGCGCGAGACCCTGAAAGTACAGGCTGAGCGTGCGCGGTTAGCGAAGCTACGCTATGACCATGGTTCTGCACGCTATCTGGAAGTGTTGGACGCCGAGCGTGATTTGCTGTCGAGCGAGCAGCAATTGGTACAAATACGTCGCGCCAGCCTGTCAGCACAGGTCGCGCTTTTCGCAGCACTTGGCGGTGGCATTCAGTTTGCTGATGAATTATCTGTGTCTTCTGTCGATCCCGTATCGGTGCCAAAAAACAACCAGGAATAAACGCATGAATCCGAATATTAAAAAAATCGTCTTGCTTGTTATGGCAGTTGCCATTGCGATCACTGCCTATGTTGTTTATCAGCGCCGGAATGGAGTGGATCGTAGTGACAGTGTGGTGAGTGGCAATGGTCGCATTGAGGCCACTGAAATCGACGTGGCGACCAAGCTGGGCGGGCGGGTGCAGGAAATTCTGGTGGCCGAAGGCGAGTTTGTGAAAGCAGGCCAATTGCTGGCGCGTATGCAAATCGATAGTTTGCAGGCACAAAAAGATGAAGCCGTAGCACGACAGCAGCAAGCGGAATATGCGGTGAAAGGTGCCGAGGCGCAGGTTGCATTACGCGAGAGTGATTTGCAGGCAACGCAGGCGTTGGTGGTGCAGCGTGAAAGTGAACTCGATGCGGCACAACGGCGTCTGGCTCGCTCGGAAACTCTGTTTAAAGAAGGTGCGTCTTCCGGTCAGGAACTCGACGATGATCGCGCACGTGTCAGCAGTGCGGCTGCCGCGCTTGCCGCCACCAAGGCACAGGTCAGCGCGGCAAAGGCGGCGGTGACGGCGGCCGTGACGCAAGTTACGGGAACGCAGTCTAGTGTCAGAGCTGCTGCCGCGACCACTGCTCGCATCGATGTCGAGCTGGCTGACAGCGAATTGAAAGCGCCGCGTGCAGGGCGTGTACAGTATCGCGTTGCACAGCCGGGTGAAATTCTGGGCGGTGGTGGAAAGGTATTGAATCTGGTTGATCTTTCCGATGTCTATATGACGTTCTTTGTACCGGAAAGTGTTGCAGGGAAAGTTGCACTGGGCAGCGAGGTGCGTATTGTCCTGGATGCGGCACCGCAGTTTGTGATTCCGGCCAAAGTGTCGTTTGTCGCCAGCACGGCGCAGTTCACTCCGAAGACCGTTGAAACTGCCAGCGAGCGCCAGAAATTGATGTTTCGTGTGAAAGCCAGAATTGATCGTGATTTATTGCTCAAGTACCTGCAACAGGTAAAAACTGGTTTGCCGGGCGTGGCGTGGATTAAGCCTGATACACAGGCTGCATGGCCAGCATCGCTTAATTTGAAAGCGCTGCCGTGAGCATGTCTGTCGCGGCATCAGCTGTCGTGCATGCTCAACAGCTGCGGCTGAATTACGCCAAGGTTTGTGCGCTGGATGATATTACGCTGGATATCCCAGCGAATTGTATGGTGGGAATTATCGGCCCTGATGGCGTTGGTAAATCCAGCTTGTTATCACTGATTTCCGGTGCACGCGCCTTGCAGCAGGGACATCTTGACGTGCTTGGTGGCGATATGGCCAGTCGTCGCCATCGTGAGCAGGTCTGCCCCCGCATTGCATATATGCCGCAGGGGCTCGGTAAGAATCTTTCCCCGACTTTGTCGGTTGAAGAAAATCTGCAATTCTTTGCCAGTCTGTTTGGGCATGATGCTACTGAGAGCCATCGTCGGATTGATGAATTGACGCGCAGTACAGGGCTATCTCCTTTTCTGGATAGGCCAGCGAGCAAATTATCCGGCGGTATGAAGCAGAAACTGGGATTGTGTTGTGCACTGATTCACGATCCGGATTTACTTATTCTGGATGAGCCGACTACCGGTGTCGATCCACTGGCTCGTGCGCAATTCTGGGATCTGATTGCGCATATTCGCGTCAGCCGTCCGGGTATGAGTGTCATCGTTGCGACGGCGTATATGGATGAAGCGCAAGGATTTGACTGGCTGGTCGCGATGGATGATGGTCAGGTGCTGGCGACAGGAACGCCCGCCCAACTGATGCAGAAAACGGCGACCCTCTCGCTGGAGGCAGCATTTATTGGTTTGCTGCCGGAGATCAAGCGGCGTGGACACCAGCGAGTCGAAATTCCACCACTGACGATGACTGACAGCGCTGCAGTCGCAATTGAGGCGCAAAATCTGACGATGCGTTTCGGTGATTTTGTGGCGGTTGATCATGTCAGTTTTCGCATCCGGCGCGGAGAAATATTCGGCTTTCTCGGTTCCAATGGTTGCGGTAAATCGACCACCATGAAAATGTTGACAGGCTTGCTGCCCGCAACCGAAGGCGATGCCTGGTTGTTTGGTCAGAAAGTGAATCCACACGATATCGCCATTCGTCGTCGTGTCGGTTATATGTCGCAGTCGTTTTCCTTATATGCCGAGCTGAATGTGCAACAGAATCTGATCTTGCATGCGCGTTTATTTCATGTGCCGGAAGCAGACGTACTGGGTCGTGTGGCGGACATGGTTGCGCGCTTTGATTTGCAAGAGGTTGTTGACATGCTGCCCGATAAGCTGCCGCTTGGCATACGGCAACGTTTGTCGCTGGCGGTTGCGATGGTGCATCAACCCGAATTACTGATTCTGGATGAACCGACGTCTGGCGTTGATCCCGTGGCACGCGATAATTTCTGGCGTTTGATGATAGAGCTGGCGCGGCGCGACCACGTCACCATTTTTATCTCCACTCACTTCATGAATGAGGCTGAGCGCTGCGATCGTATTTCGCTGATGCATGCAGGGCGAGTACTTGCCAGCGATGCACCGGCAGCATTAGTTGCGCAACGGGGCGCAGCAACACTGGAACAAGCATTTATCGATTATCTGCTGGAAGCCGATGGTGGCGATGTTGTACAACCTGTTGCTGATACTAACGCGGTGGCCAGTATCAATAACGCCGAACTGCCAGCGTTTTCCAGCACATCAGCGCCCAGCTTCAGACAACGTTGCCGACGCAGCCTTGGACGCATCTACACCTATACCTGGCGTGAAGCGCTGGAACTAAAGCGTGATCCGGTTCGCAGCACGCTGGCGTTGCTGGGGTCCTTGCTGCTGATGTTTGTGATGGGGTACGGCATCAGCATGGACGTTGAAAATCTGCGCTTTGCCGTACTCGATCGTGATCAAACTGTATTAAGCCAGAATTACATACTCAATCTTGCAGGGTCGCGTTATTTTGTTGAGCATGCGCCGATTGCTGACTATGCAGAACTCGACTGGCGCATGCGTAGCGGCGAGTTGTCACTGGCGATAGAAATTCCACCTGGCTTTGCGCGCGATGTAGAGCGCGGTAAGTCTGTGCAGATTGGTGCCTGGGTGGATGGCGCTATGCCACAACGCGCAGAAACGGTGAATGGCTATGTGCAGGGCATGCACCAGCAATGGTTCTTACAGCAGATGCATGAACGTACAGGATCAACTTTGTCAGGCGTTACCAGTGTGGAGACGCGTTATCGCTATAACCCTGATGTGAAGAGTTTGCCATCAATGGTGCCAGCAGTGATTCCACTATTGCTGTTGATGTTGCCTGCAATGCTGACGGCGCTGGCGGTTGTGCGCGAAAAAGAGTTGGGTTCGATCATTAATTTTTATGTGACGCCGACAACGCGCACCGAATTTTTGCTTGGCAAGCAAGTGCCGTATGTCGCGTTGGCAATGCTGAATTTTCTTTTAATGAGCTTGGCTGCCGTCACGATATTCGACGTACCCGTAAAGGGAAATTTCTTTGTTTTATTGCTCGCCGCGTGGTTGTTCAGCATTTGTTCAACTGGCATGGGATTATTAGCTTCAGCATTGACCCGCAGCCAGATTGCAGCCATGTTTTTTACCATGATAGGAACGATGATTCCGGCTGTTCAATTTGCCGGACTGATCAATCCTGTTTCTTCGCTGGAAGGTATCGGGCATCTGGTTGGACAGATTTATCCGGCAACGTATATGTTTAATATCAGTCGCGGCGTCTTCAGCAAAGCATTAGGCTTTGATGATTTACATGCGGCTTTCTGGCCCTTGTTGCTGGCAATCCCAGTTATTCTTGGCGCGGCGATTGCCTTGCTGAAAAAACAGGAGCGCTGATATGCGACGTCATTTGGCAAATATTTATCGTCTGGGTGTCAAAGAGTTATGGAGTCTTTGGCGCGACCCCATGATGCTGGCGCTGATTATTTATACATTCACCGCTGCGATCTATGTCGCCGGCACGGCGATGCCAGAAACACTGAACCGCGCACCGATTGCGATTGTGGATGAAGATGATTCTGCTTTATCAGTGCGTATCATCTCTGCATTTTATCCACCGCAATTTACTAAACCTGTACGTATCAACCAGTCACAAGTTGATCCCGGGCTTGATGCCGGACTGTATACATTTGTTCTGATCATTCCACCTGATTTTCAGCGCGATGTTATTGCGGGAAAGACCCCTCAGCTTCAGCTGAACGTCGATGCGACTCGCATGAGCCAGGCATTTTCCGGCAACGGCGCGATACAGCAAATAGTGATGGGGGAAGTCAATGAATTTGTGCAACGTTATCGTGAGACACCGATACAGCCCGTGGAACTTGCACTACGTTCGCGTTTTAATCCGGCGCTCAATCCATCGTGGTTTGGCTCATTGATGGAACTGGTGAATAACATTACGATGCTCTCAATTATTCTGACGGGGGCGGCGCTTATTCGTGAACGCGAGCATGGTACGGTAGAACATTTATTGGTGATGCCTGTGACGCCGACTGAAATCATGTTGGCAAAAGTCTGGTCGATGGCCTTGGTTGTACTTGTTGCCGTTCTGGTCTCGCTGACCGTTATTATTCAAGGCGCCTTGCGCGTTCCGATTGATGGGTCCGTCGCTTTATTCCTTATTGGTGTGACTTTGCATTTGTTTGCAACAACATCTATGGGAATTTTTATGGCAACTCTGGCACGGAGTATGCCGCAGTTTGGGTTGTTGATGATGCTGACGATGATGCCGCTGGAAATGTTGTCCGGTGGTATGACTCCGCGCGAAAGTATGCCCGTTTTTGTTCAATGGCTGATGTCTCTGGCGCCTACAACGCATTTTACCGAATTGAGCCAGGCCATTTTGTATCGCGGTGCCGGGCTTGAAGTTGTGTGGCGGGCTTTTTTTGCATTACTGGTAATTGGTTCTGTATTGTTCATGCTCTCATTGGCGCGTTTCCGCAAAACCTTAGGGCAGATGGCTTAAATCGATCACTAAATATTTGTTAAAATGATAAATAATAAACTTTATTAACAAGCGTAAGCGTTCAGCCTATTTAAAATTTTTAAATTAAAAAACCGATGAAATTTAGTTTTTTTAAGAAAAAAATAAATTTTTTATAATTTCAATGGAAAAAAAGTATAGTTTTTTTTAGTTTCGTAACATTACGTGTCAACCGAAGTGGCTTCCGGCTCGTTTTTCGACTCATAGAATCTTTGCACGTACTTTTAACGCAGCGGAGATTCCCCAACAGGAGTCTGAAAATGATTTACGAAATTTTGGTTCGCCCTTCCGATAATAAAAAGATGACGTCTGACAATCTGATCTGGATTGAGACCGATATGCCTTCCCGTTCCTTTGAAAAATGGATGCGTGATCGTGCATTGTTAGATGGAAGTGGACATGCGCCTATCGTTCGCTGGAGTATCGTACAGACTCAGCGTCCAGCGCATTTCAAATTGGCGACCCAGGCTAAAGCGTTGAAAAGCCGTATTTCAGAATTAATGAGCGGCATTGCGGAAGTAACAGCAGTTCCTGATGCGACGAAAGCACTGAGTGCGTTCCGCCTGAAGGCAAAAACACCAGAATTGGCTGGCGCGTTCCACTAAGTATGTAGCAGCAAAAAAAGCACGACAGACAGCAATGTCAATCGTGCTTTTTGTGTTTTGACAGTATTAACGCTGAGTTTTCATCGCTAATACATCCCGGTCAGAATTCTTCCCAGTCCTGATTCGAGGTTGATGCGGTCGTAATTTGTTTGCGAGGAGCAGGCGCAGCTTTGACCGGACGTACAGCCGCAGCTGGTTT
>NZ_JAGSPK010000007.1 GCF_018139565.1 Cognatundibacterium rivi
GAGAAACGAGATTATGAAGCACTTCGCATTCACTGTCAACTCCCTTCACCCTTTCGCTTCGCTTTTTCTTCTCAGCTTCCGCATTTTGTTGTGCGGACACCAATCGGATCACTTGGCATGACTTCGGTTGTTGACTATGCTTGCTGCATTTTTAACTGCAGCGCTTCACTTTCTACCCCCGCTTCTCAGCGGGAGCCGAACTATAGCAAAACCACTCCGCATTCGCAAGAAACCACGAAAATTATTTTAATGAATATTCAAATCACTGCGGCAGAGACGTTCGATGCAAATCAATGATCGCAGATAAAAAAATAACCCTGCGTTCTTTCGAACGCAGGGTTATCTTCAGATCAGTGTGAGATTAATCAGCGTTGAGCAAGTGCATCAACCACACACAAGGCCGTCATATTAACGATACGACGGACTGTTGCTGATGGCGTCAGGATATGCACTGGTTTTGCGCAGCCCAATAAGATAGGGCCAATCGCGACGTTATTGCCGGCGGTGATTTTCATCAGGTTATAGGCGATGTTAGCAGCATCGATATTCGGCATCACCAGCAAATTCGCATCGCCCTTCAAAGTCGAATTCGGCATCATTTTTTTGCGATATGCGGAGTCCAAAGCGGTGTCGCCATGCATTTCACCGTCAATTTCCAGGTCTGGTGCCTGACGCTGAATAATTTCCAGCGCCGCACGCATTTTTTGTGCAGACTCACTATTACTGGAACCAAAATTAGAATGTGATAACAGGGCTGCCTTTGGTAATAAACCGAAACGGCGCATTTCTTCAGCTGCAAGCAGAGTGATTTCCGCAATTTGTTCGGCGGTTGGATTCTCATTCACATGCGTGTCGACCAGAACCAGCTGGCGATCCGGCAAGACCAGCACATTCATTGCCGCATTGACCTTCACATTACTGCGCTTACCAAGAACCTGATTGATGTAATTCAGGTGCAGGCCAGTGCTGCCGAACGTGCCGCAAATCATACCGTCAGCATCACCTTTATGGATCATCATCGATCCGATTAATGTGTGGCGACGGCGCATTTCCAGTTTGGCATATTGCTCTGTCACGCCTTTACGGCATGTCATCTCATGGTATGTCTTGGAATATTCGCGGTAGCGCGGATCAAATTCAGGATTGATCACCTCGAAATCGACACCAGGGCGAATGCGCAGGCCAAATTTCTCGACACGCTGCTCCAGAATATGTGGGCGCCCCACCAGAATCGGCGTTGCCAGCTTCTCATCAACGACGACCTGAACAGCACGCAATACGCGCTCTTCTTCGCCTTCCGGATAAACAATCCGTTTGCGATCTGCAGGTGCCTTTTTCGCCAGCTGGAACAAAGGCTTCATGAAGGTGCCGCTGTGGTAGACGAATTGCTGCAACTTCTCAACATACGCCTGCATGTCTTTGATCGGACGCGCTGCCACGCCGCACTCTTCCGCAGCCTTTGCAACTGCCGGTGCGATCTTGATCATCAGGCGCGGATCAAATGGCTTAGGAATCAGGTATTCCGGACCGAAAGACAAGTTGCTGATGCCATACGCTGAAGCAACGACATCAGACTGTTCCGCCTGCGCCAGCTCTGCAATCGCATGCACCACCGCAATTTCCATTTCACGCGTAATCGTCGTGGCACCGCAATCCAGCGCACCACGGAAAATATAAGGGAAACATAAAACGTTGTTAACCTGATTCGGGAAGTCAGAGCGTCCGGTTGCCATCACCGCATCATCACGCACCGCTTTGACTTCTTCCGGCAGAATTTCCGGGGTCGGATTTGCCAGTGCCAGAATCAGCGGCTTATCAGCCATCATTCTGACCATATCCTGTTTCAGCACACCGCCAGCGGACAGGCCGAGGAAAATATCCGCACCTTCAATGACTTCTTTCAGGCTGCGGGCAGAAGTTTCCTGCGCAAAACGTTCCTTATCCGGATCCATCAACTCAGCACGGCCTTTATAAACCACGCCAGCAAGATCGGTCACATAAATGTTTTCAATCGGGAAGCCGAGATCAACGATCAGATCCAGACAAGCCAACGCCGCAGCGCCAGCACCGGAAACCACCAGCTTCGCATTTTTGATGTCTTTTCCGACGACTTTTAATCCGTTCAGAATCGCAGCGCCGACAATAATCGCCGTGCCGTGCTGATCGTCATGGAAGACCGGAATCTTCATGCGTTCACGTAATTTGCGCTCAATGTAAAAACACTCTGGCGCTTTAATGTCTTCCAGATTAATGCCGCCGAAGGTTGGCTCCAGAGAAGCGATGATGTCAACCAGCTTATCTGGGTCAGGTTCATTGATTTCAATATCGAACACATCAATGCCGGCAAATTTCTTGAACAGAACACCCTTGCCTTCCATCACTGGCTTCGATGCCAGCGGGCCGATATTGCCGAGACCAAGCACTGCCGTACCGTTGGTAATCACACCGACCAGATTGCCGCGTGCGGTGTACTTAAATGCCGCAGTAGGATCAGCAACGATTTCCTCGCACGGAGATGCCACACCAGGGGAATACGCTAACGCCAGATCGCGTTGATTTGTCAATTGTTTGGTTGGCGTCACACTGATTTTACCCGGCGTCGGGAACTCATGATATTCCAGTGCGGCCTGGCGCAACTGCTGACGTATTTGCTCTTTTTGATCTGATGACGAATCCATGTGGGGCTGCCTCTTTCTATTTTTACTTACTCAAAACTTACGATTAGCCTGTGATTCTAGCAGAGGGAACCCTCTAACTTCATACGTATTTACACGACTTTTATCTTTTTCAGAGAGCAACTTAGATAAAAATCGATCAAATCACTCGCCGTAAAATAGCTTAAACCTATTCATCAAATAAAAACAATTAATTTTACAAATCAATTATCAATATCTATCATTGCACCATGTTTGATAGAAAACGTTTTAGACAACGATCACCAAGGAGAATCACATGAGCACCCAGGCAAATCCATCCATCACTATTCAAAACCTCGAATCTGCGTTTGCAGGCGAATCCATGGCGCACATTAAATATCGCTATTTTGCCAAGCTGGCACGTGAAGCCGGCGCTGAAGATATCGCGCAAGCATTTGAGGCGACCGCAGATCAGGAAGTGATGCACGCGTTCGGCCACCTCGATCTGTTGTATCCGAAGGCGCAACTGACACCACAACGGGCGTTAGAAATCGCGATTGAAGGAGAAACCTATGAATACACAGAAATGTATCCAAAATTCCGCCACCTCGCCGTGGAAGAAGGCAATCACGCTGCTGTCGCCGAGTACGATGAGCAAATCGCAGAATCTAAGGAACATGCTGAAAACTTTAAGCGGACTTTAGAGATAGCAGCCAAACGTTTTGCTGCGCTGGCAAAAGTCGAAGAGCGTCATGCGAACCACTATCGCGCTGTGCTAGAAGCCAGCAAAGCATCCTGAAGCAGCGGTGCAACGGACATTCCGGCGATGCCGCTCTATCAATGCGGCATCGCTGACAACATCAAAAAACAAGCAAAAAATCTGAGGACAATATGAAAACTTATCAATGTATCGTATGCGGTTTTATCTATGACGAAGCACAGGGCTTGCCGGAAGAAGGCATCCCTGCAGGCACACGCTGGGATGACATTCCAGCCGACTGGGAATGCCCGGACTGCGGCGTCGCCAAAGCCGATTTTGACATGGTGGAAATCTGATATGAAGCCCGTCGCCATCATCGGTTCCGGTCTGGCGGGCTACACCGTGGCCCGCGAATTCCGCAAGCTGGACAAAACCACACCTGTGCTGATCATCACTGGCGATGATGGCGGCTTTTACTCCAAGCCCATGTTGTCGAACGCGTTTGCACAAGGCAAAACCGCGAGCCATCTGCGCAGCCAAACGGCAGATCAGATGGCAGCGCAAATCAATGCCACCATCCTGACCAGAACACAGGTCCGTGGAATCGACACGGCCAAGCAAACGGTTCACACCAGCGCAGGGGAATTTGAATTCAGTCAACTGGTGCTGGCGGTTGGCGCGCAGGCGATACGTCTGCCGTTCGCAGGCAACGCCACCGATCAGGTGTTATCGGTAAATACGCTGGATGACTATGCAGTCTTACGTGACAGACTCAGCGCTGCCGGCGCATCTGCTCGCGTAGCCATCATCGGCGCCGGTCTGATCGGCTGCGAATTTGCCGACGATTTGCATACCGGAGGCCATCAGGTCACTCTGATCGATCCTAATCCTGCACCGCTGGCGGCACTCGCGCCACCGGCGATTTCAGCGGGATTACAAACGGCACTGCAAACGCGGCAGGTGCAGTTCCGGCTGGGCACCACCAGCAGCAGTATCGATCGCACCGAGACCGGCTTGCGGATCACGCTGGCCAACGGCGAACATCTTGACGTCGATGTGATCTTGTCGGCAGTAGGCTTGCGTGCCGATATCCGGCTTGCACAGGAAGCGCATCTGCAAACCGAACGCGGCATCCTCGTGGATCAGTTCGGGCAGACCAGCGTCAAAGGCATTTATGCGCTGGGCGATTGCGCACAATATGCGCAAGCTGATGGCAACAGCATCACGCTGCCGTATGTCGCACCGATCATGGCGGCGGCGCGCGCGATTGCGCAAAGTCTGGCAGGAACGCCGACCCCGATCGCCTTTCAAGCAGCACCCGTCCTGGTGAAAACGCCGAGTTATCCGATTGCGCTGGTGTCGCCGACGCTGGCCGTGATGAAGCGCGGGCAATGGGAAAACGAGCAGAGCGACAATCATCCGGAAGTGTCGCCCAGTATCTGCCGCTTTATCGACAATGATGGTGTCATGCGCGGCTTCGCGGTCGCTCCACAGGAAGCGAAAATCCGGAATGCATTATTAAACGAACTGGGCACAGTAAAGACCGCAGCGATTGCCTGAAAACGCGCATACCGGTGCGTGCAACATGGGTAAAAAGCGTCTCTAAAGGCCATTTGGGCGTTAAATATACTCCCCCCAGTATTTTTTAACGCCCTTTATTTATAAGGACATAAGCGTGTTTTTCTCACATACTCCCCATTTTTCTTAAAAACGACGGGTAAAAGAGGGAAACGTGGGATGCCAACACAACGCAGAAACCTTGCTCCCATCGGTATTCAATGACCTGCCATCGCTGGTGCGGGTTACTGACGTGTTGAAGGCGCATTGAAGGCGTGTTGAAGGCGCATTGAAGGCGACTTGTACGCTGACAGAGTCTCCATTCGGCGCTCGACAAATCCTGCGTCACGGTCGCGTCAGGAGTGTCGCGCCGCCGTCATCCTTGGGTACAATGCGCGCATGCTCTCAGAATTTGACTTAATCAAGCGCTATTTTGCGCACCATTCCGCACCGGACGCCGTGCTCGCACTGGGGGTCGGCGATGACTGCGCCTTACTCAATCCCACGCCCGGTATGCAAATCGCCATTTCCAGTGACATGCTGGTCTCCGGCCGGCATTTCTTTCCCGACGCCGATCCGTTTCTGCTGGGACACAAATGTCTGGCGGTGAATCTTTCGGATCTGGCAGCGATGGGTGCCAAACCAATCGGATTTACGCTGGCTTTTTCCCTGCCCGAAGCCAATCCAGCATGGCTGGAACAATTTGCACGTGGCTTGCTGACGCTGGCAGACGCGCACCAATGTCGTCTGATCGGTGGCGATACCACCAAAGGCCCGCTGAATATCTGCATCACGATTTTTGGCGAACTGCCGAAAAACAGCGCGCTGCGACGCGATGCGGCAAAGAGCGGCGACGATATCTGGGTCTCAGGCACGCTGGGAGACGCGCGTCTGGCATTGGCTGCGTACTGGAAAGAAGTGACGCTCAGTGAATCAGATCACCAACGCGCAGCGCAGCGCATGCATCAGCCGACGCCCCGCATCGCACTCGGCATGGCCTTGCGCGGCATTGCGCATGCGGCTCTCGATATTTCTGACGGACTCGCAGGCGATCTCGGCCATATACTCGAACGCTCAAGCCTTGGTGCCACGCTGTTTGTCGATCAGTTACCCGCCGGGCCAATTTTGCAGCAACAAAGTCAGGCATTACGCCGCCAGTTCACGCTGACAGGTGGCGATGATTACGAGTTGTGCTTTACTGCGCCAGCCTCACGTCGGGCCGACATCATTGCCGCCGGACACGCAAGCGATACGCCAGTCACCCGCATCGGCCAGATTGAAGCGGCCGCGGGTTTGCGTCTGATCGATGATCAGCAGCAACCCGTTTGCATGACACTCCACTCCTTTGATCATTTCAGCACACCATGAATACGTCAGATACGCCAGACCTGCACCCGCAAACAATCATCACCCGCCCCGGCTGGCGTTTCATGCTGAGTCACCCAGCGCATATTCTGGCGCAGGGTTTTGGCAGCGGCTTATCGCCAGCCGTGCCGGGCACGATGGGCACGCTGTTCGGCTGGCTCAGCTTTAATGTACTGAGTCAGCGCTGGCCGGAAATTTTTACAACCGTGGGCTGGGCGTGGATCATTGTCATCGGTTTTCTGATCGGCATCTGGGCTTGTAAAGTCACAGGAAAAAATCTCGGTGTCGCTGATCATGGCAGCATGGTGTGGGATGAAATCATCGCGATCTGGGCGGTGCTGTTATTTGTGCTGCCAGCAGATGCCCGCACGCAAACCTGGGCATTTCTGATTTTTCGCTTTTTTGATATGGTCAAACCACCACCGATCCGCTATTTCGACCGGCGTTTCAAAGGTGGATTCGGCGTCATGTGGGACGATATCGTCGCCGCCTTTTTCACGTTGCTGGTGTTGGCACTCTGGCGCGCATGGTGACGCCGGTCTTGGCCGGCACCTTGCCGGCTCTGAGCGACATTGATGTCTGACCCATGTCATAGATCATACCGGCGTCTTCACTTTCTGCCTTACATGGTGGTAAAGTAAGTCTGACTTTACAGTCGCCAACAAAAACCAGACGGGAGACCCACCATGCAAAACGCACTTGAACTTGCAGCACAAATCGGCACCGAACTGAAAGAAAAACGGCTGTTACTGACGGTGGCCGAATCCTGTACCGGCGGCGGCGTGGCGCAGGCGATCACTGAAATCGCAGGCTCGTCGGACTGGTTTGACTGCGGCTTCGTTACCTATTCCAATTCGTCCAAATCTGAATTATTAAATATCCCGGCGGCGCTGATTGCCCGGCATGGCGCGGTCAGCGAAGAAATCGCCGCAGCCATGGCCGAAGGTGCGATCGCCAATTCAGAAGGCAATGTGTCCTTATCCACCACCGGCATTGCTGGTCCGACTGGCGCCGTTCCCGGCAAACCTATCGGCACAGTCTGCTTCGGCTGGGTCGTCGGCGGCGTCACACATACCGAGCGACTGATATTTACCGGCGACCGCCACGCAGTACGCGAACAAACAGTCGCTCACGCACTGGCGAAGCTGCTGCGTTACTTACAGGAGTTATAAGTTGTCTTTCACCAGCGCCAGAATCCGTGCCTTACTCGTCGACGACGATGCTGAAATCGGCATCTTGCTATGCAAATATCTGGAAAAATTTGATATTCACTGCACCGCTGTCGGCGATGGCAGCGGTATGCGTGAAGCCTTGTCGCGCCACACTTTTGATGTGGTTTTATTAGATCTGATGCTGCCCGGCGAAGACGGCCTGAGTCTACTACGTCATGTGCGCAACAAGAGCAACATCCCGGTCATCATGCTGACGGCACGCGGGGAATCGTCCGATAAAATTCTTGGTCTGGAACTAGGTGCGGATGACTATGTCGTCAAACCATTCGATACCCGCGAGCTGGTCGCCCGCATGCAAAGTGTGATCCGCCGTGCGCAAACGGAAGCGAAAAATCAGCAACTCGCTTCTGAAAATGAAATTCACTTTCAGGGCTGGAAACTGCACTGCCCAAGCCGGCAATTACTCAGCCCGCAGAAACTGGTCGTTCCCTTATCCAATTCAGAATATAAATTGTTGCGGGCATTTCTTGCCCATCCCAAACAAATACTGACACGTGATCAGTTACTCGAACTGGCAATCGGCAAATCCAGCAATTCGGTTGATCGCAGCATTGATCTGATGGTGTCACGTCTGCGCCAAAAACTGAACGATGATCCGCGCCAGCCTTCGCTGTTAGAAACTGTGCGTGGTGAAGGCTATGTCTTCAGCGCCAGCCTGTAATCAAGACGATGCAAAAATTATGGCAAAAAATGCGGCAAAAAATAAGCCGGGTATTTGCCGACACGATTTTTAATCGCTTGTTCGGCCTCGCATTTGCCGCCGTCTTCGTCAGTCATGCTGCTACATTCGTATTACTTTTCGTATTCCTCAGAGATGCATCGCATCCACCGCCGCCGGAGCTACACCGACCGGGATCTGAAGCGGGCTATTCAAGCACTCACCCGCCACAATTCGGTGCGCGACCTCCGTCACCACATCGCAGATCCGCTATTGATGGCCCTTTATCCGGCTTACTGATCAGCATGAGTCTGCAATTGCTGCTGCTGGCGATAGGTGCATGGATCAGTTCGCGTACACTCGCCAGACCGATACAGAATCTGGCCGCAGCGGCAAGCACATTAGGCGATCAGCAAATTGTTCCAGTACCTGAAACGGGGCCACTGGAAGTCAGGCAGGCTGCGGTCATTTTTAATCAGATGCAATATCGGATACATCAGCAAATGGAAGAACGGGCACGTTTTCTGGCGGCGGTATCACATGATTTGCGCACGCCTTTAACGCGGATGAAATTACGCATAGATCAGACCGAAGCCACTGCCACCAACGGCAAGTTATTGCAGGACATCGATGAGATGCGCCACATGCTCGATGCAACGCTGGACTATTTACGCGGCAGCAGTGAATCTATGCAATATCTGGATATCCAGTCCATGCTGGAAGCCATCGTCGATAATATGCGCGATGAAGGGAAAAGCGTGCGCATCGAAGGTCATTTGCAGCCGGTCTATGCGATGCCGAATGAATTACAACGCAGCATCATTAATCTGCTGGAAAACGCGATTTTTTATGGCGGCAGCACGCAGATTCAGTTACAGGATGCAGCGGATGTCGCGCTGATTCGCATCAGTGACGAAGGCCCGGGCATTCCTGAATCAGAACTGACAAAAGTATTCGATCCGTTTTATCGCATCGCTGGAGCACGCAATAAAAACAGTGGCGGCGTGGGTCTGGGCTTAAGTATTGCGCAGGAAATTATTCGTCAACATCATGGCGTACTGACTCTCACTAACAATCCCAACGGGATCGGCCTTACCGCTGAAATCCGCCTGCCCCGCGCAGTCGCGACTTAGCCATTCAGGTACGAAGAAAGTCAGGTGTCTGCGCACCGCTGTTGTATGTCATACCTGATACAAAGTTGACATAAACGAGCAAAATCAACGAGAGACAATAAACACAGTCACACGTTTTGTCTGAGCTTGTCTGTGCTAATCTGCCCGTGCAATCTCATTCATTTCCCTTACTGATTTTTTCTTCGTACAGGAGACCACGATGAGCAGTATTTCCGGTATTTCGTCCACATCGGCCTATTCAGGCAGTGTCAGCAGCGTCAAGCGGCAACGCCCTGATCCGGCGCAGATGGCAGAACAGGCGTTTTCCAAGCTCGATACCAAAGGTCAGGGCTATCTTGAAGTCAGTGATCTGGAATCCGCATTCAGCAACATCGCCAGCGCATCCAGCAGCACGTCAGGTAGCGATGCGACATCGACTGCCAGCGATTTATTTAAAAAACTTGATGCTGATAGTGACGGCAAAGTAACCAAAGACGAGTTTTCCAGTGGTTTAAAAAAACTGGCGGACGATCTGGAAAGCCAATTCAACCAGAGCCGCACTTCCGGCGTGGGACAAGACAGAGGTGCACCGCCTCCGCCACCACCGTCCGGCACATCTGAGACATCAGGAAACAGCACTGGCGCCGTCAGTTCTGGCAGCACCACAGCCAGCAGCAGCGCGACAAACTCGACCAGTGACACAACCGCAAGCAAAACGTATGAAGCTGCCGATACCAATCAGGATGGCAAGGTCACACAAAAAGAAGAGGAAGCGTATTTGCTGAAACTGCTGGAGGCGAAAGCGGCTGCCAGTGGCGACAAAGGCACGCAACAAGCCGGTGCTGCAAACAATAATAGCGAAGCAACACTGTTCAAAAAAGCGATACAACTGTTGCAGGCATATAGTTCACCATCTGAATCGAATTCTCAGAGTATTTCTGTCAGCGTCTGAAGAAATTTCATGCGCATAAAAAAAGTGACTTCGATGAAGTCACTTTTTTTTATTCCCGGAACAGCATACTGATCTATGCCTAATGATTTTGCATCAGCAATTCATTGATCAGTACTGAATCGATTTTATCTGTCGCCAGGCTCTGATTCAGCTCTGAACGTAACATTTCCCGGACGCGTTCAAAACCTTCTTCGGAATGCAGATCTTCAGGATTTATTTTAGCGACCACAATCGGAAAAATATCGGACAAGGCTTTTTTGTTCGTCGCCAGCCAATCACGGTTTTTAGTCTGTACTTGTATTGTGACCTGAAGGCGGATCACTTGCCCGTCAACGTTGACGACTGTTTTTGGCAGCGCCAGATAACTTGGTGTAGTTTCATCTTTGGCGATCACTTTGATGTAAAAAACAGCGGAAAAAATAACGACAAAACTACATAAAGCAATAATCGCCGCATACAACGCAAAATTATCTTTCTTTTGTTTTTTGCTATGCGTGAGCACTGGCTTGGCCGGCGTCGCACGGGTCTGTGTTTTCGGTGCAGAGCGCACAGCAGCAGGCGCTTTCGGCACGGCGTCAGATGGCAAATCAAATTTCAAATCCGCCAATTCAGCATCCACCGCTTTCAAGGCCTTACCGTCGACGTCTTCAAAGTCTAGTTGTGCACTTAATAAGCTGGCTTTAGATGGATTGGTCGCCATTGTTATTAACCCGTAAATGATTTTTTCTGAGCCGATATTGTAATGCAGCGCATAATTTCCAAGTGGAAACATTTTCATCTATGCGAAAATCTTCGCTACCTCAACGGAACCCGATTCTACTTTCGTTACAAACTAAGCGTCTATAGTAGACCCGCTTTTCGTTTAAGATGACGTGTTTTTTACGTATTCCTCCGCAGCAATGTCCTCTTCACTTACTTCCGGTAGAAATATCTCATTCGACAATATCAAAGCCATATTGATATTTTTAGTTGTCTTTGGTCATTTCGTCGAATTACATATTGCTCAGGATGCATTTCTGCGCCCCATCTGGATCTTCGCGTATGCATTTCACATGCCTATGTTTGCGTTGGTATCCGGGATATTCTCCAAAGCGACTCTCGATGAAAAACAATCAGTACATCTGATACGAAATATTGTAGCGCCGCTGCTGGGCTTTGAGCTGATTTACGAGGCCACGGAATATTTGATTCGCGGTTCCTTCAGCGTTTATGCGGGGCTGATCGCGCCCTACTGGATGCTTTGGTATCTGATGAGTTTGTTGTGCTGGCGCTTGTTACTGCCGTTATTTGCGCGCTTACAATTCCCCCTCATTCTGTCTCTGGGATTGGCGCTCGTCACCAGTTACTCTGAGCATCTGGGTTATCTGCTGAGCGGCGCGCGTACGCTGTTCTTTTTCCCGTTTTTTATTTTAGGCTGGAAACTCGGCGCTGATGTTTTCGTATCGAAAGGGCGTGACTGGCGCGTAATCTGTATCGCGTCGGTGATTGCCATTGCTGGCAGTATTATGTGTTTCCTGCTCCCCACCGAATTCGATTATCGCTGGCTCTATGGCAGTTTTTCGTTGCACAGACTGGAAATGGCTCATCTGAGCGGCTCTATGTACCAACTGCTGCAATATGCTGTATCGACGCTATTAGGATTAAGCATCCTGTATTTACTGAGTCTCAGAGACTGGGGATTGGCACGCGTGGGGCAACGATCAATGTACGTATTTCTGTGGCACGGAATGGCTCTGATCGCTCTACATCAACTGGGCATACTGAATCGTATTTTTCAAATGGGCGATACTGCGCGCTTGTTGATTTCACTTGCTTCAAGCGCCGTTATTGTGTACCTGGGCTCCCATCGCTATTGTGAGAAATTCACGCAGAAATGTATTCTGAGCCCCTTGAGTTGGCTATTGGTACGCCAGATACGCACTCCGAATCCAACGCCGGAAATCACTGTACAGCAAGTGAAAGACGTACCGCTGACACAAAAATAACCGACAAGAGCCGCATGTCCGGTATCTTCGGAGCGGACATGCGCGGAAAGCGAAGCTAATTACTTGGTCTGGATATGGTCGGCACTGAATTGCTTTGGATTTTTCCCCTGAATTCCACTGTAAAACGCTTTGATCTCTTCCATATCCGCCGCAATATCACCTGTCGGCATGAACATGCGCCCGATTCCTCCGGCCTTTCTGCCAAAGTCCAGATATCCCAACGCAATCGGTACGCCGGCACCCAGCGCGATGTAATAGAAACCTGTTTTCCAGTGCGTGACTTTGCCACGGGTACCTTCGGGCGGCACGATGACAGTCAGACGCTCATTAGCGTGGAAAGCATCCACAGTTCCCTGTACGAGATTGCCAGCCGCACTGCGGTTCACAGCAATGCCACCTAACCAGCGCATCACCACACGAATTACCGGTGGAAACAGGCTGGATTTTCCCATCCAGTAGACACGCAACCGTAAAGCAAAACACACCATTAAAGTGACGGGGAAATCCCAGTTACTGGTGTGGGGTGCGGCAATCAGCACGTATTTCTTTTCGGTGGGTGTTTGCCCTTCAACACGCCATCCGGTCAGACGTAATGCCACGATGGAAATCCAACGCATCAATGTGTTAATTACAGGTGTTTCAAAAATAGTTAAGTGCATGCCGCAAGTCTTTGATATCAAATGATAAATTTGCCCGAAAGCCGGGCGACCCGGCATTATATTGAGATCTGCGAAAAGCAGAAACTATTTCTTCTTGCGGGCTGATCAATCACAAATTTCACACATTTGAATGCTGAATCCAGTGCAAAATATCACGCCATTGCTCCAGATCTTTTTCAACTCTGGAGGGAGCAACATCCCATAAGGTAGCGCCATGCGCCGCTAATTGTATGTAATTTTGCGTATCACGCAGATAGCCCAGAACCGGCAACCCCAACTGTCCCGCGTAGTGACGTAGCTGATCGGCAGAGCGGCTGCGGGCATTTACCCGCATACCGAGAATACCGACCCGGCAAGTATGCTCACGTCTGGCCAGTTTTTTCAAAAATTCTTCGGTCGCCAGAATATCGAAAATAGACGGCTGCAAAGGCACCACGACGGTATCGGCAAGCTTCAGAATGACATCGAGCTTGCTGCCCTTTAAACCAGCTGGAGTATCAAGCACAACGTGACTGGTGCCTTTGGGCGGCCTGGCCACGGTATTGTCGGCCAGCTCCCACGCTGTAATCGTGGGCAAATTCGCAGGACGCAGACCTAACCAGATGCGGGACGACTGCTGGACATCCGTATCCCCCAGCATGACCCGATTTCCTTGTGCTGCAAAATAACCCGCCAGGTTTGTGGCAAACGTGCTCTTCCCTACGCCACCTTTAGGATTGGCAATCGCAATAACGCGCATACGGACTCCCTGTTCATAGCAAGACGACAGACCATTTCAGTTCAAACGATGATGAAAGTCTCTTACTTGCGCTTATTGCATCTGTCCAGCCAGGCAGACTACCCGAACCAGTAACAGATACCGCAGGATCAGCCGTTTGAAGGAATTAATAAAGCCATTTGTTCCGGACTCAGGTAACACCACTCGCCTTCCGCCAGCCCCAGAGAATTCAGCGTCAACTGACCGATAGCAGTACGCTGCAACGCCGCGCAGTGATTGCCAGCCGCAGCTAACATACGCTTCACCTGATGGTATTTACCTTGTTCGAGCACGATTTCAATTTTATGTGTGTCCAACTGGCGGCATATCTGCGCAGCCAGCGGGGCAGGCTCGTCATGCAGCTGAACGCCATTTAATAAAGTGTTCACCAGTTCATCGGTGACCGGCTCAGCCGTTGTCGCCAGATACACTTTCGGAATATGACGTTTCGGCGACGACTGCGCGTGAATAAACGGCCCATCATCGGACATCAGTAACATCCCGGTCGTATCATGATCCAGACGGCCAACAGGCTGCACATCGCGCCAGCTGAATTGCTCCGGCAGCAGCGTCAGCACACCTGGGTGATGGCTGGGCTTACGTGAGCATTCAAAATTAGCCGGTTTATTGAGCGCAATATAAACGTGTTCGCGATATTGCCAGTCTTCGTCAAAAATCCTGAAAACCAGGCCATCGGTGTCCAGTGTCTGTTTATAGTGGTCAACAACTTCACCGTTGATGCTGATCTCACCGTCTTCAATCAATTCACGGCAGTATTTGCGTGTGCCAAAGCCCTGCGATTGCAGGATGCGGTCTAAAGATAATTTACTCATGGCGCGACTGTAGCAGAACAAAGCGGATGAAAGCTAGAGGCAAGACTAAACCCTTGCTTTTTCAAGCCCCATTCACCACTCTGGCGACGCGTGGCAAGGTAATTTTGAAGCAGGTTCCCTTGCCCAGCTGGCTTTCGACTGTGATATTGCCGCCTAATACATCTTTGATCAGGTTGTACACGATATTCAGGCCTAAACCACTGCCGCCCTGCCCCAGTCGGGTCGTAAAAAACGGATCAAATATACGACCAAGGTTAGCAGGCGGAATCCCTTTGCCATCATCGGTGACCAATACTTCTATGTGTTCCGAGTCAATCAGTTTTGCAGAAATCGTCACGCGACCGCGTTTGTCAGGTTCAAAAGCGTGAATGAATGCATTATTGATGAGGTTTGTCATGACCTGCCCCAGAGCGCCCGGATAACTGTCCATCATGAATTTTGGCGGCAGCTCCGCTACAACCGTGTATTTTGTTTTCCGTATCATCGGTCCCAGCGTTGTGATCAACTCATCCATCATGCCGTCGAGCGCAAAAATTCGTCGGTTGGCACTGGTGCGGTCAACCGCCACCTGTTTGAAACTCGTGACCAGTTCGGATGCCTTGCTCAGATTGCGCAACAGCAGATCGCTGCCCAGTCTGGCATTTTTTAAGTAGTCGTCCAACACAGACTTACGTATGCCGTGCTCATACTGCTTCAGAAAATCATCGGTTTGTTGCTGCAAGGTACTGGCGACCGTGACACACGTACCGATAGGCGTATTCAGTTCATGTGCCACCCCGGCAACCAAAGAGCCCAGAGCAGCCATTTTTTCTGTTCTGAGCAATTCCTGTTGTGCGCGCTGCAAATTTTCCAGCACAACGGTGAGTTCAGAATTTGCCTCTTCCAGCTCATGAGTACGTTCAAAAACGCGCTTTTCCAGCGTCTGATTCATATTCCGGATATCCAGCTCGTTCTGGCGCTTTTCCGTAATATCTTCCTGCACCAGTACTAACAAAGGCTCATTGCCGACGCGGATGATACGGCCAGATACCTGACACAGCAGGTTTTGCTCGCCAACGCCACAGCGACACCACGCTTCGTAAGAATGTATCTCGCCCTCACGCTCCAGAATATGAACGATGCGATCAAAATCGTCCGGATTGCGCCACAACTGCGCTTGCATGGCGGGATTACCCAGTGTTGTCTCTCGTTCCCACTTAAACTGACGCAACCACGCATCGTTAACATCCATAATCGCGTAACGTTCAGCTTTCCGCAAAACAGTCATCGCGACGGGAGATGACTGAAAAATGGCGATAAATTTATTTTCGGTATCGCGCAACACCTCTTCAACTCTGGATCGCTCCAACAACTCTTGTTGCAGAACCTGATTTTGCAAATCCCTTTCTGCAATCAGGCTGCCCAGATTCAAACGCATCTGATCGAGCCCATGTGCCAGATTACCGATCTCATCCTGACGTTTCCATTCCAGTGACTTATTGAGTTCACCAGCTGACAAAAACAACGTTGCTCTTTGCAATTTTTGTATAGGACGGACTATCCTGCGATCAAAGACAAACCAGATCAGGACGAAAGAAAATATCACCTGCGCCAGCAACGCAAGCAGCAATTTCAGAATGTCATCAAAGAAATCGCGATCAACGTAGGCAGAGGTCAGTTCCAGCGATACTTTCCCTATCGCCTTTTGATCCAGCCTGATATCGCGCGTCAGGCTGACGACATTGTTTTGAGGTTTGCGCTCCTTTTCCAGATGAACAAAGACCGTGCCAGATTCATCGGTGATCGTAACGCTGTTGACCTCACGGTTACGCATCACTGCCTGTACAAACTGCCCGGCCACTTCCCTGTCGACGTTCCATAACGGAACTTCCATGGCTTTGGATAACATGTCCGCATACTGAGACATCGGGCTATAAACACGTAACTGTAATTCCCGCTCGTAACGCGTCTTGACCGTGAAATATCCAAATAAAACTGCGGGCACCAAAATGCCCGCAGCCACACCGATGATGGATATTTGTCTGAGCGACAGATGACGCAAAATGGATCTCAATCTGAACGGTCTCTATTTAGCTTGCTGCTTACGCCACAATTGAATATTCGATGAAACCAGTTTGTTCATCAGATTTTGTTTCTCCAGCTTGTACAAGGCTTTTGCGATCCGCCCACGCATCTCCGGCGTGTTACAAGGCGATTTGTGAGAAATGGTCAGGTATAAATTTTCGTTGGTGATTGGTGGTAATAAGGGCTTGAGATTCTGGATGTTCATTTTCGCGATATACGCGAGCCCCGGGTCTTCCTCGTAAATCAGATAATCTGCACGCGACAACGTCAATAAAGTGAGCGCCTGCTCCAGACTTGGAACGGTGGCAACCTTCAGCGACTCACTGGCATAGCGGTCAAAGTCTTCACCAAAACTGTTGTTAATGACGGTGATACCTCGTTTGCCAATCAAATCTTTCCATTTTTTATACGTCAGCGAACTATCTTTCCTGACCCAGATGACTGTGCGTGTTTCACGAAACGCCGGATAAAAATAATCCATGTAATCAAACCGCGGCAAGGTTAAAAATGCACCTGCCAGCAAATCAACGCGCCCGAGTTTTGCTTCCTCCTGCACCCGCCCCCAAGGTCCGATATATTTCACTTCCACCGGGATACCAATCTCTTTCGACAACGATTGCATGAGATCGGCATTCGCTCCTATCAGATGGCTTTCATCATCGGGATCGCGCCATAAAAAGGGGGGATATTCAGGATTACCTGTGGCAATCAGTTTCTTGCACACTTCGTCAGCAGCCGCCGCAGAGCCGAACGCTGTCCCTAAAGTGATGAGTATGCCTGCCATGCGCAACAAGCTTGCCGTTCTGAAAAGGCATCTCATAGAGCAAGAATCTCCACGTCAGTGATTAATCGAATTTGCAGTCTATCGTCAGTGCAGACGCTAAGCAAGAAATCAGTTTCAGCATTGCAACATTCAAACTCTGTGGCGAAAAGCCGTCATTCTCGCTCGCGCAGAATCCGGCTACACGCTCACAGATCAATTAAAAATTAACGACGGACAATACTGTTACCGGAAGCACGAACCTGATCGCCAGATTGGTATCCAGGATCATTCTCAAATTGGTAATTCTGCTTGCTGCCGTTGTCATATTGCACAGTGACAGTCCAGATTTTGCTGCTTTTTACTTTTTGTTCAATTTTGTGGCCGGCCATCGCACCACCTGCAGCACCGGCAATGGTTGCCAGATCACGCCCGGTTCCACCACCGACCTGATTTCCCAGCAAAGCACCGGCAACACCGCCCGCAATCACACCCAGAGCACCGCCTTCGCCTTCTCTTTCACTCACGTTCACCGCAGTGACGCGACCACAATCAGCACAGACCTGCTGACTTCTATTGTTGTTCTGCCCGTTACTGTAAGTATTGTTGTACGAGCTGGCTTTTTTTGCGCTATCCAATGCACCGTTATAAACCGCTTTCGCATCGCGCAAACATTGCATGCGTGCACTCGAACTGGTTTCTTCAGCACACAGTTTCTTATCGTCCGCATAACGTGCTGCAGCCTGACGTGAAGCCTCTGCATACTGTTGCTTTCCGCTGGAATAATTCTGCGCATAAGCACCGCTGACGGCTGTCAGCAATACAGCAGTCGCAATTAAACTTTTTTTCATGATTCGCTCCTGTTAAGTTAAAGCATCTGCGTTCTTGCATTTGATGCGAAGACAATCACTATTCAGTGATTGTGCAATGTAACGGCATACTTCAGATTTTGCTGACATTTCTTACATTTACTCACATTTTTCAATGTGAGTACAAAAACAATCAAAGCCGCGTGCAGACGGGTCAGGCCATGCACCAGCCTGGCGTGAGCCTCAGCGCAGTTGCGCGAAATCAGTTAAACCCCATACGCTTGATCGCGGATAACACCAGGACGACCTCGGTGGTCGCAGCCGAAAACGCTGTTCCATGGCTCAAGGCATCCTCTGCCTGCTCATGTTTCCCGCTATTAATCAGTTCCCCGACCTGGCCTGCCACTCTGTGAAAGCGGGCATGATTTTCAACCAAGGTCGTGAACGACTGTCTGTCACGCAAACGCTGACCATCAGAATAAATCCATTTTCCCAAAGCGCAACAATCATCACGACAAAGCGTCTTCACATCAACATGGGCAGACTTTTCAATCGCGTCACGTAACTTGACCTTCCACAAACGGTGAGCATCAATAATACCGTCGATGTCTATGCCTTCCACGACGACTGGCTGCTTATTCCCCGGCAAGCGGAACTCATCAACCTGCGCCGCTAACCTGACAGCGATACTGCGCTGAGAATTCGCTGCAGTTGCAGTCTGCTCGACCAGATTCGCGTTGGCCTGCGTATTCCGATCCAGCTCGCTGACAGCCTCACCAATCTGTGCAACACCCATACTTTGTTCACGCGCACCATTCGCCACATCATCGAGTAACACTTTAATTCTGTCTGCATTCGCGACGATTTCATTCATGGTCTCGCCCGCGGTCTGAACAACGATCGTTCCTGCCGAGATTTCAGTCGTGGTGCCAGAAATTAAAGTTTTAATTTCTTTTGCGGCTTCCGCACTACGCCCTGCCAGCGCCCGGACTTCTGACGCGACAACAGCAAATCCCCGCCCTTGCTCACCTGCGCGAGCGGCTTCCACTGCCGCGTTCAAAGCCAGAATATTGGTCTGAAAAGCGATGCCATCAATCACGCTGATGATGTCGCTGATTTTTCTGGAAGAATCCTGTATCCCTTCCATGGTTTTAACCACGCTGTGCATCACGTCACCGCCACGCGTTGCCGTTGCGGCGTTTTCTATTGCAATCAGTGAGGCCTGACGGACAGAATCTGCCGTCATCTGCACGGTCGACGTGGTTTCTTCCAATGCGGCAGAAGACTCTTCCAACGCTGAAGCTGCAGATTCAGTCCGTGCGGATAAATCCAGAGTGCCCTGTGCAATTTCTATACTGGAGGCGACTACACTATCACTGGCAATCTGCACCTGCTGCACCGTATCGCGCAGAGATTTCTGCATATTGCTCAGCTCTTTGAGTATGGAAGTAATTTCATCCCTGCCTGCGCTGCTGATTTCAGTACGCAAGTCTCCCATAGAAATATTAATCAGTTGGTTTTTAACTTTCGCTATGCCGGCTTTCATCGAGTTATAAAAACCGATCAACAGATAAGCCGCGATACAAAGACTAAAAATGGAGACAAGCAGCGTTGTCAGCAAACGGCTCTTAATTGCTGCCTCGCGCTCAGCTAGCATTGCATCCAGCACAGATAAATTTTTTCCGACCTGCACAAACTGACTCTGCAGACTACCGTTCACAGTGCGGACGTAATCTGCCTGCTCTGCGACAACAACTGCCGCGCCCGGCGCAAAATTCTTTTTCGCAGTGCTAATTAATTTTTCAGTAATCTCTTCTGCTGAGTCAGACAGCATAGAGAAATGACGTGGAGCAGCAAGCTTCACTGTCGCCAGATCTTCAGCGACCAGTTTTCGTTCATGTTCGATCAGTGCTATATTCGCGGCAATTTTTACCGCCAGCTCCGGGCTTACTTCTGCTGATTTATACGCAGCACGCCCCAGACGTCCCAAATCGGAAACGTTTAGCAGTATTCCGGGTGTGCGCAACAGCAACGCACTCATCAGATGATACGAAGCCAATTCAGGATCCAGAGCCAGGCTGGAACCATTATTCACTTTATTCTGCAACACAATCAGGCTCTGAAACAAAGCAGTAACGTTCTGATAGACTTCGTCGGGATTGCTATTTGTTACCTGCGCGGCTTGTAGCGCCGCTTTCGACGAATTCAGTGACGTCGTACTGCCGAGTTCAGCTCCGGCCTCGCGATCTATCTCTTCAACTTTTTTGAATACGTCTGCGAAACTGGCGCGCATCTCATCAACCCGGGCACCAGGATCGCCCAGTATCTGCAAACGTGTGTGGTAGCGCCAGTTAATCGCCGCCTCCATCGCGGCATACAATGACTTTGAATAACGGACACCGGCACGCTCTTTCTTTGCAAATGTCAGATCCTGATTCACCGCATTCAAATAAGAAACCGACAGACAAATCACCGGCAACATAAATGCCGCGCTGATCAGCAACATCTTTCCTGGAAATTTGAGTTGCCCCATCAACGTGGAGCCGGGATGCCATAAGCCTGAGTTTAAAAGACGTTGAATCAGTTTTTTCATGTGCAAAGATAGTCCGGAATAATTGTGTAAGTCTTTCATATTACTTCTTATAAGCAATATAAAATTGTCACAATCGTATTTTTTAACGACATTCAACAATCGTTCAACAATTATTGATTTTACTTAAACAGACAGCGGCAAATACTTGCGAAAAATACTGCGTGTGCTTACTCTTTTCTGAGCGCTACCCTACGACCAGCATCCGTAATTCCATAAACAAAAAAGGCACCACAACGGTGCCTTTTTTTAAGAATAACAATATCGATTTTTATAATCGAGCCTGAATCAGCTTACCTAATTTTTCCACACCCTCATTGATACGTTCTGGCGAAACCGTCACAAACGATAAGCGCATGGTATTTTTGGCCGGATTATTCGCATAGAACGGGCCGCCCGGAACAAAAGCCACATTCTGTTTGATTGCCTCATTCAGCAGCTCGTTACTATCGATATGTGCTGGCAAAGTAATCCAGATAAACATGCCGCCCTCTGGTTTCGTCCATTCAACACCGGCCGGGAAAAACTTCGTTAAAGCATCCAGCATCACCTGACACTGGCGGGCGTAGAACGTACGGATGGTCGGGATGTGTTCACCAAGGAAGCCATCCTTAATCACTTCATACACCGCCATTTGTGTCAGTTGCGAGGTATGCAGATCAGCCGCCTGTTTCGCCTGTTCCAGCTTCCGGATCAGCGTTGTCGGGCCCACTACGTAACCAAGACGAATACCCGGCGTCAGCACTTTGGAGAAGGAACCCATGTAAATCACGCCATCCGGGTTCATGTTCAGCATCTTAGGCAAAGGTTCGCCGGAATAGCACAAATCGCCGTAAGGATTGTCTTCAATCAGCGGAATGCCCATGCGCGCACAAATTTCGACGAGTTCAATACGACGTTCCAGCGACATCGTACGGCCAGTCGGGTTCTGGAAATTCGGCAACGCATACATCAGGCGCGCGCCCTCACCTTTGGCGGAGACGGAAGACGGGATCAATCCATGCTCATCCGTATCGACAGAAACGAACTCTGGCTGATACACAGAAAATGCCTGCAACGCGCCGAGATAGCTTGGTGTTTCAACCAGGATTTTGCTACCTTCATCAATCAGCACTTTACCGAGTAAATCCAATCCCTGTTGCGAGCCAGACACCATCAGTATCTGATCGGGTGTGATTTTGCAATCGGCGGTCGACAAAGAATTTGCCAGAAACTCACGCAATGGCGCATAGCCATCGCTGGTGCCGTATTGCAGAGCAGACTTGCCTTGTGTCGCCAGTACTTTATCAAAGGCCGCCTGCATGCGTTCGACCGGGAAGGTTTCAGGTGAAGGCAGACCACCGGCAAAAGAAATGACTTCAGGGCGCGACGTCACTTTCAAAATCTCGCGTATCACAGAGCTTTGCAGTTGCTCAGCGCGTTCGGAAAACTTCCAATTGATAGGGGTAGAATTTTTAAGTTTCATGCTGGTCTCACTAGAAGTCATACCTTTTCAGGTAAAAATATTGTTATCTGTCAGGTGCCGCTGCATCGCGACTGACTGCAGCTGAAACACCTGAACATACATAAACCGGGGTACAGAACAGGGCGATGATGGACAAGTTGAACAAGTTGATTAAGCCACTTCAACGATCAGTTCAATTTCAACGCAGGCACCCATAGGAATCTGCGCCACACCGAATGCGGAGCGCGCATGTTTGCCCTGATCACCGAATACTTCCACCAGCAATTCGGAAGCACCATTCGTGACCAGATGCTGTTCGGTAAAGTCAGGCGTGGAATTCACCAGACTCATCAGTTTGACGATACGGGTCACGCGGGTCAGATCACCGCCGCAGGCCGCATTGAGTGTCGCAATCAGATCAATCGCCACAGCGCGCGCCGCCTGTTTGCCTTCTTCTGTCGTGATATTTTTACCGAGCTGACCAGCCCAGACTTTGCCGTCTTTTTTGGCGATATGGCCGGAAATAAAAATAGTTTTCCCGGTTTGCGCATACATCACATACGCTGCCGCTGGCGTTGCCACCGCTGGCAATTCTATATTCAGTGCTTTGAGTTTTTCGTAAATGGACGATTTCGACATAGTGATTCCTGTAAAAGTCAGCCAGAAATTGACCGGCTGACTTGTATTAAATAATTTATACGGTTTTTTTGAAGCAGTGTGGCCGCTGACACTCAACATTCCCAACATCATGCAGACCAACGACACACTGCCACGATAACCAAGCCTGCTATTGTAACGCCGCTTCATACACTGAGGGGAAGATGCTTGCGGCTGAGCGGCAATCTTAATGCCAGCCGGTGTTGTGCTTACAGACTGAACATCCAGACCGCGGTCAGCGCCAACGAAATTCCCATCAATAAATTAAAGCTGCGCAGACGCTGGCCTTGTGATAACCAATGCCGCAAACGATCGCCCATCCACGCCCACGTCAGCAAACTGAGTGCGCTGGGCAAGGCAAAACCGATGCTCATCCAGCTCATTCTCGACAAAAAATCGTGCTGACCAATCGCATAGGTTGACGTGGAGGCCACCAGCATCATCCAGGCTTTCGGATTCACGATCTGAAATAAAGCGGCTTCCTGCACACTCAGCGGTTGCATGCTTTTGCTGTCCGACAAACTGGCAGAAAAACACAGACGCCACGCCAGCCACAACAAATAACCATTCCCCGCCACTTTCATCAACACCACCAACACAGGCGCCCCCTGCAGCACTGCGGCACCGCCCATGCCGACCGCCCACATCATCAGCACAAAGCCGAGAGGCACCCCCATCACTTGCGGCAACGCGGCGCGCAAGCCATGATTGACGCCGGTGGTCGCTGCAATCGCCACATTCGGGCCGGGTGTAAATGAGCCTATCCAGGCGAAAATCGAGAAGGCAATAAATTCAGTTAAAGGCATCACAGCCCTCCTTAAAATTGATCTGTACAGCATCGTCGGCATTGGTCAGTTATGTATCTGCATGACAACGGATACAACGCGAGGCAGCGTTTTATGACTAAAAATCACTTAAATATACTGGGGGGTGTATCTGTAAAGCCCCTTATTTTCTGCGGAGATTAAGCTGCTTTTGGCAGATACTCCCCTTTTATTCTGATTCTGTGCGGTCACAGAAGAGACGCGGAACACTTTAGCCCGCAGCAGTCGCCACTGGTTCTGTCTGCGGATTCAGCGCTGTCTGCGCGCTCACTGGCAAAGCGGCGTGATGCAGATCGGCGATCAGCATACTCAGCTCGGACACGTCCTTTCCATCGGCTTCAATCACCGCGTGACGCAATGGCGGCAATGGCAACAGATCACCGGCGCGCAACCAGTAATCAGTCTCGTCGCCTTCCACCGTCACCCACACCAGACCACGATGGATATGCAGAGTCAGCATCTGTTCCGGGACGACAGAAATCAGCATGCCGGGATGTAATTGTTGTAGTGCTGGTCGATGGTTTGCGGGCATGATGTCTCCTTGTCAGCCAATAGCAACGGGAACAATTTCTGCCCGTTTTTTGATCAGTGTTTGTGTTATCCTAATCGCAAAAACCAATACAGTACCAGTACACTGAAAAAGATAATTTCCGTACTGTTCCGGTCATTTATCCAATACACATCTTTTGATTGCCCGCAGGAGACAAGCACATGCAAGCGCCGATGTTTTATATTTCCCGTGATGCGGGCAGCTCTCTGGTTGAGCAGATAGTCACCGCCGTCGCCAACCGCATCGATGACAAACTATTGCGGACCGGCGCGCGCATGCCGTCGATACGCCAGTTTGCCGATGAACAGAATGTCTCGCGTTTTACGGTGGTCGAAGCCTATGATCGCTTAGTCGCGAAGGGGTATCTGGAATCACGTCGCGGTGCCGGATTTTTTGTACGCGAACGTGCTTCGATGCTGACGAATACCCCCGCTAATCCGCAAACGGCAGCGGCATCAGAACAACTCGATGTGGTGTGGCTGGTACGTAATATGTTCCGCCAGTTGCCGCCGCAAAAAATGCCCGGCTCTGGCGTGCTGCCGCACGACTGGCTCGATGGTGAGCTGGTCGCAAATGGCTTGCGTGCGATCAGCCGGCTGAATCAGAATTTACTGCTGCATTACGGAACGCCGCAAGGCTTCCTGCCGCTGCGCCAGCAATTGCAACTGAAACTCGCTGAACTCGAAATTGCTGCCGCGCCGGAGCAAATCGTCATGACGACCGGCGTGACTCAGGCGCTTGATCTGGTGGCGCGCGAATTCACACGTCCCGGCGATACCATCTTTGTCGATGATCCGGCCTGGTTTCTGATGTTCGGTTCGTTCGCTATACTCGGCGCCAAAGTGATTGGCATACCACGCTTGCAAGACGGGCCGGACGTCGCCAAGCTGGCTGAACTCGCTGCGATCCACAAACCCAAGCTGTACATCATTAATTCGGTGATGCACAACCCGACCTCGACCTCGCTGTCGGCGGCAAAAGCATTTCAGGTATTGAAGACAGCCGAACAACATGATTTCATGATCGTCGAAGATGATATTTACTGCGACATGCACCCCGGTGCCGCGGTCCAGTCAGCCACCAGAATTGCAGCACTCGATCAGCTCAACCGCGTGATTTATCTGGGTGGATTTTCGAAAACACTGGCCGCAAATTTACGCGTCGGCTTTATCGCCACCTCGCCCGAACTCGCGCTGCGGCTATCTGATCGCAAGATGTTATCGACCCTGACAACCACAGAAATCGGCGAACGTGTGGTGTATAAAATTCTGTCGGAAGGCCATTACCGCAAACACGTTGACCGCATCCGCGTCAAACTCGACGGTGTGCGCGACGACATCACCAAACGACTCGACAACATCGGCATCAAAGTCGATTACCGCACACCGGCAGGCATGTTTCTTTGGACAGAAACCGGCGTCGATACCAATAAACTGACAGAAAAAGCGTTTGAACAAGGCTATCTGCTGACGCCGGGCAGCCTGTTCTCGCCGCATCAGCTGCCGTCCACAAAAATGCGGTTCAACATCGCCGCCATGAGCGACCCCGGCGTGTGGGAATTTTTGAAAAATGAATTGAAGTAAGCTGGCACAACATCGCAAGTTGACGTCGACATCGCGATCACATCATGGACGACGCCAGCTTGAGGGCCTGATTGACAGATGTTCGTCGCTCTTTTGCGCCCGCCCGATTAGCCTGAAAGAGCATATCTATGCTACATTCTCACCCTGCTTTTTAACTATTCCACACCCAAATTATGCCTGTGACGCAACGCTTTGCTGAAAAACTGACAGAGACTTGTTCTGTGTTCAGCACGTCTGCGGCTGGCTGTTGCTGCTGTTGTTGAATCTGCCCGATTTTCCGCCGGTGTTGGCAATACAAACATTGAGCGACCAGATTTCATGACACCGGTTCATTCTTTTCTCTATTCATTTGCACACTACGATGGACATACTTCTTTACGATAACTGGGAACGCCGCCTGCGCCCTTTCACCCCTTTGCGCAATGACTGGGTGGGGCTGTATTGCTGCGGCCCGACCGTGTATGACTACGCTCACATCGGCAACCTGCGCACCTATCTGTTTGAAGACATACTGCGCCGCACACTCGAGTGGAATGGCTATACCGTACGCCATGTGATCAACATCACCGACGTCGGCCATCTGGTGTCGGATGGAGACGATGGTGAAGACAAAATGGAAAAAGGCAGCCGTAAGGCCGGTGAGTCAGCATGGCAGATCGCAGAGCGTTTCACGATCGCTTTCAAGAAAGATCTGAACAGCCTGAACGTGCTGGAACCAGCGATCTGGTGCAAGGCAACCGACCACATTGCCGAGCAGATTGATTTCATCTCCTGCATAGAAAAAAACGGCTATACCTACCGCACCAGCGACGGCATTTATTTCGATACCAGTAAGCAGGATGACTACGGTTATCTGGCGCGTATCAAGCGCGATGCAATCAAGGCTGGCAGCCGCGTGGAGCTGGGTGAAAAACGTCATGCGACCGATTTCGCGCTGTGGAAATTCAGCCCTGAAGGCGAACAGCGCCAGATGGAATGGGATAGTCCGTGGGGACGCGGTTTTCCGGGCTGGCATATCGAATGCTCGGCAATGTCGGCCAAATACCTGACGCCATGGTTCGATATTCATTGCGGTGGCGAAGACCACATCGCGATTCATCACAGCAATGAGATCGCGCAGAATCAGGCTTGCCACGGCACCCGTCTGGCGAATTTCTGGATGCATGGTTATTTCCTGCAAATCGATTCCGGCAAGATGTCGAAATCCAGTGGTGATTTCCTGCGTTTGCAAACCCTGCTCGATCAGCATATCGACCCGCTGGCGTATCGCTATCTGTGCCTGACCGCACATTACCGCAGCCAGATGCAATTCAGCTTCGAGGCTTTGCAGTCTGCACAAACCGCCCTGCAACGCCTGCGTGACACGTTTTATGCATGGCCCGCTGGCGGCAGCGTGAACGCAGAGTTCAAAGAAAAATTCACTGCGTTTGTGAACGAAGATCTGAACCTGCCACGAGCACTGGCACTGGTCTGGGAAATGCTGAAATCTGATCTCAGCGATGCCGATAAAAAAGCAACGGTGGCCGAGTTTGATCGCGTCTTCGGTCTGGGACTCGCCAGCTGGGAGCCACGTGCCTTAGAAATTCCTGCCGAAGTACAAAACCTCGCCGAGCAACGCCTGGCCGCCCGCGCCGCTAAAAACTGGGCAGAAGCCGACCGCCTGCGCGCTGAATTACATGCACTCGGATTCGAGGTTGAAGACAAAGCGGGCAGTATGAATATCAAGCGACTCTGATATTCTCAGCCACAAAAAAGCGCCGTGACATCAGTGTCCGGCGCTTTTTTTGTGGCTTATCGCAGCGATTTATTTAGTTCTGCTCGTCACAACGCTTTTTCCAGCAACAGCCTCACGCCGGTTTGCCGGGGTGTCGCAACCGATCTCGTCTGACTGCCCTGATTCATGTAAGTGTCGTCCGCCACTGCGGTCTGGTGCAGTGCGTTGGTGAGCGATACGCGCAGTTGTATTCCGGATGCCAGCTTCCACAGGCTGTAAAAATCGAGCATGCGTGTAACGCTGGTATAGCTGCTGAGTAAGGCAGAATTCTGCACCCGGCCGCCGCCCTGAAAATTGAAATTCATGCCCATGCTGTGGGTCTCGTTGAGACGATAATCCACGCCCAGATTCGCGGTCAGCGGCACCTGACTGCTCAGGCGATTATCCGGCCCCGGCACGCTGTCGAGACGCGACCAGTTACGTGCGGCATTCAGACGAATATCGATAGCGGGCGCCTGCGCGAACCACAGCGCCAGCGGAAATTTTGCATCCATTTCCATGCCAAACACTTGCGCTTTGCCCTGATTATCCGGCGACGTCACCCACTCGCCGTTCTGGCGAAATAACTGAAATGTGGTGACATTCTGTATGCGACGGGCAAAGCCGGAAATACTCAGCATGCTGCTTTTGTCGAAATAATGTTCGTAGGCTACGTCCATGCCCCACGCCAGTTCCGGCAGCAAATTGGGATTGCCCTGAAAATCGGAATTGGTCGGGCCATTCGCATTATTGACGGTGTAACGGCGCGGTACCAGATTGCGCGTGACGGGAGCTTTATAGGTGCGCGACAAAGCAAATCGCAGCTGATCTTTTTCTGTGCCCGGTAATTTCCACAAGGTTTGCATGACCGGGCTCCAGACGCTGGAACTGGTGTTGGTATCCACCATCGTGCGACCTTGTATCGCGGTGCGCAAGCCTTCCCAGCGCAGCCCCAGATATGCTTGCCACTGGCGTGAAATATCCCATTCATCCTGCGCAAACAAGGCCAGACGACGCACGTCAGCGCGGTAATTTTCATCCAGAAAAGCGATGCTACCGGGCGCACTGCCCGGCGCGTTGTGATCGTATTGCAGACGCTGTTCGCTGCGGCGTATCAGACCGCCGTCCCAGCCAAACGCGAGGCTGTGTTCATCATTAAAACGCCACAGATATTTGCCACTGGCGGTCAGACTCTGATCAATTGCATCCGACACCACGTTACGGATGAACGGTGAATTCACGGTCGTTGAATAGCCATCGAAATAATAATCACTGACACGCTTGTTGTAGTTCAGGCCCAGCTTACTGTCGAGTCGCGCATCCGGGCTGAAACGATGATTCCAGCTCAGATCGCTGCGGATGCCGGTAATGTCGGCGCTGGAGCGGTAGTCGTTGCGCGGATACGTTGACGAAGAACCGGACAAAGTCGTTTCGGCATTGCGTCCGGCCATCGTGCTCTGGCTGAATTCCAGCAGGCTTTGTGAGGTCAGCTGATCGCCATCTGCCATCGTCCAGTTCAGACGCGGCGCCAGACTGATTTTATTGGTCTTGAATTCTATGTGTTCATGAAACTTGCGCAAGTCCGTTAGATTGCCAGCGGCATCGCGTATCGTTTCCGTGGTCACAGGTTCTGAGCGGTTGCGGCTCTGATTCAGGTTTGCATTCAGCGAATACGACAGGCCTGCGTTCTTATCTGCGAATTCGAGCGTGGCACCCGGCGCTGTCGCACCATCGACATAGCTGGCAGTCAGTTTGAGCTGTCTGGATGCACGGGAAATACCTTTGCGCAGCACGATATTGATGCTTCCGGCAATCGCCTGCGCGCTGAATTCGGCTGTCGTCGTCCGCATAATTTCTATGCGTTCGATCAGATCCGGCGACAAACTGTCGATAGAAAATCCACCCGGTACCGGCTCGCCATTCACCATGATTTGCGTATAACCCGCCCCCAGCCCGCGCATACGGATATCGCTGCCGACCACGGATACGCCGGGCAGACGTTTCATCGCATCAGCGATGGCGGTATCACCGAATTGCAGCAGCTCGTCACGCCCGACAACAATTTTTGCTGCAGTATCATTGCGCCGCTGGCTGGCAGCGCCGGGGCCGGACACTTCAACACTTTGTACTTTATCGGCAGGCTTTTCAGTTTTTTGCTGATCCCGCTTTTCTTCGTCCGCTGCGCTCGCAATATCCGGCAGCATCACTGCCAAGGTCAGCAGCAAAGGAAATAGCCGGGGCGAAAAGTGGCCGGCGAGTGATTCCGGGTAACAGCGAAAAGGCATAAATGAAAAGTCAATATAGTCGTTTGCAACACCGGATTGGTATTGGCTCAGTGCCGCATTTTACGTTGTCTTTAGGGAAAGAAAAATGTAATTCAGAAAAATTTCGCTGCCTGGTTTGGCGGGATACTTCATCGCTTATGAACGCTGGCAAACAGAGAATTCAGAATCATTGAAATAAGCGTTCAGAAAGACCGGGGGAAAGCACACGCGCAAGCCCATCTTCGTCCAGAAAAAAGAGGTTTTCGGGGGAGTATCCGCCAATTTTGGCATCATCTCCTTATAAACAAAGGCGATTAAAATATACTCCCGGGAGTATATTTAATGCTCTGTAGTGACTAAGGCGTGCAGAGAAGGAAAAAAGCCGGGAACGGCAAGAGCGCAGATGCCGCGTTTACTGTCACTTGTTACGCGGAATACCGGCTTTTGGATCATTCAGAAAATCGCTCATGATGCGGGCAATCGTACCGTCGTTGCGCATCGTCGCCAATGCTGCGGTCAGCATTCTGGAATTGCGGCTCAGGGCGAAATCAGGGCGGACGCGCAATACATGTGTGCCATGCGTAATCACCAGCCGCGAGCCTATCAAATGCTTGCCCCCTATTTTTTCTGCTGCCGCCAGAATCGCGGGCAAACTGCCGACCACACCGGAGATACGGCCAACGTCCAGCATACGCAAGCCATTTTCCAGCGTGCTGATATCGACTTTCTTGACCCTTTCATCCTGACCAAACGTGCCGTAAGTCATACGGCGTAACATGCCTATTCCCTTGTCCTGTGATTGCGCAATCACGTCGTCAAAATTCGTCATCGCAGTGCCACTTTTAGCGACCACCACGACCGGATACTGCGTTACCTCCGCCAGAATCAGGCCATCGTCATCGGTAAAGTTTTCACGGTGAGAAATACTGTACGCCTCAGTGTCGGCAGGAAACAGCACAACATGCCGCGGAGTGGGAACAACCATGACATCAAGCTGTATGCCGGTGCGCTTTTGCAGCTCATTCGCAATACGGATATTGATGCCGTCGTAACGCTGAGTGCCTTCCACCACGAACGCAAACGGCGCAACCTCGGTCAGATACAGACGAACAGCGCTCGCAGACGATGCCGTCAATAAAAGTAAAGTAAAAATTGTGACCCGCAAAAGCAGTTGGCGCATTTTTTATTCCTTACCGGAAAAACTCAAAAACGAGCGACGTGTCTGTGAGTGTAGCGAAGATTTATAAAAATGCAATTTTTTGATTGTTTGCACTGCACACAGAGGCAGATCTTGAAATCGCCGGAATCAGCCTCATTTCGAGGGGAGCGAATTATCCGCCCACGTCTGCACGGGAATCAGCGTGACCAGATCATCACAATATTGAAATCTTTGAGGAAAAATATGTCAGAAAAACAAACTCTGGGCTTTCAGGCCGAAGTCAAACAGTTATTGCAATTGATGATTCACTCCTTGTATTCCAACAAGGAAATTTTCTTGCGCGAACTGATTTCGAATGCGTCTGATGCATCCGACAAATTGCGTTTTGAAGCCATCAACAACGCCGCCTTATATGAAGATGATGCTGAACTGAGTATCAAAGTCAGTTTCGACAAAACCGCCCGCACGATCACGATTTCCGACAACGGCATCGGCATGAGCAAAGAAGATGCGATTGCGCATCTGGGTACGATTGCGAAATCCGGCACCAAAGAATTTTTCGGCAAACTCTCAGGCGATCAGCAAAAAGATGCAGCCATGATCGGCCAGTTCGGTGTTGGTTTTTATTCCGGCTTCATCGTGGCAGACCGCATCACCGTTGAATCCCGCCGCGCAGGTTTACCAGCCAGCGAAGGCGTACGCTGGGAATCCGAAGGTTCCGGTGATTTCAGTGTTGAAACGATCGCCAAGGCGAACCGTGGTACCGACATCATCCTGCACTTGCGTGAAGGCGAAGATGAATTCCTGTCTGCGTGGAAACTGAAGTCCGTCATCCGCACTTACTCTGACCATATTTCTCTGCCGATCAAAATGCAGAAAGAAGAGTGGGATGAAGAGAAAAAAGAACAGGTATCGCGCGACGAACTGGAAACCGTGAATCAGGCCAGCGCTTTGTGGGCACGCAGCAAATCTGATATCACAGCAGAACAGTACGACGAATTCTACAAACATATTTCGCATGATTTCGGCGCTCCGCTGGCGCACACGCACAACCGCGTTGAAGGCCGCAGCGACTACACACAATTGCTGTATATTCCGGCCCGCGCGCCGTTCGATCTGTGGGATCGCAACAAGCGCGGCGGCATCAAGCTGTATGTCAAACGCGTGTTCATCATGGACGACGCCGAGCAACTGATGCCAGTCTATCTGCGTTTCGTCAAAGGTGTGATTGATTCCAACGATCTGCCACTGAATGTGTCGCGTGAAATTTTGCAGGAAAGCCGCGATATCAAAGCGATCCGTGATGGTTCGACCAAACGCGTGCTCGGTATGCTGGAAGACCTCGCCAATGCTGACGGCGATGATGCACAAGAGAAGAAAGACAAGTACGCGACATTCTGGAAAGAATTCGGCCAGGTGCTGAAAGAAGGTATCGGTGAAGATGCGACCAATAAAGACCGCATCGCCAAACTGCTGCGCTTCGCTTCCACACACAACGACAGCGACGCGCAAAACGTTTCGCTGGCTGATTACCTGTCCCGCGCGAAAGAAGGTCAGGACAAGATTTACTATGTGACGGCAGAAAGCTATGCCACTGCGAAAAACAGTCCGCATCTGGAAATCTTCCGCAAAAAAGGCGTGGAAGTTTTATTGCTGACGGATCGCGTCGATGAATGGATGTTGTCGTTCCTGACTGAGTTTGAAGGCAAAGAACTGGCTTCCGTTGCCAAAGGTGGCCTGGATCTCGGTACGCTCGAAGATGAAGCCGAGAAAAAGCAACACGAAGAAACCGAAACCGAGTTCAAGGATCTGGTTGAAAAGATGAAAGCGGCGCTGACAGAGAAAGCCAAAGATGTGCGCGTCACTTTCCGCCTCACCGACTCGCCAGCTTGTCTGGTGGCCGATGAGCATGACCTCTCCGGTAATCTGGCACGTATGCTGAAAGCGGCTGGTCAGGCAGCACCGGAATCCAAACCGATTCTGGAAGTGAACCCGGATCACCCGCTGGTACAAAAGCTGAAATACGAAGAAGCCAAATTCAGCGACTGGTCACACATCCTATTCGATCAGGCCTTGCTGGCTGAAGGCGGTAACCTGGCCGACCCAAGCAGTTTTGTGAAACGTCTGAATGAAATGCTGCTGAGTAAGTAACAGCGTCAGAGAAACACAGTGAACCTCAACTGTCACTGAAAAAATAAAAAATCCCGCTCAGTGAAATGAGTGGGATTTTTTTTTGCCTGTATCAAGACAAAGAAAGTAAAAACCATCTGCCGGTGACTGTTTGTGCAGTTAAGTGTGCAGTTAGTTGTTCAGTTAAAGCGCAAAACATTTCCGGCAGCAACCCATCAGATTCATAAATAGGTCTTTACTATTTAAATACGAATCATTATCATCTGCATTTGCAAATATTCCGGCGTATCCCACGTTTTTCATCTCAGGCAGCCGGTCAGCTTTTTTTTACCATCACTGCCAGGAGATACACCGTGCATAAAAAACCACGCCTTCGCCCGCTCTGCGCCGCGATTGCCGCCCTTCCCTTTCCATTATTTTTCTCGCCTGTATTACATGCGCAAACAGCAGAAACTCAGTTAAAAGAAATCGTTGTTTCGGCCACGCGTATTGAGCAAAGTGCAGATGATGTCGCCGCCACCATCAGCAGCGTTACACAAAAACAGGTGGAGCGCGAAATGCCTGTCAATCTGCAGGATATGATGCGCTATGAAAACGGAGTATCCGTCCGGGTATTACCAAATCGCGCATCCGGCGTCTTCAGTGCCACAGGCAGGGCCGGGAATGAAGGTGTCAATATCCGTGGTCTGGAAGGCGACCAGGTGCGACTGCAAGTCGATGGTGTCCGCTTACCATCCACTTACTCATCGGGTCCCTACGCTGCCGGTCGTGGCGACTATATTGACGTTGAAGCATATAAACGGGTTGAAATCCTGCGCGGCCCGTCTTCCACTCAGTTTGGCAGCGACGGGCTTGCCGGAGCTGTCAGTTTTCTGACGAAGGATCCGGCAGATTTACTGACACTGGGAAAGCCTACTCAGTTTGCATTCAAGAGCGGGTACAACTCCGTCGATCGCAGTTGGTCTCTGGTTCCCAGTTTTGCCATTCGTGGTGACACTGTCGAGGCAATGGTGTTGGCGAGTTTGCGACGTGGGCATGAAACAAAAACCGGTGGTTCAAACGATAGTACGAATATCAGTCGCACGACTGCTAACCCAGCGGAAACCAGTTCTGATTATGTGCTGGCAAAAATGGTGATTAAAAAAGATCGCAATAATCGTTTTAAGTTAACAGCTGAAAATCTGGACAGAGAAAACTCCACCACACCATTGAGCTTTTTTGGCGACTCCTTTGCAGCAGCGGGATTGAATGATGTGAAAACCCGCGAAAATATCACACGTCAGTTGCTTAAATTCGATTACGACTACACCAATGCCGATAACAAATGGTTCCAGAGCGCCACTGCAAGTATTTATGGTCAGCATTCCAAAAATCATCAATGGGGTTATGAAGCGAGAAACAGTACTAGCGGGTGGAACAGCAGGACTCGTGATACCGAGTACGGAGAGAAAGTCGCGGGTGGTAATCTGCAACTGGAAAGCAATTTCGGCGACGTTGTCGCACATCGTCTGATCTATGGAGTTGATGCGTCGCTGACAAAAGTCGAGTCGCTGAAAGAAGGGAATAACATGCGCGACGGTGTCTCGCTCACCGGTTCGGCAGGATTCAAAGTCAATAAGAGCTTTCCGGATACGGACTATCGTTTGCTGGGGGCGTTTATTCAGGATGAAATCAGCATAGACAATCTGGCGATCATCCCGGGTTTGCGTTACGACAGTTTTAAATTGACCCCAAAGCCTGATGCTTTGTATGCGGTCAACAATACAATTGCCCCTGCCACACTCTCAGGCAATGAGCTATCCCCAAAATTGGGGGTTATCTGGAAATTTTCACCGGTACTGAACGCCTTTGCGCAGTATGCGCATGGGTTTCGTGCTCCGACACCTAGCCAGGTCAATGGCGGTGTCACCAATCTCACAGCAAACCCACCGTACACAGCCATCGGTAACGCCGACCTGAAACCAGAAATCAGCGACTCGCTGGAGTTTGGACTGCGTGGACGTACGCAAGAGTTCAGTTACAGCGCCAGCATATTTCATGGCAAATACAAAAACTTCATTGCCAGTAATGTGCAAGTCGGCGGTGCAGGTACATTAGCGAGCCCAACAGTATTTCAGTCTGTGAATTTATCTGATGTAAAAATCAACGGCTTCGAAGCCCGCGGCGAATGGAACTTCTCGCAAAACTGGATGCTGAGCGCGAGCTACGCACATGCACGCGGCGATCAGAATTCCGACGGTAAAAGCACGCCGCTGGAAACCATTGATCCCGATAAGCTTGTACTGTCCTTGCGTTACAACGAAGAGCGTTACGGTGCCCAGGCAAATCTGAGTGCTGCCGAACGCAAAAAACGGAATCCGTATGGCGCATCGTCCTTTTCCCCGGGCAGTTATCAGGTTCTGGATTTAATGGTCTGGTACAACATCGATAAAAATTCGAGTATCAACGCGGGTGTGTTTAATCTTCTGAACCAGAAATATTTCCTGTGGGCAGACGTTCGCGGTGTCAGCGCTAACAGCGCCTCGCTGGATGCATATAGTCAGGCTGGACGTAATTTCAGCGTCAGCTACCGATACCAGTTCTGATTTTCACTAATGCATTCTGACAAGTTCGCCATGACATCTGCCACACCCAGCTTTTTTCAACGTTTTTTTAAACCCAATTTATATCAACGCAAAACATCGTGGGTACAGCGCTTGTATGGCTTACTTGTTATATTGATTTCTTTAGCCTGCCCGCTCTGCACAACAGCGCAGGCAGCCAATGTACTGATTATCACCAGCAGCCCGGTTCCGCCGGGAAAATTCCGCATGCTCGCAGAATTAGCCAGTGCGCATGGCGTCAAGATCGATACCCGCTACAGTGAGAAACTTCCTGCCAGCACGGATGCGAGTATATTCAACGGCTACGACATCGTTATGTTTGACGCCCCGCGTGATCACATCCGTGAAGCTATTCAGGCGCAACTGCACCATGCCTTATTCGGCTTAAAAAAACCGTCGCTCTGGCTGCACACCACCGAGCCAGTCTGGAAAAATTTACCTGAGCCGCTGGCTAAACGTCTGAACACATACTACGTCAACGGCAGCACGCCCAATTACCAGCATTTTTTTGAAACACTCTCGGCATACCTTGCAGGACGTTCATGGAAACAGATCGCAGAACCGATTCTGTTTCCAAAGTCAGCCATCTACCATCCCCGCGCGCCGGGACTGGTGTTTGCCAATGCCGCGACCTACCTGAAGTGGAAGCAAGTCGATCTCACGCAACATCGCCCGGTGATCGCGATTGCCATGCATCAGCAATATGTTGTTGCGGAACAAACCGCCTTCGTCAACGATATGATCTACCGCATTGAAGCGGCAGGTGCTATACCCATTGCGTTTTACAGTCCGGTGATGGATGCAGATGCCATCGGCAGCATGATTGCTCCCGGCGGTAAGCCTATTGCAGATGTTCTGATCAATACACAGATCATGCTCAATCCGGAAGGACGAAAACAAGAATTTGAAACACTGGGAATTCCCGTCATACAAGCAATGCCTTACCGAAAAGGAGATATCGCCGATTGGAAAAAAGATCCGCATGGTATCGCTCTGATGGATGTTCCCTTCTACATGGCGCAGGCAGAGTATGCGGGCGTCAGCGATATACAGATCGCTGCCGCAACCGATAAAACAAATGATCAGATTGTTCCTATCGCAGAACAAACGTCCGCTGTCGTGGCTAAGGCGATTAATCTCGCCAAGCTGAAAAACATGCGGCACGTCGATAAAAAAATTGCGATCTTCTTTTGGAATTACCCGCCTGGCGAAAAAAATCTGTCGGCATCTTATCTGAACTTACCTAAGAGTCTCGATGCGACGCTGGCAGGACTTAAACTCGCAGGCTATAAAACAGATACCCCAGGTGAGAAAGAGCTGACACGACAATTACAACGTTTGCTGGCGCCGTTCTATCGCCCGCCTGCAGATAATCGTGTACTGAACGCCTTGATTGATGACGGTCTTGCCGATCTGATGCCGGTCGCAAATTATCGGGAATGGATCAATACTCTGCCAGCAGAAGTCAGAGCAGAGATTTTGAAAGACTGGGGTGATCCGGAAAAATCGACGATGGTCGTGGAACGTCAGGGTCGGAAATACTTTGCCATACCGCGTCTGCAAATCGGTAATGTCATCCTGATGCCGCAAGCACCACGCAGTGAACGTGGAAGTGATAAAGAGAAACTGCTATATCACTCCAATGTTGCAGCACCACCGCCATTTTATCTGGCAAATTATCTTTGGACGCGTCAGCAATTTGGTGCGCATGCCTTAATTCACTACGGAACGCACGGCACGCAAGAATGGCTGCCAGGAAAAGAGCGCGGTCTCTCTGTGTATGACTACCCTCAGCTGGCAATCGGTGATGTACCGGTAATTTACCCCTACATCGTCGATAACATCGGGGAAGCACTGCAAACAAAGCGCCGCGGAAGAGCCGTGACTATCTCACATCAGACGCCACCATTCGCACCTGCTGGTCTGCACGAAACGCTGACACATATTCATGATTTACTGCATGCGTGGCTCGCGCAAGATGAAGGCATGGTCAAACAAAAACAACAGGCTGAACTGATTTCTCTGGTTAACAAAGAACGCCTCGACAAAGATATGAATTGGGATGCGCAGCAGATCAGCAACAATTTCGCAGGGTTCATCAATGTTTTACATGACCATTTACACGAACTGGCCCGTACCGCACAACCGATGGGATTACATACATTTGGCAAAGGCGCAGCAGAAGAATGGCGACTCGGCACAGTCATGCTGATGCTGGGAAAATCTTTTTGGGAAGCAGCTGCCGCTCCGGGCGACGATATTGACGAAGCATTAGTCAACGACTACCGGAAACTCAGCAGCTCATCTGCCTATCAGTTACTGAAGCAACATATTATCGACGGCAAACCGGACGACAAGCTCACACCGACATTACGAGAAGCGATAGAAAAAGGACGGCAGTGGTACAACGATCTTGCGGCAACCAGTGAAACCGCCGGATTACTCGCGGCGCTTGATGGCCGCTACATTCCGACATCGTATGGCGGAGACCCGATCAAAAATCCAGAATCCTTACCCACCGGACGTAATCTGTACCCGTTTGATCCATCCCGCATCCCCACGAAAGCAGCGTGGGAAGCCGGTAAAGAAACAATGGAGAACTTAATTGCGACGCATATCCGGCAATCGGGACACGCTCCGAAAAAACTGACTTTTTCATTATGGTCTGTCGAAACGATGCGCCATCAGGGCATGCTCGAAGCACAGGCATTATGGGGACTTGGAGTAGAGCCGGTATGGGATCAGGGTGGTCGTGTTGTTGACGTAAAACTGGTGTCACGTGCAGAATTAAAACGTCCCAGAGTCGATGTCGTACTATCAGCGACAGGTCTGTATCGCGATCATTTTCCTAACGTGATGAAAATTCTCGCCAAGGCTGCAAAACTCGCTGCAGAAGCTAATGAGGCAGATAATCCGGTGGCAATCAATGCCCGCAATATCAACGAGCAATTAGTCAGACAAGGATGGGCAACGACCGCGGCAGACAAGGCCAGCAAAACCCGTATTTTTTCTTCTGAGTCCGGCAAGTACGGTACAGGTCTTGACGATGCAGCGCTGGCAACCGATACCTGGGAAGGCAAAGCTGAAGGGGATAAAAAACTGGCGCAGCTTTATTTAGGACGTATGCAATATGCCTATGGCCCTGATGAAGCTGACTGGGGGAAAAGCGCAACGGAATTAAGCAATGGAAAGCCCGGTAATCTTTACGCCACGCACTTAAAAGGCACAGAAGGCGCGATTCTCTCAAGAACATCCAATCTGTATGGCATGCTCACGACAGATGATCCGTTTCAATATCTTGGCGGTATTGCGCTTGCTGTGCGTCATCTGGATGGACGCGCACCTGAACTGTACATTTCCAACCTGCGCGAATCTGGCGGCGGCAAAATCGAAGGTGCCGCGCAGTTTCTCGCGAAAGAACTGGCAACGCGTAACTTCCATCCCGGATATATCAAAGGACTGATGTCTGAGGGGTATGCGGGCACCTTGCAGGTACTCGACAGTATGAATAACTTTGCGGGATGGACTTCAGTTGCGCGGGAAATCGTGCGGGATGATCAGTGGCAGGAATTTGTCGATGTCTATGTGCGTGACAAGCATCAGCTTGGCTTAAAAGACTGGTTCGAACGTGAGAACCCGCATGCACTCGCACAGACGATAGCACGTATGCTGGAAGCGGCACGCAGCGGTTACTGGCAGGCAGATGTCGCGACAGTCAGTGAGTTAAAGCAACGCTATCGCGAGCTGGCTCAGGCCTACGACGTTAAAACTGACAATGCAAAACTGGCAGCCTATACCGGACTCAGCGGTCTTGGGCTTGATGCTCCCGCATCAGCAAAAACTCATCTTCAGGAAACAGCGGCAGCGAATGCAGCCAAGACACCGCCTGCCACGCAAACCACCCAAAAACCCAAACCAGATACAGAGACAAAACCTGCAGCAACAACGCAAACAGTCAGCGGAATGAAACTGGAATCCGTTTCACAAAAAGTCGTTGAAACGCTGGGACAGTTAATGATTGCGGCCATCGCTCTTCTCATTTTATTTCCTTTGATCGGCGCATGGCGCCAGTGGAGAAAGTCAACATTATCATGAAAAAATACACAAACCGATATCATTGGGTCTCCTGCGTAGCAGCTACGCTGCTGAGTACGCTGAGCCTCGCCGCAGTGGCTCAAACAACGCATCCGCTGGAGGGACGTATCTGGGATACACGTTCAAATAGCTTTGTCAGCGAAGACGCCGCTTACAATGCGGCAGCATCCAGCCGCTATGTGCTTCTGGGTGAAAAACATGACAGTACGTTTCACCATCAGTTGCAGCTACAGACGCTGCAAGCACTTCAGCAACGCCACCAGGGTAAAACACCTCTGACGCTGGCGATGGAGCAATTCGATTCCGAGCATCAGCCAGCGCTTAACGCAGCCGTTAACGCCGGCATAAAAGATGCAGAACAACTGGCTGATGCAGGCATGCTCAATCGACAAGGATGGCAATGGCCGATATACAAAAATCTGATCACCTTCGCAGCAACACATGACTGGTTGCTTATCGCCGCAAATTTGTCGCGCAAAGATGCGCGCGCCATCGCTACGGGTGCGGTGAAGCCAGAATTACCGATAGCAGATGCAGCCCAGATCGCGGCGTTAGAAAATGAAATCGTACAAGGGCACTGCGGTCAACGCCCGGCACCGGCGCAACTTTCCGCAATTGTCACCGCGCAACGGGCCCGTGATGCGCGTATGGCAGCCGCTGTTGAGGCAAGTACAGGCCCTGTCGTACTGATCGCTGGCTCAGGACATGTGCAACGTGATTTCGCGGTTCCCCGCTACCTGAAAAACAATGCCAGTGCCCTTACCGTCGCCTATGTCGAAGTCCTTGACGGTAAATATTCGCCTCAGGACTACAAGTTAACAGGCTTTGATCTGCTGTGGTTTACGCCGCGCACAAAACGCGAAGATCCCTGCGCCACGCCGATAGGCGGCGTTGTCTCCGGAGCAGCGGCAACAAGCACACCAAAGACATCCTCATCCATACCATCACCAAAAAAGGAAAACCAATAATGCAAACATCCACCCTTGAACTACTGATGTATCAGATCGGACAATTGTTCTTGTTCCCGGTACTCGTACTGGTCGCCGCAATGTTTGCGTATTCATTTTATGCATTAGGCTCATTCATACTGCAAGCGCTGCAACGGCGTCGGCGCTCGCAACATCTGGCAGGATTTCCTTTGCTGCAGCATGTTCGCAGAAACGCCGAAGCCTCATCCGATGAGCTTGATTTGCTCGCACACAAATTACTGGAACCTGCACGCATCGCCAGTCGCATTGCGCCTATGCTGGGACTAATAGGCACAATGATTCCTATGGGACCTGCACTGAAATCATTAACAGATGGTAATCTCGCGAAAGTATCGGGCAATCTTACGGTCGCCTTTTCCGTCGTGATCATCGCACTGATCGCCGCCAGTATCACCTATTGGATCGCCAACGTTCAACGTCGCTGGCTGGCAGAAGAACTCGTGGAAATTCAAAAAGAGAAAACAGCATGAGCCTGAAGCTATTACATGAACCTGAGAGCGATGATCCTATTCTCTCTGTAGTCAATATTATCGATATATTTCTGGTCATTATTGCTGCACTACTCATTACAGTCGCACAGAATCCGCTGTTAAACGCATTCAGCAAACAGGATGTCACTATCATCACGGATCCGGGAAAGCCGAACATGGAAATGATGATTAAAAAAGGCAAAACAATAGAACACTATAAATCCAGCGGCGCTATTGGTCAGGGAGAAGGGGCAAAAGCAGGCACGGCCTACCGCATGAAAGACGGTTCTATCGTTTATATTCCGGAAGAGAAACAATAAAACCAATGGATTTCCTGTAGCAAAACCAAAATCACACTATTTCAATAACAAATGGTCTATTGCTTTTTGGCATTGAAAAAGTAATTCATGTATGAAAAAAGGAAAGTGTTTTCAGTGAAACACTTCCCTTTTTGCAGGAAAAAATCAATGGTCACTTCGTCGGAAATTTCTTATCGCGCTGCTGTTTTCTGAACCAGTCCTGCAGCATTTTTTCTTCATATTCAAAGCTGGTATGGCCGGAAGGAATATGCATACCCATCATAAAATTCATGTCTTTAATATCGTCCTTGCCTTCGGCTATCGTGACTCCCTTACCATCGGTCATGCGATAAGTGAGTGACATGCGCGGCCAGTAAATTTCTTTGATAACGCGAATGTCGTTCGCCGTGCCACGCATCATAGGACGAACATCGCCCGCCAGATCAACATCGGTAACAGTAATCTCCCACTTCACGTCGTCCGGTAATTTTTTAGCCAGATCGATAAAAACCTCGCCCAGCTCTTTCATTACGCGCTCCTGAAATGCCTCGAGGGTTTCGCTGGATGGGCGTATATCCGTATATTTTTCCGGTGTTTGCCAGGTGATACTGACTTCGCCCGCATACACAGGGGATGTAAGTGCGCTCGCTGTAAGCAGAGCCAGACCAATCTTTTTCATCTCTTTTCTCCTGAATCCAATCAAGCAGCAAATCGTCATCTTCGCTTTATTCAGCGTCCGTCGGTGAAATGCGCCGCTATGTACAAAATATACACTTTTCCCATTTCGCCGCAACAGCGGCAATCAAAAGTTAAGCGTGTGCCTTTGCGCTGCGAATGCAAAACAGCCAGCGAATCTGATTTTTTTGCTGGCTGTTTTGTTCGCTACTTTTTTAGCTGCGTTGTTAGCTGTTGTATCGGCTGGTTTCGACGGCTCAGCTGAACCGCCGGATTAATGCGTCACGCGCGTTGTACGTCCATTCGACAACAGACGCACTCTTTCACCTACGCGGAACAATTCATCGGCGTCTTGCGTAATCGCTCTGAACTCACCACTGTCAAGCCTGACTGTAATTTCGAGGCCGCGCTTTTGGCTATTGTTCTGCTCGATTTTCTGGCCGATCAGACCACCGGCCACTGCGCCGACGATACCCGCAGCTATCGAGCCGTTACCGCCACCGATGCTGGAACCGGCGGCAATACCGCCCAGCGCCGCGCCCGCTGCAGTACCGACACCGGTTTGCCCTTTATCGATGGTTACTTCGCGTACTGATTCCACATAGCCCATGCGTACACTTTGCTCATTCTGAGTCTGGCTGGCGCGATAGACGCTGCCGGAGTTATTCGGTTGCGCACAAGCACTCAGCAGCGCCACAGCAGTCAGTATTAATACTTTTTTCATTGCGATCTCCTTATTCATCAAAACATCAGTACAACCTATGATCACACTCAGTCATGCTCAGACTGCGCAGCAGATGAAAAGTTTCTATCGAAGCGTTTGAGTCGAGGCACCGAGCGGCATACACAATAGTATAGCCATGCATCATAATGTTTGCTGGCTAGCGCGCAATCAAAGCGAAGATCACTAAAAATAAGCAGCAAAAGCACGCATTTCAACGCTTGTTACTGCAAAAACGAACAAACCAACAAATGAGTCAAATAATTTTATCTGGATTTCCCCCTGTCATTGATAAGGCAACCCACACCCTGATTCTGGGCAGTTTCCCCGGACAAGCCTCGCTGGACGCACAACAATATTATGCGTTTCGCCACAACAAATTCTGGGAACTGCTCGGAACGGTGATCCATATTGATTTGCGTAGCCTGCCCTATGAAGCTCGCCTGCAGACCCTGCTCGCACGTGGCATTGGTTTGTGGGATGTCGTCGCAAACGCAAATCGCACAGGAAGCCTTGACAGCCAAATTAAAAATCACGTGGATAACGACATTGCAGGGATGATCGAATCCCTGCCACATTTGAAAACGATTGCCTTCAACGGCGGTACCGCAGCAAAACACGGCTTGAAACAACTCGGGACAATCGCCAGTCGCTACCAGATAGTCCTACTGCCATCGTCAAGCCCCGCCTATACGCTTGCATTTGAGCAAAAGCTGCAATCCTGGAAAAGGTTGTGTCAATTTGTCTGTTTGCATTGAAGTGTTTTTCAAGCAGAAGCACTTCAATGTAAGATTCACTTACGGTCAATCAACGTACGCATTTTCCGGGCTGAAGCCTCATCATTTGAACTCTGCTTCCTTAAAGCTGTGGTCAGCGCTGGCCCTTCCCAATTCAGTTCACCTCGCAACGAAGGCGTGAGATATTCACAGTGCTGCTCAAATCGGGCATGAAAATGGGTCAACGTCTCGCCGACATAAACCGCCTTATCCACTGCAAACCAGCCGATTGAGTTATTGCAACCTACGCCATTCGCAGACCAACTCAATCCACCGAATGCCCGATTCTGGAACGGAATACGCATTACATAGTCATAGAAACCCGTCTGGAACTTCTTCATTCCTATCATGGTCTGGAATGCACCGCTCCAAATTCTTAATCCGGTTTTGGAGGACTCCATCGATAACCCAAAATACGCATCGTTGTTGTACAGCGCAGTCAAGCTGGCAAAAAACTGGGTGTCCTTATTAGTCATTAGTACAGACCTACCTTGACCAATGCGATCCCCTTGGTCGGATTGCACATATAAATAATTACCACTTGTAGGCAAAGACCCTGCTGGTGCCCGCCATAAATCCGCAGGAATCGGTGCTGGCCCAGACGGTTGCCGCATGTCCGCCGCCATCCAGCGGATTTCGCCACGGGTTGGGCCAGGATCGTTGTCGCAGTGCTGCTCAAAACGCATGAGCAATTCGATCAATTGGTTCCCAGAATAAGTCACCTTATCGACAACCACCCCGGAAGTGGCTTCATTGCAGCCACGCGCATTACCGCTCCAATTGAACTTGCCACGTGAAGGATTGTAAGCCGCAGAATTGTTGAGTCCCGCATAATAACCGGTCAAAATCTGAGTTGCATTACTCATTGCTGCAAAGCTACCGCCCCAAATCTTGTCGCCTTTCACTTCCACTGAGACAGAATTGCCGGTACCGCTGACTGTGATTAAGCTGTTTAACGGCGTGTAAAGGTGGGAAGACTGGCTGGAAGACTCGTCACCAAGATAGTCGCTACGGTCGCTTTCCAAATAAATATAGTTTCCCGACGAAGGTGTATTGCCTGCCTCAGGATGCCAAAACAGCGATGGTACAGACATCGATGGTCCGGTAAAGTTGTCAGACTGACCGGCTCGCCAATGCAACTGCCCATGCAGCAGGCCGCTAGCATTACCAGCCCGGTTATTGCCAAGTTCTTCAAAGCGTAAATCCAGCGCCACAATCTTTCCTGATGAGTAGTTGATACTGTCGATGACAACCCAACCCTGCGGTGAAAATTCCCCGTAGCCGTCAAGCGAAACAGTGAACGCACCGCGGGTCAAATTACCATAGTCTCCGACAGTAAACTGACTTTGTCCTGGCTTAGGTGCCAGGCTCACGTTCCAGTGGTGAGCGCCATGCACGTTAATGGCCAGACGGTTATCCTGCACGTCGACACTGAACGTGGCGGTCGAGTTGGTTTGCAGATCGATCAGACCTTTGGCCAGCGGCTCACCCACATCGCTTTGCATATACAGATAATTTCCGCCGACAGGCAACGCTGTCGCCGGTGCATACCAAGAACCGACTTCTGTATTGACTGCAACAGGCGGAAGTGGCGATGGTGCTTTCCAGTGAATCACTCCACGCAGGGCGGCAGCTCGGCCCTCGCAATGCTGCTCGAAACGCAGATCGATGGCGGTCACTCGCAAGGTTGTCGCGTCACTTGTTACCGAGTCGATCACCACCCAACCTGTAGATTTACTGCAACCTCGCCCCGCGCCAGTCAAACTCATGCCCCCTTTAACCGGATTGTGGAAACGCGAACCATGTATACCCGGATAGTAACCTGGTTGGAAAATCTTAAAACCGTACATCCCCCGTAGTTCAGCAGACCAAAGGTCGCTTCCATTAACGGTAATATTCAAGTTAACGTTATCCCCGACAATATCGATCTTGGAGCTTCGCTGATCGTAACGCCATGTCTTGCCTAAGCCAACATAATCACCATCATCGCTTTCAAAATACGCATAGTTGCCGACACTGTTAGCTACATCACCCGGAGGACGCCACAGCGAAGCTGGCACAGGAGCAACGGGTGGCGGCGGTTTGGTGGTATCGTCAGCATAGTATGTAATTTCACCATGCATAGCTGCGGCTGCACCATCACACTGACGCTCAAAGCGAATCTTGACCTCTCCGAGTTGTGTGCCGATATATTTCACATGGTCAATACTGAACCAGCCATGGGAACTGGAACACCGTCTCCCTTCCCCCCACCAAGTCATCCCACTCTCCCCCCAGTCCATGCCATCGACATATTGCTGAACGTTAGTTACCGTGCCAGCCTGCAGCTGGTTTTGCGTCGAGCCACCAGTCTGGAATGCTCCTATCCAGGACTCATCACCTTCTACTTGAACCAATAAGCGATTATGGTCGCTGCTCACTGAAATCTTTGCATCACTTAAACTGTATGTGTAGTTTTGTCCCAAGCCAATCGCATCACCTGCATCGCTTTTCAGGATAATTTTGGTGAGACGGCTTTCAACTGGAGGTATCACGGGCGGTGTGACCGGCGGTTGCGTGGCAGTACCGGTTGTAGAACCGCCACCTCCACCTCCGCATCCGCCAAGCAAGACAAGAAAAACGACAATCAGTAAACGTGGTAAGTTGATCATGAAAATTTATTGCAAATAAAGAAATTCTATTTTGCACTAAAATTTTTTAAAAATCACTTCCTATTTACAATGACAATACTCGCCAATTACCATTTGGACGCATAACTCGGCGGCTATGACTCAGCGTCTGACTATCATTGAATAGCAGCTATTGGCTGCGAGCTAGCGTCAAATTGACCATGAGTTAATCAATTCTGGAGACTGTTGTCAGTTGTGCTGCAACAGGATCTGGTCACTTGTGATTACCCGCAAAAGCTGGAAATGCTGTTGGCACATGGGATAGGGCTGTGGGATATTTTCCGTCAATGTGTACGTCAGGGCAGCTTGGATGCAGCGATACGCGACGGGCAATTGAATGATTTTTCCGCGTTGCGGCGCGAGTATCCGCAACTCAGACGGGTTTGCTTTAATGGTAAAACAGCGGCAAAAATACAAAGCTGGTTTCAGGCACAAGGCTATCAGACGCTGGTGCTGCCCTCTTCTTCGCCGGCCAATGCGATGCGCTCGTTTGCAGAAAAATCACACGAATGGCAACAGATTCTTAACTGAATTTCAACTGAATTGATACCGTCCCATTTTATTTATCGTTGCTGTCACATAGCGCGACAAACTTTTACATGAATTCTGTTTTAGATACAAAAGCAAAAGGTAAAATAGCGCTATGCTAATCAAACGTAAATCCATAGAAGCCGAAGCCAATCGTCGCTCCGGCCCCAAGGCTGCGGCCGTAAAAAAATCTCCACGTAAACCTAAATTCGCGCCAGTCACGCTCTCAGAACTCGATGGTGTGCGCTTTTTACATTTTGGTACTGAATGGGTGCAAGGCGCGATGCGCTTGCGCAAACCGGATGCGATCGAACTCGAATACGCGCAACAGATGATGATCTGGATGTTGTTTAATTCAGAACCGCAACATATCGTTCAGCTTGGTCTCGGAACCGGTGCGCTGACAAAATTCTGCTATCGTCAGTTCGAGACCGCGCGCGTTACCGCCGTTGAGCTGAACCCTTCTGTCATCGCCATTTGCGAGAGCATGTTCAAATTGCCTGCGAATGACGACAGATTGAATGTCATCGAAATGGATGCGCTCGATTTTGTGAATGATGAAAATAACCTCGATACCATCGATGCGCTGCAAGTAGATCTGTACGATGCGACCGCCAAAGGGCCGGTATTAGACACCGCAGAGTTTTACCAGTCGTGCGCCGCCTGCCTCAAAGACAACGGCATCCTGACCGTCAATTTATTCGGCGATCACCCCAGCTATGCACGCAATCTGAAAGCCCTGCGCTTTGCCTTTGCCGAAGTTTTATGTCTGCCGGAAGTGCATGATGGTAACGTCGTCGCGGTTGCCTTCAAACACAAACAACAGTTTGATTTTGCTGCATTATATGAACGCGCGACAGAGATCAAAGCGGCGACCAAGTTGCCGACAAAATCCTGGGTCAACGGCTTAAAAGCAGCCAGCGATCCAACATAGTTTTGCGCCAGACACCTGCCCATAACCAATCAAATCAGCCACAGAAAATGAATCCAAAAGCCCCACGCCGCTTAGATCTGCAACAAATTTTCACCTGGCTGATGGCTGATGGCCTGATTCCTAAAGAAGAGGCGAAAGCGAAATACAATGAGGCGCAAGGTATCCTGAAAAACGGACCATCCACCATGCACCCATTGACGGCAACAGCGCAATGCAAGTTGCTTTCAGCAAAAGCACCGCATGCGCAGCTGACGCTGGATTGGCTGACCGAATGGGCGGCAGCCAAAGTACACCTGCCGTTTTACCGGATTGATCCTTTAAAAATTGATTTCACCACCGTCTCTGATGTGATGTCATCAACGTATGCAACGCGCTTTAATATTCTGCCTGTCGAATCGAATGCAAATACGGTGGTAGTGGCGACCACGGACCCGTACAACACAGAATGGCAAGATGAAATCGCGCGTATTTCGCGTAAAGAAATACGCCTGGTGCTCGCAAATCCGCTGGAAATTTCACAGTACATTGTGCAGTTTTTTTCGCTGGCGAAATCGATTAAAGATGCGCGCAAATCCAGCAGCAATGACCTCGGTTTGCGACAAAACTTTGAGCAACTGGTTGAACTTGGTAAATCAAATAAACAAGTCGATGCGAATGATCAGCACATCATCAATATCGTTGACTGGTTGTGGCAATTTGCGTTTGATCAGCGCGCCTCGGATATTCATCTCGAACCCAAGCGTGATATGGCGGTGATCCGCTTCCGTATTGATGGCGTGCTGCATCAGGTGTATCAGGTGCCGGCCACAGTGATGATCGCGATGATCGCGCGGATCAAATTGCTGGGTCGTATCGACGTGATTGAAAAACGACGTCCGCAGGATGGTCGTATCAAAACCCGCACAGCCGATGGTCAGGAAGTCGAACTGCGTTTATCGACGCTGCCTACCGTGTTCGGCGAAAAAATGGTGATGCGTATTTTTGACCCGGATGTCGTGGTCAAGACTTTGCCGGAATTAGGTTTTCCACTGAACGACGCGAAACGCTGGGACAATCTGACCAAGAAACCACATGGCATTATTCTCGTTACCGGGCCAACCGGTTCAGGAAAAACCACGACGCTGTACACCACACTCAAAGCGCTGGCCACATCGGATGTGAATGTCTGTACTGTCGAAGACCCGATAGAAATGGTGGAAGCATCGTTCAATCAGATGCAAGTGCAATCATCAATCGATCTGAACTTCGCCGATGGCATACGCGCACTGATGCGGCAAGATCCTGACATCATCATGGTCGGTGAGATCCGCGATCTGGAAACCGCAGAAATGGCGGTGCAAGCCGCGCTGACCGGCCATCTGGTGCTGTCAACCCTGCACACCAATGATGCCCCATCTGCGATCATGCGCCTGCTGGAACTCGGCGTTCCGTATTATCTGCTGGAAGCAACGATAATCGGTATTCTGGCGCAACGTCTGGTGCGGACTTTGTGCGTGCATTGCAAAGTCGCTGACGGTGAGATTCAGGATGCGATCTGGGAAACGCTGGTTGAAGACTGGGGCATACCGAAACCACAGACCGTCTATCGCCCCGTTGGCTGCCCGGAATGCCGCCAGACCGGTTTTCTGGGGCGTACCGGCTTGTATGAATTACTGACCGTGACCTTACCTTTCAGTAAGCTGATTACTGAAAACGCCGATATTCATGCCTTACGTGCGCAAAGTATCAAAGATGAGATGAAGCCTCTGCGCATTGCCGGTGCTTACAAAATCGTTGAAGGCCTGACAACCGCCGATGAAATTCTGAAAGTCACCTCATCGCTGATATAAAACTAATCTCGTAGTTTGACAGCCGCAAAAACACCATCGCGTACCTGCGGATATAGCAAGCGTGCGCCCAGCTCATGTTTGATACGCTGATTATCGAGGCGACGGGATTCCGACATGAATGACAGCAGCATAGGTGAGACTTGCTTTTGCAATTCAGCACGAGGCAAACGCGGCGGGTGCGGCAACGCAAATGCATCAGCCACCAGATCAAAATAATCACCCATCCGGATATCGCTGTCGTCCACCGCGTGATACACGCGCTGCGGCGAACCACGGAATAAGGCCAGCCGTATCAATCGCGCCAGATCGTCTCCATGAATATGATTGGTGTACACGTCATCACTGCTGATCAATGCCGGTGTGCCTTTTTGTAAGCGTTCCACCGGCAAACGATCCGCCGCATAAATGCCCGGTACCCGCAGAATCGCTAAGGTGGACTGACTGCGTTTTGCCCAGCTTCGCAGGCATTGTTCTGCCGCTACGCGCCTTACGGCACGTGCATTTTGAGGTCTGACCGGGTGCGTTTCGTCAAACCTTGCGCCAGCGCAATCGCCATACACACCGGTCGTGCTGACATAAACAAGACGGCTCTTGTCGGGTAAAATGGCGCTCAAATTCTGGCTGCGGACATCAATCACGCCGTCAGATCGCGGTGGCGCCAGATGCAGGATACGCTGTGCCAACCCGGAAAGACGTCGCAGCGTATGCGGCTGATCCAGATCAGCAACCACCGGCACCGCCCCCGCTGCACGCAGCTCTGCACAACGCGCAGGCTGACTGGTGACGGCAAAAATGCGGAAATGCGCACGCAATAATGGCAGCAGACGCATACCGACATCGCCACAACCAATGATCAGTAAGCGCGGCTTACCTATTTTTTTTAACTGTTTTTTCATGCTCAGGATTGTATGACTTTTCAAGTAACCGTGACCCCCAGCGGTCGTCAATTTAGCTGCGATGCAGATGAAACCGTATTATCCGCCGCTTTGCGCGCGGGCGTCATTCTGCCTTACGGTTGTAAAAATGGTGCCTGTGGATCTTGTAAAGGCAAAGTCACTGACGGCACTGTCGTGCATGGCAATCATCAGCAACGCGCGCTGACGGAGGATGAAGCCGCACAAGGTATGTCGCTGTTCTGCTGCGCCAAGCCACAAAGCGATCTGACTATCGAAGCGCGCGAGCTGGTCGCCGACGATGAATATCCGGTCAAGAAAATGCCAACCCGCATTGTGAAACTGGAAAAATTATCCGATGACGTCATGCTGGTCGCGCTGCAACTGCCTGCGAATGAAAAGCTGAATTACCGCGCTGGTCAGTACATAGAATTTTTACTGCGCGATGGCAAACGCCGCAGCTACAGTATGGCCAATGCGCCGCACGATGCTGAACACATTACCCTGCATATCCGTCACATGCCGGGCGGCTTATTTACCGAACAGGTTTTCTCTACATTGAAAGAGCGTGACATTCTGCGCTTTGAAGGTCCGCAAGGCACGTTTTATCTGCGTGAAGACAGCGACAAACCGATTATTCTGCTCGCCTCCGGCACCGGCTTTGCGCCGATCAAAGCACTGGTCGAACAATTGATCCACACTAAATCCACGCGCCCTGTGGCGCTGTACTGGGGCGGACGTCGTCCGGCAGACCTGTACATGGATAAGTTATGCCAGGAGTGGGCTGCGCAATTACCGGGCTTCCGTTATGTGCCGGTGATTTCCGATGCACAAGCCGAAGATCAGTGGCAGGGTCGCACTGGCTTCGTTCATCAGGCGGTGATGGCCGATCACGCTGATTTATCCGGCTATCAGGTGTATGCCTGCGGTGCACCGGTGATGGTCGATTCTGCCAAACGCGATTTTGTCGCGCAGTGCCAGTTACCGGCGGACGAGTTCTACGCCGATTCGTTCACATCCGAAGCCGATCTGGTGAATTAATCAGGAACGGACAGGGCATGTTGATGCGTTAAAAAGCAGCGTGCTTGCGACCTGTTAATCAATTACTCATCGTCCCCGCGTCCCTGAACCGGGCATCGTTTTTTTTTCAGCGCACTGCGCAAATTTATTTTGACGCAGTGCGCAAAAAGTCCTACTATCCGCTTTATGAAAATTTTTACCGACATGTCCTCACCAAATATCGCACGACGTCGCAGCTCGTTTTCAGAGCCTGGGACTATGTACGAGTGAGCGTGCGCGGAAGATGAGCGGCACCACAAGTATCAAGCCACAGGCGACACCTGTGGCTTTTTTATCATCAGCACCTGATTAATCTCCACCACTCTTTTTTACCCCTGCTTTGTCGACTTTAGGAGTCTTGAAATGGAATTCAGCCAGTACAACGTTAACGCTCTGATGTACATCACACCGCGCCCGGAAATCGTCTTTACGGAAGGCAGCGGCATGTGGCTGACGGATAACAATGGCAAACGCTATCTCGATTACCTGCAAGGCTGGGCGGTCAATTGCCTCGGCCACAGCCCTGCCGTGATCCACGACGCGCTGGTCGCACAGTCGAAAAAACTGCTGAACCCATCCCCTGCGTTTTACAACGCGCCGATGATAGAACTGGCTTCGCGTCTGACAGAGCAATCCTGTTTTGACCGCGTGTTTTTCACCAACAGCGGTGCAGAAGCGAATGAAGGCGCGATCAAACTGGCACGCAAATGGGGGCAGCTGAACAAGAACGGCGCATTTGAAATCATCACCTTTGATCACAGCTTCCACGGTCGCACGCTGGCAACCATGTCGGCCTCCGGCAAACCGGGCTGGGACAAAATATTTGCACCACAAGTCACCGGCTTCCCGAAAGCGGATCTGAACGACATCGCTTCAGTTGAAAAACTGATCAACGATAAAACCGTTGCGGTGATGCTGGAGCCAGTACAAGGCGAAGGCGGCGTCTTACCAGCCACGCGCGAATTCATGCAGCAACTACGCGCTCTGACGCAAAAACACGGCATTTTGCTGATCGTTGATGAAGTGCAGACCGGCATGGGTCGTACCGGCGAATTGTTCGGCTATCAGTTGTCCGGTATCGAACCTGACATCATGACGTTGGCGAAAGGCATCGGTGGCGGCGTGCCGCTCGGCGCCTTGCTGTGCCGCGAAGCAGTCGCCTGTTTTGTTCCCGGCGATCAGGGCGGTACCTACAACGGTGCGCCATTGATGACCGCCGTTGGCATCGCGGTACTGAAGGAGTTGACCAAGCCTGGCTTCCTCGATGAAGTCAAAGAAAAAGCGGCGTATCTGAGCGCAGAACTGGTGAAGCTCTCGGATGAATTCGGCCTGCAAGGCGAACGTGGTGAAGGCTTGCTGCGCGCGCTGAAACTCGGCGACAACATCGGCGCACAAATCGTTGAAACAGCGCGCAATATGGAGCCGGTCGGTCTGCTGCTGAATTCACCGCGCCCTGATCTGCTGCGTTTCATGCCTGCGCTGAACGTGACGAAAGAAGAACTCGATCAGATGCTGGCGATGTTGCGTGAAGTGCTGAAGCAAATCAAAAAATAAGCGCTGAACGTCAAAGTTCTACCTATAAAAAAAGCAGCTACGGCTGCTTTTTTTACGTCTGTTTCCTTATTGTTTGCCTGTTGAATGCTGTTTTTCAGCATACTCCCCCCTGTTTTTATGTTTTTCGTCTTTATCTCAGCATAAACAAAGGGGCTTAAAATATACTCCCGGGGAGTATTATTCGGGCGTTTTCCGACACTTTTCCGGCACTTTTCAGTCAAGCCGATGATTTGCCTGATTATGGCTTCACTACAAAGTGCATCACCGACAATGCTGGCAAGGTATAGCTGAACTGATTTTGCTTGATCGCACTCAGACCTGCACGCATGGTCACGGCCTGGCTGCTGGCATCGACACCCCACGCTTGTACAGAATTCAGCGCCACCGGATGAGCGATTTGCAAGCTCGCATTCAGCGGTGTGCTGAGGCGGTTGATTGCGATCAGATGCACGGTATTCGGATCAGCGGCACTGACGGCTGCATACACGGTGCCATTGCCGTTATTCGTCGATACCGCTTTGACTGAGACTTCAGGAAACACCGATTTATTGCCATCGTAATTGCGGAAAATTTTAAATCCGGCGGCAATATAGGCTTCCACATCGCCGAAATACGTTGCCAGATGCACGCCCTGCTGACCAAACGCGCCGAGCGCATCTGCTTGTGCAATCGCACCGCTCACATCATCTCTGCCGCCGAAATCATATTCGGTCACAGCGAGCTTGGTGCCGGGATAAAAATCGGCAATTGACTGCTTGAGCTTGGGCAAAATTTCCAGACCGCGGCCATCGGTAAAGCCGTTGCCGCCTTGCGTGATCCAGCTTGGTTCGACGTAGCTGCTGTCCCACAGACTGCGCGCTGCCTGCACGCGATTTGCCGGATCATACGACGCCTGTGAATAGAAATGAAACGAGAAGGCATCCAGCAAACGCTTGCCCGCCGAGGCCGACGCTTTGCGCATCGTATCCAGATAGACGTTGGCAAAAGTCATACCGTTGTAGCGATAGCGGTCACCGGTATTTTTACTGAGATACGGCTCCACAGAATACTGATTCCAGTCCGCTGGCTGATGCGATTGCGAACCATCCCAGACTGCCCACAAACTGAATAAACCCAGATAACCGCTCAGCGCCGGACCGAAGGTTTGTGCGGAGCTATCCATGCGCTTGACTGTTTTTGCGAGCGCCAGATTTTTTTGCATGACATCGCTGATCGTGGTCAGATTCGGGTACAGATTTTCATGTGTGCCAGCGCCCTGGCTCGATGGCCACACATGCCACAGATCCGGTTCATTATCCAGTTCATAGCCTTTGACACCTTTGCTGGCTGATGCCTTGCCGTATTTTTTGATGAGGAAATTAATCTCTTCATCGATATACACCACATTGTCGCTCAGCGATGGTGCCAGACTCAGGCTGCCTGCGGCGGCAGGTTTGTCGTTCACAATATCAAGCCATCGGGTCACATCGATATTCGATGGCCCGGCGGTGCTTTGCCATAACTCGTAACCTTTGCAGCTCGATGGCGGATACAGATTGACGATGTCTTTCGGCAGCTTGCCGGCAGCAGGCAATTGCAGCAAAGAGAACGTACCCAGCGCCAGCGACTGATCGTGGAACGCTTTAATTCCTGCACCCGGTGCGTAATACGCCAGACCACTGGTGCTGGATGGTTCACCGGCGCCGGTCGCGTATGTCACACCGGCATTCGACGAGTGGCACCAGTCGGCACCGGAATTACTTACGCCGTTTTCCCAGTTATAGCTGGTCATATTATTGCCACCGAGGCGGCGCGACGTCAGATTCAGACTATCCAGATTCGCTTTGCCGCCATGCGCATCCCAGCCCGTGCGACCGTAGCCGTCAGCGTAAGCATTAAAGCCGTAAATCAGCGGGCTGATGGTTTTGCGTTCGGCCTGCGTGTTAATGCTGAAAGTGACGTTCTGCGCCATCGCCAGTGACATTTCTGTCGAAATACTGAGGATTGCAAGAACTTTGATGAAGTTGACTGGTCTCATGGCTCTCTCCGCCGGATAACTAAACTGATTGCGCGTTGATGGTCACGTAAGGCAGATCGGCCAACGTGTAAGGAAACAATTGTTGCTCTGCCGATGTTATAAATGGATAGTTGCCCAACATCAACAAAACTTACACTTCGGTAACACTTTTGATGATTTTTTGTAGGAAAAAAGAGGAAATTTGTTTTCCTGACCAACTTTGTTTGCAATAAGTAATTTCAATAAATAATTTCAATAAATTAAGTTAAAGATCACTCACATGAAACTACCCGCTGGCGTCACCCGCTACTTACCTTCGTCTGTTCTACCGCGCAAACTGAGCAAACGGCAGCCTCTCAACCTCGCGCTCCGTCTCGCGCTTGGACTGACGCTTAGCAGCATACTGCCAGCGGCAATCGCCGCACCGGCGTATTACCGTTTTCCCGGCATACGCGCAGAGACCGTCGTCTTTACCGCTGAAGGTGACTTGTGGAAAGTCGGCCTGCGCGGCGGCCAGGCGCAACGGCTGACCACCCATCCGGCCGCAGAAACCTTGCCGGCCATTTCCCGTGATGGGTTATGGCTGGCATTTTCCGCTGCCTATGAAGGGGCAACCGAAGCCTATGTCATGCCGGTCAACGGCGGCTTGCCGCAACGCCTGACATTTGAAAATGATGTCGTGAATGTGCTCGGCTGGACGGCACAGGGCGAAGTATTAGTCAGCACACTCAACAGCACCGGGCCCAACGCGCACAGAGTCATTGCAGCGATTGATCCGAAAACACAATTGCGCCGCGTCTTCCCTGTTGCTGACGCGAATGAAGCAACGCTCGATGACAGCGGCCGCTATCTGTATTTCACACGTTTCGGTCTGCAAATGACCAATGACAATGCCAAACATTACCGTGGCGGCGCGACCGCACAATTGTGGCGTTATGACTTGCAGAGCAAAGCCGAAGCCGTCAATCTGTTTGCCAGCGACAGCAGCAATAACAAGCGCCCGATGTGGTATCAGGGTCGCCTGTATTTCATCAGCGACCGCGATGGCGCATTCAATATCTGGACAGCCAACGCCGACGGCAGCAATCCGCAACAACTGACGACGCATAAAGAATGGGATGTCAGAAACGCCGCCATCGGCGAAGGCAACATCGTCTATCAGCTCGGCGCCGATCTGCATGTGTTGAACCTTGCCAGCAAAGCCGACAACACACTGGCAATCGATCTGACCTCAGATTTTGATCAGCAAAGAAAACGTCTGATCCGTACGCCGCTGGACTATCTGAGCGATACCGAAATCGCCAGCAAAAGTGAGCGTCTGATTTTCACTGCACGCGGTCATGTCACGATTGCAGGAACAGGTCTGCAACGCCGTGTCGATTTAGCGATCCCCGAAAATGCCCGCGCCCGCGCTGCCGTGTTCTCGCACGACGACCAAAGCGTGTATGCGATTGTTGACAGCTCCGGCGAAAATGAAATCTGGAAATATCCTGCGAACGGTATCGGTAAGGCAGAAATGCTGACTCACAATGGCGATGTGCACAGGCTGAATATTTATCCGTCACCGGATGGAAAATCACTGGCGCATACAGATAAACGTGGCCGCGTCTGGTTGCTGGATCTGGCAACGAAGACCAATACGATCATTGATGACGGCAGCAAAGCAGGGTTTGACCGTTACGGTGATATCGTCTGGTCACCTGACGGTAAAACGCTGGCCATCGTGCGCCCTGACAGCAACAGCGGCCGCCAGCAAATCGGTTTGTATTCCTTCGCCAGCAAACAACTGCATTTCGTCACCGGCGATCGCTATGAATCGCATACGCCGGTATTTTCCACCGATGGCAAGTGGTTGTATTTCTTATCTGAACGCCACTTCGAGGTCGGCAATCGTTCACCCTGGGGTGACCGCAATCTGGGCCCGAGCTTTGACAAACGCACAGGTATTTACGCCCTCGCCCTGCAGGCAAAAAATCGCTTTCCGTTTAAAGCGGACGATGAGTTAAGCAAACTCAGCAGCAAAGCCGAAGTAAAACCCGTAGAAAAAAACGCTGAAAAAACCAATGAAAAATCGGCAGAAAAAGCATCGGACACGGATGCTAAACCAGCAGATACAAAAGCCAGCAAAACGGCCTTGCCAGCGATTGAATACACTGAACTCAGCGAACGTTTGTATCAGGTGCCACTCGCCGCCGGTAACTACCGCGGCTTAGCGATTGACGATAAACGTCTGTATTTCGTTGAGCCTGAAGGCCATGAAGGACGCGGCACACTCAAGACACTGGCTATCAGCAAAAACGCGGTGCAACCGGAAGTATTCGCCAGCGGCATCCGTCAGTTTGATTTATCCGCCGACAAAAAGCATGTGTATTACAAAACCTCTGCCAGTAACGGTAACAGTGATTTTGTGATTGTCGAAGCCGGTGCCAAAGCCCCCAACGATATCAGCAAAGCGAAAGTCAGCATCAATGACTGGAGTTTCACCTCCGACCCGCGTCAGGAATGGCGCCAGATGTTTGGCGATGCCTGGCGCATGCACAGAGATTTTCTGTACGATGACAACATGCGTGGCGTGGACTGGAAAAAAATGCGCGACAAATATGCGCCTCTGGTCGAACGCGTGACTGACCGCAATGAGTTGAATGATGTGCTGGCGCAAATGGTCAGCGAAGTCGGCGCACTGCATTCGCAATTCCGTCCCGGCGATATCCGCAAAGCCGCTGCCGAAGGCGCACCGGCAACGCTGGGCGCCGTGTTAGCCCGCAGCAAAGATGGCTATAAGATAGAACATATCTATCGCAGCGAACCGGAGTTACCAACAGAGCGCAGCCCGCTGGCGCAACCCGATGTCAACGTCAAAGAAGGCGATGTCATTCTGAGCGTCAACGGCAAGCTGGTCATGGAAGCGCGTGACATTGCCGATCTGCTGCTGAATCAGGCCGACAAGCAAGTCCTGCTGCAGGTAAAACGTGGAAATCAGGCGCCGCACGATGTCATCGTCACACCAGTCAGCATGACGAAACATGCGAATCTGCGTTACAGCGACTGGGAACAAAGCCGCAGCGCGCGGGTGAACGAGGCATCGAAAGGTAAGATAGGTTACCTGCATCTGCGCGCCATGGGTGCGCAGGACATCAATGCATTTGCACGCGAGTTTTACGCCAATGTCGATCGCGATGGTCTGATCATCGACGTGCGCCGCAATCGCGGCGGCAATATCGACAGCTGGATCATAGAAAAATTATTGCGTAAAACCTGGGCATTCTGGTCGCGTGGCAATAACCGCCCTTACACCAATATGCAACAGACTTTCCGTGGTCATCTGGTGGTGCTGGTCGATGAGCTGACTTATTCTGACGGCGAGACTTTCGCAGCAGGCGTGAAGGCATTGAAACTCGGCCCACTGGTTGGCAAACGCACGGCTGGTGCCGGTGTCTGGCTGTCCGATGGCAACAGCCTGGCGGATAACGGCATGATACGCGCCGCAGAAAATGCCCAGTTCAGCATGGATGGGCAATGGCTGGTTGAAGGCGTCGGCGTCACGCCGGATGTCGAAGTCGACAACATGCCGCATGCAACCTTCAACGGACAAGATCAGCAACTCGAAAAAGCCTTGCAGATACTGACCGACAAACTGCGCGAACAGCCCGTCAGCAAACTGGTGCCGCAAGCGATTCCGCCGCTGAAATAAACCCGCTGCCATTCAAAGCATCAAGCCCGGTCAGGTTAACGACCGGGCTTTTTTTTGAGGTTGCAGAGGTCGCAATATCAGACCAGAAAGTGTTGCGTTAACCGATTGAACCCACCGAAACTTTTTTTAAAATATCGACATCCATGCGCAGTTGACGGTTTTGAGCTTCCAATTCTCGGATACGTATTTGATCCGCTGTGAGTGGTTTGCCTATTCCTGGTTTCCGTTTTTATTAGACCACTACAGTTATAGCCATGATGACTCCTGAATTATTGGTTAAATTAAACGTTACATTAATTTCGACAACCGACCCATTCTTCGGTAATTTTGTTGAACCGTGGTGCAATACCTTGAGCACTCATACGCTCTATTTTGGTATTAATTGTGTGATAAGCCAGCTCAGCTTTATTACTAATTCTTGTCAGAATATTTGCAGGCCTCCCTATATGTTGCGGCGACAAATCAACCTGTTGCCACTGTCCGTTACGCAACCGGAATTCGGCATACGGCAGTTTCGGTTTTCCTATTTTTCTCCATGCGTCACACATGTAAAAAGTAGTCACGACAAACCATTCTTTGGTCCCTGTATCCTGATCAAACAAGATGGGAATCAAGCCAATCTCTGATTGCCAGATTGGCGGATTACCGTCGCGAAGCGGTCTGATGATGACCATGCTGTTAAACTTGGCATCCCATCCTCCTGGCCCGCCAATTTCACCAAGTGCTTCCGTTTTAAACTTACGGTCAACCGCGATAAGCTCTCCGCTCGCCAGTTGTACTTCCTCCGTAAACCGGAGATAGTGATCACTCATAAAGTAGCAGGCTATCACGCTACCTAAGCCGACGATGGTAATCAATGGCAACCATGGCTTTAGTACGTTCATGACTTTCCTTTTCTAGCAAGCGTAGCGTACGTACTCCTTAGGGTGCGTCATACGCGCCACTCTCAACAATCAAACTGCACTCACCTGTTCATTCGCTTCTCAGCCTAAAATCTGGCTACGGCGCACATGATGATTGCGCATCTTATGCGGGGCGGCTTACTGCCAGCCGACGAACATCAACCTTACCTGATTTGGTGCGTATGACGCATCCTACACTGACTGCATTTTTCTTTTAAATTAGCATTTTAAGGGGAGTATGTGGCAAAAAATGCCTTTATCTCCTTAGAAATAAAGGGCTTTAAAATATACTCCCGGGAGTATATTTTGTGCTCCAGCAGCCATTTTTGCGCATTACTGGCATGACAGGCATAAAAAAACGGAACCTGTGTCGCGGCTCCGCCTTTGGGAATACGATGTTGGGAAGCGTCAAATCAGCGCCGGTCGGCCGCATTCCCCACCACTTCTTTGTACGCATGCCAGGTCGCATGGCCGATCACAGGCATGGCTATAATGAAACCCAGGCTCCAGGTCATGAAGCCGAGCACCACAAAGCTGACGATGATCAGCGCCCAGACGATGGTTGCCGGTACATTGATGAACAGCGCAACACAGCTGATGATCATTGAGGTGATGGCATCGCTGTCGCGGTCCAGCATCATGGGAATCGAGACCCAGCTGATCGCGAAAACGATACTCGCAAAGATAAAACCGATGCAGGCATAGACCAGAATAAATTCCAGATTATTCAGTGAAAATAACTGCGTCAGAAAGCCATGCATAGTGGGCATGCCCTTGTTATAGAACAGCGCAAAAATCACCAGCGAAGCGCGCGCCCAGACCATCAGTATCACTGCCAGCACGAGTGCCAGCACGCCAATATTGCTCCAGCGGCCGCGCATGGAAAACACACTGCCGAGCAAACCGGAACGCACGTTTTCTATACGACGGCTGATGTCATACAAACCCAGCGCCAGCAAGGGCCCGATCAGTAAAAAGCCGCAACTGAGTGCGGACACATATTGCGGCGCATGACTGAGCACGAGATTGAGTATCAGCCCCATTGCGGCGAAACAGATACCGTAAAAAATACTGGCGCTGCCGGATTCGCGAAAATCGTCCCAGCCCAGCCGCAGCCAGGTGAAAGGGCGAAACATGCCTATGCGGCGGATAGGTGGAAAGGGTGATGCGGTATCGATGATGGTGGTAATGTCGGGTGGCGCGCTGTCACCACCTCGTCCCTGAGTCTGGTCTGCCATGCTGTCTCCATCGTTTTTGTAGTGGATTGTCCATCTTGATCTGAATCAATACATTCATACTATGACAACAAAACAGCCATTGGCAATGACCGCTGACGCGAAAACGGTAAGGACTTTAGGTGCAGTGCGGCATAAGTACCGCGTCAGCAATGCGGAAGATGCGGCATTGATGGATACTCCCCCATGTATTGATAAAAACAGCCCTGATGTCCTTATAAACAAAGGGCTTTAAAATATACTGGTGGGAGTATATTTGAGACCAAAAATCGATCCAGCAGCATCAGTGACGCGGCAGTTGCTGCAAAAATGCCGACAAATGACGTATCAGCTCAGGTGAAATCGGCAGCGTGGGATCAAAATACGAGGCCATTTGTTTCTTTGCATCGGCCTGCACCATTTTCAAGACATGATTCATGCCGCTGATGATGTGGAGTTCTGCGTCTGGTTTTGCGGCTTTCAATGCTTCTGCCTGGCTGCGATCCACCTGAATATCGGTATCGCCCTGCAAAATCAGCACTGGCATCGTGAGTTTGCGGATTTCCTGTACCGGCGTAAAGCGGAACTGGGAAATCAGGTAGGGCTGCACACTTTCACGATACAAAAACTGCAGTGCAGGCGGCACGCTGGCGGTAGTTTTCCCTGCCTGCAAAGCTTGCAAAATATCTTCATTCGGCTTCACCAGATCGGGTGGTAATTTTCCATACAATTGCTGACGCAACACGTCCGCTAAATTGCTGCCAGCGCCCGCAACCGATACCAGCGCGCTGACTGGCACTTGCTGCGCAGCGAGCATCGCAATCAGCGAACCTTCGCTATGTCCCAACACCACGACATCAGAAAAACGCGTATCGGCTTTCAGCATCTTCAGCCACGCGGCGGCATCGTCAACATAGGTTTCAAAGCGTATCGCCGATTCCGTCGTTGCCACGGCAGCGCTGTCACCCACGCCCCGTTTATCAAAACGCACCGACGCGTAGCCCTGATTGGCCAAGCCTTCTGCCAGCATTTTCAGACTATTGTTATTGCCGGGTAATCCTGCACTGTTGCCATTGCGATTCGTCGGGCCAGAGCCAGCGATGATCAGCACGACCGGCACTTTTTCTTTGCCCTCTGGCTGCAATAAGCTGCCCTGTATTTCGCCATTCGCCGTTGCCAGTGAAATGCCACGTTCTGTGCTGGCGGCCTGCGCTGGCGGCGCGCAGAACACGGCAATCGATACCGTCAGCACGCTACACATCTGCCACATTTTTTTCATAGGGTTTCCTCAGTTTGACGAACACTCATGCAGGTATCAGCACATCAGGCATGCAACAATCGCCCACCGGAAAAAGACCAGTTTTCCCAGCTGGTTTCTTTAAATACCAGCATCACATTTTCCGGATTAAAGCCCTGCGCCTGCAGCTTTTGCATCAGGTCTGCGAGTAAGGCTTTTTTTACTTTGACGCTGCGTCCGGCCGACCACAGAATTTCGATCAGAATGAAATTGTCATCACGATCTGTCGCTGCATCCGGATAGCGCGCATGAAAGCGAAAATCTTCGGCATCGAGTTCCAGCACGCGCTGGAATACATCGTCCTGCGGTACTCCCGTTGCGACCAGCGCCGCATGGATACTATCGAGTACCGTGTCTTTAAATGCAGCAGTTTTAGGACGGCGTACCGTCAATGTCACCAAGGGCATGGAGATTCCTTTCAATCACAGACAGCTTAAATCAGACAAGGGAGCAATGAATGCCATCATGAAAAGACAATAGTACAACATCAGCGAAACCACCCCAGATGAATGGGCCGGTATTCACCCGCTGAAAGCAGCAATTGTGGATACTCCCCCCTATTTTATAAAAAACACCTCTGATGTCCTTATAAACAAAGGGGCTTTAAACATACCAGGGGGAGTATATTGAAGGCAAAAAAATGGCATGGGCAGAATCAGTGACAGGACAGTTGCTGTAAAAATGCCAGCAAGTGCAGTATCAGCCCGTGTGAAACCGGCAACGTCGGATCGGAATACGATGCCATTTGTTTTTCGTTTCGCAAGAAACTGTCTGTCTTTTTCAGGATGGGCATAAGATTGAATCCTGCTATTCTGTCTGCGCGATCTTGCCTTTCATACTCAAATATTTTCTCAGGAATGTGCTTGACTTAGAGCGCGCTCCAACTTCTAGACTGCCTGCCATGACCACTCCCATGACGATACAACAAGCCGCTGCTGCCACTGGGCTCAGCGTGCATACCCTGCGCTATTACGAACGGATCGGTTTGCTCGATCCGGTCGCGCGGCGCAGTAATGCACATCGCCAGTTCCGTGAAGAAGATATCCGGTGGATAGACTTTTTGCTGAAACTACGGCGCACTGGCTTGCCGGTACGCGACATGCTGCGCTATGCAGAATGGCGCAGGGAAGGCAATACGCCAGAGAGTGTGTCTGCACGCAAGGCCTTGCTGGAACAGCATACCCAAAGCGTGGAACAGACGATCGCAGCCTTGCAGGACAACCTGACGGTACTGCAACTGAAAATTGCCATGTATAGCGATATGCAGGCGAACTTCGGGGCTGAGATCGATTTACCATCCATTCACCCCAAGGACAGCCTTCATGACCACCAGCCATCCGCACCACAAACAGACTCAGGCACCAGTCGCCACAGAAACCGCATCGCTTAAAACCCGCCAGCTCGGCAGTAATGGCCCGCTGGTTTCTGCCATGGGGCTGGGTTGTATGGGAATGAGCGATTTCTATGCCAACCGCGACGATGCCGAATCCATCGCCACCATTCATCGTGCACTGGAAATCGGCATCACCTTGCTCGACACTGCCGATATGTACGGCCCTTACACCAATGAAGAACTGATAGGAAAAGCGATACAAGGAAAGCGCCAGCAATGCTTTATCGCGACCAAATTCGGTATCGTGCGCGATCCATCCAATCCGCATCTGCGCGGCGTCAATGGTACGCCGGCGTATATCCGTAACGCAGTCGAAGGCAGCCTGCGTCGTCTCGGCACGGATACCATCGACCTGTATTACCAGCACCGGATTGATCCGCATACACCGATAGAAGAAACGGTAGGCGCACTGGCCGATCTGGTCAAGGCAGGCAAGATTCGTTATATCGGATTATCGGAACCATCCGTTGCCACCATAGAGCGCGCTCACCGAGTTCATCCGATCACCGCAATACAAAGCGAATATTCCTTGTGGACGCGCGATCCGGAACAGGGTGTACTCGCTGCATGTCGCCGCCTTGGTATTGGCTTTGTGCCGTATAGCCCGCTGGGACGCGGCTTTCTGACAGGTGCGCTGATCAGTCCGGACCAATTTTCTGAAGATGATTACCGGCGTTCGAGCCCACGTTTTCAAGGAGAAAATTTTAATAAAAACCTGCAACTCGTAAAGAAAGTGGAACAACTTGCCACACACTATGGCTGCACCGCCTCGCAGCTCGCGCTCGCCTGGGTATTAGCACAAGACCCACATATCATTCCAATTCCCGGAACCAAACGGCGGTCTTATCTGGAACAAAACTGGGAGGCGCTGAACGTTTCACTGTCTGCCGCCGATGTGCAGGCTCTGAATCAGATTTTTCCGCCGGAAGCCGTCGCCGGAGAACGCTATCCGGCAGCAACGATGAAAATGCTGAACGGCTGACCTTGTTGACCTGTTGACCTGTTGACCCGTACCAGATGCAGGCAATCTCTGCATTGCCAGCAAATGTTAAGCGGCAGCGAGCAGCCATAAAAAAAACCGCGCCCTGAAGCGCGGCTTTTTTCATACAGTACCGTTCCCTTGACAACGGGGGATGCTCTTATTTCTTGCGTTGCGGCGGCAAATCCGTGCAAACGCCCTTAAACACTTCCGCTGCCATACCGATAGATTCGCCCAGTGTCGGATGTGGATGGATGGTTTTGCCGATATCCACCGCATCTGCGCCCATTTCAATTGCCAGCGCGATCTCACCTATCATGTCACCGGCATGCGTACCGACGATACCGCCGCCGACGATGCGTTTGGTGTCTGCATCAAACAGCAATTTGGTGAAACCTTCGTCGCGGCCATTCGCCACAGCACGACCAGAAGCCATCCACGGGAACAAGCCTTTTTCGACTTTGATGCCTTTGGCTTTGGCGTCGTCTTCAGTCACACCGACCCATGCGACTTCAGGATCAGTGTAAGCCACCGATGGAATTACCTGTGCATCGAAGTAAGCTTTTTCACCAGCAGCAGCTTCGGCAGCCACATGTGCTTCATGCACCGCTTTATGCGCCAGCATAGGCTGACCGACCAGGTCACCGATCGCAAAAATATGCGGTACATTGGTGCGCATCTGTTTATCGACGTTGATGAAACCACGATCAGTCACTGCAACACCCGCTTTGTCTGCCGCGATTTTCTTGCCGTTAGGACTGCGGCCAACCGCAACTAACACCAGATCGTAAATTTGCGGTGCAGGTGCGGCTTCGCCTTCGATAGCGGATGCAAACGTAACCTTGATGCCTTCCGGCAGTGCTTCAACGCCGACCGTTTTAGTTTTCAGCATGATGTTGTCGAAGCGTTTTTCATTGTGCTTCTGCCAGACTTTGACCATGTCGCGGTCTGCGCCCTGCATCAGGCCATCCATCATTTCAACCACATCGATGCGCGCACCGAGTGTCGAATACACAGTCGCCATTTCCAGACCGATAATGCCACCACCGATCACCAGCATACGTTTTGGTACCTGACGTAATTCCAGTGCGCCGGTGCTGTCAACGATGCGTGGGTCCGCTTTTTCTTTTTCTTGGACAAATGGCAGATTCACGACGGAAGAACCGGCAGCGATAATCGCCTGCTTGAACTGCACAACTTTTTTAGTACCATCTGCCGCAGTGACTTCAATGTGATAAGGGCTGAGGAATTGACCCACGCCCTGCACGATATTGACCTTACGCGCTTTCGCCATGCCAGCTAAGCCCGTCGTCATTTTTTTAATGACGCTTTCTTTGTAGCCGCGCAGCTTATCGATATCGATCGCCGGTTTCGCAAATGTCACGCCCAGCGCTTCCATGTGCGAAGTTTCATCGATCACCGCAGCGACGTGCAACAGCGCTTTTGAAGGAATACAACCAACATTCAGACACACGCCGCCGAGTGTCGAGTATTTTTCGACCAACACCGTATTCATGCCGAGATCGGCAGAGCGGAAGGCAGCGGAATAACCGCCAGGACCGGCGCCGAGTACCATCATGTCGCACTCGATATCGACCTGACCTGTGTAACCAGATGCCACAGGTGCAGGAGCAGCAAGCGCAGTTGCAGCGATTGCTGCCGGTGCAACGGCAGCGACCGCAGCAGATGCTGCAGATGTTGCACCCACAGCTTCCACCAGCAACAACAAAGAACCTTCGGCCACTTTATCGCCGACCTTGACTTTGACTTCTTTGACCACACCAGCGTGGCTGGAAGGAATCTCCATACTCGCTTTGTCTGATTCCACCGTAATCAGCGACTGATCGACCTTGATCGTATCGCCCACTTTGACCATGACTTCGATGACTTCAACTTCTTTGAAATCGCCGATGTCCGGCACTTTCACTTCGACGATGCCTGTCACCGTTGTGGCAACCGCTGGTGCAGTAACCGGGGCTGCGGCTGGTGCTGAAACCGGCGCAGCAACTGCCGGAGCAGCAGCCGCTGCAGGCGCTGCTGCCGATGTCGCACCTTCCGCCTCAATCACCAGCAAAATACTACCTTCGGCAATTTTGTCGCCCAGCTTGACTTTCAGCTCTTTGATCACGCCAGCGTGGCTGGCAGGAATTTCCATACTGGCTTTATCGGATTCAACGGTCACTAAAGACTGATCCACCTTGATCGTATCGCCGACTTTGACCAGCACTTCTATCACTTCAACTTCTTTGAAGTCACCGATATCCGGAACTTTCACTTCGATAGCACTCATAGCCTGGTCTCCGCTCACAGCAAGGTTTTACGCAGATCAGCCAACACGTCGGCCAGATAAGCAGTGAATTTTGCGGCCATCGCACCATCGATCACGCGGTGATCATAAGACAGCGACAGCGGCAGCATCAGACGTGGCTGGAATGCTTTACCGTCCCACACCGGTTTGATGCTGGATTTCGACAAGCCCAGAATCGCCACTTCAGGTGCATTGATGATAGGCGTGAACGCTGTACCGCCAATGCCGCCGAGCGAAGAAATCGTGAACGTTGCGCCTTGCATATCAGCCGGTTTCAGTTTGCCTTCGCGTGCCTGGGCAGACAATTCACCCATTTCCAGCGCGATCTGCGACAGGGTTTTCTGATCTGCATTTTTCACCACAGGCACCACCAGACCATTCGGTGTATCAGCGGCAAAACCGATGTTGTAATACTGTTTCAGAATCAGGTTTTCACCGGTGGCGTCGAGTGAAGAATTAAAGGCCGGGAATTTTTTCAGCGCAGCCACACTTGCTTTAATAACGAACGCCAGCATCGTCAGCTTGACGCCGGATTTTGCCATCGCTTCGTTCGACGATTTACGGAAATCTTCGAGGCCAGTGATGTCGGCTTCATCAAATTGCGTGACATGCGGAATCATGACCCAGTTGCGGTGCAGATTCGGGCCGGACAATTTTTTGATACGTGATAAAGGTGAAATTGTCGTAGCACCAAATTTGCTGAAATCCAGTGACGGCCAAGGCAATACATCGAGACCAACGCCGCTGCCATTTTTCGCTGGCGCGGAAACCGCAGCAACAGCGGTGCTGCCAGCCATGATGCCTTTGACGAAGTTCTGCACATCTTCCTGCGTGATGCGGCCTTTCTGACCAGACCCGGCAACGCGGCTCAGATCGACACCGAGTTCACGCGCAAATTTGCGTATCGATGGTGAGGCATGTGCTTTACCGGCAGCCGCTGTCGCCACTGGTGCGGCAGCTGTTACCGCAGGTGCCGCTGCAACCACCGGCGCGGATGCCGGTACTGGTGCTGCGGCCGCTGGCGCGGCGGGCGTCGCAGGCGCAGCAACTGGTTGAGCTGGTGCTGCTGCGGGCACATCGCCACTGGCTTCGACGATCACCAGTAAGGAGCCTTCGGCGACTTTGTCACCGACTTTGACTTTGATTTCTTTGACCACACCTGCATGGCTGGATGGGATTTCCATGCTGGCTTTGTCTGATTCGACAGTGATCAACGATTGATCGACTTTGATGGTATCGCCGACTTTGACCATCAGCTCAATGACTTCCACTTCCTTGAAATCACCGATATCCGGTACTTTGACTTCAATTGCGCTCATAAATTAGCTCCGTTTGCGTTTTTTCGTAGGGTGCGCCTGGCGCACCCTGCCTCATGCTGTTACACAGTCACCGGATTTGGTTTGTCTGCGTTGATGCCGTATTTCGCGATTGCCTGAGCCACCACGGAAGCAGACAAAGCACCTTCGTCAGCCAGCGATTTCAGCGCAGCAATCACCACGAAGTAACGATTCACCTCGAAGAATTCACGCAGTTTGGCACGTGAATCGGAGCGACCGAAACCATCCGTTCCCAGAACCTTGTAGCTGCGGTCTTTCGGAATGAAAGCACGTACCTGTTCAGCAAACGTACGCATATAGTCCGTTGATACAACGATAGGACCTGTCGTGTCTTTCAGGCATTGAGTGATGTATGGCAAACGGGCATCTTCAGTCGGATGCAACATGTTCCAGCGTTCCGCATCCTGACCATCACGTGCCAGCAAAGTGAACGAAGGTGCAGACCAAACGTCGGCAGCGATGCCCCAGTCGGATTGCAACAATTCAGCAGCAGCAATCACTTCACGCAGGATCGTGCCGGAACCCAGCAACTGCACGCGATGTTTGGTTGTTTCTGCCGATTTTTGCAACTGGTACAGACCTTTAATAATGCCCTCTTCCTGACCGGCTTTCAGGCCCGGATGGCTGTAGTTCTCATTCATCAGCGTGATGTAGTAGAACACGTCTTCCTGATTCGTCACCATACGACGCAAGCCGTCATGCATGATGACCGCAACTTCATGTGCGAAGGTCGGATCGTAAGGCACGCAGTTCGGAATCGTCGATGCCAGCACATGGCTGTGACCATCTTCATGCTGCAAACCTTCGCCGTTCAATGTCGTGCGACCGGCAGTACCGCCGAGCAGGAAGCCGCGCGCACGCATATCGCCCGCTGCCCACGCCAGATCGCCGATACGCTGCAGACCAAACATCGAGTAATACGTGTAGAACGGAATCATCACGCGGTTATTGGTCGAGTACGAAGTCGCTGCAGCAATCCAGGAGCTCATACCACCAGCTTCATTGATGCCTTCCTGCAAAATCTGACCGGCTTTATCTTCGCGGTAGTACATCACCTGATCTTTATCGACTGGTTCATACAACTGACCAACCTGACTGAAAATACCGATCTGACGGAACAAGCCTTCCATACCGAAAGTGCGTGATTCATCGACCATGATAGGCACGACGCGTGGGCCTAAACTCGCATCCCGCAATAAGGTCGTCAGAACGCGGACGTACGCAGCAGTGGTGGAAATTTCACGGCCTTCTGCGGTCGGCTCCAGCATTGCCTGGAATGCTGATAATGCTGGCACAACCAGCGCTTCGTCTGCTTTCTGACGGCGTTGTGGCAGATAGCCGCCCAGCGCTTTACGACGTGCATGCAGGTATTGCATTTCCGGCGTATCGTCGGCTGGTTTGTAGAAAGGTATGGCTGGCAGATCCGCATCGGCAATCGGCAACTGGAAGCGGTCGCGCATGGCTTTGATCGCTTCATCATCAAGCTTCTTGGTGTTGTGCGCGGTATTACGTGCCTCGCCGGATTTACCGAAACCAAAGCCTTTGATACTCTTCGCCAGAATCACCGTTGGCTTGTCTTTGCTTTCCTGCGCCACTTTATAGGCGGCGTAAATTTTGTGCGGATCATGACCACCGCGGGTCAGACGCCAGATATCGTCATCCGACATTTTGCTGACCATTTCCAGCAATTTCGGATGTTTACCAAAGAAGTGGGCACGCACGTATGCGCCATCTCTGGCTTTGTAGTTTTGATATTCACCGTCGACGGTTTCCATCATCACTTTTTGCAGGATGCCTTCTTTGTCTTTCGCCAGCAATTCATCCCAGCCACTGCCCCAGATTACTTTGACGACATTCCAGCCTGCGCCACGGAAATCGGATTCCAGTTCCTGAATGATCTTACCGTTGCCACGTACAGGGCCGTCCAGACGTTGCAAGTTACAGTTGACCACAATCACCAGATTGTTTAACTGCTCGCGGCCAGCCATACCGATCGCGCCCATGGATTCCGGTTCATCCATCTCACCGTCGCCACAGAATGCCCATACTTTCCGTTTTTCTGTATCCGCAATCCCACGCGCATGCAGATACTTGAGGAAACGCGCCTGATAAATCGCCATCAATGGCCCCAAGCCCATAGATACAGTTGGGAACTGCCAGAAATCTGGCATCAATTTCGGGTGCGGATACGAGGACAAACCTTTACCATCGACTTCACGACGGAAATGCTGCAACTGTTCTTCGGTCAGGCGACCTTCCAGAAATGCGCGGGCATAAATACCTGGTGCGGAATGTCCCTGGATGTACAACAAGTCACCGCCGTGGTCTTCGGTCGGGGCGTGCCAGAAATGGTTGAAACCTATGCCCAGCATGTTCGCCAGCGACGCAAAGCTGGATAAATGACCGCCCAGATCGCCGTCCAGACGATTGGCTTTCACCACCATCGCCATCGCGTTCCAGCGCATCATCGAGCGCAGTTTTTCTTCGATTTCCAGATTGCCCGGGCAATGTTCGCCCTGATCAGCCGGTATCGTATTCACGTAAGCGGTATTGCTGGAGAACGGGATATGCGCGCCACGGCGGCGCGCCAGATCAACCATGCGCTCCATCAGGTAATGAGCACGCTCAGGGCCTTCATTCTCAATCACGGATTCGAGCGCATCAAGCCACTCATTCGTTTCCATGACATCTGGATCATTGACGGCTTGCGCCAGAACTTGGTCTATCTGGGGTGACATAAGAGGCCTCCTGTTGGTGCGCTTTCGAGGTGAGCGCGCGTTAGCGTATCGACGAATATAAACTGAAATTTTATTTATGCAGGCATTCTAGCAGGGGTTTTTTAATTTTCCAAATAGCGATATTCAATTTTATAATGTGAAATTTTGTTTGCGGCGCAACATATTTTGTCGTCTGCTTTTTAAGGAAAGTTATTGCATAGAATCGTCAGCTCGTACACCCGGAAACGATCCGGCACACCGGATTCTCATCAGCTATCTGATCAAGGTAGTGCACAAAAATAGGAAATGAAACTTTTACAAGCATACATGGCGAAAACAAGCGCAGAAAGACAAGCTGCACGATGCGGCTTGTCTATACCTGTTTTTGAATTTATATCAGCGAGAAAGACGGCTGACAGAAGCCCGCGTCTGAGATGTCATGAGCGAACGCGATGACAGAAACACTTGCGCGGCGCGGTGGCAAAAAAACCGCGCAACTTGACGCCCTGCTATTTTTTTAAGGTTTTAGCTTTTTTGGCCTTTAAAAAAACCGGGCCCCATATCGGATGACCAATCTCATTCGGCATCAGATCAAAGTTGGGATCAAGCTTTAAGGCTCGCTCAAATTGCTGGCGACACAGTTGTGTTCTGGATGTGACGCAATAGCTGAACGCCATTGTTTTCAACGCATCGAGTTGTATTGCCTTGTTATGACCATTCCAGATCTCGGTCGCGCCACTGAGTTTTTTGATCGCGCCGTTGTAATTACCGTCGTTATATAAGGCGCTTCCCTCGTTGTAAGCCTGTACGTCAGGGCTGATCACCGGCGCCGGTGCTGCGGCTTCAGGTGCAGGAGTAGCTGCAGCAGCAGGTTTTGCCTCTTTCGACTTGACTGCCGTTTTTGGCGCCGGGGCGTTCTTAGGCGCGGTTTCGCATCCGGGCAAAAAAGTGCATGCGAGTAGCAGGCTGCAGACAGGGAAAAGGCGGAATTTATTCTTCATTTTACTCAAACTTATTTAGCAACGAACTCATGCTCAATGACGCTGGCATTATTTTTACCCGCGTCAACTTCAATCAGATAGTCGGGAAAGCCCGGATTAGTAATCCTGATTTTATGCTTACCCTTGGTCAGACTTAAATTTTTCAGCGGTGGGCTGGCACCGCTTTGCACACCGTCTACAAACACGGTGCCCCACGGTTTGACGGCAAGTTTAACATTGACTTTACTGATCGCAGGTTCCGCCAGAGCACTCTGCGCCTTCGCTTGTTCCGCCGCTTGCGTTAATTCATTCAGACGTGCTTGCGCCGCGGCGGCATGTTTGCCGTTCGGATACTGCTGCAAAAATACGCTGATCGCTTGCGGCTCTGAATGTTCGCTGCTACTTAATTTTTCCCATGCCTGCGCTTCCTGATCTGGGCCAGAGACCACATCTGAGGCAAGCGGAATCGATGCGGTGGCAGCAACAGATGACGCAACGGCCTGCTGTTGTACAACCGGCACGTTTGACGGCACTGGTTTCGCTGGCTCATTACGAGTGGTGAAATAAACACCTGCTGCCAGCAGCACCAACATAGCGCCGATAACGATCAGCCCTGCCCGGGTGGTAGATATCTGGCGGAGTGTGTGCAGTTTTTCACGCAACATTCCGGGACTCATACCGGCGTTGGCCGACTTACCAAGACGCGTGGTCGTGGTAAGTTTTTGCGATGAGGGATTGCTGGAGTCCGCGCGCCCGCTTTCACTCCCCTTGCGCTGAGAGGAGGATTTACGCGATTTACGGGAGGACGCAAGCGCGCTGATACCAAGCAAGCGCCTGAATTCATCCATCGTTTGCGGTCTGTCCTGTGGCTGTATTGCCAGCGCCTGATCGACTGCACTCAAAAATTTAGTACTGAATCCTGGATGAGGATCTTGCTGCAAAGGCACCAGCGTATCCTTTACCACACGTGCCACGGACATGACGGGCGGGGACTTGATAATCATGTAGTACATGACAGCGGCCAGCGCATAAATATCGGTCCACGGCCCCTGACGCAGATCATCGTCATCGGCATACTGCTCGACCGGCGCATAACCGGGTTTCAGAATAACGGTTAATCCTTGCGTCATGTCGCCAATGATCTGACGTGCTGAACCAAAATCCAGCAACACCGCATCACCGTTTTTTTGCACGATAATGTTATCCGGCGACACATCTCTGTGCAGTATCCTGGCATGGTATAAAGTATCCAACGCATCCAGAATCTGCCGGAAAATAAATTTGAGCCATGCTTCCGTCACGAGTTCGGGACGGGTAGCCGCAATCTCCTTGAGTGTCACGCCATCGTAGTGACGCATCACCATATAAGCCGTCTTATTTTCTTCCCAGAAGCGATAAACCTTCACCAGCGACGGATGATCGAACTGCGCCAGCAAACGTGCTTCATTGATAAAGCTCTTGAGACCGGCATCAAACGTTGGCTTATGCCGGCCAGTGTGAACGACCACGCTGCCATCCTCTGCCCTGCCGGCAAGTGCACTCGGCATATATTCCTTGATCGCGACGGTACGCTGCAAGGAATGATCAAAGGCCAGATACACGATGCCAAACCCGCCCTGACCGAGTACACCGGTAATTTCAAAATCATTCAGGCGAGTTCCTGTCGCGAGGCAATTGCCGGTTCCTGCCGGGTGCTCATCTGCGACATCGTTATCGAGTAATTTAGTTGTATTCAAGGCTTACTCAGAGGCTAAAAATTAGAAGCTAAAATCAAAGGGTAAAAATGGCAGATCATGTTTTATCACAAAGCACTGGTATCACGAACACAAATGGCAAATGCTGAAAAATTATCCCGACTGACATCGGTATTGGCGATATTTTTTTCGGCCATCGTATTCATCTGCTTCAACCATGCTTCGCTATTCCGGCTTGCCAGCCAGCTCTGCTCTATCTGGTCTTCATGCACCCATTCCCAGAAGCCATCCGTACAGATGAGGAAGGCATCGCCTTCTTGCAAAGCCACGGCATCCAATGTTACTTCCGGAACAATATCACCCTCGGCACCAACCGCGGCAAATAATATGTTGCGATGAGGATGTTGCCGCAGCGCTGCATAATCAGCATAACCTGCATCGACCATTCTTTGCGCCAGACTGTGATCTTTCGAGACCGACAGTATTTTCCCCTGACGCAGCAAATAAATTCGCGTATCCCCCAGATGTGCCCACAAGGCGCAGCGATTCACGATATCAATCAGCAGCGTTGCCATGGTCGAACTCATATTTTTTTGCACAGCGCTGGACGCTTTCTCTTGCCCAACCTGCTGTATCGCCGATTCTATATAAGAGCGCAAGGCATGGGCGCTGAACGACGCGTCTTTCCGGAACTTGGCTATGATACTCGCAGTCACCAGATTGGCGGCGGTTTCACCGCCCAGATGCCCGCCGGTTCCATCGGCCAGCACGAAACAGGCAAGGTCGTCCTCAAACGCGCTGTCAAGTACATCCTGATTCGATTGCCGGTCACCGATCGCGTTAATGTATGCAGTATCCAGATGCATGGGCATCATCACGCAATCATTCAGAGCGCAGGGGATTCGTGTCTGGCACGTTCCACTTCGCGTTCATAGGCAGCTAAAAATTCTTTGCCGAACAAGGTCTGAAATTCGTCTTTCGATTCCAGCGAAAGATCTTCAAACATTTCGACAAAATGATCCCACATGTCCGCTTTGCGGCGTGCCGGATTCATCTTATCCATCAAGGTCGGCACAGGCAGCAAGCGCGCAAATCCAGACGGTTCAAATTTTTTCTGCAGCGCATCCATCGCGGCCTTCATCCCGGCGACGACGCCCAACTGATGCGCGCGCAAATCCTGAAATGCATCTTCCATCGCTTCTGCCGGCGTCATAAATCCCGGCATCTTTTTGCGCAGCATCTGCGTCAGAACGGTCTGACTATCCGGGAAAAATTTTAAAGGATTATTTTTTCGTAATACCACCATAGTGACGTCCGCATTCACTTCACGTTTCACCAATGCCCGTTGCGAAATCAAACCCATCGTTCCTTCCACCGACGTCGCCACTAATTTGCCTAATGTTTCCATCAGTTCCGTTGTCAGCCCGGAGGAAATGTGCAGAGAAGTCAGACCCGCGCCCTGCAAAAAGGCATTTAGTAATTCATTGGAATCCGCGGCCGCCTTCGCTGATTCGGTCAGTTTTGCCGCATCTGCTACCTCGACCGCCTCAGCTACCACACCGTCCGCTGCTGGCGGCGTCGTGGTAGCCGGTGGCAGACGATGCGCCTCATCCTGTTGCACGTTTTCAGCAACAGCATCAGTGTCCGCACGCATGAGAAATCGTGGAGGTTGCGGCGTCTCTTTCCGGTCGCCTTGCGATGCCGCCGTTTTTACGAACGAAGCATTCTCTGTCGCGGCGGGTTCGGTAATCACATCTGCCCCGCCGACTGCAGTTAACGTGGTGTCGCTTTGCGCCTCACAGGAAAGAACTTCGAGCACATATAAACCGATCTGAATCTGGTCGCCGATATGAATAGCATAGTCACGCTCAGGATCAATTTCTTTACCGTTAACACTGACTGGATTCGCGAGGCTGACATTCATCAGATAATGGTGGGCGCCATCGCTCCAGACTTTGGCCTGAGTGCGGGAAACAAAATGTTTGGGATCAGGTAAAACCAGAAAATTGTCGTCGCTGCGTCCTATCGTCTGCGGTGTTTCACTAAAACTGGCCGCAACGGGGGAGATAGGAGTTTCATTGTTATATGAAACAACGGCAATTTTTATCATTTGTCATACTCCGGAATCAAAGCGGATGGGACCACGGGAAAAGGAAAGCACCGGACGAGAGTCAGGCTGGTTTTAAACCAACCTGAGATTATGGCGCATTTATGGCGCATTATTTGCATCAAGCTTAGACAACGGCGTTAAATTTTTACCACGGCTGAACACAACAATCAGCCTGCTGATAAAAATAATGATTATCAGAAGTACCATGCAGGTGACTAACCGGGCTTGGATAGAAAATCAAGGTCACCTCAACTCACTGAGCAAACCAAGCACTGACGCTCTTTTGACCTAACAAAAACAGCAACATCTGAGTCTAAATGCCATGAAGTAACGGCTTTACAACGATAAAGTAAGCAACACTATAAAAATTACACACAGTTACAAAAAAGCAATATGATCAGTGCTATAGTTATTCGCCGTTTTTGCGCAAAATATCGTTTTTTTAAAGCGAGGGTTCTATGAGTGATGCTGGGTCGGGTCAGCCGTTATTATCAGAAGTGACGGGATCTTTTCATTATCAGGAATTGATTGAGTCCAGGCTTGGGCAACCCATTGCGACTGATGTATTTAACGCTGATGCTGAACGGTTATCCTCATCACCGGGAGCCAGGCTGGCCGCAGCCCGCAATGCTTCTGGCTGGACTGTTGATCAGGTGGCGACACAACTGAAAATAACACGTCATCAGATACTGGCGATTGAGGCAGATGATTATAACGCCCTGCCAGCACCGGCAATCGTCCGCGGTTTTGTCCGCGCGTACGCCAAACTGCTGAAGCTGGACTCTGCTCCACTGCTCGAGTTAATGCCGGATGTGCATGGTAAGAAAAAGATGCCGACTGCGAAAGGAAGCAAAGCACGAGCTTCCACCGAGAGTGCTAAGCGTTCCTCTACAAATGCAGGGATGGCGCCCCCCACCACCGCACTCTTTATCTATGCCTTGTGCGTAGTAGGGCTGGTGCTGGCAGTTGTTATGTATAAATAGCCTTGCTGTATAGACTTGTTATATAGCCTTATTATCACTCAGTGACGGGCATCATCGCTTTGTCCGCTAAAGTCGATATTTCAGATACTCCCCCATAAATTATCAAAATTCACCCTAATCTCTTTGAAATCATTGGGGCTGTAAATATACTCCCCCGGAGTATATTTACAGTTAAAAACGACACAATCTGAGTTTCCGCGCTGAATATCGTTAAAACGCTGATACACAGCACAAGTCAGAACGCTGCCTCCATGCGGCATTTCAGCTATCCGGCACCCAACTTCTCGCGCAGGCATACTTTTGTATTCAGCCCCACTCTGCATAGTTATCCGGTGAGCCACCGCATAATTTATAATCGCGGCTTGATCTTCTTTTGCAAAGCCCATCATGACTGCCCAAATTATCAGCGGAACCGAACTCTCCCAACAAATCCGTGCCGATGTCACACAACGAGCTGCGGCCCTGACAGCGCAAGGAAAACAACCTGGTCTGGCAGTCATCCTGGTCGGTGAAAATCCGGCCTCGCAGGTGTATGTCCGCAACAAGGTGAAAGCATGCGAAGACTGCGGCTTTTATTCTGTGCTGGAAAAATATGCGGCCGACCTCAGCGAAGCTGATTTACTCGCTCATATCGAAAGACTGAATCAGGATCCGAAAATTAACGGTATTCTGGTGCAACTGCCTTTGCCTGCACACATCAACGCGAATAAAGTCATCGAGGCCATCGCCGCGGAAAAAGACGTCGATGGCTTCCATATCAGCAATGCCGGTTTGCTGATGACGGGTCAGCCGCTGTTCCGCCCATGCACACCGTATGGCGTGATGAAAATGCTGGAATCAATTAATTACCCGGTGCGTGGTGCGAATGCGGTCGTGGTCGGTGCGTCGAATATCGTCGGCAAGCCGCAGGCAATGTTGCTCTTGCAAGCGGGCGCCACCGTCACCATCTGCAACTCCAAGACCCGCGATCTGGCAGCACATACACGCAACGCCGACATTCTTGTTGTCGCCACTGGCAAACGCAATATCGTGACCGCAGACATGGTCAAACCAGGTGCCGTTGTGATTGACGTTGGTATGAATCGTGACGATGAAGGCAAACTCTGTGGTGATGTGGACTATGCGCCGACCAAAGAAGTCGCGGGTTATATCACACCGGTTCCGGGTGGCGTAGGTCCTATGACCATCACCATGTTACTGGTCAACACGATTGAAGCTGCCGAAAGAAACTAAGATGACCACCAGTTCTCCATTGCTCGACTTTACCGACCTGCCGCGTTTTGCCGATATCCGCGCGGAACACATCACCCCTGCCATTACCAGTCTGCTGGCGGAAAACCGGGCCGTAGTTGAACAACTGTCCGCCAGTCAGGACGAAGTGACGTGGGAAAATTTTGTTGAGCCATTGGAGAACGCCACCGAAAAACTGGGACGCGCCTGGGGCATCGTCAGTCATTTGAATGGTGTTGCCGATACACCTGAATTGCGGGCGGCCTACAATGAAAATCAACCGGCGATCACAGAATTCTGGACCGAGCTGGGACAAAATCTGGCGCTGTTCGGCAAATACAAAGCCTTGCGCGCGCAAACCGGATTTGATGCCTTGCCGGTGGCACGTAAAACCATCATACAAAACGCAATCCGTGATTTCCGTCTCGGCGGCGCCGAGTTGCCAGAAGAACTGAAACAACGCTACGCTGAGATTCAGGAAAAACACGCGATGCTGACCACGCGTTTTTCTGAAAATGTGCTTGATGCTACCAATGATTACGCCTTACTGATCAGCGACATCAACGAACTCAAGGGTGTGCCGGAAGATGTGATTCAAGCAGCCAAAGCAACGGCTGAAAAGAACGGTAAAACCGGTTATCAATTCACGCTGCATTTCCCGTCCTATTTCCCGTTATTGCAATACGCCGACAACCGTCAGATTCGCGAAACGATTTATCGTACGAATGCCACTAAGGCTTCTGAATTAGGCGCGAAACCGGAGTGGGATAACACTGCAATCATCGAGCAGCTGCTGCAGCTGCGCAAAGAAGAAGCGCAACTGCTCGGCTACCGGAATTTTGCAGAGGTTTCGCTGGTCAGCAAGATGGCCGAGTCACCAGCGCTGGTCAGCAGCTTCCTCGAAGACCTCGCCCAGCGTGCCCGTCCTTATGCCGAAAAAGACTTGCAGGAATTACGCAGCTTCGCCGCCGAACAATTAGGTATCAGCACACTGGAAGCCTGGGACGTCACTTATGCGTCCGAAAAATTGCGTGAACAGCGCTATGCATTTTCTGAGCAGGAAGTGAAACTGTATTTCCCTGAGCCACAAGTCATCAGCGGTTTATTCCGCGTAATTCAAACCTTATTCGGTGTCAGCATCCGTATCGATAAAGCGGATACCTGGCACCCGGACGTACAGTTTTATCGCATAGAAAAAGACGGACACCTGATCGGTCAGTTTTATCTCGACTTGTATGCACGTCAGGGCAAGCGTGGCGGCGCCTGGATGGACGATGCCCGTGGTCGCCGCAAAACTGCTGGCGGCATACAAACGCCGGTTGCCTATCTGGTATGCAATTTCACCGAACCTGCAACGGTTGATGGCGTACGCAAACCGGCCTACTTTACCCACGATGAAGTGATCACCCTGTTCCATGAATTCGGTCATGGTCTGCATCATCTGCTGACACAAGTTGATGATTTATCGGTCTCCGGCATTTCCGGTGTGGAGTGGGACGCGGTCGAATTACCATCGCAGTTCATGGAAAATTTCTGCTGGGAATGGGATGTGCTGCAACACATGACGGCTCATGCAGAGACCGGCGAACCTTTACCGCGCAGCCTGTACGACAAAATGATCGCGGCGAAAAATTTTCAGTCCGGCCTGCAAACTTTACGTCAGGTCGAGTTCGCGCTGTTCGATATGCGTCTGCACGACCAGTTCGATCCACACGGTACACAGTCGGTACAGGATATTCTGAATCAGGTCAGGGAACAGATTTCTGTGTTTACCGCACCGGAATTCAACCGCTTCCAGCATGCATTCAGCCATATCTTTGCGGGTGGTTATGCGGCCGGTTATTACAGTTATAAATGGGCCGAGGTATTATCTGCTGATGCCTATGCTGCGTTCGAAGAACACGGTAAAACCGAGGGCAGCAATCTGTCACGCACAGCGGGACAAAAGTTTCAGAAAGAAGTACTGGAAGTCGGTGGTTCCCGCCCTGCTCTTGATTCATTCAAAGCCTTCCGTGGCAGAGAGCCTGCCATCGATGCATTATTACGCCATAGCGGCATGTCAGCCTGAAGGAGTACAACGTGAAACGAACCACAACCGCGATCCAATTTCTGCTGTTGCCCTTGATATTGCTGGCCGCGCAAGCGCAGGCACAGCTCTACAAATCGGTGGGGCCGGATGGGAAAATCACGTATTCCGACACACCGCCACAGGCGAATCAGAAATTGCTGGAAAAAAAAGAATTGTCCGGCTCGGTGAGCACTGCGAATTTTCCTTATGAACTCGGGCAGGCTGTCTCAAAAAATCCGGTGACCATTTACACAGCAGCCAATTGCGCCCCCTGTAACGAAGGCAAAAATCTGCTGAAATCCGCCGGTGTTCCTTTTTCAGAAAAAACCGTCAAAACATCCGAAGACATTGAAAAACTGAAACAAATCAGTGGCGACACCCAGTTGCCTGTGATGCAAATCGGCAGCAAGAAATTACGTGGTTACAATGCTGACGACTGGAAAGCAGCGGTAACGTCCGCCGCTTATCCTGCCAGCAACATGCTGCCGCCAGATTATCGTTATCCGGCAGCAGAAAGTGCAGCCCCCGCTGCAGCCGCAACTACAGCCGGAGAAAAGCCCGCGCCGCAGAAAAAGCCCGCCAACGTCCCGGCCAAAAAACCTGCCTCAGAGAATGACTTCCGCTTCTGATATGACGCGTATCGATTTTCACAGTAATGTCGCTGACAAGCTTCATTACGCCTGCCGACTGATACGCAAGGCCCGCGCAGCCAACAGCAAAGTCGTGGTCTATCATCACGATCTGGCTGTTCTGCGCCACCTGGATGAAGCACTGTGGACCATCAGCGAAGCCGATTTTTTGCCGCATGTGATGGCCGACGATGCACTGGCATCAATGACGCCGATTATTCTCAGCAATACGCGTCTGGATCAAAGCCCGCATTTTGAATTGCTGGTCAATCTGAGTGCCACGGTACCAGATCATTTCTCCCTGTTTAGCCGCATGATAGAAATCGTCTCAGGCGAGCAGCAAGACACGCTGGCAGCGCGCGAACGCTATCGCTACTATCAACAACAAGGCCACACTCTCAGCCATAACGTCGCTAAATAATATGAATACCTCGATTGATGCCAGCATCCCCGTTCTCACTGAAATTATTCTCCCGGTTGCTGAAACTGTGAATGAGGCTCATGCCGGGGCTGGAACGGTCACAACTGCAACAACATCCTCATCGCCATTACCAAGCCCGCTGCCCGCCACCGCAGCCGCTGTTGCCCAGGCGGATGCCGACACAACAAATGTCAGCGTTCCGGAAGAGCAATGGCAAACACTGGAGCAAAGTTTAAAAGAAGACGTACTGAAGCACGTTCTGGCGCGCGTCGATTTTGTTCTCGAGCATAGAGTCAGGGACAATCTTGCCGATGTATTGCAGACAGCGGTTGAGGGCTTGGCAAAAGAGATTCGCGCCGGTTTGAAAAACTCACTGGAAGAACTGGTCACCAGAGCAGTCACTCAGGAAATCAACAAGGTAAAGAATTCAAAATAGTTTTTTATCTCAATGCTGCAACACCTCGTTAAGTTCTTTCTGGCGAGTTTTCTGTGGTCAGACGACAGCATTCGGCGTGCCACCTTAGCTATCCTGCCAGCAACAAATCCTATGCCAACGCATTCGGATGAAGCGCACAGTCGATCACAATGACGTGGTGCGTCGCACAAAATTAACCTCTCGCTGATGTAAAAAACCACCAGAATTAAAAAAATATTGTCGCTATCCAATAAAATTTCAAAGCATTTTTCAATCGTATTTTCTTGAGGCCGCACCAACTTTGTGCGCCTCGCCCTAAGTTATCCCTCCCCGTGCCTTGACCCGTCTGCATTTATTCCCGGTCAGAAAACATTCCCACTCTGACATCGGCACTATCGCAGCAAACCCCATCAACATGGGAAGGCTACGACATTAGATTTTGATGCACTGCAAAGAAGAGTTCACGAGATGGGCAGCGGTTGCTTATCAAGGCTTCAACATTAATAATCAGCGCTGACTTTCTATGAGTTAAAAGCTGGCAATCCCGGTTAAAAAAATGCCCGATTTTGGCGCATGGAAAAATCATTCGGATAAAAAAAAATCATGCTAAAGAGCTTTCCGAAATTTTTTTTCTGTTGTACCTTTTGTATATTCAGTTTCCTGAATAGGTTGGCATTACAGTTTTGTAGCCCTACTTTTTAATCCTCAAGGGAGTATGTTCATGTCGTTAAAAACTAAAATGATTCCACTGGCTGGCGCGATCGCTTTCGCATTTGCTGGTTCTGCGGCAGCTCAGGAAGTCGTTATTAAAATTGGTCACGTCGGCCCTGTTTCCGGCGCTATTGCCCACTTAGGTAAAGACAACGAAAACGGCGCCAAAATGGCGATCGAAGAGTTGAATGCAAAAGGCGTGATGATAGGCGGCAAAAAAGCAAAATTCGAATTGCTGGCTGAAGATGACGGCGGCGATCCTAAACAAGGCACGACTGTTGCACAAAAACTGGTTGATGCAAAAGTCAACGGCGTTATCGGCCATCTGAATTCAGGAACAACAATCCCAGCATCCAAAATCTACAACGATGCAGGTATTCCACAAATTTCCCCATCTGCAACAGCAGTTCCATACACTAACCAAGGCTTCAAAGGTGCATTCCGCGTTGTGGCTAACGATGGTCAGTTAGGTGGTACTTTGGGTCGTTATGCTGTACAGATCAGCAAAGCGAAAAAAATTGCAGTGATTGACGATAAAACAGCCTACGGTGAAGGCGTAGCAAAAGAATTCGTCAAAGGTGCTAAAGGTAAAGGCGCAGAAATCCTCGTTCAGGAACATACAACGGATAAATCGAATGATTTCGCCGCCATTCTGACTACGATCAAAGCGAAAAAACCTGATCTGATTTTCTTCGGTGGTATGGATGCGGTTGCCGGTCCTATGCTGCGTCAGATGAAAGCATTGGGCGTGAATGCGAAATTCATGGGCGGCGACGGTATCTGTACAGCCGATCTGGTTAAACTCGCTGGTGATGCTATCGGCGAAGGCCAGGTAGTTTGTGCTGAGGCTGGTGGTGTTCTCGACGCGCAAAAAGTAGCGAACGACAACTGGAAAGCAGCATACAAGAAAAAATTCGGCGTCGATGTTCAGATCTATGCACCGTATGTTTACGATGCTGTCATGACGATGGTCGAAGCCATGAAACAGGCTAACTCAGCAGAACCGGCAAAATACCTGCCAGTGCTGAAGAAAATCAAATACAAAGGCGTTACAGGCGATATCGCATTTGATGATAAAGGCGATATCAAAGACGGCACACTGACTTTGTACACATACAAAGGCGGCAAACGTGATCTGTTGGCTGTGACGAAATAATCAGCGTCAATTCAGACAAAAAAAGCCCGGTTCAAATGAACCGGGCTTTTTTTATTCATGCTGATCTGCATTTTTCAGCAGTCTGTCTTGCTTATTTCAATGCAAGAATCCACTTAACCAAAGTTTTAGCTTCTGCTTCTGTCACTTGTGGATTCGCTGGCATAGGGATCGCGCCCCAAGTACCGCTACCACCTTTGATGACTTTCTGTATCAGCTTGGCTTCTGCAGTTTTATCGCCCGCATATTTTTTTGCTACTTCTTTGTAGCCAGGACCGACGACTTTATTATCAACAGCGTGGCATGCCAGACAATTTTTCGCTTTTGCCAGATCGGCATTCGCCAGCACCGAGCCAGATGCCAATACTGCCAGAGCAGCACCTACGATTAAGGAATATTTCATTGTTCTCTCCAGGTTAAAAATGCCGTTTCATTTTAACGCTTTTCAGCGATTTGAACACGACTGAAAACATGCCGGTTGACCTGCCGCCTAATACGTTCTAATCTCCTGACAAAAGGAAACTAATTATGCTACTGATCATCCCGCTGTTATTGTTGCTGGTCTTAAAACTTGCCGAAGTGTCGGTATTTGCTACCATGTCGTGGTGGTGGATAATTGGCGGCGCCATATTTGCCTTTTTCTGGTTTGAATTTTTCGAACGCATGCTGGGTCTGGATAAACGCAAAGATGATGTGCACTTCGAAAAAATGAAGGCAGAACGCCTGAAACGGACGTTTGATAAAAAAGTTGGCCGTCGTTAATCCCACCCGACCTGAACAATACACAAAGCCGACATTTGGTCGGCTTTTTTTACGGACAAGAAAGCCGGTCATCTTCACGCATGAGCAATTCTGATCTGCGCCATCTGGAATTACGCCAGCTTCGCTATTTCATCGCGGTTGCGGAAGAAATGCATTTTGGCAAAGCCGCACTACGTCTGAATATGACGCAACCGCCGCTATCGCAGGCGATTCAATCTCTCGAAAACTTGCTGGGCACGCCGCTGTTTATCCGCACCACCCGCCATACCGCACTGACGCCCGCCGGGATGGCTTTGCTACCAGAAGCCAGACGGCTGCTGGAGCAGGCCAATAGTCTGCGCCAGTTGGCGCAACAAGCCGCCGCAGGTGCGCGCGGTCATTTATCACTCGCTTTTGTCTCTGTCGCCGATTACAGCATACTGCCGCCGACGTTGCGGGCGTTCCGGCACAGTCATCCCGACGTCAGCATAGAGTTGCGTGAAGCCACGACCGACATCCAACTTGATGCGCTGGAAAAAAGTGAAATTGACGCGGGCTTCATGATCCCGCCTTTGCCGGAAAAACTGCAGCAGTTGTTGTGCTACCAGAAAATTCTGACCGAACCACTGATGCTGGCAGCGCCTGAGCACTTACTACCGCGTCACCGCTCGCTCAAAATGGAAGACTGTCCGGATCTGCCACTCATCTTATTCCCCCGCAAAATCGCACCTTCATTGCACGATGCGATACTCGGTCATTTCCACGCGGTGGGGAAAACGCCAGTCATAGGCCAGGAGGCAATACAGATGCAAACCATCGTCGGACTGGTGTCGGCTGGCATGGGTATCGCACTTGTGCCACAATCCGTTTCGAACTTGCAGCGCCCCGGCGTGGTCTATCATCCGATTGAAGATGCCGCACCTGCAGTCGAGATCGGTATCGTCTGGCGTAAAGATAATCCGTCAGCGGTACTCGCCTCCTTTTTACAGCTTTTACACACAACCACATGCTGATTCATCCTAATCCTGATCCCGTCGCTTTTGCCATTGGCCCTCTTTCCGTGCATTGGTATGGCCTGATGTATATGGTCGCCTTTGCCCAGTTTATTATGCTGGGCCGTTATCGCCTCAGATTGCCGCACGTCGCGGCCAAAGGCTGGACCCGCGAACATATCGACGACATGCTTTTTTACGGCGTACTCGGCGTCATCCTCGGTGGACGTATCGGCGAAGTGCTTTTTTACGGCCTGCCCTACTACCTCGACAATCCATTAGAAGTTTTCAAAGTCTGGAAAGGCGGCATGTCTTTTCATGGCGGTTTTCTTGGCGTGCTGATTGCGATGTCCTTGTGGGCACGCAAAGCAAAAATGCATCTGGCAGATGTTTATGATTTCATCGCACCGCTCGTGCCGCTTGGTTATGCGGCTGGCCGCATCGGCAACTTCATCAATCACGAATTGCCGGGGCGCGTTGCCTCTGCCGATTTACCCTGGGCGATGATCTGGCCCGGTGTCGATCATCCTGTCCATCCCTCGCCGCTGTATCAGGCGCTCGTCGACGGTGTTTTACTGTTCATTATTTTGTGGATCTTCGCCAGTAAAGCACGACCACGGCTGGCGGTCGGGTCTTTGTTTGTGATCCTGTACGGTTGCGCCCGCTTTTGCACAGAATACTTCCGCACACCGGATTACGAAGTCAGTTTTGCCGGACTCACGATCTCTGCCGGACAGATGCTTTCGCTGCCGATGATCGTGGTCGGCGCGCTGCTGCTGTTCTGGTCTTACCGCCAGAAAAAATCCTCGTAATTGCTGTATTTTTGGGGAGTATATGTAAAAAACACCTTGATCCCCTCGTAAATAAAGGAGGTTTAAATATACTCCCCCCATTATATTTCATGCTTTTATCGCCTTAAATCGCCTCCTGAAGATCGTATCAACAATGCGTATTCAGACTAAAACCGGCGTCACCGACTGCATTATCCGGATAAAAAAAGCGGCTGATTATTTCGTATCCTGACGAACTAATCCGCCGCTTTTTTGTCTCAATCAACCTGACTGTTTTCTTCACCTGGCATTCGTTTTCAATGCCGGTGACTGAATGACATTTCATGAATGCTATTTCAATCGATTTTAAAAATTAAAGGGACCATCACATGCAACGCACCCTGCTCTCGCTTGCCGTCCTGGCAGCCATTTCTGCCGGCAGCACCGGCGCCGCTTTTGCCCAGACGACACCAGCCCACACAACCGCAGCAGCATCGACAACGATAGCGACTGCCGCCCGCATTTCAGGCATCGACCTGCAATGGATAGATACCAGCGTGCGGCCACAAGATGATTTCTTTAAATTCATGTCAGGCAAATGGCTGGCGAATGCAGAAATTCCGGCAGACCGCGCCCGCTTTGGTTCTTTCGATCAGTTGCGCGACTTATCCGAACAACGTTCGTATGACATCATCAAAGCATTAGCCGCAGACAGCAAATTGAAAGCGGGCAGCAACGAGAAAAAAATCGCCGATCTCTACAATAGCTTCATGGACGAAGCACAGGCTGAGAAACTTGATATTGCGCCGCTCAAAGCGACATTCAACCGCATTGACCGTTTCACCAAAAAAGAAGATTTGCCAGCACTGATTTCTAATCTCGCCAAACTCGGTGTTTCGCTGCCGGTGCAATCCGGTATCGGCCAGGATGCGCGCGATTCCAGCAAATACGCGGTGTATGTCAGCCAGGGTGGACTGGGTCTGCCAGACCGTGATTACTACCTGAAAGACGATGATGCCAAGCTCAAAGGTTTCCGCGACGCTTACGTTAAACACGTAGAAAAAATGCTGGAAATGAGCGGTCAGAAAGATGCCGAAAAAGCGGCTGCCAGCATCCTTGCACTGGAAACAGAAATCGCGAAAATCCAATGGACCAAAGTCGAAAACCGTAACCCGGTAAAGACCTACAACAAAATTGAAAAAGCAAAATTGGCAGAGCTACTGCCAGGCTTCGACTGGACCGCCTATTTCGCTGGCACCGGTGTCGGCAACCGCGTGGATTACGTGATTGTCCGTCAACCGGGCTTCCTCAATGGCATGGCCAAAATCATCCATGAAACGCCAGTCTCTGTGTGGCAAGCCTATTACAAATGGAAAGTGCTGGATGCGTATGCCAGCCTGTTATCGAAACGCTTTGTGGATGAAGATTTCAACTTCTCCAGCGTGACCTTACGCGGTATTCCGGCGAATCAGCCGCGTTGGAAACGTGGTGTCGCACGCGTGGAAGAAAGCATGTCTGAAGCACTGGGGAAACTGTATGTCGCCAAATATTTCCCGCCTGAGAATAAAGCGCGCATGGAAGAGCTGGTGAAAAATCTGACGCTCGCCTACAAACAAAGCATAGAAACGCTGGACTGGATGAGCCCTGAAACTAAAAAAGAGGCACTCACCAAGCTCGCGAAGTTCACCCCGAAGATCGGCTATCCGGATGTGTGGCGTGATTACAGCAAACTGGTCATCAAAAAAGATGATCTGGTCGGTAACGTGATGCGTGGCCGTGAACATGAATACTTACGCCAATTATCCAAATTAGGTCAGCCTGTCAGCCGTAAAGAATGGGGCATGAGTCCGCAGACTGTAAATGCGTATTACAACTCCCGTCAAAATGAAATCGTCTTCCCGGCCGCGATTCTGCAGCCGCCATTCTTCAATCCTGCAGCAGATGACGCCGTAAATTACGGTGGTATCGGCGCGGTGATCGGCCATGAAATCAGCCACGGCTTTGATGATTCCGGCAGCCAGTCTGATGGTGATGGCAATCTGCGTGACTGGTGGACCAAAGAAGACAAAGCGAATTTCGGCAAACTGACTGCAGCGATGATCGCGCAATACAACGCCTACAGCCCGCTGCCAGGTTATAACGTCAACGGTGCCCTGACACTGGGTGAAAACATTGCCGATAATTCTGGTTTATCGATCGCGTATAAAGCGTATCAGATCTCACTCGGCGGCAAACCCGCGCCAGTGATTGACGGTTACACCGGCGATCAGCGTCTGTTCATGGGTTGGACACAAGTCTGGCGTGGTAAGGCACGAGATGCCGAAGCGATTCGTTTGATTAACACCGATCCACACTCGCCAGCGGCGGTACGCGGCAATGCGCCACTGACCAACCTGCCAGCGTTCTACTCTGCGTTTGGTGTCAAAGAAGGCGACAAAATGTACACCGCACCAGAGAAACGCATCACGATCTGGTAACGGCGTCAGCAATGAACAGCATCAGCGATGTGCATGTTCATTCACAAATGCAGCAACAACTGATCTGAACAATCAGAACAATCTGAATAACCAGACTAAGCTCTCTTTCTTTAAAATGAAAGAGAGCTTTTTTTAAATTCAGCCTTGACACAGATCTGCGTAAGGCGATACATTAAACCCATGCGTACATCCACTCATATCACTGCTGCGAAAACAACCGCCGGACACAGACCCGCTCTGCTGCTCGCGTTTTCCAGCTGGATGCTACTAACTCTGCTATCACTGGCATCTCTGCTACTACCTAAATAAGCAAAGCAATTCTGCTAAAAATGTAGTCTCAATCAGGTTTCACCTCCGTTTTTATTTTCAGTTTTTTCGACTTCATTGAAGTCCTCCTTCAGGAATCCGCATGTACATCAGCGCCCGATTCATCAGCCATTTTCTGCGTCGCACCGACGCCGGGCTGATGCTGTCCGTCGCTGTGCCAGCACTGCTATCCGTACTACGACTACCGATCGGTTAACTGGCCTCGCGTACTGTTTGCTGGCCGTCAGTTAGCCTCTGAGCGCCAGCCTCATTCCGTTCAACGGACACAATTTCCGTACTACGCTTATCAGGCACATCCGCTTCTGGAACGCAGAACACAGCCACCCGATTCAGCGCAATTATCGTTGCAGCTGGAGCTGCTGTCTCACCGACAATCACAAGTTATCCGTGCGACAGGCCGTGGCATTCATGAGAGATTACATCGTGCCTTTCAGACGCAAGGCATAGAACTGTAGATATTCAGCCACAGCGAAGAAAAAAATACGTCAGAATCCGGATCGGTATCAATGTTCGTGTTGATACCACTGCAGATCGGCTACAAGTATTCTGATCATTACGTTAAACTGTCTGTCAACACTGAGCGTACCAGTTTTACTGATCGCGCTGTTTGGCAACGCAGCATCAAATCGTGCCGGGATAGGTACAGCTAAATTTATCCATGATCGCCAGAAGGAATTATATGGAACAGTATTGTGCAAAAGTGGTTTGGAATCGTGGTGAGCAGAATTTTAGTGACAATAAATATAGCCGCGGTCACGAGTGGAAATTTGACGGCGGTCTGACTGTACCGGCGTCTTCCGCACCATCCTCCGTTCCTTTGCCGTTATCGGTGGCAGAAAACATTGATCCGGAAGAAGCACTGGTCGCCGCGCTGTCGAGCTGTCATATGCTGTTTTTTCTCGCCTTCGCAAGCAAGCAAGGTTTTATCGTTGACAGTTATGAAGATAATGCTGCGGGCATCATGGAGAAAAATGAGAAAAGGCGAATGTCCATCACCCGCATAGACCTGCGCCCGCATACTGTATTTTCCGGGGCAGCCATTCCGACTGCGGAACAAATTCTGGCGCTGCATCACTTGTCCCACGAGCACTGTTATATCGCGAACTCTATCCGTGCAGAAGTCGTCATTACCCCAGTGTGAGCAAATAAAATGTACACACCCGCGGCGTTTTCCGAGCAAAAAATTGAAGTGCTACATGCACTGATCGATGCACATCCTCTGGCTAGCATAGTAACCTCGACAGAAGATGGCATGACCGCGGATCACATTCCCATGATCATCACAGCGCCAAGTGCTGACGCGCCGTTCGGTACGTTGCGCGGACACGTCGCGCGACAAAATCCGTTATGGCAATACCCATCAGAGATGCTGTGTATTTTTCAGGGGCCGAGCGCTTACATTACCCCGAGCTGGTACGAAGAAAAAAAACAGAATGGCGCCGTCGTTCCAACATACAACTATGCCGTGGTGCACGCATACGGAAAGTTACGTATCGTCGATAATCAACAGGAATTTCTCGCACTGCTCAATAGTCTGACCACACATTTTGAGGAACAACGCACGATGCCGTGGCACATCAGCGATGCCCCGTCAGACTATATTCATCATCTGATGGAGAGCATCGTCGGCATCGAAATTCCTATCACCCGCATCACGGGAAAATGGAAAGCAAGTCAAAATAAAATAACGCAAAACCGTATCAATATTGCGATGGGTTTGCGTGAAGAAAATAATCAGGATGGCATTGCGATGGCAGACCTGATGGAGCAAGCCTTATTTGCTCCGAAAGAAAATAATACGTAAGGAATACTGCGGCTTTCAGCCGTGCTACATATAGCTGTCAATACCTGCGTCTCGTTGCAGCGTTTTGTAGTACAAGTTGATACGTGAAAGGCTGCGTGCCTGAACCGAATAGTTTTTTCAATTTTTGCACTGAAAGTTTCTGCGTCAAACAAAAAAGTCATTCCGCCCTGGTAAACAACTTCAGAAAGCATGCCATGCCGACGAAAAAGAACGTGTATTTCTATATCTACATTTCTTATTTTTTTACCGGACTTATTCTGATTTTTGCGCTGATTATGGGCGCGGTACAATTTCCGCACATGAGCAGGATCATTCTTGCGCAGGCGAACAATGCTTATGAGCTGATCGGTAAAGAAATTACTACCGATATCCGGGAAATTTATGAACCGGTAAAAAATCAGACGGAAATTCTGGCGCAGATTCATCCCTTACCCGGTAGCAGCCTGAATGAGCGACTGCGACATGTCGCCTATCTGGCGAAAGCAATAGAAAAACTGCCGTCGGCAACGTCCGCCTATGTCGGTTATGCCAATGGCGATTTTTTTCTATTGCGTCAGTTTGCAAAATCGAATGGCGGCAAAGAAGTATTTAACGCCCCGCCCGATACTATCTGGATAGCACAAAGCAGCAGCCATGATCATGGCCAACTGGTCGAATACCTCGTGTATCTGGACGACAAACTCAAAGAAATAAAACGGCTGGAAATTCCTTTAAGAAATTTCGATCCACGCCAACGTAACTGGTATCTGTCGGCGATGGAAAATCCAACCAGGGCTAACGTATCGGAGCCCTATTATTTCTTTACTACCGGACAAATCGGTATCACCTACTCACAAAAAATTGTGAATGAAGAAGCGGTGGTTGGCATCGATATTGAAATGCCGACGATACAAGACATCATCAGGAATCACAACATCACGCCCTCGACGACAATTGCACTGACGGATCAGCAAGGGCAGTTACTCGCATGGAAAAACGGGCGGTATGACAGCTATAAGCCGCAGATCAGTATACGTAAAGATGGCAGCAAAGGCATGCCGCTGCTCGCAGATCAGGATGCACCAGTGCTGAATCAAATCAGAAAAACTGAGGGATCGGCATCAGTAGAACAGACTCACACTAAAAGTGCCGCGATTGATGTGCACGGTGAGACCTGGTCAACATATCAGACAAAACTGCATATTCCTGGTGGGCAGGATCTGAACATACTGATCGCCAGTCCACATGCGGAACTGCTGGCAGACATCCTGAGCATGCGCAAACAAAACATCGTGATATTCGCGCTACTGCTGCTCGGAGAAATCGGCGTGACAATTTATTTTTCACGTCTGGCGTCAAAACCGTTGAATCAATTGTCAGATGAAGCGAAAAAAATTGCGCACTTCGACTTTCACAGCAAAATAGAAATTGAATCACGTATCAGAGAAATTGCTGATCTTGCTGATTCTATGAAAGGAATGAAAGCCACCATACAATCGTTTCTCGACATCGCCAGCAGCCTTGCGTCAGAAAGTAATTATGATCGTCTGCTGGCCAGAGTTTTAAAAGAAATGTCTGAAATAACGGGCGCCAAATCGGGCGTACTGTATCTGCATGAACCGCAAAAAAATGCGCTCAACGTTGTGCAGATTTATGCCGACCATCAGGTGGTTGAAACAGATGCGCAAAGCATCGCCATGAGTGATCACAGTCATCCGGTTGTCGCGGCCTGCCATTCCGGTTCGCAAATTATGCAACTACAGGCTGGCGATCTTAAAATTTTTTTCAGTGCATTACCAGAGTCGTCGCATGTAATGACACTGATTTCTATTCCGCTAAAAGACCGCAACAATACGCTTTCAGGTGCGATTGCACTGGTGATTGACGCAGCCGGAATTGATGAAGCCCATCTGGCGATGGCGGAAGCTGTATCTGGCGCGGCGGCAGTCGCAATAGAAAATCAACGTCTGATTCAGGAACAAAAAGCCTTACTGGCATCGTTCATACAACTGATCGCCAGTGCGATTGATGCGAAAAGCCCCTACACCGGCGGCCATTGCCAGCGCGTTCCTGTGCTGACAAAATTACTCGCACAAGCAGCCTGCAGAGAAACCAGTGGGCCGTATGCGAGCTTTAATCTGAATGACGACGAGTGGGAAGAATTGCATGTGGCCTCGTGGTTGCATGACTGCGGTAAAGTCACAACGCCGGAATACATCGTCGATAAGGCCACAAAACTGGAAACGCTGTATGACCGTATTCATGAAATACGCATGCGCTTTGAAGTAATGAAACGCGATGCCGAGATCGCTTACTGGCAAGCCATTGCCAATGGCGGGAATACGTCTGAACTGAAAGAAAAACTTGAGGCGGAAATCAAGCAACTGGATGACGACTTTGCCTTTATCGCCGAGTGCAATGAAGGTGGAGAATTCATGGCACCAGATAAGATCGCCCTTATAAAAGGGATCGCTGAACGCACATGGCTCAGAACATTATCGGACCGCATCGGTATTTCACACGATGAAAAAGAACGCAAAAACCGCACACCAGAACCGGCACTGCCAGCAAGAGAATATCTGCTCAGCGACAAACCTGAACACATTTTTACCCGCTCAGCACGCGATCACATTCCTGCAGATAATCCATGGGGCTTCAAGATAAAGGTGCCAGAGAATTTATATAACCGCGGCGAGCTGTATAACCTGTGCGTAACCCGTGGCACTTTGTCAGAAGAGGAACGCTATAAAATCAATGAACACATGACGCAAACCATCATGATGCTGGGGAAATTGCCGTTTCCGCGCTATCTGGCGAAGGTACCTGAAATCGCTGGCGGTCATCATGAAAAAATGGATGGCACCGGCTATCCGAAACGTCTGACCGGCGCAGAGATGAGTATCCCTGCGCGCATGATGGCCATCGCCGATATTTTTGAAGCCCTGACAGCGGCTGACCGACCGTACAAGAATGGGAAGAAATTATCTGAGGCCATCAAAATTATGAGCTTCATGAAAAAAGACCAGCATATTGATGGTGACTTATTCACGCTATTCCTGAAATCAGGTATCTATCTGGAATACGCGAAAATGTTTATGAAGACTGAACAAATTGATGAGGTGGATATACAAGCGTATATCTGACGCTAACAATCTGCATTGCAGATTAACAAAGTAAAGAGGTAAGAAGATGTTCTGTACCTCTTCGGATCGAGTTAAAGGCGCTGCGCTGTCGCCAGCATTGCGTGCAATAACACGTTGCACCCGGCAGCCAGATGCTCCGGCTTCGCGTCTTCGATTTCGTTATGGCTGATACCGTCTTTGCAGGGAACAAAGATCATGCCCGAAGGTGCCAGTCTGGCGGTGTAGATGGCGTCATGACCCGCACCGGAAACGACATCCATCGCGCTGTAACCCAACGCGGCAGTGGCATTGCGGACCGCTTCCACACAATCAGGATGAAACGGACACGGCGGATAATAAGAGACTCTTTCGACACTAATCTGAAGTCCGCTGTTGTTGCTGGTCTGCTCAACAAACGCCAGAATTTCCTGATGCATAGTGTCGAGTAATTCTGAAGACACGTTACGCAGATCAATACTGAATTTGACTTCACCGGGAATCACGTTACGGCTGTTCGGAAATACCTGCACCATGCCAACGGTGCCGCGACCATATGGTGGATAACGATTACCGATGTTCACCACTTCCTGCATGATGCCAGTGGCGACTTGCAATGCATCTTTACGTAAGCCCATCGGTGTCGGGCCTGCGTGCGCCTCCATTCCGGTAACCACACAATCGTACCAGGAAAGACCCAGTACTCCCGGCACAACACCGATCACTTTGTCCGCATCTTCGAGCACCGGGCCTTGTTCTATATGCGTTTCAAAATATACGCCAATAGGGTGCTGTCCTGGTATTTCTGCGCCTTTATATCCTATGCGTTCGAGTTCTTCGCCGACGGTTTTACCTTCAGTGTCTTTCGCTGCATACGCGGTTTCCAGCGTAAATGCACCACAGAAAACACCTGAGCCCATCATCACCGGCACAAAACGCGAGCCTTCTTCATTGGTCCAGAACGCGACTTCGATCGGTGCTTCTGTTTCGATATGATGATCGTTCAGCGTACGCACAACCTCCAGCGCGGCCAGCACACCATAGTTACCATCAAACTTGCCGCCGGTAGGTTGGGTATCGATATGACTGCCGGACATTACCGGTGGCAGCGCAGAATTTCGCCCGGCTCGACGCATGAAGACATTGCCGATCTGATCGACGGTAACGCTCATGCCAGCCTGCTTACCCCAGGAGACAACCAGATCACGGCCTTGCTTATCAAGGTCAGTCAGCGCCAAACGTTTCACACCACCTTTCGCAGTTGCGCCTATCTGTGCGAGTTCCATCAGGGATGACCATAAGCGATCACCATTAATTCTTAAATCTGCTGCAGACATGTTGTACTCCTGTCAGATTGCATTGTGCATTTTGCTGAGTGCGCCGAACATCGCTGAAAACGGTGGGCGCTGAATGTATTTGCCATGACCGGCGACGGCACGCAAATCACCTTCTTTAAAGACCAGTTGCCCGCCACTGATCGTATGGGTAGGAATGCCCTTCACTGTGCGGCCCTCAAAGACGTTGAAATCGCCTTTCGAAAATTGTGTTTTGACCGATAATGTCTTGCTGCCTTCCGCATCCCACAATACGATGTCAGCATCCGCACCGGCAGCAATCACACCTTTACGTGGATAGATATTAAAAATCTGAGCGCAATTAGCTGACGTGACTTTCACAAATTCGGAAGGCGTCAGACGACCGGTATTCACGCCGGCATCCCATAACACCATCATGCGTTCTTCTATGCCGCCACAACCGTTCGGAATTTTGGTGAAATTATCTTTCCCCATCGCTTTTTGTTCAGCGCAAAATGTGCAGTGATCAGTTGCTGTGGTGTGCAGATTCCCACCTTGTAACCCCTGCCACAAAGCCTGCTGGTGACTGCTGCTGCGGAAAGGCGGGCTCATGACATGCCCGGCTGCCTGCGCAAATTCAGGGTGCTGATAGACGCTGTCGTTAATCGTCAGATGTCCGGCCAGTACTTCACCAAAGACACGCTGACCACTCGCACGGGCACGTGTAATCGCACCCAGCGATTCGGCACACGACACATGTACAACATACAGCGGCGTATTGAGTACATTCGCAATCGCGATGGCGCGCTGGGCGGCTTCCCCCTCTACCATCGGCGGGCGGGATAAGGGATGAGCGTCTGGCCCGGCTTTACCTTCTTGCAGCAAACGTTGCTGTAACAGATAAACCAATTCACCATTTTCCGCATGCACGGTCGGCATCGCCCCTAGTTCCAGTGCGCGACTAAAGCTTTTCACGAGGATTTCGTCATCGGCCATGATGGCGTTTTTATACGCCATGAAATGCTTGAAGCTGTTGACACCATGTTCGCGTACCAGCGTTCCCATATCGGCATGTACGCTATCGTCCCACCAGGTTACCGCGACATGAAACGAGTAATCGGCAGCCGATTTTTCTGCCCAACCACGCCAGAGATGAAATGCCTCCATCAGGCTTTGCTGCGGATCGGGAATAACGAAGTCAATGATGCTGGTCGTACCGCCAGCCAAGCCTGCCGCGGTGCCACTAAAGAAATCATCCTGCGTGACGGTTCCCATGAATGGCAACTGCATGTGCGTATGCGGATCAATTCCACCTGGCATGACATACAAGCCAGCGGCATCAATGATTTCAGCACCGGCAGGGGCTTCCAGTTGCTCGCCTACCGCCAGAATTTTTCCGCCATCACACAACACATCCGCCTGAAATTCACGGTCTGCATTCACTACCGTACCACCACGAATCAGAATACTCATCACCCCTCCGTTCCGAATACTGCAATGAAAGAGGTCAACGCAGGTTCACCTCATTTGAATTCAGCTTCACAGACACGTACGCCTGTCACTTGATACCATCAAACGGCAGCGCGCTTATTTCGCATCAACACAAAATACACGATACCGGAAATCGCCAGGCCGACAAACCAGGCATAGGTATAAATCGTTTTCAGCATCGCGGAAACCTCTGGAAAAGAAGCTGGAAATGCGGCGTTCAGGAAGCCCGGAATGTTGGGTATAACACCAATCGCAAATGCCATCACTGCCGCCATATTCCAGCCCTTACGGTAGCTGTATTGACCATGCTCCTCATACAAAGCGGGTACATTAATCTGCGTCTGGCGAATGAAGTAATAGTCGATAATCAGAATACCGGCAATAGGCCCAAGCAGAGCTGAGTAGCCGATCAGCCATGTGAAGATATAGCCTTGTGTGGTTTCCAGAATTTTCCACGGCATCATTACCAGCGCAATACCGGCGGTAATGTAGCCACCGGTTTTATACGAAATCAATTGGGGATTTAATGCCGAGAAATCGTAAGCGGGGCCGACAAGATTCGCGGCAAGATTGACCGAGACGGTATCGATCAGCAAAATCACCAGCGCAATCAGCACGGCAGCACCTGTCATGCGGCTCGCCACATCCACCGGGTCCCACAAAGCCTTGCCATATAAAACGACAGTCGCTGAAGTGACGATCACCGCCATTAAAGCCAATAAGCCCATAGGTGCAGGCAAACCCACAGTCTGACCAAGTATCTGATCTTTTTGTGATTTGGCAAAACGTGTGAAATCAGGAATATTCAGTGCGAGTGTTGCCCAAAAACCGATCATCGCAGTCAGCGACGGCCAGAATGTCGTCCAGAATTGTCCTGCTTTTTTTCCGCCTTCAACAAACTGTGAAGGCTGATCCAGCAAAGCGCCAAAACTGCCTGCCTTGTTGTACACCCATGCCAGTAACACGAAACAGATAAGTATCTTTAATGGCGCCGTATATGTCTCAAGCTGACGTATCGATTCCATGCCATGAAAAATGTACCAGAACTGTATGCCCCAAAAAATCAGAAAACAAACCAGTTGTGCAGCATTGATCCCTAAGCCTGCGATGTTGTCGCCGCCAAGCGGATGACCGAGCAAGACGCCGCCCAGTGTGTAAATCATTTGTCCGCCAAACCATGTTTGTATGCCATACCAGCCACAGGCAACAATCGCTCGCATCAGTGCGGGCAAACGTGCACCGCGCACGCCAAACGAGGTACGCGCCAGCACCGCATAAGGGATACCATATTTTGCACCGGCGTGACCAATCAAAAGCATAGGAACCAGCACAATCGCATTCGCCAGAAATACTGTCCAGACCGCCTGATAGCCTGACATGCCGCCCTCAATCAGACTGGCAGACAAGGTGTAAGCGGGAATGCACATCACCATGCCGACCCATAACGCGGCGAAGTGATACCAACGCCAGGTGCGCTGCGCTTCTGAGGTCGGTGCTAAATCCTCATTCCAAAGTTGATTACTTTCCGATTGCATATCGTTTTTCTCCAAGGTCAATATCTGAGGATTTGCACAAACTCATCCGTACATAGCAGCACGACGGATACAGACAACAATGCCAATGTTGAGCGGAATGATATGCCGCCAAACTATCTTAAAATCATGGCAGATGTTTGACTTACTTAGCAAACTTCATTCCACAAAACACACATATCAGCTGTCTGACTTTTTCCCTCAGCCAGTGCCGTATCCATTCCTGTCAAATCCGGTACGACACGAATTCAGGTCATAACGGAACAAAGCGGGATTTATACGCTCACCTAAGACTGATGACAAGCAAAGCATGAAACAGATCCGACACGGACCTTGCCTGAGCAACGGACATAGCGACTTCCTTGCGCAAGCTGTTGGCTACTCGGTTCACTATTTATTGAGCGCCCGGGGATTACGCGGGTCTTGTGTCCAGTTCATATAAGGCTTGCCCGTCGCCTGCGGCACCATCGTGATGCATTGTTCGACAGGGCAAGTGATCTGACACAGATTGCAGCCCACGCATTCTTCTGCTTTCACTTCGTAACGACGCGTGCCTTCTGCGCTGATCAGCTGTGCAATCGATTGATGCGAGGTATCTTCGCAGGCAATATAACAGCGACCGCATTGTATGCATTTATCCTGATCAATTTCCGCGATGACCTGATAATTCATATCCAGATATTTCCAGTCGGTGGTATTCGCCACCGCTTTTCCTGCGAAATCACTGATACGCTGATAGCCTTTTTCATCCATCCAGCGCGACAAACCATCCTGCATTTCTTTAACGATGCGAAAGCCATGCAGCATCGCTGCGGTACAAACCTGAACCGACCCGGCACCCAATGCCAGAAACTCAGCGGCATCGCGCCAGTTACTGACACCACCGATGCCGGAAATCGGCAAACCTTTGGTCGCCGGATCACGCGCAATTTCGGCGACCATATTGAGCGCAATCGGCTTAACCGCACTGCCACAATAACCGCCATGCGTACTCTGTGTACCAACAATCGGCCGGGCAATCATCTGATCGAGATCGATCGAGGTAATAGAATTAATCGTATTAATTAAAGATACCGCATCAGCGCCACCTGCAAACGCAGCGCGTGCCGGAATACGTACATCGGTAATATTAGGGGTCAGCTTCACAATCACGGGTAATGAGGAATATTTTTTGCACCAGCGTGTAATCATTTCTACGTATTCGGGCACCTGCCCCACCGCCGCGCCCATACCGCGTTCCGGCATCCCATGTGGGCATCCGAAGTTCAGTTCTATACCATCGGCACCAGTTGCTTCCACTAAAGGCAGCACACGTTTCCAGCTTTCCTCTTCGCACGGAAACATTAACGATACGATCATCGCGCGATCCGGCCAGTCTTTTTTTACTTGCGTGATTTCCTGCAAATTCAATTCCAGACTACGGTCAGTAATCAGCTCTATATTATTGAAGCCGATCACTTCGCGATTTTTGCCAAAGTGCGCAGAATAGCGTGAAGAGACGTTCACTGGTGGCGGATCTTCACCCAGCGTTTTCCAGACGACACCACCCCAGCCCGCTTCAAACGCACGCACTACGTTATAGGCTTTATCGGTCGGTGGTGCCGATGCAAGCCAGAATGGATTCGGTGCTTGAATACCAGCAAAATTTACAGAGAGATCAGCCATATCACACCTTCGCTTTCAAATCGTCATTGATCGCCAGCGCAGCCAGCTTGCCATGTTGTACCGCCTGTACGGTCAGATCTTGTCCGGCAGTGATGCAATCGCCACCGGCATACACCTTCGCCAGACTGGTTCTGTATTTTTCATCGACCCGGATCTTGCCTCCCTCAAGCTGTAAATGCTGTGCCGCAGTATCCTGCAGAATGGCCAGATCCAGGCTCTGCCCTATCGCTTTAAATATCGCCTGGGCCGGAAGTTCTATTGTTTCACCCGTTGTTTTCAGTTTCCCATCAACGACAACGGTCTTTTCAAATCGCATTCCAGCGACGTTTCCAGCGGTATCCAACAACACTTCCTGTGGCTGCGCCCAGGTCAGGATACGAACCTGATTTTCCTTCGCAATCGATTGCTCGTGCGCAGTCGCAGACATATCTTCTGCACCGCGGCGATACACCAGCGTCACGTCTTCTGCACCAAGACGGGCAATCTGAACTGCCATATCAATCGCCGTGTTACCCGCGCCAATCACGACACACTGACGCGGAACCGGCAAGCGACTCAGATCATCGGTCTGACGCAATTCTGCGATGTAATCGACTGCCGCGACGATACCAGGTGCATCTTCATCAGCAAGACCAAGCCGACGGCTCGCACCTAAACCTACAGCCAGAAACACGGCATCGTAGTCACGCTGTAAATCAGACAGATTTACATTTTTTCCTAATACCTGACCATGCCGCACACTAATCCCACCAATCTGCAACAGAAAATCGACTTCGCGCTGGGCTGTCTCGCCAACTAATTTGTATTTGGCAATGCCGTATTCGTTCAATCCGCCAGAGCGTGGCTGAGCTTCAAATATCACGACGTCATGCCCTGCTCGCGCCAGTTGATGGGCACAAGAAAGACCGGCAGGGCCTGCGCCGACAATCGCGATTTTTTTTCCAGTCGCGGCGGCACGCGTAAATGGATGCGCCGGAAAATGCATGTGATCCAAGGCATAGCGCTGCAGCAAACCTATTCTGACTGGTGCCCCTTCAGCATCATGATTACGCACGCATGCGTGCTCACATAAAATCTCTGTCGGGCAAACACGTGCACAACTGGCACCGAGAATGTTCTGATCCAAAATACTTTTTGCCGCACCATTGATATTGCCGGTCGCAATGTTCTGAATAAAACCGGGAACGTCTATTTCAGTAGGACAGATGCGTGTGCAAGGTGCATCATAACAATACAAACAGCGTTCGCTTTCTATCGCAGCTTGACGACTGCTTAAACCTGGTTGCAGATCGGTGAATTTTTCCTGCAGTTGTTCATTGCTACAAGTCGCTGATGCAACATGCTTGAGTGCTTCCAACATAGGTGGCTCCAATTCAGCAATATCGTTGGTGATTGTTTATTTCTGATGACAACAACTTCGTCTGTTTTTGTTAGCAATTTTCGTGACAGGGGCACAGCAATAACAGTAACGGCGACACCGGTGATGCTCAGCTAAAGTAAGCAAACATCAAATTGGTGTCGCCGTCATCGGCAGCACAAAACTCTTTTTCGTTAAGAAGCGTCGCAACAGATCGCTGACAGTGACGAAGTGACGTCAGCGTCCGGCGCAATAGTTCAAACCGTTTTCTTCAGGATATCGGCGAGTTTTCCAAACAAATCATCGATATGTTTTTTCTCCAGTACTAAAGGAGGTGATAAAGCAATGATGTCGCCAGTCGTGCGTATCAACACACCTTCGGCAAAGGCCTGTTTGTACACCGCCATCGCACGCGCACCGACTTTTCCAGGAATCGATGCCAGCTCGATCGCACCGATCAGGCCAACGTTACGCAAGTCGATCACATGCGGCAAACCTTTCAGTGAATGCAGTGCATCTTCCCAATACGTAGTCATGCTTTGCGCGTGCTCCAGCACTTTTTCTTCTTTGAATACTTTGAGTGAAGCCAGCCCTGCGGCACATGCCAGTGGGTGACCTGAATAGGTATAACCATGGAAAAACTCGATGCCAGCGGGACTGTCCAGCAGCGTTTCATAAATCATAGCTTTACTGAAGACAGCCCCCATTGGTACAACACCATTGGTCAGCCCTTTGGCGGTCGTCATCAGATCAGGTGTGACATCAAAAAAATCGCTGGCAAACGGTGTTGCCATACGTCCGAAGCCGGTAATCACCTCATCGAAAATCAGCAGAATACCGTGCTTATCGCATAATTCGCGCAAGCGTTTCAGGTAGCCTTTGGGCGGCAGAATCACACCAGCGGAGCCCGACAATGGTTCCACAATGACTGCAGCTATCGTCGATACGTCATGTAACGCAACGATGCGATCGAGCTCCTCGGCGAGATGGGTGCCATATTCAGGAATGCCACGGCTATATGCATTTTTTTCGAGGTTATAGGTATGCGGCAGATAATCGACGCCACCCAGCAAATTCGCAAATTGTTTGCGATTCGCCGGCAAGCCACCGAGCGACATGCCACCAAAGCCTACACCATGGTAGCCACGCTCACGGCTGATGAAGCGGGTGCGTTGCGCCTCGCCACGCGCACGGTGATATGCCAGCACCATCTTCATCGCCGTATCAACAGATTCGGAACCAGAATTGGTATAAAACACCTGACCAAACTTATTCCCACTGTAATCAATTAACTGTTCAGCGAGTTCAAATGCGGCTGGATGCCCCATCTGAAATGCCGGTGCATAATCCAGCGTCGCAATTGCTTCCTGCACCGCTTTGACGATCGTCGGATGAGAATGCCCCAGCGGCACACACCACAGGCCAGCAGTACCATCGAGAATCTCGCGACCATCCTGATCGCGGTAATACATCCCGGCAGCCGAAGCAACGACACGCGGTGCTTCCTTGTAATCACGATTGGCCGTAAACGGCATCCAGTACGCATTGAGTTGTTGTTTGCTAAGCATGTGGCTCTCCTGAAATAATTTACCGATTGGTAAAAGTATGATGAAATCCTAACCAAGCATATGCACAGAAGACATATACAGCCAGTGGAATTTCATCCAACCGTATTGGCTTTCTGAACTGCACAGTTTTGATCAAAACGATCCGGATTGAGAATCTGATCGCCGGTAGTAATCACCAGTAGTGATGGCCGGTAATAAAAGCAAATGACATACCAATAGTTGTCATGGTCGCAGTTCCGGGCAGGATCGCGGCTTGAGCGTTGCAGCATCGGGGGGGATACAAATGGAGTTGACCAAAGAAATGCAACAGACACCTGAACCATGGATCTGGCCGCAGCTGACGCTGGAACGCGGGCGTCAGGCAAGTCTGGTGGAGCAGATCGTCCGCGAAGTAAGCCAACTGATCCGGCAAAATCGCTTAGCGCTCGGCAGCAAGATGCCATCGGTACGTCAGTTTGCTAAATGCAATGCCGTCAGCACCTTCACTGTCGTCGAATCCTACGAGCGACTGATCACACTCGGCATGCTGAGTTCGCGCCGAGGCTCAGGCTATTTTGTGAGCAAACCTGCCAGTGCCCCATCGCCCCTGCTACAAGCGACCACACCTGCCATGCTGGATGCGTTAAGCCCCGATTTGTATTCCGGTGTTTCATCTGCTTTACCGGTAGGCTCAGGCTGGTTACCACCGGAATGGTATGGTGACGACGTCCTGCTCGACGCACTCAGACAAGCGATGCGCATCCCAACCCAACGTCTGCGCGGCTATGGTCATCCGGCCGGCCTTCCCAGTCTGCGTCAGCATCTGGCTCAGCAGTTGTCACAAGAATTGTTTCAGCTTGATGCGGAACAGATCCTGCTGACCAACGGTGCGACACATGCGTTTGACCTGATATTACGAACGCTGTGTAAGCCCGGCGACACCGTGCTGGTGGAAAATCCAGGTTACAGCAATTTACTGTCACTGATACGCCATCATGGTTGCATTCCGGTCGGGATACAAAGGGATGCACATGGACTGGACCTTGATGCACTGATGGAAAAAGCCATACTGCATCAGCCAAAAATCATGTTTGTGAACACGGTACTGCAAAACCCGCTCGGCACCAGCCTTTCGCAGGCGCAGGCGCATCGCCTGCTTGCACTGGCAGAGCAATTCGATTTCTGGCTGGTTGAAGATGATATCTACCGCGAACTTTGCACACGCCCCGAACCGTCTTTAGCTGCGATGGATGGGCTCAGGCGTGTGATACGGGTAGGTAGTTTTTCCAAAGTGCTGTCGCCTACACTACGCGTTGGTTCACTGTGTGCGTCGCACTCGCTGATCGATGAGTTACTGCGCATCAAAATGCTGACAGGATTGACGACATCGGAAATCAATGAACGTGCGGTGTTGCACGCGATCAGCTCCCGACTCTACCGACGCATGCTGGAAAAACTTAAACGACAACTCGACACCGCGCGTACTGAGGCAATCAGACTGCTACAGGATGCAGGCCTTACCCTGCTGACTGAACCACGTGGCGGCATGTTTATCAGCGCCGGATTGCCTGGCTCGACAAGTACAGCCCACGAGATAACGACACTGGCGCTGCACGCGGGCATATTACTGGCTCCAGCAGATTTTTTCAGTCTTCAGGCAAGCACTTATCCGTGGTTCCGTTTCAATATTGCGTATTGCAACTCAGCGCAATTGCTCACATTTTTACGCGGCATCAGCGATGAGTCCGTGCATGGATAAACGTGTGGAAAAAATCTCCAGCGCGCGTGATGCCATTGAGATTCGCATCTTACAAAGCGCGACACAGGTATTTGCAGAATCCGGATTTCATGGCAGCTCATTGGCCGTGATCGCGGAACGTGCAGGTATCTCTAAACAAAATTTATTGTATTACTTCGCCAATAAACAAGTGTTGTACCAGAAAGTACTGGATCAGATTCTGGATCAATGGCTGGAACGCATGGATTTTCTCGCCAGTTCAGATGAAGAACCTGAGCAATTATTGCGGCAATACATACACGCGAAATTACGTTTTTCAAAAGAGCAACCGCAGGCCTCACGTGTCTATGCGATGGAAGTCATCAGCGGTGCGGCTGTGTACTCTCAGCAGATGCGTGAAAAAATTTTGCCTCTGTTTAAAAAGGATATTGCGACGTTTGAAAAATGGATCGCAGCGGGCAAAATCAAGGCCATCAACGCGACCCATTTATTATTTTCCATCTGGGCGATGACACAGTCGTATGCGGACTTTGCAACGCAAATGAATCTGGTTCTTGCGCAGGATTCGTTATCAGAACAGGATTTCGATGACGCAGAGGAATTCATCGTCAGCATGGTTTTACACAGGCTGCACGCTTCCTGAGCGCTCGCCACACAGGGAAAACATGAAAGTCATGCGAAGAAAATAGATTTTTCAATAATAAAAAATGGTGTTTTTTGTTAAACATTATTAGTTGTACCAGTGAAACATGTTACCCAGCCTGCTTTCATGATATGAATGTCAGTTACTCTGAATTGATGCCTGTACCGAATTTCACCTATGTTGCCACCGGAATATCCTGAAAATGAAGCGCTGCGTCTCAGTACGCTCAGGGAATGCCGTCTGCTCGACAGCCAGCCCGAGGAGAGGTTTGATCGCCTGACACGCCTTGCGCGCCAGCTTTTTCACACCGATATCGCTCTGATTTCCTTGATTGACGAGGAACGACAATGGTTTAAATCCAGGCAAGGACTGGAAGCGCAGGAAACACATCGCGACATTTCATTTTGCGGTCACGCCATTTTGTCGAGTGACGTCTACGTTGTGGAAGATGCCAGCAAAGATATACGGTTCAGCGATAACCCTCTGGTTCTGGACGCACCCCACATTCGTTTTTATGCCGGCGCACCTTTGCATACAAAAAATGGACAGCGTATCGGCACACTCTGCATTATCGATAGTAAAGCCAGGATTCTGACCAAACAAGAATTGGCATCGCTGCGCGATCTGGCCGACTGTGTCGAACATGAAATTGCTAACGAGCAGGCGCACCGTCAGCACGATGCCTTACTGACGCTGGCACGCATCACTTCGCTTACCTTCGATGATCCGCAAACCTTATTGCGGGAAACGCTCGCGCTGGGTTGTGAATATCTGAAGCTGAGCACCGGCATCATATCCAAAAACGAAGGCGATCATATTTACGTCAGCGTACTGCAATCATCGCTGGAAGCTTTACACGAAGGGCAGCTGTTTCCCAAAAATCAGACCTATTCTGATTTGCTGAAAGTCGATGAAGGCGTTGTCTGCATTGAGCATATAGCTCAGAGCGAATTCAGCAATCATCCGAGTTACCAACGCTTCAGGCAAGAGACCTATATCGGTATTCCTCTTTTTCTGGAAGGTCATCGGTATGGAACGCTGGGGTTTTCAGATGGACATCCCCGCGCCACTGCCTATAGCGAAGTCGAAATTGAATTCATCAACGTCCTGGGCGACTGGGTCAACAGCACGCTGAAACGACTGGCGCTGGATCATGCGCTGGAACTGCAGCAAAAATTGAACGACGCCGTCGCCCGGGCTCAATCACAATTTATCAAAGGCCGGGATAAGCGCGAAGGTATCAGGACATTGCTGAACGACATAGTTCTGCTTACTGGCAGCCGATACGGTCAGGTCTGCAAGGTGCAGCAAAGTAAAACAGGCGGCTATATCCTGAAAAATTATGTCAGCGCAGAGCTTGCTGACAACACTGATCGCGCGACTTCCGACGCTGAGCAAAATGATTTTCCAAAAGAGGTGGTAGCACATTATCTGGATGCGCAGTTTGCTCAGGTTCTTAGCACTGGGCAAGCTGTATCCGGCAATGCCATCAGCGGTGCGCTTCATCGATTCTTGTGTATTCCGGTTTATTACAATGGCGATATTGTCGCCACTATAGGGCTAATCAACAGCAGCGATGCTTACGATCAGCAAACAATAGATTTTCTGCAACCCGCGCTGATTACGATAGGCCAGTTGATCGACGCCGCCAGAGTGCAGCGCCAGCATGAAGAAGGTGAACGACGTCTGGCAAATATTATCGAGGGCACCAACATTGGCACCTGGGAATGCGATATCGCCAGCGGAGAAACCGTCTACAACGAACGGTGGGCTGAAATGCTCGGTTACACGCTGGCAGAGCTGGAGCCCACGACTGTTCAGACCTGGCTGGATTTATGTCACCCTGAAGACTTGAAACGATCAAGCGAAATGCTGGATCAACATTTCAAGGGCGAGTTACCCTACTTCGATCTGATCAGCCGTATGCGTCATAAGGACGGGCACTGGGTATGGATCCGAGACCGGGGGTGCGTGGTCAGTTGGAGCGAAGATGGCAAACCACTCGTTATGTCGGGTAGCCATCAGGATGTCACACAGGAGCGACTGGCGGAGGAAAAACTGGCGCATGCTTATGCGCTCATGGAACAGTCGAACACGGCAGCACGCATAGGCACATGGGAATTCGACATTCAGAGTCGTAAAGTTTTCTGGAGCCAGGTAACCAGACAAATCCACGAAGTCAGCGACGATTATGAGTCTGATGCCGACCATGCTTTGTTATTTTACAAGCCGGGGAAAAACCGTGACCGGATCTTGCAGCTGATGCGTGAAGCGATTGCAGACGGGAAAAAATTTGACGAAGAATTTGAAATCATTACGGCGAAACATAAGCAATGCTGGGTTCGTGCAATCGGCTTGCCATACTATCAGGATGATCAGATCGTTCGCATCTACGGGATTTTTCAAGACATCAGCGACAGCAAGGCAAATGCCGAAGCCTTGCGTGATCAGGCCGCACACACCGAAGCCATTCTCGACAATGTGCTTGATGGCATCGTCACAATCGATCACACCGGTAAGGTTGATGCGTATAACGCCGCCGCGGCAAAAATATTTGGTTATAACAAAGACGAAGTGATCGGACAGAATTTCAATATGCTGCTACCAGTCTGGGATGGTGGCAGCCGAAATCAGAAGATCCGGCAAAATGCATTTGAAGAGGGTATTGGCGTCACGCAGGAAGTCGAGGCCAGACGTAAAGATGGCAGCATTTTCCCACTGGATTTATCCGTCTCAACCGTGCGACGCCGCGGACACCCTTTGTATATCGGGCTGGTGCGCGATATTACCGAACGCAAGCGGCTGGAGAGAATTAAAAACGAATTTATTTCTACCGTCAGTCATGAATTGAGAACGCCGCTCACCTCGATTTCGGGTGCGCTCGGTCTGGTGCTCGGCGGTGCTACCGGTGCATTACCAAAAAATCTGGCCCCGTTACTGACCATTGCCAGCAAAAATAGCCAGCGCCTGACTTTCCTGATTAATGATTTACTGGACATGGAAAAACTCAGCGCCGGGCAGATGCATTTCAATATACAACATTACCCTCTGAATTATCTGCTCACGCAAGCACTGGAAAGCAATCTGACGTTCGGTACGCAAAGAAAAATTCATCTGCAATTACAGGCACCAGTTCCGGATGCCACTGTTGCCGTCGATAGTCAGCGGCTGATGCAGATATTGTCCAACCTGCTATCGAATGCGATCAAATATTCACCTGAGAATGAAACGGTAGAAATCAGTGCAGCCATCAGGAAAAATACCGTGCGCATTTCCGTACGCGATCATGGTGAAGGTATTCCAGCCGATTTTCATTCACGTATTTTCCAGAAATTTGCCCAGGCTGATTCATCCAACACCAGGGAAAAAGGTGGTACTGGCCTTGGTCTGGCGATTTCCAGAGAGCTGGTTGAACACATGGGTGGCCACATCGGTTTTGATTCCGGCTTACACAAAGGGGCACATTTCTATATCGATCTGCCCATCGCTGCACCCCGCCCACCGACACCTGTATCAAAGTAAAAAGACGCTGGGGCAGCTATAATCTCGTTAGTGCGAAAATTCCAAAAGTAAATGTCCTCGCCGGATTTTTACTCCCGCAGTGGTTGATGCAGATGCGTGTTTTGCTAAAACGCGGCTTTTTATACTTCAAAAAATTTCAAAAATAACTTCATGATAGTGCTAGGTGTTGAATCTTCCTGTGACGAAACAGGGCTGGCTTTGTATGACACGCAACGTGGTTTGCTTGCGCATGCCTTACATTCGCAAATCGCCATGCACAGAGAATATGGTGGTGTCGTACCCGAACTGGCTTCGCGCGATCACGTTCGCCGCACTCTGCCTTTATTAAATGAAGTCATGCAGAAAGCAGCGATACAGAAACACGATATCGATGCGATTGCCTACACTCAGGGACCCGGGCTCGCTGGCGCCTTATTGGTCGGTGCCTCTTTTGCCTGCGGCCTTGGCATGGCACTGAATAAACCGGTACTCGGCGTGCATCACCTCGAAGGTCATTTGTTGTCGCCACTACTGGCCAGCCAGCCGCCGGAGTTTCCATTTATCGCATTATTAGTCTCTGGCGGCCACACGCAATTAATGCGGGTCGATGGTATCGGTGCATATCAGTTACTCGGTGAAACCCTCGATGATGCTGCGGGCGAAGCATTCGACAAATCCGCAAAACTACTCGGGCTACCTTATCCGGGCGGCCCAGAAATTTCCCGGCTGGCAGAATTCGGCAATCCTGGCGTGTTTACCTTTCCGCGCCCTATGCTGCATTCCAAAGACTTGAATTTCAGTTTTTCTGGTCTGAAAACAGCGGTACTGACTGTCGTTAAAAATCAGACCGCCAATATCTGCGAACAAAGCAAGGCTGATATCGCGCGCGGCTTCGTCGATGCGCTGGTTGATGTGCTGGTTGCCAAGTGCGTCACCGCGATGAAAGAAAGCGGTCTCAAACGACTGGTGATTGCGGGTGGTGTCGGCGCTAACCGGCAGTTACGTGCTGCGTTAAATGCAGCCGCTGCCAAGCGTCGCTTTCAGGTGTATTACCCGGAACTGGAATTCTGCACCGATAACGGTGCCATGATTGCGTTTGCGGGGGCGATGCGACTCAAAAAAAATCCCGCGGCAGCGACGCGGGATTATGGTTTCAATGTACGGCCACGCTGGCCTTTGCATGAATTAAGTGCTGCCTGATACTGTGTCAGTTCACGCCTGAAACGCAGATTCACTCTTCTGCGCAAAATTGCCGCTATTTCTATCGGCTTTTTTGTCGCAGAGAGTGACGTCCTGCTGACATCAAGTAAGCGCGCAGCACTCAATGCGCGGCGCACCGGAATGCTTACTTTTTCTTGCTGCCGATTTTGCTTTCTTTGCCCTTCATCAGATTCACAATGTTCTGACTATGACGGTACACCAGCAAACCACTCATGATAAATACGGCCAGTAATTTTACATCCGGGCCAAATAACATACCGTAATAGAGTGGCGCAAAAATCGCCGCAATCAGTGCCGCCAGTGAAGAATAACGAAATGCAAAGGCAATTACCAGCCAGGTCACCAGCGTCGCAACGCCGAGCCAGGCATTAATACCGATCAATACGCCAGCCGCAGTGGCAACGCCTTTGCCACCAACAAACTTGAAGAATACCGGCCACAGATGTCCGAGGAAAACCGCAATCGCCACCAGCGCGATACTGCCGTCATCCAGTTGAAACTGATCCGCATAATGCGTCGCCAGCCAGACTGCAAACCAGCCTTTGACAGCATCCCCCAGCAGCGTTAATACTGCGGCCGCCTTATTACCACTGCGCAGAACATTCGTTGCGCCGGGATTTTTAGAACCATACGTACGCGGATCGGACAAACCAAATAATTTGCTCACCACCACGGCAAACGAGACAGAACCAATCAGGTAAGCCAGCACACCGGCCAGAATAGTATTCATGTGTTTCCTAAAGAAGCTGTGGGGGCAAAAATATACTCCCCCCAGTATTTTTAAAAGCGCTTTATTGACGCAGACAATAAGGCCATTTTATAACATACTCCCTCAGAATTACTCTTCCAGGGCACATTCAACAGCACGCGCCTGCAATAAACTCTGCAACAGCGCAGGGGAAATTCCGACCAGATAACCGCGACGGCCACCGTTGATATAAATTGTCGGTAAATCCAGAATCGCCCGTTCAACATAAATCGGCATCACTTTTTTAGTACCGAACGGCGAGGTTCCGCCGACCATATAACCTGAATGCTTCTGCGCAATTTCCGGCTTGCAGGGCTCGATTGATTTACACCCGATCTGGCGCGCCAGATTTTTGGTTGATACCTTGCGATCACCGTGCATCAACACGATTAATGGTTTCGCCGCCTCGTCCTGCATGACCAAGGTTTTAATCACATGATGCTCATCCACCCCGAGTTCACGCGCAGAAACCGCAGTACCGCCATGTTCCTCGTAGGCATAAGGATGCTCAGAAAATTCCGCCTTGTTTTTACGCAAAAACTGCGTCGCAGGCGTTTCAGATACGTGTTCTTTCTTAGCCAAAATTTAACCTCGTATTGCTATTAATGTTGGTAGCAGATTATAGCGATTAGACGCATACGCACGAATTTATCACCGATTAGTCAAATTGACTTTGAAGTCTTTTCACTTAAAAAAATAATTCACACGAGCAGACAATCTGAGACACCAATCCAAACAAATGTCAAAAATTACATATTTGCACAAAATTAGTGCGAATATTAAGAACATTAAAGTACCCATATTTACTTCAACGATACATTCACCTCGATAAAGATTATCTCTGTGACGAAATACAGTACGAGAACACAAAAAGAAAATTAATTATCACAAAAATAATACTCAATAAAATTATCTATTAAAAGATTATTTTGAATTTCGACTAACTAACACATTTACACGATGAATACCTGTTGCTCCCCAAGCAAATAAAAGCTCATGGAATTTCAATTAAAAAAATGAAAAAATGAAAATAAATTTACATTTTTGTAGCCAACATGCAACGTTTAGTCATAATAATGTAACAAACACTTTCATATATGCCTGTTTTATTTACATAATATTCCAGCGACTGATTTATTAGCTTTCATTTCATTCCGAAATCTGATTAGCACAAAAAACATATCCAATTGTGGCTTATGGTCACTGGGTCAGGTTCTGTTTATTCCACACTAAGTCTTTAGCTGCTCAGTTTTGTAAGCATCAGCGTTGCGTTCGTTAACCGTTTTGGGATCATTATGATTTTTAAAGAAAAGATAGGCGTACAGTCAGTACGCTTGGCAATCGGAGTTTTAGCTGGCACGGTCTTATTATCCGGCGTGGCTCAGGCTCAAGAAGATAAAAGTGTTCAGAAAATCGAAATCACTGGCTCGAATATTAAACGTGCTGATAAAGAAGGCACGTCACCTATTCAAACTATTACTGCCAAAGAAATCAAAGAAAGTGGCGCAACCACAGTTCTCGATTTGTTGAAACAAGTCCCATCGATGGGTACTGGTGGTTATAACGATACTCCTGATCAAAACAGCTTTTCCCGCGGTGTAGCAACTGCGTCCTTGCGTGGTCTTAGCTCTACTTCCACACTGATTCTGTTGAATGGCCGTCGTATGGCACCATCTGCCTACGCCAATCCAAATAACGGTCAGTCTGCGTTATATGATCTGAACAGTATTCCACTGTCGGCTCTGGAACGCGTCGAAATTTTCAAAGACGGCGCATCTGCTGTGTATGGATCAGACGCGATTGCAGGCGTTATCAACTTCATTACCAAACGCGATTACAAAGGCGGCGAAGTCAGCGTATCCGCAGGCGCGAATGATGATCGCGAATTTGGTCGCCAAAATGTGAACGGCACCATTGGTTTTGGCGATTTCGCAAGCCAAGGCTATAACGTTTTAGTATCATTGGATGTGACGAAGAAACAAGCTACCAGCGAACGCAATGGTTCCAACGATATCCAGGCTGAACAATATGCAGCCATGAACTATCGTCTGAATCCATATTCCAGTTTTGCTTCTAATCAAGGTTTTTTCTATAAAGAAAAATCACCTAACACTAAGTCATTCAACGTGACTGGCCCAACCGTTATCAATCAAACTAATTGCGACGCGTCCCGTAAAATAACTGGTTCTGCAGCAAATGGCATCACACCAACCAGTGTATTGTTTGGCCGTACTTTCTGTAACTACGATTTAGATCAATTTAATGATGTACAGGGTAAATCCGACGACATCAACTTCATGGCAGTCGGCAACCTGAAAATTAATGAAAACCTGTCTGCATTCAGTGAAGTTGCTTTCACTGATTCAAAACGGGTTTATCGTTCGGCGGCCAGAACCATTGACGGCAGATCGCCAACAACTAACTTTGTCGTTGGTGGCCTTGGAGACCCATTCCAAGCTATTCTGCCAGTCGGACATCCAGACAATCCAAACCCAGATGCGCGCTCAGCGGTCGTTTATCGCTTCGAGAACCTGAAAACAGGTACTGATCTGGAAAACCAAAATGCTCGTCTGCTGGCTGGTTTACGTGGCAGCCTTGGTAGCTGGGATTGGGAATCAGCTCTTTTGTGGAATCGTTCAAAACGCATTGAAACACAGTATGGTTTCCTGTATCTGCCGACTTTGCGTAAGTTGATTACAGAAAACCGCTCACTGGCTTCTTTAGCAGCGGATCCTACGATCACTAAAGACCTGACAAATAACGGAACTTCGCAAATCGCTCAATGGGATGGTAAAGCCAGCACTGAATTTGGTAGCTTGCCAGGTGGAGCAATCGGTTTCGCGGTCGGAGCAGAACTCCGCCAGGAAAAACTGTCTATCAGTCCTGATGCAGCAAATGCTCGCGGTGACATTCTGGGTCTGGCGACAACTGCAATTGAAGCAAAACGTAATGTTTCTTCGGCTTTCTTTGAAGTCCGTACTCCATTCATGAAAAACTTCGAGATGGATTTTGCAGGTCGTGTGGATAAATATCCTAACCTGAAGGCCAACTTCGTTCCTAAAGTCGGCGCAAAATGGACTGCAACTGATAGCCTTGCTTTCCGTGGTAGCTACTCAGAGGGTTTCCGTGCTCCGGCATTATCACAAGTTGCGCCAGGCGGTGCACAGTACTTTATGAGTAATGTTGTTGATCCTGTTCGCTGCCCGAGTGGTACTACACCGGTTGCCGGTGCAGATCAAACCGATTGCGCTAAGAGTATGTCAGGGGTCGGCGGCGCAAATCCTGATCTGAAGCCAGAAACATCCAAGAGTCTGGCGCTGGGCTTGATTTTCTCGCCAACAAAAGACTTTGACATGACCGTGGATGCTTATAAACTGCGCCAAGAGGGTGTTGTTGCTCTTGCTGATGCCACTTTTTTACTCTCACATCCAGCTAATTTCCCGGCAGATTACATCACTCGTGATACGAATCCATTGAATCAGTTGAAAGATGCGAATGGCAATCCTATCCCAGGTACTGGCCCACTTCTGGCAGTAAAAACGCCATGGACCAACCAAGGTAGCACTGAAGTCAGCGGTATTGACGTTGATATGAAATTACGCACAAATCTGGGCGAATACGGAAAACTGACTACTGGTCTGCAAACGACCTATCTGATCTCTTACCGTCGTGCAGAACAACCTGGTCAGGTAGAGCGTAATGCTGTTGGTACAGCTGGCGATCTGAACGATTTCGCGACCTCAGTTGGACCTATTCCTCGTCTGCGTGCGACATTGAGTGGTCGTTGGGAAAAAGGCCCTCATAGTGTTAATGGAGCGATCCGCTTTGTTGATAGCATCACGCAATATCGTCGCTACAACAATGATGTGACCTATGCAAATGGTGGAGTTTGTCATTGGGGTTCTGGTCAGACAGCAGGTACGCCACAGCTGGGAGGCATTCCTAAGTACCTCGACTACTATCCAGATTGTACAGTTCCAAGCTGGACAACAGTTGACCTTGGCTATACTTACACCGGTTTCAAAGATCTGACACTGGGTATCAACATCAGTAATATTTTGGATACAAAAGCACCATACTATCCAACTACTACTGCTGCCTCCATCGCTCAGGGTTACAACTCGACACTGCATAACAATACCGGCCGTTATTTCCGCGTTTCTGCGAAATACACTTTCCGTTAATTTTATGTAGTTAGCTGGACAATAAACGCCTCGTTTATCGAGGCGTTTATTTTTTCGATAGTCGGAATCAATTTTCTTTGAGGAAGTTATGCAAACATTGCTTCGTAAATTTTGTAGAGCATTCGCTGTTGGTGTATTGCTTAGCACTGCTGCAATACCATTTACTGCACATGCACAAAACAATCCGATACCTGTAGAAAACTTTTTCAAAAGCTCGCAGATCTCCGACGTTATGTTTTCGCCTGATGGAAAAAACATAGCAATGCTGGCAGCCGGAGCAAATGATCGTTTAGTTCTGGCAATCATGGAAGTCGATAAATTAAAACCAAAGATTGTGGCCGGTTACGAAAAAACTGATGTAGTTTTTTTTCAATGGGTGAATAACCAGCGACTGGTTTTCGGCGTCGGTGATCGCGCCCTTGGCGACGGTGACCGTTATACTGGTAGTGGCTTATTTGCCATCAATAAAGATGGTAATGAATTGCGGGAATTGATTGCAACCGGTGACACAGGAGGGAAATTCAGAGTACTCAATGGTTACCATGCTTTTCTTGATGTCACTCACGTTCCTGACTCCAATGACGTATACATCACTCGCAGCACTGGAACACGTAAGACACCGTCTTACACACTGATGAAACTGAATACGCTCAACGGCTACAACGAAGTGATCCAGACACCAACGAATTCCGAAAGTTTCATGATTGATAAATCGGGTGAAGTAAGGGTTGCTGCAACATCAGAAGACAACCTTTCTGCTGTGTATTATAAAGACCCAAAAACACAGCAATGGCGAAAACTGATTGAGTACGATAACGTTAAAGGAAACGGATTTTCCCCGGCATTTATCGCCCCTGATGGGCAGTTTTATGTCACTGCGGCAAAAAAAAGTGACACCGTTTCCGTATTCCGTTTTGATCTCGAAAAAAATAAACTGGATGACACGCCTATCGTTGCCACAAAAGGATTTGATTTCCATGGCAATTTCGTTTTCAATAAAAAAGAAAATAAACTTCTGGGCATTCACTACGAGAGCGATGCCTATTCCACCTTGTGGCTGGATGAAAAATGGAACGGCTTACAAAAAACAATCGATGCTGCATTGCCTAATACAGCGAATCTGATTTGGGGTCCGAAAACCGCGAACAACGATACCATCCTTGTACACTCGTTCTCTGACGTCCATCCTGGCTCATATCTGCTGTTCAACACAGAGACAAAGAAATTTGTTCCTATTGGTGACGTTCATCCGGAAATCAATTCTAAAACAATGTCCTACAAGGACTTTGTCCGTATCAAAGTACGGGATGGCATGGAAATTCCTGCCTATATCACTTTGCCCAAAAACAGCAGCGGCAAAAATCTGCCTATGGTGGTGATGGTACATGGCGGTCCGTATGTCCGTGGCGGACATTGGGAATGGAATCGCGAAACACAGTTTCTTGCATCCCGCGGTTATGCTGTACTTGAACCAGACTTCCGCGGTAGTACAGGTTATGGTATCAAGTTGTTCCGGGCGGGCTGGAAACAATGGGGACTCGCAATGCAGGATGACGTGACCGATGCGACCAAATGGGCGATTGCTCAGGGTTACGCTGACCCCAAACGTATCTGCATCGCAGGTGCCAGCTATGGTGGTTACGCAACACTGATGGGCTTAATCAAAGAGCCGGATTTGTATCGCTGCGGTATTAGTTGGGTTGGTGTGACTGACATCAATTACTTATTTGATGTCACCTGGAGTGATACTTCTGGCTCCGCATGGTCGCGTTACGGTATGCCATTGATGATCGGTGACCAGACTAAAGATGCAGAGCAACTGAAAGCGACCTCGCCTGTCACGCAAGCCCATCGCTTAACAAAGCCCCTGATTCTTGCTTACGGCGTAGCAGACCGCCGCGTACCTTTGGTTCACGGTGAACAATTCAAAAAAGCAGCACCTAAAGACGCAAAAATTGAATGGATCACGTACCCAAACGAAGGACACGGATGGCGTACGCTGAAAAACAATGTTGACTTCTGGACTCGCGCTGAAAAATTCTTGAATGAAAATACGGCGATAAAATAAGTCGCTTAATACACTCATCTAACCTGCGTCGCTCTGGGCCACGCAGGTTTTTTATTCATTTCGATTTGTAAGCTGGGTTTGCAATAACTGCACTCACCCTCGCGGATGATGCTGCGCATGTAGTTTTTTCAATCGTTCTCTGGCAACGTGGGTGTAAATTTGTGTCGTAGAGATGTCAGCGTGCCCGAGCAACAGTTGCACGACTCTCAAGTCCGCTCCGTGATTAAGTAGATGCGTGGCAAATGCGTGGCGTAAGGTATGGGGAGAGAGGTGTATCGTAATCCCGGCCTGCGCTGCATATTTTTTGATCAGAATCCAGAACATCTGGCGCGTCATCGCACCACCGCGTGCTGTCACAAATAAAGCGTCGTCGATCTGGCCATTTAATATTGCCGGGCGAGCTTCTTTTAAATAACGTTCCAGCCACGATCTGGCATGCTCGCCAAATGGCACCAAGCGTGTTTTATCCCCTTTCCCGGTCACACGCAGTACGCCCTCATTCAAGCCAACTTCCAAAGACTTGAGTTGCACCAGTTCACTGACACGCAGACCACATGCATACAGTAATTCCAGCATAGTGCGATCCCGCAGTCCAAGTGGAGAATCATCAGGAGCCTGAAGTAAAGACTCTACCTGTGCTTCGCTCAGGGTCTTGGGTAAGCGGACGGGTTGTTTTGCCGATTTGAGCTTGCTGCACGGATTTTGCCTGACCAGATTCTGCCGGACCGCGAGCAAATAAAAACGTTTCAATACGCTGAGCCGCCGATTGGCAGAAGTTGCCTTGGATGAGGTGTGCTTCAGCGCGATATAGGTGCTGATATCGTCGTAATCAGCCTGATATAAGTCTTTGCCAGTCGCCTGTGAAAACCATTCCGCAAACAGGCGCATATCCCGCCGGTAAGCTTCTACGGTGTTTTTTGCGAGCCCGTCTTCCAGCCACAAAATATCGCAGAACTGGTCTATCTGCGCCATCAATTCTGCAGGCAATAAAAATGGCACCGAATTATCTTTCGGCATTAAATCAGTCTTTTTTAAACCAGCGACATCCTCACGCATACTCAGCGACACCTTCATGCGCCAGCAACCAGCGTTTGACGCCAAGATGAAAGCCCGTCTCATCATCATGATGAGCAAACCCACCCAGGCCGCCTGCGGCGGTAACGCGGTGGCACGGAATCACCAGCGGATACCAGTTAGCGCCGCAAGCCTGACCAACCGCGCGCGGCGCAGAGCGGATTTGCTTGGCAATCTGACCGTAAGTCAGCACCTGCCCCCGTGGAATAGATGCAATCCCGCGCCAGACAGCGTTTTGAAATGTTGTGCCAACAGGTCGCAAAGGAAGATCGAACTGATAATCAGGATCGTCGAAATATTGAAGTATTTGTGTCGCGACCTTCTCAGAGAGGAAGTCCGCAGGATCTTTCTCCTGGAATCGTGGTGGCAAATAAACCAGCTCTGTCAGTAAGGAATCAGCCACGCGGATTCCGACTGCGCCAAATGGCGCCGCAACGATGGTAGAAAAAATACCGCTCTCTTTATCCGACATGAGTGTTCCTCAAAAAGGGAAAAGCTTGCTTCAGTAAGTGTGACAAACACATGCCCATTCTCAGATCAGCCTGCTCCTCAATCAACTCTGTGAATTTTAAACGCCAGCGTACTTGCCGTCAGCATAAAAAAACAGCAGGCAGATACTGACAAGTTTATCCGCCAGACATGCTGATTCGGCACTGCGGGTAACATCAATGCGATTCGGAAAAGAAAAAAGGCGCATCAATGATGCGCCTTGAAAGCATGTTTCGCGTTTTCGGCTGTTTAGTTATTGTGTTGCCACAATACTCAGCTTGTAATAAAAACGCGCGTCTCCTCAGTGTACGGCATGGGTACCGTTTTCTTGCACTACCGCCTTTTAATCTTCTGAACTGCTAAAACTTCAACTGCGCAGAATATAGCACGACCGAATACCAGTGACAAAAAAAAACTACGCAAAAATACTTAATTGTTGCGGATATGTAAAAGACATGTACATATCCGCAAAATGTGCTAATCCAATTTATTTATTAAAAAAATCAATTATTTGTAAATTAAATTCGGCAGCCAAGTAGAAATCTCAGGAATGTACGTAATCAGCAGTAAGAACGCAACCATCGTCAGCAACCACGGCAAGACCGCAACGGTTAATTCCGTTATCCCCATCTTGGTAATACCAGAGGCGACGTACAGATTCAACCCAACGGGAGGATGACACATTCCAACCTCCATATTCACCACCATAATGATGCCGAAGTGGACAGGGTCGATACCGAGTTTCATCGCAACCGGGAACAAAATCGGCGCCATGATCAGCACGATGGATGATGGTTCCATCACATTACCCGCTAACAGCAGCAGAATATTCACCACCAGCAGGAAGCTGATCATGCCAAAACCTTTGTCCATAATCCAGCTTGCCATCGCTTGCGGGATATTTTCACTGGTCATCAGGAATGAGAACAATACTGCGTTCGTGATAATGTAGAGCAGCATCGCCGACATAGAAGCTGAATCCAGCAAGACCTTCGGTACTTTTTTCAAGCTCATGTCTTTATACACAAACACGGCGATCACAAACGCATACACTGCGGCAACTGCAGCGGCTTCCGTCGGTGTGAACATACCGCTGTAAATTCCGCCCATCACAATCACGATCAGCAACAAGCCCCAGGCGCTTTTTCTGAACGCAGTAAAACGCTCTCCCCAGCTAGCTTTCGGCATACGAGGGTAGTTGTGTTTACGCGCTAAAAACCATGTGGTCAGACCGAGCAGAAATGCCAGCATCAGGCCAGGGATAACGCCCGCCATGAATAATTGCCCAACCGAGGTATTGGTCGATACCGAATACATCACCATCACAATCGATGGTGGAATCAGAATACCCAATGCACCGGATGTCGTAATCACCCCGGCACCAAAGCCTTTTGGATAACCTTGCTTGACCATCGCAGGCAAAATAATTGAGCCGATCGCGACCACCGTCGCTGGCGATGAACCCGACACCGCAGCAAACAAAGCACAGGCAAGAACGCCAGCCAGCGCCAGACCGCCATGCCAATGACCAACCATCGCTGCTGCAAAATTAATCATCCGTCGGGCAACGCCACCGTGCGTCAGGAAATTACCAGCCAGAATGAAGAACGGAATCGCCATGATTTCGAACTTTTCTATCCCGGTAAATAACTTCAGGGCAACCGATTCAATCGGCACCTGTGTCATTGTGAAGAGGAAGGTCAGTACTGTCAGGCCGAGTGAAATCGAAATCGGCATGCCGGTCAGCATCAACAGCAATAACAAGACAAAAATAATGGTGGCGTTCATGCTTTCACCTCATCTTCGAGACCATCAACATGGGTATGATCGTGTTTAGGCAATTCACCGGTTTTAACGAAATTCCAGATAACTTGCAGAAAACGGAAACACATCAGATAGGAACCCAGTGGGATCGCGAGGTAAACCCACCACATCGGTATTTCCAGATCAGCGGAGGTCTGATCAGTATGGGCAATTTCCCATACAAAACTACCGCCCAGTGTGCCGACAATGCCGGTAAATAAAGCGCCGGCAGCTAAGCCCAGAATCACAAATTTATAACGATTCGCAGGGCTCAGTTTATTGATCAGCACATCGACGCCAACGTGAATGCCGGTGCGTACACCGTAGGCAGCGCCAAACTTTGCCATCCACACAAACATGTAAATGGTCAGCTCTTGTGCCCAACTGGTATTTATTTTTAACAGCTCGTCTTGCAGGTAAGGGATTTCAAATCCCGAAAGATAACGGTGTACCACCGCCATGAAAGTGACCAGGGTTGCAGCGCCCATCAGGGTCGCAATCAACCATTCCTCTAGGTGATCAAGGAATTTCATTGTGTTCTCCTGTGAAGGATAGGAATGAGAGATGAGAACCGGTGAACCCCAGGTTACCGGTTCTCATCTGACGGAAAGAACTTACTTGATACCGAGTTTAGCGGCTTCTTTGTTGACGTTTGCAATCAGATCTTTACCGATCCGTGATTCCATCTGCTTTTGCACTGGCAGCAAGGCTTTGCGCCATTCTGCTTTTTCTTTTTCAGTTGGCACGTAGACCGTTGTCTTGCCGGATTTTTTCACTGCTTCCAGCGCATTATCGTTTTCTTGCTGGGCAATCGCATTTGCATACTTGGTCGCCGCTTTCATCGCGCCATCTAACTCAGTACGAATATCTGCAGGCAAACCATCCCAGAATTTCTTGTTCACGATCACCGCATAGCCAAGGTAGCCATGATTTGTCACCGTCACATGCTTTTGCACCTCGTGCATTTTTTGTGTGTACAGATTTGATGGCGGGTTTTCTGTGCCATCTACCACACCAGTCTGCAAGGCCTGATACACCTCGGAGAATGCCAGCACTTGTGGGTTCGCATTCAACGCACGCATTTGCGCATCCAGTACTTTGGACGATTGTATGCGTAATTTTTGTCCCTTCATGTCAGATGGCAAATGAATAGGCTTATTCGACGACATGACTTTAAAACCGTTATCCCAGTAACCCAGACCGGTAATGCCTTTGGTTTCCAGTTTTTTCAGCAGATCTTTACCGATAGGCCCCTCTGTGACCGCATACAACACATCTTTGGTCGGGAAAATGTAAGGCAAATCAAACACCTCAAACTCTTTGACGCCTAAAGGACCGAATTTAGCCAGCGATGGTGCCAGCATTTGCACTGCACCCAACTGCAATGCTTCTAATTCTTCTTTGTCTTTATACAGGGTGCTGTTTGGGTACAGTTCAACTTTCACGCGCCCTTTGGTCGCTTTTTCTGCGAGTTCCTTAAAGCGCTCTGCAGCTTTGCCTTTTGGTGTATCGCTGGCGACAACGTGGCTGAATTTAATGACGATAGGGGATTGTGCAAATGCCGCGCCACTGACCAGTGATGCCGCCAGAAGCGAAAACAGAACGGATTTGATTTTCATGAGAGTCTCCAGTTTATTGATTATCAAAGTTATTATTCTACGATTATTCGAAATAGTCACCCGCTGAACAATTGTGGAAAACCACATACCGCATTCGATTGCGCATATAAACAACACCTGCAGTAAACTAACAGCATGAAACGTCTATATAAATCGCAGCGATGGCCTAACGACAAGTGGCGCTGGATCCTCCCTATTTTACTGATCGCCCTGTTTCTGACCACGCTGATCTGGTTGCCGTGGCAGGCACAACGTATGGAGGCGAATGAACGACAGGAGCAACTGATTGCCGACACCCTTTGGGTGGAGCAGGCGATACAATTTCAGATCGATCGTAACGATGAAATGCTGCGTCAGATCGGTGCCGATATGATGAATATTGGCCTGAAGCCGGATGCGGTTTTGCTGCGCTTCCGTAATTTACTGCAAAATAACCATGAGATTTCCCGCCTGGTCTTACTCGACCAGCACAATGCTGTTGTCACCTCTTCACATGACACGGCGTTCAACTCATCCAATATTCTGGCGCCCGATGACATCTATTCTGCACAGGCAGAACTGGATAACAAAACCCGTTGTTTTGCGCCGAGGCAGGAAACCAAATCACAGAAATACAATTACGTCATCAGTTGTCAGATTCCCTTAAAGAAAGAAAATCACTATTTCGGCAGCATCATCATCACCTACCATGCCAACGGCATACTGGAAGAATTAGTCCCGTGGTGGTTTGCGCAGGAAAACCAGATTTCGCTGCTGGACAACGATGACAAAGTAATCGCAACACGGGCCGCAGGCGGGCCGGGTAAAAATGTGTACACCCACAACCGCAATCTGGAACTGCCCGGCGTCACACTCGCGCTGCGCACCAACAGTAATAAGAGCGAACCCAAACTGCTGTCGAATTTGCTGGTGGTCATGGTCATTCTGCTGTCTATGGGCTTGATCTGGAGTCTTGTTGCTTTGTGGCGCGACATCAATCGCCGCCTTGCTGCCGAGGGTGCCCTACGCCAGCAAGTGATTTTTCGTACGGCGATGGAAAACTCGCTGATCACAGGTTTGCGCGCACGCGATATGCATGGCCGCATGACGTATGTGAATCCGGCATTCTGCAAAATGGTCGGCTACCCGGCAGAGCAAATCATCGGTCGCTTACCGCCAATGCCGTACTGGGCGCCTGAAGTGGTTGAGGAATATCAACAGCGTTTTTCCAAACTGCTGGCTGGTTCGGTGCCGCAAGACGGCTTTGAAACCATTTATCAGCACGCGAGTGGTGAGCGAATTCCGGTCTTGATTTATGAATCGCCGCTGATTGATGAGAGCGGTAAGCAAACCGGCTGGATGAGCTCGATACTGGATATTTCTGAACTCAAACGGGCGCAGGAACTGACCCGCCAGCAGGAAGCCAAACTGCACTCAAGCGCGCGGCTCGCCACCATGGGTGAAATTGCCTCCATGCTGGCGCATGAACTGAATCAGCCACTGGCCGCTATTTCCAGTTACACCACCGGCGCCATGAATCTGCTGGAAGCGGGCGATACCGATAAAGCCTTATTGTTGTCCGCCATGGAAAAAGTAAAAACCCAGGCGCAGCGTGCCGGGCAGATTATCCGCAGCGTGCATGAGTTCGTCAAAAAACGGGAACCAACCCGGGAGCTGGTCGACATCAATGCGCTGATAAAAAATGCGCTGCCGCTGGTCGAACTGCAAGCGCAGGCCGCGCACATCAGCCTGCAATGGCTGCCACTGCCCGGCACACCACAGGTGCTGGCGGATCAGGTGCTGATCGAACAGGTATTGCTGAATCTGACCCGCAATGCGATTGAAGCGATGGAAGACACCCCGCCGGAACACAGAAATTTGCGCATACAAGCCAGCCTCGACAATGACGGCGATATCGTCGTGGAAGTCATCGACCGTGGACACGGCATTCCCACCAGTGTGGCTGACCGCCTGTTTTCACCGTTTTTTTCCACCAAGACAACGGGCATGGGAATGGGGCTGAATATCTGCAGAACCGCGATTGAGTTTCATGGCGGCAAACTTACTCACCGCGACAACCCGGTCGGTGGTAGTATCTTCCGCTTCATTCTGCCGGCAGTGCACGAAGAAAACAGCCCGACTGATCTGCCGACTGCAGCGTCACAAAAAAATAATGAAGCGGTTAAATATGCACAAACCGACGCAGCGCGACCGCTTCTGCCCGTGACATTCTGATATCGCAATTGGAGACGACATGCTACACATCATTGACGACGAGGACGTGATCCGCGATTCACTGTCCTGGCTCGCCCGTTCACGCCAGATTGCCGCGATCGGTTACAGCAGCGCAGAACAGTTTCTGGCCTCGCTCGATCAACCTTTGCGCTTTGATACCGAAGGCGACTGCATTTTGCTGGATGTGCGCATGGAAGGGCTGAGCGGCATTCATCTGTTTGACATTTTATCCGGCAAAAAACTGACCAAACGTCTGCCGGTGATTTTTCTGACCGGGCATGGCGACGTACCGATGGCGGTCGATACACTCAAACGCGGTGCTTTTGATTTCTTTGAAAAGCCGTTTAACGATAACAAACTCATGGACAGAGTGCAGGAAGCGCTGGCGCAGTCACGTGCAGCAGGTGTTTCTGCCGCCGTGCATGAACGCCTGGCGACTCTGTCCGCACGCGAAAAAGAAGTGCTGGAACTGATTTTGCTCGGCAAAATGAACAAGGTCATCGCCGATGAACTCGGTATCAGCATGCGTACCGTGGAAGTGCACCGGGCGCATGTGTTCGACAAAATGCAAGTCAAAACCGCCGTCGAACTGGCTGGAATTCTGAAGTAATTTTTATTAAAAATGGGGGAGTATCCTTGATTTTCACCCTATTCTCCTTGTAAACATTAGGGGTTGAAATATACTCCACCCAGTATGTCTATCTTCACCCTACTCTTTCCTGATTTTAGTTTAATTCTGATCGGCTTCCTGCTCGCCCGCCATTCCCACTGGGGAGGCCATTTCTGGGCTGGCGTCGAAAAACTGGTTTACTTCCTGCTGTTTCCTGCCCTGCTGTTTTACACCACGGCACGCACCCGCTTTGATTTTCATGCGACCGGACATCTGTTGCAGGTTGCCATCATCGCCACGATCGCGGGCATGTTGCTCGGCTGGCTGGCGAAATATCTGTTCAAAACAGCACCGCGTATTTTTGAATCTGGCGTACAAACGGCGTTCCGTTTTAATTCGTATATTGCACTGGCGATCGCGTCCCGCCTCGCGGGCGATCAAGGCACTGCGCTGATGGCGTTACTGATAGGGTTTCTGGTGCCTTTATGCAATATGGCAGCGGTCTATGCGCTGGCACATAACAGCGGCCGCTTGCTGAAAGAAATCGCCAGTAACCCGCTGGTCGTCGGCACCGCCAGCGGCGTGATCGTCAGTCTGCTGGATATCCCATTGCCGGAAGGAATTGCGGCAACGCTGTCGCGACTCGGCAACGCTGCCATCGCACTCGGCTTGCTGGCCGTGGGTGCCGGAATGAAGGTGTCAGCAATACACGAAGCAAAAGGTATCGCTGCCTATTTTCTCTCAGTGAAATTGCTGGCTTTACCGGCGATAGCGCTGGTACTTGGCCGCTGGCTGGAATTACCTGCACTGCAATTGCAGATCGCCGTCATTTTCTGTGCACTGCCGACTGCTTCCAGCGCCTACGTGCTGGCGGCGCGCATGGGGGGCAATGGCCCGTTCGTCGCATTTCTGATTTCTGCCAGCACCGTATTATCAGTACTGAGTTTGCCGATCTGGCTGGCGCTGGTGCGCTAGCGTCACCAGACTTTCACGGCGCGCTCAGGCCATGGCAGGCCAGCGCCCACATCACATGCTCACGCACCATTTCTGAAGGGTGATCAAGGCGCGCACGTAAGGCGGCTACGATGGCGGCATCGCCATGCATCGTGGTCGCCGCATTACCGAGACCGACCGCAATATTGCGCAACCAGCGTTCATGTCCGATGCGACGGATAGGGCTGCCTTCCAGCATGCGCAAGAACTGTTCTTCCGTCCACGCAAACAAATGCACCATGCGCGCATGATCCAAACCATTTCTGACGGCAAAATCATCGACTGCGGCAGCTTGCGCGAATTTATTCCAAGGACAATGTAACTGGCAATCGTCGCAACCATACACACGGTTACCGATCAGCGGCCGGAATTCCAGTGGGATACTGCCATGCAGCTCTATCGTCAGATATGACACACAGCGCCGCGCATCGACTGTGTATGGCGCGACGATCGCCTTCGTCGGGCAAACATCGATACACGAAGAACACTGACCGCAGTGATTACCAACAGGCGGGTCAACCGGTAAAGGCAAATCGACCAGTATCTCGCCCAGAAAAAACATAGAGCCGGCTTCGCGGCTCAATAGCAAGGTATGTTTGCCACGCCAGCCGAGACCCGATTTTTCTGCCAGCGCCACTTCCATTACCGGCGCTGAGTCTGTAAAGACGCGGTAACCAAACGTACCGATCTGCTGGCTGATTTTTTCGGCCAGTTGCTGCAGGCGACTACGTAGCACTTTGTGATAATCCCGGCCGCGCGCATAAATAGAAATCACCGCAGTATCTGCCGTGTGCTGTGCTTCTGCGGCGCGCCAGTGTGGATCGGCGGGCAAGTAATTCATGCGAGCCGAAATCACCCTGACCGTGCCGGGCACTAATTCAGCCGGGCGACTGCGTTTGGTGCCATGTGCCGCCATATACGCCATATCGCCATGAAACCCAGCATCCAGCCATTGCTGAAAACCGGCTTCGGTGTGGCTGAGATCAGCATCAGCAATGCGGATTTCTGCAAAGCCGAGTTCTTTGCCCCAGCTTTTGATCTGTGCGGATAAAGCCGCTAAGCTGTCATCATCCAGATTCACGCGGCAGACTCCGGCAAATACACAAGGGCGGGGCAATATGCTATGTTTAGCGAATTCATGAATACGGACTTTGCAGGAAATGTCACATTATAAAACCACACTGCCTGATGAAGCAGCAACACAGGCTTTAGGAAAAAGTCTCGCCCACACTTTAGTGCCGGGGCTGGTGATTTTTCTGCACGGCGATCTGGGCGCAGGCAAAACTGCCCTCACCCGCGCCATGATTCACGCCGCCGGTTTTACCGGTAATGTAAAAAGTCCGACGTATACGCTGGTAGAACCGTATCAAGTCAACATCCAATCGCAAACAACAAGCATCATGCATTTTGATCTGTACCGTATGCTGAGCGCCGAAGAATTTATCGATGCCGGATTCCGCGAAGAGTTTAATGCATCGAATATCTGTATCGTCGAATGGCCGGAAAAAGCAGACGGCGTGCTGCCGGAACCTGATCTGAATGTATTTTTAAGCGTCGCAGGTGATGGTCGTGAGGTAGAATTGCAAGCGTTGTCTGCCAAAGGTATCGCATGTCTCGCATCACTCCAATTCGCCCCGAATCTGTAAGCCAGAAATCCCCATCACGAAAGCGACGCGCTTTCATTAAAGCTGGCGGCACCTTGCTGCTTTCCGTTTGTGTGCCGCAAGCAGCAAATGCGGCAAAAATTCTGGCTGTCCGCGTCTGGCCTGCAGAAGATTACACCCGCGTCACGCTGGAAAATGATATTGAGCTCAATACTAATTTTTTCACGGTAAAAAATCCTGAGCGCCTGGTGGTTGATATCGAAGGTCTGGAATTAAATCCGACCCTGAAAGAACTCGTGGCGAAGATACAGCCGAACGACCCTTACATCAAGCAGGTGCGGGTTGGTCAGAATAAGCCCAATGTTGTGCGCCTGGTATTCGATTTAAAAGAAGAAATCAGCCCGCAGGTATTTACCCTGCAACCCGTTGGCAACTATAAACACCGGCTGGTCTTCGATCTGTATCCAGCCAATCCGGCCGACCCAATTGCTGCGCTGATAGAAAAAGGCGAATGGCACAAAGACACTCAGAACAAAAGCGTTGCCCCGACTACCCCAGCCATGGCAGGTGAAGTCAAAGCCGATGGCAAATCCGACCCCAAAGCGTCCAGACCAGACTTAATGGCGGAAGCAAAGCCAGACGATAAATCTGCGCTGAAACACAACGAAAAAAACGAACCGCATCTGAGTGAAAAATCACCAGACAAATCAGCCGCACCGGCGATGACCCGCATGATCACAATTGCGATTGATCCGGGTCATGGCGGTGAAGATCCCGGCGCGACCGGGCGTGGCGGTAGTCGCGAAAAAGATGTGGTCCTCGCGATTGCGAAACGTCTGAAAGCCAAAATAGAACAGCAACCGAATATGCGCGTGATGTTGACGCGCGATGCCGATTATTTTGTGCCGCTGAACGTGCGGGTACAAAAAGCCCGTGCTGTGCAAGCCGATTTATTTATGTCAGTGCATGCCGATGCGTTTGTGAATTCATCTGCGCGTGGTTCGTCGGTATTTGTGTTATCCGATAAAGGTGCGAGTTCAACCGCGGCACGCTGGCTAGCGGACAAAGAAAATGCGGCCGATCTGATCGGTGGTGTGAATATCAAGAATCACGACAAGCAGCTCGCCAGCGTCTTGCTGGATTTGTCTACAACGGCGCAGATCAACGATAGTTTAAAACTCGGCAAAGTCGTGCTGACAGAAATCAGCGGCATCAATAAATTGCACAAAGGCTCGGTGGAACAAGCCGGGTTTGCCGTTCTGAAAGCGCCGGATATTCCCAGCATATTGATAGAGACAGCGTTTATTTCCAATCCGGAAGAGGAAGCAAAACTGACCGATGATGCGTATCAGGATCAGATGGCGGATGCCGTGATGAAAGGTATCAAAAAATATTTTTCAAAAAATCCACCGCTGGCAAAAAGTCGCCTGACCTGAATAATTATCAGCAATGCAGTTAAAAAAATGCCCGACGATCCCGCCGGGCATTTTTTATTCTATGTGCGCACTGGAATCGCAACCAACACCAGCAGCGATCCAGCGTCTGACTCTGCGCGCAAACCAGGCCTGCCAGCATAACGGAAGCCAGCGCAGATACTGTGCCGGTTGCACCAGCATGCCGCAGCGGTAAGCTGATGAAGCCTGATCCCACAATAAAGCGCGACAGCTACCGCGCCGTTGCCACAAAAAAACAAGCGCCACCGGGCAAGGCTCGGCAGCGCAGCAAACACCACAGCCATTACAGGCCTGGCCGACTTCAGGCTTCAACGGTGCTTGCTGGCGTAGCCAGATCAGCGTCGGTGAAGTCGGCTGTTTCACAATAGTCAGGCTGCTTTACGCAAGCGTTTCAGCATTTTCCACAATGCCCCCAGCAACAGAGGCACAATCGCAGCACCAACGCCGACCAGCACAATGGCGTTCAGATTTTTCTGTATGAAAGGAATATTACCGAAGAAATAACCGCTCAACACCAGCGACAATATCCAGAGCAGCGCACCTAGCACATTGAAGAGCTGGAAAGTGCGGTGGGTCATATCGGAGATCCCCGCCACGAAAGGCGCAAAGGTACGCACGATAGGCACAAAACGCGCCAGCACAACCGTTTTACCGCCATGCTTTTCGTAAAACTCATGGGTCTTTTTCAGCGCTGCCTTGTCTATCCAGCGATAGTCACGCGCCATGACTTTGTGCCCAATCAAACTACCGATCCAGTAGTTAATCGTATTTCCTGAAATCGATGCGAGCAGCAATAAACCAACCAGCAGCCAAGGATTCATCGCACCCGTCGCACAAAAAGCACCGGCAATAAACAATAAAGAATCGCCAGGCAAAAACGGAAAAATGACAAACGCAGTCTCACAAAAAACAATCGCAAACAAAACGACGTACACCAGCGTTCCGTATTCCGCAATCACCATTCCCAACATCTTATCGACATGTAAAATCATGTCCAACAGTTGCATGAAATCCATTATTGTTCCAGTCAAAGAAATCGCGGCAATCATACACTAAGCCGCAGTACACGCAAGGCAGCGCAGGTATAATCTCGCGATGAATTCGAATTCCTCCCCTTCTCGTCCGATTCAGGCACTGCCTGACAACCTGATCTCTCAAATTGCTGCAGGCGAAGTCGTCGAACGGCCTTCTGCTGTCGTCAAGGAAGTGCTGGAAAACGCGCTGGATGCAGGCGCCAGCAATATCACCATCCGGCTGGAGGAAGGTGGCGTTAAGCGAATCGCCATCAGCGATAACGGACGCGGCATACCGCAAGAGCAGTTGCCGCTCGCGGTGGCACGTCATGCAACATCAAAAATCGCATCGCTGACAGAACTGGAGAATGTCGCCACGCTGGGATTTCGCGGCGAAGCGCTGGCATCCATCGCCTCTGTTTCTTTGCTGACGCTGACGACCCGCACCGCCGACGCGCCGCATGCCTGGCAAATTGAAAATGGCAAGGTGAGCCCGGCATCCGGCGCACCAGGTACCACCGTTGATGTGCAGGATTTGTATTACAACACCCCTGCCCGCCGAAAATTTTTAAAGTCAGAACAGACGGAGTTTGGTCATTGCGCAGAAGTCGTTCGCCGTATTGCGCTGGCGCGTCCCGATGTCTCATTTTCTCTCACACACAATGGCAAAGCGGTTGACCACTGGAACGTCAGCGCTATCGAAAAACGTAGTGCACAGATACTTGGCGACGCCTTTTCCAGTGCACGTCTGCCACTGGATGAAAGCGCTGGGCCATTGCGTCTGCACGGTTTTGTCGGTTTGCCGACCGCCTCTAAAGCGCGTGCCGATGCGCAGTTTTTTTATGTGAATGGGCGTTTTGTCCGGGATAAATTACTAACGCATGCGGTGCGCGCCGCCTATCAGGATGTGTTGCATGGCGACCGCTATCCGTCTTATGTACTGGCGCTCGATCTCAATCCTGCACTGGTCGATGTGAACGTGCATCCCTCAAAAATTGAAGTGCGTTTTCGTGACAGCCGCGCAGTACATCAGTTTGTCTTTCATGCGGTCAGTCGAGCGCTGGCGCAGACATCGGCAACATCTTTCGGTACCGTTCCGGCACCTGCCACCGCCGCATCAGCATCATCCGTATTAGCGGGAAAAGCAATGCCGTGGATTACCGGCGAACAAACGACCTTTGCCGCACAATTCGCAACGCCATCACCATATGCGAATGTTGGCAGCAGCATGCCGAATGCTTACGATCAATGGGGACGCAATCAGACTGATAGCGGTAATGGCATCGCGCAGACTCTGCAAAATTACGGTGCGATGTTTAGCGACAGCGCCCGCGCAGAAAATGCCATTCCTGCACAATCACTGCCTGAGGACGAGCATCCTTTAGGTTTTGCGCTGGCCCAGTTGCACGGTGTGTATGTACTCGCACAAAACAGCAAAGGCCTGGTGCTGGTCGATATGCATGCGGCGCACGAACGCATCTTGTATGAGCAACTCAAAAATGCGCTCGATGAAAATGCCATGCCTGTGCAACCGATGCTGATTCCTGTCACCTTTTATGCTGACGCGATTGAGGTCGGCACGGTCGAAGAACATCAGGACACCTTAAAAGCGCTAGGTTTTGACATGGCGGCTATCTCACCGACCACGCTGGCAGTGCGTGCGGTTCCGGCCTTGCTGAAAAATGCCGATGCGCAATCACTCGCACGCGACGTCTTACGTGAAGTGCGCGAATTCGGCGGTTCACGCGTTCTGATTGACAGACGCAATGAATTACTTGGCACCCTTGCCTGTCATACCGCGGTGCGCGCCAATCGCAGCCTCACAGTGCCGGAAATGAATGCGCTATTGCGTCAGATGGAGCAGACAGAGCGCGCTGATCAGTGCAATCACGGGCGACCAACATGGGTGCAACTCGGCTTGAACGATCTCGATAAAATGTTCCTGCGCGGTCAATAAATTCTTAACATCGTGAATGATCACCCCCGTTAACAACGACATCCATTATAAAAACGGAATTAGCATGAACACCTCGAATGCCGCCAACGTTATCGCGATCATGGGGCCGACCGCCTCCGGCAAAACGGCTGCCGCATTAGAAATCGCCAGACACATTCCATCCGAAATTATTTCGGTTGATTCAGCGCTGATTTATCGTGGCATGGATATCGGCACGGCAAAGCCGTCCGCAGCAGAACTCGCCAGCGCACCACATCATCTGATCGATATTATTGATCCGGTTGAGTCGTATTCCGTCGCGCAATTCCGTAAAGATGCAGAAAGACTGGTCGCTGATATTCAGGCAAGAGGCAAATTACCCATTCTGGTCGGCGGCACCATGATGTATTTCAATGCACTGAAACACGGACTCGACGATCTGCCCGGTGCTGATCCGGTGTTACGTGCCGAACTGGATGCGGAAGCTGAACGCATAGGCGTGCCGGGTTTACATGCGCGTCTGGCAACCCTCGACCCTGAAACGGCTGCACGGCTGAATCCCAATGACAGCCAGCGGATACAACGGGCACTGGAAATTATCACACTGAGCGGACAGTCGATGTCGGCACTGCTGGCCCGCCAGACTAAAGCCGGGCCAGCATTCGCCATGTTGCCGATTTCGCTGGAACCCTCTGATCGCAGCGTTCTGCACCAGCGCATTGCTGACCGCTTCGATCTGATGCTGCAAAACAGCTTTTTAGAAGAAGTGAAACAATTAAAGCAACGACAGGATTTACACGCAAATCTGCCGTCGATACGCTGCGTCGGTTATCGTCAGGCATGGGACTATCTTGACCAGGTCTGCACTTATGAAGAGATGCGGGAACGCGGCATTATCGCCACCCGCCAGCTGGCCAAACGCCAACTCACCTGGTTACGCTCTATGCCGGAACGCATACTGATAGATTGCCTGAGCCAGAATCCCTCACAACAAATCCTGCATCTGGTACAACAGGAAATGGCAAGAAAGTAGCGAAATTGCCGTCATTCCGCACGTATGCAATCAAAACGCTTGTTTTTTTGCAAAATACCGGAGCGCTGCTACAAAAAACAGAGGCTCGGTATTGACACCCGCATGAGCTGCTGACATAATCTAGCGCTTCTTGGTGATATAGCTCAGCTGGTTAGAGCACAGCACTCATAATGCTGGGGTCGGTGGTTCAAGTCCACCTATCACCACCAGAATTCAAGGGCTTACAGAAATGTAAGCCCTTTTTTTCTTTCCGCATCCCCCTGCCACATTGGTTGCGACACAAATCACTATGATTGGTCGAACCCGTCAGTGACGCTTGACACCCAAACAAGCAAAATATAGTATCGGGCACTCTTAATGGTGGGATAGTCGATCAGATACATCTGATGCGTTTTTGAAGTAATTAAAACGTCCGCATTACGCTCTGGCTGATGCGGTTTTTTTATGCCGATTTAAACGCAGCGTTTTGATCAGGCGACCTGCCATTATTTATCGCCAGCCCGCGCGCATGGTTTCGTTTCAATCACTACTTCGCTTGTTATGCCTGCCCGATACACTCAACCTAAGCTATCCCTTCTATTTCTCGCCTTGCTCGCCCAGTTGAATCAGGCTTCAGCACAACAATCCACAAATCCGGACATTCAGAACGGTGGCAATTTACAATTCATCGGCGAAAATTCGCGCGTCGGCATCGGCTATCAAAATGGCGGCGCATTGACGGGTGAACTGTTTGGTGTGCTATCAGACTCAGGGACAAACGTCTGGCTGGGTGAGGTATGGTTAAGTAATAAATCGGGCGGCGGTAAACTGAGTTACCACTCGCAGCAACAAAATTCTGTAGTCAAATATTTTGCGGCAATCGACCAGAATGAGCAGAAGGATAAAAAACTCAGCCTCGGTATAGGTCAGGAAAATCAGGACTGGTTTGGTCATGTCTATGCCAGTTACAGCCCCGGCAATAAACGGCTGTTACAAAACACGCTGACAACAACGATTAGCGAACAAAACGGCAATGACGCCGGGCGCGGATATATCGACACCATCACTACCGTCACAAATACCCGCCTCTATGAGCGCGCCTATGATTACGGCGTTGGCGCCCGCGCGGGGCACTACTACACGGAGAATGCCGTACGTGTCAGTGCCGGGCTTGATTACGAATGGGGCAAGGCCAGCAGCAAACAAATCGGCGTGAGCTTGACTGCAGAAAAATTCTTTGTTGGTACGCCGCACAGTCTGGCACTGCAAGTTGGTCAGTATCGCAAATCAGGGGATTTCGACAGCCAACAAAATGATCGCCGGATTAATCTGATGTATCGCTATAGTTTTGGCGGTACTAGCAGTCGCTTTGAGCAAAAATACAGGATGGTTGAAGTACCCACTGCACCATCAGCGCCGACTATTATTCCTGCCAGAACCGAGCAACGCCTGGTCAAAACGACGACCACCATGACAGGTGACGCGTTCTTTAAAATCGATAGTGCCGGGTTGACGGATTTTGCAAAACAGGAATTAGCAAAGATCGCTGAAACCTTGAAAAAATATCCGCATGAAGGCAATGTCAGAATTACAGGACACACCTGCGACATCGGTTCTGTTAACTACAACCAGAAACTGTCGCTATCACGCGCCGTGGCAGTGCGGGATTACCTGATTTCTCTGGGTGTGGTAAATGCCGAAGAAGTTGTGGTTGAAGGCAAAGGCAAGCTGGAGCCTAAGTATCCGGCAACCAAAGAAACGCGCGAAAAAAATCGCCGGGTGGATCTCGAGTTTGTCAGTCGGATCGATAAAACAGAAGTCATAGAAATACCGGAACAGGTTCTGCCTGCACCGGCGGCGGAAGTCACTTACAAACGCGAGGATATTCCTCAGGAGCCGGCATGGATACGCAGGGCACTGCGTAATTCATTAGAGCATAAGCGCACAGTCGATACTTATCGCTATCAGGAAAAAACTCAAACCGAAACGAAAACCAGAAATTACCTGAATCGTGCACCGCAAGCGACCGGCGACAGCGCAAGCACACAGCAAAATCAATCCGTCGTGATCGACGTATTAAGTAACGACACTGACCCGGATTCGGATGCAATCACTATCAGCACAGTCGGCAACGCTGCGCACGGAACTGCGACGATACAATCGCAAAAAATTGTCTATGTTCCTCATCCCGATTACAGCGGTAACGACAGCTTCACGTACACCATCAACGACGGTCGTGGCGGACAGTCCACCGCGCAAGTCAACGTCAGCATTGCCGCTGCAAATAACGCACCTGTCGCCAGAAATGATTCTTTCATCGTTTCCGGCATCACTGAAACGACTGTCGATCCTCTCGCCAATGACAGCGATCCTGACGGCGATGCTCTGACACTGGTATCGGTAACACCGATGGCAGGAAATACGGGCACACTCCGCATATCGGGTAACAAGGTGGTTTTCTCGCCGTTCGGCAGCTTTATACGTGACAGTTTTCAATACACCATCAGCGATGGCAAAGGAAAAACGGCAACGGCGACTGTGACTCTGGTCGACCCCTGATTTGTGCTGCGCGTAAACTAAAAAGACGAGTAAAGAGATTTCTTTGCTCGCCTTTTTTTCTTGATATCACGCAGTGCGTCGCCAACCAATCAGGATTATGATAGGTGCCCGGACAACTGTCGCGAATCTCCCATGGGCATTTTTTACACTCCTGTCGATATCGGTTTATGCATTTTTGCAATGCTGATCGCACTGGTTCTGCTGGGACTGGAAATCCGGAAAATTCCCTGGCAGCGCTTGCAAGAACCTACTGTTTTTTCTGCCTGGTGCGCCAGCATCATTGTGCTGATACTGCTATGGCGTATGCGTGTTCCCGTTCATAGCGATCTGCATCTTCACCTGATGGGTGTCGCCTTGTTTGCACTGATGTTCGGCAGATCACTGGCGATCTTAGGAATCGCAGTTGCCACGCTGGCATACACCGCAGAATACGATGGTATATGGCTCAATCTCGGTGCAAATATTCTTGTACTGGCGGTCTTCCCCTGTTATCTGAGTGAACTGATACTGAACAAAACCCGCCGGTATTTACCTCATCACATGTTTGTGTATTTGTTTGGCAATGGTTTTTTTGGCTCACTGATTGTGAATGCCAGTGGGGGATTACTTGCGCTGTCTGCTCACATGCTGCTCGCGCCAGTGAAAATCATCCCTGGCGACGCCATTGCCTACATGCTGTTACTGACGTGGGGTGAAGCTTTTTTAGTCGGTTTTCTGACGACAATTTTTGCAGTTTATCGGCCTGAATGGCTGTTCACTTTTGATGACAAAATTTATCTGGCTGGAAAATAATTTCCTCATTTTCCAGCGTTGCCTCAGATTGTCTCGGATGCTCAGGCACGACAGAACCGACACAAATTGTGTGATCTGCGACACCGGCAAACATTCTTAACGCGTGCCGAACCAGGCGCCAAACGCTGGTAATTCCACGGTGCTGCTGTTCAGTGTTCCGGGCAAATTGTAGCCCGTGAGCAGCATTGCTCCTGCCACTTCCGGCCATACAAAATTGACAGTCTGATCGCCTAAATTAAATGCGGCAAAAATTGTCGGCTCTCCATCGAGCTGACGACAAAACGCCAATACTGGTTCCGGCGCGTCAAAAAAATGAATCTCGCCGCGCGTCAGTTGTCGATGCTGCTTGCGCCAATGCCATATATGACGCGCATACATCAAAGCGGAATCGGGATCTTGTTCCTGCTGCGATACCGCAATGGTGATATGTTCAGCGGCTACTGGCAACCACGGCTTACCGCTGGTAAATCCAGCATGCGGCTGATCGACGCGCCACGGCATAGGAGTGCGGCAGCCATCCCGCCCCTTGAATTCTGGCCAGAAAGTAATTCCGTAGGGATCCTGTATATCCTCGTACGCAATATCAGCCTCGGTCAGCGCCAACTCATCCCCCTGATACAGACATGGGGTTCCCTTCAGCGCTGCCTGTAACGCCATCATCATTTTTGCAAATTGTGGCGTCGGCGCATTCCCGCCCCAACGTGACATCACGCGCACCACGTCGTGGTTCCCGACCGACCACGAAACCCAGCCACCTTTTACCCGCGCTTCAAATTCCTCCACCTGCGTGCGGATATATGCTGCAGACACATCAGGCGTCAGTAAATTGAAGCTGTACGCCATATGCAGTTTATTGTCGTCAGCGGTGTATTCAGCCATGACGCCCAGCGAGTCATCGGCACCGACCTCACCGATCGCGATCGCGCCGTATTCATTCAGCAGACCACGCATTTTTTCCAGAAAAGCGATATTCTCGGGCTGCGTCTTATCATATATATGCGACTGCATACCGTAGGGGTTATTGTCTTGCACCGTCTTGGTATCGCGATTCGTGGCCGGAGGATTGCTGCGTAAAGAACGGTCATGAAAATGAAAGTTACAGGCATCGAGACGGAAGCCATCAACGCCACGTTCCAGCCAGAAACGCATGTTATCCAAATGCGCCTGCTGCACATCAGGGTGATGGAAATTCAGATCTGGCTGACTCGTCAAAAAATTGTGCAGATAGTATTGACGGCGGCGCGCATCCCATTGCCAGGAAGAACCGCCAAAAACCGAGAGCCAGTTATTCGGCGGCGATCCATCTGCCTGCGGATCTACCCATACATACCAGTCAGCCTTGGGATTATCACGGCTTTGACGGCTTTCCACGAACCATGGATGCTGGTCCGAACAATGCGAGAGCACCTGATCAATCATGACTTTCAAACCCAATGCATGCGCGCGTTCAAGCAAACGGTCAAAATCACTCAGCGTTCCAAACAAAGGATCAACATCACAGTAATCTGCCACGTCGTAACCAAAGTCTTTCATCGGTGAAGTAAAAAATGGGGAAATCCAGACGATGTCCACGCCAAGCTGCGCGATGTAATCCAGTTTGGCAGTGATACCCGGCAGATCGCCGATACCATCACCATTGGTATCCAAAAAACTGCGCGGATACACCTGATAAATCACCGCTTCGCGCCACCACTGCGTATGAGTATCAGATTGCTGAACGGAATTAGCTGAGATCGATGTAGGAGGCATAGTAAGCAAGAATAAAGAACAATACAGCGTCAGTGTGCAGCGTTATCAGCGAGCGATAATTTTTCCGCCAATATCGCAGACACGCCCAGAAACGCCGGGTATTCCGCAGTGATAAGGAAGGTCGGAATAGCCGCCAGATAATTTGCAAACCGCCCTTTCGCTTCGAAACGCTGACGGAAAGCCGATTGCAGAAAGAAATCACCGAGACGCGGTACGATACCACCGCCAATATAGACGCCACCGGTCGCACCTAAAGTAATAGCAAGATTGCCTGCCGCTGTTCCCAGCATGCCACAGAAATGTGCAACGGTCTGGCGACATCTGGCGCAACTGCCATCCAATGCGCGACGACTGATATCGGCTGCGGACAAACTGGCATCCGCACCGTCTGCATGCAATTCACCCAGCGCGCGATAGATAATTTCCAAGCCCATACCCGAGATTAAGCGTTCAGCAGACACATGTGGAAATTCTCGCCAGATCACTTTCAATAAATCCACCTCTGCCGCATCAGCCGGAGAAAAGCTGGCATGCCCGCCTTCGCTGCTCAGAGGAATCCATTGCTTTCCAGCGGGGACGATACCGGAGACGCCGAGACCGGTACCAGGTCCGATTAAGCCTATTACCCGCTCTGGCTGCGCCTGCCCGCCACCGATCTGTATGCGCTGATGATTTTCCAGGTAAGGCAATGCCATCGCCAAGGCTGTGAAATCATTCACGACTAACAATGTCTGCAAATGCAAGGCATCGCGCAAGGTCTGAATAGAAAACGCCCAATGATGATTCGTCATACTGATCTGATCGCCATTGACCGGATTCGCAATCGCTATCGCTGCATGCTGCACAGGCTGCAGACAGATTCCTTGCACTGCATCGCTTTGCAGATAGGCAGAGATCGCCAGATCCAACGTAGCGTAATCATTACACGCCAGTACCGCCACAGCCTCAAAGCGATGCGGCCCGGTTTCCAGCGCAAAACGCGCATTCGTCCCACCGATATCGGCAAGCAAACGTGGCGATGTGTAGTTTTGTTTTTTTAAATCTTGCACTGACTTCTCACCATTAGTATGAATAAGCTCAAATTGAAAAAATTTCTGAACAAGTTCAGATAAATTTATGTAACAATACTACATTCATCAAATATGTCTGTCTAATATTTTTTAATTTAACAGAAAAAATTTGTTGACTAGTAACGCAAACCCATAGAAAACAAAGATTTTCTGGCAATATTTAAAAAATACTAAATGTAGTTGAACTACTTATTTGGAGACAAAAGTGCAGATAAGCAAGCACATCGTGCTGCCTTCGCCTGTATTAATCAGAACAAGAGCCGGACTGATCGCCTGCATCAGCGCCTTCGCCTTACTCTTTTCGAATGCCACTTGCTCTGCAACAGTGGCAGATACGACAGATTCTGCACACATCAACGCAAAGACAACTCCGCTTGCAAGAACACCTGATCTGCGCGATTGCGACAGCCCTTCGCATCAGACCATCCTGAATAAGACATCGATCCAACCAGACGCACGCGCCTACTGGCTGAATCGGGACTTTATCCAATGGCCAGGAAAAGACCCGCAAGGGACATTCGCCCTCTATGCGTCCGCCAGCGGAAAACTGCGCATACAAAAAGGCTCGCCTGTCAGCGATGTCGATCTGAGAATCAGCACAACTGCCTCAACTACGGCGCTGCCAACAGACATCCGGCAACGATACAAGTTCATCGGCGAAGGTGCTTTGCTGACGCATTCGCTATCCGCGCAGACGCTGGCAAATCTACTCACGCAACAGTTAATTCTGGTTCAGGAAAACGAACGTGGCGAGGTCATTGATTTCACCGCTGTACAAATCGCCGGTGTGGTCGACGATCTGTATCAGACGGCCACTGAAGAGACAAAACTTGGTGCCACCGTCACAGCTGCATCTGCTGATGCCAGCGTGCGGGCAAGTACCGCCTTCCGTTTATGGGCACCAACGGCACAACACGTTAGTGCCTGCGTATATAAGACGGGCGCTAGCCGTGCCCACACACTGCTGCCAATGATCCTGGATCAACGTACAGGCATCTGGGTAGGCGCAATAAATAAGGATATGAGCGGCAGCTATTACCGCTATCTGGTCGATGTCTTCGTTCCAGGCGCAGGAATCATACGCAATCGCGTCACAGATCCTTACTCGATCAGCCTGACCAGCGACTCGCGCCGCAGTTATATCACCGACCTGCAAAACGCTACGCTGAAACCGGCAGGTTGGGATCAGCACAAAATACCCGAGCGGGTAAAAACTCCGACAGACATGTCCATCTACGAACTGCATGTCCGCGATTTTTCCATCAACGATAAAACTGTACGTCCCGCCTACCGCGGCAAATATCTGGCCTTTACCGAAGCAGCATCGGCTGGCATGCATCATCTGCAAGCGCTCAGTGAAGCGGGTATCACTGATATCCACTTATTACCGATTTTCGATATTGCCACCATTCCCGAGCGCCACTGCATCAGCCCGAACGTCAGCGGTGGCGCAGACAGCCTGCGTCAGCAAACAATCATCAACGCGCTGGCCGATAAAGACTGCTTCAACTGGGGCTACGACCCCTACCACTACAATGCTCCCGAAGGCAGTTATGCCAGCAATGCTGACAATGGCGCGACGCGTATTCTTGAACTGAGAAAAATGGTGATGGCGCTGCATCGAGCCGGTTTGCGGGTCGGCATGGATGTCGTTTATAACCATACGGCGTTTGCGGGGCAACATCCGCAATCCGTCCTTGATCGTATCGTTCCCGGCTATTACCACAGGCTGAACGCGCAGGGAAAAGTGGAAGATTCCACTTGCCAGCCTTGCGGCAACACGGCAACCGAAAATCGCATGATGGCAAAGCTGATGAGTGATTCCGTCAGGCTATGGGCGCGTGAATATAAGATGGATTCATTTCGTTTTGATTTGATGGGACATCAGCCTCGCGCAGTCATGGAAGAAATAAAAGCAGCGCTGCGGTCAGATAATGGCCGAGAGATACAACTGATAGGCGAAGGCTGGAATTTTGGCGAGGTAGCGAATGGCGCGCGTTTTATTCAGGCATCGCAGCTGGCATTGAATGGCAGTCAGATCGGCACCTTCAGCGACCGTGCCCGCGATGCCATTCGCGGTGGTGGACATGGTGATAATGCCGCCGCGATTGTACAAAACAAGGGATATATCAACGGCTTACTGGACGCTGCAGATGCATCGCCACCGTATAGTCCACAGAAAAATACCTTGCAGCGAAGTGCAGACATGGTGCGGGTGGGCCTGGCTGGCTCCATTGCGGACTACGTTATGCAGACCGCAGATGGTCAGACGAAAAAACTCAGCGAGATTGCTTACAACGACCAGCCTGCCGGTTACATCAGCTCACCAGCAGAAGTCGTTAATTATGTTGAGAATCACGATAACCATACTCTGTTTGACATCAACGCATTCCGGCTACCCCACACAACGAGTCACGAAGACCGTGCCAGAGTACAGATACTCGGTTTAGGATTGACCGCCTTCAGCCAGGGCATTGCGTATTTCCATGCAGGGTCAGATCTCCTGCGCTCCAAATCGCTGGATGGCAACAGCTACAATTCCGGTGATTGGTTCAACCGACTGGACTGGACGTATCAACAGAATTATTTCGGAACCGGGCTGCCGCCAGAAAAAGATAACGCACGTTTTTATACCATCATGGGCCCACTCCTGACCGATCAGCGGATCAAACCGCGCGCGCAGGATATCGCCATGAGCCGCGATGCGTTTCGCGATCTGCTGAGAATACGCAGCAGCTCTGCCTTATTCCGTCTTTCCAGCAGCGAAGAAATCCAGCAGCGCCTGCGCTTCTTTAATACAGGACCAGAACAAAATCCGGCCGTCATCGCCGCCCATCTGAATGGCGAAAACCTGAGCGCCGCTCACTTTAAAGCGGTGATGTATTTCATTAATGTCAGCAAGCAAGAGCAGCGCTTAGTCATTCCAGAACAACAAGGTCGCCACTTTCAACTGCATCCGGTACACCTGATGCATGGTGCCGGTGATCAGCGCATTGCCAGTCAAGCGCAGTTTATCAGCGAGAGTGGCAGCTTCATTCTTCCGGCGCTTAGCGTGGTTTGTTTTGTCGAGGTCAACTGAAATGAACATCATCACAAAATCATGATCTGCTCACTGGTGCCAGGAGCTATATTTTTTCAATCAAAAAAAATGAAAGCAAAAAGGCAACAAAGTGGACTGAATGGCTAAGCCAGCACTGGTCAGTACTGGCAATAAAGAGGTATTAACAATAGAAAAAAGGTCTATATGCAAAAAAAATCTGTCTTTGCTACAAAAAATATGAAAACTTTTCAGGCAGCAGACGAAATTTTTTATTCAACAGAGGTTATTATTAGCGCCTTCGTATTCTTAGCTTAAGGAGACAGTCGGAATGGATTTTTCAGATCGCCAGCAAGAGCCGGGCAAGAAGTTCCTGGGCATAGGGCTGGTCATAGCGTTTCACGTAGTGCTGGTGTATGCACTGCTCAATGGCTTGGGCACCAAGCTCATCGAAATC
>NZ_JAGSPK010000008.1 GCF_018139565.1 Cognatundibacterium rivi
TACCGTGCTCCACCTTACTGACAGAGTCATCAATCAACTGCTTAATCTCTTTTGCCGCCGAAGCACTACGCTGCGCCAGATTACGCACTTCCGATGCAACCACCGCGAAACCGCGACCCTGTTCACCCGCACGGGCAGCCTCGACTGCAGCATTCAACGCCAGAATATTCGTCTGAAAGGCAATCCCGTCAATCACCGCGATAATATCGACAATCTTATTCGAGCTGGCCTTGATTGAACCCATCGTTTCAACGACCTGATCAACGACTTCCCCCCCTTTAATCGCCACACCCGTTGCCGTTACCACCAGTTGATTTGCCTGACGCGCATTGTCCGCATTTTGTTTCACTGTTGACGTCAGCTCTTCCATCGAAGACGCGGTTTCTTCAAGCGAACTGGCCTGAGATTCTGTTCTGGACGATAAGTCCGCATTACCGGAAGCGATTTCAGCCGCCGCTACATTAATCGCGTCAGTACCATTACGCACATCGGCAATCACATGACTCAGACCGCTACTGACACCGTTAATGGCGGTGATCAAGGTGCCGATTTCATCATTACGATGAACGTCAACGACCTCAGTCAGATCGCCCATCGCCATTTTCTGAGCGACATTCGTTGCCTGAATCAAGGGTTCTGTAATCGAACGGGTGAGCAGCCAGCCGGTCACGATAGCCAGAGTGGTGGTGAGAAGAATCAGAACGATGAGTAAAGTGCGACTGCGTTCGTAATTGGCCTGAATTTCAGCGGCCATGGCATCGATCTGCGAGCGTTGTAGCGCCTGCATTTCTTCTACTTTTTTAATGAAGGTGGCCGACGCAGGTATAAACACTTTTTCCAGAACTTTGCTTGCTTCTTCTGCATTACCTGCTTTTTTTAATGCACTTATCTGATCCCGTGACGATAAATAGCCAGCGCGCAATTGCTCAACTTCTTTCAGCATTTTTTTCTCTTGCTCGCTTTGGAATTTTTCTGTAATCCCCTTAAGTAGTGCCGACGAGTTCTTAGTGGACTCTGCTTGCTCTTCTGCAAAAAAAGCGGCTAAAGAAGGATCGCTGCTTTTCGCGATCGCGGTTGCACGACGTATGCCGGAGTGGATATTACGGTACCAGTCGCTGATCATACGTTCGGCAGCAAGCGGCTCATCCAGTAAGGTCTTCGTTGAGGTCGCGACTTTGTGCAATTGTGTTAAGCCAACCAAGGTAGCGAAAATAGAAAAGACGAGGATAAGGGCGAAGCCCAGGCCTAGTCGTTTTCCGACGGAGAGCTGTTTGAGTAGTGAGTTCATTTGTATTCCATTTTTCTAATGCAAGAGACGCATTGATTGAGGATTCTTTTATTTGAGTACGATGAAAATCGGATATGAAAAAAGCAGCGATATGAGCACTGCAGCGTCATACGAGATCAAATTATATGGGGGAACTACTTACGTGAAGGTACTGATTTTTTGTTTCGGCGCAATTCCAGCTTAGATAATTGAAATTTTGTCTCTATTTGTCTGCGTAGTCTTCGCTGACTTCTTCAATTCAAATCAGTCATAAGATTTATGCGGCCTTGTTTTACAATGAGTTTTTTGAGCACAGATAATTGTTATGGCAAGGCTTCCCCGTTTAGTAATCCCTCAGACTTTGCATCACGTATTGCAGCGAAGCCATGAAGGGATACTGTTATTCAGGGATAACGAGGATTACACGACTTTCCTGAATTGGCTTGCGCAGGCGGCAAAGCAGTTTCAAGTTGCGATCCATGCTTATATTTTGATGCCGGATCATTTTCACCTTTTACTGACTCCCTCAGACGAACAGGGTTTGAGTAAATTTATGCAATGGATAGGGCGCTACTACGTACCTTACTTCAACCGTAAATATCAGCGATCCGGGAGTTTGTGGCAAGGACGATATAAAGCGACCGTGTTGGAGGCAGAGCGGCATTTTCTGCAATGCAGTTTGTATGTGGAGGGCAGCCCTCTGCGTAGTGGTTTGGTGACTGATGCGAGTGAGTACCCGTGGTCAAGTTACCAGCATCATATCGGACAAAGGACAGATCCTCTGGTCTCTGATCATCCTATTTTTTGGGCTCTCGGTAATACGCCATTTCAACGTGAAGCAAACTACAAGGAAATGATGAGCCAATCCTTATCTGTCGCTGATATGGCACAGTTGGACAATGCTGTTACAAAAGGATGGTTGCTGGGATCAGCATCATTTCAGGCTGAAATCAGCAAGTTGACCGAGCGGCGCGTTGCTCCTGCGAAGCGTGGACGGCCAAGAAAAATGCCAAATGCCCCGATAGACTGACGTTACATAAAATCGATGCGAATCCAGGTGAAATTTTAAATTAAATTACTCTGACCCTAATAAAAAATAACTTAATTTAATTCTTATTTTATTTGTCTCTGACCCTAATTATTTAGATTGAACTTTCTTTTGCGCTGCACTATTCTCATCACCAGACTTTCAATCTTTCCATCTGGAGATCGCTATGCATGCCCAAGGTTTATACGACCCATCCAATGAACATGATGCCTGTGGCGTCGGTTTTATTGCACACATTAAAGGCAAGAAAAATCACGCTATCGTCGAACAGGGTTTGCTGATCCTGAAAAATCTCGATCACCGCGGTGCTGTCGGTGCCGATCCTTTGATGGGTGATGGTGCCGGTATTCTGATTCAGATACCCGATCAGTATTATCGCGAAGAGATGGCAAAACAGAACATCCAGTTACCGCCACCGGGCGAGTATGGTGTGGGCATGATTTTTTTGCCGAAAGAGCATGCGTCCCGTCTGGCCTGTGAGCAGGAAATCGAGCGCGCAGTCAGAGCTGAAGGCCAGGTTGTTCTGGGCTGGCGCGATGTTCCGGTTGATCGCGAGATGCCGATGTCGCCAACGGTGCGCGATAAAGAACCGGTGATTCGCCAGATTTTCATTGGCCGCGGTGCGGACATCATGGTCACAGATGCGCTGGAGCGTAAGCTGTATGTGATCCGCAAGTCTGCCGTTCATGCGATCGAAGCCTTGCATCTGCTGCATGGTAAAGAGTATTTCGTACCGTCGATGTCAGCACGTACGATTGTGTACAAAGGTCTGTTGCTGGCAGATCAGGTTGGCGTCTACTACAAAGACTTGCAGGATGAACGCTGCGTGTCGGCATTGGCTTTGGTGCATCAGCGTTTCTCCACCAATACTTTCCCTGAATGGCCACTGGCTCACCCATATCGCATGATTGCGCACAACGGTGAGATTAATACTGTGAAAGGTAACTTCAACTGGATGCGCGCACGCGAAGGTGTGATGAAATCTGCGGTACTGGGCGATGATTTGCAAAAGCTCTACCCGCTGATTTTTGAAGGTCAATCCGATACTGCCAGCTTTGATAACGCGCTGGAATTGCTGGTCATGGCAGGTTATCCGATTGCTCAGGCAATGATGATGATGATTCCAGAAGCATGGGAAAATCATACGCTGATGGACGACAATCGCCGCGCATTTTACGAATACCACGCTGCGATGATGGAACCATGGGACGGCCCGGCCGCGATGGCGTTCACCGACGGTCGTCAGATCGGCGGTACGCTCGATCGTAATGGTCTGCGCCCTGCGCGTTACATCGTTACCGATGATGATCTGGTGGTGATGGCCTCGGAATCTGGCGTATTGCCGATTCCTGAATCAAAAATTATTCAGAAGTGGCGCTTACAGCCGGGAAAAATGTTCCTGATTGATCTGGAAGTGGGTCGTATTATCGATGACAAAGAAATCAAAGATACCTACGCCAACGCGAAACCGTATAAGCAGTGGATACAATCTGTCCGCATTAAACTCAGCAGCCTGAACGCCGAGCTCGACGTCGCGCCGGAAGCGGCGACTTTGCTGGATCGCCAGCAAGCTTTTGGTTATACGCAAGAAGATATTAAATTCCTCATGGCACCGATGGCGAGCAATGGTGAAGAGGCGATTGGTTCTATGGGGAATGATTCCTCATTGGCCGTGATGTCGAACAAGCTCAAGCCGCTTTATAACTATTTCAAACAGCTGTTTGCTCAGGTAACGAATCCGCCTATCGATCCTATTCGCGAAGCGATGGTGATGTCGCTGGTATCGTTTATCGGACCTAAACCAAACTTGCTCGATACCAATAACATCAACCCACCGATGCGTTTAGAGGTTTCGCAGCCGGTATTGGATTTCGCCGACATCGCGAAATTGCGCAATATCAGCGCAAACACTGGTGGTAAGTTTAAATCGTATGAACTGGATATCTGCTATCCGATCGCTTGGGGTAAAGATGGTATCGAAGCACGTCTCGCTTCTATCTGCGCGGAAGTGGTCGATGCGGTGAAATCCGGTCATAACATCATGATCATCACCGATCGAAAAATGAATGCTGATTTTGTGGCGATTCCAGCATTGCTGGCAACTTCGACCGTTCATCAGCACCTGGTCAGTAAGGGCTTGCGCACAACGACCGGTCTGGTTGTCGAAACCGGCTCAGCACGCGAAACACACCACTTTGCACTGCTTGCGGGATATGGTGCAGAAGCCGTACATCCGTATCTGGCGATGCAGACGCTGGCCGATATGGCGAAAGATTTGTCTGGTGATTTGTCGGCAGAAAAAGCGATTTACAACTACACCAAAGCGATTGGTAAAGGCTTGATGAAAGTGATGTCCAAAATGGGCATCTCTACCTATATGTCTTACTGCGGTGCGCAGATTTTTGAAGCGATCGGCCTGAATAAATCTCTGGTGGACAAATACTTCAAAGGTACAGCGTCGAATGTCGAAGGTATCGGTGTTTTCGAGGTTGCAGAAGAAGCGCTGCGCCTGCACAAACTGGCGTTTGGTAAAGATCCGGTATTAGCCAATGCATTGGATGCCGGTGGTGAATATGCATACCGCGTTCGCGGTGAAGACCATATGTGGACGCCCGATGCAATTGCCAAACTACAGCACTCGACCCGTGCGAATAACTACAATTCGTACAAAGAGTACGCACAGATCATCAACGATCAGTCGAAACGCCATATGACTTTACGTGGTCTGTTCGAATTCAAAATCGACCCATCTAAAGCGATTCCTGTGGAGCAGGTTGAGCCCGCAAAAGAAATCGTGAAGCGTTTCGCGACTGGGGCGATGTCTCTAGGTTCTATCAGTACCGAGGCGCATGCAACACTGGCGGTGGCGATGAACCGTATCGGCGGTAAATCAAATACCGGCGAGGGCGGTGAAGATCCAGCACGTTATCAGCAAGAACTCAAAGGCATTCCTATCAAGCAAGGGGAAACGCTCGCGTCTGTGATCGGCAAAGAACAGATCGAAGTGGATATTCCACTTAATGAAGGCGATTCGCTGCGTTCCAAAATTAAACAGGTCGCGTCTGGTCGTTTCGGTGTGACTGCGGAATACCTGACATCGGCTGATCAGATACAGATCAAGATGGCGCAAGGTGCAAAGCCGGGTGAAGGCGGGCAGTTACCTGGCCATAAAGTATCTGAGTACATTGCGAAGTTGCGCTTCTCCGTGCCGGGTGTGGGCTTGATTTCTCCACCGCCGCACCATGATATTTACTCCATTGAAGATCTGGCGCAGTTGATTCATGATCTGAAAAACGTCAATCCGCATGCATCGATTTCCGTCAAGTTGGTTTCGGAAGTGGGTGTCGGTACGATCGCAGCGGGTGTTTCGAAAGCGAAGGCAGATCATTTGGTGATCGCTGGGCATGACGGAGGTACTGGGGCGTCACCGTTGTCCTCGATTAAACATGCAGGTACGCCATGGGAGCTCGGCTTGTCCGAAACCCAGCAAACACTGGTACTCAATGGCTTGCGTGGACGTGTTCGCGTACAGGCAGATGGCCAGATGAAAACCGGGCGTGACGTTGCTATCGCTGCGATGCTGGGTGCCGATGAAATCGGATTCGCGACTGCGCCGTTGGTCGTTGAAGGTTGCATCATGATGCGTAAGTGTCACCTCAATACCTGTCCGGTCGGTGTGGCAACACAAGATCCGGTATTGCGGGCGAAATTCTCAGGTAAGCCTGAATATGTCGTGAACTATTTCTTCTTTGTTGCTGAAGAATTACGTCAGATCATGGCACAACTGGGCGTGCGTACTTACGACGAGCTGATCGGGCGGGTTGATCTGCTGGATAAATCCAAGGCAGTCGCACACTGGAAAGCCAAAGGCCTGGATTTCAGCCGCATCTTCCATCAGCCAGAACTGGCAGACGGCGCAGCTGTCCGTCATGTTGATGTGCAGGATCATGGTCTCGAAAAAGCACTTGATAACAAACTGATTGCGCAGGCAAAACATGCGCTGGAAACTGGCGAAAAAGTTTCCTTCATTTCTCCGGTGAAGAATCTGAATCGTACTGTCGGTGCGATGCTGTCCGGTGAAGTGGCGAAGAAATATGGTCACACGGGCTTGCCTGACGACACCATTCATATTCAGTTGCAAGGAACAGCAGGACAATCCGCAGGTGCATTCCTCGCGCATGGCGTGACGCTGGATCTGGTCGGTGAAGGTAATGACTATGTCGGTAAAGGTTTATCCGGTGGCCGCATCATCATTCGTCCGAATACCGAATTCCGTGGCTGGGCCGTTGATAACATCATTTGCGGTAATACCGTGTTGTACGGCGCGATTTCTGGTGAGGCGTTTATTAATGGTGTGGCCGGTGAGCGTTTCGCTGTACGTAATTCAGGCGCGGTGACGGTGGTGGAAGGAACCGGCGATCATGGTTGTGAATACATGACGGGCGGTACGGTTGTCGTGTTGGGCAACACCGGACGTAACTTTGCTGCCGGTATGTCTGGTGGTATTGCGTATGTCTACGATCCGGAAGGCACGTTTGAAAGTAAATGCAATATGTCTATGGTGACCCTGGAACCTGTGCTCGCAGGCGATATTCAGGCGACTTCAATCGATAAATCGATCTGGCACAGTATGTTGCGTGGCGGTGAAGGTGATACAGATGAGGCGATTTTGCGTCAGCTGATTGAGCGTCATTTCAAACACACTGGTAGTACCCGTGCCCGTAACTTGCTGGATAACTGGGCAAGCAGCCGCGCTAAGTTCGTCAAAGTATTCCCGACCGAGTACAAACGCGCGCTGGCTGAAATGTATGCTGCCAAAAGTGCCGAGAATGCAAAAGACAAAGTCGTCGCCTAGTTGAGATGAGGTGCCCCTTGCGGGGGTACCTGCTCCTGTGCGATTCACGATAGATAGGGCAACAGCCCGTAACGATATTGAGGTTAAAAAATGGGTAAAGTCACCGGCTTCATGGAATATCAGCGCTTGCAGGAAGCAAGCGAAGCACCACAATCACGTAAAAAACACTACAAAGAATTTTTAGTTCATCTGGGTGATGCTCAGGCAAAGACGCAAGCGGCACGTTGCATGGATTGCGGTATTCCGTTTTGCAATAACGGTTGTCCTGTGAATAACATCATCCCTGACTGGAATGATCTGGTGTATCACGGAAATTACCAACAAGCTCTGGAAGTACTGCATTCGACCAATAATTTCCCGGAATTTACCGGACGCATCTGCCCGGCGCCTTGCGAAGCGGCGTGTACTTTGGGTATCAATAATGATGCCGTTGGTATCAAATCTATCGAGCATTTCATCATCGATAAAGGCTGGGAAAATAACTGGGTCGTACCACAGATTTCCAGCGTCAAAACCGGTAAGAAAATTGCTGTTGTCGGCTCTGGTCCTGCCGGGCTGGCGGCCGCACAACAACTCGCGCGTGTCGGCCACGACGTGACCGTGTTTGAAAAAAATGACCGTGTCGGTGGCTTGTTGCGCTACGGTATTCCTGACTTCAAAATGGAAAAATCCCATATTGATCGTCGCGTCGAACAAATGAAAGCGGAAGGCGTTACTTTCCGCACCGGTGTATTCGTCGGAAAAGATTTTCCGGCTACAGTGACCAACTGGTCGAAAGAAACAATTTCGCCGGAACAGCTGCAAAAAGATTTCGATGCGGTGATTATTGCCGGTGGTGCAGAAACGCCGCGTGATCTGCCGGTACCAGGGCGTGAGCTCAAAGGTGTGCATTTTGCGATGGACTTTTTGCCAGTGCAAAACAAGGTCAATGCCGGTGATAAAGTCAAAGATCAGATTCTGGCGACAGGTAAGCATGTGGTGGTCATCGGTGGTGGCGATACAGGCTCGGACTGCGTTGGCACCTCGAATCGTCATGGCGCCAAATCTGTGGCGCAATTTGAATTAATGCCACAACCGCCGGAGCAGGAAAACAAACCGTTGGTGTGGCCTTACTGGCCAACGAAATTGCGTACATCCTCCTCACATGAAGAAGGCTGCGAACGTGATTGGGCGGTGGCGACTAAACGCCTTGAAGGCAAAGGTGGCAAAGTTGAAAAACTGATTGCCTGCCGCGTTGAATGGAAAGACGGCAAAATGCAGGAAGTGGCCGATTCCGAGTTTGAAATGAAAGCCGATCTGGTGTTGCTGGCAATGGGCTTTGTCTCGCCAGTGCAGCAAGTGCTGGATGCGTTTGGCGTTGATAAAGATGCGCGCGGTAATGCTAAAGCGACCACCGAGGGCGACGCCTGCTACAAAACCAATGTACCGAAAGTGTATGCCGCAGGCGATATGCGTCGCGGACAGTCATTAGTGGTTTGGGCTATCCGCGAAGGGCGTCAATGCGCGCGTGAAGTCGATGCGTTTCTGATGGGCGAGTCCGTCCTTCCACGCTGATAAAAACGACTGATTTCTCTCGAAAACGGAGAAATCAGTCAGTTTTTTTGATGAAGCCAGTCAAATTTTTAAAATTAATGACTCAAAATTCATTAATTTTTGTATTAATTTATTCTTAATTTTGAATTAAATATCGTTTTTAATTTTATTGTGGAATTTAATTTTTAAATTTATTGTTATTTAAAATAATAATTAGTTTGTTATTTTTTTGCTTATACTTGTCGATACAACTTCATTTCCAGTTCTGCATTACAATCTAGCCTTTGCAAAACTTAATCCCTCGTTGTGTCAAATCTCGTTGAAATTCGCGATGTTCATTTCGGATATGGAGAACGGACAATTTTATCCGGACTTCATATGGACTTCCCGCGCGGTAAAGTGATTGCCGTCATGGGCGGCTCCGGCTCCGGTAAAACCACTATCCTGCGTTTGATAGGCGGGCAAATTCGTCCGCAGCGCGGCAGTGTCAGCGTCAATGGCCAGCACGTGCAGGATCTTGCCAGTGATGATTTATATGCGATGCGGCGCAAAATGGGTATGTTGTTTCAGCACGGCGCATTATTCACCGATCTGAGCGTCTTTGATAATGTCGCTTTCCCTATGCGCGAGCATACGGATCTGAGCGAAACGATGATACGCGACCTGGTGATGCTCAAACTCGAAGCAGTCGGATTAAGAAATGCGGCATATCTGATGCCGGCAGAAATTTCCGGCGGTATGGCGCGCCGGGTTGCTCTTGCGCGGGCGGTTGCTCTGGACCCTCAACTCATGATGTATGACGAGCCGTTTGCAGGTCTTGATCCGATTTCTATGGGCGTAACCGCGAATCTGATCCGGAACTTGAATGATGCCTTAGGGTCTACATCCATACTGGTTTCACACGATGTGCATGAGTCATTTGCGATTGCAGACTATATTTACTTCCTGTCACAGGGGAAAATCGTGGCTGATGGCACGCCTGAGCAGATGATGGCGTCGGAAGATCCGTATGTCAGACAGTTTGTACATGCCGAGGCCGATGGCCCCGTACCTTTCCATTACCCCGGCAAAACGCTGCTGGATGATCTGGGTTTGAAAGGGGCATTATGATCATTGAATCTGTCGGCAAGTGGACGCGCGGAATGTCCAGTGATCTGGGTTATGCCACGCGTAGCTTTTTCTCAATTTTGTTCAGCGGCTTTGGTTTGTGGCGGCGGCCGCGCCTGATTACCGATCAGATTCATTTCATCGGTAATTATTCGCTGGTCATTATTGCCGTATCCGGTTTGTTTGTCGGATTTGTGCTCGGTTATCAAGGCTATTACACCTTAAACCGCTTCGGCTCAGGTGAGTCACTTGGTTTGCTGGTGACAATTTCTCTGGTGCGTGAGCTTGGTCCGGTCGTCGCTGCCTTGTTATTTGCTGGTCGGGCCGGTACTTCTCTGACAGCAGAAATCGGTTTGATGAAGGCGGGTGAGCAACTGGCTGCCATGGAAATGATGGCAGTTAATCCGATACAAAGGGTATTAGCGCCACGTTTTATCGCTGGTTTGATTTCCCTGCCGATTCTGACTGCCATTTTCAATGCCATGGGGGTGATTGGCGGATATGTCGTTGGCGTCCAGCTGATCGGCGTGGATAACGGCGCGTTCTGGTCGCAGATGCAGGCTGGTGTGGAAATCGGTCAGGATATTGGTAATGGTGTCTTGAAAAGTATCGTCTTTGGTTTTGCTGTGACGTTTGTCGCTTTATTTCAGGGCTATGAAGCGCAGCCAACACCGGAAGGGGTGGCCAGAGCAACAACCCGTACCGTGGTGATTTCCTCTTTGCTGGTGTTGTGGCTGGATTTCCTGATGACAGCCTGGATGTTTCAATAAGCGTGGCCTTTCACATACTCCAGGGGAGTATGTAGATCTGTGCGGCGAAAGTCTTTTTAAATAAACGACAAATTAAGAATAAATGCAGATACTCCCTTAAAAACGGGAGTTTGAAATAGGTAAGGATTGATGATGCAAAAAAAATCTCTGGACTTCTGGGTTGGACTTTTTGTTTTACTTGGTGCAGCCGCTTTACTATTTCTGGCATTGAAAGCTGGCAATATGAGTTCGCTTTCACTAGAGAAAACGTATGAAGTGGTAACGCGTTTTGACAATATCGGCGGACTTAAACCGCGCGCTGCAGTAAAAAGCGCAGGTGTTGTCGTTGGGCGGGTTTCGGAAGTCAGATTTGACGACAAAACCTTTCAGGCAACGGTGATACTGCAATTAGAAACACGCTATAAGTTTCCAAAAGATACATCTGCCAAGATTCTGACGGCAGGATTGTTGGGTGAGCAATATATTGGCCTGGAAGCCGGTGGTGATACCGCGAATCTGGTTGCCGGTGACAGGATAAAAATGACGCAGTCGGCGGTCGTACTGGAAAATCTGATCAGTCAGTTTCTTTTCAGTAAAGCCGCAGACAGCAGTGCGGAAGAGAAAAAATGAAAAATACATTTAAGCAGTTAAACGCGCGCTTTTGTGCCGTACTGGTACTGGGCCTGACTGTGTTGCTGACAGGTTGCAGCACCGTCTCAGTTGATAAAATCAAAGATAAAGCTGATCGTACTCTGGACGTGATCAGTACAAAAACTAATATCGGCAAAAACCCACGCGACCCGCTGGAAGGGTTTAATCGCGCAATGTTCAATTTCAATGATTCTGTTGATCAGGCGGTATTGAAACCGGTTGCGCAAACGTATCGCGATGTGACGCCATCGTTTGTTCAGACCGGTGTCGGTAACTTTTTCAGCAATATCGGCGATGTCTGGAATGCGGTCAACAATCTGTTGCAAGGTAAGGTTGCTGAAGGTAGCTCCGACGTAATGCGTTTTGCGTTTAACTCAACATTTGGTCTGGCTGGTTTACTTGATATCGCTTCGCCGGCAGGTCTGCCTAAGCATCGCGAAGATTTTGGTCAGACACTGGGTCGCTGGGGTGTCCGTTCGGGGCCTTATCTGGTTTTGCCACTATTGGGTTCGTCTACCGTGCGTGATGCGTTGGCAACACCGGTCGATATGAAAGGTAATTTGTGGTCGTATAAAGAGCCTGTTTATATTCGCAATATCGGTACTGGTGTGCGTCTGGTCGATGCCCGCGCATCTGTGCTGGACGCCGGTTCGCTGATAGAGGAAGCTGCTCTGGATAAATATGTGTTTATCCGCGATGCTTATTTGCAGCGTCGCGCCAGTCAGATCGCTCCGGAAGAGGATTAAATAGTGCAGCTTAATACCGCAGGGATTTGTAAAACAATATAACAACAGTCAACCCATCAACACCCCGATGAGTTAACTGGCGACACAGACGTCGCCATCTGATGGATATGAAGGATAAAGAAATGAAAACAATCATGACCCGATTTTTATTAACGATGTTTGCCACTCTGGCATTTGCCAACAGCGGTTTTGCCGCCGCTGCTGCACAGGAAGCGCCTGATCAGTTGGTCAAACGCATCAGTCTTGAAATTATTGATCTGGCGAAAGCGGACAAAGAAATTCAGGCAGGCAATCAAAAGCGTGTTTATGACCTGGTCGACAGCAAAATTTTGCCTTACATCGATTTTCAGCGCATGACTTCGCTGGCGGCTGGTAAAAGCTGGAGAGATGCGACTCCGGAACAGCAAAAGCAACTGATTAACGAATTTCGCACCTTGTTGGTATTTACTTACTCTGGCGCTATCGCTCAGATTAAAGACCAACGCGTAGAATTCAAGCCGCTTCGTGCAGCACCGGAAGATACGGAAGTCGAAGTCCGTTCGCAGATCATTCAGACCCGTGGCGAGCCTATCCAGTTAAATTACCGTCTTGAAAAATTGCCGGCAGGCTGGAAAATTTATGACATCAACGTGCTGGGTGCATGGCTGGTAGAAACTTATAAAGGCAGTTTTTCTGCTGAAATTAGTAAGTCCGGGATTGATGGTCTGATCAAAACTCTGACTGAAAAAAACAAAAAACTCGCGTCAGCACCGATTAAAGCGGCCTCCAAATAAGTCTGATAAAGGATTTATTGTGTACAAACTAGCTGGCGAACTTTCTCAACAGAATGCCCGTACCGCGCTGGCAGCGGGGAATGCTGCTATATCGCAAGGGCAGTCTGACTTCGACTTGTCCGGTCTGGAGCGGATAGATTCTGCTGCTGTTGCCGTCATGATTGAATGGCAACGGCAGGCGCTGGAAAAAAAACAAACGCTGCAATTTCATGCGTTGCCAGCCAGTCTGATCAGTCTGATCAGACTTTATGGTCTGAGTGAGCAGTTTATTACCCCATCCTCCGAGCGACATTGACGCTCACCCCGGGAATGCGTCGGTTTCCTGCACGCAGTTTCAGCCTCCACGCTGAAAATCCCCTATAATCAAGGGTTCGCCCAGCGGGTGAACTCTTAGATTTTCTCCGTATCCGATTTCTCTTACGCACGTAAGTGCAAGCATGCCCGATGGCCGCCATACAAATTAGTAATATTCAAAAACGCTACCAGTCTTTGCAAGCGCTGGGTGGCGTATCACTTTCTATCGAAGAGGGTGAGTTTTTCGGCCTGCTCGGGCCAAATGGTGCGGGTAAAACGACATTGATTTCTATCATCGCTGGTCTGAACCGCGCCGATGCCGGGAATGTTACGGTGCAAGGGCATGACGTTGTCAGCGATTACAGAAATGCGCGCAGAAATCTGGGCGTCGTACCGCAAGAATTAGTCTTTGATCCATTTTTTACTGTACGCGAAACCTTGCGTATGCAGTCCGGTTATTTTGGACTCAAGAATAATGATAAATGGATAGACGAGGTCATGGAAAATCTCGATCTGACCAATAAGGCCGATACGAATATGCGCGCTTTGTCGGGTGGGATGAAGCGCCGCGTGCTGGTTGCGCAGGCGCTTGTGCACAAGCCGCCAGTGATTGTGCTTGATGAGCCAACCGCAGGCGTTGACGTTGAATTGCGTCAGACCTTGTGGCAATTCATTGCGCGTCTGAACCGCGAAGGTCACACAATCGTCTTGACCACACATTACCTTGAAGAAGCGCAGGCTCTTTGTAATCGTATTGCAATGCTGAAATTGGGGAAGGTTGTTGCCCTCGACAGCACCGCCGCGCTGATTAAGCGTATCTCAGGATCACAACTGCGGGTAACACTGGCCGCATCCGGTAATACGACTTTACCTGTAACGTTACGCGACAAGATTATCAGTCATGAAACCCTCGCCGATCCACGTCAGTTTGCTTTACGTGTCACCGACTATGGTCAGGTTGAAGGAATCTTAGGTGAGCTCCGTATGGGCGGATGTGTGATTGAGGATATGCAATTGCTGCAAGCCGATCTGGAAGATGTCTTCCTGCAAATTATGGAGGGCAAGCAATGAGTAATATGACCGGTTTTAACACCCTGTTTTACAAAGAAGTATTGCGCTTCTGGAAAGTCGCAACGCAAACGATCACGGCACCTATCATGACCGCGTTGTTGTATTTGCTGATTTTCGGCCATGTGCTGGATGCGCATGTGCAGGTGTATCCGGGAGTGCGTTACACCGCGTTTCTGGTGCCAGGATTGGTGATGATGAGTGTGTTGCAAAATGCTTTTGCGAATTCATCTTCTTCACTGATACAGTCGAAGATCACCGGCAATCTGGTGTTTGTGCTGTTGCCGCCTTTATCGCACTGGGAGCTGTTCGGTGGTTATGTACTCGCGGCGATATTACGCGGCGTCACAGTCGGTGCGGGTGTTTTCGTCGTGACTGTCTGGTTCACTGACCTGCATTTTGAAGCACCGTTGTGGATTGCTCTGTTTGCTTTACTGGGCGCGGCGATGCTGGGGACGATGGGGCTGATCGCTGGCATCTGGGCAGAGAAATTCGATCAGCTGGCCGCCTTCCAGAATTTTTTAATCATGCCTGCGACGTTTTTATCGGGTGTGTTTTATTCGATTCATTCCTTACCGCCATTCTGGCAAACCGTGTCGCACTTTAATCCATTCTTTTACATGATAGATGGCTTCCGGTTTGGCTTCTTTGGTAAATCAGACGTGGCACCGTTGTATAGTTTAGCGATTGTTTCTGTTTTCTTTGTGTTGCTGTCAGCGATTGCGGTGCAGATGCTGAAGCGTGGTTATAAGTTGCGTGATTGATTGATGCCAGGCCTCAGTCCTTCAGCGTGTTACTAATTGAGTTTGAAAGAGATATACGCCGTGTTTCCTACCCCTGAACAAATTAAAAACTACATTGCTGCCGGTCTTGAATGCAGCCATCTGGAAGTTGAAGGTGATGGTCAGCACTTTAATGCCGTCATCGTTTCCACCGCCTTTGCTGGCAAACGTCCGATACAACGTCACCAGATCGTCTACGCGGTTCTGGGTGATCGTATGCGTGAAGAAATTCACGCTCTATCGATGAAAACACTGACACCAGAAGAGTACCAGGCATAATGGATAAATTACTGATTACCGGCGGTCATCGCCTGAACGGAGATATCGTCATCTCCGGCGCAAAAAATGCCGCGTTACCGATTCTGTGCGCAGGGTTGCTGAGTGCCGATGATGTCGTGCTGAGCAATGTTCCGTCGCTGCAGGATGTCAACACCATGCTGAAATTGCTGCGCCAGATGGGCCTACGCGTCACGCAGGAAAACGGCATTACCACGCTCAATGGACAGGGTATCGATAAACTCGAAGCGCCTTACGACATGGTGAAAACTATGCGTGCCTCGATTCTGGTACTCGGCCCTTTGCTGGCGCGTTTTGGTGAAGCGAAAGTCTCGTTGCCGGGAGGTTGTGCAATTGGTTCGCGCCCGGTGGATCAGCATATCAAAGGCCTGCGCGCGATGGGCGCCGAGATCACGATCGAGGCGGGTTATATCCATGCCAAAGCCAAGCGACTCAAAGGTGCGCGTATCGTGACCGATATGATTACCGTCACCGGTACCGAAAATCTGCTGATGGCAGCAACGCTGGCGGAAGGTGAGACTGTGCTGGAAAACGCGGCACGCGAACCGGAGGTCACCGATCTGGCGAATCTGCTGGTGGCAATGGGAGCGAAGATCGAAGGCATAGGCACTGATAGACTGGTGATACAGGGCTGCGATAGCCTGCATGGCGCGGAACATACCGTGATCGCAGATCGTATTGAAACCGCGACTTTCCTGTGCGCAGTAGCGGCAACCGGTGGCGATATCACCTTAAAAAATACCCGCAGCGATATTCTGGATGTGGCTCTCGATAAGTTACGTGAAGCAGGCGTTGTTCTGACAACCGGCCCCGACTGGATACGTGCGCAAATGAGCAGCCGTCCGAAAGCGGTCAGTTTCCGTACGACTGAATACCCAGGTTTCCCTACTGATATGCAGGCGCAATTCATGGCGCTCGATTGTGTCGCATCCGGCAGCAGTCGTGTCACCGAAACGATTTTTGAAAATCGTTTCATGCATGTGCAGGAGATGAATCGTCTCGGCGCGAAAATTGAAATCGATGGGCATACTGCAATCATCAATGGCGTCGATAAACTGGTCGGCGCGCCAGTCATGGCGACCGATTTACGTGCTTCCGCATCGCTGGTGATTGCCGGGATGGCAGCCGAAGGCGAAACACTGATAGACCGGATTTATCACCTCGACCGTGGTTACGACCGCATGGAAGTGAAACTGTCGGCGGTCGGCGCACAAATACAAAGGCTCAAGTAATGACTGCACAACTCACTCTGGCTTTATCCAAAGGGCGGATTTTTGAAGAAACCCTGCCGCTGCTGGAAGCGGCCGGCATTCGCGTGACTGAAGACCCGGAAAAATCCCGTAAGCTGATCCTGGCAACGAATGATCCGGGTGTGCGCGTCATCATCGTCCGTGCTTCAGATGTGCCAACGTATGTCCAGTATGGCGCTGCTGATTTCGGCGTGGCCGGTAAAGACGTGTTGCACGAACATGGTGGCGAAGGTTTGTATCAGCCGATTGATCTGAACATTGCCAAATGCCGCATGTCGGTGGCGGTCTCGGCCGGATTTGATTATCAAAGCGCTGTACATCAGGGTGCGCGTTTGCGCGTGGCAACCAAGTACACCGAAACTGCGCGCGAGCATTTTGCCAGCAAGGGTGTGCACGTTGATCTGATCAAACTGTATGGTTCTATGGAGCTCGCGCCGCTGGTTGGTTTGTCGGATGCGATTGTCGATCTGGTCAGCACCGGCAGCACTCTGCGCGCGAATAATCTGGTTGAAGTCGAACACATCATGGATATTTCTTCGCGTCTGGTGGTGAATCAGGCGGCATTGAAATTGAAGCGTGAACGTTTGCAACCGATACTTGAAGCTTTCGAGCGCGCCACCAGTTTAAAAGCATAATTAAAGAGAATGAGCATGGCATCCCCCGCATCCCTGATTACCCGGCTGGACTCCACCGAGGCTGATTTTTCCGCAAAGCTTTCTGCCTTGCTGGCTTTTGAAGCGAGTGAAGACGAAGCGATAGATCGTGCTGCTGCACAAATTTTAGTCAGCGTGAAAACGCATGGCGATAGTGCCGTCCTGGAAGCGACAAATCGTTTTGATCGCCTCAGTGCCGACAGTGTCGCGGCGCTGGAGTTGTCGCAGCAAGAGATGCAGGCAGCGCTGAATTCACTCAGCGCTGAACGTCGCCATGCGCTGGAAACGGCGGCGCAGCGGGTGCGTGCGTATCACGAAATACAAAAGAAAGAATGCGGCTCGGAAGGCTTCAGCTATACCGAAGCCGATGGGACTGTGCTCGGTCAGAAGGTCACGCCACTCGATCGCGTCGGTATTTATGTACCGGGCGGTAAGGCCGCTTATCCTTCATCGGTGCTGATGAATGCGATTCCGGCCAAGGTCGCCGGTGTGCAGGAAATCATCATGGTGGTGCCGACGCCTGATGGCGTCAAAAATCCGCTGGTGCTGGCGGCCGCGGCGATTGCCGGTGTCGACAGAGTATTCACCATCGGCGGCGCGCAGGCAGTCGGTGCGCTGGCGTATGGCACTGCGACGATTCCGCAAGTCGATAAGATAGTCGGGCCGGGTAATGCTTATGTCGCGGCGGCAAAACGCCGTGTGTTCGGCACAGTCGGTATCGACATGATTGCTGGCCCATCAGAAATTCTGGTCTTGTGCGATGGCACGACGAATCCGGACTGGGTTGCGATGGATTTATTTTCGCAGGCAGAACATGACGAGCTTGCACAGTCGATTTTATTGTGCCCCGATGCCGCGTATATCGAAGCAGTACAGGCCAGCATCGCCCGCTTGCTGCCGGAAATGCCACGTCACGAAGTCATCCGCACTTCGCTGGCGAATCGCGGTGCGCTGATTAAAGTGCGTGATATGGACGAGGCCTGTGCGATTGCCAACAGCATCGCTGCCGAACACCTGGAAATCTCGGCTGAACAACCACAGCAATGGGCAGATAAAATCCGCCACGCTGGCGCGATGTTCCTCGGTCGTTATTCGTCGGAAGCCTTAGGCGATTACTGCGCGGGCCCGAATCATGTGTTGCCGACGTCCCGCACGGCGCGCTTTTCATCGCCGCTGGGTGTGTATGATTTCCAGAAGCGTTCTTCCATGATCCATGTCAGTGAGCAAGGTGCGCAGACGCTGGGTAAAGTGGCTGCCGAACTCGCTTATGGCGAAGGTTTGCAAGCCCACGCGCGTAGTGCTGAATTCCGCCTGAAGTGATTTTCAATATGAATTCCTAGCATGGCAGCCGATTGGCGAAATCAGATATTTTGTGAGGACGCGCTGCAAGGGCTGGCGCGTCTGCCCGATGCCAGCGTTGATCTGTTGCTGGCCGACCCGCCGTATGGTCTGGGCAAGGATTACGGCAACGATTCCGACAAAATGGAGGCCGCTGCCTATCTTGAATGGATGACGGAATGGGTCGATCTGGCCTTACCCAAGCTCAAAGCGAATGGCAGCCTGTATATTTTTCTGACCTGGCGCTATTCGCCGGAAGTGTTTGTGATGCTGAAACAGCGCATGAGCATGATGAATGAAATTATCTGGGACCGGCGTGTGCCATCGATGGGCGGAACGGTACGTAAATATTCTTCTGTGCACGACACGATAGGTTTCTTTGTCAAAGCGCGGGATTACTATTTTGATCTGGATGCAATCCGCATTCCGTATGATGCGGCCACCAAAAAGGCCCGCAGCCGCAAGATTTTTGAAGGCGCCAAATGGCTGGAGCTGGGCTTTAACCCCAAAGATGTGTGGAGTGTTTCGCGTCTGCATCGTGAGCACGCCGAGCGTGAAGAGCACCCGACACAAAAGCCCTTAGAAATTATCGAACGCATGATCAAGGCGTCCTGCCCACCCGGCGGCGTTGTCCTTGATCCATTCATGGGCAGCGGCACCACCGCTGTCGCCGCACAACGTTGCGGGCGCGATTTCGTTGGTTTTGAACTGAATCCTGATTATTGCGAGATGATACAAAAACGCCTCGCTCAGGCGCATCCCGTATAGCTCTCCGGCATGCAGTTTTGGGGGAGTATATGAACAACATCTCGTATAACGTAATTAAATAGCGGATGTTTCGGTGTTAATCGAGCATACTGCCTGGAGTATATAGTGAGTATCACGGATATTATCCGCCCGGAAATCAGCAGTTTAGCGGCTTACCACGTGCCTGATGCGGCAGGTTTGCTGAAACTCGATGCGATGGAAAATCCTTATCTGTTGCCAGCGGAAATGCAGCAGGCGCTGGCGCAGCATCTGGCACAAGTGGCGCTGAATCGCTATCCGGTGCCGTCCTATTCCGGTCTGAAACAACTGATCGCTGACAAGCTGGGCGTGCCCGCGGATCGCGAGATTGTGCTCGGCAATGGTTCCGATGAATTGATTGCGATGATCTCAGTGGCATGCGCCAGGCCGGGCGCAAAAGTGCTGGCACCGGTACCCGGATTTGTGATGTATGCGATGTCAGCGAAATTTGCCGGACTGGAATTCATCGGTGTGCCGCTACAGGCCGATCTGACACTGGATACGGCAGCAATGCTGGCTGCCATCCGCACGCACCGCCCGGCGATAACGTATCTTGCGTATCCGAATAATCCTACCGGCACTTTGTATGACGCTGACGATATCGTTGCCATTGCGCACGCCGTTGGCGACAGCGGTGTGGTGGTGGTGGATGAAGCGTATCAGCCTTTTGCCCCGACGAGTTTCATGCCGCGTCTGGCGGAATTCGATAATCTGGTGGTCATGCGCACCGTATCGAAATTAGGCCTGGCTGGCATCCGGCTCGGCTACATGGCTGGCAATAATGCGCTGATGCATGAGTTTGAAAAGGTGCGCCCACCCTATAACATCAATGTGCTGACGCAGGCGGCGGCAGAATTTGTGTTGCAAAGGGTTGAAGTGCTGGATGCACAGGCAGCCGAATTACGTGCGCAGCGTAGCCAATTGGCAATGGCATTAAGTGCCTTGCCCGGCGTGCAGGTTTTCCCCTCCGCTGCAAATTTCCTGCTGATCCGTGTGGCGAATGCTGAACAAGTCTTTGCTAAATTGTTGGATCACAAAATTTTAGTTAAAAATGTAGGTAAAATGCACTCTCTGCTTGAGAACTGTCTGCGTATCACCGTCAGTACTCCGGAAGAAAATGCACTTTTTATGGCTGCGCTTGCAGCATCTCTGACATCAAAATGAATATGCCAACGCAAAATGAATACCAGCCGCGCATTGCGACGGTATCCCGCAATACCAACGAAACGCAAATCCGCGTCGCGATTAATCTGGATGGTACCGGTCAGCAAAAGCTCAATACCGGCGTGCCGTTTCTGGATCACATGCTCGATCAGATCGCCCGTCACGGATTGATCGATCTTGAGATAGAAGCGGTCGGCGATCTGCACATCGATGCGCACCATACTGTCGAAGACGTCGGTATTACGCTGGGTCAGGCATTTGCGCAGGCGGTCGGCGACAAAAAAGGTATCCGCCGCTATGGTCATGCTTATGTGCCGCTCGATGAGGCCTTATCACGCGTGGTGGTCGATTTTTCCGGTCGTCCCGGACTGGAATATCACATTCCTTTCACCCGCGCGATGATAGGTCAGTTCGACGTTGATCTGACGCGTGAATTTTTTCAGGGTTTCGTGAATCACGCGCTGGTCACACTGCATATCGATAATTTGCGTGGCGATAATTCGCATCATCAATGCGAAACCGTGTTCAAGGCATTTGGCCGCGCATTACGGATGGCCGTTGAGCTGGACCCACGTGCTGCAGGTATCATCCCGTCAACCAAGGGTTGTCTTTAATCTTATGAGCTGTATCCCGGTCCCGGCGTCAGCCGGGCGATCATTATGAATAAAATTGTTGTTGTTGATTACGGTATGGGAAATCTGCGCTCCGTTGCGCAAGCCCTGCGTGCCGTTGCTCCTGAAGCGAACGTATTGATTTCGGGTGAGGTTGCTGATATTCAGAGTGCTGACCGCATTGTGTTGCCCGGGCAAGGCGCGATGCCTGACTGCATGAGCAGTCTGCGTGATTCCGGCGTGAAGGAAGCCGTGCTGGCTGCCAGCCGCAGTAAGCCCTTGTTCGGCGTGTGCGTCGGTGAACAAATGTTGTTTGATCTGAGTGAAGAGGGCAATACGCCTGGCCTCGGATTATTACCGGGCAAAGTTGTCCGTTTTGATCTGGATGGCCAACTGCAAGCAGACGGTTCGCGTTTTAAAGTGCCGCAGATGGGCTGGAACCGTGTGCAGCAATCCCGTCCTCACGCTTTGTGGCAAGATATACCCGATCAGGAATATTTTTATTTTGTGCACAGTTATTATGCTCAGCCTGACAATGCGGAGCATATTGTGGGCATGACAGATTATGGTCAGCTTTTCGCTTGTGCGGTTGCCCGCGACAATATTTTTGCGACGCAATTTCACCCTGAAAAGAGTGCGCATGCCGGTTTGCAGTTGTACAAAAACTTTGTCCACTGGAATCCTTGAGTCCAGCGGAACCAGTGTGATCGCCGTGTTGTGCGGCTGCACCGGATAGTCTGATTTTCTGTTGTACTTTCGTTTCTCTTATTGTCTTTTTTGTCTGATACCGACACCTTAATTTCTTTAACATCATGTTGCTCATCCCTGCTATCGACCTGAAAGATGGTCACTGTGTACGCCTGAAACAAGGTGATATGGAACAAGCCACCGTGTTCTCTGAAGACCCGGCTGAAACTGCCCGTCACTGGCTGAAACAAGGAGCTCGCCGCTTGCATCTGGTCGATCTGAATGGTGCTTTTGCCGGTAAGCCAAAAAATGAAGGCGCGGTGAAAGCCATTCTGAAAGCTGTACGTGAATATGCTGAAGAAACTGGCACCGAAGAAATTCCGGTGCAGCTCGGCGGCGGCATTCGCGATCTCGATACCATCGAGCGCTATCTTGATGGCGGCCTGTCTTACATCATCATCGGCACGGCAGCGGTGCGCAATCCCGGCTTTCTGGCCGATGCCTGCAGCGCGTTTCCAGGTCAGATTATCGTCGGTATTGATGCCAAAGACGGTAAGGTGGCAACCGATGGCTGGAGTAAATTATCCGGTCACGAAGTGATCGATCTGGCGAAAAAATTTGAAGATTACGGCGTGGAATCCATCATCTATACCGACATCGGTCGCGATGGCATGATGGGCGGCGTCAATATCGAAGCGACGGTCAGACTGGCGCAGGCAGTCAGTATTCCGGTCATTGCTTCTGGTGGTGTGCATAATCTTGCCGACGTGGAAGCCTTGTGCGCGGTGCAGGACGAAGGCATTGAAGGTGTTATTTGCGGCCGCTCAATTTACGAAGGAACGCTGGATCTCGCCTCGGCACAGGATCGCGCTGACGAACTCAGTGGTGAGCCGCTTTTGGATGAAGAAGACGCTGAATGACATTAGCTAAACGCATTATTCCTTGTCTGGATGTGACCGCAGGTCGCGTCGTCAAAGGCATTAATTTTCAAGAGCTGCGCGATGCCGGTGATCCGGTGGAAATCGCGCGCCGTTACGATGCTCAGGGCGCCGATGAAATTACTTTCCTCGATATCACCGCATCCTCTGATGGACGTGATCTGATCTTGCCGATTATCGAAGCCGTGGCCTCGCAGGTGTTCATTCCCCTGACCGTTGGCGGTGGCGTGCGTACGGTTGCCGATGTGCGGCGCTTGCTGAATGCGGGTGCCGATAAGGTTGGCATCAATACGTCGGCAGTAACTAATCCGCAATTGGTGGCAGATGCCGCGCATAAATACGGCTCGCAATGTATTGTGGTCGCGATTGATGCGAAAAATGTTGCGCCCGGAAAGTGGGAAGTTTTCACCCACGGTGGTCGCAATGCAACCGGCCTGGATGCGGTGGAATGGGCGCAAAACATGGCGCGCCTTGGTGCTGGTGAAATTCTGCTGACCAGCATGGATAAAGACGGCACCCGTTCCGGTTTTGATCTCGGTCTGACCCGCGCAGTGTCTGACGCGGTGTCCATTCCGGTGATTGCTTCCGGTGGTGTCGGCGGTTTGCAGGATCTTGCTGACGGTATCAAAGTCGGTGGTGCAGATGCAGTGCTGGCCGCAAGTATTTTCCATTACGGCCATCACACGGTCGGAGAAGCGAAGCAATTCATGGCAGCGCAAAATATTCCTATGAGGTTGGTATGAGTGCCGCGACGTGGTTAAACAAAGTGAAGTGGGATGATCAGGGACTGGTGCCCGTGATCGCACAAGAGGCGAGCAGCAATGATGTATTGATGTTCGCCTGGATGAACCGTGATGCGTTAAGCAAAACAGTTGAAATCGGTGAAGCCGTTTACTGGAGCCGTTCACGTAAAAAGTTATGGCATAAGGGCGAGGAATCTGGTCACGTGCAGAAAGTAAAAGAAATCCGCCTCGATTGCGATCAGGACGTGGTGCTGATTAAAGTCGAGCAGGCAGATAGCATTGCTTGTCATACCGGGCGTCATTCTTGTTTCTTTCAGAAATTTGAAGGCAGCCTGAATGAAGGTGACTGGCAGGCAGTGGATCCGGTATTGAAAGACCCTGAGAGTATTTATAAATGAGTACACAAGTACAAGTGCTGGAACGCCTGGCAGAGATTATTGAAAGTCGTAAACTGGCCAATGGCGGCGACCCTGATAAATCGTATGTCGCGCGTTTGTTTTCCAAAGGCGACGATGCGATTTTGAAAAAAATCGGCGAAGAAGCGACTGAAACTGTGATGGCTGCCAAAGATGCGCGTGTCTCAGGTGATGCCAGCAAAGTGTTATACGAATGTGCTGACTTATGGTTTCATTCGCTTGTCATGTTGGCCCAGTATGATTTGCGCCCTCAGCAAGTATTAGATGAGCTGGCAAGGCGCGAGGGCATCTCCGGTATCGAAGAAAAGGCGGCACGTCAGGAGTAAGACGTGCAGCTTTGGTTCTGAGAATTATTTCCCTTGTTTAATTTGATCGGATAAACGTGGATAATTGTATCTTCTGTAAAATTGTTGCCAAGCAAATTCCATCAACGATAGTGTATGAAGATGAGAGCTTACTGGCGTTTAAGGATATTCATCCTGCTGCACCGGTGCACTTATTGATTATTCCAAAAAAGCACATAGATACCTTGTCTTCCGCACAGTCAGAGCATACGGAATTGCTGGGGAAAATGCTGGCGCTGGTGCCCAAGCTTGCGACTGAGCATGGTTGTGCACCAACGGTGATGGCAGATGGAAGTTTATCGGGTGGCTATAAAACCCTGATTAACACAGGGCCGGATGGCGGGCAGGAAGTGTATCATCTGCACACGCATCTGATCGGTGGTCCGCAGCCTTGGCGCGGACAACGCTAATTTTTTTAGAGAGCATCGCTCTCCTGGGAGTCAAACATGGGTTCATTCAGTATCTGGCACTGGCTAATCGTTTTAGTCGTGGTTATTTTAGTTTTCGGCACCAAAAAACTTGGTAACGTTGGTGCTGATCTTGGTAAGGCTGTCAAAGGGTTTAAAGACGGCGTTAAAGGTGAAGAAGAAAAATCATCCGCTGCGACTCAGCAAGTGGCAGATAAAAGCACGATTGATGTTGACGCTAAAGAAAAATCGAAACAGTGAAGCAAGTGGTGCTGACTTCTGTGAGATACGGCCATGATTGATCTTGGTATCAGCAAACTGGCATTGATCGGTGTTGTTGCCTTGATCGTCATCGGTCCGGAAAAGTTACCGAAAGTTGCCCGCATGGCGGGCACTTTGCTTGGGCGTGCCCAGCGTTACATCAGCGATGTGAAGGCCGAAGTCAGTAAAGAAATTGAACTCGAAGAATTACGTAAAATGCAGAAAGACGTGCAGGAGGCAGCTCAGAATATAGAGCAATCTGTCAGCGCGTCACTGCAGGACGCAGAGAACGAGCTGCGATCGATTGAGCGTGATGCCCAAGCTGATTTGCCGACGCCATTTTCCGTTACGCAAGCACAGGTCAGCGAGAAAGCAAAAGATTTCCGTCGCAAGCGTCTTGCGAAAACATCGGCAGTTCCTGGCTGGTACAAAAGCCGTCATGGCCAGCGCAATCATATCGTGTCCGGTTCTGCCCGGATGGCAAGACACAGGGCAAAAGCCCGTCCACCTGTCAGTTTTTTTTGATTCCTCTTTTATGTCCCTGCGCTCTTTATTTTGGGTGGTATTCGCATGAGCGATAAGATTGAACACGGCGCTGAGGAAACCTTCATTTCTCATCTGGTTGAGTTGCGCGACCGTCTGGTGAAAGCGGTTTACGGCCTTGCTGCCGCATGTATTGCCTTAATGCTGTGGCCGGGGCCTGCGGCTATTTATGATTTTCTCGCACAGCCTATGCTGGCGTCATTGCCCGCCGGATCGAAAATGATCGCAACCGGTGTGATCTCGCCATTTCTGGTACCGATGAAGGTGACCTTGCTGCTGGCATTTATGCTGGCGTTACCGTGGATACTGTATCAGGTCTGGGCATTTGTCGCGCCTGGCTTGTACACCCATGAAAAGCGATTGGTAGCACCACTGGTCATTTCCTCATCGCTGCTGTTTCTGGGCGGTGTCGCGTTTTGTTATTTTCTGGTGTTCGGCCGGGTATTTAAATTCATCAACGAATTTTCGCCAGCGTCGATCAGCATCGCACCGGATATCGAAAATTATTTAGATTTTATTATGTCGATGTGCCTTGCCTTCGGCGTGACCTTCGAAGTGCCGGTTGTTGTCGTTGTTTTGGTACGCATGGGGTTGGTCACGGTTGAGAAACTCAAAGCGATACGACCCTATGTCGTGGTTGGCGCGTTTGTGATTGCGGCTATTGTGACGCCACCGGACATTGTCAGCCAGTTTTCGCTGGCCTTGCCAATGTGGTTTTTGTATGAGCTGGGTTTGCTTATTGCACCACTGTTTGTTCGCGTAACGCAGTCGCCTGATACAACCGAGTAGATGCTGCGGGACAGAAAGCGTCCCGCAGAATTATGCTGCGCGCAGCCATTGAACCAATGGCAATGCACTTTGGAAGCCTTGTAACAAGGTGTGCTTGACCTCGTCACTGTCCATACCTTTCAGCGGACATTCTGTCCACACCATGAAATTTTTGAGTTTGATGTACTCGATGTGCTTCATATCTGCATCAAACCCTTTCGGTGGACGACTCAGTTTTCCTTCTTCTTGCAGTGCCCCGAAAGCCTGTTTAAGCTTTTTATCTTTCAGTACTTTTTCAAATCCTGCTGCGTCATCAACGATGTGCTGACGGATTGCCCGCAACCTGTCAGATGGCGGCATATATTCGCCCACGGCAAAAAATAATCTGCCTGTAGCATCCATTTGAAAATAATAAGCTGGCCCGCCGCCTTCGCTGGGTTTTTTGCGTCCGCTCGGTAAAATGGACGAAGAAAACGTCGTTTTGTATGGCGATTTATCTTTAGCAAAACGGACGTCGCGATTAATCCGGAACAGGGCTTTCTTCGGTTCGCAACCGGCGATTGCGGGGTCGAATTTTTGTATGCCTAGTATGAGCTCCGTCACCATTTGTAAAAACTCAGTACGCAAAATATCATAACGTGGCTTGTTCATGACGAACCACGCGCGATTATTGTTTTCTGATAACTCAGATAAAAAAGCTTGCAGATCAATCAGGTGCATATATATCAGCCTATTCTCAGTCTATTCTTCGCGTCGACTTGGCGGACGCTTGCCAACGGTGACTTCTAAAGTGGGTTCCTGTTTATTTCTCACCACGGTAATTTTTGCGGTATTCCCGGGCTTCAGTTGTGCAACCAGATTCAGCATTTCAGTCGTATCTCTGACGGGCTTGCCTGCAATGGAGACCAGAATATCACCCGGCTTCATCCCGGCTTTGTCTGCTGGCCCGCCACGGATCACACCGGCAATAATTGCTCCCGATTTCTGTTTCAGTCCAAAGCTTTCTGCCAGCTCTGGTGTGATGTCTTGAGGCTCAACACCAATCCAGCCACGGACCACTTGTCCCTGGCTGATAATTTGCTCCATGACCGCTTTAACCGTCGAGACCGGTGTCGCAAAGCCAATGCCGACCGAGCCGCCGCTCTGAGAGTAGATTGCTGTATTGATCCCCAGCAGGTTGCCATTGATATCAACCAGTGCGCCGCCAGAATTGCCCGGATTAATCGCTGCATCGGTTTGTATGAAATTCTGGAATGCATTGTCGGTCAGATTATTGCGACCCAGTGCAGAAATAATCCCCATCGTCACCGTTTGTCCGACACCAAAAGGATTGCCAATTGCCAGCACAACGTCGCCGACCTTAGTATCGTCGGGTTGTCCGAGTGTGATGGCAGGAATATTCGGCAGATTAATTTTGATGACTGCCAGATCGGTTTCCGGATCGGTACCGACGACTTTTGCTGCAGCAGTGCGACCGTCGGCGAGGGCAACATCAATTTCATCTGCGGACTCTACCACGTGATTATTAGTCAGAATATAACCTTCAGCACTGACAATAACACCTGAGCCCAGGCTGGATTGTCGTTCCGTTCCCTGATTCGATTGCTCGCCAAAGAAACGACGCAAAAACGGGTCGTTTAATAATGGATTGCGCGCACGTTGGATTTCTTTCGAGGTGTAGATATTGACCACCGAAGGCATGGCTTTCTGCGCCGCACCACGATAAGAACTTTGCGCGCCGACACTGTTTGCCGGTGCTTCTTTCAGGCTGAGTGCCGCCCCCATCGGGCCGCCCTGCGTTGCGTTGAATGGCTGATTTACCCAGCCTGGTTTTAAGGTGGTTACAATAAACCAAACCGCCAGACCAACTGTTACAGTCTGGGCAAACAATAACCAAAGACGTCGCATAAGGTGAATGATGAAAGTAAATTCAATAAGTAGGGATGAACTTGCCCAATTTCTAGAGGCAGAATTGCAGCTTGCCCGTGTTCGTGATTATTGCCCAAATGGCGTACAGGTGGAAGGACGAAATGAAATTAAGCGCATTGTTACCGGGGTGACGGCCAGTCTGGCACTGTTGAATGAAGCCGTTCGTCTTCAGGCTGATGCCGTGTTCGTACATCACGGTTATTTCTGGCGCGGTGAGGATATGCGCGTCATCGGGCAGAAACATAAACGCTTAAAACTTTTGCTGCAACATGATATCTCTTTATTTGCCTATCACTTACCGCTGGACATGCATCCGCTGATCGGCAATAACGCACGTCTGGCGCATGAACTCGGTTTGCAGGCTGAGGGGAGATTTGGTGATGATGAGCTTGGTTGGATCGGGCATTCAGTAATGCCGGAGATTGCGACTGTAGGACAATTTGCCTTGCATATTGAAGCTTGTCTCGGGCGCTCGCCATTGTTGATCGGTGAGCCGGCGGCACCTCTGGGAAAAATTGCATGGTGTACCGGTGCCGCGCAAGGAATGTTGGATGCGGCGATCTCTGCAGGAGCAAGTGTCTATCTGAGCGGTGAGATTTCTGAGCCCACGGTACATTTAGCGAGGGAGTCAGATGTCGCTTACCTGGCATGTGGTCATCACGCGACCGAACGTTATGGTATTCAGGCCTTGGGCGGCTTGCTTGCGGAAAAGTTTGGAATCGAACACATATTTGTGGATATTGATAATCCGGTCTGATAACCGTTGGGATTGCCGGAGTCGTCGGGCAATCCCTTTGACGCTGCGTTGTTATTATTTTTTCAGTGAGTCGCGAATTTCTCTGAGCAATAACACATCTTCCGGCGTTACGACCGGTGCTGGGGCGGGCGCAGGTTCTGCCTTTTTCATTTTATTAAACAGGCGCACCATTTGAAAAATGATAAAGGCCAGAATCAGGAAATTGACCGCAACTGTAATGAAGCTGCCGTAGGCGAGCACGCCACCAGCTTTTTTTGCCTCAATCAGTGTCATGGCTGTTCCCTGACCATTCAGCGGCAGATAATAGTTGGAAAAATCCAGACCGCCGAAGATGCGCCCGATGATAGGCATGACAACGTCTCCCACCAGAGAGTCAACGATTTTGCCGAAAGCGCCACCGATAATGACACCGACCGCCAGATCAACCACGTTGCCCTTGCTTGCGAAAGCTTTAAATTCTTGCATCATGCTCATTATTTTTCTCCGTAAATATATTGATGAATATATTGGCAAATGCTGCCAAGATAGTTAGATTGTATTTTAAGGCCGAAAGTAGCCTGAATAATCAGGATGCTTTGTCAATTATCTTTTCGCAAATCTTTTGCTTTAATCACAAAGTACAGGAAAAGATCTGAAGTAAATCAAAAAGTGTGTAAGTTGTTGAAAAAAAGCCTTGAAACGGGCGTTTCGGGTATCTTTTGCTTTAAAAGCATATCCAGCTACTTTATAATTTAATGTTGCTAGAAGTTGGATTGAGCTTCATCGGGTTTTGATTTTTGACAGATTGGGGTTGGTATGAGTAACGAAAAGCAGGTCGATTCTGGCCGTCGCGGTTTGCTCGTCGCCACTTGCGCGGCGGGTGGTGTGGCAGGTTTGGCAACAGCAGGAGCACTGGTGAGCACTTTCCAGCCATCTGAGCGAGCCAAAGCAGCTGGTGCTCCGGTGGAAGTTGATATTTCAGCTTTGAAACCGGGTGAGATGACGACAGTCGAGTGGCGCGGTAAGCCAGTCTGGATTCTGAAGCGTACTCCGGAAATGCTGGCGAGTCTGGCAAAAACCGAAGATAAGGTGGCGGATCCTACCTCCAAAAAGCCTTACACGATGGAGATGCCTGAGTACTGCGACAAACAAAGCCGCTCACGTAAAGAACATCCTGAGCTGTTGATCACTGTCGGTATCTGTTCACATCTGGGGTGTTCTCCAAGCTCCAAATTCCAGGCTGGTGCGCAACCGTCGTTGCCGGATGACTGGCAAGGTGGTTTTCTATGCCCATGCCACGGTTCTACTTTCGATCTGGCTGGTCGTGTTTATAAAAATAAACCAGCCCCTCAAAATCTGGATGTGCCGCGTCACATGTTTTTGTCAGATACCAAAATTGTCATCGGTAAAGATGAGAAAGGCGAGGCTTAATCATGGCATTTGTTGAGAAAAAACTCCCGGCGGACGCTCCTGTCGTGGATAAAGCCTTGAACTGGGTCGATTCGCGCTTCCCGTTATCGAAGCTGTGGAATGATCAGTGGGGCAAATACTATGCTCCTAAGAATTTTAACTTCTGGTACATCTTCGGCTCGCTGGCGATGCTGGTGCTGGTGATCCAGATCGTGACTGGTATTTTCCTGGTAATGCACTACAAACCAGATGCGAATCTGGCGTTTGCTTCCGTGGAATACATCATGCGCGATGTGCCGTGGGGCTGGCTGGTGCGCTACATGCACTCAACTGGCGCTTCTGCATTCTTCATCATTGTGTATCTGCACATGACCCGTGCTTTCTTGTACGGATCCTATCGCAAGCCACGTGAGCTGATCTGGTTGTTTGGTTTTGCCATTTTCCTGTGCCTGATGGCGGAAGCTTTCTTCGGTTACCTGCTGCCATGGGGACAAATGTCTTACTGGGGTGCGCAGGTTATTGTGAATCTGTTTGGTGCGATTCCTTTCATCGGCCCTGATCTCTCTTTGTGGATCCGTGGTGACTATGTGGTATCAGATGCGACATTGAATCGTTTCTTCTCTTTCCACGTGATCGCGATTCCTTTGGTGTTACTGGGTCTGGTAGCTGCACATCTGATTGCTTTGCACGAAGTGGGTTCTAACAATCCGGATGGCATTGAAATCAAAGAAAATCTGGGACCTGATGGACACCCTGTTGACGGTGTTCCTTCACACCCTTATTACACTTTCCACGATATTTTCGGCGTGACAGTGTTCCTGACGATCTTCAGCGCAGTGGTGTTCTTTGCGCCTGAAATGGGTGGTTATTTCCTTGAATATAACAACTTCATTCCTGCCGATTCTCTGAAAACGCCGTTGCATATCGCGCCGACCTGGTATTTCACACCGTTTTATTCGATCTTGCGTGCCACAACATCTGAATTCTTATACGTAGTTCAGGCTGGTGTTGCTGCTTATGTCGCATTGATCTGGCTGACAACCAAGTTGCCGCAGATCGTCAAAATGGCGATTGCCGGTGTCGCATTGCTGGCAATTATCGGCATGCTGCCATTTGGTCTGGATGCGAAATTCTGGGGTGTTGTATTGTTTGGTGGTTCCGTTGTGATTCTGGGTTTCCTGCCATGGCTGGATGTATCACCTGTGAAATCGATACGCTACCGTCCTCACTGGCATAAGTATGTGTATATCGTGTTTGGTATTGCGTTTGTTGTCCTCGGTTATCTCGGGGTACAGCCACCATCCCCAACTGGCGAGCGTGTCTCTCAGGTTTGTGCTGTGATCTATTTCGGCTTCTTCCTGCTGATGCCTTGGTGGAGCGCAATGGGTACATTTAAGCCAGTGCCGAAGCGCGTTACATTTTCGGCACACTGAGCGAACTAAGCGAGGAAGAATAAGCATGAAATTACTTAAAAAAATAATCGCTGTCCTGGCGTTTGTTCCTGCATTAGCGATGGCTGCTGGTGCAACATTCCCTCTGGATCGTGCGCCTGACCGTTCCACAGATATGGCGGCATTACAGAATGGTGCGAAGCTGTTCGTGAATTACTGCCTGAACTGTCACTCGGCCTCAGCAATGCGTTATAACCGCCTGAAAGATATCGGTTTGACGGATGATCAGATCAAACAAAACTTGCTGTTTACCGGCGAGAAAGTGGGCGATCTGATGAAGAACACGATGTCAGCCAAGGATGCTAAAACCTGGTTTGGTGCGGTGCCACCGGATTTATCGGTAATTGCCCGCGCCCGTGCTTCGGAAGCTGGTTCCGGTGCAGATTGGTTGTACACCTATCTGCGTACTTACTACAAAGACGATTCTCGCCCTACAGGCTGGAATAACATGGTATTCCCGAATGTTGGTATGCCCCACGTCTTGTGGGAGTTGCAAGGCGTTCGCGATGCTAAATTTGTGGAAGAAAAAGATCCGCATGATGCATCTAAAACCGTACACAAATTTGTTGGCTTCGAAAAAGTAACCGATGGCACACTCGATCAGGCTGCTTACGATAATCAGGTTGGCGATCTGGTCGCCTACTTGCAATGGATGGGCGAACCGGCGCAAAATACGCGCAAACGCCTTGGTGTTGTGGTGCTGATTTTCATGGCATTGCTGGCAACACTTGCATGGCGTTTGAATGCTTCTTACTGGAAAGAAGTAAAATAAGATATTGTTTCCTGTTTTGCGTCTGCGATTCATACTATCGTAAGACAGGAATTTCTAAGATCGTCCGTTTCTATCCGTCGTAAACGGACGAGTAATCCTTGGGGTGAGGCGCGCAAAATTGGCTCCTCGCCCTGATTGTTTCTAAGGAACTATAAAAATGATGGTTCTCTATTCGGGTACAACCTGCCCATTTTCTCAACGTTGCCGTTTAGTGCTGTTTGAAAAAGGCATGGATTTTGAAATCCGTGATGTTGATCTGTTTAATAAACCGGAAGATATTTCGACCATGAATCCTTATGGTCAGGTACCGATTCTGGTGGAACGTGAACTGATTCTGTATGAATCCAATATCATTAACGAATACATTGATGAACGCTTCCCGCATCCGCAACTGATGCCGGCAGACCCGCTGCAACGCGCACGCGCACGTCTGATGCTGTTTAACTTTGAAAAAGAATTGTTCGTTCACGTGCATACGCTGGAAAACGACAAGAGCAGCAGTTCCGCTAAAATTCAAGACAAAGCACGCGCTGAAATTCGTGATCGCCTGACGCAACTGGCACCTTTATTTATCAAAAATAAATACATGCTGGGCGATGAGTTTTCTATGCTTGACGTCGCGATTGCACCTTTGTTGTGGCGTCTGGATCACTACGGTATCGAGTTGTCGAAAACCGCTGCGCCTATCATGAAATATGCTGAACGCATTTTCTCCCGTCCAGCCTACATTGAAGCGTTGACACCTTCCGAGAAAGTGATGCGTCGCTAAGCTCTGATTGATACGTCTTCTGTATCAACGGTATTTCAACAAGGCTGACTTATTCCATCAAGTCAGCCTTGTTGTTTTTATCGGCCCCATCTATTCTTAAACTTTGATCTGTTGAGTAAGCATCATGCAAGAAACATCGACGAAACCTTATTTCATGCGTGCCATTTACGAATGGTGTACTGATAATGGCTATACACCTTATATGGCAGTGAAAGTGCAGGGCGGTGCGCGGGTGCCTATGGAATTTGTCCGGAATGGCGAGATCGTACTGAACATCAGCTTTGGCGCGACCAGTGGCCTGAAAATGGATAACGAAGCCGTGACATTCAAAGCCCGATTCGGCGGCGTTTCCCGCGAGATTTACGTTCCTGTGGCGAATGTGATGGCCATTTATGCAAGCGAGAATGGTCAGGGAATGGCGTTTGAGCTGGATTTTGCCGAGCTGGAAGAATCGCAGGAAGCAATGTTATCCGCAGAAGAAAATGAAGCGCCTGAAAGCGAAGCGCCGCCAAGAAAGCTAGGTCTGGCCGCAGTCAGTTCCAAACCGGATGGCGAAGAAAAAGTGGATTTGTCCACTGAACAAAAAAAATCTGAAAAAAAATCAGAAAAGCCCTCGCTAAAAATAATAAAGTAGCCTATAATCTTGGTCTTCGGGAATGCAACGGAAACGAAGCAAACGCGTAAGATTTTCGCCGGCTTAGCTCACTTGGTAGAGCAGTTGACTTGTAATCATCAGGTAGCCAGTTCGATTCCGGCAGCCGGCACCAATTAAAAACCCATCGTTAGCAATAACGGTGGGTTTTTTCTTTTTCGTCGTATTTTCTTATCACGGTATTGTTCTGAATAATTCTCGGTCTTTCAGCAGAAATGGTGAACTGTGCAATGCTGTATGTGGTCATACAGCGCAAGCGCGTGCTGACGAGCCCGTGTTGGCAGCACGGAATAAAAAACACAGAGGAGTTCCATGAAAAAAATAATCAAAAGCGGTTTGTTGGCATTGCTGTCCGCCAGCACAGCGATGGCTGCAGCAGATGACGGCAAGCTGAGTCTGGAGATGCTGTATCACCCGCTGAAGAAAGAGAAATTCGAACCTCGTCCGCTGACCCGTTTGTCGTGGGATCAGCAAAATCGTCTGATCGAGTCGGAAATGAAAGACGGTGTCGTCAAGCTTTCGGTTGTGAATACCAATACCTGGGAAAAACAGGTGCTGACGGTCGATGGAAATATTCTGCGCTATTTGAAAGCCGCAGGAATCGATGATAAATCGGCGCAGAGTCTGGCGGAAAAGCTGGGGCAGCAGGTACAGCCTGAGGTGAAGTCGTATTTGTTCAGCTACAAAAATGATTTGTGGCTGCTGGATCTGCAAAATGCACGCGCGCGCGAACTGACGCATACGCCGGATCAGGCCGAAGATGAAGCGATACTTTCGCCGGATGCTAAATCGGTCGCGTATCTGAAAGGGAATGACCTGTATCTTACCGATATCGCCAGCGCGACAGAGAAACGTCTGACCACCGGTGGCAGCGAGACGAATTTGAATGGCCGTCTCGACTGGGTCTATATGGAAGAAATATATGGTCGCGGCAAATTGCGGGCATTCTGGTGGGCGCCGGATTCACAGAAACTCGCCTTCCTGAATTTCGATGAAAGCAAAGTGCCGGTCTACACGCTCAGCGGTGATCATGCGCAGCCATTAAAAACGAATCTGACCCGTTATCCGAAAGCGGGTGACCCGAATCCCACAGTCAAATTAGGCATCGTTGATAAAGATGGCAAACTGAGCTGGACAGAAAACCCGTATCCCGAAAAAGAAACTCTGATCGTGCAGGTCGGCTGGACGCCGGATGGCAAGTTGCTGGCCGGTTGGCAGGATCGAGTGCAGACCTGGCTCGATTTGCGTTTGTATGATGCGAACATGCAGCAGAGTAAAGTGATCGTGCGCGAGACCAGCCCGGCATGGACAGAACGTTTGCCGTTTCCGGTGTTTCTGAAAGACGGCGGCTTTATCTGGGAATCGGATCGCAGCGGGCATCGTCATTTGTATCGTTATGATCAGCATTATCAGCTGCAAAAAGTGATCACCAGCGGCGACTGGGATGTGCGCAGCGTGTATGGTGTGGACGAAGCACGTCAGCGCATCCTGTTTTCTGCGAATCAGCGCAACCCTATCGGTAACGATGTCTACAGCGTGGGTCTGAATGGTGAAGGCTTGCAGCGTCTGACGCAGGAAAAGGGTACGCACAACGTGCGCTGGAACAAAACTTTTAGCCATTTTCTTGATAGCTGGAGCAGCCTGAAGCAAACGCCGAAGCAGGCTTTGTTTAACGACGAAGGAAAACAACTCCGACTGATCGACGACGTTGGCATGCCAGAGAAAATGCGTGGCCTGCGTCTGGCCAAAGTCACTCAGCAGCAGATCCGCGCACGCGATGGATTTTTACTGGAAAGCCTGTTGTACCTGCCGCCGGATTTTGATCCGGCAAAAAAATATCCGGTGTATCAGCACCTGTATGCGGGGCCGATGGCACCCCAGGTGAATGACCGCTGGTCGAATGATTTGTACCATCACTTCCTCGCGCAGCAAGGCTATGTTGTCTGGGTGCTGGATAATCGCAGTGCGAGTAATAAAGGCGTGGCAAGCGCCTGGCCAATTCATAAAAAACTGGGGCAACTCGAATTGCAGGATCAGCTTGATGGCCTCGCGTGGTTGCGTGCGCAAGGCTGGGCGGACATGGACAGAATCGCGCTGAACGGCTGGAGTTTCGGCGGCTATTTCACCTCGTATGCGATGACGCACAGCAAAGCCTGGAAGATCGGTTTTGTCGGTGCTCCGGTAACCGACTGGCGCTTGTATGACAGCGTATATACCGAGCGTTACATGGGCTTGCCGCAAGAAAATACGAGCGGTTACGATCGGGGCAGCGTGCTGAAAGCGGCGAAAGATTTGCATGGTGAAATCCTGATCATGCATGGCACGATGGACGACAATGTGCATCCGCAAAATACCGTGATGCTGATCGACGAGCTGATCAAAGATGGCAAAGATTACAGCTTGCAACTGTATCCCGGTGCCGGACACGGCCCGCGCGGAGACTGGACGATCTGGTCTTTGCAAAAAGCGAAATGGGAATTTCTGCAAAAGAAACTGTAAGCCGGAATGACGATGCAAAAAAGGACGCTGCGGCGTCCTTTTTTTTACGTAGAAATGAAAAAACAGGGGAGTATCCGCAAAAAAACGCTTATTCTCAACATAAAACAAGGGGCTTAAAAAATACTGGGGGGAGTATATTTAAGCCGTTTTCGGCTAGATTTGCCCCCCGTTTTGGCTCTGTTTATGTTTGCTTGCAGGCCGTTTGCGCTTTGCGGACATCCAGCGGCACCTGCTTGCTGCTGATCTCCGGTCGATTTCCTGGTGGTCTTAGCCGCTGCCGTGATCAGCTTATAGCGGATAAAAAAGCCGCCACACGCAGGTGGCGGCTCGTCTCAGATCAGGTGCCGCGTAACGCTATCGCAACGCCGTTGAAGTCACATCAAAATACGTCACAGTAACGGCGCTATGCCCGAGTGCATTACTGCGCAGGCACAGCGAAGTCAGCAAGCTTTTTATTAAATTTAAACAGCCACAAACGATTCGGACGTTCGCTGTCGGCACCGCGAGCCACGCGTACCGAGTTACCGGCAACGCAGCCAGTTGCACCGGCTGTGGTGGTCAATGCGCCATTCGCGTCCACCGTGCATTTGGTGATGTCAGCACCTTCGACCGTCTTACCATTCGCATCGGTAATCAGGGTTTTCAGACCGAAGTCATCATCATTCACCAATGCCAGCGTGTAGTCATCGACCAGTGCCAGACCTTCGGCTTTTTCTGCCAGCCAGCCAGCGCCGTTCAGATCAAACAACACGGTCTTTTTGAGCGTGACCACGTTCGCATAATTCACACCATTGACCGCTGCACCTGTCATGCTGCTTTTTTCGAGGTCCGTGCCCATCGCTGCAATATCAGTCGCGTCCGTAGTAATCTGCACCAGCATCAGACGATTGAAGATCTTGCCGTCAACACCAGCACCCTGCTCAATCACGATGAATTTACCGCCACCGAGCGCGACCAGATCGCCGAGTTTCGCGCCGCCGGTTTTGCCGGATGCATACATCGTGCTGTCGAGCGGATATGCATACAATTTGGTTTTTTCGGTCGTTGGGTCGAACTCAACCCAGCGGTTGAATTTGGCGTAATCCTTGATGCTTTCATTCGTCGCAACGGTCGCGCCCGGCACTTTATACGACGCTTTGCCGTCATCCAGCGGGCTTTGAATAAAGCCCTGCAATTTACCTGTGCCTGCATCGAGTGACAGACCTTCCATGCCACGATTCGCGCGGCGTTTCAGCAGCACAGCAGGCAGATCGGCAGTACCGGTACCAGGCTGATATTTTTTCAGAATGATGCCGGTATTCATATCGATCTTCAGAATGAACGGACCATATTCATCCGACACCCAGAACACACCGCGTGCCGTGTCGAGCACGACGGATTCGGTATCCAGACCATAATCGCTGAAGGTGGTTTTGCTGGTGGCATCGTATTTCATCGCATCGTTCAGCGGTACCTCGCCGGAAGAGCCGACTTTGCCAGCGGCGATCGATAAGCCGGACGCATTGATGGTGCTGCTGAATTTAATCGGCATCGATGATTTTAATGTCGCGCCGTTTTTACCGACGGAGATAAGACCGATCGATGGCGTGAAACTCGGCGAAGGGAAAAATTTGGCGTCGCTGGTTCCAGTTGCACCCGTGGTCACAACTGAATTAGGTACTTTCGGGCCGTCGCCATTTGGGCCGCGGTCGGTAATGCCGTAGAACTCCAGAGAACCATCGGCCGCTTTGCCTTTAAACGTCAGACCAGAACCATACGATGGCAAAAAGCCTTTCGGGAAGTCCGCTTTCACGGCTGCATTCGTGCCTTCATACGGAACATAAAACGCATCTGCCGCTTTGATCTGATAACGCGTCACATTCGCCACCACCGTGCCGAGTGCATTAGTTTGCGTGACCGCATCAACGACAGGCTTGTCCATTTTGGACGCGAGCGTGTCTTCAAAATGTTCGCGGACCAATGCGCGACGATCAGCATCCACGCTGCGGCTTTGATAGCTGGCTGGCAGCTTGCTCAGCAGATTCGTCATCGCCGTATTGAATGTCGCCGCATTCGCGTTAAAATCCAGCGCCTGACCTGCCAGCGCCGTTTTGACTGCAGCGGATAAACGTATGCCATTCGATGGATCATTATCTTCATCCAGCAATTGCAAGGCCATCAGGCGATTGACGACTTTATCGTCGTTGCTGTTGCTCTGATTCGCCAGGCTCAGTGGCGTGATCACTGTGGCACATGGCGCCGAGCCCAGGCTGACGCCGCCGACAGAAAAACTCATATTGTCGCCAGTATTGCAGCTAAAGCCGCCGTCGGCTTGTGTTGTCCCTTTTGCTGTGCCGCTGGTGTAATCGAGACCTTCCACTGCGGCATCCAGAAACACGCCTGCTTGTGCGACTGGTGCCGGGGTGGCTGTGGATGTCGTGTCGGAGCCACCGCAGGCGGCCACCAGAGCGCTTGCCGTCAGCGCGGCCAGCAGCGATACATTTTTGTTGTGATTCACGTGTTGATCCTGTGCTTGTCGAGGTTAACTGCTTTGCAGCAATCGCTGTTGTTTGACGAGATGCTGGCAAGCACGCCGTTACCGGGTGCAGGGCGATGATGTGATCGCAAGTAACAAAATGTAGCGGCCAGATATGACCCTGTGATTACAGCGATGGCAGATAACAACAGCACAGAGAAGTGGAACAACTTATGCGGGTGACGAGAGAGAAGACGCGGCGATACGCGCCATTCTGTGTGGCCGCGGAGACCAGCGTCAGCCAGCTGGCATAGTCAGCTGCGTGGATTTATTGGCTGCCCTTTCAAGCTGTTCAGCTTTATCAAAAAAGCCAGTAGAACTGGTTAGATGATGGTACTTCGCTAAACAATCTCTACAAAAGGACGTTGGCCTATATTGGATGCAACTAGCCTGAAACTAGATGTGACGGAGGTGATAAATAGGAGGGGAGAAAGATGCGTTACGCAGACGTTACTCCCCTTGTGGCCTATGGAATTGCCATGGAAACCTTGTACTGCTAACGCATACAATGCGTTAGCAGACTTAATAGATGAGTACCAGATTGTGATCGGTACTCATCATTTGTTAGAAAAATTAAATTGCAAAGGACTCCTCTTTCATTTTAAGGCGCTCACGGTGCAACGTTAATGAATGTGATTGAAGGATTTGTTGTTAAGCCTGCAGCCATAAGGCTGTCTGGCATCACGACAAATCGCCTGGCCTTCAATGCGTCCATTTGATAGCTTTTCTTTGGCGTTCCGTTACTATCGTAGAGCCAGAAATTAAAACCATTCTCTGAATCGGATCTTCCACAAATAACACGGCCATCATTTAAAGTGTTGACAACATTGGGATACATGTTGTTCGTCGATAAATTGCCAATAACCATCATCGTTTTGGGGTTAACTACGGAGCAGTTATTTGTTGCATCGGCCGCTGTATATAGTTTTGAACCATCAATATTGGTTGCAATTTTCGCATCACTAATGCTGCCACGAGTAGTCCCTTCCGTAAATTTTGTTAGCAACAAATTTCCGAAGAAAAGTGTCGTATAGTCGACATCTATTGAGGTTGTTGTTCCAGGATTGATGCCGATATTCTGGGTAAACAAGATCCGCCCATCAGAAGAGGCTTCCATCGCCCCAATCTGGGCAAAAGTCGCACTCAGGCTTTGGTTAATTTTAAAATTAAGGTTTTCGCCTACATATGCGCGACCATGGCCGAGGACTAACACATTCACGTTATTAGGTCTGATGGCGATCAATGGCAGACTAAGTGAAAATTCCTTGGAATCCCAGCCAGAGTAATACCCGTTGTCTGTCTCCAAGCTCTTTTGATAGCGCATCGTCATCAGGTTAAACACGTCAACAAGCTTTTGCGAGGAATTGATTGCATACAAAGTCGTCCCGTCAGGCGATACCGCCATATTGCTTAAGTTGCCATAAATTGAAGTGAGTGTTGCGACTTTGGTTCCGGTGTAAACATTAAAAACATCAATATCTCTGCCCCCGTTGTTGGCATAGATATATGGACGAGTTTTATCTGCAACTATATTTCGATAATCTGCTGATAATTTGAGCAAAGAAGGAACTGGCGTATTAGATTTCCAGGCGCCGACTCTGACCATGACTGGTTCGACTCCGGGTGTTGGCGAAGATATTGTAACGATTGCTTCTTGTAGCCCGTCAGCCATTTTTTCTGGATTAGCAGTGAGCATCAGCTTGTCGGACGGAGTGCTTCCTGAAGTGGTAACACTCAACCAATTGCTTTCCGTCATTGCTTTCCAGTTCAGGGTTCTTCCAAAATTGTCGCTGACAGCAATTGTGCGACTCAATGCCTTACCCAGAGGTGTGCTACTGAAGCTGACACCATATTCTGATACAAGTAATTTTCTTTGATCAATATTGATATTTGCGGTTACCGGCAATGTAACAGTGTCGCCGTTAATAGTTGCAGAAATGCTGACGGCAGCAGATATTGTTCCTTTTTGTAAATCAAGAGGGTCGGGCAGAAGTTTGGCACTTGTTCCACTGGCATTCACTTTACCACCGCTAACTTCGCTTTTTAGCCATGGTGGGAGGACGGTGAATTTCCAAGGCCAAGAGTTAGTACCTGTATTTAGTTGAAAAGTCAGCGACTGTGGACTCCAATCACGGCCATTGGCGCCACCAAAATTGATATAAGTCTGCGCTGACGTTAGGGACGGTGTTGTTAACGTGAGCGCTACCGGGACGTTGAAATCCTGCATATTTGGCGCTCGCACCGTAAATTGTGCGGAATATTTTCCAGTAGCAAGATTGCCTATGGATGGGTTTGGATATAAAGAAACCGACGATGGTGTCTTGCCGGAAAGTGCGGAAGCAATAAGCCAGTCAGCGGAGCTGGTCGCCGTCCAGTTTGTCACCAGGCTGTCAAACTCCTGGCGTCGTTCGAAACTGATTACCTGAGGCGGAACGGTTTCACCATTGATAGCATTAAAACTGGGTAGGCCGCTTGTGATTGAAAAGAATGCAGGTAAGACATTTAGCACGTAGTTAAGTGGGAAGGTTTGTCCATCTGGCGTTGATATCGTCACTTTCCCGTTGTATGTATTGACTGGCAGTCCTTTTGCAGAGATGGAAATTTCAAATGAGCCCGGGCCCGTACCTTTGATGTTAGATAGTTCTAGCCAAGGAGCGTCACTACTCGCTGACCAGTCGACAGTATTGGATGTAACGTTTGCTTGCACTGTGACCGGTTTAGGTGAGCCATAACGAATCGTGATTTGAGTTGCATCTTTCGTTGAAACAGTCAGCGGAGTCGGTGAAATATTAAACTCATACGGCAAAATCAATGGAGGCACAAACTCACTTGTGCAATTGGTATTTTTGCAGATGTGAACTTCAAAATTCCCGCTGTATTTTCCTGGCGCCAACTTAGATGACGTTATAAAAGTTACTGAGAACTGCGTGTTACTCAATGCCGTCAGATTAACCGCTCCATTAAGTACTTTGTTGGTATCTGCTACCAAAACATATATGGCGCTGGCACCCGCAAAGATATTTCTGTCGTTGACGTCTGCCTGTATTGATACAGTTCCGGAAGTCCCGCTCTGAACATTCGCGTTAAGAACCTTTTGTGAAAAGGTAATTGGTGCGGTAGGCGTTACATTATTCGCCGGTGTCGAAGAGGTGGAACTGCTACTACCGCCACCACCACAACCATTTAATAGAAGTAGTGCAAAAGTCAATAAAATCTGCCGTAACAAAATGTATCTCCAAACAATCAAGTTGTTACAATTATATTTCACTTGATTTGTGAATAATAAATATTTGTCCTGTTTATTGTTTTAAATAAAGTTATGTACATTTTTAATCGAGTCAATTTTATGTAACTCAAAGACTAGAAATGTTTGCGTGCTCGCATGAATGAACGAACGTGTGAGCCGATAATACTAGGCGTAGTTGGTCATTCTCAGTTTCAGAAAAAGTTTGAAATTACTCTTTTAAACCTTGCCAGCGCGGTGTCAGCTCGTGCGGTAGGGCGAACATATCGAGTACGCGGCCGACTGTGTGGTCGACCATTTCCTGTATCGATTGCGGACGGTGGTAGAAACCGGGGAGCGGGGGGAAGATGATGCCGCCCATTTCAGTCACGGCCGTCATATTGCGCAGATGGGCGAGATTGAACGGTGTTTCCCGCACCATTAATATCAGACGACGGCGTTCTTTCAGCACGACATCGGCAGCGCGCGTGATCAGATTATCTGACATGCCATGCGCCACCGAGGCCAGTGTTTTCATCGAGCACGGTGCAACCACCATGCCGTCAGATTGAAACGAGCCGCTGGCAATGCTGGCACCGACATCGCGTACATGATGCACGACATCCGCGAAGGCCTCGACATCCTTGCGCTTCATGTCGAGTTCCTGATGCAGATTCAAGACTCCGGCTTCAGAAATCAGCAGATGCGTTTCGACGTCCGGGTTTGCCTGTAATACCTGCAGCAAGCGCACACCATACACAGCGCCGGTCGCGCCGGTGATGGCGATGATCAGACGTTGTTTCGGCGGTGCGCTGGTGCTCATCACGACGGTGCTCAGTCTTTCAACAAGGTTTGCAGTTCGCCGTTTTCAAACATCTCATTCATGATGTCAGAGCCGCCGATGAATTCGCCTTTGATGTACAGCTGCGGTACGGTTGGCCAGTTAGAAAAATCTTTGATGCCCTGACGCACTTCCGGGTCTTCCAGCACATTCACAGTCACCAGATTCTGCACGCCGCAGGCTTTCAATACCTGCACCGCACGACCGGAAAATCCGCATTGCGGGAATTGGGCAGTCCCTTTCATGAACAACACGACAGGGTTTTGGGTAACGGTTTCTTTGATCCAGCTTTGAACGTCGCTCATGGCTTTTCCTTGGTTAATAATGTGCCGCCATTATAAAGGAAACTCCGGCAGCGCTCCCGCGCGCCAACAGCGTGACTGCAGGCGCTGTTTTGTACTAGAGGAATAAATATACTCCCCCGGAGTATATGTTTAACACCCAATGAATATAAGGAGATTAGTATGTTTTTGTAAAAATATGGGGGGAGTATATGGTTTTAACCGGGATTGACCTAACTCAAGGATTTCTAATCCGGCTCGCACAATACCGACTGAGCGGGGGGCGTTTGAAGCGGCGCTAAGACCCCGCGCCGACAGAACCAACGCCAGCGCTGTGCAGTAATAATACTTTTCCGTTGCGACGGACCAGCGTATCCGTGCTGCGCGAGCGTATGTGCATGAGTGTTCCGGCAACGTCCAGCGAACTGCTGACATCCACCGTGGCAGTTTTGCCATCCGGCGACAGCGCGATGCTGTGTATCGTGTATTGAGAATCCAGTTGCAGCATGCCGCCCATCTTCTCGCCCAGCTTTTCCCAGGTCGCATACAAGTCATGATAGGCGTCGCAGGCTTGCTGCTTGTTCTGGTTCACCGTTTGTGTGTTTCCGGCTGTGTTGACGCTGCCGGTAGAGTGAAAATCCGGCGCCAGCAGCGCGCATATCGCCTCAGGCTGACGCTGTAACGTCGCGATTTCAAGATCGCGATAAAAACCGTTGACATGTCCGTCCGACAGCTTGCGCCCACCGATGAAATACCACCAGCCGCCAGCCACAATCAGCACAAGGAATAATACTTTTTTCATTTATGTATGCATCCGGAAATCAGGGTTATAACGCCAACTTCCGTGGATGGGGCAGCGGCGATGAGCAAGATGGTGCGCCACAACGACGACTCGCTGCACGGATATGTTAAATGCATTCGCAAGGTGCGCTGACAGAAAAAATGGTGCATGAAACGTACTCTGCGTTTGCATTAAAATGCTCTAGTATCTTTTGCTGTTGCCGTTAGAAGTCGCAGAAACATAACGCCAGAGCTAGTCGAGAACGATGCTGGCCATGATTGCACGATTAAGTGATCAGTTAGACGGTTTCGTCAGTAAGGGTGGCTGCAACGAACTCGTTTACGGACTTGGATTCATCCAGTTTATCTTTAATGAGTGTTGCTGCCGCCATTTCGTTCGCGGTGGTGAACTCGATGGCTTTCGACCTCAAGGTAGGAACGTTTGCAAATTTGGCGCTGACCTCGGCCTTTGCTGACCAAGCCCCAGAGTTCGCGGCTCTTATCATTGCGACGATCAGTTGCAATGACTGCTCGCTAGTGAGTATTTCCCCGAGAGCACCATCTAGCGCCTCAACAGAGTTTGAGAAAGAGTTGGCCGTAGCGAAGTCGGAAGATCCAGCCTTCGAGATAAGTATCGGCAGGTAGATGGGGAGGAGGCTTGGTTTGTCCTTGACGAGTTTTACAACAAACTCAGAGTGGGCTCTTTTCTTAAATAGTGCTTCGACTTCTGGCTTGAACATTTCCAGGAATTCAGACTCTGAAATGGCCTCCGCAAGAGATATGAGCGCGGATGTTGGATGAATCAAATTTGTTTCACTGAGAGTACTTGTAATCTCAGATATCTTTTTTGCCAGAATTGCTCGTACGCGTTCGACGGGAGTACCGCTCAGGCCAGAAATTAACTTTCCATTGGCTGATAGTGCTTGAATGATCACGTCCTCGTAATCGGAGTTATCTGCCTTTGATGCAATCAACTTGGTTTGCAGTGCGACATTAGCTGGTAGCTTGTCGAGCTTAGATAGACCGATCAAAAAATAGCTCGAATTTTTCTTTATTGAACCATCAGGTGATGTGATTGCTGCAGCCATTTTTGTCACGAGCTGAGGCATCGCTTCATCATGAAGGTTAGTCAGCTCGTCTCTGACTACATTTCTGATATCTACGATAGACGTGCTTGGAAAGAAATTGCTGTTCTTTAACCTTGTTACGAGTTCATCGACCAACTGAGTGGTGGAGAGTATGGGTTTTGAAAGAAAACGATCAATGGTTTCGAAGAAGACAAATCTTGCTTCCTCAGGTGATGGCTTGTGACCTGATGGGTGCGCAGACTTGTTACGTAGGGTTCGGAGGGTTGTTAGAAATGATGAGTCGAGACCGGAAATAAAACTTTTGGATGTTAGTTGATCTATAAGGTAGCTTTCGTAAACATCTTGGTCAGATTTCTTCTTTGTGGCTTCGGTAAATATTGACTTCGCTGCCGTATTTACGTTTCCCAACTCATCCAGTTTTGCAAGTAAGTCGTCGAATAAAGCGATATAACTAAGAACTAAGGTACCACGGTAGGCTCCGGCCATATAACAACCCATTGCTTCACGCATGTAGTCGCGGATGTCGGTTCCAGGAATCCTGGATAGTATCTCTTCCATATCAGTAAGATGTGCCAATGTGATTTCTTTCGTTGTAGGTTTAAACGGTCTGACTTCTATTTAATTTGCAAAAATGTAGCTTAACTTGTAATGTTAAAAAGACAATTTTATTCAAATGCCTTGAAAACCTCATGGAGTCTTGTTGTATCTGGTTCTGCTGAACGTAAAATGAGTTTAACCAAACAGACACAAACATCACTTCCTCGACATCATCAAAACCGCGTTGATTGAATCAGGTGCAGGAAGGTTTGCGTTATAAGTTCAGGCAGTCACGATTCAGCGATGTGTAATCGCACACAGCATGGCGCAAAAAAACACCCCGGTAAAAACCGGGGCGCTTAATTATTTTACTTCGGTGTTTTTTTCGCAGAATTGTTAATCTCAACCACGTAATTTCGCAAACGCTGCTGCCATCGCGTTGCCTGCGGGGGCGGCTTCTTGTTTGCGTTGTTGCTGGTGCTGGTTCAGGCGTTTGGCGTCGTTGCGGTCGCCGCGTTGTTCCGGTTTGCTGCCGGGTTGCGGTGCGCTGTCGGTGAGGCGCATGGTGAGGGCGATGCGCTGGCGTTTGACGTCAACTTCCATCACTTTGACTTTCACCACCTGACCGGCTTTGACGACGGTGTGCGGGTCTTTGACAAAGGTGTTCGACAGTGCGGAAATGTGTACCAGGCCATCCTGATGCACGCCGATATCGACAAACGCGCCGAACGCGGCGACGTTGGTGACGACGCCTTCTAGAATCATATCGGGCTGCAAATCTTTGATGTCTTCCACGCCGTCTTTAAAGGTGGCGGTGGTGAATTCAGGGCGCGGATCGCGGCCCGGTTTTTCCAGCTCTTTGATGATGTCGGTGATGGTCGGCACACCGAATTTTTCATCGGCGTATTTGGCCGCGTTCAGCGATTTCAATAGCCCGCTGTCGCCGATGACGCCTTTTACATCTTTCTTGATATCGGCCAGAATTTTTTCGACCAGCGGATACGATTCCGGGTGAACTGCGGATGCATCGAGTGGATTGCTGCCATTCATCACGCGCAAAAATCCGGCGGCTTGTTCAAATGTTTTGTCACCGAGGCGCGGTACTGCGCGCAGATCGGCGCGTGAACTGAACATGCCTTTGGCATCGCGGAAATTAACGATGCTTTGCGCGACGCTGGCCGATAAGCCGGACACCCGCGCCAGCAAAGGCGCAGAGGCGGTATTCACATCAACACCAACCGCATTCACGCAGTCTTCGACCACCGCATCGAGCGAGCGTGCCAGCTGGGTCTGGCTGACATCATGCTGATACTGACCAACGCCGATGGATTTTGGATCGATCTTCACCAGCTCGGCCAGCGGGTCTTGCAGACGACGTGCAATCGAGACCGCACCACGGATGGACACATCCAGATCCGGCAATTCTTTCGAGGCGAATTCTGAAGCGGAATACACCGATGCACCGGCTTCAGAGACGACGATTTTGGTCAGCTTGAGTTCTGGTTTGAGTTTGATTAAATCCTGCGCCAGTTTGTCGGTTTCGCGTGAGGCGGTGCCGTTACCAATCGAAATTAATGACACCTGATATTTTTCTGCGAGTTTCGCCAGCGTATGCAGCGAACCATCCCAGTCGTTACGCGGCTGATGCGGGTAAATCGTCGCGTGTTCCATTACCTTGCCGGTCGCATCGACAATCGCGACTTTCACGCCGGTACGCAAGCCAGGATCGAGGCCCATCGTGGCCCGTGGCCCGGCTGGTGCTGCCAGCAATAAATCTTTGAGGTTGCGTGCAAACACGTTGATGGCTTCGATTTCTGCACTCTCGCGCAGCTTGCCCATCAGCTCGGTTTCCAGATGCATGAAGACTTTGACGCGCCATGCCCAGCGCACGGTATCGGCCAGCCATTTATCGGCTGGGCGATCTTTTTGGCTGACGCCGAAACGTGCGGCAATGCGGCTTTCACATGGGTTCAGCGGCGCATCCCATTTTGGTTTTTCTTCTTCGCTGTCGAGCCGCAAAGTGACGGTCAGCATTTCTTCGCGGCGACCACGGAACAAGGCCAGTGCGCGGTGCGATGGAATGGTGCCCAGGGTTTCTGAGTAATCGAAATAATCGGCAAATTTTTCGCCGGCATCTTCTTTGCCTGCCACGACTTTGGATTCGACGATGCCGTGGTCGTTCAGATATTCGCGCAGCGCTTGCAACAGGCTCGCATCTTCGGCAAAGCGTTCCATCAGAATCTGACGTGCGCCATCGAGTGCCGCTTTGGTGTCAGGCACGCCTGGGTTGTCGCCGTTGTCGGTGCTGAACGCGGGTTTCAGATAATTGGCGGCTTCGGTTTCTGGCGTCAGCATCGGGTCGGCCAGCAAGGCATCGGCCAGCGGCAGCAAACCTGCTTCGACGGCGATCTGCGCTTTGGTGCGGCGTTTCGGTTTATACGGCAGATATAAATCTTCGAGCCGGGTTTTGTCTTCGGCGTGGGTAATCGCATCAAGCAAGGCCGGCGTCATCTTGCCTTGTTCATCAATCGAGGCGATGATCGCGGCGCGGCGGTCTTCGAGTTCACGCAGATAACGCAGACGTTCTTCGAGCAGACGCAATTGCGTATCATCGAGGCCGCCGGTAACTTCTTTACGGTAACGGGCGATAAACGGTACGGTCGCGCCTTCATCCAGCAAGGCAACAGCAGCCGCTACCTGTATCGGTTTGGCGGCGAGTTCTACGGCGAGTCTTTGTTCAATCGAAGGCAGCATAAATCCAGAATCCAGACATTAAAAAAGCAATGAAGGCGCAGATGATACGCAATTTGCAGCGTTGCGCCAGTCTTGACAGTCTTTCTGACTGCGGTTAATAGTCGGCCGGGTGGCGCGGTGTAATGACGGCGATCTGTAGAAAATACAGGCCTGCAGCGGTGCAGAAATCCCGCTCAAAAAAGGAAAAAATGGGGAGTATGTGGCGATTTACGCTTATTCTCTCAATGAAATAAAGGGTGTTTACATATACTGGGGGGAGTATTTTTAGGATGAAATTCGAGTATTGCAGCCTTCGCAGCCGTGGTTATCTCTGCAGGCAGAGCAGACACGCCGCGGCGCGGCTGGCTGCGGCAGTATTGCTGCCGTTCCTGATGTGCTTCGCGCTGGCGGCACCTGCAATTGCTACTGCTGCTGCCACTGCTGAAACTGCGGGACCTGCATCAGCCGATGCTGTGACTCCGGCAGTAAATGCGAATATGAAATTACAGCCCGCCACGTTCACTTTTGCCGACGGTGGCAACGCCCTGTTTTATCAATGGGATAAACAGCCGTGGCAGAGCGATACTGCCGCAATGGCTTCCCCGGTGAATCTGCTGTTCGTGGTGGCCGGTGCCGGTTGCGGCAGCATGGGGCGATATTTGCCGCAATATTTCACCGGATGGGAAGGCGAATCTGGGCTGACCCGTATCCGTGTTTTGCTCAAACGCCATATCAGCGCGCAGGCAAACGGTGAAACCTGTAGCGAGGCATTTATCCGCGCCGATCATCTGAGCCAATGGCGCGCAGATCAACTGGCATTCATACAAGCCCAGTTGCGCCAATTCAAACAACAAGGCATGCAACCACGCCGCGTGATTTTGTTGGGCATTTCCGAGGGTGCTGAACTGGTGCCTTTGCTGGCGCGCGATCTGCCGCAAATCACGCATCTGGCCTTGCTGGCGAATGCAGGAAACAGCGCGATTCCGACTTACCGCGCGCTGGCAGCAATTTATCCGCACATGCAGCAAGGCTGGGATGTTTTATCCCGCGCACTGGCAAGTTCCCCGGCCGACCCTGAGCAGGCGCGCATACACGGGCGCGGCTGGCGCTACTGGTCGGAAATCGCGATAGATCAGACACGCAATCTGCTCGCAGCGCGCTTGCCGGTTTTTGCAGGGATCGGAGAGGCGGATACTTTAATCCCGCCGGGCGCGGCCAACGCCTTGAGAAAAGCATTCAGCGACGCTGGGCGCAGCGATTTTCAATTGCGCATTTATCCCGCTGCAGATCATGGTTTGCGTAGCCCTGATAAAAATTATTTGCCGGATTTTATGTGGCAACTGGATCAGTGGTTGCTGGAGGATTGCGTTCCGGAGCCCAGCTTCCGGTGATGAAGTTTGATGAAAAGCAAAGTTTATTTGCTGCAAAAATAATAATTTCGAAAAAGTGTTGTTTTGTATGTTTTGCTAACAATTTTAAGCATTACAAAAACAAAGGTGCTCTTTATAATTTCCCGTTCAACGCCGGTAATACCTTATTTTTCAGGGCAGTATTTATCACTTTGTACGATGTGTACCTGATCGTTACAAAAATGATGTTGCTAGTCCGGTCGCCTTTTTCAACACTCAAATATATAAGCTAAATGCGCCTCTCTTCCTTCTCGCTCACCCCTCTGGTTGCTGCTCTGGTTCTCACTGGTTGCGTTACGACGCAAACCCACGACAGCAAAGTCTCTAACTCACTGGCAGTTGTTAAAACCGGGCAGATCGAGGATGCGATCCGTCAGGTTGAAGAACAGACTAAAGGTGCCAATCAGAATGATTTATTGCTGAATCTGGAAAAAGGCGAACTGATGCGTATTGGTAAGCGTTATCAGGACAGCTTGAATGCGTTGACGATTGCCGACACCAAGGTGAAAGAGTGGGAAGAAAACGCTAAAAGCAATCCACAGAAATTGATGAGCCAGATCGGCGCCACCATCATGGGCGATGCCAGCCGCGATTACGAAGGCCAGGATTACGAAAAAGTGATGCTGACTGTGCGTATGGCGATGGATCGTATCAATCTGGGTGATCTGGATACTGCCCGCGTCGATATCAAACGTACGCATGAGCGTGAAGCGGTGATTGCTGAATTCCGTTCCAAGGAAACCGAGGCCGCCGAAAAGGAAGCGAAAGAAAAAGGTGTAACAAGCAGTAACAAGGAAATTAACGGCTATCCGGTTGAAACCCTGAATGACCCGGAAGTGCTGAAGCTGAAAAACGGTTATCAGAATGCATTGAGTCATTACCTTGCCGGTTTTGTGTATGAAGCGCTGAATGAGCCAGGTCTGGCGGCGCCAGGTTATCGCAAGGCGATCGAATTGCGTCCTGATTTACCGGTGCTGGAAGATGGCTTGAAAGGCCTCGATCAACGCACCAGTTTCCGCCGCAAAAAAGGCGTGACAGATGTTCTGTTCGTGGTCGAAACCGGCAATGCACCAGCCCGCCAGTCACAGAAATTTGCGCTGCCATTGCCAACCTCACGCGGTCTGGTGACTGTGTCGCTGACTTTCCCTGTGATCCAGCCGGATAAAGAAGCGGCGGTGATCCGCTCGGTGAATATCGCGAATCAATCTTTGCCAACCGCATTGATCACTGATTTCAACGTGATGGCGCGTCGTGCATTGAAAGATGAAATGCCAGGTATTTACACCCGCGCTGCGATCCGTGCGATTACTAAAGGCGTGGTGCAGGATCAGGTCAATAAAAACTTCGGCGCACTTGCTGGTCTGGCTGCTAATATTGCCGTGGTCGCGACGGAAGGCCCGGCAGATGATCGTATGTGGCGTAGCCTGCCAGAGCGCGTCTTTATTGCGCGTGCGTTTTTACCACCGGGCGAATATGATGTGAATTTTTCGGGTCGTCCCGGCGAAAGCACCAAGCTCAATATTGACGGTCGCTACATGGTGGTGCCAGTGCGTTTGTATCCGAACAAAACTTATGTCGGCGATCTGGCAAAATTCGGTACTGTGACACCGGCAGCGCAGATCGCGGCAGAAACGCCTGCGGTAAAAGCAGCGCCGACAAAGCCAGCGAGAAAAGCGGCGCAGAAGCAGAAACCAGCTGCGGCTGCAGCGGCAGGTGCGAACTAAGTAAAACTGGCAAGACGACAAAAACCAGTCGATTTAATTGATGTACAAAGTTATTAAGGAAGAATCATCCATGATGTCTAAAAAAATTGCCGTTTGTGCGGCTGTCATCGCAGCTTGCTTTGCCGCACCGGTCATGGCCGAAGATGTGCCAAATGCAGTTTCTCCTGGCATTGCGGCGAAATTAATGGTGCGTGGCACGCTCGAAGGTGTGCAGGTGACTGATCTGCGCGGTCAGCGTCGTAACGATGTGCTGGTTGTGCAGGCCGAAATGTATAACACCACAGCGAAAGATGTACGCGTCTATTACCGTTTCCGCTGGACAGATGCAGCCGGTATGCAGGTCGGCGATGGCGAAGTCTGGAAACCATTGATGATACTGGGTAAGCAAAGCCAGCTCGTCAAAGGCACAGCCTATGGCCCGCAAGCGACAGATTTCAAAATCGAAATGAGCGCTGAACCACGTTAATCACAGATTTGTTTAAAAAAAATTGTACAGAACTACGGAGTTATTATGAAACGCATTTCCTCTTTATCCACCACTTTGTGCCTGATGATTCTGGCCGTGACTTCGCTGTCTGCCTGCCAGACAAAATTATCGCAGCCAACAGTCAGCCTCGCACGTCAGGTGAATTATGGCGACAACAAAGCGGTAGAAACAGTGACGAATGAATTCGGTTCGACTGATTTGCAGATGATTGCAGAAAAAATGGTTGGCTCTTTGCTCGAAGATCCGGCACTGGCAAATCGCCCGACACTGACACTGGCTGGTGTGCGCAATAAAACCAGCGAATACATCGACACTAAATCGATCATGAACAGTATTCAGACTGCGTTGGTGAAAAGTAAAAAAGTAAAATTCACACGTAGCGCTGATGAAATGCAGCAAGGCGTGGACGAGTTGCAACGTCAGAATCAAAGCGGTTTGTATAAATCTCAGGGTAAAGCGAAGGTCGGCAACATGACGGCAGCGAAATATTCCCTCGAAGGTGAAATCGTTTCTATCGTCAAACAAAATTCCACGACCAAAGATGTGTTCTACAAGATGACATTGAAACTGTATGACATCGAAGATGGTTCTATCGAATGGCAGGATGAAAAAGAAATCCGTAAAACATCTAAAAAATAATCAGCCCTGATCAATCTTTAACCGGTTTTTAACCGGCTCCTGAAGGACGTAAGATGTTGAATATGAAAAAAATTCTGGCAGGCGTTTTCTGCTCCGCAGCAGCATGCAGCGCGCTGGCAGCAGAACCGAAAATTGCCGTGACTGATCTGACTTACGAAGAAAAAGTCAGCGAGTATTTCCATGTCGTTTCTGCCAGCAGTAAAAGCAGTGTGAAAGGCAGCTACAGCGAACGCGAAACCGATCGCAGCTACTCACAACGCGGCAAAATTGACGCCAAGAGCGAAAGCAATTACTACGAAGCGGAAGGTTTTTACACCTATATCGACCGTGGTGAATTAAAAACCTACACGGCCGATTTGAAAGGCGCGATGATCAAAGGCGGTGGTGTGCATCTGATTCAGGCGCGTCCGTATGTTGGCAAGCCGATGGAAAAAATTTACGACATCATCGGTCGCATCAAACAAGGCATGTATCCCGGCGCGGATTATGTATTGTTCGGCACAGTCAGCAATATCCAGTTCCGTCAGGAAAGTAATCAACTGCAATACGGGAATTCGATGACAGCCAGTTTGTCACTTGATCTGGTCGCCGATTTCAGTCTGATCAACACCAAAACCTATGAAGTCAAAGCGGCATTCAGCGCGAGTGGTTCCGGTGTTGATACCAAGATCATCAGCCGTGCCGGTGATCGCGTTGTCTTCAATCGCGGCAAGGTCATACAGGAAACCTCGCGCAGTCTGGCAGATGCGGCCTATAACGAACTGATGGTGCAGTTTGGTTTGCCACGCGGTGCGAATCGTCCGGCGAACTCGAATGTGAATGGTCAGCCCGTGGTACCTGCAGTACCTGTGCAAAATACGGAACCAGTGACGGTGTATCGTTAATCGCTGATCACTGTCTTCCACTACTGAAAAAGCCAGCAGACATGCTGGCTTTTTAATTTTTCATGCATAGATATTTTGCTGAGATTGCTGCTGCACTTCGCATGACAATGAGCTGGGTATTCCGGATAGCCTGATTTAGCCCTAAACAATTGATGCGTTGAACTGCATCAATTGGTTTATCAGCGGTATAGATCGGGACGGTGGATTTCCATGAACGTTTCTGGTTTTGCCGGTGAGTGGAAACCAAATTTTTCATACAGACCGCGAGCCGAGCTGCTGACCAATATAAAGCGGCGTATGTTTTGCAGATCGGGATGATCTTGTATCACTTCCAGCAGACGGCGGCTGTATCCCTGGCCGCGATAATCCGGCAAGACAAACACATCCATCAGATACGCAAATGTCGCACGGTCTGTGACTACTCGCGCAAAGGCGATTTGTTGACCATCGATAAATCCGCCAAAGCACAGCGAATGCTCAATTGAACGTTGTACCGTTTCGAGGGAGATTCCTTGTGCCCAGGGGGATAGCGTGGATAAAAAATTGTGTATCAATGCGATGTTGAGCGCGGCTTTGTCTGTCGTAATCTGCATAAAAAATCCTTTGCCAATCAGCGGCGTTGTCCGCCTGAAACGCGCTCTATACCAGCGAGGTCGCGCCAGCTTTGTACTTGCGTGTAGCCTGCTGCGATCAACAAGGCACGGACTTCTTCCGCCTGATGATAACCATGTTCCATCAACAGCCAGCCTTGTTGCGCAAGATGCGTATGCGCACCTTGGATGATGTGCCGGTAAGCGCTGAGCCCATCGGCATGATCGGTGAGGGCATTGATGGGTTCAAAGCGCAGATCGCCCTGACTCAGATGTGGGTCATCTTTGACGATGTAGGGCGGATTGCTGACGATGGTTTGAAATACCCGGCCAGCCAGTGCGCTGTACCAGTCACTGTGCAATAGTTGCAGGTGATCTGGCGGCAGTATACGTGCGGCATTCTTTTTTGCGATGGCGAGTGCTTCTGTGCTGATGTCGACAGCACAGACATCCAGATCCTGGCGTTCGTGAGCAAGCGCAATCGCAATCGCTCCGGAACCTGTACCGAGGTCGAGTAAGGTGGAGTTTTGCGGGGCGAATTGCAAACCGAGTTCCACCAGTAATTCTGTATCTGCGCGCGGAATCAAGACCGCCGGAGAGGTGTAAAAAGGCAGGCCAAAAAATTCACGTTCACCGGTCAGATAGGCGATGGGTTCGCCAGCTAAGCGCCGTTGCTGCAATTCGACAAACTGCTGCGTTTGCGATGTGCTGAGCGGATAGTCCGAACGTGTAATCAACTGTATGCGACTCAAGCCAGTCACATGCATCAGCAACATGCGTGTTTCCAGCTTATCCAGTGGCGACAAGCGCTCATGATCGGCAATGCTGAGCGGCTGGCCTTCTGTCATCAGTGACGCTTTCCGAACATGCCGGTTTTTTGTTTTTGAAAAAACAGCACGATCAGCGTGAGACTGAAAATAACAAACCAGATCATGGCCCAGGTCGGAATCGTCAGACCGAAGATTGGTGGGTAAGGTGTTTCACACAAGCCATCCGCACGGAACAGGATAGGAAACCATTCCGACAAGAAGATTTTATTGAGCCCGGTTTCCAGCGGATCGATACCACAGGAGAGCGTAGGATTTGACAACACATACAGGTGTTTGCCCGCAATGCCAATACCGCCGAATGCGGATAAACCTGCGAGGGCTATGCCGTAACGGCGCGCATCGGCAGGAAGCAAAGCAGCGATCAGGCTGAACAGGGCGATGGCAAGAAATGCATAACGCTGGAAGACGCATAAGGGGCAAGGCAGCATCAGTTCAACGATCTGCAGATAGAGCGCAACTGCTATCAGTAACAGGCAGGTGGCAGAGATGCCGAGTAAGACGAATTTAGATGAACGCATGTAGGTCATTCGTAAAATGAAAGCGGATGCCAGCTTACACGCTATTTAAAGCCTCATGTTTATAAGAAACTAAATAGTATGAAATACCGGTGTTACTGATATTGCTGGCGCTGTTGGTACTGTGGCTTGGATAGATTAATCGTCGCCAAGTTCCGCCAGGAGTTCAGCCTGATGTTCTGCGATCAGGGCATTACTCAGTTCGGTCAGATCGCCATCCATGATGAAATCGAGTTTATACAAGGTCAGATTGATACGGTGATCGGTCATACGGCCCTGTGGATAGTTGTAAGTGCGTATGCGCTCACTGCGATCACCGGATCCGATCAGGCTCTTACGGGTTGCTGCTTCTTTCGCCTGCTTTTCTCTTAATTGACCATCCATGATTCTGGTGGCCAGCACGCGCATTGCCTGTGCCTTGTTCTGATGCTGGCTGCGACCATCCTGACATTCGACCACGATGCCGGTAGGAATATGCGTCAGGCGCACAGCGGAATCGGTTTTATTAATATGCTGCCCACCGGCACCACTGGCGCGGAAAGTGTCGATACGCAGGTCGGCATTGTTGATGATCACATCGGCGAGTTCATCGGCTTCTGGCATCACAGCGACGGTGCAGGCGGAAGTATGGATGCGACCTTGTGTTTCTGTCGCCGGAACCCGCTGCACACGATGTCCGCCGGATTCGAATTTCAGTTTGGAATACGCGCCAAGGCCAGCAATCCGCACGATCACTTCTTTGTAGCCGCCAAGCTCAGAAGCCGACTCTGACATCATTTCGACCTGCCAGCGGTTACGTTCAGCGAAGCGGGTGTACATGCGCAACAAATCGCCAGCAAACAAGGCTGCTTCATCGCCGCCCGTACCGGCACGGATTTCCAGCAGAATATTACGTTCGTCGTTGGGGTCTTTGGGCAGCAGCATTTTTTGCAAATCGGCTTCTAATGTTTGCATTTTTTCTTTTGCCGCTTCTATCTCATCCTGTGCAAAGGCTTTCATGTCGGGATCGTTGAGCATTTCCTGTGCTTCGTCCAGATCGGCCTGCGCTTGCTGATAATTTTTGTAGAGAGCGACGAGTGGATCTAATTCTGCATGCTCACGGTTGAGTTTGCGGTAATTGTCCATGTCATTGGTGGCGCCTTCCTGCATCAGCAGGTGACCAACTTCGTCGAGGCGTTCAGCCAGCTGATCCAGCTTGGAGAGCATTGATGGTTTCATACGGGAAGAATAGTAGGTGAATCCGGAGGGAACTGCTGTCAGGCTTGAAACGCAGTAACCGAGAAGATGACGCAGAGACGCTGCATCAGAAAGAAAAGCAGAATTCGCTAACGCTTGGTGCGGAATAATTGCGGCAACAGGCTCGCCAGACGTGCCCGTTCATCGCCGCTGGCCTGATGCAATGCTTGTTGCGGGCCATGCAGGAATTTGGCAGTGATGCCTTTGGAAAGCGCTTCCAGCACAGCGTCGATATCTTCGCCGCGCGCCAGCATTTTACGAGCACGTTCGAGTTCCATCAGGCGGAGTTGTTCGCTGCTTTCATGCAAGTCCTGAATAACGGGAACCACGGCACGACCATCAATCCAGTGCATAAACGATTGCACCCGGGTTTCGATAATGGCCTCGGCCTGCGCAACGGCTGCCTGGCGGCTTTCTATGCCGGTCTGCACCACACTGCCGAGATCATCTACGGTGTATAAAAACACGTCATCGAGTTTGCCGACTTCCGGTTCAATATCGCGTGGCACCGCCAGATCAACCATGAAGACAGGACGATGTTTGCGTGCTTTGACGACACGCTCGACCAGACCCAATCCTATGATCGGCAATGACGATGCAGTACACGAGACGATGATGTCGAACTGTGCCAACTGTTGCGGTAAATCGGCAAGACGGATTGCCTTACCATTGAAGCGATGTGCCAGTGCTTCGCCACGTTCGAGTGTACGGTTGGCAATGGTCAGGGATTTTGGATTTTGCGCCGCAAAATGCGTGGCACAAAGTTCTATCATTTCACCGGCACCGATAAACAGCACATGCTGATCAGAAATTTTGTCGAAAATACGTTGCGATAAACGTACCGCAGCGGCTGCCATAGACACGCTGTGTGCACCGATTTCCGTGTTGCTGCGGACTTCTTTGGCGACCGCAAAAGTGCGTTGAAACATCTGATGCAGATAGGTGCCAAGACCACCGGCCGCTTCTGCCTGACGCACTGCATCTTTCATTTGCCCCAGAATCTGCGGCTCGCCGAGCACCATGGAATCCAGGCCGGAAGCAACGCGGAACGCATGACGGACAGCATTATCCTGCGGCAGAGTATAGAGGTGTGGGCGTAAATCAGCGTAAGGCAACTGATGAAAATCAGCCAGAAAATGCGCGGTCGCATCGACCGGATTAGCGGCTGCGCATGCTGCATACAACTCAGTACGGTTGCAGGTCGATAAAATCGCTGCTTCATTGCCATACGAATGCGTCGTGTTTGCTGCATTGTTACCAAACCAGGCACGCGCAGCCACCACCGCCTGACCAATCTGTTCAGGCGAGAAGGCGACTTTTTCGCGCAGCGAGAGCGGCGCAGTCGTGTGGTTGAGTCCAACAGCAGTCAGTTGCATGCGATGTGGGGCGTAAGATCAGACCGTCATTATAACGCGTTGACGGCATTAATTTCTGTCCGTATGGGCTTGATGTAGCTCAAATGGTGCTTGATGGCAATCTGATATTGAAAGTTGTGCCTTCATTCGGTGCGCTGTTGAAATCGATTTGCGCATGATGGCGATCAAGAACTGCTTTCACAAATACCATGCCTAGTCCTATTCCATCATTTTTGGGCTGTTCGGCACCACCGAAGCGTTGAAAACGTTGAAATAGCTTGCTTTGCTCTGCGCGCGGAATACCGTATCCCTGATCGCTGATACTGCACACGATATTTGCCCCAGCCAGGTGCTGTTCATACGCCAGTGTGCAGCTGATGATGGTATCGCGCGGGCTGTATTTGATGGCGTTGGACAGCAGATTTGTCAGAACCCGCGTGAACAGCGAGCGGTCGGCGCGAATCGGATATTCGCCATCTGGTATCGTACATTTGATGCGTATGTTTTTACTCTTGGCCAGCGACCACATTTCTTCTGTCGCATCCAGCAGCACCGTCTGTAAATCAAGTTCTTCAAAGCGATAATCCTGCGATTCCGCACGGGCTAGCTGAACGAAATTATCGGCCAGCCCCAGCGTGATGCGTGAGGCTTTTTCAATCCGCGAAATAAACTCTGCCTGTGGTAATGCGGTTGCTGCATCCTGCTGCATTTCCAACAAAGCTAGTATCGATGCCTGCGGCGCGCGCATGTCGTGAGAGATGAAATGCAGGGTTTCGTCACGACTGCGCTCGGCGGCGCGGATGGCGGTGATATTGATGATGCTGACTATCCAGCCGACCAGTTGTTGGCTGGCGCTGTAACAAGGTGCGCTTTTGATCAGTAAATCCTGCCCCTGCGGATCCCTGACTTCGACGCCTTGCTTCATGCGCGCAGTGTGTTTGAGGTCCAGCAGATTCCACCAACTGAAACTACCCGTCTGATTTTCGTCAGACTCCATTGGCGCAGACATCCGGGCGAACAAATACGGCAGCAGGGAATCGTTCACTTTGGGTAAACCTTGACTGGCAAAATAACTGAGTGCAGGCGGATTCGAGAGTAAGACATTGCCGTCGGTGGTCGTTACCAGCGTCGCATCTGGCAAGCTGTCCAGACTATCGCTGACGAACTGGCGTAAGTCTCGAACTCTGTCTGCGGCGACACGCACAGCATTGATGCTTTGTTCCAGCGTATCTGTCAGAACTGGCGCACTCTTTTCCTCTTCATCATCAATAAATTCTGGCAGCAGATGTGGCTCTTTTTCGAGAAGAGTAAATTCTTCGCCCAGAAACTTAATCGCTGCTTCGAGCCTGCGCCAGCTCCATACAGGGTAGGCAATGATTAAGGCCAGTAATGAAGTTGACGGCGATATCCATTGTCCTGCATAGCGCATGGCAAGGAAACTGCCAGTGGCCGCGCAAAAGATAAACAGAATAGTTAGTAGCAAGGCTTTTCTTGGTGACAGCAACTGATAAGAGATCAGCGCTGCCAGCAGTAGCAACAGATTATATAAAGCGACTTGCCAGGCCGGAGCAAAATCAATGGCACGTTCATCCAGCAGGCTGGCCAGAATATTGGCGTTAATTTCTATTCCAGAGATGGTGCCGTTATTGCCGGATACCGGTGTCGGAAATGAATCGGCCATACCCAGTGCAGTTGGACCAATCAGGACATACTTGTTTCTTAAAAACTCTGACGGGACTTCGCCGCGTAGCACTGACACATACGGTACGGACTTAAAATGTCCGCTGCTGCCGTAAAACGGAATATGCATCTGGTAATCACGCTGCCACAGGTTGGCCTGATTATTTTCTTTGCGCAACCGCACGGGCAGTCTTTCTCCGGGCAGATATTTTTCGGTACCGTAAGCCGTGTTTTGCGCCACATCTTTCAAGGCGAGTGCAAAGTGAGGCCACCATTCGCCTCTTGTCCCTTCGCGCAGAAAGACGCTGCGTGCAACGCCATCTTTGTCGAGTTCGATATGAATATGGCTGATCTGACGTGCTGCATTTGCCAGCAGCGGTATGGGGCGCGCAGCGACCAGGCCTTTGCCATTGTTTTGCGATACCAGAGGCAGAACGACCTTGTTGCTTTGAGCGATCGCATCTGCCAGCAGTTGATCACCGTTGGTCTGATTGCCAGCTTGTGGCGATTCCGCTTCCGTCAAAAGAATATCCATACCAATAGCGGCCGGTGTTGCCGCATTGATGTGCTTTAACAGTTCCGCATGCCGTTGCCGTGGCCAGGGCCATTTTCCCAGCTCGCTCAGGCTGTAATCATCAATCGCCACAATCAGAATGTCATCCCGCGCTTCGCGGCTGTTGAGCTGCATGTAGCGATCGTAGGCAACCATATCCAGCCGTTCCAGGCTCTTTAAGTTAACCAGAGCAACAGTCAGAATACAAAGCAGCAGGCTCAGTATCAGCCACTCGCGAAACGCGATGCGCTCCACCTGTATATATCTGGTTGCCATACCTTAGCCGTTAAAATCCACTACGAATGGCGCCGCTGCCACTATTGATTGCCTCGCCATCACTCGTCGTCCAACGCGACTGAATGGTGATTTTCTGCGTGGCGGAAAAGGCACCTATGTAGCCATCCGCATCCGTTGCCCGCACGCGGATGTAGTATTCACCAGCCGCCGGACGTGGAATTTTTAACTCAGCCTGATCCGATTCCTGTGATAAATACAGTCGCTTAAATTCCGCATCAAGTGCGATTTGAATCAGGAATTTCTGCCCCGGTTCAGCCGCCCAGTTAAAAGAAATCTGCTTGCTCTGGGAGTCGCTGAAAGAAGCTGCTGCTTGCGGTGGCAATTTTTGGAATCCCTGTACGTCACCGTAAGGCCCTTGATCAAATTGGCCATTTTTTTGTACTACGGTCGCAATGCGCCAGAAATATGCACCTTGTGGCAAGGTGCTGGAAAATTGCACATCCTTGATGTCCGCCTGATCCAGAATCATGTTGTTGAACTCTGCGTCTTTGGCGACTTGCAAATGGTAAGCGTAGGCGTGCGCCGCTTCTGTCCAGGTGAAATCAACACTGGCCGCCCGTACTTTGTTTTTAGGTTGTATCGAGAATGGTGGCTCTGGTCTTGCTTTGAGCGTGAAAGCTGTCGTGAGTGGCAAGCCCTCCAGCCCCAGTGCATCAATTGCCGTCAGGCGGACAAAATACTGACCGTCTTCGAGTCCGTCAAATTTAAAACGATTTTCTTTGTAATGATTTTCTGCCAGAACATCCAATGCTTGCGCATCTCTGGCAATCTGCACCCGGTACGCGCTGGCCGCCGCTGATTTTTGTGCGATAAACTGCACCGTGGGACGGGTTTGAATGGCATAACCAGCTTCTAAAACTGGCGGTGGCAGTAAATCCACAGCTTTCCCTACACCATTGGCACCGACGATGTTTCCTTTGCCGGCGGGCAGGATCAGTTCAGTCGTCTTTTTGTTTTCCGTGCCAACTGCAACACCGCCTTCCAGAACTTCATTTGCGGTACCGTCAGCATTGATGCCTACGCGGAAATGCGTACCACGCACACCCGCGACCGCTAAAGGTGAGCGCACTTCAAAACGTCCTTTGTTACTTGAAAGACTGGTGACGCGGGATTCGACTTTCCCCTCAGACAGAGAAATCTCAGTTCTCGGACTGGCGACGTACTTTGTCTTGCGTAACTTACTCAAATTGACCTGGCTATTCGATGGAATGGACACGCGTGATTCGTCGGGAAATGCCAGCGTTAAAAATCCATTTTTCCCGGTAGTGATGCTGGTTCCTTCTTTCACCACAGCCCCTATGGACAAGGTTGTTTCGGCACCATCGGCTGTTTTATAAGTCGGGCTGCCCGCCAACGCAACGACTCGGGCTTCACTGGCTTCTTCCGGTAACAGATCTGCCGGGATCAGGATCGCGGTGCCGATAGGGATCGCTCTGTCATCGGCAATACGATTGCGTTTGCTAAGCACTTCCCAGTTTTGGGATTTATTGGTAAATCGCTTTGCGATGCCAGTTAAGGTATCGCCTTGTAATGCGTAATAGGTCATGTCCGGTGGAGTGGCCACGATACTGCCGGGTTCGCCGGTGACTTTTGCCGCCAGCGACAGCGGGACGAAAGTAAGAAAAACCGCAAGCAGCGTGCAGACTGATAATTGCCGACGGAGTGTGGGTGAGCCTGAACTCATGCGCATATCCTATGTATCAAAATTCTGTGCATTAAATGCAAACCGGGTCAGACTATGCTGACCCGGAAATTTATTCTGCTGTAACTTGTTCTAATCGGTAGCCGTAACTATAAACAGGCGCCAACCGGTAACCGTTTTCAGGCCTCAATTCCAGTTTGCTGCGCACTCTGGAGATATGGGTGTCCATGGTTCTGGACGGGATATCAACGTCACGTGACCAGACTGCTTCAAGTATGTATGCGCGAGATAAGGGGCGCCCCAGATTCCTGAATAACAGCAGCGCCAGATCGAATTCTTTTTGCGTCATTTCTACCGGCTGATCATTCACACTGACACGACCTGCACGCGTCTCAAATTTGTAGATACCGAATTGCAGATGTTCTGATGCCGTCTGCGTTGGATACGCCCGGCGCAACAGCGCCTGCACCCTGGCCACCAGCTCACTGCGGCGGATAGGCTTGATCATGTAGTCATCCGCTCCGGCAGCAAGGCCAGCGACGATGTCGTCTTCACCGGAGCGGCTGGTCATAAACAAGACCGGCAGTGTCGGTGAGAGCTTTTCCCGCACCCAGTGCAGAATTTCAGTGCCATTCAGATCGGGAACCTGCCAGTCCAGTATCAGCATGTCGTAGCTTTCCCGACGCAGCTGATGCAGCATATCTTTGCCGCTTAAAAAAGGATGACATGTATGACCAGCCGCATTCAAAATAGTGCAGACCAGCTCCAGCAGATTATTGTCGTCGTCAAGTACAGCGATTCTCATGGATAGTTATCGTTAATGTCTGGCAGTTGAACGGGGTCTTATCATTATATCGAAAGCAAGTAAGAAAATTGAAATTTGTTAAAAAATGTAACCCGTAAAAATAACATTTGCAACGAAATTTATTTATTACTGCATCGGTCATTCTTCTCTAAGCATTACCTCGTTAAGTGATGTGCAACACCGATCTGATTCATTTAAGGCGAACGCATTACCGGATTGTTCGCCTCAGTTGCTCATTTAGTTGCTGAATCAGCTGTTTAATTACGCAGTTCTAACTCAGGCAAAACGACATTCACGTCCAGCACTTCAAGATTGCCTTGTTTATCAAGAGAGACGGTAATGTCTTCCGGACTGACTTTGGTGTATTTTGAAATGACTGCGATCAGTTCCTCGCGCAACGCGGGTAGAAAATCGTAACCTTCTCGACCTGTGCGTTCACGGGCGATGATGATCTGTAAGCGTTCTTTTGCCACATTGGCAGTTTTTGGTTTGCTATTGAATAAAAAAGAAAGCAAGGCCATGTTTATTTACCTCCGAAAATACGCTGCAGTAAGCCTGGCTTTTCGTAAGTGATGAAGCGCAATGGAACATCCTGACCGAGGAAGCGGGAGACTACGTCTTCATACGCGTCAGAGACATCGCTGCCCTTCATGTGTATCGCAGGATTACCTTGATTCGACGCGTGCAATACGGCTTCTGATTCCGGGATCACACCAATCAGAGGAATGCGCAAAATTTCCTGTACATCGGTATACGACAGCATTTCACCAGCTTCAACACGTTTGGGTGAATAGCGCGTGATCAGTAAATGTTCTTTGACAGGTTCGCCGCCAGCTTGTGCGCGTTTAGACTTCGCCTGAATGATGCCGAGGATGCGGTCAGAATCGCGTACGGAAGATACTTCCGGATTGGTGACAACGATAGCCTCGTCAGCGAATGTGAGTGCCATGACCGCACCACGTTCAATACCGGCCGGCGAGTCGCAAACGATGAACTCAAAATCCATTTTGATCAGATCGTTTAATACGCGCTCCACACCCTCTTCCGTCAGCGCATCTTTGTCGCGGGTTTGCGAAGCCGGCAGGATGAACAGATTGTCGCAATGTTTGTCTTTGATTAACGCCTGATTCAGGGTTGCTTCACCGCTGATGACATTCACCAGATCATAGACCACGCGGCGTTCGCAACCCATAATCAGATCCAGATTACGCAGGCCGACGTCAAAATCCAGTACGGCAGTTTTATGCCCGCGCATTGCCAGACCAGAGGCAAAACTTGCGCTGGAGGTAGTTTTTCCTACGCCGCCCTTGCCGGATGTTACAACAATGATTCTTGCCACAAAAAACTCCTTTTTCTATGCGAAATAACTGAAATATGGGGCGTTATCCGACCGTTTTTACCGATGATACTTCAATACTGTCACCAATCAGTCTTACTTGTACCGGATGTTGTGCCTGCAAATCCGGGAAGCCATTTTCAAATGTCCGGTAAATACCAGCAATCGACACCAGTTCCGGTTCCATTTGCAATGCAAAAATGCGTGATTCGGTATTGCCGGTGGCGCCAGCTAAGGCGCGCCCACGCAGAGTAGAGTAAATATGGATGCTGCCATCGGCGATGACTTCCGCACCGTTATTGACGGAGGCCGTAATAATCAGGTCTGCGCCACGGGCATAAATACGCTGCCCAGCGCGCACGGGCGTATCGATCACCATGGCCGGATTGTTGCGGATAATGACTTGGGGTTCAGCTTGTGCTGCGATCACTTCTGGTTCGTGGCGTGGTTTGCTTACCACATCAATACTTAAACCATGTGAACGGATGATCGTGTAATCCTCTTCGCGCGCGTTGCGCACCGCGACCGGATGCAAACCATGCGCTTTGAACAGTGGGACCAGCGCATCCCAGTCAACGGTTTCTGCAGCGATACTTTCAACGTCAATGACCGCGAACTCATCATCAAAAAAATCCGGCGAACCGGCGGTCATTTCCTTTAAGGCGGCTTCCAGCGCAGGAGTGGACGCTTCATGCAGCAACACAGCGACGGCGACAACGGTGGAAATTTTTATTTCTATGGGCTTACGCGTCAGACTGTTTTGCATGGCATTCATCAGAAAAGGAAAGGCAGTCGCCAGCGTACCATTATTTTGTGGTCAGGAAATCATCCCCAGCATATCGATACGCGTATCGGCAGGTAAACTTGATACCTGCTAAAAGGACTCATCCTACCAATTGACAGAAAAGATTGCAAAAATAAGCAAGGTTTTCTTGCGCCAAGCGACAATTCCACGACGCTTATCGGTAAATATTTCTATCTGGAAATTTATGTAACAGAAGTAAGCGGATATAAACAGACTTCATCTCTGTTAATGAAACAAGGTTTAGAACGCATGCGCAGCGTGCAAATTGTCCAGGATTTCTGCTTTTAAAGGTGACAACGTCGCTTGCGCACGATTTCTTGGTCGTTGCAGCCCGGGCCTGAATACCGACCTGAGAGTGCCAGCATCGCGATCCAGCAGAATAATACGGTCGCTCAGATACAGTGCCTCATCAATATCGTGCGTAACCATGACTATCGTCAGCCCATGCTCTTGCGCTACGCTGAGCAGCAAATCCTGTAATTTCATACGGGTGAATGCATCCACCGCAGAAAATGGTTCATCCAGCAGCAGTAACTTCGGGCGGGAATACAAGCCTCGGGCGATTGCTACGCGTTGCGCTTGTCCGCCGGATAACTGCTTGGGCAGGGCATTTTCATATCCTGACAAGCCGACTTCTGACAGCAGATGTGCAACCGAAGAGTGTTCTGCGGCTGTTTGCGCAGGGTCGAAGGCAATATTAGCGGCGACGCTCAGCCACGGAAACAAGCGGGGTTCCTGAAATATAAAACCGATGTCCTGGCTGACGCCGGATAATGACCTGCCTTCGAGTTGTATTTGTCCACGGTAATCACGATCAAGCCCGGCAATAATGGAGAGCAGGGTGCTTTTGCCGCAACCGCTGGCACCGATCAGGCTGACGATCTCGCCACGCTGTATATCGATGTGCAGGGAGCGCAATACCTGGCGGCTCCCGTAGCGTTTGTCGTCGATACTGATGTGCAGGAAATCGCTCATGCGGAGGCTCCTTCAGTCTGATAAGTATCGCGCCAGGACAGCAGGCGGTGTTCCAGTTGTTGCATACCCCAGTCACTGATCTTGCCCAGCAAGGCGAGAAGGGCGATGGCGGCCAGAACAATGTCGGCACGACTGGTTTCGCGCCCATCGGTCAGCAGATAGCCCAGCCCCTGACTGGCAGCAATCAATTCAGCCGCGACCATAAACATCCACGCCAGACTCAGTCCGTTACGCAAACCAGTCAGAATCGCCGGCAAGGCGGCTGGTAGCAAGATGCGGCGCGTCATCGCATAAGGTGTCAGACGATATAGTTTTCCCACTTCCGTGAGTCGCCGGTCAACGCCGCGGATACCGGAAACAACGCCCATATACACCGGAAAAAAAGCGCCGATCGCGATCAGCACCAATTTCGGCGCTTCATCAATACCCAGCCACAACAGTAATAAAGGAACCCATGCCAAAGACGGAATTGCTCGCAATGCCTGAAAGCTGGGATCGAGCAATGCTTCCAGGCGTCCGCTGAGCGCAACCATAGAACCGGTGGTGATTGCCAGCACCGCACCGATGACAAATCCCGCTGCAACGCGAGCGCTGCTGAAGCCAATGTGGCTGAGCAGATCATGCTGCCAGAGATACAAAAGCGTACCAACAATCTCAGACGGCGCTGGTAGCAGATTAGACGGAATCAGCGCAAAGCGGACACTGATTTCCGCCAGCAGTAAAACGGTCAGCGGCAACAGCAGGCCCCACAAGGCGCGTGGTAACACTGGGCTCTTTTTTTGCGCTGCCGGATTTGTGCTGGCAGCAGTCATCGCAATGGCAGACGTGTTCATGGTGTTCAGCCGCGGCTAATCAGTGGTTGGGAAAAACGCGTATCGATCAGTGCATGAATCACGGCTTTCAGATCGGTGCCTGGTTTGACCAGCCCTTCCTCCTTCAGAATAGGTGCGGCAGTTTGCAAAGCCTGGATATGTTCATTTGTCGGTAAGGGCTGGCTGAAGTCGCTGCGCAATTTGATTTGCAATAAAGCGACCGGCAACGTGACTTTGGCTTCTTCCGACAATATCTTTGCGGCCTCAGAAGGATTACTGATAATCCACAGGCGTGCCTTTTCATAGGCGCGGATGACGCGCGCGACCTCGGTCGGGCGACTGCTCAGAAATTCTTCGCGCACATTCAAAAAACCATAGGTGTTGAAAGCCACATTACGGTAGATCAGTCTGGAATTCGATTCCAGTTCGCTGGCTGCCATGTGCGGATCCAGCCCTGCCCACGCATCGACTTTACCCTGCTCCAGCGCGGCACGGCCATCGGCGTGTTGCAGGCTGACATGTTCTATGTCGCTACGTTTTAATCCCGCCGTTTTCAGTGCGCGCAACAAAAACAGATACGGATCGGTACCCTTGGTAGCCGCTACTTTTTTCCCTTTCAGGTCGGCGAGATTGCGGATGGGAGAATCTTTCCGCACCAGCAGCGCCGTCCATTCGGGGCGTGAAAAAATATACGGCGTTCTGATCGGGTTGCCATTGGCTTTGGCAAGTAAGGCCGCCAGCCCGGCACTCGAACCGATATCAATACTGTTGGCGTTCAGATATTCGAGCGCACGATTGCTGCCTGCGCTCAGCACCCATTTGATATTGGTACCGTCGGCTTTGAATTCATCTTCCAGCCAGCCAAAACGACGCAATACCAGACTGGAGGGAGAGTAATACGCATAGTCCAGTCGCAATTCTTTGAGTGGCGTCGCGGCGTGAGCAAATGTGGGTAGCAAAGCTGCGGTTGCAGAAGCAGAAGCAAGTTCGAGAAAATGGCGACGTTTCATGAGGCGCTTTCAAAAAAAGTAAATAATCAGGCGGCTGCAGCGACCGGGGGCGTGATGCTGACCCAGCGTCCGGCATGATTTAGAGGTAAATGTGGGCCTTTGCCGAACAGCTGATGTCGCAAGCTGCCGCTGGCATATCTTGTCTTGTAACGTTTTCGGCGCTGTAATTCGGGAACGATCAGGTTCACGACATCGCGCATTGTTTCGTGGGCGATCGCAAACGCAAGGTTAAAACCGTCGATACCGGTTTCATCGACCCAGGCTTCTAACTGTGTGGCGATTTGTTGCGGGTCACCGACGAAGACCGGCCCGCGACCACCGAGCGCAATGAATTCCGCCGCTTCTCTGACGGTCCATTTTTTTGAGGGATCTGCAGCACTGAACGAAGCCAGCGCCGATCTGCCTGCATCTGAGTCGATATAGTCTATCGTGGCATCGAGTGGAAATTGTGAAAAGTCGACACCGGTCCAGCCAGACAGCAAGGTCAGCGATGCTTCTATATCGAGGTATTGCCGATAATCCAGATATTTGGCTTGCGCTTCTTTTTCGGTTTCGGCGGTGATGATCAGTGCCTGCGCATAAATCAGTATGTCGGAAGGCTGGCGGCCAGCGGCAACAACTGCTTGACGAATATCATCGACATAGCGTTTGACGACTTGTTTGCTGGGGCCGCTGACAAACGTGCATTCAGCATGTCTGGCGGCAAATGCGGTACCGCGCTTGGAAGTGCCGGCCTGAAACAAGAGTGGCGTTCTTTGTGGCGAAGGTTCGGATAAGTGAATGCCCGGTACTTTGAAATACCGGCCTTCGTGCACAATCGCATGTACATGTGCCGGGTCGGCATAAATGCCGCGCAATTTGTCGCGCTGAAGCGCTTGCTCATCCCAGCTTTTTTCCCACAATTTATAGACGACCTCCAGATATTCATCTGCCAGATCGTAACGCTCGTCGTGACTCAGTTGCTGCTGCAGACCCAGGTTACGCGCGGCGCTGTCGAGATAGCCAGTGACGATATTCCATCCTATACGTCCTTCCGTCAGATGATCGAGTGTCGATAAGCGACGTGCAAACGGATAGGGGTGTTCACTGGTCAGCGCACATGTCACGCCGAAGCCCAGATGTTTGGTCACGCTCGCCATGATGGGCACCAAGGCCAGTGGGTCGTTTAAGGGAATTTGTATTGCATGTTTCAATGCCGCATCCACCTTGCCCTGAAAGACGTCATACACACCCAGCACATCGGCTAAGAATACGGCGTCAAACAAACCGTATTCCAGTAAGCGGGCTAGTTCGGTCCAGTGCCGGACGCTGGTGTATTGATGACTGGAATCATGCGGATGTCGCCACAACCCCGGCGACTGATGACCGACAGTGTTCATCTGAAACGCATTGAAGCGGATGACTTTTTTCATGGTCTGAATTATTTCCCGCTGTTTTCCAACGCTTGCTGATAATCCGGTTTGGAGAATCCGGCGAAATGTTTATTCGTGACCTCCAGAAATTCGCGTGAACGATAAGCGGCTTCCAGATCTTTGACCCAGGCTTTGCCTTTATCGGAAGTACGGATTGCGACCAGATTTTGATAATTGGCAGAGATTTTTTCACGCGCCAGCGCTTCGCTCAGTTTCAAGCCTGACGCCAGCGCGAAATTGCCATTCACAAAGGAGTAATCGGTGTCTTGCAACGAGCGTGGTAACTGCGCTGCCTCCAGTGGAATCAGTTTAATTTTTTTGATGTTGTCGGCGATATCTTTTTCCGAGGCACGAATAGGATCGAAATTTGCCCGCAGTTTGATCCATCCTAACTGGTCGAGCAGCACTAGTGCTCTGGCCTGATTGGTCGGATCATTTGGTAAGGCGACGGTGGTGCCTTCTTTGACCTGATTCAGTGATGTATGTTTTTTGCTGTAAATCGCAATCGGTGCCGTGGGGACTTTAATCAGCTCGCTTAATGGCAGTTTGTTTTCAGTCGAAAACTTGGTCAGATAGATGATGTGCTGAAACGCATTCGCATCAAGTGAACCTTCGGCGAGTGCGAAATTCGGCTGTATATAATCGTTAAACTCGACGACTTTGACTTTGTATCCCTGTTTTTCCAATACAGGTTTAATGCCTAATTTCACCTGATCGGCATACGGGCCCGCGCTTGTGCCGATGACTAATTCTTTCGGGTCTTTCGCCAATGCCGAAACGGAAACGGCGAGCGATAAGCTTGCCAGCAGAGTAGTCAGAAGTGTACGACGCAGCATAAAAATTCCTTCAGAAAATAGAGTATGAAAGTGAATCTGGTAAAAGCGGTGGTCACGAATCAGCGATGATCAATTTTTCTGGCAATACGGCTACCTGTGAACTGAATCAACTGCACCAGCACGACCAAAATAGCGACCGTAAAAAACATGACATCTGTCTGAAAACGGTAGTAACCGTAACGGATCGCAAGATCGCCGATGCCACCGCCGCCGACCACGCCAGCAATGGCGGAGTAGGACAGAAAACTGATCGCTAATACTGTCAGGGCGAGCACCAGACCGGAACGGGCTTCGACCAGCAAGACCCGCCAGACGATCTGAAATTCGGTGGCACCCATCGCATGGGCAGCTTCGATGACGCCGCGTGGCACTTCTTTGCAGCTTTGTTCAACCAGCCTTGCGAAATATGGAATCGCAGCAAACGACAGCGGCACTGCCGCTGCCAGTGGCCCGATGGAGGTACCGACGAGCCAGCGCGTGAATGGCACCAGTGCGACCAGTAAAATGATGAAGGGAAATGAGCGTATGGTATTCACCAGCCAGCCGAGCACCAGTGCGAGGGGGCGATGCTGTAGCGATTGCCCGTCGCCGACCAGGAACAACAGAATACCGAGTGGCCCGCCGATGATAATGGCGGCTGACAAGCCTATACCCAGCATGGTCAGCGTTTGTAGCAGAGCCGTTCCGAGTTCAGGTAATAGTGAAATCAGATTTTCAAACATGGGCAAGATCTTTCCACTGTCCGGTACTGCTTTCTTCCCGGCTGTAATACGCCAGTTCACGTCCTAGGGCGGTTTGGCGTGGAATGTCGGTATCTGCCAGCGCAAAGCTTTCCGCGACTTCGCCATCGACGATGACTGCGACGTGATTGCAAATGCTGCTAAGGACGGATAATTCATGACTGACGATCACAATCGTGACTCCTAAACGTTGATTAATATCGCGTAAAGTGTCCAGCACTTCGCGCGTTGTTTCTGCATCGAGAGATGAGGTCGGTTCATCACATAACAGCACTTGCGGTCTGCTCGCCAGTGCACGCGCGATTGCAACGCGTTGCTTCTGCCCGCCGGATAACTGCGCGGGGTAGCTGTTGGCTTTATTCGTCAGGCCTACGATATTCAGACATTCCTCTACACGTTCACGGATTTCGTGTTTGCTCAGATGGGTGTGTATCTTCAGTGGGAACGCGACGTTGTCGAACACGCTGGCATTTTGTAAAAGATTGAACTGCTGAAAAATCATGCCGATGTTCTGACGTGCTTCACGCAATTGTTTTTTGTTGAGTCGTGTCAGTTCGTTACCGGCGACTGTGATGCTGCCAGTGTCTGGTCGCTCCAGTAAATTGAACAGACGCAGCAGGGTCGATTTTCCTGCGCCACTTTTTCCTATCAGACCAAAAATATCGCCTTTTGCAATGTCCAGACTGACGTTGTTGACCGCCTGAAAAATGTCGCCGTGCGGCAGCACAAAGGATTTACTCGCAGACTGTATTCGTATGATTTTGTCGCTCATGATGGCTCCGTATTACGAATAGGCGGTTGGTTCAGGCACGCTGCCGTTCAGTGCATAGCGCCCCAGATCACGTAGTTTGTAATCAATCGGGTCGTGCAGGGTATGTACCCGGACATTGCGCCAGAAGCGGTCGTAGCCATAGCGGCTGGATGTTGAGCTGGCTCCGGTCAGTTCAAACATTTGTGAGCTCACCTCAATACCTGCGCGGTGCGCAAGGCATTTTGCTTCTGCGACCGAGATCGCAAGCGCACCTCGCTCTGCGGCAGTGACCAGCGCTCCTTTTCTGAAAGTGCGTTCCAGTTCCAGTCCCGCCAGATCGGCAAGTGCCGTTGCCGGACGCAGCAATAACCAGAGCTCGCCGTAACGATGCTGAATGTAAGGATCGTCTGTCGCAGCGCTGACTCCTGAGGAAAACCAGGCTCGGGCCTTATCCCGCGTGTAGTTGCGGGCGACATCAAACGCGCCGTCAGCGATACCCAGATACAGGTTTGCCATCATCAGTTGGGCAATTTGCGAGCGCAGTGTGGCTTGCGCTGTCGGTACTTGTCCGGGGGCCTGCAACACCAGATCGTCAGGCAGGAAGACATGATCGAAATGCACGTTGCCGCTATCTGTCTGGCGCTGGCCGAAGGCATCCCAGTCGGCCTGTATGCGTATGCCGGGTTGGGTGCTTGGTATGGCCGCAATCAGCGCGCTTTGCGTTGTTTCATCCCAGGCTGAAATGGTCAGCCAGTCCGAACCCACTGAGCCAGACGAAAAACTTTTAAGACCGTTGAGCAGATAGCCATCTTTTGTACGCGTCGCCAGCGTGCGTTTATCCAAAGGATTCAGCGCATTACCCCAGAATAATTTTTGCGCGACAGTAGCGCTGTACAAACGCCGGTGTTGCTGCGCGTTGCCATACAACTCTATGCCTGCAATTTGTAAGTGATGAAATGCGAATACGTGTGCGAGCGCGCTATCGGCTTTGGCGAGCAATCTTACGATCTGCAAGATCGTTGCCCAGCTCGTACCATGACCGCCAAATTCCTCTGGGATAGATAGGGTCAATAAGCCGGATTCACGTATCCACGCACGTTCTGTTGCTGCATGACCACCAGCCTGATCACGTTCGACAGCGCTCTGCGCCAGACGACCAGCCAGGTGAGTGGCAATGGCAATCACCTCATTTTGCGGAGATGGAAGATCGATGGCGTCACTTAATTTTTGTAGTCTTTGGGACATGCGAAAACCTGATGGATGAGCAATATGTTGGATTAGTATTGCATCGGGTTTTATCGCGGTACACGAAGATATTTCGCCTTACTTATGCGGAATTTTCCTATGTTGAAAATCAGATGCCGATAGTTGAAATCTGTTGTTTTTTTAATTTTCGACTATAGAAATATGAAAAGCTTCCTTGTCAGTTGTTCTGGGGCTTTTTATGATCGTTGCAGCATTTTCACACCATCTCAACAAATGACAGGAAGCTATTAATGAAACTGGAAACTATTGCTGTTCATGGCGGTTATTCGCCAGATCCGACGACACGTGCAGTTGCGGTGCCGATTTATCAGACCGTTGCCTATGCTTTCGATAACACCCAGCATGGCGCAGATTTATTTGATCTGAAGGTGCAGGGAAATATTTATTCACGGATCATGAACCCGACCAATGATGTACTGGAAAAACGCGTCGCTGCACTTGAAGGAGGCATCGCGGGTCTGACATTAGCATCGGGTCAAGCCGCCATCACCTATGCGATACAGACGATCGCTGAAGCTGGCGACAACATCGTCTCTGCATCAACGTTATATGGTGGCACTTATAATCTGTTTGCGCATACCTTGCCGCAATTCGGCATAGAAACCCGCTTTGCCGATTATCGTGATCCTGAATCGTTTGCGCGGCTGATCGACGATAAAACCAAAGCAGTGTTTGTCGAGTCGATTGGTAATCCACTGGGCAATATCACCGATATCGAAGCAATTGCTGCTGTTGCGCATAAACATGGTGTGCCGCTGATTGTCGATAACACAGTGCCGTCACCTTATCTGTTGCGCCCGATTGAATTCGGTGCCGATATCGTGGTGCATTCGCTGACCAAATATCTGGGCGGGCATGGGACGACGATCGGTGGCATCATCGTCGATTCTGGTAAGTTTCCATGGGCAGAACACAAGCAACGGTTTAAGCGCCTGAATGAGCCTGATGTGTCATATCACGGCGTCGTTTATACCGAAGCATTGGGCCCTGCTGCATACATAGGTCGCGCGCGCGTCGTGCCATTGCGTAATACGGGCGCTGCTTTGTCACCGTTTAATGCCTTCCTGATTTTGCAGGGCATAGAAACGCTGGCGCTGCGACTGGATCGCATTACCGACAATACTCGTAAGATTGCAGAATATCTGCAACAGCATGCGAAAGTGAAGTGGGTGAATTATGCTGGTTTGCCAGATCACAAAGATCATGCGCTGGCGCAGAAATATCTGGGCGGTAAGCCATCCGGTATTCTGACTTTTGGTCTGCAAGGCGGACGTGAAGCGGGTGGACGTTTTCAGGATGCCTTGCAACTCTTCACCCGTCTGGTGAATATTGGCGACGCGAAATCTCTGGCATGCCATCCTGCGACGACGACGCACCGGCAGTTAAATCCGGAAGAACTCGCCAAAGCGGGCGTGACAGAAGATACAGTACGCTTGTCGATAGGAATTGAGCATATCGACGATCTGATCGCTGATCTGGAACAGGCATTAGCCGCGTCCTAAGATGATATGTCGCCCTGATCGCAGTCTGTGCGTCAGGGCGCATTGCGCTGATTTTCATCCGCAATAAGGAATAGCAATTTTTTGCTGATTCTGTCAATGACCCAAGTCAATGCCCCGGCCTGATGGCGTCCTATAATTCGTTTGCCCTGAATTTCGCACGGATGTGCTATTTTCAGCCGACTGTTCTGCTGCCGATATGCTGTCATAGTAGTAAGATAAACATATATTCTCTGAGCGAATCAGGCATGGCATGCGTCGCATATGCCGCATGTTTCACATGTGGTGCATTTGTTCATACGCAGCCTTGCATTTGCCAGTAGCAAATTATTTTCCTGAACATGTTGTCTGAGCTGCATTCTCATCCGGCGACCAGCCTACCGTCACAGAGCGGTGCTTAACGAAAACTTAAAAATCATGTCAAACCAACAGAGACCATTGCAAGAGCGCGCATTGACAGACCTCCGTACCCTCGCTGAACTTTTCACCTGGCGCGTAGCGAAAACGCCGTCCGCAGAAGCTTATCGGCAGTTTAATGAAACAAATGGTCAATGGATCAGTTACACATGGGAAGAAACCCATCAGCGTGTGATGGGCTGTGTGCGGGCGCTGTCGCAGTTGAATCTGGAGCGTGGTGCGCGTATCGCCATTTTGCTACCGAATGGTTTGCAGGCGGTATGCATTGATCAGGCAGCTTTGCAGATGGCGTGTGTGCCAGTTCCTATGCATGCACTGGATAATCCGGAAAGTATCGCTTACATCATCGGTGACAGCGATGCTTCCGTTCTGATTGCAACAACAGATCAACAATGGAAAGACATAGGCAATGCCGGCGTTGCGTTGCCTGCTTTACGTCAGGTCGTGGTGTTGGAAAAAAATCTGACAGAGGCTGATTACCCCGCCGGTGTTCCCGTCGTTTCAACAGAAGAGTGGCTGTCTGCTGCCGTGAACGTGAATGCGGCCGGGGTGTTGGCAGAAGCTGCGGCGGATGATCTCGCCGCCTTGGTTTACACCTCCGGTACTACCGGCAAACCCAAGGGTGTGATGCTGACACACAATAATGTCATGTCGAATGTGAAAGCGGTGGTTGCGCGCGTGGCGCCGGTTATCAGCGATGTCTTCCTGTCTTTCCTGCCTTTGTCGCATACCTTTGAGCGCACCGCCGGTTATTATCTGCCAGTGGCGGCCGGTGCCTGTGTTGCTTTTTCTCATTCGGTTAAACAGTTGCCTGAAGAATTAGTCACTATCAAGCCGACGATTTTGATTTCTGTGCCGAGGATTTACGAGCGTGTGTACAGCGTGATTCAAACGAAGCTGGCGCAGTCAAAAGTACAGTCGTTTTTGTTTAATGCAGCGATCGCGGTGGGCTGGCGACGTTTCACGCGCGCGCAGCATTTGTCATCAGATGGTGTATTGCAACGTCTTGGCGACGCGATCGTCTGGCGCGTGCTGGAGCCCGTGGTCGCCAGCAAATTGAAAAATCAGTTTGGCGGTCGTTTGCGCGTTGCAGTCAGCGGCGGTGCTGCACTGTCCACTTCTATCTCGCGTTGCTTCCTCGGCCTCGGAATTCCTATTGTGCAGGGATACGGCATGACAGAAACCGCGCCGGTTGTGGCATTTAACGCACCGGACGACAATAATCCTTCCACCGTCGGGCGAATTCTTGAAGGTGTTGAGGTAAGGGTAGGTGAAAACGCGGAGCTGCAAGTGCGCGGCCCTAACGTCATGCGCGGTTACTGGAAGCGTGAAGAAGATACCGCCAAAGCATTTATTGATGGCTGGCTGCGTACCGGTGATCAGGCAGAAGTCGTCGATGGTCGCGTGCGCATACTTGGCCGTGTCAAAGAAATTATCGTCACGTCGACGGGGGAAAAAATCGCGCCGGTCGATCTGGAAATTGCGATTTCTACCGATCCGGCATTTGAGCAGGTGTACGCTTTTGGTGAGAATGCCCCTTTTATTGGTTGTGTCGTTGTACTGAGTCAGTCTTACTGGGCACAGTTAGCGCAAACTTTGGGGTTGGATGCCACGGATCTGAACAATCTGAAATCCCCCGCTGCAACTGATGTGGTGTTGAAGCGTGTGCGTGAACTGACCTGCAGTTTCCCATTTTATGCTCAGCCTAAAGGCGTGATCTTATCGACCGAACCGTGGACGATAGAAAGTACCTTGATCACACCAACGCTGAAATTGAAACGTCTGAATCTGCAAAAGCATTTTGCAGAAGACATGGCACGTATTTACGCACCTCGAAAAAAATAAGCTTGCCATCAGCGGATACCGGTTTCTGCAATCTTTATTCAGAAAATGCAGTGACTGGTATCCGTTTTCCCTGCGCATTTCGGCGCATTCTTGAACATTCCACGATCTGCGATTTGGTACAGAAAAATTCTGATTCCGCCCCCATTCATCTGCACACGGCAGCGTGACGCGTTACCGTCTTAAGGGTACACTGGCAGGCATGTTTCGCTTCGCCTTACGTCATGCCAGGTATTTCCACTTTCTCACAATGTCAGCGCACTTACGATGAGTGATCTCAAGGTCAAATCTTATCTGCCATGGGTCGTCGCGATTGCCTTGTTCATGGAGCAGCTCGACGCGACTATTCTGAATACCGCGATCCCTTCTATGGCGGCGAGTTTGCAGGTGACGCCTTTAAGTTTGAAGGCTGCTGTGACCAGTTATATTCTGAGTCTGGCCGTTGGTATTCCTGTCAGCGGCTGGATTGCAGATCGCTTTGGGACGCGCCGGGTTTTTGGTTTCGCCGTCGCAATTTTTACCGTCGCTTCGGTTCTGAGTGGTCTTGCAGTCAGTGTTCCTATGCTTGTCGCAACCCGCATTTTGCAGGGCATCGGCGCTGCTATGATGATGCCGGTTGGCCGGCTGGCGATTATCCGCACCTTCCCAAAAACAGAATTGCTGACCGCGATGAATTTTGTGATCATCCCTGCACTGATAGGCCCGCTACTGGGGCCGACTGTTGGCGGACTGATTGTGCACTGGTTGTCGTGGCGTGTGATTTTCTTTATCAATGTGCCGGTCGGCATCATTGCGCTGTGGCTGGCATATCGCCACATGCCGGATTATTACGGGACTGAGGAGCGGCCGCTGGACGTGGTTGGATTGGTCTTATTCGGCACCGGAACTGCTTTGCTGTCATGGCTGCTGGAAATCTTTGGTGAGCACCGTCTTGATATCACGTCGGAGTCAGTTCTGTTTATCATTTCACTGATATTGCTGGCAGCTTATGGATGGCATTCACAACATACGCCATATCCGTTGTTACGCTTAAATCTGTTTCAGATACGCACGTTCCGGGTGTCTATCGTCGGTGGTTTTGTCACGCGCTTAGGCATAGGCGGGCTGCCGTTTTTACTGCCTTTGTTGTATCAGCTGGGGCTGGGCTTACCTGCATGGCAATCGGGATTATTGATGATGCCTGCGGCGGCAGCCGCGATGGGGATGAAACTGATCGCCCGGCATTTGCTGCGTCAATTTGGCTATCGCAAAATCCTGATCACGAATACATTCATGATAGGCGTGACGATTTGCTTGTTTGCCCGCGTCTCTTCTGCCACGCCGCTGATATTGATTGTGGCGCTGAGTCTGGCGCAGGGCTTTTTTAACTCACTGCAGTTTTCCAGCATCAACTCTATGGCGTATGCCGATATTGAGCCCGTCGATTCCAGTATGGCCAGCACAATAGGCAGTTCTTTGCAGCAGATGGCATTGAGTTTTGGCTTGGCTTGCGGCTCTCTGGTCGCTGCATGGTATCTCGGCGCGCTTCCACAGAGCGATCAACTGGCGGTCACCAGTGCGTTACACCATGCGTTCCTGACATTAGGTGTGGTCACGATGTTGTCATCGATATTTTTCTGGACCTTAAAAAATGAGGACGGTGAAAACGTCACGAAGGGCGTTGTCGCAGATAAGGAGTCATAGCAGCTTTGCTGCATCAGAGATGGCGCTGGCGACGCACACCCAGTAATGCGGCGCGGGTGACTGGCGCTTGCAGTTGATCCAGCCACCATTGCAGTGCACGCCCTTGCATAGCTTTACTGCTTTGACGCCACGCGTAACTTGACTGCACCTGCTGCAGTGCCCGTTCTACTTTTCTGACGACCAGTTTTCCACTGTCTATGCATGGGTTAGCGAGGCAGGTCGGTAAAAATCCTGCACCCAGTCCTCGCACCTGCGCCTCTAGTTTCGCGGACATATCGGCAACGGTGAACACATCTTGTCCCGTCAGTAAGCCTATCGACATGCTGGCTCCTTGTTTGACAGAGTCGGCAATAGCAACTGCGCGATACTGGCGTATCACCTTGTCAGATAAGGGTTCTGCGGCTGTTGCCAAGGGGTGATGCGGTGCCACGGCGAAGGCGAAATCGACCGTGCCCAGGTGTTCGCGTTGTAAGCCGGTTTTTGTATTGCTGTCCATCACGACGCCAATCGCCAGATCGGCTTGTCCTGATGTCAGCGCCTCCAAGGTGCCGGATAAGGTTTCTGCCCTTAGTTTAAGACGGGTTGGTGGATTCATCTGAAAGAACTGTTCACATAATTCCATGATCGTAGTGCGATCAATGATACTGTCAACCGCGATGGTAAATTGTGGCTCCCAGCCAGTAGCGACGCGTTTTACACGATTGGCGATCGCGTCGATTTCTTCCAGCAGACTGTTGCCCTCGCGTAGTAGCTCCATTCCTGCCGCCGTTAATTGCGCCTGACGGGAACTGCGATCAAACAGCAATACATCGAGCGCTTCTTCAATCTGACGCACGCGATAGGTCAGGGCACTTGGCACCATATTGCTGGCGCGCGCCGCCGCGGCAAAGCTGCCGCTATCAGCGATGACTTGCAACATCGCCAGTGCCGCTGGCGTCAGAACATCACGGGGAGTATTCATAGTATCTTTATTCGTTCGGTTATTCAGAATCATGACATCAAATTTCAACCGTGGAAACAGCGTGTTTGTCAGACGCGAGGGAGAGGCCGGATCAGGTGGGTTCTAGCCTGATGGACGATGTTAGTGAGAGGCGGTCTCCATGATGTTCAAAAAACGCCAACGCGAAAACATCGCCACAGTGTGATCTCAGAGATTCGCTGTTTGTTCGCGCCAGAATAAAACTGAAATGGTAGACTGCGGAGTCAGCTTTATCAGGAATAGGTAAGTCAGTCACAATGGAAAATATCACCTCTCTTTTTTCTCAGCATGGGTTGCTGGCACTGTTTTTTGGTGTACTGGTCGAGCAGCTCGGCGCTCCTATACCCGCCTTACCTTTTCTGTTGTTAGCTGGTGTCGCGGCGGCGGATAACGGTGTGTTTGCGGTTCAGGCGCTGGCAGTGGCAACGCTGGCATCGATGATTGCCGATTCTGTCTGGTTCTATGCTGGGCGCAGGTTTGGTCATCGTGTATTGGCACTGCTGTGCCGGATTTCAATTTCTCCCGATACTTGCGTACGCCAGAGTGAGCTGAGTTTTGCCCGCCGTGGTATCGCAACTCTGGTCGTCGCCAAGTTTGTTCCTGGACTGTCGATTCTCACACCGCCGCTGGCAGGGGCAATGGGCATGCGGGTGTCATCATTTGTACTATTTAATATTGCTGGCACGTTGCTGTGGGCAGGCAGTGGTATTGCGGGAGGCTTACTGTTTCACAATCAGGTCGGGCAACTGCTGGCTTACCTGAGTCAGCTTGGCGATACCGCCATGTTGCTGGTTGCTTGTGGCGTTGCTTTATACATTGTCATACGTATCTGGCGGCGCTGGCGCGTGAAACGCTCGGTAGCCAGTTTGCCACGTGTGGCGCCTGCTCAGTTGGCTGATCTGCTTGAGCGAGGTGAAGAATTGGTGATTGTTGACGTCCGAGTTTCCTTGGCAGCGGATGCGCAGCGCACACATATTCAAGGTGCCAGACATATAGAATTAAGTGGCATAGAAACTGCCCCTGTTGATACATGGCCGGCAAAGGCAAAAATTATTACGTATTGCTCGTGTCCGAATGATGCGTCCGCACTCAAAGCCGCCTATTTACTGGGTCAGCGCGGAATTGCTGCCAGTGTTTTACATGGTGGCATCGACGCCTGGATCGATGCTGGCTATCCGGTAGAGACAATCGGCCACGCGTAGTGCCCGATGCTCACGCTATCGGCATAGGTGATTCAGATGAGACAGGATAGTTTTTCTACCTGTCATTTAATTAAAAAGGAGTTTGATGATGACGATTTCGGTTGATTGGCAAGCTGCTAGTGGCAGCACTGCATGCGATATTGAATTTGAAGGTTTGCAATGGGTTTCTGATATCGATAAAAAATCGGGAGGATCAGGGCAGCATCCTTCGCCGCATGAGCTGCTTGATTCCGCACTCGGAGCTTGTACTGCGTTGACGCTGGAGTTGTATGCGAAGCGCAAGGGATATGCTTTGGCTGGCATACATGTGGAAATTGACCGGGAAGAATCGGGTGGTATTTACCGCCTGATCCGGCGCATACAATTGCTTGGAGAGTTGGATCAGAGCACGCGTGAAGATTTACTGCGTATTGCGAATAAGTGCCCGATACACAAAGCACTGAGCGGACAGTTTCAGATCGATAGTGAGCTGATCTGAAACGATTTCTGATATCGCGTAGCAAAGAAAAAAGGCGTCTGGACGACGCCTTTTTTATATCTGTCGAGATTAACGGCGCTGAGAATTTGTCGCTATACGAGCATCAATGCTCCATGCGCCTGCACCCCACGCGGCCAGTGTCAGCAAGCCACCGGCAACCGCAATGTTCTTAAAGAACAGCAATTGTGTGACATATTGCTGATCAGCCGGAACCGCCCAGTAAGCGTGAAAAACAAATGATGCGACCAGCGTGAATAGCGCAAGTACCAAGGCCGCAATGCGTGTGCCCGCACCGGCAATCAGTGCTGCGCCACCGCCGATTTCAACGATGAGCGCGGCTGCCGCTGCCAGTGCAGGCATAGGCAGCCCTGCCGAACTGATATAAGCGACGGTGCCCGCAAAACCTGTGAGCTTAACGATCCCCGCAGGTAAAAACAGCGAGGCCAACAATAAGCGACCAACGAGCGCTAAAGGATTTTTTAATGCATCAAACATAGTGACTCCGATTCTTTAGTGAAACAGCTTGTTCAGGCAGTCAGATCAAACACTAATACTTCAGCATCTTTGCCATTGGCGAGGGTAATTTTGCTTTCATTCTCAATTTTGAAAGCATCGCCACCACTGATGCGCTGACCATTGACTTCCAGTTCTCCACGTATCAGATGCACATATGCTTTACGTGCAGGATTCAAGATCAGTTCCGCTTTTTCATCGCCATCAAACAAGCCGGAATACAGCGCAGCATCCGCATTCATCGCCACAGAATCCTGTGCACCGTCAGGAGATGCAACTAAACACAAAGTGCCACGTTTTTTCGCTGCCGGAATCGTTTTTTGCTCGTAGCCCGGCGCGACTCCTTTTTGCTTAGGCGTAATCCATATTTGCAGAAAATGGGTGGTTTCACCTTCTGCGTGATTGAATTCACTATGTCTGACGCCGGTACCTGCGCTCATTCTTTGCACATCGCCTGGTGGAATGCCTTTGATGTTACCCATACTGTCCTGATGCGCGAGTTGCCCGGATAACACATAGCTGATGATTTCCATGTCGCGATGGCCATGAGTGCCAAATCCAGTGCCGGGAGCAATCACATCTTCATTGATCACCAGCAGATTGCCCCAGCCTGAGTGGTCGGGATCGTAATAATCTGCAAAAGAAAATGAGTGATTACTTTTAAGCCAGCCATGATCCGCACGACCACGACTTTGAGATTTTCTGAGTGTAAGCATGATAGGTTTCTCCTTGTTGATGGCAGTGATTATTTCATTTTCCTGCAACCTGAAGCCGCGTGCAGTTTGATGACATCATTTAAAAAATTTGAATGCCCGATCGCTTTTAGTTCCATATTGCTGGTATGCAGAGAGTCAGCACCATAATGTTGCTTCAGCATATGAGATGTTTTGATAGTGCTCAGGATTGAACAAGATCGCTGCTGCATCCGGCAGGGAATACCCGTGACGAATCCCGGAAAAAGAAAACAGAATACGTATTAAATTTTATCGCTACGTTATTCCGTCTGAGCCAATTGACTAAAGATGCGTACTTGGCTCACAGCAACACAGGCTGATCCGGTAACTCATTGCGGGTGTTATGTTCCGTTGCGTAGTGCCGTATCATGTGCTGCGTTACTGCCTGTATTCCAGCGATCACGCCCGCCTCATATTCTGCGTGTTGAAAGTAGCGTTCCATATCACGACAGATTTTTTCCCATTCGGCATCACCAGTTTTCGTGTGGATTCCGCGGTCTGCGATGATTTCGACACGTTTGTCGGCCAGCAGCAGATAGATCAGCACACCGTTATTATGTTCCGTATCCCATATTCGCAATTCGGAAAAAAGATGGATGGCACGTTCCCGGGAGGATTGATCCCTGAAGAGCGGCGCACCTTCAAGTGAGGCTTCGACAGCAAAACGAATTTCGCCCTGATGTCTGGTTTCACTGGATTTAATTGCCAGCTCAATGGCTTGCAGAGATTTTTCGGGGAAATAGCGCCGCAGTTGCCAGCGGCTCATCGATAAATGTTTGATTAAGCGTTTCAAATTCATGATTACCACCGTCCGGATGCGCCGCCACCACCAAAGCTGCCTCCGCCTCCGCTGAAACCGCCGCCTCCGAAGCCACCGTGATCGCTATGGTCTCCACCACCATGGTAGGTGCCGAGACCACGTCCCCCGAAACTTCCGCCGAACAGCGTGAATATGAACGTAATGATGCCTGCGATCAAAGCGACTGTGACTACGCCAGCGAGTATCCAGGTTAAGCCTGCAACGACAGCGCCTGTTATCATCGCGCCGGGAAGCCGGCCAAAGATTGCGCGCAATATTCCGCTGGCAGCCATCGTGAAAATAAACAGAACAGGCAGGTATTGTTTAATGCCACCGTCATTCACCGCCTTTTTCTGTTTGACTGCGGGCAGAGGTTCGCCATTCACGACCTGGATCATCTGATTGATTCCGGCGGAGATACCGCCAAAGTAGTTATCCTGCTTGAATTGCGGAATGATTGTTTCGCTGATGATGCGTTTGCTGGTCGCATCATTGAGTGCGCCTTCGAGACCATATCCAACTTCTATACGTAAAGTGCGATCATTCTTGGCAATCACCAGAATGGCACCATCGTCAATTTTCTTGCGACCTAATTTCCATTGTTCAGCAACACGCAGCGAATATTGCTCTATCGTTTCCGGTGTAGTGCTGGCGACAATCAAGACTGCAATCTGGCTTCCTTTTGTTTCTTCGAAAGAGCGTAAGGTCTGTTCCAGACTGTTTTTTTGTTCTGTGTTGAGTGTCCCAGTCTGATCGGTGACATGCTGGCTCAGCGCAGGAACAGCAAGTTCTGCCGAGGCTAAAAATGAGCAGCATAAAGAACCGGCAAGAATCAGCATTCTTGCCGTTTTCAGGAGCGTCATTTCTGATTTCCGCTATTCCCTTGCGGCGCACCAAAATCAACTTTCGGCGGCACTGCAAGTGCTTTTTCATTTTCGACCGTGAAATTAGGTTTTACCTGATATCCGAAAACCATCGCAGTCAGATTGGAAGGGAAAGAACGAACGGTGACGTTATATTCCTGCACGGATTTAATGTAGCGATTTCTTGCTACTGCAATACGATTTTCGGTGCCTTCCAGTTGCGCCTGCAAATCGCGGAAACCGGCGTCAGATTTCAACTGCGGATAATTTTCAGTGACAACCAGTAACTTTGACAGTGCACCTGATAATTCGCCTTGCGCACTCTGAAATTTAGCAAAGGCATCGGGATTATTAATCAATTCAGGCGTTGCTTGTAAGCTACCAACTTTCGCGCGGGCATTGGTGACACCGAGCAGCACATCTTTTTCTTGTTCCGCAAAACCTTTGACCGTGCTCACCAGATTCGGCACCAGATCTGCGCGCCGCTGATACTGGTTTAATACTTCTGACCAGTCTGACTTAATTTGCTCATCTTCGGTCTGTATCGTATTGTAGCCACAGCCAGATAAACACAGGATCAGCATGATGGATGCGACCTGCCATAATTTACGCATAGAAGTACTCCATAAATGTTGAATCATCATTCGTTAAGAATAACGTAAGCGTCTGTTACCTGCATCAAAAAAGATATCGTAACGAACAGATAGTTTAGTAATTGCCCTGCCGTGAGGGCATTACTTTCCGCGCTGCGGAACAACTACCTCGCCTCGCTGCAACTAACCCACTTTAACGTAACTTAGTGAAGTTTAATTGAAATATCTTGCTGCGCAAGGCTGATTTCAGCCTGCTTCTTACTTATCTGAGTACTAAATAAGCTGCCATTTTTCAGTGACATAGCTCGACGATAGTATTTTCGATAGCCTCATTTCCTCAAAAAAACAGATACCGAATTGTGACAAGACCAGTGCCGTTGCCAGCTTTTAAAAACCTGTTTTTGTACTACCCTGAGTGATAGAAATACACCTTGGGAACACCATCAAAATTGGCATTTTCCAGCTCATTAAAGTTACATCCTGTTAACACTTTGAAACAGGAAATAATATTGAAAGTTAATACAATTGCTGACCTCAATTATTGAAAGAGGCATCACGTTGTCAAAAGCAAAAATTTCCAGTATCAAGAAGCGCCTTGCGTGCCGCATCCCGATTGTCAGTCAGGTTGTGGAGCGGTTATATAACCCGGATAGCTCGGTTCTTCATTGCTTGGCAATGCCAAACACCGCGTTGGCCAAAACGGTGTCAGGTAGCGAAAAAGTGGTGTTTCAGGATGCGCACACTGTGATCTGTACAAATAATTACTTTATCCGATACCTCTGCATCGTTTCAGACGATTTACGTCCGACTGGGAAAAAAATTTCGCAATTTCAGGGAAATAAAGAATTTGCTGTCGGCGTTCTGGTACTCAAACTTAACCACCAAAACCGACATGTGATCGACAACATCTACATTGACGTTGCATATCGTCGTCAGGGTATCGCTTCCAGATTGCTCGAACGAGCCTTTTCTGATTTTCCTGATCTGTGTCTGGATGGACGCTTTACGACTGAAGGCATTTCATTCTTTGGCGCAAAGCACAGAAAGACATAGGCGTACAACAGGCTTCCTGATTCGCCGTTGGCAACTATCAGAGATCAAAATTTTCTTTAAATGCAGCCCGATCTCTGGTTGAGAATGCCTGATCTGCCATTCGACATCGTGGTTTTTATTGACGAGTATGCTGCTTTATGGGCATGTGCGCATCCAACGGTACACAATGCAATGGACTTGCATAGTGTACTGGCCAGCGTCCGGCGGACGTGCTGAAATTCAATGTGACAGATATTGCTGATGGAAGCTTGAGCCTAACCCAAAATAAAACGGGTAAGAAACTGCGCATCGCAATTGAGGGTGAACTTGCGAAAGTAATCGACAGGATTTTGGCGAAGCCACGAGACAAGGTGAATAAGGCGTTATTGCAAGACCCGGACGGCCAGAGGTTGAGTTATTTTGCTTTGCGCTCGCGCTTCGATAAGGCAAGGGGGCAAGCTGGGATTAGTTTTCAGTTTAGAGATTTAAGGGCAAAAACATCTACAGACACTAACGACCTCGGACATGCTCAAAAACTACTTGGGCATAAAAATCGAGCAACGACTGAAATTTATACACGTAATAGATTGGGAGAGATAGTAAAACCACTAATACGAAATATGGAATAATTTGCGTTCAAATGCTATTCATTAATTTGGACACAGAATTATGTTTTATAAAAAACGTGATTTTCATCAATGAAAACGATGTAAAAGGTATTTTTGTCGAATCTGCATCCTTTATCGTGCATTGTGTCATGGAATTTATCTGGCACGACAAAGCCAACGAGCCGTGTAGAGCTATCAATTCTGAATCTTGCCCATTGCGCTTGGTGGGGAACAGATTTAGGTTCAGTAAAGTCGCTTTTTTTAGGAAATGATTCGTAAATTTCTAAAACATGCCCGCTTTTTTTTCCAATCTGTTCTTTCTTCCAGTGCAACAATGATTCTTTTGAGTAGTGGCAGAGTTTTTCGCAGAGCGAAATTAAATTTTCATGCGTAAGCTCTCCAAAAGACTGGCCGGCATCCTGTTTTGTGAAGTAGGAGAAGTTGAACTTACATCGAAGCACCAGATCATATTCGGGTGATTCAATAGATGGGTATTCCATCAACTGCTTTAAAAACGATTCTTTTCGACTCTTAGGTGCCATATCTAATAATATTTTTAGAATTTGTGATTTAGCTAGATTTTTTTTTAAGTCTCATGTTTTTTGGTACGCCGCCTATCTTTCCTGAATCATACATCGGTCTTATCGGGCGATCATTTCTCAGTAGGTCACCAGGAATTTCATCTAAGCGATAAGCAAAACTTTCGTTTTCTTCTTTAGTTACCAGATATGTACGATACCGACCCATTTGTTCCATAATTTCCGTATCGTGCGTCACAAAAATAATTTGAGCACTACGTTCGTTTGTTTCGCTATCTAGAAATAGTGAAATTAACTTGGGGATTATGTGCGGGTGTAGGCTTAAATCAATTTCATCTACTACTAATAATCCACCGATCAAGAGTGACATGTAGTAACCAACTAGCACGCGAAATAAAGTTTTGGTTCCACTTGATTCGTTAAAAACTGAAACTTGGTAACTTTTTCCGTTAGATTGGTGCAAAAATACAGGATAGAAAATCTTAGTCCCATCCTTATCCTTGTAGCTTTGAATCTGAATGTCCGATACGCCAGTATCGCAACTTTGTATAAAATCGACTATAAACGGCAATATTTTTTTGTCAGAGGTGTTACTCAAAAATCGGGAAATAGCATTTATATCATGTGAGTCTATATCGAATCCTGAGAACGTCACATTTGTATCAATACTATTAAAGAAAATATAGACGTCATCAAGAACCGTAATTTCATATTGTTTCAGTGTTGAGATTATTGAAGCGTTTTTTCTCAACTTAATCTGATTGATTTCGCTGTAACTTTTGGTAAATGAAACGATTTCATTGTTAATTCGTTCAAATATTTTTACCCGTTTTATATTTGATTTTCTGTAAAGCCTCTCACGAACAACAGCTTCAGTTGTCGCTTCTAGTTCATACCTGTATTCAACGTTATATTGAATAAATTCAATATAAAATTTTGACGGAGTATTTCGCTCGAAAAATGGAAGTAACCCAATAGTATCCTCAGGTTTGTCTGAGAATGAGAAGCAACTGAAGTGCCTTAAAAAGGCGAGTGCTTTCAGTAATTGCGTTTTTCCTGAGCCATTTGCACCTTTAATGCAAATGGCTGATGAGACTTTTTTGCCTTTAGATACGCTCTCTGGGCAATTTGAGTCTAGACGAAAGGAAACTGAGACTTCTTCCTTGAACGAGAAGAAATTTTCAAAACCGTATTCCAGTATCACGATATTCCTTGGTTAAATTTAAATTTTTGTCAAAAATGACGGAAAATTGATTTTAGCCTATGGCGATTTAGTGCGTGCGTATATTTAATCGAAAGAGAATGTCTTTTTGAATTTGCTAAAAGGTAGTTTTCCTGAGCCATCACTGATGTGGAGCTCTTGATAAGCGGCGAGGCAGTTAGCTGGGGAATTGTAGATTTAGGTGAGATTTGTAGAAGTGCGAAAATAATAAAAAGAAGGGCTTACATTGCTGTAAGCCCTTCTTTTTATTACATATTTCTTGGTGGCCCGGGGCGGAATCGAACCACCGACACAAGGATTTTCAATCCTCTGCTCTACCGACTGAGCTACCAGGCCAAGACCACGCATTATAGAGATGTGTTCGGCGCTTTGCAAGTCCCTTGCGAAAAAAAGCTGCTGACCGGGGCTAGCTCTGAATTGATGTGCCTCAGCCGGGGGCTGGTTCCGGTGCCGTATAATGCCAGCCATTGTCTATGACGAAGGTCTTTTATATGACGGCTCAGATTCATCATTGTGATATTTGTATCGTGGGGAATGGCGCGGTGGGTAAAGCTGCTGCACTGGGATTTGCGCAGGCGGGTTTGCGTGTGGCGGTACTTTGTCGTTCTGCCGTTGCCTTGCCAATGTCGGCGCAGTGGGATGTGCGGGTCTTCGCACTGAACCATATTGCACATGATTTATTGTCCTCACTCAAAGTTTGGGATGCGCTGGATTTGCAGCGTGTCGCGGCGGTCACCGAGATGAATGTACGAGGTGGCAAGTCTGTTAGTGATGGTCAACTGGCGTTCGATGCCTATGGTGCCCGTACCGGTGAGCTGGCCTGGATCGTTGAAGATAAAAATTTAAATCACGCGCTCGATACGGCGATGAAGTTTGCGCAGAATTTATCGGTAGTAACGGGTGCGGCCGCAAGTTTGCATGCAGATGAGGCGGGTGCGCAGATTACTCTTGAAGATGGTAGTCAGATCAAGGCAAGTCTGATTGTTGGCGCTGATGGTGCCCAATCGTGGGTACGCGGTCAGTGCGATATCGGTCTGGATTATCGCTCTTACGGACAGCAGGGGGTCGTCACTAATTTTGAATGCGAGATCCCGCACCATGGGGTTGCGCATCAGTGGTTTGTTGAAGAGCAGGGCATCATTGCTTTGTTGCCGTTGCCGGGGAACCGGGTATCGCTGGTGTGGTCTGCACCAGATGCATTGGCGGCGACATTGCTGCGCGAACCATTGTCTGCGCTGGTCAGTCGGCTGGAAGAATATTGTCTGGATACACTGGGACATCTGACGCCGGTATTGCCAGAGGATATCAAAGCGTTTCCTCTGCGATTAATACGTCCGCACAGCATGATTGCACAGCGTGTTGCGCTGATTGGCGACGCAGCGCATGCCGTGCATCCGCTCGCTGGGCATGGCATGAATCTGGGTTTTGGTGATGTGACGAGCTTGCTGGCGTTGATGAAATCACGTGAAGATCATTGTGATTGTGGCGATGCCAAACTGCTGGAACGTTACCGTCGTTCACGTAAAGAAGACGTGATGCTGATGCAGATCACGACCGACGGATTGGCTCGATTATTCGGTTCGGATCTGGCGCCTTTGCGTCTGGCACGCAATATCGGATTGAACTTACTGAATCGTCTGCCTGTCTTAAAGAACAAATTAATCTCCCATGCAATGGGTAAGTAAGCATTGCTGACTATGGCGACAGCCACTAAACGGAATTACAAGGAATAATATGAATCTGAAGCAATGTGTCGCGCTCTTGGCGCTCACTTTTACCGGTGTCGTTTTCGCGCAGACCGCGCAGGAATCTGCGATAAAAAAACTGATAGAGCCCAAGTTAGGTCAGGGCGTGAAAGTGGATTCCATCATCAAGACGCCTTACGGTGGTTTGTACGAAGTGCGTGTCGGCTCGGATATTTTGTACACCGATGAAAAAGCGCAGTATTTATTTGTCGGTAATGTAATCGATGCCAAATCCGGCACGAATTACACCAAAGCCAGAACGGATGAACTGAGTAAAATTAAGTTCTCTGATTTGCCGCTGGAATCCGCACTGAAAATGGTCAAAGGTGATGGTAAGCGTGTGATCGCTGTGTTTGAAGATCCGAATTGCGGTTACTGCAAACGTTTCCGTAAAACCCTGGCGGGCATGGACAACATTACTGTCTACACTTTCTTGTATAACATTTTGTCGGAAGATTCGACCGTCAAATCAAAAAACGTCTGGTGTTCTGCTGACCGCAATAAAGCATGGGATGATTGGATGCTGAACGGAAAAGCCCCCTCTGCTGCACCAGCCAATTGCACTACGCCAAATGAAAAAATACTCGCGCTCGGACAGAAATTACGCGTGAACGGTACACCGGCTATTTTCTTTGCCGACGGTTCGCGTGTGCCGGGTGCGATGGACGCAAAAGGTCTGGAAGAGAAGTTTGCCAGCCTGAATTCTGCCAAATAAGTATGACGTTTTCTCCCGCGAGCTGGACCGGCATTTTGCTTGCTGCCGGACGCGGGCGACGCTTTGATTCGCAGGGCGTCGAAGATAAGCTGCAACAAACTTTGCCAGATGGGCATCAGGTTGCCCTGACATCCGCGCAGCATTTGTCCTCAGTGATGGAACATGTCGTCGTTGTCGTGCGACCGGACAATCAGGCGCTGTATCAGCAATTTCAGCGTCAGTTATATGAGGCCGTGATCTGCCCTGACGCTGATCAGGGAATGGCGGCATCACTGACCTGTGGCCTGCGCCATACTGCATGCAGTAAAGGCTGGATTATTGCGCTCGCAGACATGCCATTTGTGAAGAGCGCTACCATTCAGGCGCTCTTGCGCGAGCTGGAAAAAGGCGCGGATATTGTGGTGCCCGTGTTTAAGGGGCAGCGTGGCAACCCTGTCGGTTTCTCGCGTAAATATCTCCCCGAATTATTGACGCTGAGCGGTGATCGCGGCGCTCGTGGCTTATTGCAGCAGTTTCCAGTGCTGGAGGTTCCGGTGGATGACGCCGGAATTTTGCAGGATATTGATCTGCCTACCGATTTATCTGCACAGTAAGCCAAGAAACATTATTCATGCATCTGCGATGGTCAGATATATCTATGTCGCTGATTTCCTCTTAGAATAGCGTTTTTCTTCAATTTGACAGAAAACAGACGTTGCGACATTGGCAGCGATACTTTATGAATAATCTCAATCAGAAACTCGTTATCCGCCTTGGTTTTGCAGGTTTGATTCCATTTATCCTGCTAACGCTTGCATGCTGGCTGGTGCATCCGGAATGGTTGGGTTATTTCATTAAAGCGCAGCTCGCTTACGGCATTGCCATCTTATCTTTTCTCGGTGGCGTACATTGGGGCATCACCATTATGGCCAACGGCAAGGATGATCATGAAACCAGAAAGGCATTGATCTGGGGCGTGATTCCTACTGTGATCGCCTGGTGTTCCCTGGGTAATATGCTGCTCGGTTTTTTAGTGCAGGTGATTGGTTTTATCGCGGCCTACAAAATCGATAAAAAACTCTATCAAAGCTATGATGTTCCTGAATGGTTTATTCATTTGCGCCTGCAATTGACCCAGGTGGTCGTGACGGCACAGATATTCACCTTCATCGCTGCGAATGTGCGCAACTAATATCTCTAACTATTAAAATAGAAAGATCGTTGAGCATGGCAAAAACGATGAGCACTCAAAAAGCAACTCAAAGTCAGGCAAGCCGCAACAGCGTCAAAAACGCGATTCATTATTCGATCATCCCCAAAGATTTAGCCGCTCACTTGTATCAGGTGACGCTGCACATCAGTCAGCCCGACCCTGAAGGACAGATTGTCAGCCTTCCAGCCTGGATCCCCGGTAGTTACATGGTGCGTGAGTTTGCACGAAATATTGTGCAGATCAAGGCAAGCGCCGCGGGTAAAAAAGTGGCTCTCAAAAAGCTCGACAAACATACCTGGCAGGCTGCTCCATGCAACACTGAATTGCTGATCAGTTATGACGTGTATGCATGGGATTTGTCAGTACGTGCTGCGCATCTCGATCAGTCACATGCTTTTTTTAACGGCACCAGCGTATTCCTGAGCGTACACGGGCAAGAGTTTGTACCACACATTGTGGATATTCAACGCGCCGATGTTCCCGCATGTAAGAGCTGGCGCGTCGCCACTTCTTTGCCTGAGCTGAAAGCCAAGCGTTATGGCTTTGGTACTTATATTGCCGCGAACTACGACGAGTTGGTCGATCACCCGGTTGAGTGCGGCGATTTTGCGCTGGCAACATTTGAAGCGCACGGCGTGCCACATGATTTCGTGGTGACCGGAAACGTACCGAACATGGACATGGAGCGCATGGTCGCTGATGTCAAAAAAATCTGTGAAAGCCAGATTGCATTTTTTGAGCCGCGTGCCAAAAAAGCGCCTATGGATCGTTATGTGTTTATGACGATGGTCGTCGGTGAAGGTTACGGTGGTCTGGAACATCGTGCGTCAACTGCCTTGATCTGTAACCGTACCGATATTCCGGTCAAACATCAGCCTGAGATGAGCGATGGGTATCGTGGCTTTTTAGGTTTATGCAGTCATGAGTATTTCCATACGTGGAATGTCAAACGCATTAAGCCTGCGGCATTTGCCAGTTACGATCTGCGTCAGGAAAACTACACCAGTCTGTTGTGGCTGTTTGAGGGTTTCACGAGTTATTACGATGATCTGATGCTGGTCCGCGCTGGCCTGATCGATGAAGTCGCGTATCTGAAACTGCTGGCACAGACTGTCAATAACGTTCATCGCGGCAGCGGCCGCCTGAAGCAAAGTGTGGCCGAATCCAGCTTTGATGCGTGGACGAAGTATTATCGTCAGGATGAAAATTCGCCAAATGCGATTGTCAGCTATTACACCAAAGGTTCTCTGGTCGGATTGGGTCTGGACCTGACGATACGTGCGGCAACTGGCGGCAAAAAATCACTTGATGATGTGATGCGCGCTTTGTGGCAAAAGTTTGGCCGTGATTTCTATGTCAATTTTGCGGCAGGAAAACAGCAGGGACTGGCCGAAGATGAAATCGAAACGATCATCGAAAAAGCCACTGGCGTGAATGTACGCCGCTTTCTCGATAAGCATGTGCGCGGTACTGAAGATGTGCCGCTGGCGCAGTTGTTTGCCGATTTCGGCATTCGCTTCGATGCAGGTAAATCCAACAAGCCGGCCAGTCTGGGCGTGAAGGTCGCGCGCGATGCCAATGGCTGCAAGATCGCTCATGCGTATGAAGGTCGTGCCGCACATCTGGCGGGCTTATCTGCAAACGATATTCTGGTTGCGATTAATGGCTTACGTGTGAGTATCGCCGACGTCAGTGACAATCTGGCGGTAGCGATCGGGCGTTATCGCGTTGGCGATACCGTGGAAATTCACGCTTTCCGCCGTGACGAATTATTGGTCGTGAAAGCGAAACTGCAAGCTGATGATGTGCCTGCAGTGAGCTTCAACATCGAGAGTGATACCAAGGCGGCATTGACGAATGCACGTCCGTCGTACCGCAAAGCGACGAAATCGTAATTGATCAGTATCGAATAAAAAAGCCGTTAGTGCAGAAATGACGCTAACGGCTTTTTTGTTAATGCGAACGATATCTCTGAATATTTATGCGGCTCCTGGCAAGAAAATGCCTGCAAAGCCGCAGATTCATTAGGAGATGCTGTCAGATGTGTGCCGATTCAGAAAAATAATTTCTGTAACTCTGCCCCTGGATTTTCTGCCCGCATAAATGCTTCACCGACCAGAAAACCATGCACATCCGCAGCGCGCATCCGTTTTACGTCATCAGGATTGAGGATGCCGGATTCCGTGATCACCAGTTTTTCCGGAGACAGTTTCGGCAGCAAGCCCAGCGTGGTATCCAGCGTTACATCAAAGGTGCGCAGATTACGGTTGTTAATCCCTAGCAGCGCGGTTTTCAGTTTAAGTGCGGCGTCCAGCTCTATGCCGTCGTGTACTTCAACCAGTACGTCCATACCGAGCTCATGCGCACAGGCTTCGAGCTCGGCCATCAGACCATGATCGAGCGCGGCAACGATCAGCAAGATACAATCAGCGCCCCATTTTCTGGCCTGATATACCTGATACAGATCGATCATGAAATCTTTGCGCAGCGCTGGTAACGCGCAGGCATTGCGTGCCTGTTGCAGATATTCCGGTGCGCCCTGAAAAAACTGCACATCTGTCAGTACCGACAAGCAGGCTGCGCCGTGCTGCTCATAACTCTTTGCGATGTCTGCCGGGTCAAAATTTGGCCGGATCACGCCTTTTGACGGCGATGCTTTTTTGACTTCCGCAATCACTGCAGGATTGCCTGCCGCGATTTTGTTGCGCAGCGCAGCTTCAAAACCACGCAGTTGTGCGCGTGCTTCTTTGTCGGATTCGACTTCGTCTCGCAGGCTGATCAGCGACTGATATTTTTTTGCTGCCGCAATCTCATCTTTTTTGACTGCCAGGATGTTGTTAAGTATGTCTGACATGGCTTACTTTCCGAGTTGCTGAGTGACCTGAATGAACTGATCCATCTTGGCACGTGCAGCACCAGAGGCGATCGCTTCTTGTGCCTTTTTGACGCCGTCAGCAATCGAGTTGGCAACGCCCGCGCCGTATAAAGCCGCACCGGCATTCAGGCTGACAATATCTTTCGCGGCACCGCTGACATTGTTCAGCACTTCCAGGACTTTTTCGCGCGACTCTTCTGCGCCGGAAACACGCAGATTACGGCTCGATACCATTTGCAGACCAAAGTCTTCCGGATGAATATCGTATTCACGGATTTCGCCATCGATCAGTTCACCAACCATGGTCGGTGCGCCGAGCGAGACTTCGTCCATATTGTCGCGCCCCCACACAACCAGCGCATGTTTAGCGCCCAGTCGTTGCAGTACGCGCACCTGGATACCAACCAGATCAGGATGGAATACACCCATCAGAATATTCGGCGCGCCTGCAGGATTGGTCAGTGGTCCGAGGATGTTAAAGATGGTACGCACACCCAGTTCACGCCGCACAGGTGCCGCATGTTTCATCGCACCGTGATGGTTAGGCGCAAACATAAAACCGATACCGGTCTGAGCGACGGATTGTGCAATTTGTTCTGGATTCAGGTTGATGTTGACACCCAGCGCTTCGAGCACATCGGCGCTGCCAGATGATGAGGAAACGCTGCGCCCACCGTGCTTGGCGACGCGCGCTCCGGCGGCGGCAGTCACAAACATCGAGGTGGTGGAAATGTTGAACGTATTCGCGCCATCGCCGCCAGTGCCGACGATATCGATCATATTCTCGGTATTCACCAATGGTACTTTGGTCGAGAATTCGCGCATGACTTGTGCTGCCGCGGTGATTTCACCGATGCTTTCTTTTTTGACGCGCAGACCTATCGTTAATGCGGCGATCATCAGTGGCGACATCTCGCCGCCCATGATTTTGCGGAACAGATACAGCATTTCGTCATGGAATATTTCGCGGTGTTCGATCAGACGTGTCAGGGCTTCTTGCTGAGAAATAGTCATTGTGCTGCTCCGGTCAGAAAGTTTTTCAACAGAGCATGGCCATGCTCTGAGAGGATGGATTCGGGGTGAAATTGCACGCCTTGCAGATTGAATTCTTTGTGGCGTACACCCATGATTTCACCATCGTCAGTCCAGGCGGTGACTTCCAGACAATCCGGCAGCGTCGCGCGTTCAATCGCCAGCGAGTGATAGCGGATAACGGTGTAAGGGCTGGGTAAATTCCTGAAAACACCGACGCCGGTGTGCGCAATCATCGACGTCTTGCCATGCATGACTTGCTTGGCACGGATGATATTGCCGCCAAATGCCGCGCCTATGCTTTGATGACCAAGGCAAACGCCGAGAATCGGAATCTGACCGGCAAAACGTTCGATGACGGGAATAGAAATGCCAGCTTCATGCGGCGTGCACGGGCCCGGTGAAATGCATATATGGTCCGGCTTTAATGCGGCGATTTCTTCCAGTGTGATTTCATCATTGCGGTAGGTGCGCACATCTTCACCCAGCTCGGCAAAATACTGCACGAGGTTGTAAGTGAAGGAATCATAGTTATCGATCATCAGCAGCATTTAAATTTCTCCGTCCAGACCATCTTGTACTTGTTCGGCCGCGCGTAATACGGCACGCGCCTTGTTTTCTGTTTCCTGCCATTCCATTTCAGGAATGGAATCTGCCACTACGCCCGCTGCCGCCTGCACATATAACATGCCGTCTTTCAGCACGCCGGTGCGTATCGCAATCGCCAGATCCATCTCGCCGCCGAATGACAGATAACCGCAGGCGCCGCCGTAAATACCACGTTTGACCGGTTCGAGTTCGTCGATCAGTTCCATCGCGCGCACCTTTGGCGCGCCGGACAGCGTACCGGCGGGGAAGGTCGCTTTCAGCACATCAAGGTTCGATAATTGCGGTTGCAATGTACCTTCGACATTCGAGACGATATGCTGTACGTGCGAGTATTTTTCGATGACCATCTGATCCGTCACTTTGACACTGCCAGTCGTCGCGATGCGGCCGATATCATTGCGTGCGAGGTCAATCAGCATCACGTGTTCGGCGATTTCTTTAGGATCGGCCAGCAATTCTTTGGCAAGTTCAGCGTCACGTTCTGGTGTCGTACCGCGCGGACGCGTGCCGGCGAGTGGGCGTATCGTGACTTTGCGCGAGCCATCATTCAGGCTTTCGTTGCGGACCAAAATTTCTGGTGAAGCACCGATGATCTGCATGTCGCCAAAATTGTAGAAATACATATACGGCGACGGATTCAGTGAGCGCAGTGCGCGATACAGTGACAACGGTGAATCGACATAAGGTTTCTTGATGCGCTGCCCAACCTGCACCTGCATCAGGTCGCCCGCCATGATGTATTCCTTGGCCTTTTCAACGGCTTTTAAATAATCTTCTTTGGCGAAATCGCGTATCGATTCGGTGCGCACCGACGCCGATGTGACAGGCGCATCAACGCTGCGGCGTAACATCGCACGCAAATCTTTCAAACGCTGGCGCGCTTTTGACCATGCTTCTGCTTGTGTCGGATCAGCGTACACAATCAGATACAGCTTGCCTGACACATTGTCGATGACCGCTAATTCCTCGGTCACCAGTAACTGAATTTCCGGCAGCCCGAGATCATCTTTTGGGGCACTGTGGGCGAGGCGTTTTTCGACATGGCGTACCGTATCGTAGCCAAAGTAACCAGCGAGGCCGCCGCAAAAACGTGGCATACCGGGACGCAATGCGACTTTGAAACGGCTTTGAAATTCTGCGATGAAGTCGAGCGGATTGCCGTGATACGTTTCGATGATCTCCCCATTTCTGACTATTTCCACTTTTTCGCCGTAGCTGCGCAGCAAGGTATTGGCAGGCAGGCCGATGAAGGAATAACGTCCGAAACGCTCGCCGCCCATGACGGATTCGAGCAGGAATGTGTTTTTGCCTGCGTTCTGCGTTTGGGCAAGTTTCAGGTAAAGAGTCAGCGGGGTTTCCAGATCAGCGAATGCTTCCGCAATCATCGGAATACGGTTGTAGCCTTGCGCGGCCAGCGATTTGAATTCGAGTTCGGTCATGGTTTTCTTTCAGCCGTCAGCCATAGCTCGCGATGCCTGCAGACACAGAAAACGAGCAAAAAGACTCGCATCTTGAGTAAGGACGGATAAGACAGATTGATAAAACAAGCGACAAGTCGTGCGGAGGATGTGCAGAGCCAGTCGCGGCATTCCAGGATTAAGAGGATTGCCAGCGTCGCCATAGCCAGGCCTCAAAGGCACCTGGTGTTATTTCGGGACGTTTGTTTTCGGGAAACATTCGTGAGTGGAATGAAAGTGATTAATGTCGAATTAATGTTGATTTTCTGTTGCCAGCAGTCGTGCCGCTTCCAACAGTGTGCCGACTATACCATCACTTTGAATTGTTTGTACAGCCTCGCCGTGGTTGTAACCATAGGGCACAGTGAGTACCGGGCAACCTGCTGCGCGCGCCGCGATGGCGTCATTGCTGGAGTCGCCGATGGCCAGAATATGCGCTGGCGCAATCACAAACTGTTTGCTAACCTCCAACAATGGCTGCGGATCCGGCTTTTTCCGCGGGAAAGAATCGCCACCGAAAGTCAGTTCAAAATAGGAAGACAAGCCTTTTTTCTGCATCAGTGGTATCGCGAAAGCGAGCGGTTTATTTGTGACGCAGGCGAGCCGCAGACCCATTGCCTGCATTGCTTGTAAACCTTCAATAACTTCCGGGTACAGCGTGCTGTGATCGCCATTGATGTCGAGATAATGGCGCTGGTAAGACGCCATCCCTTGCGCAAAATGTCGTTGCACTCCCGCTTCATCGAAATCCAGACGCAGGACGCGCGTGATCAGATTTTCTGATCCTTTGCCGACCATAGATTTCACCATGTCGAGCGTGATTGGCATCAGGGAAAAATCATTCCGCATACGATTGATCGCGACCAGAAAATCCGGCGCAGTATCGAGCATAGTGCCGTCAAGATCAATGATGACGGCGTTGATATTATTAAACATGGCGATGTCTGTTGAATGTCTGAATAAACATGCGTCTCCTGGCAGGAAATGGCGCCATAAGCCGCATGTTTATTGGGAGTCTGAAACGTAAGCGGTGAATGATGGGATTCAGACTTTGCCGAGTTCTGTGCGCATGGCGTCAATCACGCCTTTGTAATCTGGCTTGCCAAATATCGCTGAACCGGCAACAAACGTATCTGCGCCTGCTGCTGCGATCTCGCGGATATTGTCTATCTTCACGCCACCATCCACTTGCAGCATGATGTCGCGACCTGATTCGTCAATTAATTTACGTACAGCGGCAATTTTTTTCAAGGTGTGTGGAATAAACGATTGACCGCCGAAACCGGGGTTGACTGACATCAGCAAGATCAGATCCAGCTTGTCCATGACATGTTCTAACACATGCAAGGATGTCGCCGGATTCAGCACCAGACCGGCTTTGCAGCCATGGTCGCGGATTAATTGCAGGCTGCGGTCGATGTGCTCAGAACCCTCGGGATGAAAGCTGATGATATTCGCGCCAGCTTTGGCAAAATCGGGAATGATGCGATCAACGGGCTTGACCATCAGATGAACATCAATCGGCACCTGCACATGCGGACGTATCGCCTCACAGACCAACGGGCCTATGGTCAGATTCGGGACGTAATGGTTATCCATGACGTCAAAGTGAATCATGTCGGCACCGGCAGCGACGACATTGCGCACTTCCTCGCCCAGTCGGGCAAAGTCGGCGGATAAAATACTGGGAGCAATTCGGTAGGTTGTCATGGCAATGGTCTTGCAAAAGGAAAGATGCGCTATTTTACCTCGCGTCATCCATGTCGTCTTTGTCATCCTCTGGCACAATAGAGATTCAATTTAGAGATTCAATTGCAGTTGATAAAGAAAAGAGGAGACTGTGGCTACCTACGAGATGAGTGTGTCCGTCGCGACGCAGTATTTGCAAGAACAATCCAATCCGGATCAGGCTAACTTTGTGTTTGCTTACACCATAACGATTAAAAATACCGGGACGGTGGCGGCGCAGGTGATTGCACGTCACTGGATTATTACAGATGCAAAGAATCACACTGAAGAAGTAAAAGGATTGGGTGTGGTCGGGCACCAGCCGTTTTTGCAACCTGGACAAAGTTTTGAATACACCAGCGGCAGTTCTTTAACGACGCCGCAGGGAAGTATGAAAGGTTCTTATTTCTGCGTGGCGGAAGATGGGCATCGTTTTGAAGTGGCGATTCCTGAGTTTGTACTCTCTATTCCGCGCACTTTGCATTAGTTAATTGAAGCGATGAAGCTCAGTTACTGTCGTTCTTGCTGTCAGTTTGTTCTTCAATGCGCGGTTTGTTTTCCGGGCGTCGTCCGGAAAACATGGTCCACCATACGATAAAGATCAATATAAAGAGCGCCATTCCGGCTTCTAATAACAATAACCACATAGATTTCCTTTGATTACAATCTGGCTGCTCTGCAAATAGATAAGCTGGATTGTTTGAGTAATTTAGCCTTGCCGCGCTGAGCGGCACATCCATTGACACTATATAGGAGACTTCCATGGAATTCGAATGCATATTAGTAGAGACAAAAGAAAAGGTGGGACTGATTACTCTGAATCGCCCTAAGGCATTAAATGCGCTGAATGATCAGTTGATGAATGAACTGGGCGTGGCTTTAAAAGCGTTTGAGCATAATGATACGATCCAATGCATCGTGATTACCGGAAGTCAGAAGGCGTTTGCTGCCGGTGCAGATATTGCGGCAATGGCGAACTACTCGTTCATGGATGCCTATAAAGGCGATTACATCACGCGGAATTGGGAAACAATCCGTCAGATTCGCAAGCCAGTCATTGCTGCGGTTGCAGGTTATGCCTTAGGCGGTGGTTGTGAATTGGCGATGATGTGCGATTTCATCATCGCCGCTGATAATGCAAAATTTGGGCAGCCTGAGGTGAAGTTGGGAACCTTGCCGGGGGCTGGTGGTACGCAGCGTTTGCCTCGCGCCATTTCTAAAGCGAAGGCGATGGACATGTGCCTGACTGCGCGCATGATGGATGCGGAAGAAGCGGAGCGCGCCGGACTGGTATCGCGCATTGTGCCGGCTGATATGTTGCTGGAGGAAGCGCTGTCAGCGGCGGCAACGATTGCCAGCATGTCGTTGCCTGTCATTATGATGATTAAGGAATCTGTTAATCGCGCTTACGAAACTACTTTGTCAGAAGGCGTGCATTTTGAACGTCGCCTGTTTCATTCAAGTTTCGGAACCGAAGATCAAAAAGAAGGCATGAAAGCATTCCTGGAAAAACGCACCCCTGAATTTAAGAATCAATAAGTTATAAATAATTATCCGTATTTCTTGCGAATACGGAGTGGTTTTGCTATAGTTCGGCTCCCGCTGAGAAGCGGGGGTAGAAAGTGAAGCGCTGCAGTTAAAAATGCAGCAAGCATAGTCAACAACCGAAGTCATGCCAAGTGATCCGATTGGTGTCCGC
>NZ_JAGSPK010000009.1 GCF_018139565.1 Cognatundibacterium rivi
AAAAGCAAAACCCCCGGTTACGGTAGGTAACGGGGGGTTAGCAGAATACAAGCCTGACGATAACCTACTTTCACACTGGTTGCAGCACTATCATTGGCGCAGAGTCGTTTCACGGTCCTGTTCGGGATGGGAAGGGGTGGTACCAACTCGCTATGGTCATCAGGCATAACTTGTCGATCTGTTGTGGCCACGTTGTTCTGTGGGGCACAGCAAATCCAATTCAGAAGAAGTTTGTAGAATGTGCGTCGCTTTTCAACTCGCACCAATCTTAATTTATTTTCCTAATTTCTTAGGTATTCCTGGTTATGATTTGTACCAACATTCATTGGCTCACACTTCATATTGCTCACTTGCAGCCTATACCTGCTAAGGTTATAGGGACAAGCCTTACGGGCAATTAGTACTGGTTAGCTTAATGCATTACTGCACTTCCACACCCAGCCTATCAACGTCCTGGTCTCGAACGACCCTTTAAAGAGATCAAGTCTCTGGGAAGTCTCATCTTAAGGCGAGTTTCCCGCTTAGATGCTTTCAGCGGTTATCTCTTCCGAACATAGCTACTCGGCAATGCCACTGGCGTGACAACCGATACACCAGAGGTTCGTCCACTCCGGTCCTCTCGTACTAGGAGCAGCCCCCTTCAAACTTCCAACGCCCACGGCAGATAGGGACCAAACTGTCTCACGACGTTTTAAACCCAGCTCACGTACCACTTTAAATGGCGAACAGCCATACCCTTGGGACCGGCTACAGCCCCAGGATGTGATGAGCCGACATCGAGGTGCCAAACTCCCCCGTCGATATGAACTCTTGGGAGGAATCAGCCTGTTATCCCCAGAGTACCTTTTATCCGTTGAGCGATGGCCCTTCCATACAGAACCACCGGATCACTATGTCCTACTTTCGTACCTGCTCGACTTGTCAGTCTCGCAGTTAAGCACGCTTATGCCATTGCACTATCATCACGATGTCCGACCGTAATTAGCGTACCTTCGAACTCCTCCGTTACACTTTGGGAGGAGACCGCCCCAGTCAAACTGCCTACCATGCACTGTCCCCGACCCGGATAACGGGCCAAGGTTAGAACCTCAAACAAACCAGGGTGGTATTTCAAGGATGGCTCCACGCAAACTGGCGTCCACGCTTCAAAGCCTCCCACCTATCCTACACAGATTGGTTCAAAGTCCAATGCAAAGCTACAGTAAAGGTTCATGGGGTCTTTCCGTCTAGCCGCGGGTAGATTGCATCATCACAAACATTTCAACTTCGCTGAGTCTCGGGAGGAGACAGTGTGGCCATCATTACTCCATTCGTGCAGGTCGGAACTTACCCGACAAGGAATTTCGCTACCTTAGGACCGTTATAGTTACGGCCGCCGTTTACTGGGACTTCAATCAAGAGCTTGCACCCCATCATTTAATCTTCCAGCACCGGGCAGGAGTCACACCATATACGTCCACTTTCGTGTTTGCATAGTGCTGTGTTTTTATTAAACAGTTGCAGCCACCAGTTTATTGCAACCCCTTCATCCTTCCCCCGCAGGGGGGTCAAACTACAAGGGCGTACCTTATCCCGAAGTTACGGTACCAATTTGCCGAGTTCCTTCTCCCGAGTTCTCTCAAGCGCCTTAGAATACTCATCTCGCCCACCTGTGTCGGTTTGCGGTACGGTCTCGTATGACTGAAGCTTAGAGGCTTTTCTTGGAACCACTTCCGATCGCTTCGTGAACAAGTTCACTCGTCTCAACCCCTTGAATTACGCACCCGGATTTGCCTAAGTGCCTTCTACAAGTCAAGAACAGGCTCTTCCAACCGCCTGACGACCTTCTGTGATCCGTCCCCCCATCGCATCATACGACGGTGCAGGAATATTAACCTGCTTCCCATCAGCTACGCATCTCTGCCTCGCCTTAGGGGCCGACTCACCCTGCTCCGATGAACGTTGAACAGGAAACCTTGGGCTTACGGCGTGGAGGCTTTTCACCCCCATTATCGCTACTCATGTCAGCATTCGCACTTCTGATACCTCCAGCATCCTTTACAAGACACCTTCGCAGGCTTACAGAACGCTCTCCTACCATATCCTAAAAGGATATCCGCAGCTTCGGTGTATAGCTTAGCCCCGTTACATCTTCCGCGCAGGACGACTCGATCAGTGAGCTATTACGCTTTCTTTAAAGGGTGGCTGCTTCTAAGCCAACCTCCTGACTGTTTTAGCCTTCCCACTTCGTTTTCCACTTAGCTATACTTTGGGACCTTAGCTGGCGGTCTGGGTTGTTTCCCTCTTGACACCGGACGTTAGCACCCGATGTCTGTCTCCCAAGCTCGCACTCAACGGTATTCGGAGTTTGCAATGGTTTGGTAAGTCGCGATGACCCCCTAGCCATAACAGTGCTCTACCCCCGTCGGTGATACTTGAGGCACTACCTAAATAGTTTTCGGAGAGAACCAGCTATTTCCAAGTTTGTTTAGCCTTTCACCCCTACCCACAGCTCATCCCCTAATTTTTCAACATTAGTGGGTTCGGTCCTCCAGTGCGTGTTACCGCACCTTCAACCTGGCCATGAGTAGATCACTTGGTTTCGGGTCTACACCCAGCGACTGATTCGCCCTATTCGGACTCGATTTCTCTACGGCTTCCCTATGCGGTTAACCTTGCCACTGAATGTAAGTCGCTGACCCATTATACAAAAGGTACGCAGTCACGGAACAAGTCCGCTCCTACTGTTTGTATGCACACGGTTTCAGGTTCTATTTCACTCCCCTCCCGGGGTTCTTTTCGCCTTTCCCTCACGGTACTGGTTCACTATCGGTCGATATCGAGTATTTAGCCTTGGAGGATGGTCCCCCCATGTTCAGACAGGATTTCACGTGTCCCGCCCTACTTGTCGCATACTTAGTTCCACACCGATGATTTCATATAAGGGGCTATCACCCTCTATGGCCAGAGTTTCCAATCTGTTCTATTATCAAAGATGCTAAATCATGCAGGCTCTTCCCATTTCGCTCGCCACTACTTTGGGAATCTCGGTTGATTTCTTTTCCTGTAGCTACTTAGATGTTTCAGTTCGCCACGTTCGCTTTTAACACCTATGTATTCAGTGTTAAATGACCTTACGGCCGGGTTTCCCCATTCGGAAATCTGCGGATCAATGTGTGTTTGCTCACTCCCCGCAGCTTATCGCAAGCTACTACGTCCTTCATCGCCTGATATCGCCAAGGCATCCACCATGTGCACTTAGTCACTTGTCCCTATAACTTTAGCTTCTGGTGTCTGTGTCGATTGCTCAACTCAGGTTCATCACCAAAAACGGTTATAGTTCTTTACTACTTATGAGTATTACTTTAGCGTTTGCCGTATCTCAAGAATTTATTTTTTTCTAAAACTGCCTTTCGGCTGCTTTTGATCAAACTCTTTTAATACTTTGTTTGTTCGATACAATCATAACCCTTCCATAAATTATTCAATGCAACTGTCGTCACACCGAACGAAGCATCCTTCCGGACACTTCCTTTACAGAAATAAATTTTGATTATTTCTACTTTACTTCTTCTGAATTGTTAAAGAACGAGAACTTCTTGTTACTGAGTCTTCCGACTCTCTTTCGCTTTGAAAGAACAAACCTAAACAGCGCACGCGCCATTTGCGTTTGTTTTCTCAACATACTTTTGGTAGGGCTGGTTGGGCTCGAACCAACGACCCCCGCGTTATCAACACGGTGCTCTAACCAGCTGAGCTACAGCCCCAGTATTGGTGGAGGTTGACGGGATCGAACCGACGACCCCCTGCTTGCAAAGCAGGTGCTCTCCCAGCTGAGCTAAACCCCCATTCAGGCACTACTTCCTACTTCAAAGCAGTCTTACTTCTCTTTACTACTCTTCTCGTCTTTTCTTTTAACAGTCAATAAAAGTGAACACTTAATTACGGCGCTACTCTAGAAAGGAGGTGATCCAGCCGCACCTTCCGATACGGCTACCTTGTTACGACTTCACCCCAGTCACGAACCCTGCCGTGGTAAGCGCCCTCCTTACGGTTAAGCTACCTACTTCTGGCAGAACCCGCTCCCATGGTGTGACGGGCGGTGTGTACAAGACCCGGGAACGTATTCACCGCGACATGCTGATCCGCGATTACTAGCGATTCCAACTTCATGTAGTCGAGTTGCAGACTACAATCCGGACTACGATACACTTTCTGGGATTAGCTCCCCCTCGCGGGTTGGCGGCCCTCTGTATGTACCATTGTATGACGTGTGAAGCCCTACCCATAAGGGCCATGAGGACTTGACGTCATCCCCACCTTCCTCCGGTTTGTCACCGGCAGTCTCATTAGAGTGCCCTTTCGTAGCAACTAATGACAAGGGTTGCGCTCGTTGCGGGACTTAACCCAACATCTCACGACACGAGCTGACGACAGCCATGCAGCACCTGTGTTACAGTTCTCTTGCGAGCACCGCCAAATCTCTTCGGCATTCTGTACATGTCAAGGGTAGGTAAGGTTTTTCGCGTTGCATCGAATTAATCCACATCATCCACCGCTTGTGCGGGTCCCCGTCAATTCCTTTGAGTTTTAATCTTGCGACCGTACTCCCCAGGCGGTCTACTTCACGCGTTAGCTGCGTTACTAAGTCAATTAAGACCCAACAACTAGTAGACATCGTTTAGGGCGTGGACTACCAGGGTATCTAATCCTGTTTGCTCCCCACGCTTTCGTGCATGAGCGTCAGTGTTATCCCAGGGGGCTGCCTTCGCCATCGGTATTCCTCCACATATCTACGCATTTCACTGCTACACGTGGAATTCTACCCCCCTCTGACACACTCTAGCCATACAGTCTCAAATGCAGTTCCCAGGTTGAGCCCGGGGATTTCACATCTGACTTATATAACCGCCTGCGCACGCTTTACGCCCAGTAATTCCGATTAACGCTTGCACCCTACGTATTACCGCGGCTGCTGGCACGTAGTTAGCCGGTGCTTATTCTTCAGGTACCGTCATTAGCAATCTATATTAGAGATCACCGTTTCTTCCCTGACAAAAGAGCTTTACAACCCGAAGGCCTTCTTCACTCACGCGGCATTGCTGGATCAGGGTTGCCCCCATTGTCCAAAATTCCCCACTGCTGCCTCCCGTAGGAGTCTGGACCGTGTCTCAGTTCCAGTGTGGCTGGTCGTCCTCTCAGACCAGCTACTGATCGTCGCCTTGGTGAGCCTTTACCTCACCAACTAGCTAATCAGATATCGGCCACTCCATGAGCATGAGGTCCGAAGATCCCCCACTTTCCACCTTAGTGCGTATGCGGTATTAGCGTAACTTTCGCTACGTTATCCCCCACTCTAGGGTATGTTCCGATATATTACTCACCCGTTCGCCACTCGCCACCAGACCGAAGTCCGTGCTGCCGTTCGACTTGCATGTGTAAGGCATGCCGCCAGCGTTCAATCTGAGCCAGGATCAAACTCTTCAGTTTAATCTCTGTTTTGTTCATTTCTGAACTCCTTCTTGCGAAGGTGTCGCTCACTCAAAATACTGACAGTTCAGATTCCATTACTGAAATCTGTCTTGCTTTATTTCTTGTGAAGCATTTGATATTTTTTAAGCATGCCAATCAGTTCAACTGATTGGTGCGCTTTCATCAAGTGCTCACATTTATTGACTGTTAATTGTTAAAGAACCGCGAATCCTAAAATTCTTTTCCGCTTCACTCTTCCGAGTTTCGCTTCGCATCGTTGTGTGCGTCAGCAGCAGAGAAACGAGATTATGAAGCACTTCGCATTCACTGTCAACT